>NZ_DASYWN010000055.1:0-376624 GCF_035935975.1 Bradyrhizobium sp.
GACATAGTCCTCAACCCGCGCTGGAAGCAGACTGAGTTGCTCTCGGCTCTCGCCGGACTTGAATGTGCGATTCGTCATGAACAGAATCGTACATCAACTCCCCGAAATGCCGAGTTCTTGCTCGGCCTCGACGGGCAACGCAGAGGCTTGTAGCCCGGATGGAGCGAAGCGTAATCCGGGCCCCTGTCTCGGCGGTGACGAACCCCGGATTGCGCTTCGCTCCATCCGGGCTACGGGATTTCAGCCCCGCGGCGACCGCGGAGTCCTGCGCTTCGCCGCATGCCGGCGCGGCGAGCGTGTCACGCGCGGGCGCAGGCGGCTGGCGGCGGCGCGTTGCGGCTTGGCTGCAACCTGCGGGCCGCGGGCGAGGTCCATCAGCATGCGCAGCGCCTCGACCACCGAGCGCTGGCGCACGGCGGTGCGGCCGATCGCGCCGAAACGATGCTCGCGATGGATGATGCGGCCGTCGCGCGCGGCGGCGGCGAAATGGACGAGGCCGACCGGCTTGCCGGGCGTCGCGCCGCCGGGGCCGGCAATGCCGGTGATGGCGACGGCGAGATCGACGTCGGCACGCTCCAGCGCGCCGACCGCCATCGCGGTTGCGGTCTCCTTGCTGACCGCGCCGAAATTGGTGAGCGTGCTCGCCTCGACCCCCAGCATCGCGCGCTTGGCGTCGTTGGAATAGGTGACGAAGCCGCGGTCGATGACATCAGACGAGCCGGGGATGTCGGTGAGCGCGCCGGCGACGAGGCCGCCGGTGCAGGACTCGGCGGTCGCGATCGTCAGCTTGCGCATCCGGCAGAGATCGAGCAGCGAGCGGGAGAGGGCGCGTGCGTCGCTGCCGGCCATGACCTAGATGCTCCAGGTCTTTTCGTTAAATGGCAGGCGGATGGTGGCGCTCGCGGTGGCCGCGATGCCTTCCTCGCGGCCGGTGAAGCCGAGCCGCTCGCTGGTCGTCGCCTTCACGGCGACGCGGGAGATGTCGACGCCGGAGATCTCGGCGATGCGCGCGCGCATGGTGTCGCGCAGGGGACCGATCTTCGGCCGCTCGCAGATCATGGTGACTTCGAGATTGGCGACACGGCCGCCGCGCGCCGTGACGCGCTCGATGGCGTATTTCAGGAACTGGTCGGAGGAGGCGCCCTTCCACTTGGCGTCGCTCGGCGGGAAGTGCGAGCCGATGTCGCCGTCGGCGAGCGCGCCGAGGATGGCGTCGACCAGCGCATGCAGGCCGACGTCGCCGTCGGAGTGCGCCAGGAAGCCTTTCGTGTGGGGAACGCGCACACCGCAGAGCATGAGGTGGTCGCCTTCGCCGAAGGCGTGGACGTCGTAGCCCGTGCCGGTGCGGATGTCGCCGAGCAGGCTGGCCAGGCGCGCTTCCTCGCGCACGAAATCCTCGGGGGTGGTGAGCTTCATATTGGCAACATCGCCTTCAAAGGTTGCAACCGTCAATCCCGCCCATTCGGCAATCGCGGCATCATCGGTGAAATCAGAGCGCCCGTCCTTTGCCGCGCGACGATGCGCTTCGAGGATGACATCGAAACGAAAGGATTGCGGCGTCTGCGCGATTCGCAAACGCGCGCGGTCCGGCGTGTCCTCGACATCGCCGCTCTCGCTCGTGACCTTGATGGTGTCGGTGACGGGGACGACGGGGATCGCAGCACCCGTGCGGCATGCCGCCTCGATCGCGCGCGAGATCACGCCGGCCGAGACGAAGGGCCGGGCGGCGTCGTGGATCAGCACGATGTCGGGCTTATGTTTTGCGAGCGCTTCGAGTCCGGCAAGCACCGAGGCCTGACGGGTGGCACCGCCATGGGTCGGCGCCTCGTGCTTCAGCCCTGCGACCGCTGCCGTGAACATGGCGCTGTCGTCGGGGTTCACCACCGGCTGCACGGCGAACACATCGGGATGCTGGCTGAAGGCTTCCATGGCGCGATGGATCACAGGCACGCCGCCGATCGTCCGATATTGCTTCGGCCCGCCGGCGCCTGCGCGCAGGCCGCGTCCGGCCGCGACGAGAACGACTGCGGTGCGCTGTGATTTCGCCATAGGACTCAAATACTCAGTTGGTGATGAAGAGTCGGGGAGTGGGTGATGACCGGCATGCCTCTAGCACGGCAGCACCGCAAAAAAAGGGGGTTTCCCCGGATTGTGGGAAACAGCAATTTGCTGCACTGCACTTGAAAGATTTGCAGAATTGTCTAAACTGTAGGCATGACGCTTGACTGCACAAGAATTGTGCGCAAGATAGGCCATGGCAGCGCGATGAAGCCCTGCCAACTTAACGAGACCCCTGTGACCGGCTCGGCAGTATCAGGCACTAAGCCGTTGAAAATAGGCGATATTGACGTCGCCACCCCGGTTTTCCTGGCACCGATGTCGGGGGTGACCGACTCGCCCGTCCGCAAGCTCGCCGCCGAGCTGGGGGCCGGCCTCGTCGTGTCCGAGATGACGGCGAGCGACGAGCTCGCCAACGGCCACCGGATGTCGCGGTTGCGCTGCGAAGCGACCGGAATCGGTCCGCATGTGGTCCAGCTCGCCGGCTGCGAGACTCATTGGATGGCCGAAGGCGCCCGGATCGCCGAAGCCGAAGGCGCCGACATCATCGATATCAACATGGGCTGCCCGGCCCGCCACGTCACCGGCGGCCAGTCCGGCTCGGCGCTGATGCGCGACCTCGACCACGCCGTCAGCCTGATCGAGGCGACGATCGCCGCGGTGAAGGTCCCCGTGACGCTGAAGATGCGGCTCGGCTGGGACGACCGCAGCCGCAATGCGCCGGAGCTTGCGCGCCGCGCGGAAGCTGCCGGCATCCAGCTCGTCACCGTGCATGGCCGCACCCGCTGCCAGTTCTACAAGGGCGAGGCCGATTGGGATGCGATCCGCGCGGTGCGCCAAGCCATCTCGCTTCCGCTCGTCGTCAATGGCGACATCACCACTTACGAGAAGGCGCTCGCGGCGCTTCAGGCCTCCGGCGCGGATGCCGTGATGATCGGCCGCGGCGCCAACGGCCAGCCCTGGCTGCCCGGCGAGATCGGCCGCCGCCTCAAGGGCGGGGCCGCTGAAGCCACGCCGTCGCTGGAAACGCAGCTGCATTACGTCCGCACTCTTTATGAGGGCGTCTGCGCGCTCTACGGCCTGCGCGTCGGCCTCAAGCACGCCCGCAAGCATCTCGGCTGGGCGCTCGACGTCGCCGCCGGGGCGAGCGGCGCGTCGGTCGAGAAGCTGAAGGGGTGGCGCCAGAAGATCCTCACCTCGGAGGATCCCACCGCCGTCCACCAGTCACTGCAAGATGCCTTCGACGACTTCGCATGGAGCGCTGCTGCATGAGCTCAGCTGCTGAACATCGTCGGCCGCTTCCGTCCGACAGCGACGCCATCCTGGACGCGCTTCCCAATCCCGTGCTCATGATCGGGCCGGACGGCAAGATCGTCGCCGCCAACATCGCGACCGAAGCCTTCTTCGATATCTCGACGCAGTTCCTGAAGCGCCAGTCGCTGAAGGAGCTGGTGCCGTTCGGCAGCCCGTTGCTGGCGCTGATCGACCAGGTGCGTTCGTCGAACTCGCCGGTCAACGAGTACAAGGTCGATCTCGGCACGCCGCGCATGGGCGGTGACCGCCAGGTCGACCTGCACGTCGCGCCGCTCACCGAGCGGCCCGGCCACATCGTGGTGATGCTTCAGGAGCGCTCCATCGCCGACAAGATGGACCGCCAGCTCACCCATCGCAGCGCTGCGCGCTCGGTGATAGCGCTAGCAGCCATGCTGGCGCACGAGATCAAGAACCCGCTCTCCGGCATCCGTGGGGCGGCGCAGCTTCTGGAGCAGCAGGCTTCGTCCGAGGACCGCATGCTGACGCGGCTGATCTGCGACGAAGCCGACCGCATCGTGACGCTGGTCGACCGCATGGAGGTGTTCGGCGACGAGCGCCCCGTGGTGCGCGGCCCCGTCAACATCCATTCCGTGCTCGACCACGTGAAGCGGCTGGCGCAGTCCGGCTTTGCCCGCAACATCCGCTTCATCGAGGATTACGATCCCTCGCTGCCGCCGGTGCTGGCGAACCAGGACCAGCTCATCCAGGTGTTCCTCAACCTCGTGAAGAATGCCGCCGAAGCGCTGATCGACGTGCCCGACGCCGAGATCCAGCTCACCACCGCGTTCCGCCCCGGCGTGCGCCTGTCAGTCCCCGGTCAAAAATCCCGGGTATCTCTGCCGCTCGAATTCTGCGTGCGAGACAATGGACCAGGCGTGCCGGACGATCTGCTGCCCAACCTGTTCGATCCCTTCGTGACCACCAAGCAGACCGGCTCGGGTCTCGGTTTGGCGCTGGTCGCCAAGATCGTCGGCGATCACGGGGGCATCATCGAATGCGAGTCTCAGCCGCGCAAGACCACCTTCCGCGTGCTGATGCCGATGTATTCCACATCGGTGAAACATGCCGATCACAGCAGTCGCGACGGCTCTGCCGGGAAGTCGTCGTCTGCGTCACAGGGGGCAAAATGAGGATTAACGATGCCCGCAGGTAGCATTCTCGTTGCTGATGACGATACCGCCATCCGCACCGTTCTCAATCAGGCACTGTCCCGCGCCGGCTATGAGGTGAGGCTCACCGGCAACGCCGCAACGCTGTGGCGCTGGGTCAGCCAGGGGGAGGGCGATCTCGTCATCACCGACGTGGTGATGCCCGACGAGAACGCCTTCGACCTGTTGCCGCGGATCAAGAAGATGCGGCCGAACTTGCCGGTCATCGTCATGAGCGCGCAAAACACCTTCATGACGGCGATCCGCGCGTCCGAACGGGGCGCGTACGAATATCTGCCGAAGCCCTTCGACCTGAAGGAACTGATCGCCATCGTCGGCCGCGCGCTGGCCGAGCCCAAGGAGCGGGTCTCGACGCCGGACGAGGACGCCGAGATGGAGGCGATCCCGCTGGTCGGCCGCTCGCCGGCGATGCAGGAAATCTACCGCGTGCTCGCACGCCTGATGCAGACCGACCTCACGGTGATGATCACGGGCGAATCCGGTACCGGCAAGGAGCTGGTGGCGCGCGCGCTGCACGATTACGGCAAGCGCCGCAACGGCCCGTTCGTCGCGGTCAACATGGCGGCGATCCCGCGCGACCTGATCGAGTCCGAATTGTTCGGCCACGAGCGCGGCGCCTTCACCGGTGCCAATACCCGCGCCTCCGGCCGGTTCGAGCAGGCCGAGGGCGGCACGCTGTTCCTGGACGAAATCGGCGACATGCCGATGGAGGCGCAGACCCGATTGCTGCGCGTCCTGCAGCAGGGCGAATACACCACCGTCGGCGGCCGCACCCCGATCAAGACCGACGTACGCATCGTCGCGGCCTCCAACAAGGATCTGCGCGTGCTGATCCAGCAGGGCCTGTTCCGCGAGGACCTGTTCTTCCGCCTCAACGTGGTTCCGCTGCGGCTGCCGCCCTTGCGCGAACGCATCGAGGATCTGCCCGATCTCGTCCGCCACTTCTTCTCGCTGGCTGAAAAGGACGGCCTGCCACCCAAGAAGCTCGATGCGCTGGCGCTGGAGCGGATGAAGCAGCACCGCTGGCCCGGCAACGTGCGCGAGCTCGAGAACCTGGCCCGGCGCCTCGCCGCGCTCTATCCGCAGGACGTGATCACGGCCTCCGTCATCGACGGCGAGCTTGCGCCGCCCACGGTCAGCCCGGGCGCCGCGGTCCAGCAGGGCGTCGACAATCTCGGTGGCGCGGTGGAGGCGTATCTGTCGTCGCACTTCCAGGGCTTCCCGAACGGCGTGCCGCCGCCGGGCCTCTATCACCGCATCCTCAAGGAGATCGAGGTACCGCTGCTCACGGCTGCGCTCGCCGCCACCCGCGGCAACCAGATCCGCGCCGCCGATCTGCTCGGCCTCAACCGCAATACGCTGCGCAAGAAAATCCGGGACCTCGATATCCAGGTCTATCGGAGCGGGGGCTAGTTTTCCCAAACGGACGGTGGCTCAGCTCCCCCTACCAAAGCGGAGCTGAGCCTGTCCGGATCGCGCGAGCCTTGATGGCCGGCGCGATGAGCAAAAGTCCGAATCGGACCGATTTGTTCCGCCATATTTTTTTGATTTTGTTGTTCGGCCGCGGGTGCGGCGTCACGCTTATCGGACCAGGCGGGTTGATGCCGGAATCATGCTGGCGACATTCGTCGCCGGCTCCTGCAGACCAATGCCGTTGACCAGCAGGTCGGCCGCCACGATCAGCAGCAGAACGGATGAGACCATCATTGCAAGAAATATTCTGTCCATCCCCGTTAAGCGGGATAGGGCAGAATCCGTTCCGCAGCGCTTGATCCTGTCGGCCGGCTTTTTTCCGCACAAGGTTCCGGCTCGCGGTTCCTGAAGATCGCGCGATGGTGCGCCATGCACGCCGGCGGCGAACGTGTTGCCGACCGTTGACCTATGTCAACGTAGACGGCCGCCGGCCTCCTTGAATGACCTCGGGCGCGACGACGAGGTCGAAGATGGCGATGGAAAATCTGAAGCTGCCTGAGGGGCCCATGTCGGGGCTGGTCGCCTCGGCCGTGGAATATATGGTCGATGCGGGACAGCGCAGTGTGCTGTTCCTGGACATCATGCGCCAGCGGGGCGATCAGTATCGCGAGCATGTCGCGCAGACGGCGCCGCACGTGCTGCAATATGCTGCCGAATTGATCACGGACGGCCGCCAGCTCGACGAGCCCGTGAATTACGCGCTGGTGCGCATCATCCCGCCCAAGGATGTCGAGATCGAAATGAGCCGGCGGCCCTTCGTCGTGGTCGATCCGCGCGCAGGCCATGGACCCGGCATCGGCGGCTTCAAGGCCGACAGCGAGATCGGTGTCGCCATGAAGGCGGGACATCCCTGCTATTTCATCGGGTTCCTGCCCGAGCCCGTGCCGGGGCAGACGATCGAACGCATTGCGCGCGCGGAAGCGAAATTTCTTGAAACCGTCATCAGCCGTCATCCCGACGCCGACGGCAAGCCCTGCGTGATCGGCAATTGCCAGGCCGGCTGGGCCGTCATGATCCTGGCGTCGCTGCGGCCGGAATTGTTCGGACCGCTGATCATCGCCGGCGCGCCGCTGGCCTATTGGGCGGGCGTGCACGGCCAATATCCGATGCGCTATTCGGGCGGCCTCTTGGGCGGAAGCTGGCTCACGGCGCTCACGAGCGATCTCGGCGCCGGCAAGTTCGACGGCGCCTGGCTGGTGCAGAACTTCGAGAACCAGAACCCGTCGAACACGCTCTGGACCAAGCAGTACAACGTCTATTCCAAGGTCGACACCGAGGCCGAGCGCTATCTCGATTTCGAGCGCTGGTGGGGCGGTCACGTCAATCTCAACGCCGAAGAGATCCAGTTCATCGTCGACGAACTGTTCATCGGCAACAATCTCGCCGCCGGCCGGATCGAGATGTCGGACGGACAGAAGGTCGATCTGCGCAATATCCGCTCGCCGATCGTGGTGTTCTGCTCCAAGGGCGACAACGTCACCCCGCCGCAGCAGGCACTCGACTGGATCCTCGACTGTTATGCCGATGTCGACGAGATCAGGGCCTATGGCCAGACCATCGTCTACACCGTTCACGAGAGCATCGGTCATCTCGGCATCTTCGTCTCCGGCGGCGTCGCCAAGAAGGAGCATGCCGAGTTCTCCAGCAACATCGATCTGATCGACGTGCTGCCGCCCGGGCTTTATGAAGCGACGTTCGAGGCGCGCGGCAACGAGACACTCAACGCCGATCTTGCCGCGGGGCAATGGGTGATGCGCTGCGAGGCGCGAACGCTCGACGACATCCGCGCCATGGGCGGCAATTCGCCCGAGGACGAGCGGCGATTTGCTGCCGCCAAGCGCGTCTCGGAGCTCAATCTCGCGGCCTATCAAAAATTCATGCAGCCCTGGGTCAAGAAGATGGTGACGCCGCAGGTGGCGAACTGGGCGCGCAACATGCATCCGCTGCGGATGCAATATGAGCTGTTCAGCAGCCAGAATCCCTGGATGGCCGGAATCAAATCAGCCGCCGATCGCGTCGAGGACAATCGCAAGCCGGCGTCGAAGGACAATCCGTTCCTGGTCTTCCAGGAGCAGATGTCGAAGCAGATCGTGCATGCGCTCGACAGTTGGCGGGACGCCCAGGAGGCGCTGAGCGAGACCATCTTCCTCAACGTCTACGGCTCGCCGGCGCTCCAGGCTGCGGTCGGCATCGATCCGAATTCGGTGCCGTCGCGGCGGCGGGAGATGTCGGACGAACATCTCGCGATGCTCGAGAAGCGGATCGCGGAACTGAAATCGCATATCGGCGACGGCGGGCTTCGTGAAGCATCGCTCCGTGCACTGCTCTATATCGGCTCCGCACGCGGCATGGTCGACGAGCGCAGCATCGAGGCGCTGCGGCAGGTGCGGCGCGACCATGCCGGCGCCCGGATGACACTGTCCGAGTTCAAGAAGCTGGTGCGCGAGCAATTCTTCATGCTGCTGCTGGATCGGGACGCAGCGCTCGCGGCGATTCCCAACATGCTGCCTGATGACCTCAACCAGAAGCGCGCGGCGTTCGCGGCGATGCGCGAGGTTCTGTCGGCGAGCGAGGACATCACCGGCGAGCGCGCCAACCGTCTGCGGCGCATCGCCCAGTTGTTCGGCCTCGACGGGGAGGGGGAGGCACCTTCGAACGTGGCCCCTTTCGACCCGCAGGCGCGGGCGTCGTAGCGCGGATTGGCGGAAGCAGGAGTGACATCATGTCGACTGAGGCGACGCAAGCGCAATCCGGCAGCAAATATGACCGCCTGATTGCGGCGGCCCGGGCGGCGCCGCCGACGCCCACGGTGGTCGTGCACCCCTGCGACGAGACCTCGTTGCGTGGCGCCATCGACAGTGCGAGCGCAGGCATCATCCGGCCGATCCTGGTCGGGCCGGCGGGCAGGATCAGGGACACCGCCGCGAAATTCGACCTCGACGTCTCCGGCTTCGAGATCGTCGATGCGGCGCACAGCGACGATGCCGCCGCCAAGGGCGTCGAACTCATTCATGCCGCCAGGGGCGAGCTGCTGATGAAGGGCAGCCTGCACACGGATGAATTGATGCGCGCCGTGACGGCGAAGATCGGCGGCCTGCGCACCGACCGCCGCATCAGCCATGTCTTCATCATGGACGTGCCGGCCTATGCCGAGACCATTTTCGTGACCGATGCCGCGATCAACATCTTCCCCGATCTCGACGCCAAGCGCGACATCATCCAGAACGCGATCGATCTCTACAACCAGGGCGGCTTCGGCAAGACGCCCCGCGTCGCGATCCTGTCAGCGGTTGAAACGGTCACCTCGAAGATCCCGTCCACGATCGAGGCGGCCGCCTTGTGCAAGATGGCCGACCGCGGCCAGATCACCGGCGGCGTGCTGGACGGGCCGCTGGCCTTCGACAACGCCATCGATCCCGAGGCGGCACGGATCAAGGGCATCGTGTCCGAGGTCGCCGGCCGCGCCCAGATCCTGATGGTCCCGGACCTCGAATCCGGCAACATGCTGGCGAAGAACCTCGCTTATTTCGCCAAGGCCGACGGCGCCGGCATCGTGCTCGGCGCGCGGGTGCCTGTGGTGCTGACCTCGCGCGCGGACTCGCCGCGTGCACGGATGGCATCCTGCGCGGTCGCGGCGCTCTACGCTCACGCAAGGCGCCAGAAGGCGCCGACAGTCGCCGCGTGACCGCCATGGACACGATCCTCGTCGTCAATGCCGGCTCCTCCAGCGTCAAGTTCCAGGTCTATTCGATCGAGGGCGAGGGCACGTTGCGCCGGCAGATCAAGGGCCAGATGGACGGCATCGGCAGCCGGCCGCGCCTGCGCGCCAGCGGGACAGGCGGCGACTCCCTGGCCGATCGCGCCTATCCGATCGATGCGGTGCCGGACGTTCCGGCGGCGATGGCTGTTGCGGGAGACTGGCTGCGGGACGAGCTGCGCGTGACGCCGATGGCGGTTGGTCACCGGGTCGTGCATGGCGGCCCGGACTATTCGCGGCCGGTGCTGATCGACCATGGCGTCGTGTCGCGCCTCGAACGTTTTGTCTCGCTGGCGCCGCTGCACCAGCCGCACAATCTCGCGCCGATCCGCTCGCTGCTGGCGAACTTCCCCAAGCTGCCGCAGGTGGCGTGCTTCGACACGGCTTTCCACCGCAGCCACGATGCCGTCGCCGACCATTATGCCATTCCGCATCAGCTTCATGCCGAGGGCGTGCGGCGCTACGGATTCCACGGACTGTCCTACGAATACATCGCCCGGACGCTGCCAAGTGTAGCGCCCGAGATCGCCAGGCAGCGCGTGATCGTCGCCCATCTCGGCAGCGGCGCTTCGATGTGCGCGATCAAGGACGGCCGCAGCGTCGAGAGCACGATGGGTTTCACGGCGCTGGACGGCTTGCCGATGGGAACGCGCCCCGGGCAGATCGATCCCGGCGTCGTGCTTTACCTGATCTCCGAGAAGGGGATGCAGCCTGCGAAAGTGCAGGACTTCCTCTACCGCGACTGCGGATTGAAAGGCCTCTCCGGCGTCAGCAACGACATGCGCGAGCTCGAGGCAAGCGACGACCCGCAGGCAAGGCTCGCGATCGACTATTTCGTCTATCGCATCGCCCTCAATACCGGCATGCTGGCTGCGGCCCTGCAGGGGCTGGATGCCTTCGTGTTCACGGCCGGTATCGGCGAGAACTCGGCCTCGATCCGTGCGCGCGTCGCCGCCAAGCTCGAATGGCTCGGTGCCGCGATCGATGCGGGCGAGAACGCCCGCCATGCGCGGCTGATCTCGCACGCCGACAGCCGCGTCCCCGTCTATGTCGTCCCGACCGACGAGGAACTGATGATCGCGCAGCACACGCTGTCGCTGCTGATGAACAGCCCATCGAACAACGCAATATCTGAGAGGGTGTCATGATCCCCGCATTTCCGGACAGCAAGGTCGCTCTCAAGGGCAAGAAGGGCCTGATCGTCGGCATCGCCAACGATCAGTCGATCGCCTGGGGATGTGCGCGGGCGTTCCGCGCGCTCGGCGCCGATCTCGCCGTCACCTATCTCAACGACCGCGCCAAGAAGCATGTCGAGCCGTTGGCGCAGGCGCTGGAGGCGCCGATCTTCATGCCGATGGACGTCATGGTCGAGGGGCAGACCGAAGCGGTGTTCGAGCGCATCGCGGCGGAATGGGGGCAGCTCGATTTCCTGCTTCATTCCATTGCGTTCTCGCCCAAAGAGGCCCTGCATGGCCGTGTCGTCGACGTCGGCCGCGACGGCTTCCTCAAGACCATGGACGTCTCGTGCTGGTCCTTCATGCGGATGGCCCATCTCGCCGAGCCCCTGATGAAGAATGGCGGCACGCTGTTCACCATGACCTATTACGGCAGCCAGATGGTGGTGGAGAATTACAACGTGATGGGCGTGGCGAAGGCCGCGCTCGAAGCCTCGGTTCGATACATCGCGGCGGAACTCGGCCCGAAGGGCATCCGCGTCCACGCGATCTCGCCGGGTCCGCTGGCGACCCGCGCCGCCTCGGGCATTCCGGAGTTCGACGAGCTCATGGACAAGGCGCAATCCAAGGCGCCGTCACGCCGCCTCGTCAGCATCGACGATGTCGGCAACGCCACGGCGTTCCTGGCGCTTGACGGCGCCAAGCTGATCACGGGCGGCGTACTGTATATCGATGGCGGCTATCACATCATCGACTAGGCCGTGAACCCGAAAATCGGCCGGGCTGACGACTTGCCCGAGTCCGCTATACGCTGATGGCGACCAAACCTTGCAGCGCAGCTAAACGACACGAGGGAGCCGCACCTGTCCTATCTGTCTCCTCTGTTGCGAGCAAACTAGCCGCGCCCGTGTGCAAGGGCGAGATTGATCGCCGGCCCCGCAGCGATGATGCCTGTTGGATTGATCGTGCGGTGACTCTGGTAATAGTGCCCCTTGATGTGCTGCATGTTAACTGTGTCGGCGACACCAGGCACCTGATAGAGATCGCGCAGGTAGCCGGAAAGGTTCGGATAATCGGCGATACGTCGCAGGTTGCACTTGAAGTGGCCCACATAGACCGGATCGAACCGCAGCAGTGTCGTGAACAGGCGCCAGTCCGCCTCGGTAAGGCGCTGCCCCGCCAAATATCGATGGCTGCCTAGATGTGCTTCGAGCACGTCCAATGTCGCGAACAACTCGTTGAAGGCTGCTTCGTAGGCGTCCTGGCTCGTCGCGAAGCCCGCTCTGTAGACGCCGTTGTTGACTGTGTCGTAGATGCGCGCGTTCCAGGCCTCGATCTCTGGCCTAAGATCCTGCGGATAGTAATCGCCGGGCGCGGCGCCGCATTCGTCGAAGGCCGAGTTGAACATGCGGATGATCTCGGACGACTCGTTGTTCACGATCGTGTCTGTCGACTTGTCCCAGAGCACTGGGACGGTGACGCGGCCCGTATAGTTGGGCTGCGCCCGTGTATAGAGCTCGTGGAGGAAGCGCGCACCGTGGATGGGGTCTGGTACAACCCCGGGCCCGTCGGCAAAGGTCCAGCCGTTTTCGGCCATCAGCCAGTGTACGACCGAGACGCTGATCATGTGTTCGAGGCGCTTGAGCTTGCGGAAGATCAGCGTCCGATGCGCCCAGGGACAGGCGAACGAAACATAGAGATGGTATCGCCCCGGCTCCGCCTTGCAACCTTCCGCTCCAGTCGGGCCCGGGGCTCCGTCTGCCGTGACCCAGTTTCTGAAAGCGGAGGCTTGGCGCA
Source organism: Bradyrhizobium sp. (assembly GCF_035935975.1). Classification (GTDB taxonomy): domain Bacteria; phylum Pseudomonadota; class Alphaproteobacteria; order Rhizobiales; family Xanthobacteraceae; genus Bradyrhizobium. The sequence continues at coordinate 12,744 of NZ_DASYWN010000055.1, forward strand.
CGAAGTGTCCGCCCATGCCCCTGGTATCGTACCACTGGTCTGCCCAGATGCCATCGACAAGCAATCCCAACGAGGCTCTCCAGGGCTGACCACATCGCGTTACGTTCCGCTCGCGTTCAACTCCCTGGGCATCCTTGCGTCAAGGGAATATTCGCCACCGGCGGTGCTGATGATCGTTAGCTCCGCCCAGATGCAGCCGCGCTTTTCAGCGATAGTGCAGGGCGATCAGCTCGGCGACGCAGGCGGGCTTCTTGCCGCCCTCGATCTCGATCACGAGGTGATAGTTGACGCGCAGGCCGTCCGGCGGCACGTCCTCGGCTTCGGCAACGCTGACGCGTCCACGCAGCTTCGAGCCTGCCGGCACCGGTGCGAGATACCGGATACGATCGGCGCCGTAGTTCAGCGTGTTGCGCAGGCCCTTCAGGCCGATCACGGAGCGGATGAAGAGCGGGGCGAGCGCCAGCGAGAGCAGGCCATGGGCGATGGTCTTGCCGCCGGGCATCTCCTTGGCCGCGCGTTCCTGATCGACATGGATCCATTGCTCGTCGCAGGTCGCTTCCGCGAACTGGTTGATGCGGTCCTGTGACACCTCGACCCAATCGCTGACACCGATCTCGGTGCCGACGGCCGATTTGATCTCGTTGAAATTGCCAAAGATCCGCATGAAGCGTCCTCGTCAGAGTTTCATTTCCGGCACGGAGTCCGGGATCGCCAGTTCGGCCTCGGTCACCGCCAGGACTTCCCCGACGGAGATGCCGGGCGCGGTTTCCAGCAATGTTGCCTCGCCGTCGGGAAAGCCGATCACGGCCATGTCGGTCACGACCAGATTCACCGGCCGTGCCGAAGTCAGCGGCAGCGTGCATTTGGCGACGATCTTGGATTTGCCCTTGGCCGCGTGCTGCATGGCGACGATGACGCGCTTGGCGCCGCTGACGAGATCCATCGCGCCGCCCATGCCGGGCACCATCTTGCCGGGGATCATCCAGTTGGCGAGCAGGCCATGCGCATCGACCTGGAGGCCGCCGAGGACAGTGACATCGACATGTCCGCCGCGGATCAGCCCGAACGACATCGCGCTGTCGAAGGTGGCTGCCCCCGGAAGCGCACTGATCGGGCGGCCGCCGGCGTCGGTGAGCGTCGGGTGCGCCAAGCCCTGCTCGGGGATCGGCCCCGTCCCGATCAATCCGTTCTCCGACTGAAAGAAGACTTTCAGCTCGGACGGCACGTAGTTGGCGACCAGCGTCGGAATCCCGATGCCGAGATTGACGAGATTGCCGCTTTTCAGCTCCTTGGCGACGCGCCGGGCGATGATGATCTGCGGGTCCATGTGTCACCCGTTCGTAATGAGATAGTCGACCAGCGGCGCCGGCGTCACGACGTGGTCGGGCGCGATGACCCCGACCGGGACGATGTTCTCGGCGGTGACGATGACGGTGTCGGCGGCCATCGCCATGACCGGATTGAAATTGCGCGATGTCAGCGCGTAGGCGAGATTGCCGAGATAGTCGGCGAGAAAGGCGTGGACCAGGGCGAATTGCGCACGCAGCGCGGTCTCGAGCAGGAACGGCTTGCCGTCGACCTCGATCTGCTGCTTGCCTTCCGCAACCAGCGTGCCGACGCCGGTCGGCGTCAGGACGCCGCCGAGGCCGCATCCTCCCGCGCGTATGCGCTCGACGAAGGTGCCCTGGGGAATGAGATCGACCGCGATCTGGTTCGCCAGCATCTGCTGCTGCGCCTTCGGATTGAGACCGATATGAGTCGCGGTCAGGCGGGAGACCAGCGCCGCATCGAACAGCTTGCCGACGCCTTTGCCTGGCGTTGCCGCATCATTGCAGATCAGGGTCAGGCCACTCTTGTGCTGCCGGACGACTTCGTCGAGCAGACGTTCGGGCGTGCCGACGCCCATGAAGCCTCCGACCATGACGCTTGCGCCGGCCGGGATCATCGCAACAGCTTCTTCGACGGAAACAGCCTTCATCGATGGAACTCCGGTCGGCGGGAGCGGGCGTTGGTCGGCGAATGTTCGCGGACGGCAGATGTCCACCCTTGATCTGCGTCAAGGCTCCGCATCATTCGCTGATAACGATGCCGATACTCGCCAGCATCTCATGCCAGAGCCTGCGCACCTCGTTGTGCCGCATCTCGAGCGCAGCGCTGACGGCCTCGCGGTAGGGCACAAGGTCTGGCCCTTTCAGGAACAGGATTTGCGCCTGGAGCAGCCGGCCGCTCTCGAACTCGATGCGGCGCAATGCCATGACGAAAGGATCGGTGGCGCTGGCCTCGACCGGCAGAAGGGCCGCAGGGCGAATGGCGGCGTGAACGGCATGGGCGAATGTCGCAAGATTCACCGCCGGCGCGAGGGTATGGCCGGCCAACGCAGCATTCGTTACGGGAAGCCAGCTCGTCTCCCAGGAAGCCGCCATGTAGCCCAGGGCGACGTCCGGGACCCAGGCGGTCGCGCGCTGGAGCAGCGAGACGATCTCGGACTCGCGATAAAACTGTGCGTTCAACTCGGTCTGCCAGGCGGCTTCGATCCGTAGCGGCAGGGCCATTCCGTACTGGCGCGCCAGCGCAGCATGCGCCGAGATCAGGAAGGCTGCGACGCGGGTCTGCTGGCGCGGCGGCACGCGCCCTTCGGCATCGAGCGGCCCGAGGAAATCGCTCATGATGGCGGCCTCTGCACCGGGATGGCGCGCAGATGGTCGTAGCCGGCCGGAAACGGCGTGATCGCACCGCCGGGCTCGTCGGGCGCGACCAGCACCGCCTTGTTGCCCTGCCAGCGCCCGGCAAGGACGTCCTCGGCAAAGCGCGCGAGCAGGTCCGCGGTGAGCGCGCCCTTTTCGAGGGTGAAGGCGTGATAGGCCTCGGGAATGATCACCAGCGCGCTGTCGGGAATCTCGACACGCAAGGTTTCATGCAGAGCGCGGGGCGTCAGGAAGTCGAACTCGCCATTGAGGATCATCGTGGGGACCGCAATCGACGAGAGCTGCGCGGTGATCGGCTTGAAGTCGAGAAACGACTCCATCAGGTTCTGCAGGGCGTAGACGTCGTTGACGAGCCAGCCCTGCCGCTTCACCCCGTCGAGCTTGTCCAGCAGCGGCTTCAGCCATTGATCGGACAGGTTCATCGGCAGCAGCAGGTCCTGGAGATAGCCGGTGCCACCGAGGATGAGGCCGGTGCGCAGGGCGTTGCCGATCAGGAGCAGTTGCGGCGTAAGCTCGGCAAAGCAACTCATGGGCACCAGGCCCGACAGGCGCTCGCCATGCTCGATGGCATAGCGCAGCGCGATCAGGCCGCCGAAGCTGATGCCGCTGAGGAAGACCGGGCCGTCGCCGAGCGTGCCGATCAGCCGGTGAAGCACGGCGACATGATCATCCTGATTGATGAAGAGGGCCGGCTTGTCGGAGACGCCCTGGCCGAGCAGGTCGAAGGTCGCGACGCGGAACTGACGGGCGAGGAGGGCGTCGCGGTAGGCCGTCCACAGCTCGGCATACTGCGTCAGGCCGTTCACCAGCACATAGGCGGGGGCGTCCGCCGGTCCGTCCAGCTCATAGCGGACGCGGTACGAGCCGTGACTGAGGAAGGGCATTGCGACAACCGGCTGCAGTTGCGATGGCGCGATCCTTAACGCGAGCAGGCGCATTCCATTGAGTTAGATCAAAGCCTGCCCGGTTGCGCTGCCTAGCGTCGCATGAAAATTTGCCAGGGAGGGCCTTGTCATGGTCGGGAGAGAATTCGCGAAGCGTTGCTTCGTCAGCCTCATCCTGCTGCTCGTCGGGACGGCGCTGGCCGTCGCACAGCCGTTCACGCGACGCTCATCGCAGATGCAGCATGACGGTTTGAAGAAGAGCTACGAGATCGCGAATTTCCGGCTGGGCGGCAAGTATGACCTGTCCGATCCCTCCAAATGGGAGTTTGGCGGCGAGGGCGGCGTCACGCTGGAATCGCTCGGCGCGGGCAAGCTGCGCACTGGCTACATCGCGATCGGCAATGCGCGACGCAATGCCGCTGGCGAGATCACCAATGCCGTCGTGATCAATTCCTATTATTCCGGCGACTCCACCGACATGTACGAGCAGTGGGTCAAGGGGGCACCGCTCTCGGGTGGCGTACCGATCATCGGCCCAGGCCGGCCGATCGACACCGATCGCTATTACGTGATCATGGTCGATCCGCTCGGGACCTGGGGCGCGAGCAAGCCGTCGGACGGCCTCGGCATCAAGTTTCCCCAATACAGCTATTACGACATGGTGCAGGCGAATTACCGTCTGCTGCGCGACGAGCTGAAGGTCGCGCGCGTTGCGCTCGTGAGCGGCGTCTCCATGGGCGGCACCCAGACCTATGTCTGGGGCGTGATGCATCCGGAATACATCAACGCCTTGATGCCGATCGGCGGCACCACGCAGTCGGACGGCGAGGATCCGGTCGGCAACTGGACCTTCCAGATGATGACGGCCGCGATCGAGGGCGATCCGGTCTGGCAGGAGACCAAGGGCGATTACTACAAGCTGCCGAAGGAAAAGCATCCGATGCCCGGCGTGGCATTCGGCTGGTCGATCCTCGGTATGACCGGTTACGACTTTGCCTTCCGCACCACCCAGAACTGGGGCGCAGTGCAGCCTGAAATCTTCTACTGGGATCCGCCGAACGAGAAGGCCGGCCTGAACGTCACCAACCGTGCCAAGCTCTACGACGCGGTCGACCTGGTCTGGCGCAACCGGGTCGGCGAGACCCACAACATCAATCCCTATCTCGGCCGCATCCGGGCGCGCACGCTGGTGATGCACATCACCAACGATCTCTGGCTGAACTTCAAGCTGGCCCAGCAGGCCGTCGATCGCGTGCCCGGCGCCGACCTGATCGCACAGGAGAGCCCGGTCGCCCATTACGGCGTGTTCCCGATCATCAACCAGCGCAAGAACGACCCGAAATTCGTCACCTTCATGGACGACGTGGCGGCGCTGGATCGCGCCAACAAATTCGTCGACAAGAATTTTCGTGTTCCCGGCGTTGCCGAGAAGATCGATCCGCAAAAATCCTTCTGGAAGGATTTCGTGACCTATCCCTATCCGGTCAAGTTCGCCAACGCCAAGGACAAGAGCGGTAACGCCTGGCAGATCGGCTACATGGATGAATACAACGGCACCGACAGGGATCCGAAGGTGCTCGTCATCATCCACGGCAAGGGCGCGTTCGGCGGGCACTACGGCAACATCATGCAGCATGCCTTGCGCAGCGGCCTGCGCGTGATCGTGCCGGACCTGCCGCATTACGGCATGTCGGGGCCGGGCAATCTCGACAAGAGCCCGGCGCGCACGATGCAGGACATGCGTGAAGTCATCTACGACCTCGTGGTCAACCAGCTCGGCGTCAAGAAGGCCTATTATCTCGGCCATTCGCTCGGCGGCCAGTTCGTGGTGGGCTACGCCCTGACCTGGCCGGATGCGGTGCAAGCGCTCGCGCTGGAAGCGCCGTCCGGCCTCGAGGAATATCCGCGCGAGATCACCATCGCCAAGGACAAGAAGGCACCGCTGTTCGCCGACGGTCAGGGCCGCGACTTCGACAAGTGGAAGTCGATCTGGGACCAGACCGGCATTCTCGCGGCGGAGAAGGCGCGCGACGAACAGAGCGTCCGCGATTTCTTCTACTTCAAGAAGCGCGATCCCAACACCGGAGTGGTGTCGGCGGCCAAGAGCGGCTATTTTTTCAGTGACAGCGAATATGCCCGCTTTCACACCGAGCAGCGCGTTGGTCTCATCAAGGGCAACCCGAAGGAGCTCGAGCAGTGGTGCAACGTCTTCATCTTCGACATCTACACGATCGGAGCGGAACTGCAGCAGGATGATCCGAAGAACCTCTATGAGCGGGTCACCCAGATCAAGGCGCCGATCTTCCTCGCCTTCGGCGACAAGGAGCCGTTCATCCCGACGCCCGCCTTCAACGGGCTCACCGACCTCGGCCGCGACGTCATCACGCCGTTCATGACGCGCATGACCAATGCCGGCAACCGGCCGATGCTCAAGATCTATACCGAGACCGGTCACTTCATCCACACTGACAATCCGGTCGAGTACGCCAACGATGTCGTGGACTTCGTGATCAAGGGAACGGTCGACACGTCGTCGCCGCTCGGCACCGATCGCATGATCAAGGGCGCGGTCGTCTCGGCCTTGCCGGTGGCGCCGACGCCGCCCGGTGCGGCGCCGACCGCAGGCCTGAACAAATAGGATGGTTTGATGCCGCGGGTGCAGGCGGGTGAAGTCCAGCTCGGCTGGCGGGAGTGGGGACGAGGCGACGTCACGGTCGTCTTCATCCACGGCAATCTCGCCAGCAAGGACTGGATCGAGCTCGCCGCACCGCTGTTTCCCTCCGACCTGCGCGTGATCGGGATAGACTGGCGCGGCTGCGGCGACAGCGACCGCCCCAAACCCGCACCCGACTATTCCAACTATTCCATGACGCAGCATGCGGAGGACATGCTGGCGGCGCTCGATACGCTCGATATCAGGTACTGCCACCTTGCCACCCATTCGACCGGCGGCATCATCGCGGCGCGCATGCTGTTGATGCAGCCTGAGCGGTTCGGACGCGTGTTTTCGCTCGATCCGGTGACGCCGCTCGGAATGACCTTCAATGCCGACCAGATCGGCCTGTTCAGGGCGATGATGGCGAGCAAGGAGCTGACGCGCTCGGTGATGGCCACCGCCGCCACCTCGCTGTTTATCCCCGAGAGCATGGCGCCGAACATGATCCCGCGCTTTCGCGAGGGCCTTGGAGACATCCAGGCGCTGTTCGACCGCATCATCGAGCAGACCTTTGGCGTCTCGGAAGGCATCTGGATCGGAACGCCGGTCAATCTCACGCGGGAACGGGAGAGCAGGGAACTCGAACGCCGCATGCCGGAGCTACACCACCCGCATCTGGTGCTGTGGGGCGAATGGGACGGCTGGATTGCGCCGGCCGACCTTCGCACGATGGCGGACGCGATGCCGGATTGCCGCCTCGTGGTCGTGCCCAAGGTCGGGCACTCCATGAATCTCGAAATTCCTGCACTCTACGCCGGCTATTTCGGCGCCTGGTTCGGAGGACTTGCCGCTTAACCACCAACTCCTGAAAGGGGAGATATCATGCCAGAGATCAATCCGTCCGCTGAGAACATCCGCACGATGCTAGCCGAGGCGCTGGGGCGCCTGCGTAAGGCCAATGCAGATTATTTCGAGCTGCTGGAGAAGGGGCTCGGATCATCACCTTTGCCGATCGCGAGCCAGGCCAAGGAGTTCACCAGCTTCATGCAGCGCAACGTCAGCGCGACCTTCGATCTCGGCGACAAGCTGATCCACGCCAAGGACGTGCAGGACGCGCTGAAGCTTCAGGGCGAGTTTTTCCAGGACCAGATGCGGGCCCTGACCGATCAGGCCAGGACCGTGGGCGAGTCCGCCATGAAGGCGGCTGGCGGCATGTTCAGCCCGAAGAGCTGACACGGCCGGCGCCCATTACGGCAGCGGGTACTACAACAGGCCTGCTACTACGACACCTATGGGAACTACATCTGTCCGCAGAACGATCCCTATTATGACCGGTACTGACGGACGCGGCGACGCCGGAACCGGTCTGGCGAGAGAGGCGCGATATGGCTGAGACCAACAAGCTCTCCGTGGAGAAGGCGCTCGACAAGCTGCGCCGCGAGGAGCGGCCGGCAACGGCGAGCGAGCAGCGGGATGAAAAAGCCGAGGAACTCAAGCGCGAGATCAAGCGCATGCGCGGGCAGAGATCGCGCCTCGATCCGCCATCCCGCGGCAGCGGCTGAGCGCCATCGGGCCCGATCGGCTGATGGGTGACCGCCCTCGCGGGCGGAGCGAAGGCCATTGTTCCGGGCAAGTCGGTCGATCGAGCCGCCTGCCAGGCAAAACCATCGAATCCCGCATCGCGCGTTTTGGTAAATCGTGGCTAAAAGAAGAAGTTGAATTCCGTAAGTGACTGAGATTACGTGACTATTTGACACTGTCGCGTCTCTGCAACAATGTGGTACGAATACATCAGTTGCCGCCGCGGCGGACCCATTTTTCAGCACCATCGCCGGAATGACCAGCGCAGACACCTCGGCCGCATCCTTTGACACGGCCTCAGCAGAAGAGCCCCGGCGCTGGTCGCCGCGACGCTGGCTGGCGCCTTTTGCCGTCGCGCTGGCGCTGCTGTCGGGCCTGCTGACCTTCTTGGTCCTGACCGGCCTCACGAGCATCGATCCGACGCCGGAGGTGGTCCGCTCGTTCTACCTGATCAATGCCGGCACGATCCTGCTCCTGGTCGGGATCATCGTCCGCGAGCTCTGGCAGCTGATCCTGGCGCGCCGGCGGGGCAGGGCGGCGGCACGCCTCCATGTCCAGATCGTCAGCCTGTTCTCGATCGTGGCGGTGCTGCCGGCGGTGCTGGTCTCCGTCGTCGCCAACGTCACCCTCGAGCGCGGCCTCGACCGGCTGTTCTCCGGGCCGACCAAGGAGGTGATCCAGAACTCGCTAAACATCGCGCGGGCCTACATGCAGGACCACGCGCAGCTGATCCGCGGCGACATTCTCGGCATGGCCAACGACATCGCCCATGCACGGCCGCTCTACGACCAGGACCGGCGCTCGTTCCGCGAGATGCTGACGGCCAGCGCCAGTTCGCGCAACCTGCCGGGCGCGATGATCATCGACAAGAACACCAACATCCTGGAATCCGCCGACACCGGCATGCGGCTGGCCTATTCGCCGCCGGCGCCGGACTTCCTCAGCAACGTCAACGAGAACGAGCCCGAGATCGCGGTGCTGCCCGACGCGAGCTTCGTCGCGGCGGTGATCCGCCTGCGCGCCTTCAGCGACACCTTCCTCTACGTCGCCCGGCCGCTCGATCCGAATGTGGTCAACCAGCTCAAGCAGACCGAGGTCAGCGTCGCCGAATATGCCCAGATCGAGTCGCGGCGGCTCGGCATCCAGGTCGCCTTCGCGCTGATGTTCGCGGTGATCGCGCTGACCATTTTGATGGCCTCGGTGCTGATCGGGCTGAACTTCGCCAACTCGCTGGTGGCGCCGATCCGGCGCCTGATGAACGCGGCGCATACGGTCTCGACCGGCGATCTCCATGTGAAAGTGCCGGTGCACCAGTCGGAAGGCGATCTCGCTCAGCTCGGCGAGACCTTCAACAAGATGACGCAGGAATTGCGCAGCCAGCGCGACGAGCTCGTCAACGCCAGCGATCTCATCGACAGCCGCCGCCGCTTCATCGAGGCCGTGCTGTCCTCGGCCAGCGCCGGCATCATCGGCGTCGATACGTCAGGCAGTGTCGGCATCCTCAACCGCTCCGCCGAAAAATTGATCGGGCATTCCGAAGCCGAGACGCTCGGCCATCCGCTGTCCGACGTGCTGCCCGAGCTCGACGAGATGATGAAGGCGGCGCGGGAAGGGACCCAGCGCCTGGTGCAGGGCCAGATCACCATCACGCGCGACGGCACCGAGCGCAATCTTTCGGTGCGCGTCAGCGCCGAGAAGAACCAGCCGCACGACAGCTACATCATCACGCTCGACGACATCACCGAGCTGGTCTCGGCGCAGCGCACCTCGGCCTGGGGCGATGTCGCGCGCCGCATCGCCCACGAGATCAAGAACCCGCTGACGCCGATCCAGCTCTCGGCCGAGCGCATCCGCCGCAAGTTCGGCAAGGACATCACCGAGGCCAAGGACAAGCAGATCTTCGACCAGTGCACCGACACCATCGTGCGCCAGGTCGACGACATCCGCCGCATGGTCGACGAGTTCTCGCGCTTTGCGCGGATGCCCAAGCCGGTGATGGAGGGCGAGGACGTCGCCGACACCGTGCGGCAGGCGGTGTTCCTGATGAAGGTCGCCCATCCCGAGATCGAGATCGAGGCCGAGTTCAAGGAAGATCCGCTGCGGGCGCAGTTCGACCGGCGGCTGATCTCGCAGGCGGTCACTAACATCGTCAAGAACGCCACCGAGGCGATCGAGCAGGTGCCGCCGGAAGAGCTCGGCAAGGACGGGGGCAAGGGCCGCATCGACGTCGTGGTCTCGCGCGAGGGCGAGGACGTGCTGATCGACGTGATCGACAACGGCATCGGCCTGCCCAAGGTCGCGCGCTCGCGGCTGCTGGAGCCCTACGTCACCACGCGCGCCAAGGGTACGGGCCTCGGCCTTGCCATCGTCGGCCGCGTGCTGGAAGACCATGGCGGCCGCATCGAGCTGAAGGACGCGTCCGACTTCCGCGACGGCCAGCGCGGCGCCTGGATGCGCCTGCGCTTTGCGATCTCCGGCCAGCCCAAGAAATCCGAGGCAACCGAGCCGGCACCGCCAGCCAAGGACGCGGCGAGTGAGCAGGCCAGCGCCGTTGTCAAGGACCTGGCGCAAGAAACAAAAGCACCGGCGGCCCAAACCAAAGAGCCGGCTGAAAAGACCAATGATTCAACGAAAATCGAAGCCTCAACAGGCAGCTGAGAAGACAGGCGCGACCCATGGCAAGTGAAATTCTGATTGTCGATGATGAGGCCGATATTCGGGATCTCGTTGCGGGCATCCTCGAGGACGAGGGTTTTGTCACCCGCACCGCGCGCGATAGCGACTCGGCCTTGGCCGAAATCGCCAACCGCCGGCCGCACCTCGTCTTCCTCGACATCTGGCTGCAGGGCTCCAAGCTCGACGGCTTGCAGCTCCTGGAGCAGGTCAAGAAGGACAATGCCGACCTGCCGGTCGTGATGATCTCCGGCCACGGCAACATCGAGACCGCGGTCGCCGCGATCAAGCGTGGTGCCTATGACTTCATCGAAAAGCCGTTCAAGGCCGATCGCCTGATCCTGGTCGCCAACCGCGCGCTGGAGAACTCTCGCCTCAAGCGCGAGGTCAAGGAGCTGAAGCAGCTCGCGCCGAGCGCCAGCCAGCTCGTCGGCCGCTCGCCCAGCATGAACCAGCTGCGCCAGACCATCGAGCGCGCGGCGAAAGCCAACAGCCGGATCCTGATCGTCGGCCCTGCCGGCGCCGGCAAGGAGCTGACCGCACGCACGCTGCATACCGCTTCGGGCCGCGCCGACGGTCCCTTCGTCGTCATCAACGCAGCCGCGATCACGCCCGAGCGCATGGAGCACGAGCTGTTCGGCGTCGAGCAGTCCAACGGCGAGCAGCCGCGCAAGCCGGGCGCGCTCGAAGAGGCGCATGGCGGCACGCTGTTCATCGACGAGATCGCGGACATGCCGCGCGAGACCCAGAACAAGATTCTGCGCGTGCTGGTCGAGCAGTCGTTCCAGCGCGTCGGCGGCACCGCCAAGGTGCAGGTCGACGTCCGCATCATCTCCTCGACCGCGCGCAACCTCGAAGAGGAGATCGCCGCCGGCCATTTCCGCGAGGACCTCTATCACCGCCTCTCGGTGGTGCCGATCCGTGTGCCTGCGCTCTCGGAGCGCCGCGAGGACATTCCGGAGCTGATCGACTATTTCATGGAGCAGATCTCGGCCGGCAGCGGCCTGCCCAAGCGCCAGATCGGCCAGGACGCGATGGCCGTGCTGCAATCGCATGTCTGGCCCGGCAACGTGCGCCAGCTCCGCAACAACGTTGAGAGAGTCATGATTCTCGCCGCAGGCGGTCCGGAGGTGATCATCACCGCCGACATGTTGCCGCAGGACGTGGGCTCGATGGTCCCGGCGATGCCGACCAGCAACAATGGCGAGCACATCATGGGCCTGCCGCTGCGCGAGGCGCGCGAAGTGTTCGAGCGCGACTATTTGATTGCCCAGATCAGCCGTTTTTCAGGAAATATTTCTCGTACGGCCGAGTTCGTTGGCATGGAACGCTCGGCGCTGCACCGGAAGCTGAAGGCGCTCGGCGTCGGCTAAAGCCCGACGTCGTGCCCTGACCTTAGGGATAAGCGAGGAAAATCATCTATTTCCGTAGTTTTTCGGAGAAAACGGACGTCGTCTGCCGCGTGAAGCGGCTTGCCTAATAAGCCGACCTGTCCTCTAATCGAACCGCTGTTCCTTCGAGGGGGATCTCATGAGGAGCGGCAACCGGAAGAAGGCCCCATTTTGAAAACAGGGTCACAACCGGCGCAATAAAAAGAAACTCAAAGCGAGAAAAAAACAATGGCGGCAGACCGCGCTCAAAACCTACAGGACACCTTCCTTAATCACGTTCGCAAAACCAAGACGCCACTGACGATCTTTCTGGTCAACGGAGTGAAGCTCCAGGGCATCGTGACCTGGTTCGACAATTTCTGTTTGCTGCTTCGGCGCGACGGTCACTCGCAGCTGGTCTACAAGCATGCGATCTCGACCATCATGCCGGGCGCTCCGATCCAGTTGTTCGAAGGCGGCGAGGATCAGCCGGCTTGAGAGTGATCTGATTGGAACCCCGGAATTTCGACGGGGATGCCGACCGTCCGCGATCGGCAGGGGCTAAGCAGACGGGGCGGGTGCTGGTCATCGGTCCCTATTTGCGGGCGCGCGCGGGAAGTGCCGACGCGCAACCGGAGGGCCATGCCCTTCCCAATCATGTTCAACGCGACGCCGAGGCCCGGCTCGACGAAGCCGCCGGCCTCGCGCGTGCGATCGACCTCGTCATCGCCGACGCCATCATCGCGCCGATCAGCCAGATCCGCCCCGCCACCTATATCGGCAAGGGCAAGGTCGAAGAGATCGCCGCATTGGCCAAGAGCCTCGACGTCGAGCTCGTGGTGATGGACTGCGCGCTGGCCCCGATCCAGCAGCGCAACCTCGAGAAGGAATTGCATGCCAAGGTGCTCGACCGCACCGGCCTGATCCTCGAGATCTTCGGCCGCCGCGCCAAGACCAAGGAGGGCTCGCTCCAGGTCGAGCTCGCGCATCTCAACTATCAGCGCTCGCGCCTCGTGCGTTCCTGGACCCATCTGGAGCGCCAGCGCGGCGGTTTCGGGTTCATGGGCGGTCCCGGCGAGACGCAGATCGAAGCCGACCGCCGCCTGATCCAGGAGCGCATCTCGAAACTCGAGAGTGAGCTGAAGAAGGTGCAGGCCACGCGGCGCCTGCATCGCGCCGGACGCCAGCGCGTGCCGTATCGCGTGGTCGCGCTGGTCGGCTACACCAATGCCGGCAAGTCGACACTGTTCAACCGCCTGACGCGCGCCGACGTGCAGGCCGCCGACATGCTGTTCGCCACGCTCGACCCGACCTTGCGCGCGCTGACGCTACCGCATGGCGGAAAGGCGATGCTGTCGGACACCGTCGGCTTCATCTCCAATCTGCCGACGCAGCTCGTGGCTGCCTTCCGCGCTACGCTGGAAGAGGTGCTGGAAGCCGACGTCATCCTGCATGTGCGCGACATCTCGCACGAGGACGCCGAGGCCCAGCAGAGCGATGTCGACGCCGTGCTGCGCCAGCTCGGCATCAATCCTGACGATAGCGGCCGCATCATCGAGGTCTGGAACAAGATCGACCGTTACGATGCCGAACAGCGCGAAGAGATTTTGAACATCGCCGCGCGCAGGCCGGAGGATCATCCGGCAATGCTGGTCTCGGCCGTCACGGGCGAGGGCGTCGATGCACTGCTCGCCGCGATCGAGGAACGGCTCGCCGCGAAGCGCACCACGCTCGATCTGTCGATCGACGCCGCGGACGGTGCCGGCATCTCCTGGCTGCACCGCAATTCCGAGGTGCTTGCCAAAGAACTGCACGACGGCCGCTTCGACATGACCGTGCGGGTGGATGAGACCAAGCGGGACATCGTGGTGAACAGGTTCGATGCCGTGCCGCATCGCGCCACGTAATTTGGCGTGCCTTCGTAGCCCCGGATGGAGCGCAGCGAAATCCGGGATGTCACGGCGGGAGGCGCCCCGGATTGCGCTTCGCTCCATCCGGGCTACGCACCGAGACCATCACCTCGACAGATCGAGGCTCATGAACTGGTTGTGCGGGCTTGCCCGATAGTCGGCGAACGGCTCGCAGGATACGAAGCCGGCGCTGCGGTAGAGTGTGACGGCGGGAGCGTGCAGCGGCGCAGTCCCCGTCTCCAGGCTGAGACGCGCATATCCGCGCTTGCGACCTTCGGCGATGATGTGATTCAGGATCGTGCGGCCGGCTCCGGTCCGCCGCGCAGTCGGCGCGGCGCGCATCGACTTCACTTCACCATGCGTCTCATCAAGCTGCTTCAGGGCACCGAAGCCAGCCAGCACACCGTCCTGCCAGGCGGTCCAGAACGTCACGGACGCAGCCGAAAGACCGCTCGCGTCGAGCGCCTGCGCGTGCTCGCCCATGACGCTGCGCAGCTCTTCCAGATGATGCGCCAGCAAGTCGGCGACATGTGCCGCCCTCGGATCGTCCTGCCTGATTTCCACCGTGCCCTCGAACTTGAGACTAGTCCTCGACCCATAAGCAACCGCTGCTGGACTCTCCGACGACCAAAACACCTATATCAGACCTGGGAAAGCTCGCGCGACATCCACGATGCGTGGCAGTGCCCCGAAGGATGCCGCATCGGGTGAGGCCAACCCGGCGCTCGGTTCGAATTTGACCGCATTCGCGGGCCCGGCGTCAGCCACCAGCTCTGTCCATCAGAACGGAATGGTCAGGCCCGGGGTCTTCGCCTGCGCCTTGGTATAGGCGACGCCGTGGATCTTGATCCCTTGATCGTCCAGCAACGAGATGATGCCGCCCTTGTTCGAGAGCTCCATCGGCTTCTGCACGACGACGGCGAGTGTGCCCCCGGCCGCGATTGTCCCTGACAGGGCCATCTTGTTCTTCTGCTTGTCGGCCAGCATCCAGCCGGTGAGATCGATGTCGCGATCGGCGGTATTGAGCAGCGTAACGACTTCCCGCTCGGGTGTCTTCACGGCGTTGACGAGGGCAGCAATGATGCACACGAGGCCATCAGGCATTTGCCCGGTCGGAGGGGTCGTCGGATCCGGGGGCGGTTTCGGCGTTCCTCCGCCAAGATCGATGGGATCACCGGTCTTGTCGTCGGTGTGCCAGGCCTGCGTCTGGAATTTGAGGAAGACTGCCGTCCATAGGTTCTGATCCGGGAATTCGAACACGAGCCCGCCGTCCTGCCACGGCCCGTTGTCGTCCGAGAATTTTCCGGTCGGATTTCCCTGGTTCATGTGGATGTCGTGAATGCCGCGTCCCGGCCGGAAGCCGAAATAATTGTCCGCTTTCGTCTCGGGTCCCCATGTGTCGCCGAACGCATAAACCATCGCGTTCTCGTTCGAGAGTGCGCGCTGGACGAATTGGTCGAGCTTCTCGTTGAGGTCGTTGTCCGGTCCCGGCGCGGACAGCGGCAGCGGGACCATCTCCTTCGGCTGCATCAGATTGCCGCGAATGAAGTCCAGCGCCATGCTGACCGGTTTCGGCGGCTGCGGGTGCAAACCCACCGGCAGCGCTGCGAGCTGATCGGTGATCGGATGGACGAAGTGCGATCGCACCAGATACTCCACTTCGCTTCCGTCCGCCGACTGCACATTGACGGCGATGCGAAAATCCGCGTTGTCGGCCACGATATGCACTTGATAGTGCGGCGACTGGCCGGTGCCGAAACGCATTGCGATCGGGCGCCCCTTGAGGACCGAATAGCTCTTCAGTGGCATCGCACTCACCTGCCGTTGGGGTTCGGCTGCGCGGAGTCCGTTGTTCAACTCTAGACTGTCTGTCGTGACAATTCCATGGCTTGAAAGGTGATCCACCCGATCCTTCGGAGCGGGCCGCGCTGTATTCAGGAAAAGGTGCTGACCTATATCTGCATCAAGTGCGAACGATGAAATCGACCCGGCTAGCGATCGACAGTCTGGCGAGACTCTGATGCGGGATTCTTGTCTCCCTTTGCCGCATTCCACAACGCGTCCATCTCTTC
The DNA here is from genome assembly GCF_035935975.1 of Bradyrhizobium sp. Taxonomy (GTDB): domain Bacteria; phylum Pseudomonadota; class Alphaproteobacteria; order Rhizobiales; family Xanthobacteraceae; genus Bradyrhizobium. Next base: position 28,595 of record NZ_DASYWN010000055.1, read on the forward strand.
CAGCGACGCCTGCTCGAGCGTGCGGCCCTGCGCCTCCAGCGCCCGCTCGATATAGGCAAAGCGCCGTTCGAACTTCGCGTTGGTCGCGCGCAATGCGGCTTCCGGATCGGCGTCGACGTGGCGGGCGAGGTTGACGAGCGCGAACATCAGGTCGCCTGTCTCTTCGGCGATCTCCTGCTTGTCGTTGCGATCGAGCGCAGCCTCGATCTCATCGGCCTCTTCGCGGATTTTCTGCAAGACTGCGCGCGGGTCGTTCCAGTCGAAGCCGACGGTGGAGGCCTTGCGCTGCAGCTCCATGGCGCGCGTCAGCGCGGGCTGGCCGGCCTTGACGCCCGACAGCAGCGATTTGTGCGGCGGCGTTGCCTCCGGCGGCCGGCGCGCGGCGCGCTCGGTTTTTTCCTCGGACTTGATGCGGTCCCAGACGTCCTTGACGTGGGAGGAGGCGAGATTGCCGTCCTTGTCGGCGAAGACATGGGGATGGCGCCGGATCATCTTTCGGGTGATGGCCTCGACCACGTCGCCGAACGCAAAGGCGTCCTGTTCAGAGGCCATCTGGGCGTGGAACACGACCTGCAGCAGGAGATCGCCAAGCTCCTCCCTGAGATCGTCGAGATCGCCGCGGTCGATGGCATCGACCACCTCATAGGCTTCCTCGATCGTGTAGGGCGCGATGGTCGCGAAATTCTGCTCGAGGTCCCAGGGACAGCCGGTCACCGGCGTGCGCAGCGCCGCCATGATCTCGATCAGGCGGGAAATGTCGCGGGAAGGGGTCATTGCGGGGCAGTCTCCTGGGTCCCGAACCTTATGCCAAAAGCGGGCCGCCGTTCCCAGCCGGGCACAGCGGAACAGGACGATTTCCACCGATTGGCGCGCGGGGCCTGCAATGCTAAAGCGCGGGCCATGAGCGACGCATTTTCATCACAAACCGCACTGGTGCTGTTTTCCGGCGGCCAGGATTCCACCACCTGCCTTGCCTGGGCACTGAGCCGCTTTGCGCGCGTCGAGACGCTGGGATTCGAGTACGGCCAGCGCCACGCCATTGAGCTTTCCTGCCGCGACCGGCTGTTCGACGGCATCAAGGGCCTGCGCGCTGATTGGGCCGCAAAGCTCGGCGAGAGCCATACGCTGTCGATCCCGACGCTGGCCGCGGTCTCCGAGACGGCGCTGACCCGCGACGTCGCGATCGCGATGGGCGCCGACGGGCTGCCCAACACCTTCGTGCCCGGCCGCAATTTGGTGTTTCTGACGTTTGCCGCAGCATTGGCCTATCGCCGGGGCATCACCCACATCGTCGGCGGCATGTGCGAGACCGACTATTCCGGCTATCCCGATTGCCGCGACGACACCATCCGCGCCATGCAGGCCGCGCTCTCGCTCGGCATGGCCCGACAATTCGAGCTGCATACGCCGCTGATGTGGATCGACAAGGCCGCAACGTGGAAGCTCGCGCACGATCTCGGCGGCGAGGGACTCGTCGACCTGATCCGCGAGCAATCCCACACCTGCTATCTCGGCGAACGCGGCGCGCAGCATGATTGGGGTTATGGCTGCGGCGAATGCCCGGCGTGCAGCCTGCGGGCGAAGGGGTGGCGGGAGTATGCGGCGGGGCGGTAGTTCCGCCGTCATTGCGAGGAGCGCAGCGACGAAGCAATCCAGACTGTCTCCGCAGTAAGATTCTGGATTGCTTCGCTGCGCTCGCAATGACGGGTGAAGCGCGGGCTAGCCAAAATCCTCGTCCCGCAGCTCGATCGGCTTGCCGTGCGGCGTGCGGTCCGCCGCATGATCCCACGCATCGCGGTAGCGGTGCAGCGTGTCCATCGACGCCACGCCCTTGCGCGCGACGAGGCCTTCCAGCGTGGCGAGCCAGTGCAGGTAATACGTCTCGCCCGTGTCAGGATCGCCGGCAGCCTGGGCGCGCTTGATCTCGTCGGCCAGCGCTGCGGCCCATTCCGGCCAGGTGAACACGCCGCGGTCGTGCAGCGTCAGCGCCATCGCGAAGGCGTGCGCCTCCCAGGGCGCGCGGAACACCGGGCCGTCGTCATCGCGCGGAATGCTGGGAATGGCGGCCGTCGCGGCGGCAGCAAGCGTGCTGCTCATCACGCCGGATCCAGATAGGGCTCGAACGCGTCGATCGAGACCTTCAGCGTCGGATCACCATCCTCGCCCCAGAGATCGCGGCCGTCGAACACGACGGTGTAGAGCCATTGCGGATTCTCGCCGAGCTCCATCGCCGCCGAATCCGGAAACACGTGGCAGCCGTGGTTGAGCTCGACCACGCCGACATGGCCGCGCACGTAGCGCGGCAGCCGCGTGTGGGTGGTCGGATGAATGTTTTTCGCACGGACGCGCGCGCCGATGTCGAATTTCGCCGGCGCCGGAGCGGGGCGGGCGAACTTGCCGCGCACCATCACACGCTCGACATTGGCGAGATCAAACTTGCCGTGCTTGAGCGCCTTGCCGGGCTTCATCGCGTGGCCGGCGGCGACCTCCTCGCGCGTGAGGTAACCCTTCTCGATCAGCATCTCCTCGAGGCCGAGGAACCACTTCTTGTAGTAGGAGCTTGAGAGGTAGACGTGCGGCGGCAGCGTCTCGCGATAGAAGCGCGAGGTGTCGATGTTGAAGGCGCCGGCCGCGCCCATCGCGCGCACCATGGCGAGCACGCGGGACTCCCATTCCTCGTGAAACATCGGCTCGTTCAGCTCGGGCTCGACCTTGCCGAACCCGTCCATGCCGCCCATGTCGTGCACGCCGTTCATGAGGGCGCTCCCGGCGTCTTGGGGAATCCCGTGCCGATCATGGAGTCGCGCGTGACGAGCTCGGCGAGCTGCTCTTCGCTCCAGCCCTCCGTGCCCTCGGGCCGCATCGGCAGCACCAGGAAGCGCGTCTCGGCGGTGGAATCCCAGACACGGATTTCCATGTCCTTGGGCAGCGTCACGTCGAAATCGGCGAGCACGCCGCGCGGGTCTTTCACGGCGCGCGAGCGATAGGGCGAGGCCTTGTACCAGACCGGCGGCAGGCCCAGCATCTCCCAGGGGTAGCAGGAGCACAGCGTGCACACGACCATGTTGTGGCGCGCGGGCGTGTTCTCGACCACGACGAGATGGTCGCCGACGCGGCTGACATGGCCGAGCGTGCCGATCGCCTTGCTGCCGTCCTCCAGCAGCGCCTTCTTGAACGTCGGATCGGTCCAGGCCTTGGCAACGACGCGAGCGCCGTTGTGCGGTCCGATCTTGGTCTCATAGGCCTGGATGATGGCATCGAGCGCGGCCGGCTCGACGTAGCCTTTCTCGGTCAGAATCGTCTCGAGCGCGCGCACGCGCAGCTCGGTTTCCGACAGCTCGGAATGGTCGTGATCGTGGTCGTGATGATGCTCGCTCATGGCCTCGAAGATAGTCCGAGAATCCGGGCCTTGTCGAGGCGAAGACTCTGCTAACATCGCGCCATGGGCTGGGCCAAACATACCGGAATCCCGCGGCAATCGCGGCCCTCGTCGCATTCCCGGCGCAGGATGCGCGCGCCGCGAATGGCGCCTATGCGGCGAGCGATGCAGGACCAGATCCAAGACCGAGAAAGTAGGAGGCGTTGCCATGACTGACTTTGTGACGATCGAGAAAGGTCATGGACCGGAGGGGCGGATCGCGATCGTGCGGTTCGACCGCAACGACGGCATCAATGCGCTGTCGCCCGAAGCGCTGCGTCAGCTCACGGCGGCGGCGCGCAGCTTTGAGGATGACGAGACGACGTCCGTGGTGGTGCTGACGGGCAGCACCAGCGCATTCAGCGCCGGCTTCGACCTCAAGGATGCCGAGGGCCGCTCGCGCAAGGAGATGGATCTCGGCACGCTGCGCCGGCATCTCAAGCTCGGGCCGCGCCTCACCCAGGCCTGGCAGGAGATGGAGCAGATCACGATCGCGGCCATCGAGGGCTTTTGCGTCGGCGGCGGCGTGGCGCTTGCGGTGGCGCTCGACTTCCGCGTCATGGGGCGCGATGCGCATCTGCGCGTGCCCGAGATCGGGCTCGGCATGAACATGAGCTGGCAGAGCATCCCGCGCATGCTGCACCTGATCGGGCCGGCCCGCACCAAGCAGGCGGTGATCCTGGCCGATCAGCGCATCAGCGCAGAGGAGGCCTACGAATGGGGCCTGGTGGAACAGGTGGCCGACCCCGGCCATGCCTTCGATACCGCCATGGAGCTCGCCCGGAAGGTCGCCGCGCAGCCGCCGCTCTCGGTTGCCATGACCAAGCTGACCGTCAACCGGCTCGCGCATGCGCTGGACGATCTCGCCAGCCACATGGACATCGACCAGTTCGCGCTGGCAAGCCTCACCGAGGACCACAAGGAGGGCGTCGAGGCGTTCCTGACCCGCCGCAAACCCCGCTTCAAGGGGCGGTAGAACCTGACGCCGGGCCATTGATCGGGCCCCGGACAATCCGTATACGCCGCGATAGGGACAAAAGCGGCCCGGCCAACGGGCGGCACGCTATGACGACAATCGAGGGGAGGGCCCATGGCCGCTAGCTCGCAGGCGCCTGAGGCAAAAGGATTTCGCTGGAAGCTGATCGCGCCGCTCGTGGTGTGGCTGGCGATCTATCTGTGGCCAGTGCCGCCCGGCCTCAACGTCAATCAGTGGCACTATTTTGCCGTGTTCGCGGCCGTCATCACCGGGCTCATCCTGGAATCGATGCCGGTCGGCGCGGTCGGCTTCATCGGCCTGACGGTTGCGGGCGTTGCCGGCTATATCGATCCCGATCCCAATAAATCGCTGCGCTGGATGCTGGCGGGCTTTGCCGAGAGCACGGTGTGGCTTATCGTCGGCGCCTTCGTGTTCTCGATCGGCTATCGCAAGAGCCAGCTCGGCCGGCGCATCGCGCTGGTGCTGGTGCAGAAGCTCGGCCGCAACACGCTTGGGCTCGGCTATGCGGTGGCGATGTCGGATTTCCTGCTCGCACCCGCGACGCCCTCCAACACCGCGCGCAGCGGCGGCATCGTCTATCCCATCATCAGCAACATCCCGCGCATCTACGGCTCCGAGCCGGGACCGACTGCCGGCAAGATCGGCACCTATGTGATGTGGACTGCGTTCGCGGCGACCGCGATCACCAGCTCGCTGTTCTTCACCGCGCTCGCGCCCAATGCGGCGGCGCTGGCGATCGCCAAGAAGACCGTCGGGGTCGAGGTGAGCTGGGCGCAATGGTTCATGGGCTTTGCGCCGCTCGGCATCCTCCTGATGATCGTGGTGCCGCTGCTCAGCTATGTCGTGTGCCGTCCCGAGGTGAAGCGCAGCCCCGAGATCACCGAATGGGCGACGAAGGAGCTCACGGAAATGGGCCCGATGTCGCGCAACGAGTGGATCATGCTGGCGCTGGTCGTGCTGGCGATGTTCCTGTGGATCGCGGGCTCGAGCCCGGACATCCACGTGCCCGTGCTCGGCTCGAACTTCGTCAACGCCACCACCGTCGTCTTCATCGTGATCTCCCTGATGCTGGTGACGGGCGTGATCGAGTTTGCCGACATCGTCGCCGAGAAGAGCGCCTGGGAGGTGTTCTTCTACTTCACCTCGCTGCTGACGCTGGCGTCGGGCCTCAACGAGATCGGCTTCATCAAATGGTTCGCGACCGAATACGCAAAGCCGCTCGCGGGACTGTCGCCGTCGACCGCGATGATCCTGCTGGTCGCGCTGTTCTTCTGGATCCACTATTTCTTCTCGAGCATCACCTCGCACGCCGCCGCCGTGCTGCCCGTCGTGCTCGCGGTCGGCTCCGGCATCCCCGGCCTGCCGGTCACGACGCTCGCCATGCTCTGCATGTATTCGCTCGGCCTGATGGGCGTGATCTCGCCCTATGCGACCGGACCCGCGCCGATGTATTTCGGCAGCGGCTATATCGGGAAGGGCCAGTTCTGGGGCTTTGGCCTGATCTTCGGGCTGCTGTATTTCTCGGGTCTGCTGCTGATCGTGCTGCCCTGGCTGACGCTCCGATAAGCGGGACCGGAGGCTGATACCCCCGGCGGAGGAATATTCTTCTCCGGGGCGGGATTGGGAAAACTTCGTCCAATCCCCCGCAAATATCTGAAATTGCAAGAAAGACCCGAAAAGGCGATGGTGCGTGCTGCAGTGCAGCGCGATTCACCCCGAAACGCTCGGCTGCAATTCCACCCCCGTCGCTCAATGCGACCAGGTTCCGTACGTCCCAGGAGGGGCATGCGGGCAGGCGAACTATTGTGCATGAAGGCCGCCGCCATGAACGCCCACCAATCGCTCGCGATCGGACAACCGCTCGAAACGCTTGAAGCGATTTCACCCGCCGCAGTCGAAGCGGACGCGATGGTCCGGTTTGAAGGCATCTCGAAGACCTACCCGGCCTATCGCGGCAAGCCCGGCGTCAACGCGCTGGTGAACATCGATTTCGCGATCCCGCGCGGCTCCATCACCGGCGTGATCGGCCGCTCCGGCGCCGGCAAGTCGAGCCTGGTCCGGCTGATCAACGGGCTGGAGAAGCCGAGCACGGGCCGCGTCATCGTCGATGGCCGCGACATCTCGGCGCTCGCAGGCCGCGAGCTGCGCCTGGCGCAGCGCTCGATCGGCATGATCTTCCAGCATTTCAATCTGCTGTCGTCGCGCACCGCCGCCGACAACATCGCGCTGCCGCTCGAGATCGCCGGCTGGTCGAAGGCCGACATCAAGGCCCGCGTCGCCGAGCTGCTGGCGCTGGTCGGCATCGCCGACAAGCACGACCGTTATCCCTCGGAACTCTCCGGCGGCCAGAAGCAGCGCGTCGGCATCGCCCGCGCGCTGGCGACACGGCCGGACGTGCTGCTGTCGGACGAGGCGACCTCGGCGCTCGATCCGCAGACCACGCGCGCCATCCTCGATCTGCTCGCCAACATCAACCGCGAGCTGGGCGTGACCATCGTGCTGATCACCCATGAAATGTCCGTGGTGCGCCAGCTTGCGAAGGAAGTCGTGGTGCTCGACGCCGGCCACGTCGTCGAGAGCGGCCATGTCGCCGACATCTTCACGCACCCGAAGCATCCGATCACGCAGTCCTTCCTCGCCGAGGTCATCGGCGACAGCCTGCCGGTCTCGCTGGCCAGCCGGATCGTTTCGAACCCGACGGCTGGCGGACAGGCCGTGATCCGCGTCCAGGTACGCGGGGCAGGGGCCGGCGACACGCTGGTGGCGCGGCTCGCCCGCGAGCTCAGCCTCGACGTGTCGCTGCTGTCGGCCCGCATCGACGAGATCGGCGGCCAGCATGTGGGCTCGCTGACCCTCGGTATTCCCGGTGGCGAGGACGCGGTGACGCGCACGCTCGCCTGGCTCTCTCAATATCAATTCTCGGCGGAGCGTCTCGGCTATGTCGCCTGAACTCATCAATCTCATCGTCCAGGCCACCTTCGAAAGCCTGTACATGGTCGGCATCGCGGCGCTGCTCGGCACCGCCTTCGGCCTGCCGCTCGGCGTGTTCCTCGCCACCAGCCGGAAGGGCGAGCTGTTCGCGGCGCCCACCATCAATCGCGTGCTCGGCATCGTCGTCAACGCGACGCGGTCCACGCCCTTCATCATCCTGGTCGTCGCCATCATCCCGTTCACCCGGCTGGTCGCCGGCACCTCGATCGGTTCGACCGCGGCGATCGTGCCGCTGACCATCGCATCGACGCCGTTCATTGCGCGCCTCGTCGAGGCTGCGATCCGCGAGGTCGACGGCGGCCTCATTGAAACGGCATCCTCGTTCGGGGCGTCGCCGATCCAGATCGTGCTGAAGGTCCTGATCCCGGAGGCGCTGCCGGGCCTCTTGCTGGCTCTGACGCTCGCGGTGGTCAGCCTGCTCGGCTACTCCGCCATGGTCGGCGCCGTCGGCGGCGGCGGCCTTGGCGATCTCGGCATCCGCTACGGCTACCAGCGCTTCATGCCGGAGATGATGCTCGCCGTCGTCGTCGTGCTGATCGCGCTGGTGCAGCTCGTGCAGAGCGCGGGCGACTATCTGGCGCGCCGGGTCAACCGCCGGCTGCGCCACCGCTGATTCAAACGTCCTGACACTGGAGAGTTCAATGCGTTTTCTCGCAACCCTTGCGGCTGCAGCCTTGCTCGCGACCGCGGCTCACGCCGAAACCATCCGCGTCGGCGTCACTGCCGGCCCCCATGCCGAGATCCTCGACGTCGTGAAGAAGGTCGGCGCCGAGCGCGGCCTCGACATCAAGGTGGTCGAGTTCACCGACTATGTGATCCCGAACCAGGCGCTGGCGCTGAAGGACCTCGAGGCCAACTCGTTCCAGCATGAGCCGTACCTGAAGAACCAGATCTCCAAGACCGGCTGGAAGCTCGTTAAGGTCGCCAACACGATCGGCTCGCCGCAGGGCGTCTATTCGCAGAAATACAAGAAGCTCGCGGACCTGCCCGAAGGCGCCCGCGTCGCCATCGCCAACGATCCCTCCAACGGCGCGCGTGGCCTGATGATTTTGGCGCTCCATGGCGTGATCAAGCTGAAGGACCCGAACAACGTTTCGTCGACCATCGCCGACATCACCGACAACCCGAAGAAGCTCCGCTTCGTCGAGCTCGATGCCGCCCAGCTCCCCCGCGCGCTGCAGGACGTCGATCTCGTCGCGATCAACAACAACTATGCCGTCCAGGCCGGCCTCAATCCGGCCAAGGATGCGGTTGCGCAGGAGAACGCGACGGTCCCTGGGTCAACATCCTCGCCGTCCGCGAGGAGGACAAGGACAAGCCGTGGGTGAAGCAGCTGATCGAGGCCTATCACTCGGACCAGGTGAAGGCGTTCCTGGAGACGCGCTTCAAGGGCACGTACCTTCCGGCCTGGTGAGCGTCAGGGTCGCGCGGCATTTCTGCGGGTCTCCGGATACCATGACGTGAACTTCACCGCGCCGACCAGCGCCAGAATGATGGCGATGACTCCGGCGCGGTGCGGGATGTCCGGCAAATACAGTAACGCCAGTTCGGCAGCGACCATGACGCCGAAGGCGAGCGCCCATGCCAGCGAGATCACCACGTTGGTTCGGTAGAATTCCGTTGTGTCCCACAATTCGGCCGAAACCTGCTCGCGCGCGTATTGGAGCGTGAAGGGCTTCCCGATCGCCAGAGACAGCAGCACGATGGCGAGCAGTCCGCTATCGACAAACAGGCGAACCGCGATGATCGACCAGTTTGGCTGGAGCAGGTACGCGTAGAGAGCGAGCCCGCAGAACAGGATGAACGTGCCCAGGTCGAGGATTTTGACGACACGCCCCTGGCTCACGACATCGCGCAACAGCAGCACCGTGGCAACCAATGCCCCCGCGAACAGGCCTTCCATTGATCCGACCAACCGGTCGATGACGGCAAAGGCGATAAAGGGGGCAAACGCAAGCAGCATTCCCATGAGGAGCCTCCGGCCCGGTGACGCCAGTGCCCTTAGAACGAGATACGCCCGAACGCAAATATCAACTCGTTATGCCTGTATCGGCGGTAACTATAGCGTGCGGATCTACCCCCTACGCCGCCCTGGCGCGCCGCAGCGTCTCCGAGGGCAGCTCGGAGAAGTGACGCTTGTAGTCGAGCGAGAACTGGCTGAAGTGCCAGAAGCCGTGCTGCACGGCGACGTCGTAGACCGACGCCGCGGCACCGGAACGTTTCAAATCGCGCCGCACGCGGTTGAGCCGCATCGCGCGCCAATAGTGCATCGGGCTGGTGCCCAAGACTTCCTGGAAGCAATAGCCGAGCTTGCGCGGGCTGGCGCCGACCGCCTTGCACACCTCCAGCAGCGACAGCGCGCGCTCGCCGCTGTCGTGCATCAGCTCGCGGGCACGGTCGACGGTGCGCTTGCGGGCGGCCGAGCTGCGGCCGGGATCGCTGGGCCGCGCCGTCGGCAGCATGTCCATGATCTCGACGAGGAGGGCGTCTTCGAGCGCCTGCCGCGCGGCCGGATCGTCGAATTGGTCCGGCGCGGTCGTGACGGTCTCGTGGATGGCGGCAAGATGCGCGCGCAGTCGCGCGACCGGCGCCTCCGCCATCTCGATCACCTGCAACTGGTGCCAGACGGCGCGCGGCAGCTCGATATCGAGCCGGGCCGCAAGCTCCGCGATCAGCACCGCGCTGGCGACCACGCCGCGCAGCTCGAATGCCTTCGGCGTGCACATGTCGATCTCGGCATCGATGCTGGCGAGCACGCGGGCGCCCCTGGCGCTGGTCCCGTTGCAGCTGACCTCGCCGTGCCAGGGCAGGCCGATACCAAAACTGTCGGCGCCCAACTGGCCGTATTGGCGGACTTGCTGGCTGGTGATCTCGCGGAACACTTCCAGCCGCGGCAGCGAGAGCTGGGTAAAGCTGCCCCGGAAGGCGCCGGCGCTGATCTGGTCGTAGCTCAGCCGCCAGCGGCCGAGCGTGGCGCAGTGCTCATCGACATCCGTGCTGCTTGCTTGAAGCAGATTGGCAGCTGAGTCCTGAATCGGAAGAGTTGCGCTTAAGGCCATGACGTTACGTCAGAATCTGTGAGCTGAACAGCTAGCAAGAACCACGCCAGACTGGCACGAACACGCCTCCTGTCCAGCAAAATATTGCCGGATCTCGATAACGCCCGATAGCGCCCGGGTGCAGTCTTCCTCCCCAGCCGTTCCGACACCGGGGTCGAAACGCGCTTCGCGGAGGATCGAGATGCGACCGACTGACGTCATGCGCGGCAGCCCGCCCGCGCCCGAGGCCCAGGTGACGCGCGCCAACTGGCGCAGCTTTCCCGCGATCCGCTGGGGCTTTACCCACACCCGCGAAGTGCTCCCGACCGCGGAGATCCGCCGCTCCGCACGGCCGACGCCGATGCAGAGCGCGCCGCGTGAGCTTTCGAAGCTCGGCTTCACCGCGCCTGACGGCAAGCCGACCACGATCGAGGCGACTTTGCGCGAGACCTTCGCCGATGCGCTGCTCGTGATGCATCAGGGCACCCTGATCCACGAATGGTACGGCGACGGCATGAGCGTGACCACACCGCACCTGATCTGCTCGATCAGCAAAGCGATCGCCGGCACGCTCGGCGGCGTGCTGGCCGCGCGGGGCCTGGTCGATCCGGAGGCGAGGGTGGTGCGCTATGTGCGGGAGCTCGAGACCTCGGTCTATGGGACCTGCACGGTCCGCAACCTTCTCGACATGGCCGTCGCCATCCAGTTCGAGGAGGACTACGAGGATCCCGCCGGCGACGTCGCGCGCTATCGATTCTCCTCGGGCTGGGACGTGCCGCCTGATGGCGTCGAGCCCGGCCATCAGCGCGCCTATCTCACGACCTTGCGCGGCACTGGCAAGCCGCATGGCAAGGTGTTTCACTACGTCTCGACCAATACGGAAGTGCTTGGCTGGGTCTATGAGCGCGCCTGCGGGATGCCCTATCATCGCATCCTCTCCGAATATCTCTGGCAGCCCTTGGGCGCCGAGGAGGATGGCTCGCTCACGCTCGACAGCCACGGCATGGGCCGCATCGCGGGCGGTATCTCCGTCACCGCGCGGGATTTGCTGCGCTTCGGCGAGATGATGCGCAATCGCGGCGCGGTCGAGGGGCGGCAGGTCGTGCCGGGCTGGTGGATCGACGACATCCGCGAGAACGGTGATCCCAAAGCATGGGCTGACGGCGACCTCGCCGAGTTCTTCCCGGGCGCGCGCTATCGCAGCAAATGGTTCACGATCGACCCGGCGCGCAATGCGCTGACCGGGATCGGCATCCACGGCCAGCACCTCTATGTCGATCTCGACTCGGACACCGTCATCGTCAAGCTCGCGACGCAGCCCAAGGCGATGGACGTCCCGATCGACCAACGCTGGTTCGCGGCCTTCCGCGCCATCGCAACACATCTCGCTCCGCGCTGATCTCCGGACATCCCCATGCTCGATACCGTCAAAGCCAAATCGTCGCCGCAGACCGCAACGCCATATCCGCTCGATCCGCTGACCGCTGAAGAGATCACTGCCGCCTGCACGCTGGTGCGCGCCGCCGCGGCCTCACCGGAAAACTGCCGCTTCCCGACGGTGCGGCTGGAAGAGCCGACCAAGCAGGAGCTGGCCGCGGGCGGAGCAGGGCGCCGCGCCTTCGCGCTGACCCTGGACATAACGACTGGCGAAGCGGTCGAGCACATCGTCGATCTCGCCCGCAGTGAGATCGTCGGGCGAAAAATCATCCCGAACCGCGAGGCGCCCTACGGGCAGCCGCCGGTGATGCTGGAGGAGTTCTTCAAGTGCGAGGCCGTGGTGAAGGCCGACCCCAGGTGGCGCGCGGCGATGTACCGGCGCGGGCTGACCGACAAGGACATCGAGCTGGTCCAGGTCGATCCGTTCTCCTCGGGCTTCTTCGATTTCGAGTATGAGCGCGGCGCGCGCATCGTGCGTGCGGTCAGCTTCTTCCGCGAGCACCTCCAGGACAACGGCTACGCCCATCCTATCGAAGGCGTGGTCGCGGTCGTCGACCTCATCGACGGCAAGATCATCGACCTCACCGACGCGGACCCGATCGTGCCGATCCCGCGCAAGAAGCGGAACTACGGCGCGCATGAAGTCCAAAACCCGCGCACCGACATCAAGCCGCTGCACATCGAGCAGCCGGAGGGTCCGAGCTTCAAGGTCGACGGCTGGAAGGTCGACTGGCAGAAATGGAGCTTTCGCGTCGGCTTCACGCCGCGCGAGGGTCTGGTGCTGCATCAGCTCAGCTACCAGGACGGCACGCGCAAGCGCTCGCTGATCCATCGCGCCAGCGTCACCGAGATGGTGGTGCCTTACGCCGATCCGACCGAGAACCATTTCTGGAAGTCGGCCTTCGATGCCGGCGAATACGGGCTCGGCATGCTCGCCAATGCGCTCGAGCTCGGCTGCGACTGCCTCGGCAACATCCATTATTTCGACGTGCCGGCCGCCGACAACAAGGGCGAGCCCTTCGTCATGCACAACGCTATCTGCATGCATGAAGAAGACTACGGAATTGCCTGGAAACACTACGAATTCCGCAACGGCCTATTCGAGGTTCGCAGGTCCCGGCGGCTTGTGATCTCGTTCTTCGCAACCGTCGGCAATTACGACTATGGCTTCTACTGGTACCTGTATCAGGACGGCACGATCCAGCTCGAGACCAAGCTCACTGGCATCATCCAGACCGCCGCCGTGCCGTCAGGCGAAAAGTACAAATGGGGCGGCATGGTCGACGACAATCTGGGCGGGCCGACGCACCAGCACTTCTTCAACGTGCGCATGCACATGGATCTCGATGGCGGCGGCAACACGGTCACCGAGCATGAGTTCGTGCCGCGGCCCTGGGGCCACGACAATCCGCACGGCAACGCCTTCGACACCACGACGCGCGTGCTGTCGCGCGAGCGCGACGCGGCGGCGATCGCCAATGGCGAGACCGGCCGGTTCTGGAAGATCAGCAATCCCAACGAGACCAATTCGGTCGGTAATGCGCCGGCCTACAAGCTCATGGTCAATCCGAGCCCGCTGATGCTGGCACAGGAAGGCAGCTACGTGCGCAAGCGCGGCGGCTTTGCGACCAGACACGTCTGGGTGACCGCATTCGACGCGGCGGAAAAGTACGCCAGCGGCGACTATCCGAACAACCATGCCGGCGGCGACGGCCTGCCGCGCTATGCCGCGCAGAACCGCAACATCGAGAATGCCGACATCGTGCTGTGGCACTCGTTCGGCCACACCCATATCTGCAAGCCCGAGGACTTTCCGATCATGCCGGTCGAATATGCCGGCTTCATGCTGAAACCGACCGGCTTCTTTTCGGCCAACGCGGCCGGCGACATCCCGCCGGAGCGCAACAGCCGCAGCGTGCTCTCGGGTGAGCAGACCGGTGCGGGCGGAGGCTCGTGCTGTAAGAGCTAGGCAGCCGGCGGGTAGTAGAGAAACTCGATCATCAGGCAGCCGTCGCGGGTGAAGAACGGCCCATGCTCGACATGGGCCGGTCTCACGGCATAGGTGCCGGCCTCCAGCAATCGCGTTTCCTGCGACTGCGTGCCGATCGACAGCGTCCCCGAAACCAGAAACACCTCCTCGCACCATTCGTGCGAGACCGGATGCTCCACCGATGCGCCGGCGGCCCAGCGTGACAGGCGCGTCACCGCGCCGGTTCGTGCCGGGTGATCGAAGCGGCCGGACAGGATCTTTTCCTCGACCCCGTCATAGCCGGGGACGGCCCGCCAACCATCCTCGGCCAGCGCGTTGAAAAACTCCCTGTGGTCCTTCATGAACCGACCGAAGCCGGGCTCCGCCATGGCATCATCTCCCAAGCTGACTCGGGATCGAGCCTATCGCAGAGCGCCGGCGTTTCCCATCCGATCAGAACGGATAGTGCCGCGGTCCGGTCTGCACGGTGATCCAGCGCAGTTCGGTGAACTCGTCGATGGCAGCCTTGCCGCCGAAGCGCCCATAGCCTGACGCCTTGGTGCCGCCGAACGGCATCTGCGGCTCGTCATGCACGGTCGGCGCGTTGACGTGGCAAATGCCGGCCTCGATCCGCTTGGCAACGCCGAGGGCGCGCGCGATGTCTCGGCCGAACACGGCGGAGGACAGCCCGTATTCGGTGTCGTTGGCGAGGCGCACGGCCTCGTCGACGCCGCTGACGCGAACCACGGTCACGACCGGACCGAAGCTTTCCTCGCCATAGATGCGCATCGCCGGCGTGACGTGATCGACGATCGTGGCGGGCATGATGGTGCCGCTGCCGTGTCCGCCCGCGGCGACCACGGCGCCCTTGGCGACGGCATCGTCGATCAGGCCGCGAACGCGGTCGCAGGCAGCCGCGCTGACGAGCGAGCCGAGCACGACATTGCCCTTGCGCGGATCGCCATGGGGCAGGCTTTTCGCTTTCGCCGCGAACTTCTCGATGAAGGCATCGGCGACCGTGTCGTCGACGACGATCCGCTCCGTCGACATGCAGATCTGGCCCTGGTTCATGAAGGCGCCGAAGGCGGCCGCATTCACGGCGGCGTCGAGATCGGCATCGTCGAGGATGACGAGCGGCGCCTTGCCGCCGAGCTCCAGCAGCGCGCGCTTCAGATGTTTTGCGCAAGCCAGTGCAATGAGGCGGCCGACCCGGGTCGAGCCGGTGAAATTGACGCGGCGGATGGCGGGGTGGGCGATCAGGGCCTCGACCACCGCCTGCGCATCCTCGGGCGCATTGGTCACGACGTTGACGACGCCGTCGCCAAGGCCGGCTTCCGCCAGGCAGCTGCCGATCAGGCGGTGCACGCCCGGGCTCATCTCCGAGGCCTTCAGCACGACCGTGTTACCACAGGCGAGCGGCATCGCGACCGAGCGTACGCCGAGGATGACGGGCGCGTTCCACGGCGCAATGCCGAGCACGACACCGACCGGCTGGCGGAAGGCCATGGCGAGATTGTCGGGCTTGTCGGTCGGAATGACCTCGCCGGAGATCTGCGTGGTCATGGCGGCGGCTTCGCGCAGCATGCCTTCGGCCAGATGCACGTTGAAACCGGCCCAGCCCGCGGTGGCGCCGGTCTCGGCGACCATCAGCGCGGTGAACTCCGGCGCCCGGCGCGCGAGGATGTCGGCGGCCGCGCTGAGCCGCTTGCGGCGCTCGGAGGGGCCGAGCTGCGACCAGGCGGGGAAGGCGGCGGCCGCGGCATCGGCGGCGCGCATCGCATCGTCGATCGAGGCCGCCGCCACGATGGTTGCGACCTCGCCGGAGATCGGGTTGTGGCGCTGGAAGGTGCGCTGGTTGCTCGCCGACTGGTCCTTGCCGCCGATGAGAAGGTCGATTGCATTCATGGAGCTCTCCGGGGATTGCAGGGAGGTTACGAGGGTGGGTTTGGTGCAGGCGACGCAGCGCGCGCCTTGCCGAGATAGGCGCGCTGGATCTCCGGATCGTTCTTCATCGTGCCGGCAAGCCCGCTGCCGGCGTTGCGGCCGGACTCGATGAGGTAGACGCGGTCGGCAATGTCGAGGCTCGCGCGCGCGTTCTGCTCGACCAGAAGCACACCGACGCCGCTGGCGCGGATCTGGGTCAGTGCGCGGAAGACCTCGCGGCTGAGCAAGGGCGACAGGCCGAGCGAGGGCTCGTCGAGCAGCAGGAGCAACGGGTTCGACATCAGCGCGCGGCCGATCGCGACCATCTGCTGCTCGCCGCCGCTCATGGTGCGGACGGCCTGGGTCATGCGCTCGGCGAGACGCGGGAACAGTTGCAGGATCTTTGCGAGCCGGTCCGCTTCGCCCGCGCGCGCCCGGGCGGGATAGGCGCCGAGCTGCAGATTCTCGGCAACAGTGAGATCACCGAAGACGCCGCGTCCCTCCGGCACCAGGGCGATGCCACGCTCCACGATCAGATGGGCCGGCAGCTCGGCGATACTCTGTCCCTCGAACGCGATGCGCGCGCCAGGCGCGGGCCTGACCAGACCGGCGATGGACTTGAGCAAGGTCGATTTGCCGGCGCCGTTGGCGCCGAGGATCGCGACGATCTCGCCTTGTTTGATGCCGAGTGCGACGTCGGCCAGCGCCTGGTGCTTGCCGTAGAAGTGGGAGAGGGCGGCGACCTCAAGCATCGTCATCTCCGAGATAGGCGGCGACGACCTTGGGATCGGACAAGACCTCGTCCGGCGCGCCGCGCGCGATCACGCTGCCGGCGTTCATGACGATGCAATGGCCGCACAGCGCGCGGATCGCGTCCATGACGTGCTCGACCATGATGATGGTGAGGCCGCGGTCGCGCAGCTTGGCGATCAGGGCGATGCCGGTTTCGAGCTCGCTCGGATTGAGACCGGCCAGCCATTCGTCGAGCAGCACGAGGCGCGGCTGCAGCGCCAATGCGCGGGCCAGCTCCAGCCGCTTCTGGTCGATATAGGTCAGATCGCCCGCGGGCGCCTCGTGCATGACGCCAAGCCCGACCAGATCGAGCAACTCGCGTCCGGATGCGGCCGAACCGCCTGACGTTGAGAACAGCCGCGCGGCGGCCACGTTCTCGGCGACCGTCAAGTCCGGCATCACCCGTACCAGCTGGAAAGTGCGTGCAAGGCCAAGGCGCGCGATCTGGTGCGCGCGCAGGCCGTTGAGCACGGTACCGCCAAGGCGGATCGTGCCGGAGGAGGGTCGCAGCGCGCCGGACAGCGTGTTCAGCAGCGTCGTCTTGCCTGAGCCGTTGGGGCCGATGATCCCGATGATCTCGCCCGGCGCGACCGTGAAGCTGACGCCGTCGACCGCACGCAGCCCACTGAACGACTTGCTGACGCCGTCGACTGCGAGCAGCGGGGAACCCATTGCCCGGGCGGAAGTAGCAGCGGGACCGCCGGCCGGGACACGCCAGCGTCCGGCCCCGAACAGCCCGATCACGCCGTTCGGCAGCACCATGACGATGACGACGAAGATGACGCCGAGCACGATGCTGAAATGATTGGGCAGCGTCGCGGTCAGGACCTCGAACAGCAGCACCAGCGGGATCACACCCAGCACGGGGCCGAGCAGCGAGCCCGCGCCGCCGAGCAGGGCCATGATCACGACCTGGAACGAGATGGTCGGATTGAAGGCGATGGCGGGATCGATATAGGTCCAGCGCGGCGCCATCACCGCGCCGGTCATTGCCATGAACGTCGCGCTCAGAATGAACACGCCGAGCTTGACCCGCGTCGCGTCGATGCCGGAATGGCTGGCCGCGGTCTCGTCAGCGCCGATGGCGCGCAGCGCGAGGCCATAGCGCGAGCGTCCAAGCCACCAGCCCACCAGGAAGACAAGCGCCGTGAGGCCAAGGAGCTGCCAGTAGAGAACATCCTGCGTCACCGCGCTGAAGAGATAGCGGCCGACCGATTTGTGGATGTTGACCTCGTACCAGATCACGAGCTGCCGGATCAGCTCGGCCAGGCCAAAGGAGAAGATGACGAAATAGATGCCTGACAGCCGGAGCGTCGAGAGCCCTGTAATGGCCGCCGTGAGCGCGCCGACGCCGGCTGCGGCCAGCACCACGACCGGCCAAGGCATGGCCTCGCCGAGCACCGCGGCGGTGTAGGCGCCGAGGCCGAAGAACGCGACCGTGGCAAGCGAGACGTAGCGGGTGGGGCCTGAGAACATCGCCCACGCCGTCGCGAGGATCGTGAAATAAAGAACGCTGATGCCGAGAGCGAGATAGTAGCCATTGACATAAAGCGGATAGGCGACGACGGCCGCCGCCAGGACGGGGGCGACACACCACAGCAGGATGCGGAGAGCCCCCGTCACGACGCGGTTCTCCCGAACAGGCCCGTCGGCCTGATCAGCAGCACGCCGAGAAACAGCGCATAGGTCGCCGCCAGTGTCAGGCCGGGATCGACCAGCCGCGCCACCGCCGTTTCGACGACACCGAGCAACAGGCCTGCGACCAGCGCGCCCATGACGTTACCGACCCCGCCCATGATGACGACCACCAGCGCCTTCATGGTGAAGACCACGCCCATCGCGGCGTTGAAGGTGAGGAACATGCTGACCAGCACGCCGCCGACGGCGACGAGGCCGCCGCCGAAGGCAAACGCGTATCCTGACAGCGCGGCCACATCGATCCCGACTAGGCGCGCGGCATTGGCATCGACAGCGATGGCGCGAACGGCGGTACCGATCCGCGTGCGGGTGAGCGCAAGATACACCGCGCCCCCGACCAGGGCCGCGAACAGCAGGGCGACGAGGCGATTGACCGCTAGGGTCGATCCCATGATCGTCAGCGGAATGGAGAGGTAGCTATAGCTGTAATACTGGCCGCCGAAGGCGACCAGCATCGCGCCCTGGATCACGAACAGCACGCCGAACGTGACGAGGATGCTGTCGATCTCCTGCGCGCCCCGGTCCTTGCCGCGCCGCATCAGCCGTTCCAGCAGGAAACGATAGAGCAGCCAGTTCAGCACCATCGCGACCGGGACCGCCAGCAGGAGTGCCACGAGCGGGCTCAGCCCAAGCCCGCTGTAGAGCGAGAACGCGCCGAAGGCGGCCGCGACCAGCGACTCCCCGTAGGACAGGTTCATGATCCGCGCCACGCCATATTGCAGCGTCAGCCCGAGCGCGATCAGCGCGTACATGCCGCCGAGCACGAGGCCCGGCAGGACGATGTCGACAAGCAGCATCAAACGTCCTCTAGAGCGGACGGCGGGCAGGCCTCGTGACGCAAGGCCTGCCGGCCAGCCTTACTGCCACTGCGGCTTCGGCACGACCGGCGCACGCGCGCCCGGAAGCGAGGCGGGCGCCAACGCATAGAACTCGCCGCTCTGCCACTGGCCGACGCTCCAGACTTCCTGGAGCAACCCGTCCTTCAGCTTGATCTTGCCGATGATGGTGTCGAACGTGCCGGAGCGGATCTCGGCGGCGACCGCGGCGCGGTCCACCTTGCCAACCTTCTCGATCGCCTGCTGCAGCACCTGCAGGCTCGCATAGGTGATCGAGCTCGCCCAGCGATCCGGCTCCTTGCCGGTGGCCGCCTTGTGGCGGGCCAGATAGTCCTTGAGCTGCGGCGAGTCCGCGTTCCACCCACCGATCCCCATCACGCCGTCGCTGCCCGCGCCGAACTTGCCCTTGTAGAGCGGGAAGGCGGTACCGACGCCGACATAGAAGACCTTCGGGTTGAACTTCAGGAGCTGCGCCTGCTCGGTCAGCGCGATCGTATCCGGCGGATAGCTGAAGGCGACGAAGGTATCCGGGTTGGACGCGATCGCGTCCTTCAGCAGCGGCTGAAGATCCTGCGCGCCCATCGGATAGGTCTTGTCATAGGTCAGCGTGAAGCCGTGCTTCTTGAATGCCTCGCGGCCGGCGGCGGACAGCTCGATGCCGAACTGATCGGCGACGCTGACCATCGCGACGTTCGCGCCGATCTTGCCCTCGCTCTTGAGCTTGCCGAGCAGATCGGCCAGCCCCTCGGAGATCTGCGCGGAGGTGCCGAGCCAGAACGTCGCGTTCGACCAGCGCTTGGCGAGCTCCGGCGCCTTGTCTGTCACCGAGGTGACCGCAAGGTGCGGGTAGCCAAGACGGTTCAGCGTCGGGCCGACCGCAAGGTTGAGGCCCGTGCTCCAGGGCGGAAGAATGAAATCGACCTTGTCCTGGTTGGCGAGGCGCTCGATCGCCTTGACGGCTTCCTCCGAGCTGCTGCGGTCGTCGTATTCGACGATCTCGATCGGCAGCTTCTTGTCGCCGAGCTTGATGCCGCCGGCTGCGTTCACGTCCTTCACCCACAGCTCGTAATTGGGCAGGGTGGTGATGCCGGCACCGCCGGCATAGGGGCCGGTCTTGGAAATGGCATAGCCGATCCGGATTTTCTCCTGCGCATCGGCCGTGGGCGCGAAGGTCCCCAGCGCGGCGGTCAGAGCCGCAAGGCCGGTGACGCGCAGCAACGTTCGACGGTTCGCCGAATACATGTCGAGCCTCCCTTGTGTTTCACTCAAGCGATTGTTCGCAAGCGATGTGAGCGGGTCGTTTCCTCATCGCCCTGATTTCTTCGGCGCCGCTCCGTCAGAGCCGGCCGCGACCAGGGCTTGACCTAGCAAGCACCTCGGGGTTTGTTCGCACAATGGACAGATCCGGGGAAAGGTTGGACGTTTCTGGTCAGGCCGGCCAACTGCGTCGAG
This sequence comes from Bradyrhizobium sp., assembly GCF_035935975.1. Lineage (GTDB taxonomy): Bacteria > Pseudomonadota > Alphaproteobacteria > Rhizobiales > Xanthobacteraceae > Bradyrhizobium. The sequence goes on from NZ_DASYWN010000055.1 coordinate 49,146, forward strand.
GGGTCGCGGATCCGCCGCCGGCACCGATGGCCGGCGCGAGCGGGGCTGCGCCCGTCGGTGCCGAGCTGATCGCGCCGCACTACGTTGCACGGCGCTGGATGCTGACGTCGAAATCCTCCCGGCCGTTCATTCATCTGCTCTGCCTTCATGGGGGAGCCGGAGCCGAGGTCAGCCATGCCGGAAAGACGATGGCCCTGGCGGGGCCTGCGATGGTGTGGCTGCCGGCGGGATCGGCCGACCATCTGGAGATATCGGCAGGCGCAACAGCCGAGCTTTTGCAACTGCGCGCGGGCGTGTGGCATCGCTATCTGCCGCCGTCGGCCGAGCCGGCCTATCTCGCCCTCGAGAGCGCGGGCGGCATCATGGCGCTTCCGGTCGAACCGGATCTCGCGACCACGATGTCGCGTTCAATTGCGGCGATCGCGGCCGAGATCGCTTCGCCCGCGCGCAGCGGCGCCGCTTCGATCATGTCGGCCGAGCTGACGCTGTGCGTGCTGCGTTTCTGGCGCCTGTTCGCCGGCGACGGCGAGCGGGACGAGGAGGGCAGCAGCGCCGAGATCCTGAGCCGCTTCCGCAGGCTGCTCGAGGAACGCTATCAGCAGCATTTGCGCGTCAGCGATTACGCCAAGCTCCTCGGCATGACACCGGATCGCCTGCACGCGCTCTGCAGCCGCGAACTGCAGCGCTCGCCGAGCGAATTGATCCAGCAGCGCGTCGTCAAGGAAGCTGCAGCGCGCCTGGAGGCGGGCACCGGCGCGGTCAAGCAGATCGCGTTCGCGCTCGGCTTCAAGGATACGGCGTATTTCAACCGCTTCTTTCGCAAGCACACGGGCGAGGCGCCTGGCGTCTGGCGGCGACGCGTGGCGGCGCGCGCCAGGACGGGACGATCGAGGCCGACGCTGAATTTTGCCGACTGGCCGTGAGTCTACGCCAGCTCGACGTCGCTCCCGCGCGTGTCGACGGGTGGCGCTTCGATCGACGCAGGACCTGCAACGAGGCTGTCGAGATCGACCAACAACAGATCGGCGATGTGGGTGAGCTGGTGCAGCGGGATGCTCAGCTCTCCGTTCTCGGCGCGTGAGACGAATTCGGGCGAGACGTTGATGAGGTTCGCGATCTGGCTCTCGGTGTAACCACGCGCCTCGCGCGCGGCCTTGACCTGCGCGCCGATGTGCTGACGGTGCAGGGCCTGCTCTTCCTCGGTCATCATCAGCGCCTGCTCGTCGAGGCTCGCAACGCCGTCCGCGAAGGCAACGCCGAGCAGTCTCCGCTTCTGCCAGGCGACGCGGCAGGCCTTGCGCAGGCCGTCGGCAAAGATCAGCGTGGCCTCTTTGGGGAACGCCAGCGACCAGTCGAGCTTCAGCCGTGCGCCGGTGCCTGATACGTCCGCGATGGTGCAGGGGATGCTGACGGTGCCCCTGGCGCCTTCAAACTCGATGATCCCGGTCCTCGCGGTGGATTGCCTGGTCGCAGCGCGCAATTCGCTCATGGACGTCGCCCCCGGATGCCCAGCACGCGCTGGGACAGAACGTTGCGGTGCGTGCCGCAACTGACTGAAATATCCCGTAACAGATTTTACCTTTCGGGTTCCCTACGCTCAATCAAGCGGCGAGGGCATGGTAAAGGATTCGTTGTCCGCGCCTGCCGTCGACGCCGCCGCTGTTGGCCTGTTCGGCCACTCGCGCCCTGCGCATCTAGAAAGATTCCAGATCCGGTGAAACATGCACGCCTGCGCGCGCGTGAGCGCATTCGCCGCACATGCCGTGCACCGGTCTGGAGACATTCTAACGCTGTTCCTATCGCACTCCGAAATCGGCTGCGTTAGGGCGAGGCATCAAAAACGGTACCGGCGAAGCCGGCAGTGCGTGGGGCCTCGACAGACGTGACGAACTTCCAACTTGCTGCGCGTTCCGACACGCGCATTCGACAGCTTCAGGCGCTTTTCCTTGGAGCCGCCAGCACATTCGCTCTCACCATTCCCTCTCTCGTCGTTCCCTTGGGTCCCGTGCAGGCACAGACACAAATTCCTTCTGTCACCGTTGATGCGCCGGCCCAGCGATCCCGCCCGGTGGCGGTCGCCGCGTCGCGACGGTCGACATCGACACGCGCCTCTCGCACCAACCGTCGTGCTCCGGCACAGCAGGCGGCACCGACACAGTCGGCCGCGAACGGCGCCACCGGTGAACGCGCCGGCGGACCTGTGCGCGGCTTCGTCGCCACGCGCAGCGGCACCGCCACCAAGACCGATACGCCGCTGATCGAAACCCCGCAGTCGGTCTCCGTCATCACCACCGACCAGATCAGGAACCAGGGCGCGGTCTCGATCGGCGAGGCGCTGCGCTACACCGCCGGCGTCAGCGGCGACGTCAACGGCGGATCGGATACTCGCTTCGGCGGCCTTCAGATCCGGGGCTTCGACATGACCATGCCGGGCCTCTACATTGACGGCTTGCGGATTCCGTCGAGCAATTACGTGCATTTCAACGGGCTCGATCCCTACGGCGCCGAGCGCCTCGAGGTGCTCAAGGGCCCGTCCTCGGCGATGTATGGCGGCAGCGGCACCGGCGGCCTGCTGAACTACGTGACCAAGCTGCCGACCGCGCAGCAGTTCGGCGAGGTCTCGGTCTCCGGCGGCAGCTTCAACCGCTATCAGGGCCAGTTCGACATGGGCGGCCCCGCCAACAAGGACGGCACCGTGCTGTGGCGCCTGACCGGCGTCGTCCGCGACGGCGAGACCCAGGTCGACTTCACCAAGGACAACCGCGTCTTCATCGCGCCCGCCGTCACCTTCAAGCCGAACGAGGACACGACCATCACGTTCCTCGCCAACTACCAGCGCGACCGGGCAGGGTGGGGCCTCCAGTTCCTGCCGGCTTCGGGCACGCTGTGGCCGAACAACGGCCGCACCATCCCGGTCTCGTTCTTCGCGGGCGTGCCGAGCTTCGATGCCTTCAACACCGAGATCGCGACCGCCGGCTACCAGCTTTCGCACGATTTCAACGACGCTCTGACGTTCCGGCAGAACCTGCGCTACGCCTATCAGCACAACGAGGAGAAGGTGTTCTACGGCGCCGGCTACACCAACGAGGCCGCAGGCGACTACGCCCGCGTCGGCAGCTACAGCAACTCGTACATCAACTCGTTTGCGGTGGACAATCAGCTCCAGGGCAAGTTCACCACCGGCTTCCTGCGCCACACCGTGCTGGCCGGTATCGATTATCGCAACAGCGACTTCCGCGACACCGCCTTCAGCGTCTCGACCTCGTCGCCGACGGTCAATGTGTTCAACCCGGTCTACAGCTATGACTGGGCCATCGGCGGCATGACCGACAACACCGGTGTCAAGCAGTCGCAGGTCGGGCTCTATCTGCAGGACCAGATCAAGCTCGGCCGGCTCTCGTTCCAGCTCGGTGGCCGCCAGGATTTCGTGACGACCAAGGTCAACGCCGATCTCGTCAACAGTTCGGCCTCGACCGACGCCTCGGCCTTCACCGGCCGCGCCGCCGTGATGTACAATTTCGACAACGGCATCGCGCCTTACTTCAGCTATTCGGAATCGTTCCTGCCGGTGCTGGCGGCGACGCCGAGCGGCGAGCTGCTCAATCCCGAAACCGGCGTGCAGTACGAGGTCGGCGTCAAATATCAGCCGCTCGGCTGGAACGCGCTGTTCACGATCGCAGCCTTCGACCTGACGCGCGACAACGTCGTCACCTATCCGCCGCCGAGCTACGCGGCCTCGCAGATCGGTCAGGTCAAGTCGCGCGGCGTCGAGCTCGAAGGCACCATGTCGCTCGCCGACGGCTGGAATCTGCGCGCCGCCTACGCCTATGTCGATGCGGAGCTCTCGCGCGATCCGGTCAATCTCGGCAAGGCGCCAACCACGGTGCCGCTCAACCGCGCCTCGCTGTGGAGCGACTACACGCTGCAGAGCGGTCAACTCACCGGCCTTCAATTCGGCGGCGGCATCCGTTATGTCGGCGCGACCTGGGGCGACGATGCCAACACGTTCAAGGTGGGTTCCTCGACCGTGCTGGACGCGCTGCTCGCCTATAGCCGTGACAATTGGCGGCTTTCGCTGAACGTGACCAACCTGACCGATTTGCGTTATGTCGCGGCCTGCTATGGCCTCGCGTCCGGCTGCTTCTATGCGGAGCGACGCAAGGCGATCGGCAAGCTGACGTACCACTGGTGAGTTCAAACCAAAGACCGTCCGGCGATGGGAAGCCGGACCTGCTGGATGAGAGACAACGATGAGAGCGATATTCGGCAGGCTGCATCGCTGGGCGGGACTGCTGACGGCCGGATTCCTGTTCTTCTCCGGCATCACCGGCGCGATCATCTCCTGGGACCATGAGCTCGACGACGTCCTGAACAGCCAGCTGTTCGACGTCACCAGCAAGGGCCCGGCGATTCCGTCAATCGAGCTCGCCAGTATGATCGAGCAGCGCGATCCCAGGGCGCGCGTAACCTACCTCTTCATGACGCCGGAGGAGGGGCACTCGTTGTGGTTCTTCGTCATGCCGCGGATCGATCCGGCGACGGGCAAGCGCTATCCGCTCGACTACAACCAGATCTTCCTCGATCCCAACACCGGCGTCGAGCTCGGCCGCCGCTATTGGGGCGCGGTGTGGCCGGTCACGCGCGAGAACTTCGTCTCGTTCCTCTACAAGCTGCACTACACCATGCACATCCCGGAGTTCTGGGGCAGCGACCGCTGGGGCATGCGCGTGCTCGGCATCATCGCCATCATCTGGACCATCGACTGCTTCGTTGGCTTCTATCTGACGCTGCCCTCGCGCCGGAGCAAGAAGGCCGCTCGGGTGCCGCAGGTGACGCGCCAGCTCGAACGCGGCTTCTGGGCGCGCTGGGCCCCGGCCTGGACCATAAAGACCTCGGGCAGCGCCTACCGGATCAATTTCGACATCCACCGCGCCTTCAGCCTGTGGACCTGGGGCGTGCTGTTCATCATCGCCTTCACCGCGTTCTCGCTGAACCTCTATTTCGAGGTGTTCTCGCCGCTGATGAAGATGGTGTCGAACTACACGCCGACGCCCTACGAGCAGCGGCCCTATCGCGATCTCGACGATCCCATCGAACCCAAGATGACCTTTGCCGAGATCGCCGCGCGCGCGGCGATCGACGGCAAGGCGCGGGGGTGGGCCGTTCCGGTCGGCGCGCTCAGCTACGGTCCGGCCCACGGCGTCTATGCCGCAGCCTACTTCCATCCGGGCGATGACCACGGCGCCGGCGGCGTCGGCCCGGCGCAGCTCTATTACGACAGCGAGGACGGCCGTCCGCTCGGCGAACGGCTGCCCTGGGTCGGCACCGCCGCCGACATCTTCGTGCAGGCGCAATTCCCGCTGCATTCGGGCCGCATCGTCGGATTGTTCGGCCGCATCCTGATCTCGATCATGGGCCTCGTCGTGGCCGCACTGTCGGTCACCGGCGTCGTGATCTGGTGGCGCAAGCGCCGCGCCCGTATCCGCGTGCGCGAGACCGCGGCCTTGCGCCTGAGCCGGCAACTGACGCCGGCGGAGTAGGGCAGGCCCTCCGCTCCCCGGCCGCCAACCCGTTCAAATAAAAGTTGTGCCGTGTCGAGGCTTTCCGTAAGGTTGTGGAGGCGGGCGCGACTGCGCAGGTGATCATTTGGCTGAACGTACTTTTCGGGGAAAGTACAATGACCACACCCTGTCCGTTTGACTCCACACAATTGACATTCGTCGGATCGCCGATCGATCAAGCGCGCTGCCTGCTCCGCACTGTCAAGCGGGCCGGCAATGTCGACGAAGCCAAAGCCAATCTGCCGCCGGTCCTGTCCGGCCTGCTCGCCAATCCCGCCGCTCTGGGGGTGACCAAGGCGCAGGTGAGATCGTTCCTCCAGACACAGGGGATAGCCGAGAGCACCGTCGGCGGCCCGGTGATGGATCGCATCTGCCACGCGAACGACGACAATCCGGCCGCACCGCTCGCGCGCTATTTCGTCATTCATGACACCAGCTTCAAACTGGACCCCGGAGAGGATTTCAATCCGGCATTCATCAACACGGCCGCCTGGTCTGGCAACAAGCTTTCAGGTCTTGCTGACGGCAGGACGCACATTTACATCACGCGTCTTGGCGAGACGCTGACGGACCGGGATTACGGCACGCCTTGGCGCGCGACCAGGTTCGAAAAGCCCAGTGTCCGTTTCAAAGGCTTGTTCCTGCATCACGAGCTGGTGCAGCCGCGCATGGGTCCGGACGACCATGATTTCGACTCGCCCGATCCCGGTTTCACGCCCGCCCAATATGCAAGGCTCGCGCTTCAATATGTCATCGCCGGTGTCAGGCGCGGCGCGTGGATGGTCCCGGTGTTCCACTGCGTATTGGACCTTGGTGTTGGCGACCACGACGACCCCCAACATTTCGAGCTCGCGGCCTGGGACGCCGCCCTCGGGACCATCCTTGCCGGAGTCCGCGCCGAACCGGTTGAGCTTGCCGCTCCCGCGATAGCGGGGATGGCCGCAGCGTCGGACGAAGGGACCTCGACGCCTGCGCGACGGACCAGGGCACGGAAAGCCGGAGCCTCGAAAGCGACGAAGAATGCCAGGTCGCGCAAGAAGGCGGCGGCATCGGCCAAGCGGAGGTCGGCCAAGACATCGGCGAGAAAGACATCGGTAAGCAAAACGTCAGCGAGGAAGGGTCCGGCGAAGAAGAAGCCGGCTGCCAAGTCGCGCAAGACAAAGTCGCGCAAGACGAAAGCGGCGCCGAAGAAGCGGAGCGGAAAATCAGCCCGGAAGGGCACCAGGAAGAGTGGCAGGAAGAGCGGCAAGAAGAGCTCGAAGCGCGCCTGATCGCCTCAAGCAATCCAGCAAATCTCAGGGGGGAGCATATGGCCAGATGTCCGTTTGCACGATGGATGCCCTTGCCCTGGAGCGCGGGGCAGTACACCGCCGGACCGTTCAGGATCATTCATCACACCACCGAAGGATCGACAGCAGCCGGTGCGTTCGACACGTATAATGACCCGCACGGCGGGCACGACATCCCGCACTTCACTGTCGACGACCAGTTCATCTATCAGCATCTCGACACCGAGGTTGCGGCACGAGCATTGGCAGTATCTGCGGCCGACGCCGAGCATCAGATTGTCGCGGAGACAGCGGAGCTGCCCGAGATGGCAGCCCGCGCCGTCCTTCAGGCCAAGCCGGAACGGGTAGGGCGCGCCAAAAAGGCGAAGGCAGCGAAGAAAGCCAAGGGGGTCAAAAAGGCTGTCAGGAAGGCTCCCAAAAAAGCGCAAGGCGCCCGCGAAGCGCGGCAGAAAAGGGGGGCGGTGAACCTTCTCGCACGGCACCGGCACAAAGACTGGAGATCGCTCCAGCCTTCCGGAATTCGCAATGAGATCGTTCGCCCTGCCGTGCCTGCTCGTCCTGGCCGCGCCCGCCCATGCCGCCACGCCCGAGCAGCACTATCTCGACCTGCGCGACCGCTACATCGCAAAATTCTCCAAGGCCAAGGAGAACGACGAGACCTATAAGCAGCACGACGCAGCGCTCAACGAGCTGACGGGCGTGCTGCGCGGCCTGGTGGGACCGGTCACGATCAAGGAGCTGCCGGCCGAGGGCAAGTCGAACGTCGACACGCTGTTCAAGGGCGATTCCGGCTTCGGCCATCTCGACGGCCTCGGCTTCGCCTCCGAAGGCGACAAGCTGCAGGCCGTGGTGACCACGACAGGGCTACTCAAGCACTGGCTCGTCGAGCACCGCGAAGACGGCATGCCGCAGGAGATCGGCGCGGCCTTCAAATCGGATCGCTTCTACTATTATGCGATCCAGGACTCCGCCTTCGCCAAATATGCCGAGCTGCCGATCACCAAGACCGCCGCCGCGAGCGCCGCAGTCGCCGTGCTGGGCGTGCGCGGCAATGGCGATCTGAAGGGGCCGCCGCATGAAATCGACGTGGTCGCGATCCAGGGCGACAAGGTCCTCTTCCTCGCCAGCAGCGCTGCCGTGAAGACCGCGGAGATCCCGGCCTGCGAAAAGGTCTGGAAGCAGATGATGGCGAAGAAGTCCCCGCAGGACGCCATGGCCAAGGAAGACCAGGCGATGGATGCATACACGAAGTGTTTTGCGAAGGAAGCGCCAAGCCAGGGCTGGTACGCGGCGGCGGTGAAAAAGGCGCAGAGCCAGCTGGAGCAGTTGCCGCTGCGCTAGCTGCTGCGCCTTGCTCTGTCATTCCGGGGGCGGCGAAGTCGCGAACCCGAAATCCATTACTTCGCCGGGTCCTCTGCCCGATGGGTTCCGGGCTCACGCCACGGGGAGCGTCCCGGAATGAAGGAGCTCGCCGCATGACAGCTTGGAACAGTCTGGTCTGTTCCTTTGAAGACCGTAGCAACGATGACGCCGTGAGAACGGTTGAGGCTTTAAGAAGCTATGCGCATCTCCGATCGGAGATCGTGAACGACCGCGGAAGGCGCGACGGTCTTGGCGATCTCACAGAGATGGCGATGATGGGTGAAATACACAACCTGACCTTGCGTAGCCATTCCGGATAGCAGCCGGAAGGCTTCCTCGGCGCGGAAATCGTCGAACGTCTCCATGATGTCGTCCGCGAGGAAGGGGGCCGGCGTATGCGCGCGGGCGAACTCGTGATAGCCCGCAACGCGCAGTGCCAGATAGAGCTGAAACCGCGTTCCTTTGGAGAGCTCGGAAGCAATCTTCGAGCTTCCATCCGCTCCCTTCGCAATCAGAAGCTCGCTACCGTTCGAAGGCTGGGTTACCAACTCGGCATATGCGCCGCGGCTAATGAGCGAGAAGGCCTCCGAAGCACGGGCCATCATCGAACTGCGATGCCGGTCCCGATAGGCCTGCAACGCGCCGTCGGCCGCGGCGATTCCGAGCTTGAGCCGAAGGTAGGCCCGCGCCCTGTCCTCGATCGTCAACAACAGCGTTCGCCGCGTCGCATCGATAAGCGCGACGGCGGCATCGCCGCCGACCGCGGCGATGCTGTCCTCGGCCTTGGCCTTTGCGGCAAACAGATTGCGGATCCGCTCGTCTTCGTTGCCGAAGCGCGATCTCCTTTCGGTCAATTCTGCTTCGAGCGCCGCTCGATCCAGCGTGTCGAGGATGGCCTCCGCTTCCTCGAAAGTCTCGAGCCCGATAGCTTTGAGCATCTCATCGCGCGCTTCAGTCAGGCGCGCCGTGAGTTCGGACCGGCGTGCGACGTAACGCAGGCACATGTCGACCTCCGTCAATGAGCCGACCTTGAAGCCATCCATCATCCGCTTCGCCTGAGCCTGGACTTGCGCAAGTTGCACGGCGAGCTGGCGAGCCTCGTCGTGTTCGGCCAAAAGAGCCGCCTCGGCATCTTGCCGGCGCTCCAGGGTCTTCGTCGCGTCGGCGACGCCGCTCACGACGGCCTGGTACAGTCCGAGAACATCGGACGGCCTTGGACTGAGCCCCATCGTTGCGGCAAGGGTTTCGACCTCCGCCCGGAACTGGATCTGGTCACGCTCCATCTTCGCGATCCGATCGGTCAGCCCGGCCATTTTCTCCAGCTCGGGACCCAGTTCGGCCAGCGCTTCCAGCGTCTCTCTCACTGTCGCGATGGTCGGCCGGCTCTCGTTCTCGCCCAGCCAGCATGCTGCGCAAGCCTGCCGCCATGCGGCGCTCCATGCACATTCCGTGGCCAGCGCCTCTTCGCGTTTCGTCTCGCGCGAAGTCAAGTCGCGTCGACGCTCATCGACCGCCGTCCGCAACGCCTTGGCGACGGCTTCGCGGTCGAGAGCGGTCTGGCCGGCAGCCAATAGCGCCTGGATGTCCGCGTCGTCCGAAAAAGCGACGCCCGCCGCGCACAGTGCTGTCGCGAGCCGCTCCCGTGCGGTCGCGACGTTGGTGAGCGCCTGCCGCGATTCACGCTCCGCGCCCATCAAGCGCGTGCGGAGCTCGATGGCCCGCTCGCGCTTCTGAAGCCAAAGCTTTAGCCCTGCGAGACCGATGCTCTCATCGAGACTCCCACCGATGGCACGAACGGATGCGGCGATGTCCGCGGCGAGCGCTTCCCGCTTCTGCAAACTCGCCTGAAGCAAGTGTCCGGCATGTTCGCGCCGTGTCCGGATTTCGGCACAATCCAATAGCGCCTGATTGAGTTCCGCCACGCTGCCGACATGGCTCAGGCGCTGCTCCGAGATGAGATCGAGCTTCCTCATCTCGGTTTCAAAGGTCGCGGCCGTCGTCGCATCCAGCCTGTCCTTGTGGGCGGCCCAGGCGGCTTCGCGTGCCGATCTGACTTCACCGACCTCCCGGTCGCTGATGGCGCCCGCGACGGAGGCGAGCGCCTCGCTCCTGCGCTGGAGCTGTAGCGCCTCTATGTCGAGGCGATCGACGTCCTTCTGCTGGAGAGCGATCTCTTGGGAGAGTTTCGCATCGGTCGACGTCCACGCCTCCAGTTGGTCCGGGCGGGCGACCTGGACCGTGAGAAGGGCGTCTCTGCCGCCTGTCCAAGGGTGTAACCCGGCTAGTGCGTCGTCAAATTCCTCGGATCGCTCTTGGCAGGCTCGATCCGCCGCACGCAGGCGCGAGGCGTCGTCGCTCTGGCGAGCTGTGCCGACTGCAAGGCCCAGGGCGCGCACCGCCGATTCATCAAGCGCGCGCCCGTCGTCCCCGAGCTTGGCCTCGGCGTCGGACAACTCGTCACGAGCCTTTGCAAGCTCCGTCTCGGCCCCGATGATCGCCGCTTCAATGCCGGATCGCTTCTCCATCAGATCGTGGAGCGGGCCAGTCTTCTCGGTCGACAGAATCAACCGCATTGGCGCCGGGTCCGAGTCCCGGTTGATGCGAGCCAGGATTCGCGACACCGTCTGCTCGGCGAGGCCCAAGGCCAGCTTGCGTTCAGGCAGGTCTTTTTCCGCCGTGACGAAGCGAGCGCGCATGTCCATGAGACCCTGGATGCGGTCTTGAAGGCTACAAGCTGCCTCGTTGACGATCGATTCCGCGATCGTACACTCCAGTCGCGCGATCTCATCGTCGATCGCCTGCGCCTGCGTCTGCAACTTCGTCTGCAGGGTCATCAGGTCGGGGAGGTCAGTCGCCCAAGCCGATGGCGCATCTGGCAGAGCCGCAAGCGGCTCGATCTCCGCGCGGAGCCTGCGAACCGCCTGGAGCCGCGGCAGGGCGTGCAGGAGCCGTCCGATCTCGTCAATCCGGGACTGCGTCCGTCCGCGCTGGATGACAGCTTCGTCGTAAACCGCGGCCGCCTGGTCGCGGTCGGAGACGAGTTGCGAGAACTCCGACGCGAGCGTGTCGATCTTGTCGCGCTCATCCTTTAGGGTGGCAAGCTCCTTCTTGAAGTCAGACAGCACGCCCGTGCGCTTGCCGGGCCGGAAGAAGGCGTCTGCTTCCTCTCGTACGGACGTGAGGCGCGCGCTCAGATCCGAAAGGCCCGCGGTCGCGGAGAAGAGAAGGGTGCCGAGATCGCCTTTGCTGGCGAGGATGTTCTCGCCGCCGGTCTCCAGCGTCTCATCGTCGAGGCAGAACATGGTCTGATAGGCGTTCCGGTCGAGTCCACCCAGCTCGCCGAGAAGCACAACTTCGGGAATGGGCCGGTCCGCGTCGTCGAGCAGGCTGTTTTGAGGCTTCTTGATACGCGAGACGTTGCGCAGGCCGGCGGAATGCTCGATCTCGGCCTCGATCCGCATGGTCGGATATGGGTGCAGGAAGTTGAGCTTGCTCTGCGTGGGGATGCCGTAAAGGAGGTCCATGACGGCCGACATCACCGTCGATTTGCCGGCCTCATTGGGCCCGTACACGATGTGCATGTCCGAGCCATCTGCGAGGCGAGCGCCGAAGTCGAGCACCGTATCCGTGAATTTGCCGTAACGCCTTAGGCCGAGCTTGCGTAGGCGCATCAGCGTGCTCCGTCTGGACCGCCCGCCGTCAGGCGCGCGAGGACCTCTTCCGAGCCCTCGTCGGACAATTGCCCGACGAGCAAAGCGAGACCGGTCTCATCCGGCGCAAGGACGCGCCGACACTCCGGAGGCAGCTGATCAAGCAGATTGTCGACGATGATTTGCGCCTGCGCGCGGAAGGCCTCGGACGCGACGATCTCGTCGGTCATGGTCCGGCGAAGCACCGCGAGGGGATCGGCGCTGTCGGCGGGATCGAAAATGGCCGCCCTTCGACAGTCGGTTTCGAGCTTCTCGATCCAGACATTGCCGATGGCTTCCGCGCGGCTCTCGGCTTCGGCGTGGAGAACATCTGCGTCGCGTCGGATAGTCCAAGCCAGCTGCGTCGCGCCGAAGACGGACACGCGTGCGACGAGATGATCGGATTTCGAGCGATCGGAGGCTTCGCCGAGCGCGCTCTCGATGCGGGTGGCGAGCTCGCGCCAATCCACCAATCCGGACGCGTCGACGGCCACCCGTTCGAATTGGGCCAGGCTGACGACGCGTTCGTCAATCGACAACGCCCCGTCGTCGAGGACGCTCACCAGCGTGACCGACTTTGGCCCACTTTCGCCGACGTCACGACCTTGCGGGATGCCCGGCATTACGATGGCGCAGGCTCCCTCGGTCGTGGACCGCTTGTGTATGTGTCCGAGCGCCCAGTACCGGAAGCCGAAACTGGCGAGATGGGCCGTACTGCACGGCGCGTATACGTCGTGCCCCGGCGCACCATCCAGGCTGGTGTGCATGAGTCCGATGTTGATCGCGCCCTCGACAGGTGCCTTGTATTTGCCGAGCAGGCTCTCCGGCGCCTGTGGTTTCGCGAAGCTGAGCCCATGCACCACGATCGGCCGCTCGCCACGATCCCGCGATATCTCGACGGCATCGGCCCGTCCGCCAAAGACGGTCACGCTGTCCGGAAGCACAAGTTCCTTGGTGATCTTCGACAAGGCATCATGATTTCCACGGATGATGAAGACGCGGACTCCTACAGCATGCAGTCGGCGCAGCTGCTCGGTTAGGAATCGCGCCGTCTTCATCGACGTCTGATCGCCATCGTAGAGGTCGCCGGCGAGTAGCAGCGCATCCACGCGCTCATCGAGACAGAGGTCGACGATGCGGACGAAGACCTGACGGCTAGCGTTGCCGATGAGTTCGGCGAGACCCGGATTTCGCAAAGCGAGAGAACGTAGCGGGGAGTCCAAGTGGATATCGGCTGCATGCACGAAACGGAAAGCCGACATTGAACGCACCTCATCAGTCCATCGAATCAGCAGACCTTACAGCATTCGGGCGGCTGAATCGTTGTGGTGATGGTGCATTACCCGTTTTAGGTGTGGATGAAGTGTGGATATGGCCTATGGCCCGGTCCGCGGCTAGCTCTTGCTCCCACCCAAATTCCACCCGCGCCCGCCTTCGCCAAAAATCTCGTAGCCCGCCGCCGTCACCACCACCGTGTCCTCGAGCTTGATGAAGCCGCGTTTCGGATGCTTCATCGTCGTCTCGATCGAGACCACCAGGCCGGGCTCGAGCGGCAGGCGGGCGTCGGTGTCGTCGTAGGGGACCGGGCCCTTGGCGGTCAGGCGAGGGGCCTCGTGGCTGACGAGGCCCATGCCGTGGGCCAGGAAGTCCGTGCAGTCGCCCTGGGTGATGTTTGCGAGCGCCCGCTCAGCCGCGACATAGATGTCGCCGCCCATCGCGCCCGGCCGGACCGCGGCAAAGGCTGCGCGCTGCACCGCCTCGATCTCGGCCAGGCAATCCTTCAACTCGCCGTCGGGCTCGCCCAGCACGGCCATGCGCGCGAGATCGCCGATATAGCCGTGATAGTTGCCGCCGGAGTCCAGCGACAGCACGTCGCCCTGTTCCCAGCGCTGCGACGACGGCGCCCGGTTGTGGCTGCTGCCGCAGGCAAGCAGGCAGTATTCGAAGGTCAGGCCCCGATTGGTCTCTGCGATGCGAAGCGCGTCCGACAATTGCTGCTTGGTGGTGCCCGGACCGTGCCCGGCGATCACCTCCAGCATCGATGCGATGACCAGTTCGGACGCCGTCTTGAGTTTTGCAAGCTCGTCCGCCGACTTGACCGCGCGCAGCCGCTCAAGCACCAGCAGCGCGTCCTTGAGCTCGGCGCCGGGCAGGGCGTCCGCCAGCGCCCTCCCTGCATCCATCGGCAGGAACGCCATCTCGATCCCGACCCGCTTCAACGGCACGCCGGCGTCCTTGATCAGCTTCACGGCCCGCGTGATGGCATCGACCGAGCCGCTCGACTCGGTCCGGAGCTGCGGGACCCATGGCGGCGCCACAGCGCGCTGATGGGTCTCCAGGCGGTGGCCGACATAGATTGCCTTGTCCGGCGCACCCTTGGGATAGACCAGGACCGGCAGATAGCGGCTGACACCCATGGCGTCCATGTAGTCGAAGAAGATCGCGCGCTCGGCCCCCAGCAGGTACTGCACATTGTGCTTGGAGGTCGCGACCAGCACATCGAGGCCGGCGGCCTCCATCAGACGGTCGAGCTTGGCGGCGTCGAATGGAATGGCGCGCGACTGGCTCGCGCGAGCGGTGTTCTCCTGCATCACGGACTCCCTTGAGCGGCGGTTGAGACCGCCTTGTATCGTTGACCTCTTCAAGACTGCTGCGCCCAGTCTAGCACAACCTCAACCCGCGCCCCAGCTGCATAGGGTACCGTTCCCCTTCGCCGACTTAGACAGTATTTCCGGAATCGAGTCAGTCAGCTTCTGATTGCCACTGGACTGCGCAAGATTTAGTGATGCTTGAGCGGCTTCCCTGACAGCGGGGTTTGTAATCTGGGCGATCGCCTGCGCGGCTGCGGTGATATCGATCATCGGTCGCCTCCTGCCGAATTCATTTCTTGAAACGGCGGATGTTCAAATATGACCCGAGTGAGATTTGGTCCGACCCACTCTGAGCGAGGGATATTCGCGAGAAGAGAACTCTCAAGGAGGCCTTCGGAAATCTCAGAGACTATGATGTCCGCACCCGCCAGAGCGATACGGTCGATATCGGCCTCGTCGATCCAAAGCTTGCAGATGGGACCTAAGTTTCGCTCACTATTCAGATCGTCTTTTTGGTTACCGACGAGCGCTCCTATTCGATGGGCGCGAATTTCAAAGGTGAGACCGTGCCCGGAAAATTCGAATATCCATTCTCCGCGAGACGAAGCACCAAAGAAGCCCAACTTCGTTTTGGCATCGTTCTGGACGTAATATTGCACGGGATACTCTGAAGGATCGGATCGATCGGGCCAATCCCGAACCCCATGGCTCTCATGACAAAACTGCCAAGTCATGATTTATCCACCTTCGTTCAATGGGACACTAAGCTGCATCTCGAGTACGTCGTGCTAACGTAGTCTTCCAGGTCTACGAGCTATTTCAAGTCCAGTCGGAAACGACACGCCAGACGCGCCCGAGCTGCATAGCCCGTGGAAAATGGAACCAGAACTGAGAGCGACTCCCGTTAGTGTCCGCGCCTGAGGTCATCGGTCGCGCGCCTGAGGATCTCGTGAAGCCAGTCGTGCGACGGCTCGCCCTCGATGCGTTCGTGCCACAACAGCCGGACTTCGACCGGGGTCGTGGCGTAAGGCAGCTCGTACGTCGTGATCGCATGCGCGCGTGCGAACGCCCGCGCCAAGGGCCGCGGAACGATGGCCGCCAATTCCGAGTCCGCGAGCAGGGCGGGCAGGGCCAGGAAATGCGGCAATGAAACAGCTATTCGCGGTGGCCGATCGCTTTCGGACAGTGCCCGTTCGAGCGCCGCGCGGTCGTACATCTCCGATCGCCTGGCGAGGCCGCGCTCGGAGATGAAGCCTCCGATCGCTCCCTCCTGCTCGCCGCCGAAGGAGACGACGACCAGCGACATGCGCGCCAGGGCAGCATTGTCGATCCGGCCGAGCTTGCGCTTTCCGCCCACGATCAGCACGTCGTCATATTCGAACAACAGCGACGTCCGGAATCGGCTCGGCGGGTCCGAGAAGACGCCGATCGCCACGTCGATGCGACCAAGGTCGATCTGCTCGGCGAGGTCGATCCGTGTCACCGGCTTGATGATCAGGTCGATCGCCGGCGCCTCCAGCCCCAGGATCTTCAGGAGCGGTGAGGCCAGCACCATCGTGGTGAAGTCGTTGGCGGCCAGGGTGAACTGCCGGGTGGAGGCAACCGGAACGAAGCTCGGCAGTTCGACCGCCGCCTCGAGCGATCGCAGGGCTTCGCGAACCTGCGGTGCCATTGTCAATGCGCGCGCTGTCGGCTGCATGCCGGTCGCCGTGCGCACGAACAGATCGTCTTCCAGCATTTCGCGGAGCCGGGCGAGCGAATGGCTCACGGCGGATTGACTGAGGGCAACCCGCTGGCTGGCCCGCAGCACGCTTCGCTCCTCCATGACGGCGTCGAAGACCTTGAGCAGGTTCAGGTCCAGGGTCTTGAAGGAAACAGCCACGAGCAGGACACCGTCTCAAGGCGGATCGCGCGCCCGTTGCGTTACTGCGATCTTGTCCAGTTAAGGCCATACGCCGAGCCGGCGCAACCGAGCAGGGTGCCCGGACCGCGACGCCAGGCCGCGCGCGTCACCAAACTGAAGGCGGTTCAGGATCACTCTGCAAGAGTTTCACTTCCGCAATTGCGCGATCCCGTCATGATCCCGGCGCCAGGACGTGACAAGCCCGGTCACGCGCTCAGCCTGGCAAGAATGAAGGCATCAACAACCAATATGCCAAAAGGAATATCGACAACTCGGCCACGCTCACACTGCCAAAGAAGAGGTGCGTGCGTCGACATATCGTCGGGTCGCTCCAGTTCCACTTTTTCTGCAGTCCGTAGGCCGCGACCCCGTCGACCATCGTAAATGTCGTCATTGCGAGCGCGACGAAGATCACGCCCTGGTATCCGGACAGTTGGAGGCCCAACCACACAAGTCCGCGCGATCCGGTGTGGCCGATTGCTGCGAGCAAGCGCTCGAGCGGCACCGTGTAGCGGACCCAAAGGGACTGCGTCGCCCCGTTGATCCAGGCCAACTCGTCAGTTCGATTTTTGGCGGCGGTGAAAGCCAAACAGAGCACATAGAGTGCTTCGGTGCAGCCCGCCCCCGCGCCGAAGGCCAATACGTCGACGAACCGCGCATCATCCCACGTGCGCAGAAAGATTGCCGCCAGGCCAAGTTCGCAGATCGCGGAGAAGGCTCCGTGGAAGCCGGCTGCTATTTCCGATCTGGTGTTTCTCTTCCGCAGTTGCCTGTCCAGAGGAACGCCAGCCAGCCGTTTGACGGCGACCGAAACAGCCCAGATACCTGCGCCCAGGATGAGGGCGTTCGGCGACGCGCTGGCTGACAAAAGGATTGATGGCGGCACAATGATGACCGCCAGCAACGCGGCAAGCGATATGATCCCCCAGCGAGCGGGAGCCTCTTCGGTCTTTTCCGCCGTCACTGGCAACAACAGACGTGTTCAACGTCGCCTGGAGGCTGAACGCCCGCGCTTGGCCTTGGTCGGCTTCTCGCCCACGACTTCGAGGGTCGGCGACCTGGATTCACGGACAGCGACAACAGTACCGGTAACGACCGAGACCGCGGGCTGGGTGCCTTTGGTCACGACTCTCACGACGGGCTTGGTGCCTTTGGTGAGAATGCGCACAACCGGTTTGACGATGGAGAGATTCACGGAAAGCTCGGGCGTCTCGAACTTGTCGTAAATATTGGGCTTGGCCAGCGCTTTCCTTTGCTTGGCACTCAATTCGTAGCCCGCCGACTTGAGTGCGCGCTCCGGATTGGTTCTCATCGAATTGGCGAACTTTGGATCGCTGAATATCCGCTCGACCAGCTCACCAAACTTCTGCTCCTCTTCCGATTGAGGAATGTATTGTTCGGGCATGATCTTGTCCTCCTAGTCGGTAGTCCGTCAGAGATCAATCAGACACCAAAGTGCCTGAGGGGCCGATCCAGCGAGACAGGTGCATGAGCAATCACGTCCACCTGGATGGGATCAGTTTTGCCCCTCGGCGGACTTGCGACCTCACGGAGATTCGAGAGGCCATCGCAAGCCGGTCCCATCAGGAACTCGGGGAAATAGAGCGCAATCGGTTCTGGGTGGCCGTATTCGACCATGATCTGATCCGGGTGGCGAATGCGCGCCATGTGCTGCAACGCTTCAACAGATTGGGAAATCTGCCAGATCTCAGCGGGATCCAACTTCACGCCCGCGCGAAACAGATAAAGATCCCGGAAGAACCCATAATCATTGTACATCGTCTCGTTCACCAACCCCGCCGCGCGGTCTGCATCCCAGAGCCTCGAGCCCGGGATCTGGCAGTACCATTGCAGCAGGATTCGAACGCCGTACGTCGCATACAAATGGGACGCAAACGAGCATGTCTGGCGCACTTCCTTTGCGGTCTCCCAGGGAAGTCCGAGGATAAAGGAAAAATCCGCCCGCTCTGACAGATGGTGCCGGTACAGCAGGCGAGCGGCGTCTTCCAGAATCCGAGTTGTGGTACCCTTGCCAATGAGCTCCAGCCCCGCGTCATAGCCGCATTCCGCTCCGATCAGGAATTGCCCCGTGAACGGTGCGATCGCCGGAATGAAGCCGTCGTAAAGAACGTCCGTGGCGCGGGAGTCATAGACCAGGCTTGCGGTCAGTCCACGATGGCGGAGGACTTCGGTAATCTCGATCGCTCGCTTGGGGTTCATGGAGAATTCGTCGTCAATGACATGAATCATGCCCAGCTCGGTTCGTTCGACCTGCGGCATCATTTCCTGCAGACGATCGACAAAGATCTCAGCGGGCATTCCCCGCCAGCTTCGCCGGTAGGACGTGCTGCAGAACGAACAGTCGAACACGCAGCCCCGAGACGACTCGATCGACAGCCCCTTGTAGATTTTCATCGGCAGCTGGCCGAAGTCCGGAATTGGGTACTGTCCCAGGTCCTCCTTATGGATCTTCGAGCCTGCTGGGTTGCGGAAGATCCGACCGTCCGCGTCCTTCCACGAGAGATTGGGCACCGATTCGATGCCGCGGCCGGCTTCAAGGGCGGCACACAAGGAGGTCAGCGCAACTTCACCCTCGCCGCGGACGATGTAGTCGACCGGGAACGTCGACAAGATATATCGATCAAACATGGTCGGGTGAATTCCACCCAACACGATCGGGATGTCGGCCTGCAAATCCCGAATTTGCGAAACAACGTCGCATGCCGTCGGCCAGGACATCGACGTCGCGGCGATACCAATCAGACCGCAGTCGGCGAGATCGTGGACATAGGGCTTCAACGAGTTGGAGCCATCTGCAATCAGGTCGATGACAAGTGCCTCATGTCCCGCCTGCCGCAACACGGCTTGCAGAAGATAGATTCCGTAGGGTGGGCACTCCCGCACCGCATCCATCGCGATGGGTCGAGGCTCGCCCCAGAAATCATCCATGATAGGCGGAGAAATAAGCGCAATCTTCATTAGGGCCTCCTGCCGAAATCAACTTGCCTGGCAGATAGAGCACTTCAAAACGTCGGGCGCTGTCTATTCTCAACATAGCAGTATGATACAAATTCAACTCTTGCGCTAGCCTGAATTGCGGCGAGGTTGCGCAAGCCTTCTGGTCAGACCGATACCAACTTCACCGCACGATCTTCGTGGCGAGATCGGCGACCATTCCGAGTTTCGCTGCGGTGGCGCCAGCATCTATTGCCGCCGTTACGTCGATGATTTCGTTGGCAAGAAAGATCGAGTTCCCACGCCGAGATGACGGCGCGCGCGCCCGTTGCGTTACTGCGATCTGTTGCAGTCGAGGCAAATACGCGCAACCGACGCAACCGAGCAGGGCGCCCGGACCGCGACGCCAGGCCGCACGCGTCGCCAACCTGAAGGCGGTTCAGG
Organism: Bradyrhizobium sp.; assembly: GCF_035935975.1. GTDB lineage: Bacteria > Pseudomonadota > Alphaproteobacteria > Rhizobiales > Xanthobacteraceae > Bradyrhizobium. Next base: position 68,940 of record NZ_DASYWN010000055.1, read on the forward strand.
ATCACTCTGCAAGAGTTTCACTTCCGCAATTGCGCGATCCCGTCATGATCCCGGCGCCGGATTTGGAGGAGACGGACCATGACATCCTGCGGGACATCGATCGGAGCTTTCGGGCTAGCATTGGCGCTGTTGACAGCGCCGGCCAGCGCGCAGGAGGGGCCGGTGAAGCTCGGTGTCCTGACCGACATGTCCTCGCTCTACGCCGACAATGGCGGTCAGGGCTCCGTGGTCGCGGCGCAAATGGCCGTCGACGATTTCAACGGTCAGGTGTTGGGGCGCAGCGTCCAGATCGTCGCGGGAGACCACCAGAACAAGGCGGATGTGGGCGCGACAATCGCGCGGCGATGGCTCGACAATGAAAACGTCGAGGTCATTCTCGACGTGCCGAATTCTGCGGTCGCATTGGCGGTGCAGGGCATCACGCGCGACAAGAAGAAGCTGTTCCTCGCCACCGGCGCCGCCACGTCCCGCCTCACTGGCGACGAATGCTCGCCGACCGGAATTCACTGGACGTATGATACCTACGCGCTGTCGCAGGGAACGACGAAGGCGATGTCGCGTCTCGGCGCAAACTCCTGGTACTTCATTTCGGTCGACTACTCCCTCGGCGCCCAACTCGAAGCCGACAGCCGCAAGGTCATCGACACCGTCGGCGGCAAGGTGCTCGGTGCGGCGAAACATCCGATCAACACGCCGGATTTTTCCTCCTTCCTGCTCCAGGCGCAATCGTTGAAGGCGGACGTGATCGCGCTCGCCGACTCCGGCGGCGACTTCGTCAACGCCGTCAAGCAAGCCGGCGAATTCGGCATTACCCAGCGCCAGAAACTCGTCGGGCTGCTCGTCTTCATCGCCGACATTCACAGTCTCGGGCTCCAGAGCGCCCAGGGCCTGATGCTGAGTTCGGCGTTCTATTGGGACCTGAACGAGGACACCCGCGCGTGGTCGAAGCGTTTCATCGCGAAGACCCAGAAGGTGCCGACCATGATCCACGCCGGCACATATGGCGCGGTGATGCACTACCTCAAAGCGGTGCAGTCGGCGGGCACGCTGGATGGGCCGACCGTCGCTGCCAGGATGCGCGAAATGCCCGTGAACGATTTCATGACCAGAAACGGCCGGATCCGCGACGACGGCCGGCTGGTCCGCGACATGTATCTGTTTCGCGTCAAGGCACCCGAGCGGTCCAAATACAAGTTCGACTATTACGAGCTGCTGGCGACGATACCGGGAAACGAAGCTTTCCGGCCGATGGAGCAGGGCGGATGTCCGTTCCTGAAGAAGTCATGATCGGTGAGGGCGCAACCGCACAGAGTATCGACGAGATCATCGCAGGGCGTTTTGCATGCCGCGAATTCTCGGGCGCGCCGGTCGGGCGAGGGACCATCGAGCAGATTCTCCGCGTGGCGCGGTTTGCGCCAAGCGGCGCCAACATCCAGCCCTGGCACGTCTACGTGCTGGCGGGCGCCGCCAAGGACAGGGTGTCGGCGGCGCTGCGCGAGGCGCACGAAACGGCCCGCGACGAGCACGTGTCGGAATACAGCTATTACGCCAGCGACCTGCCTGAACCCTATCTGCACCGACGACAGGAGTTCGGCCGATTGTTCTACGGCTCGCTCGGCGTCGCCCAGGCCGATATCGAAGCCCGGAGCCGGCAAACCGCGAAGAACTATGCTTTCTTCGGCGCTCCGGTCGGGCTGATCGTCGCGATCGACCGGCGCCTGCAGGTCGGAAGCTGGCTCGACCTCGGCATGTTCATTCAGAACGTGTTGCTGGCTGCGGCAGGCCACGGGCTTCAATCCTGTCCGCAGGAGACGTTCTCCAGATATGACCGGATCCTGCGCCCGCTGCTGTCGATCCCGGCCCAGCAGATGGTGGTGTGCGGCATCTCGATCGGCCGTGCCCGGGACGAAACCCGGGGCAGGCTGATGCCGCGCGCGGACCTCGCGGAATTCGCCTCGTTCGCGGGGTTCGATGACCAATGCGCAACCCAAATGGAAAGGACAAGACCATGGGAAGCCGAGACGAGCTGATTCAGTGCAGCATTCCGTTTCTGCGCGAGGTCAAGGATATGACGCCCGGCGCGGAGATGGAGCGGTGGCTCAATGAAACATACGGCGAACGCAGCCGGCTCTACCAGGACCTGGCTCGCCTCATCAAGCTCGGGGTCGAGGAAGGCTGGGCGGCGAACCAGGAGGTCGATGGTCCGAACTACCGGCGCAGCCGCATCCTCGAGCCCGTGCCCGAGACGTTCCAGTTCAGCATCACGGCCGTCTACATGAACAGCACCGATCCGCGACGCTTCAAGGACGAGGACGACCACGACGTGCTGCGGGGGCAGTATCACGGTCACCCCTATGGTGAGCTGAACCTGGTCGTGCCTCTGGACGTGGGGGCCGAACTGAAGGGGCTGCAGGGCTGGCAGGGGCCCGGCTGGACGGCGCCCGATCCCGGCAGCCGCCACTATCCCGAGGTCCGCGGCGGCGCCGTCATCGCGCTGTTCTATCTGCCGGCCGGACGCATCTCCTACGACTTCGCAGCGCCGTCCTGATTCCCGCGGCCGGACAATCTCGGGAGACGCGCGTCGCATGAGCGTCATCCGTTTTGAAGAACCGCACAGCAGCGGCCCGCGCGGCGGCGATCCGTCGCGACGGCCGCGGCCTGCAAGGCAGCTCCGGAGGTTGAGGAGGGATTTCAGCAGTCCAACGCCAAGCGGCGCCCAATGTCGTTTTTCGTTCGATCTGAGTCGGCGTGCGGAAAAGGGCAGGCATTTCAGGCGCTATTTTCGGCTTCGATCGGAGTCAATGCTGGTTCAATCGGAGTCGCTCTGGTCACAACGCGCTTGGTCGAGGAGGGTAGCTTTTGTCGCAGAACGGACATTCGGAGAACCGGATTACCGCATCGCAGCAAATTGCGTGCAACCTATCGCCGCGGGTCCTCAACCCCATAATATAATCAGCTACGGCGCGATTTGAGAGCGCCGAGCAGTTCGGAAAGGCGTTGAAGCGACGCTGGGAGCGGCAGTAGCGGCGCGCCGGGATCAACACCGGCCGCTCATTCCAGGCCGACGCCGGGCTCGCCGAGCGGCTCGAACGGCTGCTCTGGTTTCGGTGAAAGCGCGCGGAGATCGATCTCACCGCAATCCAAACTGCGCTCTGGACACGAGCATGGCGTTCATGTTGGCTACCATAGGCTGAGCAGGAGCAAATCCACTTCAGGAGCGCACCGATGCCTGACGCAAGGGACAACCAACGCGAAGCCCGCCGGAAGATCATTCGTCAATGGGCGAAGCTTCCGAAGGATAAACGGCAGTCTATGGGGGCGATCTCTGAATTCGCCAGGACCGCCGCGCAGCAGAACGAGAACGCATTCGTCCGCAGTCATCGCGATCCGTATGAAAAGATCATGAGCTGGCTATTGCCGCGCGCTCATCTCTGAACGACCGAGCCTTCTGCATATCAATTGCCCTTGGCGAAGTATGACAAGCTTACGTGCGTGTCCGCCGCGTCTACGGATTTGCCAGCGGGGTTGAAGGAAAGTAGCTCGCCCGGTCACCCGTGTTCGCGATCCGGCTTGAATGGAAAAATCCCTGTCGATAGGGGGAGAACGATGTCATCCGAGAATGCGGTTGGCCTTATCTGGTTGCAGTGTTCGATTGGCCTGCTTCTCGCCATGATCGGCATTTCATGCTCAGGGGCAGAGGAGGCAACGGCCCAGTCCGGCGAGGCGCTCTATCAGCAACGCTGCGCCTCGTGTCATGAGGGCGGCGTGGCGCGGGCGCCCGACAGGGATGCACTGCGGCAGCTGAGCGACCAGCGGATCGGCTTTCAGATCGCCTACGGGCTCATGAGCGCACAGGGGCGGGATCTGAGCAAGGATCAGATCGGCGCCATCACCCGCTATTTAAAGGGCACCACGCCGGCACCTGCGTTTGAACTACCCGATTCCAGATGCCGCGACGATGGACCCAAACTTGCCGATGCCGCGCTGCCGCGCTGGAACGGCTGGGGGGTCGACATCCGCCAGCATCGCTTCCAGCCCGCTGACACCGCGCGGCTTGCGGCCGACGATGTCTCGCGCCTCAAGCTGAAATGGGCTTTCGGTTTTCCCGGTGACGTCAGGGCCTTTGCGCAGCCGACGGTCTGGGGCGGCCGGCTGTTCGTCGGCAGCGCCGGCGGCAAGGTCTATGCGCTCGACGCCAGCACCGGATGTCAGCGCTGGGTGTTCGATGCAGGCTTTGGCGTGCGCAGCGCTGTCACCATCGGCGAGGACGAGCGCGGTGTAACGGCCTATTTCGGCGATCAGCGCGGCAACGCCTATGCGCTCGACGCCGAGACCGGGAGGCTGAAGTGGACTCGTCGGGTCGAGGAGCATCAAGCGGCCATGATCACCGGTGCGCCGACCCTTGCGGACGGCATCCTCTATGTGCCGGTTTCCTCGCTCGAAGAGGCGCTGGCGGCCGATCCACGTTATGGCTGCTGCAGCTTTCGCGGGCTGATAGTCGCGCTTGACGCCGCGACTGGAGAGGTGAAATGGCGCAGCTACGTCTCCCCGCCCGCGCAAGCGCAAGGCATCAGTTCGATGGGCGTACAACTCTTCGGGCCATCAGGGGGCGCGATCTGGTCCGCGCCGACGGTCGACGTCAAGACGAACACGATCTATGCGACCACGGGCGACAGCTATTCGAATCCCGCACAGGACACATCTGACGCTTTTGTGGCGTTCGATCTAGTGGATGGAAACCTCAAATGGTCGCGACAGATGACCACGAGCGATGCCTACAATGTCGCATGCAGCTCGCAATATCGCGCGAATTGTCCCGACAAGAAGGGGCCCGATTTCGACTTCGGCTCGTCTGCGATCCTGGTCGATCTTGCGGACGGAAAGCGCGCGCTGATTGCGGGACAGAAGTCGGGCATGGTGCACGCGCTCGATCCCGATCATGGTGGCGCGATAGTGTGGCAGCGCCGGATAGGTCAGGGCACCACGCTTGGCGGCGTGCAATGGGGCATGGCCGTCGATGACGAGAATGTCTACGTCGCGCTGTCGGACGTCGGCCTTGAACGCGTGGCACCTGGCACGCCCGGAGCCCAGAAAACGATCATGGGCGGCGAGTTGAAGATGGATCCGCGCCAGGGCGGCGGACTGTTTGCCCTCAAGCTCGCCACGGGCGAGGTCGCGTGGCACACGCCGCATCCGGGCTGTAACGACAAGCCCGGCTGCAGTCCAGCTCAGTCGGCCGCGGTCACGGCGATTCCCGGCGTAGTCTTCTCGGGCGGACTCGACGGGCACCTGCGCGCCTACGTCGCCAAGACCGGCGAGATCATCTGGGACGTCGACACAATCAAGGACTACACGACCGTCAATGGCGCAGCCGGGCATGGCGGCTCGCTCGATGGTCCAGGCGCGGTTGTTGCCGGCGGCATGCTCTACGTCAATTCCGGCTACACCAATTACGGCACCTTGCCGGGCAACGTGCTGCTCGCGTTCTCGGTAGATGGGAACTAGGGGCGAAATCGCCCGATTTGGGATCGGGGCGTGAGATGATTGCGCGTAGGTAGGCCCTTTGGGTGCAGCCCAGCGCCGCGTCGGCCGGTTGCAACGGCGGCAGACTCCGATTGAAGCAGAAAGACTCAGATCGAACGAGAAACGACACCCCAATCCGGATCGCCATATCCATAATTCGCATAAGGTATATTATGGAATATATTTATATCCAATTAGATCAGTTATTTAGGCGGAATTCCTGCCGCCGCGCCTTCGCTCCAGCGCCATTTCCGCTCAGCCCGCCAAACGTCCCGCCAACGCTTGACGGCTACTGTGCATGGGGTTGTTTTCGCATTTTTGAATCCGGCGCATGTGGCGAAAGCCGATATTGCCGTGACGTTGTCCGGCTGCAATAAGCGTGGCTCCGCGAGATCGCAGATGACCTTCTGACCGTCCGTCCGTATAGGTTTGCATCTCACAACAAAAACAAACCTTCCGAGGAAGCAGACCCATGAGCTTTTCCCGCCGCACGCTTCTCAAGGCCTCCGCCGCGACCGCGGTCCTGGGCGGCCTCAGTGCGCCCCATGTGGCCCGCGCCCAGAGCGCCGAGTTCACCTACAAATACGCCAATAACCTGCCGGACAGCCATCCGATGAACGTGCGCGCCCGGGAGATGGCGGCGGCGATCAAGGCCGAAACCAACGGCAAGTTCGACCTGCAGATCTTCCCGAACAACCAGCTCGGTTCCGACACCGACATGCTGAGCCAGATCCGCTCCGGCGGCGTCGAGTTCTTCACGCTGTCGGGCCTGATCCTGTCGACCCTGGTGCCGGCCGCGTCCATCAACGGCATCGGCTTCGCGTTCCCGGACTACGACACGGTCTGGAAGGCCATGGACGGCGATCTCGGCGCTTACGTCCGCGGCGAGATCAAGAAGGCCGGCCTCGAGGTCATGGACAAGATCTGGGACAACGGCTTCCGCCAGACCACGTCGTCGACCAAGCCCATCACCGGCCCGGACGATTTCAAGGGCTTCAAGATCCGCGTGCCGGTGTCGCCGCTGTGGACCTCGATGTTCAAGGCGTTCGACGCAGCGCCCGCCTCGATCAATTTCGCCGAGGTCTATTCCGCGCTCCAGACCAAGATCGTCGAGGGCCAGGAGAACCCGCTGGCGATCATCTCGACCGCAAAGCTCTACGAGGTGCAGAAGTACTGCTCGCTGACCAACCACATGTGGGACGGCTTCTGGTTCCTGGCCAACCGCCGCGCCTGGAGCGCTCTGCCTGAGGACGTGCGCACCATCGTCGCCAAGAACATCAACGCCGCCGCCGTCAAAGAGCGCGAGGATACCGCCAAGCTCAATGCGAACCTCCAGCAGGAGCTCGCCGGCAAAGGTCTGACCTTCAACCAGCCCACTGTCGCGCCGTTCCGCGACAAGCTGCGCACGGCCGGGTTCTATGCCGAGTGGAAGGGCAAGTATGGCGACCAGGCCTGGGACCTCCTGGAGAAGGCCGTCGGCAAGCTGTCGTAACGCGTTGGGGCCGTCATGGCTCATGTCGAGGTTCAGGTGACCGAAACGGTGGGCGAGGTGGCTGGTCAGCCCCCTCGCCGATCTTCCGTGCTGGCCTCGCTGGAACGCATCCTCGGCCTCGCCGTCGAGATCCCGGCGGCCATTCTGGTGGTCGCCGAGATCGTCATCCTGTTTGCCGGCGTGGTCGCACGCTACGGCGTGCACCGGCCGTTGATCTGGTCGGACGAGCTCGCCTCGATCCTGTTCCTGTGGCTCGCCATGCTCGGCGCGGCGGTGGCATTCCGCCGGTCCGAGCACATGCGCATGACCGCGATCGTCGCCAGCACGCGGCCGGCCGTGCGCGCCTGGCTCGACATGGTCGCGACCTGCGCGGCGCTGGCGTTCCTGGCGCTGATCGTGTGGCCATCGGCCGAATACGCCTACGAGGAAAGCTTCATCACCACGCCGGCGCTGCAGATCTCGAACATGTGGCGCGCCGCGGCGCTGCCGGTCGGCATCTGCCTGATGGCGCTGTTCGGACTGCTGCGGCTGCTGCGCGCCGCCGATTACCGGATGGTGCTGTCGGCCGTGATAACGGTCGCCGTCATCGTCGGCCTGTTCTGGCTGGCGCAGCCTTATCTGCGGCCGCTCGGCAATCTCAACCTCGTCATCTTCTTCGTCGGCGTCGCCGGCTTCTGCGTCTTTGCCGGCGTTCCCATTGCGTTCGGCTTCGGCCTGGCGATCTTCGGCTATCTGGCGCTGACCACGCGCACGCCGGTCATGGTGCTGGTCGGGCGCATGGACGAGGGCATGAGCCACCTCATCCTGCTCTCGGTGCCGCTGTTCGTGTTCTTAGGTCTCCTGATCGAGATGACCGGCATGGCGCGGGCCATGGTGGCCTTCCTGGCGAGCCTGCTCGGCCATGTCCGCGGCGGCCTGAACTATGTGCTGGTCGGCGCCATGTACCTCGTCTCGGGCATCTCAGGCGCCAAGGCCGCCGACATGGCCGCGGTCGCGCCCGTGCTGTTCCCGGAGATGAAGCAGCGCGGTGCCAAGCCCGGCGATCTCGTCGCGCTGCTGGCGGCAACCGGCGCGCAGACCGAAACCATTCCGCCGAGCCTGGTGCTGATCACCATCGGCTCGGTCACCGGCGTCTCGATCGCGGCGCTGTTCACCGGCGGCCTGCTGCCCGGCGTCGTGCTCGCGATCACGCTGTGCATGCTGGTGTGGTGGCGCTACCGCCATGAGGACATGAGCCATGTCCGCCGCGCCACCGCGTCCGAGATCGGCAAGACCTTCGTCGTCGCCCTGCCCGCGCTCGCGCTGCCCTTCGTGATCCGCTACGCCGTGGTCGAGGGCATTGCGACCGCCACTGAGGTTTCCACCATCGGCATCGTCTATGGCGCGCTGGTCGGCCTGCTGGTCTACCGCCGCTTCGATTGGCGGCGGCTGTTTCCGATGCTGGTCGAGACCGCTGCGCTGTCGGGCGCGATCCTGCTGATCATCGGCACCGCCACCGGCATGGCCTGGGGCCTGACCCAGTCAGGCTTCTCGCGCTCGCTGGCTGCGGCGATGACGGGATTGCCGGGCGGAGCCGCTACCTTCATCGCCGTGTCGATCCTGGCCTTCACCATCCTCGGCAGCGTGCTGGAGGGTATCCCGGCGATCGTGCTGTTCGGGCCGCTATTGTTTCCGATCGCCCGCGCCGTCGGGGTGCACGAGGTGCACTATGCGATGGTGATCATTCTGGCCATGGGTATCGGGCTATTCGCCCCGCCCTTCGGTGTCGGCTATTATGCCGCCTGCGCCATTGGACGCGTCGACCCGGCCGAGGGCATCAGGCCGATCTGGGGCTATCTGCTGGCGCTGCTGGTGGGATTGATCGTCGTCGCGATCTTCCCCTGGATCTCGATCGGATTTCTTTGACGCGGTTTAAGGAGGGTGTCGATGAGTGAGCGGCAGAACCCGTACAATATCGGCCTCGACAAAACGCCCGCCAATTACGTGCCGCTGTCGCCGCTGAGCTTCCTCGCGCGCAGCGCCGCGGTCTATCCCGGCCATATCAGCACGGTCTATGAGGGCCGCAGCTTCACCTGGGCGCAGACCTACGAGCGCTGCCGGCGCCTTGCGTCGTATCTCGCCGGCAGGGGCATCGGCGTCGGCGACACCGTAGCCGCGATGCTGCCGAACATCCCGGCCATGAACGAGGTGCACTTTGCGGTGCCGATGACCGGCGCCGTGCTCAATGCACTCAACATTCGCCTCGATGCGCCCTCGATCGCGTTTCAGCTCGATCATGGCGGCGCCAAAATCATTCTGGTCGATCCCGAGTTTTCCGGCGTGATCACCGATGCGCTTGCGCAGATGAGCGGGCCAAAGCCGTTCGTGATCGACGTCGACGATGCCGCCTTCAAGGGTGGCAAGCGCATCGGCGAGATCGAGTACGAGGCGGCGCTCGCGCAAGGCGATCCGAATTTTGTGGCAATCCCGCCGAAGGACGAATGGGACGCGATCGCGCTGAGCTACACCTCGGGCACGACGGGCAATCCCAAGGGCGTCGTCACGCATCATCGCGGCGCGTATCTGAACGCCGTCAGCAACATCCTCGCCGGCAATCTCGGCCAGCATCCGGTCTATCTCTGGACGCTGCCGATGTTCCATTGCAACGGCTGGTGCTTCCCCTGGACCATCGCGGCCGCCGCCGGCATCAATGTCTGCCTGCGCAAGGTCGAGCCGACCAGGATCTTCGAGCTGATCAGGCAGCACGGCGTCACCCACATGTGCGGCGCACCGATCGTCTACAACACGCTGATCAACGCGCCCGATGCGCCGAAAGGCGATGCGGCGCGCCGCGTCGTCGGCCTGATCGCGGGCGCGGCACCGCCGGTCGCTGTGCTGGAAGGCGCCGAAAACATCGGCATCAAGCTGACGCATGTCTACGGCCTGACCGAGGTCTACGGCCCCGCCTCCGTCTGCGCCGAGCAGCCCGGCTGGGACGATCTTCCCGCCGCCGAGCGCGCACGCATGAAGCGGCGGCAGGGCGTGCCCTACCCGCTAGAGGAAGGCGTCACCGTCATCAATCCGCAGACCATGCAGGAGGTGCCGCGTGACGGCGAGACCATCGGCGAGGTCATGTTCCGCGGCAACATCGTGATGAAGGGCTACCTCAAGAACGAGAAAGCGACGAAGGAAGCCTTCGAGGGCGGCTGGTTTCACACCGGCGATCTCGGCGTGCTCGACGAACACGGCTACGTCATCATCAAGGACCGCTCCAAGGACATCATCATCTCCGGCGGCGAGAACATCTCCTCGGTCGAGGTCGAGGACGTCCTCTACAAGCACCCGGCCGTGCTGTTCGCGGCCGTCGTCGCCAAGCCCGATCCAAAATGGGGCGAAGTGCCCTGCGCCTTCGTCGAGCTGAAGGACGGCGCCAGCGCGACCGAGGCCGAGATCATCGCCTTCTGCCGCTCGCAAATGAGCGGCTTCAAGACGCCGAAGGCGATCGTGTTCGGACCGATCCCGAAGACGTCCACGGGCAAGATCCAGAAATTCCTGCTGCGCAACGAGGTCGGCTCGGCCAAGGCCATCACGGCCTGAGCTGACGCCGGCATCACCTGGTCACGTAAAAACGCGGATTGACTTCGTGTCTCCGCGGTCATCGCGATTCGCACTGAAACCGATCGTGCATGTACGACGACATCGAGACAAGACAGGAAAAGATTGGAAAACGTTAGAGACGCATTTACGATTCCACTCGGTCGGATTCGCTGTTTCCACTTGATTCGCCGCGCGGGCTGCGCGGCCGGCGTCCGACACGGTTGGGGCGCTTCATGCGGTTTGTGTCTTGAGCGCAGACGTGCGTGCGCGTCTGGCGCTGCTGCTATTGACGGCCGGATTGCTGCTGCCCGGCGCCGCGCAGGCGCAGGCGATGCGCGAATACGGCCCGTTCGGCGGCGCCGAGAATTTCGGCCCTCCGGGTCCAGGCGCGCCCGGCAACGGTTTCAATAATTTCGGCGGCAACAATTTTGGTGGCGGCATAGGCGGCCCCATGTTCGGCGGCCCGCAAGCTACCGGTTTTGGCGGAGCGCCGTTCGGCAACGGCAATGGTGGCCCGGGCAACATGCAGCCGAACTATGGCTGGAACGCGGAGCCACCGGGACTTGCCGGCGCGGGGCGCTTCGGCATGCGACAGGCCTTTGGCGGCGGCTCCGATGGCGCCTCGCAGGGCGAGACGGCGCAGGCCACGTTTCTGGCGATGAACCAGTTCACGCAGGCGCTGCTCGATCCCGCCATCGACGGTCGCGGCATCGGCCCTGCCGAGCTGGACGCCGAGCTCGCCGCTTACGCCGATCTCGGAAACGACCGCACGCATGGCGGCATCGGCCGCGAGGCCTATGGCGCGATCTACGGCAGGCCGTCGCTTGCAGTTCCGCACTGGAGCGTCTGGGCCGCCGGCTTCGGCGGCTCGCAGGTCTCGACCGGCAACACCGGCGCGTCCAGCCGCAGCTTTGGCACCGTGGTCGGCGCCGACTATTCGCTCTCGCCGCAGACCCGGATGGGCTTTGCGCTGGCCGGCGGCGGCACCGGCTTCGCCAACAATTTTTCCAGCGGCCGCTCCGATCTGTTCCAGGCCGGCGCCTTCGTCCGGCACTCGATCGGATCAGCCTATGTCGCGACCGGTCTCGCCTACGGCTGGCAAGCGATCAGCAACGATCATCAGGTGACGCCGGCCGGCTCCGACCAGCTCGCCGCGCCGATCAACGCCAACGCCTATTCCGGCCGCCTCGAAGGCGGATACCGGTTTGCCACGCGCTGGCTCGGCATCGCGCCCTATGCGGCGGCGCAGATCACCACGTTCCGACTGCCCTCCTCTAACTCCAATGCGGCCCAGCCGCCCGAGGCGGCCAATGCGGTTTCGGCCGCGCCCGGCAGCGACAGCTTCACCGACAGCCGCGCTGAGCTGGGCCTGCGCACCAGCACGTCGCTTGCGCTGCTGGGAAGCGTCGTGAACCTGCGCGGCCGGCTCGCCTGGGCGCATGATTTCAGCGCGGGGCAATCGGTCCCGGCTGCGTTCCAAACCTTGACCGGTCAAGGCTTGCCCGGTCAGGGATTGATCGCCGGCGGCACGGCTTTGGCGCCGAACGCTGCGCTCGCAGGCGTGGCGTTCGAGCTGCGCGCATTGAACGGCTGGTCCGCCTCGGCGAACTTCGACAGCGAGCTGTCGAGCCTGATCCGCGCCTATACCGGGAAGGCCGTGCTGCGCTACGCGTGGTGACGGAACGCGCGAGCGGACCTTGACCGCTCGCGTCACGATGCTCTCGCCATTACATCTTCTTGTAGGCGTCGACCACAGCTTGGCCGTCCGCCCCGGCCTTCTTGAGCCAGTCGGCCGTGAGCTGCTCGCCGACCTTCTGGAAGCCCGCCTTCAGCGCCGCGCTGGGCGGCTCGACGGTCATGCCCTTGGCCTTGAGCTGGTCGATGTACCAATTGGCCTTCTCTTCCCAGGCCTTCCAGCCGCGCGTCTCGGCGGTGGCGGCCGCCTTGAGGATCGCCTCCTGGGTCGGCTTGTCGAGCGCATCGAACGCGGCCTTGTTGACGAAGGTGTAGTCCTTCGGGATCCAGGCCTGCACGTCATAGAAATATTTCAGCGACTCCCAGGCCTTGGAATCGTAGCCGGTGCCGCCCGACGACATGAAGGAATTCACCACGCCGGTCGCAAGCGCCTGCGGCAGCTCGGCCGCCTGGATGGTGACCGACTGGGCGCCGACCAGCTCGCCGATGCGCGCCGTACCGACATTGTAGGCACGCCATTTCAGGCCCTTCATGTCCTCGATCGAGGCCAACGGCTTGTTGACATAGACACCCTGCGGCGCCCACGGCACGACGAACAGAAGCTTGAGCCCCTGCGCCTCCAGCTTCTTCGTAATCAGGGGCTTGGAGGCCTGATAGAGCTTCATCGAATCCGGGAAGCTCGTCGCGAGGAACGGAACGACGTCGACGCCGTAGATCGGGTCCTCGTTCTCGTGGATCGAAAGCAGTACCTCGCCCATCTGTGCCTGCCCGGTCATCACCGCACGCTTGATGTCGGGCGCCTTGAACAGCGATGCGCCCGGATGGACCGTGATCTGAAGCTTGCCTGACGTTGCGGCCTCGACGTCCTTGGCGAATGCGACCAGATTTTCCGAGTGCGGATTGTCCGCGGGATATGCCGCCGGCAGATTCCATTTGGTCTGGGCCAATGCGGGCGTTGCGGCAAGCACGGCGCCGGCAAACAGGGCGGCGCGAACGAGACGAGACTTCATAGGACTTCTCCTCACAGGCGAACTAGATCAGTCGGGGAAAGCAAGCTTTGGAAGCAGCATAACGATCTGAGGATATTCGGTGATGATGAACACGGCGGCGAGCAGCAGCACGAAGAACGGGAACGCCGCGCGCGCGACGGTAAAGGTGTCGCGGCCGCTCATGTTCTGGAGCACGAACAGGTTGAAGCCGACCGGCGGCGTGATCTGCGCCATCTCGACATGGATGATGAGATAGACGCCGAACCAGACCAGATCGAGCCCGGCCTGCTTGACCATCGGCAGCACGATGACGGCCGTCAGCACGATCATCGAGATGCCGTCGATCAGGCATCCCAGGATGATGTACATGATGCTCAGATACAGCGCGAGCATCCCGGGCGTGAGCTGCTGGCCCTGTACCCAGGTCGCGAGCGCGGCCGGGATTCCGGTGTAGGCCATAGCCGCCGTGGTGTAGGCCGCGCCTGCCAGGATCAGCATGATCATGCAGGTCAGGCGCGTCGCGCTCATGATGCTCTCGAGGAAATTCTTGCGCGTCAGCGTGCCGCTCCACCAGGCCAGCAGCAGTGCCCCGGCGACTCCCCAGGCCGCGCACTCGGTTGCGGTCGCAAAGCCGAGGACGAGCGAAAGGAACACCGCGAGGATCAGCAGCAGGCAGGGCACGAGCTTGGCGGACTCCTGCAGCTTTCGGCGAAACGGCATCGGCGGATCGCGCGGCGGAACCTTGGCGGGGTTCAGCAGCGACCAGATGATGATGTAGCCGGAATAGAGCACCATCACGAGCACACCCGGCAGGAAGCCGCCGAGGAACACCTGGAGCACGGAGACGTTCGCCGTGACCGCGTAGACGACCATCGGGATCGAGGGCGGGATCAGCAGGCCGAGCGTGCCCGAGCCTGCGAGCGAGCCGAGGCTCAGCCCCTTGTCGTAGCCGCGCTTGTCGAGCTCGGGCAGCGCGATCTTGCCGATGGTAGCACAGGTCGCGGCCGAAGAGCCCGAGACCGCCGCGAAGATGCCGCAGCCGATCACGTTCACATGCGTGAGCCGCCCCGGCAGCCATTGTACCCAGGGCGACAGGCCCCGGAACATCTCCTCCGACAATTTGGTGCGAAAGAGGATCTCCCCCATCCAGATGAACAGCGGCAGCGCGGCCAGCGTCCAGGACGAGCTTGCGCTCCAGGTGGTGGTCGCAAGCACCGAGCCGAGCGGCAGGCTCGTGGTCAGCGCCATCGCGACGAAGCCGACGAGTCCGAGCGAGACCGCGATCCAGACACCGCTTCCAAGCAGCAGGATCATGACGCCGAGCAGGATGAAGGAGAGCTCGATCATGCCGAGATTGGCCATGGTCAACCTCCGCCGCCTTGCGAGATGCGTTCGACGAACTCTTCCGGCGTCTCGTCTGGAGAGCCCTTTTCATAGCTTGGCCGTTTGCCGCCGACGACATTGACCATCTCGTCGATCAGCGCGATCGACAGGATCACGAGCCCGCCGGCAAAACCGAGCTGCGGAATCCAGAGTGGCATCGCGACCACACCCTGAGCCACGTCGTTGAAGCGCCAGGAATCGTACGTCATCTGCAAAGCGTGTCGCGTGAAATAGAGGATGAAGGCGGTGGCAATACCGAGCGCCACGATCTCCGCGACCTGCTTGGTCCGCCCGTGCAGGCGCTCCAGCAGCAAGCCGACGCGGATCATCTCACCGCGCTTGAAGGTGTGGGCGAGGCCGAGAAAGGCCATTGCGGCCATGCACCAGGATGCGAAATCATCTCCGGCGGGGATGTTGAGTGCGAACTGCCGGCCGATCGACATCACCATCATGATGGCGAAGATCGCAACCAGGAAGACGCCTGCCGCAATACCCGAGCCGAGATAAAGCAGATCCAGAGCACGCCGGACCAGTCCAACAGAATTTGCGTCGTCGCCGTGCCCTGCCACGCGGCCTCCCATCCTCATTCTGCGGCGCAATCAAGCTTGATTATCGCCAGCAGCCAACGTCTGTCTTTCAGACGTTAGACCAACACGATGGGGTTCGCGAAAGCAAGGAGCATGCCGCCCTGCGGCAAATTTCCACTGGATAGTTCAGTGCGTCTCCAGCCGCAGGCCGTCATAGGCCGGCACAACGCCCGCGGGCAGCGATTGCCGGATCACCTCGTAGTCGACATCGGCGGTCATGTTGGTGATGACGGCGCGCTTCGGCTTGAAGCGCTCGATCCAGGACAATGCATCGTTGATACTGAAATGGCTGGGATGGCCGTTGTAGCGCAGGCCGTCGACGATCCAGAGATCGAGATTTTCCAGCGCGCCCCAGCTCTCGCGCGGAATGTCGTTGAGGTCGGGCGTATAGGCGGCGTTGCCGATACGATAGCCGAGCGCGGGAATGTTGCCGTGCTGGACCAGGAAGGCGGTCATGGTCACGTTCCCGCCCTTGCCGATGATGATCTGGCTCCCGCCTGCCTCGATCGAATGCCGCGTCAGGATCGGCGGATAATCGCTGCCCTCCGGCGAGATGAAGCAATAGGAGAACCGCGCCATGATGTCCTTCGCGGTCGACTGATTGAAATAGGTCGGAATGCGCTTGCGCATGTGGAGAACGACGGAGCGCAGGTCGTCCATGCCATGGGTCTGGTCGGCATGCTCATGGGTCAGGAACACCGCGTCGATGTGGTCGACATTGGTGTCGATGAGCTGCTCGCGCAGGTCCGGCGAGGTGTCGATCACGATGCGCGTGGTGCCATGGCTCGACGTCTGCTCAACCAGCAGCGAGCAGCGGCGGCGGCGGTTCTTGGGGTTGTTGGGATCGCAGGCGCCCCAGCCGAGCGCCGGGCGCGGCACGCCGGCGGAGGAGCCGCACCCCAGAATCGTCAGCGTTAGAGTCATGCGGCTCCCAGTCCTTAAGCTTTCACCTTGGAGAACAGGCGGAAGAAGTTTTCGCTTGTCTGGCGTGAGATCTCTTCGAACGACACGCCGCGCGTCTCGGCCAGCACCTTGGCGACCTCGACCACATAGGCCGGCTCGTTACGTTTGCCCCGGAACTTGCCGGGCGCAAGATAAGGCGAGTCTGTTTCAACCAGAATACGGTCGGACGGCAATTCGGCCGCGAGTGCGCGCAAGGTCTCCGACTTCTTGAAGGTCAGGATGCCCGTGAAGCCGATATAGAGCCCGAGCGACACCGCCTTCAGCGCCAGTTCGCGCCCGCCGGTGTAGCAATGCAGCACGGCGCGAAACGATCCCTTCGCCGCCTCCTCTTCGAGGATGCGGGCGCAGTCCTCGTCCGCCTCACGGGTGTGGATCACCAGCGGCAGGCCGGTCGTGCGGGCGGCGGCGATGTGGGCGCGAAAGCCCCTCGCCTGCGCCTCCGGCGAGCCGTTGTCGTAGAAATAGTCGAGCCCGGCCTCGCCGAGCGCGACCACCTTCGGATGCTCCGTCAGCGCGATCAGCTCGTCCGGCGCGATGCCGTCTTCCTCATCCGCGTTGTGCGGATGGGTGCCGACCGAGCAATAGACGTCGTCGAACCGCTCGGCGATGGCGAGAAGCTGGTTGAGCTTCTTCACCCGCGTCGAGATCGTGACCATGCGGCCGATTCCGGCCGCACGTGCACGGGCGACGATCCCGTCGAGATCTTCCGCGAAGTCCGGAAAATCCAGATGGCAGTGACTGTCGACCAGCATCGTTGCGCCTCAGGCCGCCGGCTCGATGTAGCGCGGAAACGCCGGGGTCGGCGCCGGCAGCGTCGAGCCGGGTGCGATCCGCTTGTCACCGCCGAGCATCGCAAAATTGCGTTCGCCTGCGGGGATGCCGAGGCTGTCGAGCAGCAGGTTGGACGCGGTCGGCATCGCCGGCTGGGCCAGGATCGCGATCTGGCGCACGACTTCGGCGGTGACGTAAAGCACCGTCTTCTGCCGCGCAGGATCGGTCTTGGCCAGCGCCCACGGCGCCTCGCCCGCAAAATAGCGGTTGGCTTCCGCAACCACGGCCCACACGGCATTGAGCCATTGATGGATCTGCTGCGTCGCCATCGCTTCGCGCGACGCGGCGATCATGCCATCGGCCATCGCCAGGATCGCCTTGTCGTTGTCGCTGAATTCGCCGGGCTCGGGCAACACGCCGCCGAGCTGCTTGGCGACCATCGACAGCGACCGCTGCGCGAGGTTGCCGAGATCGTTGGCGAGATCGGCATTGATGCGCGCGACGATGGCTTCGTGGTTGTAGTTGCCGTCCTGTCCGAACGGCACCTCGCGCAGGAAGAAATAGCGCATCTGGTCGACGCCGTACTGGTCGGCGAGATTGAAGGGGTCGACGACGTTGCCGACCGACTTCGACATCTTCTCGCCCCTGTTGAACAGGAAGCCGTGGGCATAGACCCGCTTCTGCACGGGAATGCCGGCCGACATCAGGAACGCCGGCCAGTACACCGCGTGGAAGCGGATGATGTCCTTGCCGATGATGTGCACATCGGCCGGCCAGTAGCGCCAGTTCTTGTCGCTCTCGTCGGGGAAGCCGACGCCGGTGATGTAGTTGGTGAGCGCGTCGACCCACACATACATCACGTGCTCTTCGTCGCCGGGCACTTTCACGCCCCAATCGAAAGTGGTGCGCGAGATCGAGAGGTCGCGCAGGCCGCTCCTGACGAAGCTCACCACCTCGTTCTTGCGGGAGTCCGGCCCGATGAAATCGGGCTTGTCCGCATAGAGCTTGAGCAGCTTGTCCTGATAGGCCGAGAGGCGGAAGAAATAGCTCTTCTCCTCGACCCATTCGACCGGCGTGCCCTGCGGCCCGAGCCGCACGCCGTCATCGTTCAGACGCGTCTCGTCCTCGGCGTAATAGGCCTCGTCACGCACCGAGTACCAGCCGGAATAGGTGTCGGCGTAGATGTCGCCATTCGCCTCCATGCGCCGCCAGATTTCCTGGCTCGAGCTATGGTGCTGCTCCTCGGTGGTGCGGATGAAGCGGTCGAACGAGACGTTCAGCCGCTCGTCCATTTCCTTGAAGCGGCCTGCATTGCGGGTCGCGAGCGCGGCCGGTGTCAGGCCCTCGTTCTGGGCGGTCTGGACCATCTTCAGTCCGTGCTCGTCGGTGCCGGTCAGGAAGAACACGTCCTTGCCGTCGAGCCGCGCAAAGCGCGCCAGCACGTCGGTCGCAATCGCTTCATAGGCGTGGCCAATATGAGGGGCGCCGTTGGGATAGGCGATCGCGGTGGTGATGTAGAAGACGTTGTCGCGCGAGGGAGCCGCGGCAGGAGCGGCAGCTTGCGGAGCTGCGACGGACTTCGGCGCGGCCGGCGCCTTCGGCTTCGACACCTTGGGCTTCATCACCTTCGCCGGCGTAGCGACGACAGGCGCTGGCGCGACGATCAGGACAGGCGCAGTCACCTCCGCCTTCTTGGCCACCTTCTTCACAGGAGCCTTGGTCTTCGCTGGAGTCTTGGCAGGCTTTTTGGCCGCCTTCTTCGCTGCCGTCTTGGCAGCGGCCTGCTTCTTCGCAGCTTTCTTGGGGGCCTTCTTTGCCGTCTTCGCGGCGCTCTTCTTCACGCCCTTCTTGGCGGCCGCCTTCTTCGTCTTGTTGACCTTCTTGGCAGCTTTGCGCGCAAGCGCCTTCACGGCCTTTTTCGTGGCTTTCTTGGCGGCCTTCTTCGCTGCCTTTTTGCCCTTGACGGTTTTCTTAGCTCGCGTTGCCACGACGAATTCCTTTACCGGCTTCTCTAAATTTGGAAACGAATCTGCGTTAGGTTGCTGTTCTGCGCATGATCATTTCGGAAAACCGCTGCGCACTTTTCCGGATCATGCTCTAGCGCGTTGCGTCCGCCAGCCAGCCGAACACCGAGAAAACCAAGGGCTTTCGCTCCAGATTGTAGGTTTCGGTGTCGCGCGCGGCGCGGACGATCTTTTCCCATACCTCAGCTAGGCGCGCAAGGCGCGGCAGGTTCTGGTTGGCGTTGGCCTCGTCCGCATGCAGGCGCTCGGCGATCCAGCGATCGATGCCGTCGATGAAGGCCGCGAGCGCAACGCGGTCGCTGGTACCGAGGGAATCGCCAAGCGTGTGCAGTTCGCGCGGATCGACCTGTGGCAGTCGTGCCAGCAGCGCCGCCGTACGCTGCTGGAGCTTCAACGCGTCCCCGCCGAGCAGCGTCAGCGCCCGCGCGACGCTGCCCTCGGAAGCCTCCGCCGCCTCGCGTAAGGCAAGGTCGGTCGGCGCGAGGCCGGCAGCTTCAGCGGCCGCGCTGATCACCTCGTCCGTTTCGAGCGGCCGCAGGCGCAGCTTGCGGCAACGTGACTGAATTGTGGCGAGCACGCGTGCGGGCGCGTGGCTCACCAGCAGGAACAGCGATTGCTGCGGCGGCTCCTCGAGGATCTTCAGCAGCGCGTTGGCGGCGTTCGGATTGAGCTCGTCGACGGTGTCGACGATGCAGACGCGCCAGCCTTCCGCCGCGGCGGTCGAGCCGAAGAAGCCGATCGTCTCGCGCGTCTCGTCCACCGTGATCACTGTACGCATCACGCCGCGATCATTGGCGGTGCGCTCCAGCGTCAACAGGCCGCCATGCGAGCCGGCCGCGACCTGCCGCGCAACGGCGTCATCCGGATCGATCGCGAGGCTCTCGGCGTACTGGACGGCCGGCGCCAATGGCTGGCCGTGCGCGAGCACGAAGCGGGCCATGCGATAGGCCAGCGTCGCCTTGCCGATCCCCTGCGCGCCCCCGATCAGCCAGGCATGCGGGATACGACCGCTGCGATAGGCGGTCAGCAGCGCGGTCTCGGCCTCGCGATGGCCGAACAGAAGGCTCGTCTCGCGCGGATGCGGAACGGCGGATTCGCGCTCGGTCTGACGCGGGCTCATGCCGAGATCACCGACGCCGGCGTTGGCAGGAGGCGCTCGCGCAGCGCCGCCCAGACCCGGCCGGCGACCGTATCAGGATCGGAATTGGCGTCGATCAGCACGCAGCGCTCGGGCTCCTCCTCAGCGATCTTCCGATAGGCCTCGCGCAGACCCTGATGGAAGCTGAGCTGCTCGCTTTCGAACCGGTCGGGCGTGCCGCTGCCGCGACGCGCGGCGGCGCGTTGCAGGCCGATCTCGACCGGCAGGTCGAGGATGATGGTGAGATCCGGCTTGAGATTGCCGATCGTGACCCGCTGCATGGCGTTGATCAGCGCCGCGGGCACCTGGCCGAGGCTGCCCTGATAGGCGCGCGTCGAGTCGGCGAAACGGTCGCACAGCACCCAGGCGCCGTGGTTGAGCGCGGGCTGGATCACGGTGCGGACATGGTCGTCGCGCGCGGCGGCGAACAGCAGCGTCTCGGCGTCGGGCCCGAGCAGCTTGCCCATGCCCGACAGCACCAGATGACGCATGATCTCGGCGCCCGGCGATCCCCCCGGCTCGCGCGTGACGAGCGTGCGCATCCGTGCCGCCTTGAGGCGGTCGGCGAGCTTCTTGATCTGGGTCGACTTGCCCGTGCCCTCACCACCCTCAAAGGTGATGAAGCGTCCGCGTCCGGACGGTCGCTGTCCCTTGCTTTCACTCATGGTCAGAGCTTCTCGGCGCCTGCGCGGAACATGCCGATCACGAGCTCGCTGGCGCCGTCGATCGCGCGGCGCATGGTCGAGCCGGTGCCGATCGCCTCGGCCGCATAGACCGGCGTCTCCACCGCGATATTGCCGCTGCGCCAGACCTTGACCACGCCGACCTGCTGGCCTTCCTGGACAGGTGCGCGCACCGGGCCGCTATAGACGATGCGCGCGATCAGCTTGTCGCTGCCGTTCTTGTGCACCATCACCTTCACGGGCGTCTTGGCGACCAGCTTGACCGAGCGGCTCTCGCCGCCGAACACCTTGGCGTAGCCGACTGGCTGCTCGGCCGCGATCAGCGTGCGGGTCTCGAAATTGCGAAAACCCCATTCCAGCATCTTCTTGGCTTCCGTGGCGCGATCCTCGGGATCTTCGAGACCGTTGACGACGACGATCAGCCGCGTGCCGTTCTGCACGGCCGAGCCGACCATGCCGTAGCCGCCTTCCTTGGTGTAGCCCGTCTTCAGGCCGTCAGCACCTTCCATCGAGTTGAGCAGCGGATTGCGGTTCGGCTGGCGGATCTTGTTCCAAGTGTACTCCTTCTCGCCGAACAATTTGTAGAATTCGGGGAAGTCCAGGATGATATGGCGGGCGAGGATGCCGAGCTCGCGCACCGTCATCTTGTTGCCGGGGTCGGGCAGACCGTTGGAATTGCCGAAGGTCGATTTGGTCATGCCGAGCTCGCGGGCGCGCTTGGTCATGAAGTCGGCCGCAAAGATCTTCTCGTTGCCGGCGATGCCTTCGGCGAGCGCGATGCAGGCGTCGTTGCCGCTCTGGATGATCGCGCCATGCAGGAGATCGTCGACCGAGACCTTGCTGTTGATGGCCGCGAACATGGTCGAGCCGCCCGAGGGCGCT
The DNA here is from genome assembly GCF_035935975.1 of Bradyrhizobium sp. Lineage (GTDB taxonomy): Bacteria > Pseudomonadota > Alphaproteobacteria > Rhizobiales > Xanthobacteraceae > Bradyrhizobium. The sequence continues at coordinate 90,646 of NZ_DASYWN010000055.1, forward strand.
CCGCCCTTGCGCCAGGCATTCTCGCTGATCCGGTATTCGTCGGTCAGCTTCATGTCGCCCTTCTTGATGGCGTTGAAGACGACTTCCGCCGTCATCAGCTTCATCATGCTGGAGGGCGCGCGCAGCTCGTCGGCGTTCTTCTCGAACAGCACGCTGCCGCTGGAGGCCTCGATCAGGATCGCGGTGGGGGCGTCGCCGTCGAAGCCGGACTCTTCGGTTTTCTTGGCGCCCTGGACGCTCTGGTTGGCGGCGTAGAGCGCCCCGCCGGAGCCGATGCCCACCATCACAGCCGTCGCGATCAGCGCGCGCGCCAGTGCTCCGGCGGTGGACCGGGTGAGACGGAGCGGAAAAAGACGAATTGCCATGGCCAAGCCCTGAGAGCGGCGTTCTAACAGCAGGAACCGGCGCGAACAACACGAGGCAGGACGCCGGAACCCGAGATTGCACGATTCTCGCCGCACCCCTATCGTGGCACCTCACATTTTTCCACCAAACCCCTGAAACAAGGCGGAAAAGCGATGTCGTCCACCCGCATGCTCAAGGCCAACGGGATCGATCTGTTCATCCGCGAAGCCGGCCAGGGTCCGCTGGTCGTGCTGTGCCACGGCTGGCCCGAACTGTCCTACTCGTGGCGCCATCAGATCCCGGAGCTGGCTGAGGCCGGATTCCATGTCGTCGCCCCCGACATGCGCGGCTATGGCCAGAGCGCGGCGCCGCCCGAGGTGAGCGCCTATTCGATCTTCGACACGGTCGGCGACATCGTCGGCCTCGTGCAGGCGCTCGGCGAGACCAAGGCGATGCTGGTCGGCCACGACTGGGGCGCGCCGGTCGCCTGGCACGCGGCGCTGTTCCGGCCCGACATCTTCACGGCGGTGGCGGGGTTGAGCGTCCCGCCGCCCTTCCGCGGCCGCGGCAAGCCGCTCGACCTGCTGCGCCAGGGCGGCGTGACCAATTTCTACTGGCAGTATTTCCAGACCCCCGGCGTTGCCGAGGCCGAGCTCGAGCACGACGTCGCGCGCACCATGCGCATCGTGCTCGGCGGCCGCGGCCTTGCCGACCCGAGCGCCGCCATGTTCGTGCAGGACGGCAAGGGCTTTCTCGGGCACGCCACCACCGAGGAGCCGCTGCCCGACTGGCTCAGCGAGGCCGACCTTGCCTATTTCACCGAGAGCTTCCGCAAGTCCGGCTTCCGTGGCGGGCTGAACTGGTATCGCAACCTCGACCGCAACTGGGAGCTGACGGCGCCCTGGCAGGATGCGCAGATCCACCAGCCCTCGCTGTTCATCGCCGGCTCGAAAGACGCCGTCATCACCGGCCTGATCGGCGCCAAGCGCGTCAACGAGCTGGAGCGCGTGCTGCCCAACCTCAAGCGCAAGCTGATCATCGACGGCGCCGGCCATTGGGTGCAGCAGGAGCGGCCCGACGAGGTCAACGCGGCGCTGGTGAGCTTCCTGCGCGAGGCGGCGCGCTAGATGAGATCTTTCCTCATCGCGATGTGGGCGGCACCCGCCTGCCCGGTCTCGGCAAATCCCTGCCGCAGGTAAAACCTGCGCGCGGCCAGATTGTCGGCGAGCACCGAGAGCGTCAGCGCCGCAACACCGCGCTGCCGCGCGCCGGCGTCGAGTGCATCGAGTATTTTCGTTCCGATACCGCAGCCGCATTCGGGCGGCAGCAGCGCGATGTCTACGATGTGCCAGCGCTCGCGCGTGCAATGAAGCAGCAGCCGGCCGACGTCGCTCCCGTCCCGTGTGACGATCAGCGAGATCGCGTCGGGGAATTGCGCGGCATAGCCGGCCGCCTGGCTGCGAAACTGCTGCGCGATGACTTGGCTGACGATCGGTCCGGACAGGCCGGTGGCCGTGAATTGCCCTGTCCGGACCTGCTCGAAGAGATGCCGGATGAACGGCTCGTCGGTCGGGCCTGCGGGCCGAAGCCGCAAGGCCGGATCATCGGGGATGATGTCCAGCGACGCGCGGTCGGTCATACCGTCGCGTCAGCCGAAGGACGGAAAGATTCCCGCATAGGCGATGCACCAGACCAGCACCTGGGTCGGTTGCATGTTGTCGTGCGGCTGCCCCTGGCCGTTGGGCGCGATCGCGTTCGGCGCCAGAGTCGTATTGCTGGGGAGCGGGCCAAAGCCGTTGAACGCCGGATCGATCGCCGTGAGATTCGATGACGTTCCGGGGCCGGCGGTCGCGTTCGCAGCCGTCTTGATGCCGAGCTGCAGCCCATGGGTGTGACGAGCCATGGTATCGACAGTCAGCGTGACCGTAGGGGAGCCCACGACCTCACCAATATCCCGCAGCGAAAGTCCCCGCCCCTGTCCCTGACTCATGACGACGGAGCCGGAAAGATTCGGGAGTGCGAAATTGCTTTGGCCGTTACCGCCGTACGCGGTGCCGATCAGGCTGAACAGCGGCGTGAAGCGTTGAATGGGAACGATCTGCCCAAAACACGGCAGCCAAGCCTGATTGAAGCCGCTGGACGCGAAAGAAAACGGAAACGCCTGGATTTCACCAACAAACGGATCTGACACCTGATCCTCCCCTTACGATTGCCCGAACTGGATTGCCTCGACGGCGCGATCAGCCCTGCGATGGGAAAATACCCGCCCAACAGATGCAGTAATTGCAGGTGACGGTCGGCATCATGTTCTCGTGCGGCACGCTGTTGCCCGCGGGGGCGACGCATGCCGCCATGCGATCATAGGACGGGATGCTGGCAGCCGGTGCATAGAGAGTGCCGGCCGACGCCGTCCCCAGATGCAGCGTCGGACCCGGTGTTTGCGTTTCGCCCACTGCCGTTGACGACATCAGGGCATGGCTGTGGACCGGCATCTCTGGCTCGATCAATGTGTGCGCTTCTTCACCCCCCAATTGCCCGAGAGTGAAGTTCGGCAAACCGGTGCCCTGGCCCCGCCCGATCGCGACGCGTCCCTGCAGATCGGGAAGGTTGAAAGTGGTTTGCCCATCGCCGCCATAGATCGTGCCGATGATCGCATACAGCGCCTGGTACTCGGAGATGGACACGCTCTGTCCGTTGCAGGCGAACCAGCCGGTCGGCACGCGCGGAAAGGCAAAAAGCCTGATTTCACCGACAAAAGGATCTGACATGGTCGCCTTTCCAATCGTGTCGCGGATGCGGAGTCGAAATGCGAGGTGAAACTATCGCCTGACCTTCGGCGCGATTGGCCGAAGGTCGATCGCGCCTTCAGTCCCGGGCCTTCAGTCCCGGGACGGATAGGTGCCTTGCAGCGCTATCAGATAGCTGATCGTGAGATAGGGCTGCATGTTGTTGTGCGGTGAGCCACCACCTTCGTTGACGACATTGGTGCCGATCGCAAGCGGGGTCTCCTGCTTGCCGGCAGCGACGAATATCTTGGTCGGGCTTGCGGGAGGAAGCGTGTTCGTTTCGAAGACGTTGTTCGTCGGCACGGCGAGGCCACGACCGCTGCCCTGATCGGTCTTGGCCAGTATCCCGTGCGGGTGGCTTGGCAGCGTGGCCGTGCTCAGGCTGACCGCGGTCGTGCCGCTGATCATTCCCGGCACGTAACTGCCCTGGTTATCCATGCCGAGAATCGCGCGCCCCATCAGGTTCGGCAGCCCGAACGTCGACACGCCATTACCGCCATAATAGGTCCCGAGCAGTGAAAACAGCGCTGTATTCTGCTGGATCGCCAGCAGCGCCCCGTTACAGAGGGCCCAGCCCCTCGGTATGATGGAGCCGGCAAAAGGCATGATCTGCCCCAGGACTGGCTGGCTAGGCATGTCTTCCTCCCCATCTTCATATGTCAGGCGGATTGCTGTCGTGACGCGCGAATACGAAATCAGCGCGCGGCGGTTTTGAAATCGACGCGTGAATAGAAGGTGTTCCCGCTGTGATTGTTAGATAGCACACGATCATCCGTCAAGTGCACGCGCGTTAGAGTCGCCCCTGGATGAGCTTCTATCTTGGGATGATTCCGCTGAATGGCGGATGGTCTCGGGCGATACCTGAAAAGTTGGGAAATACAAGCGGCGTGCAGATTGGTTGCATTTCTGCAACTAGAGGAAGCAAAAGCGGCTGCAAAAGGTTCAAGTTTACCGAATTTCAAGTTTCGGGACTTGTGGAGCGGCGGCTTTTTGCGTCCCATAGGATGTCGTCGGGCAATGGCACAACCGCCCGCCAGAGATTTTATTGATTTTAGAAGCAACTGGAAGCTGCGGGTTGACGCGTTCCAAGTTGCCGGCGTGGGGACGCAATGCTGTTTCTTTTCCAGGTGCTCGGCGCGATGGTTGCGCGGTCCCTGCGAGCGGTGGTCGCGTCGCGTGCAATGAGAGCGTTCGGCATCACCGCACTGCTGTCGATCTGCCTGATGGGCGGATCACTGTCGGAAGCGTTTGCGGCTCCGCCGGGACCCTGCGATCAGGTCACGGATTCTACGAGCGGCACGACGATCACCTTCACCAGCGTCAACCAGACCTATCATCTCTGTTTCACGGTCAACAGCCCGCAAAATACCAAGACCGCCGCTGACGATGCGGTCCTTTTCGGCATCTACTCCGCGGCCGGCATCGACGCTGGCACGTTTTTCATGATCGACGGCACGTCGGCAGCGACCGCGACTCCCTTCTCGACGTCGACGAGCGCCGGCTCCTACAGCATGAACATCACGGCCAATGGTGGAAATGTTAATGTCGGTCAGTCCGCCATCGATATCAAACTCACTGCACTGACCTCGCCCGGGACGGTGGACCACGTCACGCTTTGGTACTGTTCGGTTTGCAGTGACGCCTCTGGCGTCGCCACGCCGGGAACGCTGACCGACACCGCCTACCCTCTGACGATCATCCTGCCGGCTTCCGCACCGACGATCGCGGCCGCGTTCTCGCCGTCAACCACCACGACCAGCGGAACATCGACACTCACGCTGACGATCACAAATCCGAACACCGGAGTGGCGCTGAGCGGCCTTGCGGTGGCCGCAAACGCACTGCCGGCCGGATTGACCGGGAGCAGCCCGGCGACCACCTGCAGCGGCGGAACGGCAGTCTACACCGGCGGAGCAGGCGGCAACCTGTCCATGTCCGGCGCGACATTGGCGGCCAATGCAAGCTGTACGGTGACGCTGACCGTGTCATCTGCAACCGCGAACACATACACCTACACGACCGGTGCGGTCTCAGCCACGAACTCTGCGGCGGGAGGCACGGCGACGACCGGCACGCTGACTGTCAGCTCCGTCACCGCACCGACCATCTCGGCTGCATTCTCTCCGACCTCGATTGCGTCGAACGGCATCTCGACCTCGACGCTGACGCTGACGATCTCGAATCCGAACGCAGCGAGCCAACTCACCGGCGTCGCGGTGGCTGCGAGCGCCTTGCCCGTAAACCTGAACGGATCCAGTCCCGGCACGACCTGTACCAGCGGCACCGCGACCTACAACGGCGGCACCCGCAGCCTCAGCCTCAGCGGCGGTGTCTTGAATGCCAGCGCGAGTTGCACCGTGACATTGACGGTCTTCACCTCGACTGCGGGCACCTATTCCTACACGTCGGGCGTGGTCTCGGCTTCCGGCCCGGGATCGGTGACCGGTACGACAGCAACCACAGGGGCACCGTTGACCGCGGTCGGGCCGACCGCGACGCAGTCCATCGCCTCGCGTACGCTGACGCAAGGTCAGCCGGCGACAAATTTCACGCCGGTGACAGGATCTGGCGGTACTGCGCCGCTGAGCTACAGCATATCGCCAACGCTTCCGACAGGATTGACCCTCAATACCGGCACAGGCGCCATCACCGGCAGTCCGACGGCGACGCTTGCGGCGACGACCTTCACCGTGACCGTCACCGACGCCAACAATGCCACCGCGAGCAACACGTTCAGCCTGACCGTGAATACGGCGGTCACGGCGACCCAGTCGGTCCCAACAAAAACGCTGACGCAGAACCAGGCGTCGGCCAATTTCACGCCGGTGACTGGCGGTGGCGGCACCAGTCCTGTGACCTACAGCATCTCACCGGCCTTGCCGGCTGGATTGACTCTCAACACCTCGACGGGCGCGATCACCGGGAGTCCAACGGCGACGAGTGCGGCCGCGACTTACACGGTCACGATCTCGGACGCCAACAGCGCCACCGCGAGCAACACGTTCCAGTTGGCCGTCAATGGCCCCACCACGGCGACGCAAGCGGTTCCCGCAGTGACGCGGACACAGAACCAGGCGTCGGTCTCGGTCACGCCGGTCACCGGCGCCGGCGGCACCGCGCCGCTCACCTATGGCGTCTCGCCGACGCTGCCGGCCGGTCTGACGTTCAGCACCTCGACCGGCACCATCACGGGGTCACCTACGGTCACGCATGCGGCGTCGACCTTCACCGTGACCGTGACCGACGCAAATGGCACGTCCGCGAGCAATACGTTCCAGCTGACCATCAACAGCGCCGTGACGGCGACGCAGGCGATCGCCTCCGTGACGGGGACCTCGGGTCATGCGGTCACACCGTTCACGCCGGTCACGGGCGGCGGTGGCACCGGCGCGCTCAGCTACGGCATCTCGCCAACCTTGCCCACCGGGCTGACCCTCAACACCGCGAACGGACAGGTCACGGGGACGCCGAGCGGCGCGAGCCCGACCACCACCTACACAGTCACCGTCACCGATACCAACGGCGCCACCGCCAGCAACACTTTCAGCCTAAGCATCAACGGGCCGGTGACGGCAACGCAGGCGGTGCCGTCGACCAGCCTGACCCAGAACCGTGCCGCGACGCCCTTCACCCCGGTCACGGGCGCCGGGGGCAGCGCGCCGTTGAGCTTTGCCGTTTCTCCCGGTTTGCCGGCCGGCCTGACCTTCAACACCACGACCGGCCAAATCACGGGAACGCCGGCGGCCACCAGCGCTGCCACGACCTACACGGTCACGGTCACCGACGCGAACGCCGCCACAGCGAGCAATACCTTCGCCCTGACCGTGAACAGCGCGGTGACGGCGACGCAGGCGGTGCCGTCGACCACGCTGACCGCCAACCATGCGACCACGCCTTTCACACCGGTCACAGGCGGTGGCGGTACCGGCACGCTGAGTTATGGCGTTTCGCCGGCCTTGCCCGCCGGATTGAGTCTCAGCGCCAGCACCGGGCAGGTCACAGGTACGCCAACCACGGCCAGCGGCGCGACGACCTACACCGTCACGGTGACGGATGTTAACGGCGCCACCGCGAGCAATAGCTTCAGCCTGACGGTGAATGGCGCCGTCACCGCGACGCAGACCGCGCCCTCGACCGTGCTGACCGTCAACCATGCGGCGACCCCGTTCACGCCTGTCACCGGCTCGGGCGGCACGGGCACCCGGACCTCCAGCGTTTCGCCGGCCTTGCCCGCCGGATTGAGCCTCAACGCCAGCACCGGGCAGATCACCGGCACGCCAACCGTCGCCAGCGGCACCACGACCTATACGGTCACGATCACCGACTCCAACGGTGCCACCGCGAGCAACACGTTCAGCCTGACCGTCAACGGCACGGTTGTCGCAACCCAGACCATTCCTGCGAAAACGCTGACACAGGGCCAGCCGGCGGCCTCGTTCACGCCTGTGACCGGTTCAGGCGGCACGCCGGCACTGGTCTATACGATTGCGCCGGCGCTGCCGGCCGGTCTGAGCCTCAACGCCAGCAGCGGCGCCATCACCGGCACCCCGACAGCGGCGCTTGCTGCAACGACATTCACGGTGACGGTCACGGATGCCAACAATGCGACCGCGACCAACACCTTCAGCCTGACTGTCGCCGGAGCCGTTACGGCGACCCAGGCCGTCGCCTCAACGACACTGACCGCCAATCATGCCGCCACTGCGTTCACGCCCGTCACCGGCGGCGGCGGCACCGCACCTCTATCCTACAGCGTGTCACCGACCCTGCCGACGGGGCTGAAGATCAACGCGCCGGACGGCGTCGTTTCCGGCACCCCGACCGCAGCAGTCAGCCCGGCGACGTTCACGGTAACCGTCACCGACGCCAATGCTGCGACAGCGACCGCGACGTTCAGCCTCACCGTGAGCGGAGCCGTCGTTGCGACGACCGCCGTGCCGTCGTCGGCGCTGCCGGTCAACCAGGCCGTGACCCCGTTTACGCCGGTGACGGGCGCGGGCGGTAGCGGCGCCCTGACCTATGCGATCGTCCCGGCGCTTCCCGCAAGCCTTGGCCTTACCTACAACACCGCCTCGGGGGCGATCAGCGGAACGCCGACCGCGCCGCTGACGACCACAACATTCACCGTCACGATCACGGACACGAACAGCGCGTCGGCCAGCTCGACATTCACTCTCTCCGTGGGGCTGGTCGATAGCAAAGTCACCCTCACCTCGTCGGCCAACCCGAGCCAGTTCGGCCAGCCGGTGACTTTCAGCGCGACCGTCACCGGTGAGGGCGGCACACCGACGGGCACCGTGACCTTCAGCGACGGCGGCAGCGCGATCGGCACCGGCAATGTGAGTGGCGGCGTCGCCGCCTTCACGACATCGACGCTTGTCGTTGGCAACCACACCATCACCGCCAGCTATGCGGGCAGCAGCCTTTTCGCGCCGAGCAAGTCGGGTGCGCTGGCCCAGGCCGTGAACATACCTGCCGACAGTCTCAAACTGCGCGCCCTGCAGGCCAACGTGACCAAACTGGTGGCGCAGAATTCCGGGCAGGCCATCTCGGGGGCGATCGACGATGCCATTGCCGATGGCTTCAATCCGGATGGCGGCACGCTGGTGTCGCCGGGCAGCACGCGCGTGCGGATCAATTTCTCGGCCGACCCACGCGATGATGACGATGGCGCGTCCAGAACCGGCACGAGCGGCGCAGGTCGGAATTCCTACGATGGCGACCGCAATGCAGGTTCAGGCCGCGGGGGACGCGGCCGCAGCGGCTCCCGCGTCGATGACGCGTTTGCCGCGATCGACCAGCAAATGCCGAAGAAGGCCGTGCCGAAATGGCATCAGGAGAAGGAATGGTTGTTGTGGGCCGACGTGCGCGGCACCGGCGTCGATCAATGGAATTCGTCGAATTCATTCGGCGTCGGCCAGGTGAGCCAGGCCGCGCTCCGAGGCTTCCAGGTGAACGCGCTGACGGGGCTGACCTACCGTGCGAAACCCAACCTCCTGGTGGGCGTGCTCGGCGGCTACGAGAACTTCAGCTACACGGATGACACCGTCAATGGAAAGCTGAAGGGCGACGGCTGGACCGTCGGCGCCTATCTCGGCTGGAAGATCATCCCGACGCTCCGCTACGACGTGGCCGTGACCTATTCGGGCATCGGTTATGACGGCCTCGCGGGCACCGCGCAGGGCAATTTCAACGGCAATCGCTGGATGTTCGCGACCGGCTTCACCGGCACCTACAAATGGGCCGGCTTCTATCTGGACCCTTCGGTCAAGGTCTACGCGCTGTGGGAGCGGGAAAACGCCTATGTCGACACGCTCGGCACCCAGCAACCCGCCCGCACCTTCACCAGCGGCCGCGCCTCGGCGGGCAACAAGGTCTCCATTCCGGTGGCATGGCTCGATAGTGTGGTGCTGGTGCCGTACGCCGGCTTCTATGCCGATTACTACTTCACCCAGGACGACGTGGCCGCGATCGTCGCTGAGGGCGGCATCCCGCTGGCGTCGACGCCGCTGCTCCAGGGCTGGTCGGCTCGCGTCACCGGCGGCGTTGGCGCCCGGCTTGCGAGCGGAGCGACGGTCGCCTTCGGCGCAGAGCTCGGCGGCATCGGCGGCAGCACGCAGGTCTGGACCTTCACGGGACGCGCGAGCGTCCCGTTCACGGCGCAATAGGCCCGCTTGCTGAGGCAGCGGCGCTGCCTCGCTTTCCATAATTCTCTGCTTGTGGCCTGATCAGTAGAGGCCGCGACCGCTCAGGATGCTGCGGGCTTCAGCGGCGCCGTCAGAGCCGTAGGCGGCGGTGGGAGCGCTCTCGCTCGCGTAGCGGCCGTCCTCGTCATAGGACACCGCACGCGCATTCTGGAGCGCCCGCCCCCGGCTGCGGCTCGAGGCCGACATTTCCGAGGTCGCATTGAGGGAGGCCATATCGGCCGAGGTGTTGCCGAGATTGTAGGGCCGCCCCTCCGGCATCGGAACCTCGCCGCGAATGGCGCCGCGGGTCGATGACGGCATCTCCGGCACGAAGGGCCTCGCCGAAGCGACCCGCACCATCGAGGGCGACGGCGCCGGGACCCCGGTGCGCAAAGTGGCCATCAGCTGGCGGTCGTCGGAACCTTCGAGCGGTGCCCGGCCGACATATTCGACCCGGACCCTGGCGACCCCATTTCCTTTGAATTCAAGGAGTTCGGCGGCCTTGTTCGAGACGTCGATGAGCCGGTTGCCGTGATAGGGCCCGCGGTCATTGACGCGGACGATCAGCGACTTGCCGTTGGAGACGTTGGTGACCCGTGCATAGGACGGCATCGGCAGGGTCGGATGCGCCGCCGTCAGCGAGCCCATGTCGAACACCTCGCCATTGGCGGTCAGGCGGCCGTGGAAGTCGTCACCATACCAGGACGCCATGCCTTCGGCGCGGTAGTTGACGTCCTCTTCCGGAACGTAGGTCCTGCCGGCCACCACATAGGGCTTGCCGACGCGGTAGGTGCCGCCGCCCTTCGGAACCGGCTCCCCAAAAGCGACAACCCGGGGGCTCGAGGACACCCCGTACTTCGGATCGACCCGGCTGGCGAACTTGTTGGAGGATGCGCAATTGGCGAGCGCGAGGCAGGTCGCGGCTGCCGCAACACCGCGCGCGGCCCGCAAAACCGAATCTGACCGTCGGATCCCCATTCGCCCCAAATACCATTTCGCCGGAGGCGTACCCAACCCGCTTACGTTACGGGGGAAGCACCGTCCGGTCATGTGGTCCGAGGCGGCCCACCACCGCGTCGAACGTGAGTAAGGATAACGCAACCCGAACACGGCGGAAATGGGGAGCCCACAGCGAACACGGCGGGATGGTAAACGGCGCGTTCGCTTCTCCCCGTTGATCTACGGAGCGCAGAGCCCTGCTCTGTGCCACTCCTGGACATTCTGTTGCGCTAAATCCTCACTCCACCCCCATTGTCGCGACAATCACTGGAATTCTTTTGACTGTGCAAGGCCGCCCGCGTTCTCTCGCATGCAAGGGCGGGATTTGGAATTTAACGATGATCGAGACGGTTTCGGCACTGATGGGTCTGGTAAGCGCGGCGATCTTCCTGGCCCATGCGTTTGAAGGTTACCGCACGAGGGCCTGAGGCACTCGCGCGGGAGGCAAGCATCACCTCTTTCAAGACATGCGTTCGGACAATTTTAAGCAATCCGACCGAGCATCCAAGGCGAGAGTGGCAGGTGTCCCATGCGCAACCATGACCTCGTATCCGATGGCTTCCTGGCATTGACCGCCGGTGGCTTGGTCCTTCTCTGCTCCAGCCTCGTGGCACTGGCCTTCGGCTGAGCACGACCTCCGCTTTCCCATTTTCTAACTACAACTACACCGCGATGCAGCATGCGATCCGTTTTGGATTGCCCCGCTCCCGTTTAGTTGATTGAATTTTGGCATTCGACGCCTCGACTCATTTCAAGAGGCCATCACCAACGAGGGTGACGCAAATGCTTTCAGAGAAATTTTTCCTGGTTCTGGAATCGCTGATCCGCAGCGACCGTACCTATTCCGACGGAAGCCCCCGGGTCATCAGCACCTCCCCGCACGTACCGGTGAAGCTGCCAAGCCAGAAGTAACCCGCGCCTTCCGAACGCCCGTCGCGCTCAACGCAGTCCGAGCAGCGAGCGGCGATAGAAGCCATCGCGAGCCTCGCCGAGGCAGACGAAGCTGCCGTCGAACCCCTGGCGATATCGCCTCTGGCCGCGGGTGTAGTAGACGCCCTTCTTGAAATCGAGCCAGACCACCTGGTCGTGCGGGCAATGACGCTGCGCCTGCGCCTCGTAACGAAACGGCGTCAGCGGGGTCGCCGACACCTCGGCGCCGCCGGCGCCAAGCATCATCGCCGCGGCGAGAGCAACCCTTCCGAGCCCGTTGCCAAAGCCGCTCCCCACGTCCGGTCTCCCGATCCAGGCCATCCGCGCGACGGCCGCCCGCGACGCTAGCACGAAACGGCGCGGCGACCGGAAGCCGCAAATGCACCTCGCGTCTTCCGCCAGCCATCTTGTCGGGCTAATCAAAGCGAGCTCATCTCCTTGCGAGGATCCTGCCTGAATGTCGGTTGAGCCTGAAGCCAGCACCGGACCCCACCCGCCCGCGCCGCGCCTGGGGCTGCTGCCGATGATCATCTTCGGCTCACGCTGGCTGCAACTGCCGCTCTATCTCGGGCTGATCGTGGCGCAGTGCGTCTACATCACGCTGTTCCTGAAGGAGCTCTGGCATCTGTCCTGGCACGCGCTGGACCTCACCGAACAGCAGATCATGATGAGCGTGCTCGCGCTGATCGACGTTGTGATGATCTCCAACCTGCTCGTGATGGTCATCGTCGGCGGCTACGAGACGTTCGTCTCACGGCTCGACCTGCAAGGCCATCCCGACGAGCCGGAATGGCTCGGCCACGTCAATGCGAGCGTCCTGAAGATCAAGCTCGCCATGGCCATCATCGGCATCTCCTCGATCGCCCTGCTGCGCACCTTCATCGAGGCCGGCAATCTCGGCTCGAGCCGCGCCGGATTCACCGAGACCGGCGTGATGTGGCAGGTGCTGATCCACATCACCTTCATCCTCTCGGCGATCGGCATTGCCTATGTCGACAAGCTGAGCGATTCCGGCATGCGCAGGCACGCCGAGTGAGCCGCAACGGGCCACGCTCTCACTCTTTGCTTGCTTCGAGCTGCGCGAGCGCCTGGTGCAGGCATTCCTGGAATTTGAGCGCAACCTGCTCGCGCGACACGCCCCTGGCGGCGAGATCGCCTGCGACCCTGCCCACGACATCGTCGATCGTCCGCCGCTCCAGATTGTCCGTCACCAGTCCCGTCGCATAGCTCGCCGCGGCATCGCCGCTGAGGCCGAGCTGATCGGCGGCCCAGAGCCCGAGCAACTTGTTGGTCCGGGCCGAGGCCTTGAACATGAGCTCCTCGTCGTGGGCGAATTTCGCCTCGAAGCCCTGCTCGCGCTTGTCGAACGTGGTCATGGTCAGCTCCATTGCGCTGATGGGATGGGACTGCTGGGGAGCGAACGTCTCCGTCATTCACGTCATTGAGGATCAATTGAAGCTTCCTCCCGGAAGGCAAACGCCGTCAAGCCCGCCACGCGACATGCTGGCGCGTCGACACGACTTCGCGCGGGAGAGATTGAGAGCTGACGTGCGAACAGAAGCTGTGCGCCGCAGCGGCGCAGTCCAAGCGCGCCTATCCGACCGGCGCCAGGCCGGTCGTGAGATTGAACAACGAGAGTCAAAGCGAGGCGACCGGGCTCGATCAGCCCTTTGCCGCCGCGGCCTCCCGCGCAAGGCGTTCGGCCCTCAGCCGTTCGCGGTTGGCGTGAAACGCCTTTTGCGCCGCTTCATGGTCGCGCATGGCCTTTTCGGCCTCGATCCGGCGTGCCGCATCGCGCGCCTGGCGCTGTTCGGGGGTCAGGGGTTTGCGTCGGAAGGAAAGGTCTTCATTCATGGCAAGACAACGCCGCCGCCGCCAAAGGGTTCCATGAAGTAAGGAACAGCCGGCGAAAACGCCAAGATATCAGCCGGTTAGCGAATCACTCGCCGATCGCTTCGGCCCCAGCGGCTTGACCCCGACGAGCGGACATTTCGGTGCCGGCGGAATCGGGCTGCGCACGGGCGGGTCCGGATAATACTGGGTATTCTGCTGGACCTCACGGGCGAGCTCGGTGCCGCCGAGCAGCGTGATCAACATCAGGGCCTCGTCGAGGCCTGCCGAAATTCCGCCTCCCGTCAGGCGATTGCGATCGAGCACGAAGCGCGGGTGACCTTCGGCGACCTTCACCTTCGGAAAGTACAGGGGGAAGCATTCGAGGAAGGCCCAGTGGGTCGTCGCGAAATGACCGTCGAGAAGACCAGAGGCCGCAAGCAGCATCGCCCCCTCGCAGACCGAGCACATGTATCTCGCACCGGCGGCCTGTTTGGTCAGAAAATGGAAGTAGGTCTGGCGCGGGTCGTTGATGATCTCGGTGAGCGCGGCCGGATCGCCGCCGGGGACCCAGACGGCATCATACTGGGTGCATTCCGCGAAGGACGTCTTGACCTCGAACGGAAATCCCCGGTTACGAAACCGCTTCATGCCCGCCTTGGCGGCGACGATCTCGACATCGAAATTCGCCCAGTCGAACATCTCGAAGGGGCCGGCGACGTCGAGCATGTCGACGCCGTCGTAGACGGGGATTCCGATCTTCATCACGCGCGATCCTCGCTGCTGCCCCTGCCCCTCAATGCTTGTGGCCCGGCGGCAGCGATGCCGGTGTGGCCGTCGGCGGCGCGGCGCGGTGCATGCCCGCCATCCCAAGGCCGCCGCCGGGCGCGTTGAGATCGGGGACGATCGCGATGTTGGCCATCATGCCCGCGTCCTCGTGGTCGAGGATGTGGCAGTGCAGGACATATTCGCCGATGTAGCGGTCGTATCGCGTCCGGACCTGGATCTGATAATTGTTCTCGACGATGATCGTGTCGCGGAAAGTATGCCACATGCCGCAATACTGGTTGGCCAGTTGCTGCGGGTCGGCGAACACGATCTCCGGTTTGCAGGTGCCGTCGGGATTGTAGATCGAGATCCGCTGACCGTTGGTGTTGGTGGTGGTGACGTCGATCACCTGGAACGGATTGACGTGGATATGGAAGATGTGCGGCTCGCCTTGCGCGGAGAGCAGCCAATCGTCCGTGGTGTTGACCTCGCGGGTATAGTTCACGACGTCAGGATCATACGAGTCGTTGTTGACCGTGAACTTCGGGAAGTTGATTGCGAACGCAGCCTCCTGCTGCTGGCTGCCGGCAGCGGGCGGTGCAAGGTTCTCGAACGGCGCCCATGGACGCAGATCACCGTCACGCAGTCCGGTGCGGACGGGATCCGGCAGCGTCGGATTGGCGTCGTACAGCGCCTTGCCGACATAGGCCTGGAGATCACCGGTCACAGGCTGGCCGCCGCGCACATGGATGTAAGCCAGCAATTGCGGCGTCGACGGCCCCTGCCCGCCGCCATTGCCGTTGGACACGCGCTCGGCCGGCGGCGCTGCCTGGTTGAGCAGGCAGTAGTCGCCATCCGAGGGGAAGACGACGAGGATATCGCTGCGATAGCCGGGCTGCATGTAGTTCGATTCCAGCACGCCGCCGACCTGGGAGGCGAACACGGTGCGAATTTTAGTCCGTGTGAGGCCGTCATTCGCAATCTCGAATTGCGGGATCAGCGTGCCCGCGGAAGCGTTGCAGGCGGCCAGAAGATCGGCCTTCTGCTGCTGGCGGTTGCCACTCAGCGCCGAGTTCGCAATCAGGTTCGTCGTGGGCGTCGCGCGCACCAGCTGAATGTTGATGGTGTCGTGAATGCCGGCATGCACGAAACGCCAGCGCTGGATCTCGCCCGCCGGCAGCGTGAGCGTCGGCTGCACGATGCCGTTGACGCTGGTAAAGCGGCCATTGGTGTCCCAGATCGTGGCGGAGTCCAGTTGCAGGCCGAAATTCTCGACGACGCCGGGACTGACCGGATTGCCGGGGGTTGCGAGCGGACATGTCCACGGCGCGTTGGCGATGTTTGCGGGACTGCTGGCGTTGTAGAGCCCTTGCGTGGTGTAGATCTGCTGCCACGGGCCGCCCGCCTGGTTCGGCTGGTTGGCGAAGCAGGCATAGGCGATCTGCTGGAACAGGAAGAGCTGCTCCTTCAGCGGGGTGCCGTTGTCGTCATGCAGCACCGTGTCGATGTCGGCGATCGGCTTCGGGTTCTGCGGTGTCGGCGGCGTGTAGGGGCGCTCGCCCTTAACCACCAGCACGCCCGAGGCGCCGCTCGCCACCTGCACGGCCGTCGAGCCGTGACGATGCGCGTGATACCAGAACGTCCCCGCCGGATGGTCGTTCGGGATGTTGATCTCGTAGGGAAACTTGGTCTGCGGCGCGATGTTGAGCAGCACGTTGTCGCTGTTGCCCGCCGGCGACACGTGCAGGCCGTGGGTGTGCAGATTGGTGGTGTTGAAGCAGCCGACCAGAGCCGGCAGGCCGAGCCCCGACGGCGGATTGGGCAGGCAGCTCGGATCATCCTTCGCAAGCTGATTGATCAGGTCGACGCGCAGCGTGTCGCCCGGCTTGACGAAGATCGCAGGCCCCGA
Source organism: Bradyrhizobium sp. (assembly GCF_035935975.1). Classification (GTDB taxonomy): domain Bacteria; phylum Pseudomonadota; class Alphaproteobacteria; order Rhizobiales; family Xanthobacteraceae; genus Bradyrhizobium. The sequence goes on from NZ_DASYWN010000055.1 coordinate 106,899, forward strand.
CTTGCAGCCGCCATAGGAGCGCAGCTCGACCGGATCGAGACCGCCCGGCTGCGGGTCGGTGGGATCGGGGTTGTTGATGAAGAAGCGCCCGCGCACGAAGTTCAGCACCACGGAGACGATCGAGCCGCTGCGCGCGATCGATCCTTGCGGCCGGCAGCCGCCGACGGCAGGCGCCACGGCGGCCTCCAATCGCACCACATCGCCCTGCCCAGGCAGCGTCGGCGGCGGCTCGAACGCACGGGGCACCGGTGCCGCCAAGGCCTGAACGCTGGGTCCGAGCGCGGCGACGACGAAACCAATTCGCGCAAGATTCTTCATCATGTTGTTCCCCTATTGCTCCAGGAGATTGCTCGAAGGATGGGCTGAAGGCGTAACGGAGCGCCGTCGTCGCCAGAACGGCCGGTCGGCCCAGCGCGACACGCTGCCGTAATGCTCACTCAATGTCGTTGCGTAGACTGCAGCTTCACGCGCGATCCATGCGTCGTAGCGGCCGAGGGCTGTGGCATCTCCGCGCGCGAGGCAGTCGCTGGCGACATAGGCGGCGAACATGCCCGAGCGCATCGCCTTGACGACGCCGTGGCCGGAGATCGGATCGAACGCGCTCGCGGCATCGCCCGCGCAGAGAAAACGGAAGCCGGTCGCCGTTGCGGCGGTTCGGCCGCCGGCGGGGATCAGGCGTGGATGTCCGAGCTCAACGACCCTGCTCGCGACGGCCGCGACGAATTGCGTCCTGCCAAGCACCGCGCGCCAGCCGTCGGGCGTGTTCAATCCGAGGCCGCGGGCGAGATCGGAATCCGTCATGCAGGCGAAGGCGCGCCTGCCCTCGCCCAGCGCCAGCGTGTACCACCAGCCGTCCTCGAAGGCCTCGACGAGCAGCTCCGGTGCATCCGGCCCTGACGTCGTCGCCTCGGCATAGGCCGCGATCAGGCGGTCCTGAGCTTTCGGCCGAAAACCCTGGCGGTCGGCGAGCGCACGGGCGCGGCCCGTCGCATCGATGATCAGGCGGGCCGAATGGCTGTTGCCGTCGTCGCAAGCGACCGACCAGCCGTCCGCCTCGCCCGCGAGGCGCCAGACCTTCGCATCGACGCGCGCGGCCGCGCAACAGGCCGCATCGGCGATCCAGCCGTCGAACGTCGCGCGGTCAACGCGCCATGACGGCCCACGGGCCTCGAGCAGCAATTCACTCGAGGTCAGGCCGGCCTCGTCCCATGACACCAGCGTCCGGTGCGACGGCGCAAAATCCTGCGTCAGAAAGGCCGGCCACAGGCCGAGCTGACGCAGCACCGGCTGGATCAGCGGCGACAACACCTCGCCTCTCCCCTGGCCTCTTCCCCGCCCGCGCCGTTCGCCCGGCGCGATCACGGCCACTCGAAGCTCCGGCGCGCACATCGCGAGCGCGCGGGCCGTGGCCGCGCCGGCTGGCCCCGCGCCTGCAACGATGATGTCGAACGCGGCCAAGGTCAGTCGGCCCGGACGGCGTAGAAAGACGCCACCACACCGGCCGGCGCCACCGTGCCCGGCGAGCCGCCGCTATGCGGGATCGTGCGGATCACCGAGCCGACAATGGCCGGCCGCTGGTCGACGCCATTGGGCCAGGCCGGCACCAGCGAGCCCCAATAATCGTAGATCCATTCCTCGCCGCTGACGACGCCGGTGCCCTGGAAGCGCACCTGCATCGGCGAGCCGTAGGCGCGCGATCCCTTCAGGGCGAGCGACCATCCCGGGCCGCCGATCGTGCCTGAGAGAAGCTGCATCGGCCCGTCGACAATCTCGATCGTGCCGCGGCCGAATTCGAGATTGTTGAAGGCCGTATTGACGTCGGGATCATTGAGCAGGCTGCGATAAGTCCAGCTCCCGACGAATGGATTGTCGCTCATGATGCCTCGCTTTTTGGATCGGGGTTCGATCCCGTTGTTCGTTCGACGCTGATGTATTTGGCCGCGTAATTGTCGGCAGGCTGCACGGCGGGCTCGTAAGGGTTACGCACGATGAAGCCGAGCTTGTTCCACTCGGTGACCATCTTGAGGTCGCCGACCGGCGTCTGCGGAACGCCGCGGCTCCAGGTGGTCCAGACATAGCTGGGCCGGCCGCTCTGGATCGACGCGATCTCGAACGACTGCAAAGGCCGATGCGCCGGCCACCACAGGGTGGTCCAGGTCTTCTCGTCGCGGCGCAGCCGCTCGTCATTGTCGCTGTCGGCCCAGAGATTGTTCCAGTCGGCGTAGGTGATGTTGATCGGCTGCGTCGTGCACTCGTTGAAATCGGACTGCCAGGGCAGGCCCATATATTTGGTGAGGTCACCGGGCTGCAGGCCGGTCTCGAAATCGTTGTCCTGGGCGAGCGGCGACTCCACGTTGAAGGTCGGGTCGGCGATCACGGTGCCGTGGTCCTGGTTGGCCTGCGCGGCGCTCTGCAGAAAATCCGAGACGCTGCGATCAGCGTTGATCCGATAAGGCGCCCAATAGATCGACGGATTGCGCATCACCCAGCCGAGCTCGGCGCCCGGACAGAAGGCGCCGCCCAGCACGTTGCTGAGCACGCCGCGATCGAGCTCGCGGCCGGTCTTCGGCGGCGTTGTCGGGTAAGGCGCGAAGGGCGAGTAGGTCTTCGGCAGCCAGCCCTCCTCCTTCTCGTTGATGAACCAGCCGCGCGCCCATTGGCCGAGGATGAAGAGCTGGTACTCGGTGAGATGAAGGAATTTCGACGGCGTCTCGTTGGTCAGCGGATTGTCGCCGCAGAGTAGCGGCATCAGCGGCAGTGAATGGACGCGCGAGGACGCGCGGTCCTGCACCTGGAATGAGTTCGCCTCGCCGGCGCGACGCAAGAGGTCGAACAGGAAACGGCGCATCGGGCCGTAGGGATCGTCGGCCTTGGAGTGGCGGGTGGGACCGGCGACCTGCGCCACCGCCATGACCGCCTCGCCCTGGCTCGCATCGCGCAGCGGCGCGTCCGCCGGGGTTTCGTCCTCCGTTGGCCGCGTCGCGTGTCGCGGTACCTGCGAGAGCTTGTTCGGATCGAACGTGCCGCGCTTGGCCTGGTCGTGCGGATAGTTCGATTGCTGAAGGATATCGCTCAGATAGCGAAACTCGTCCGGCCGGAACAGGATCGGCCAGATGTCGCGATAGAACCAGGGCCGGTAGTTGCGATTCCAGGCGAGGCGCCCGGCCTGCCAGTGACGCAGCGCGGCCTCATCGCGAAACGAGATCTGCTGCGGGTCGTCATAGGTCCCGAGGATGCCGTAGATGCCGGTGTCGGTGGCGAATTCGCGCACGTAGAGATCGTACAGCATCTCGTCCATCGTGATCATGTCGAGGATCTGCGGCGCGAAGCGCGGATACCCGACCACCACCCAGGCCGGAAACTCGACGTCGATGTAGCGGGTCTGGCCGACCTGTTTCGAATACATGATCAGACGCGCCATCACCGGGCCATCGGAGATGTCGTCGTACCAGCCGTCGGTGTTGGCATAGTCCTCGATCTTCGGACCGAAGCTGCCGCTGACGTCCATGCCCGAATTGCCGTGACCGCCGAGCACGATCAGGCGGCCCTTGTTGTCCGTCATCATCTCGCCGAGCGTGTCGATGTCGAACGGCTGGAGGCCCTTCGGCGGAAACGTCGTGGCATAACCGCCGGGGCCGCCGGAGCGATCGAAATGCGCGCGCCGGTTGGTGGTCGCGTTCACGCTGCGCGGACCGGGATCGATGATGAGGAGGTCGCGGTCCTGGCCGGTGACGTCGGCATTGCGGCGCGCGCTGCCGGGGGCGTAGCCATGTTCGCCCTTGAGCTCGGTGAACGGATACCAGGAGGCCTTCTTGTTGGCGACATAGACGCGCCACTGGATATCGATCAGCACGCCGTGATTGCCGCCGCCCTCGACGGGATCGCCGAGCGCCAGCGGCCGTCCCTCGGGGGACTCATCGTCATAGACGAAGATCTGGAAGCGCGCGGCCTGGCGCTTCACGCGGCCCTGCGAGTCCTTGAACGTCTTGACCGGAACGGGCGTGACGCCGTCCGGGCCGTGCAAGGAATTGCCGAAACTGTCGCAAGCCAGCGGCATCGCCGCAGGCGTTTCCGGCGCGAGGTAGAATTCGCTGTCGCTGTTGCCCAGGCGCGCGATGCCGATGCCCGGATGGATTCGATACGTCGCCATGACTTCCCCGCCGCCTTCTCAATCCAGGAAATTGATCGACACGCCTTCCAGCTTCAGAAGCTCCCTCTCCTCCTGGTAGTCCCCCCCGATCACCACCAGCGTGATCTGCAAGGGCCCCCTCTTCTTGAGCGCGAGCTTCGCTGCCGCCGTGACGTCGATCCGGTGGTTGCGCGGCGTGTTGTGGCTGCGTCCGCGCTGATCGAAGCGCCGCGGCTGCGGCGGCGGGATATCGCAATGGCCGGGACCGCCGTAGCAGGCGCCATGTCCGAAGATCGAGATGTAGCCGGCATAGTGCGGATTGCCCTTGATCGGCGTCGACGCATCGGCGCCGGGCTCGTTCAGGAAGGCGCGCACGAAGCAGGAGCGCATCAATTGCGGCACCTGGTGCAGGCGGATCTCCGCGCGTTTGAAGCTGCGCGCGCCTTGCGGCACGGTGATCGGCTGCGACACGAAACGGCTGACCGGCGCCTCGAGGCCAACAGGCATGAAATGCGAGCTGCGGACATATTCGTAGCCGAACGGCCCGATATCGAGCGTGTCGCGGATCGTGTAGTTCCACGGCGACAATACGGAATCCAGGTCAGCCGGCAGCGCGTTCGGATTGAGCTTCTGCCACTCCCACCAGATGCGATCGATGTTGACGTGGATCGGCCAGAACACCGGGTCGTAGGACGCGGTCAGATTGCTGAACATGTCGCCGAGGCCCGGCTGCGAATAGAGATCGGAGCGCGCGTGGAAGCGGCGCCCGCCGACCTGCGCGGCATCGTTGCGGCGCGTCGTCAGCGCACGCAGATGCGCGGTGTCCGCGTCCGGATGCGGTGTCGTTCCCGTCGCGGTCGGACCGCCCTTGCAGACATAGGCCGCCTTCCCGGCATCGGGATTCTGGCCACCGGTCCAGATGTGCATGGTGTTGTGCGGATTCTGGTCGAGGAATCCGAACGCCGCGTCATAGATGCTGCCGCCGCCGAAGTCGCGGAAATTGTTCAGGCTCAGGATCTGCGCGATGTCGTCGGCCGACGGGTAATGATAGTGAATGACCTGGTTGATCGTGCCGTCGCCGGCATATTCGGCGGGATAGCGCAGCGGGTACCAGAGCGAGTTCGACATCAGCAGCGCATCGATGAAGCGCTGGCGATTGGCGTTCTTGGGATTCGGCGTGACGGACGAATAGCCGATCGTGTTGATCACGTAGCAGAAGAAGGCGTGCTGCGAGGTGAAGGTCATGCGGTCCTGCGCAAGTGCGAGGATCGCCTTCTTCTGAGCTGCCGTCGGCGCCGGATCGAGCGCAACCACCAATGTCTCGGCCGCCTCCGCGGTGAGGTACGCCTTCATCGAGGTCGGGATGATGAGGCCCTTCTCCGGCTCCTCAGGCCGGTATTCCGGCATGGTGAAGTCCCAGTACGGCAGCATCAGGCCGGGTTCGAAGTCCTGCAGGTTCTGCTCGAACTCGTAGAGATAGGCGCGATGCCAGGGCAGGAAGCGCTCCCAGCCGTGCTGGCAATGGTTCTGATGGATCAGCGCCTGGTTGTTGTAGCTGCGCCGATCCTCGGGCCAGCGATTGAGCGAATAGAGCTGGCGAAAGCCGCGGCGCAGGCGTTCGAGCTGCGGCTCGCTCATGCAGTCGATGTTCATGCGCCGCCGGGGCTCGCCGACACAAGCGGCCGGTGAATAGCCGTCAACGGCTTCCGCGAATTCGGCAATCTCGCTGACCTTCACCGTCACGGGCTTGGCCGGCTTGCCGGGCGAAAGCTCGACCGCAACGCTGGTGGCGTCATCGGGGCAGCCGGCATCGATCCAGTCGGCGATGCGATTGATGTCGGCGGGCGCAACCGGATGACCGCCCCAAGGCAGCGGCGGGAAGCGGCCACCGTCGAATGGCGCCTCGCCGCGCAATCCCTTGATCAGCCCGGATGCATCACTGCGCGCATGCGGCGGCAGACAGCAGGCGTGCCCTTCCGGCACCGGCGCAACCATCTTAATGCCGAAGATCTCGACCGCCTCCAGCGCCGCTGCGCCCTTGTCCCAGAATCGTCCCGCACCGCCATAATCCGCGGTGCTGTCGCCGGCGGCCTCATCCAGGATCCCCTTCACACGCGCGTAAGCAACGGTCAGTGCTTCGGTGTCCATTCCAGCCCCCGGGGCAAGCAAGACGGAGAAGGCGGGGCGAAACTAACCACAACTTTGGGATGCTGTCATCTAAACACGCACCTTTGCACAAGCACGGACAGCAAATATTTTCGTCAGGTAGCGTGATCTATTTCATACAACCGCAATGAGCGGAGAGATCCCCGGCGCTGCTGCCGCGAATTGATTCACTTTCGACATGTTTGTCTGATTGCCCCGGTACACCGTCGCGAAGGAGAGACACGCCGCACCCGTGAAGACCAGGACCTCATCTCACCGGAGGGCTGGACGTGTGCCTCACTCAAATTGTCGAAAACAACCCCATGCACAGTAGCCGACGCGTTTAGGATCAACAGCTTGCACGTCCCGCGGAGGCCGATTTGACTCGTCGGGCAAAACAGGGGCATAATGCCATTATTCCGAAATCGATCAGCGTCTCGTCCCGTGCCCTCAGAGCTCGCGGATTCGACGATCGCGTTTCATGGTTCTTGGCTCGGAGAGAGAGAGAGAGAGAGAGAGAGAGAGAGAGAGAGAGAGAGAGAGCTCTGCTTGATCAAGCGATGCGGCAGGAGAGGAACAATGAGCGAGAACAGGAACATCTCGATCGTGTCGTCTGCGGGGTTCTCTTTGCCTGGCAATACTTTCTGGAGGTGCCGAAGCCCCCGCCCGCGGAATCGCCTCTTGCCTGCGAGCGCAAGCTCCACTTGATCTAGGTCAATTCATCCGGGGAAAAGTGGCAAAACCTCGCATGCGCGACCTTTGTCATTTCAATGGGAGGTTAGCATGGCAGTTGTTGTTCAATATGTCGTCAAACCGAATCCCGGAGCCGACTTCGCCGGAATACTCGAACTGTCCAAGGAGGCTGCCGAGCTTTGGCGCAAGCACGGTGGAAAACCAAGATTCTGGACCGTCGCGGTCGGTGAATTCGGAAATTTCGTTTTCTCAGTCAATTTCGAGACGTTCTCAGCTTACGGCGCGACAGTTGAGAAACTGAATGCCGATCCAGCGTTTCGAACCTGGCAAGCGAAAAGATTGAAAGCGGGCTTGACCACCCTCGTGCGTTCGAATTTGGCGACTGAGATTGAACTTTGAGGAGCACTCCCAGGCCCGCCGGTTCACGCTGGCGGGCCTCTTGCATTTCGTGACGCCTACGAGAGGTGGCAGCGCGTGCGATGCCGCCTTTACTTTTCTACTTTCTCAAATTTTGGAGGCTGAAATGCGTTTTTCAAAATGCGCTCAATCCGCCACCGCGTTGTTTCTGCTTGCTATCGCCCTGGCCGCGCCGGCTCACGCGCAGAACAACAAGCAAATCATCTCAGGTACATTCTACGAAGATCAAGCGACGTTGCCTTCTACGGCGACGGGCAACGCAACACTGACCTTCACACAAACACCCGCGAATAAATTCCTGAATATCACCAACATCGCTTGTGACGTTTTCGTGTCCGCCACGCAGGTTTTGACTTTGATGCGGCTGCAGATTGGGACCAGCCCCGGCGCGTCCGATCTTGGCCGTTCTTATCCGATCAAAAACACGCCTATCGCCCCGGAAATCATCCAGAATGTAAAGCTCTATTCGGTCGTGACCAATGAGGTATTCTTTAAGATGGGACCAGGCCGGTTTCCCTCAATCTTCATTGTAGCTGCCAGCAACGGTGGTGCCGCTTCCATGGCCCCAAACTGCTTTATCGTCGGAAATTTGACGGATAACTGAGTGAGCCATTCTCAGGCCCGCCGGTGTGAACCGGCGGGCCTCTTGTCGTTACCCCTCAGCCATCGGCGGAGCGTCATCAGCCCGGAACGTCTGTCGAAACCGCGACGATGAGCACGGATTATTGGGAGTTTTGAAGCTCGCCGATGAGGGTGCAGTTGATAGAGACATTGCTAGCTACGGCGAAGTCGATTTCAATCGCCGGAGCACGGCCGGCGCCCACCAAGACGTTCAGCTCGTCGTTGATGGCTCCGTAAATTGATCCGCCAGATGAAGCAACCTCGCCTACGCGGAAGAAGAAGTTTCGGCCGATTGATTGTACTCCTGGCGCGGGCGCGACAAAGAACTTGTAGGTGATCGGCGTCTGAGACATCCCGCCGAGACGACAATTCACGCGCTTCACGTTCAAAAGTTGACTAGCGGGCAGCTGGGACCACCAGGTGGTGCAACCTGTCGTGTTTCCGCAGCCTGCAGTAACAGTATCCTCGTAATACGAACCGGCAATTATGGGGGCTGCTCCAACCGGAAGACAAAAAGCGGTCGAAACCAAAGCGATGACGCAGGAGGAAAGTTTGGAGATAAAGCGCATTTGAGCCTCGGCATTTGAAAGCGATTTTCAAGACACCCAACAAACCTGGAGGGCGAGGACGCAATTCGGCAGCGCGTGTACATAGCTTGGTCCTGCTGACCCCCGCATCAACCAAACGGTTGAGGCGAGGGCCCGCCAGCGTGAACCGGCGGGCCCCACGTTTTACCGGCTTAGCCGCCCGTGCTGGGGGAGCATGAGCCCGTCGCTCCCCCGCCCACGCGCCAAACTCCTTCGTCGTACTTCATCTCAAATCGGAGCAGCATCTCCCTGAGATGGTAGACGCCAAACATGGCGAGGCTTCGCGTCTCGCAGACGGGAGGCGCCGGCGAGCGCCTGCATGAACGTGGGCGCTTCGGCATAGGGCAACGCCGGGTGATGCCGGACCGCCCTCTTCGGCCGCTTGGGAAGCCTCTCACGGAGCTGCTTGGTGAGTTCGGCCGGGTTCCGGAAGTCGCGATCGTCGATGTCGACGTTCTCGGCGATGATGGTCTCGATGCGGCCGCGGACCCGGTTCGCGGTCTCCCGTTTCTCGATCCAGATCGGGTTGAGCAGGTCGTGGATGTGGCTCGGCTTGATCTCGGGGATAGTGAGCTTGCCGATGGTCGGGTAGGCGTACCGCTTCAACGATGACGACCATTGATCGCGGTGCTTCTCGCTCCAGGTCGACCAGTTCGTGCGGATGTAGGCCTCGGCGCACTGCCCGGAAATCCGTAACGTGCCAATGGCCTCTGCCTTCACCTCCGTCCGCAATTGAACCGGTGCTCGGAGCTGGCATGACGTCTCCTGACGAATGAGTTTATCAATTGGAGGATATGTTCGATGCGGGAGAGCAGACATCGATCACGATGATGCTCGATGAAGCGGTAGAATAAGGGCCCAGCGCTTCGCGATTGGGGAAATAGATCAGGGCGATCCGGCAGCCGTTCGGTGAGGTCACCGGGCTTCTGACATACCCGGGAAGGATCTGGGTGACAGATCTATCCCGGAGCAAATATAGACCATGCTCTTCCTCGGCACTTACGGGATTCGCAGCGAAGAAGAGCCCCACCCTTGTCGGGGCCAGATCAATTGTCGTCGATCCGCCGCCGTGAACAGCTCCCGACCAGGGTCCGAACGGCACGCAGAGTCGCTCGGTTTTCGCTGTATGAGGATTGACTCGCCAGATCGGCCAGCAGTCGCTCTCTTTCCACTTCTCGAAATGATCGATCGGCGATCGAGAAAGATTCCCAGCCCACATGTAAAACACATCTTCAAACATGCGAAATGCATAGGAACTCGCCTCAGCATTCGAAACAGGCAACTCGATCCGATCCGAGCCATCTGCTCGCATCAAGACGAGCGGCTCGGCCGACGCTGCATGAACACGTGCCAACGTCGGCTCCTTACCCAAATCAATATAGAAGCGCCGTTCAGGATCAGCCACATAGTGCTTGCCTGCCATCGAACCATCGAAGTAAAGCTCGCAATCAACCCTCTCGATCGATGGCACGAAAGGAGCTCGACCAGCCAAGGAAGGTGACAAATGTGACGACGCGGCCTGTGGGCCAACCTCTCGTTCGTGCCCTACCGGCCCTCGCCATCGAGTTTGCAACGTTGCCCCAGTAACAGGATCGATAGTGTTCTGCAGATAGCTGATTTCGCCGCGGGCGGCGCAATAGGACTGGGCCGCCGCCACGGGATCGCCGCCATACGGCCGGGGTTTTTCACCGAGACGCCAGAGATAGAGCCAGGACACCACCGAGCGCCTTGCTTCCGAGGTAGTCGGCTTTGGTCCCTTGTTTGCACGCACAACAATTGTGTCGTCGTCCACCCAGTAGATCCCAGCTCCAACAGAGTCTTCCCGGTAAAGACCCGCGTCCCATACCGCGTGGATGGGTCCCTTCAGCGGAATTTCGATCGCAGACAGCGAATTCGTCTTGGTCGTCATTCGAAATGCCCAAAATGCGAAGAACCAAAAACAAATCGAGAAGACGCCAATCAAGCAGCACGCGGCGAAGAATTTGAAGCGATCAATGATGAAATGAATTTCCGCCATGTGTGAAAGTAGCTTCTAGGATGTCATGCCAAGTCAACTATCGACGCAAATCAATCACAAGCTGAAGACCTCTTAGTCGCACATGTCTTGCGACATGTGCGCAGATAGTCAGCTCAGTCTCACTGTCGCACCCGCTTTGCGCCGAAACGGACTAGCCCAGTGTGATCTGGTAAGTCGCTCTTGGTGAGTCAAAAGCCCTAAATATTGAAAATATTGGGTTTTTAGCCTTGACTGGCGGAAGGGGTGTCTTGTCAACCTCGTTGATTCAACTGGGTTTTTCCTGTGCCTCGGAAGAATAGCTACGGTGTTTGCAACGGTCGTCCCCAGCAACATCACTACCGTAGTTTTCCGCCCGTGAGCAGGCTTACGACCTGCTCCCTTCCTTCAAAACGGCTGCGGAGCAGATCTATTCTGTTGATCGGGCAGTCTGCCGGTCAAGCTGAGGCAGGCACGGACGACCTGAGTACATGACTTGTAATCACGGGGTCGTGGGGTCGAGCCCAGAATGGCAATGGCGGCAGCGGGCGAAGACCTCGTCGAGATCATCAAGCTTGTCGGCGGCCCGAGCGCGGTGATCGCGCTCGGAGGCACGGCTAGGGGCCGCTTCCGTCAGATAGATGCACTTTCTGCAATTGTCCGCATGATGACGATCCCAACGGTACCGCGGCTGACCGCGCCGAGCTCCTGCGCAACGGCAAAGTTGTGGGCTATCAAGCTAAACATTTCCAGGAACTGCTCTTCGAATTCCAAAAGATTACGGAAGCCGAGGCTGCAGCCGCCTAAGCGTTTCGCGCCTCAGGATTGGCCATCCCCACTCTAGGGCGTCTACTCATAAGCCTGCGCTGCACTCCGTTTGAGGTCCCCTCTGCCTCTGATAGCTGCGCGTTGGGCGCACTTCCACTAAGTCCGAGTTGGGGCCACCAGCAGACATTCACGATGCTTCGCTGTCTCAGCGAGATTGGCATATCCCGCAGATCCAAGCCTGCCTTTCTTCTGTTTGCATCTTTTTGCATCGATTAAGTCGAAGCGGCCTTCAGACCGAGTAGAAAAGTCCCGCAGCCTCGCACATCAGCCTTTCGCCGAGCCCCACTGCTCTCAAGACAGCCCATTGGCCGGGGTCTAGTTTGCCGCTATTCGGACGGACGCTTTGCCTTCTAGCTCTAGGGACATTGGCGGCCTCACTTTGCAGTTGCTCGTCTTCAAATTTGCCACTGAACCTTCCCCTCAACGCCGGTTCGATTGCGCCGCCGCCGAACATCCGTGCCGACAATGACCTTGCTATCGGATTGGCCTTCTCGGGAGGAGGTACACGCGCTGCCGCCTTTGCATTTGGTGTTCTGCGCGGACTTGAGCGCATTCGAGCCGGCGCAACTGCCACAGCGCTAGATCGGGTCGAATTTATCTCGGGTGTGTCCGGCGGGTCCATAACTGCTGCCTACTATGGCTTGCGTGGGAAGCAGGCGCTGGGCGACTTTCGTGAGCGATTTCTAATCCGAGATGCGGAAGCCGACCTGAGAACCGACTTCAGCCTGGGGAGTTTAGTCGAGGGTATCAACGGCGGGGTCAATCAGGCGCCGCGCCTGTCCGGATGGCTCGATCGGAATCTGTTTGCCGAAGCAACAATGAAGGAGTTGCTCAAGAGCTCGCGGCCGGTCATTTGGATTAACGCCTCGGACCTCTATCACCGAACTCCGTTTGTGTTCTCACAAACCGTATTCAGAGAGCTATGTAGTGATTTAGGTCAGTATCCCATCTCGCTCGCGGTGGCAGCATCGGCAGCGGTGCCCGTGGCCTTCTCTCCAATAGTGCTCGAAGCCTATCCGCAATCGTGCGCCGCAGAGCCGCCGAGATGGATCGGCCAGGTCCTCGCGAACCAAAACTCAGGCGCTCAGGTCAAAGCCTTTGCGCGGGCGCTAACCGACTACCGGAACCCCGACATCGTTCAGTATTTGAAGCTGGCCGACGGGGGGTTGACGGACAACTATGGCCTCTCGGGCCTCGTCATCGCCCGATCGGCGGCAACCGAACCTTACGCACCCTTGACGGATCGGGAAGCCGTCAAGCTACGGAACGTGGTCTTCATTCTGGTCAACGCCGGGCAAGGCGCAAAGGGCGAATGGTCGCATACAATCAACGGCCCATCAGGGGCTGAGCTACTAGCTGCGATCACCGATACTGCCATTGATTCTTCGGTTCGAAGCGGCTTCGACGCCTTCCGATTGACGATCCGTGAATGGGAGAACGCCATTCGCAGTTGGCGGTGCAAGCTGACATCAGGTGAAGCTCGCAAGCTGGGGGCCCGCGAGGGGTGGCAATGCAAGGACATCACATTCAAGATTACTGAGGTATCGTTCGACCAGTCGGACAATTCCGCTCGGCTCTCGTCAATCCCCACGCGATTTAAACTGCCTGAGGCCGACGTTGATCTTCTGATCCGATCGGGAGAGTCCATTGTTGCTGCCGATCCAACCTTGAATTCAATATCAGCTGGAGAACACCGTTGATTTCCGGCGCTTCTAATGGAAGCCGCCATTCTTTGACGTTTGCGACATTTTGGAGCGATTTGCGCGCCTTAATTCCGGGCGCCCAACCGCAGCGCTAGTGTTACTTCCCATCACACGTGTATTGGGAAGCGATCGGATGGACGAGCTGCAGCAGTTACTCCAGAAGAGATTATCGAAGCTTGAGCACGCCATTTGCTCGATAAAATCGAGGGCTATCGGCAGTTCGGACACGACTGAGGTTGAGCTGTTGGCCTATCTCGCCGAACTCGAACTTCATATCGATGCGCAGCTGGTACGGATCGAACAGATTGGTCATCGCGTCATCTCCTCACATGAAAGCACTTCGGCGGCGATAGCTGACGACGTGGATGAATGGAAGCAGAGGGGCGACCTGAAGCGACTGCGGCGCCGCTCGATGGACGCGGCCGCACTCGCAACCGAAGCTTTTGAATTCGCTGAGTTCGCTGTCAAGAAGGCGGAGCATGCCGCACTCGAAGCGCGCCTGGCTAAGGCGGACGCTGACAAGGCGGAGGCGCACGCCTCCTGTGTCTCCTAATTCAAAATCGCGCTTCCGAATATATCAGTGAAAGACACGGCAATGTCTCAGGGTATCGCGTTGCTCCGCATAGCGGCATCCGCTTCGGCAATCTTGCTTATGTTAGGCTGCATCCCCGCTTCGGCAGGCGAACCCAAGGAAAACGGCGGAGCTGCCCAGAACGGCAATCTCGGGCAACAACTCGCCAATCCGATTGCAACTCTCATCCAGGTGCCGCTGAAGAGCAATTTCGACTACGGCGCAAAAGGTAGCCCGAAAGATGCTTTCCGCTATACCCTGTCAATCGAGCCCGTCGTTCCCTTCTCGCTGAATTCCGACTGGAATTTGATCACCCGGACGATCATCCCAGTCGAACATGTCCAGCAGCTCTTTCCCACCGACAAGTCGGGTGTGGGCGATATCGTGCAGAGTTTTTTCCTCTCGCCATCCCGTCCCGTGAACGGCGTCACCTGGGGGGTCGGCCCCGTCTTCCTCTATCCCTCCGCCACGGAGGAGGTCCTTGGTCATCATCAATGGGGAAGTGGCATTACAGGTATTGTCCTCCAACAAAGCGGGCACTGGCTCTATGGCGTGCTGGCAAACCACATTTGGTCGCTAAGCGATCAAACCTTTGGGCGCGAGAAGGTCGATGCAAGCTTCATACAGCCGTTCCTGACCTATACCTTCCCCACGACGCAGACGACGGTCTTTCTAAGCTCTGAAAGCACCTACGACTGGACCTCGCGGCAATGGAATGTGCCCATCAACGTCGGGCTCAACCAACTGGCGAAGATCGGCGAGCAGGTTGTCCAGCTCGGAGGTTTGGTGCGGTACTATGCCGAGACGCCCGCAGGCGGCCCCCGCTTGGGGTTCCAGCTCCGATTGACATATGTATTTCCTGCCTCTCGATAAGAATAGCTGACTCCTCAGATCATGAGGACTGCCCGGTGCGGGCACGCTAGACCGTTGCCTGCTCTGTCGTTGCCCGCTCCTTTGGAACGTTTTGGCGGTCTTTATTCCGCTTAATGGCAGCAGAAGCCAGCAGATCGATAGGCTGTGCGCGACCGATGTCGCTGGGGGCCGGAGAGCTCTCCGCGCAACAAGAAAACGGAGCGCAGATGATCACACAGGCTTTTCAGAAGAAGACTTACGATGCGATCGCGGAGGCACTGCCCTTCAGCATTGATCCATCGAAGATCACCGTCGAGCCAGGCGTCTCCTATACGGTGAGCACGATCAAGGCCCACGACTACGCCGCGGGCGTGATGGCCGCCTTCGGCTCGGTCGTTGAGCATATCGGCCGGCTGCGAGGCCTTCCTTCCCAAACCATGAAGCTTAACCGGCGCCGCTGCGGGCTTCTGCTCAATTCCGCTCAACTGCAATTTCTGAATGGATACGGCTGCCTGATGGATACCTGGCCGATTGGACCCGACAACGGGACCTATCGCGCCAAAGACGGCCGTTTCGTTACGATGATCGGTCTGCACCCCCACTTGCGCGATGCAATTCTCGATTTCTTGCAGTGCTCGAATTCAGCGCACGCGTTCCAGGCAGCGGTCGAGAAGAAGACGGCGCAGCAGCTTGAAGACGAGATGGCGGCCCGCCGCCTGCCCGCTGGCATCGTTCGTAGTCCCGAGGAGTGGCTCTCGCATCCACAGGGCGCAGCTACGGCAAAATTGCCGATGGTGCAGGTCGAGCAGCGCGGCAAGGGAGAGAAGCGGCGGCTTGGCAAAGCGAACGCGCGACCGCTGGAGGGAGTTCGCGTCGTAGAATTGGCCCATCTCGTCGCCGGCCCGACGATCGGGCGTCTGCTCGCCGAACAAGGCGCGGAGGTGATCAAGATTCAGCCGCCAGTCGGCGACTGGGTGTTGCCCCTCTGGCTTGATGTGAACTGGGGTAAGAAATGCATTCTCACCGACATCAAGAGCCATTCAGGCAAGGCACGGCTGGTTGCATTGCTTTCAGAAGCCGATGTCCTGGTAAACAGCAACTCCCCGGGCGCCTTGGAGCGGCTGGGTCTTGGTGAAGCAGCGCTGCGGGAGATCAACCCGAGCCTCATCTACGCAGGAGCCTCCTACTGCTCGCCGGACACACCTTGGGCCGACCGCAAGGGCTTCGAGCAGATCGGTCAGGCCGTCAGCGGCATGATGCACGTGAACTCCGTCGGCATGGAAGAACCGACGCTGATATCGGTACTTCTCAACGACTACATCACCGGCTATCTGGCTGCCATCGGCGCCGTCGCGGCCCTGGCTGAACGTGAAGAAAAGGGCGGGTTCTGGAAGACGGGCGCGTCGCTGAGCCGTTGTGCCACGATGGCGGCCAGTCTCACGGCGCCCCGCGACGCCGAGCCCTACGAGGCAGTGGGCGTGAAGGACATGGTCGAGCATGGGATCGATCAGCAGACGCCTCTCGGTACCTTTACCCGTCTGTCCTCCGCGGTGGAATTCAGCGACACGCCGTCGAAGTTGACGCTGCCGACCGGCCTGCCCGGCAACTATCCCGACACGATCACTTGGTCGTCGGAAGTGAGCGTCGGAGATCACCCGTTGCCGCACTTTCCTTCGCATCTGGCGCGCAATGGGGGCATTCGCAATCTGGTCCCTGGCCACGGCATCGAAGACCGAGGCGATGGCGGCGGGGGCTTGAGCCTCGCATCAAAGGCGCTGTTCGACATCGTTCTCGCCGGGCGCAAGTTCTAGCGGAGCTGTTTTCGCCCAGTTTGTAACGATTTGCAGGATTTTGGAGCGTTTCACGACGCGGCGGTGAAGCCGCGTCGTAGCGTGAACGAAAGCGGAGAGTTGATAGATGCCTCCGCCAGGGGATGTGTCATGAACGTACGGAAAATCAGCCTGTTGGCTTCAGCGACGATTCTGATCGTCGGCGCTGCGCACGCAGATGAGAACCTCGCCAATTTTGGTAACGTGGGGAGCTCGGCCACGCCTGCTCCGGTCACGCCGGAGAGGCCAGCAAAGAAAGCCAAACGTCAGAAGAGCTCAGAGAAGAGCCCACCTGTTCCGACCGATCCATTCGGTCCCGTTCCGACCGGCAAGATGATCTCACTGGTGAACGTCGCGCCCGGCCTGCTCGCCTATTTCAACAATGGTCCCGTGTTCGGGTTGCCGGGAACCGTTACTGGAGATGTGCTGAGCCGTACTCAACTGCTTGGTGACTGGGGCGGGACGCGCACCGAGCTGGCAAGACAAGGCTATTTCTTCGATATCTATTCGACGAGCTACTATCAGAATGTCACTTCCGGCGGCCTGAAGACCGGGGGCGCTTTCGTTCAGAACACCCAGTTCTCCGTGAATGTCGATACGGCCCGCGCCGGCTGGTGGTCGGGTGGCATTATCCATGCGACCGCCCAATGGCGCACAGGCGACTCTCCTTCCAACACTTTCACGGCTGGATCGTCTGTGCCGCAATATACCGGTCTGGTGTACCCAGATCCGCAGTCGTCGCACGATATCCTGCCGACCGAGTATTACCTGGTGCAGGCCCTGAGCCAGCAGTTCAGCGTCGTGGTCGGCAAGATCAGCAACATCTTCATCCCCGATCAGACCGCCTTCGGGAGCAGCTACAAGTATCATTTCGCCAACTTCAACTTCAACAAGAACGCGATGACGCCGAATTTCTACAATCCGACGTCACTGGCGGCACTTGGCGTCTGGGCACTGAGCCCGAAATTCGCGATTGCAGGCGGCGTGCTCGATACGGACAGCAAGGCGAGCAATCTCGCTTCCCATGCCTTCGACCACGTCAATCTCTATCTCATGTCGGTGGTGTCGTACGACATCGGTGGCCTGCCCGGTCAGCTCTCGCCGGCCTTCAACTGGTCAAACAAGCCCAAACTCGATCTCGAAATGCCGTTCGGCACGCTCACGTCGGTGGCTGCCGTAAAGCAGGCTGTCGGCGGCATGCTCGGTGCAAATTCGTACGATGGCTTGCCGATCAACACCAAGGGTGACAGCTGGTTCGCGATCGCTAATGCGTCTCAATACCTCTTCGTCAAAGACGATCCCGAGACGGTTCGCAGGAAGCTCAAGTCTGGCGAATTGATCCGGGGCGTCGGTGTCTTCGCGCGTATCGGTTACGCGCCAGAAGAGACCAATATCATCACGCGTGACGCCAGCATCGCGCTGTTCGCTCACGGCCTTCTGCCCGGTCGCGAGTACGACAGCTTTGGCATTGGCGTCTACCACAACCAGTTCAGCAACAAATTCAAGACGGATATTGGCCTGCTCACGCGAGGCACTGCGTCGGCCAGCGACGAAACCGGGATGGAGGTCTTCTACGACTTCGCGATCACGCCGGCGGTGCGGCTCATTCCGAGTTACCAGCACATCTGGCATCCGCTGAGTGCCCAGGTAGCCGAAGGCCACACCAGCACGGATATCGTTCAAACCCGTCTGACCATAGCCTGGTAATCCCGGCAGGAGAGAAATTGTGGCATTTACTGGTATTCTAACCGGCCTGATGGAACGCGCTATCAAGCATGCGCTGGCAACGCATTGGCGACTGTTTCTATTCCAAGGCATCGTCATGCTCGTCTTGGGTATCCTCGCCATTGGGGCCCCGCTGGCGGCATCGGTTGCGGTCGAGCTCTACATCGGCGGCCTGTTCCTTGTGAGCGGCGTCATGGGCCTGGTGGCCATCATGTCCGCGCGGGATGTTCCCGCATTTCTGTGGAGTTTGCTGACGGCAGCCATGTCAATCGTCGTAGGAATCATCCTGATCAATCGTCCGATCGCGGGAACGTTGTCGCTGACCTTGGTGCTCGCAGCCTTCTTCCTGGCGGAAGGTGTTTTCCAGATCGCGGCTTCGATCAACTACCGTACTGTCGTTCCTCGCTCTTGGATCTGGATGCTGTTGAGCGGAGTGCTCGACCTTTTCCTTGCCGCGGCTATTTGGGCTCTTTGGCCGATCAGCGCGATTTGGACGCTGGGTCTCTTTGCAGGTGTCAACCTGATTTCGTCAGGATGGGCGGCAATCATGGCCGCACTTGCCGGCAGGAAGCTCGCCAAAGAAGCCACCTGTACGAAGGTCGTGGCTCAGTGAAAATATCGGCCACGCTGCCATCACGCGGCCGCGACCTGCGGCTCGACCTGTTCCGCGGCGTGGCCAACTGGGGAATCTTCCTTGATCATATACCCAACAACGTCGTGAACTGGGTCACGACGCGAAACTACGGCTTCAGCGACGCCGCAGACCTATTCATCTTCATTTCCGGCTACACCGTCGCGTTCGTCTATGCGCGGATGATGTTGGAACGTGGCTTTGTGATCGGCGCTTCGCGCCTGCTCAAGCGGGTCTGGCAGATCTACGTCGCCCACGTCTTTCTGTTTGTGATCTACCTCAGCGAAATCGGTTACCTTGCTCAGAAATACGGTAAGTCCGGCTTCGTGGACGACTTCAACATTCGTGGCTTCCTCGAAAATCCTGCTCAAGTCCTCTTCGAGGGCCTTATCCTTCGTTTCAAGCCGGTCAACATGGATGTATTGCCATTGTACATCGTACTGATGGGCGTCTTCGCACCCGTTCTTTGGTTCATGCTCCGAAGGCCCAACATCACCCTGGCATGCTCGGTTGTCGTGTATTTGGCCGCACGGCAATTCGGCTGGAATCTATCCGCCTATCCCGTCGGCCAATGGTATTTCAATCCGTTCGCGTGGCAGCTGCTCTTCGTTTTCGGGGCCTGGTTCGCGTTGGGTGGGTCGACCCTGGCGATGCCGTTCATCCGTTCTCGAACGGCGCTGGTTCTCGGAATCGCCTATCTCCTCTTCGCGCTCGTCTTGACCATGGCAGCACGGTTTGAAGAGATTCGCGCACTCATTCCCGACGCGCTCTACGGCACCTTCAACCCCAATGATAAGACCAACCTCGCCCCTTATCGCCTGCTCCATTTCGTCGTCTTCGCCTTCTTCGTCGTACGGCTGCTGCCGAAGGAATGGCCTGGGCTGGAATGGCGGATCTTCCGCCCTGCGATCAAATGCGGGCAGCAATCCCTCGAAGTCTTTTGTGCGGGGATATTCCTGTCATTTGCCGCGCATTTCGCGCTGGTCGAAATCTCTTCTGGCGTTGGGATGCAGGTGACCGTAAGCATCCTCGGCATCGCGGCGATGGCCCTACTCGCCTACTACCGATCATGGTCCAAGGCCGCAGACAAGCCATCAGCCGACGGAAAGGCCGGCAAAGCTGCCGTCGCGACTCAGGCCCCCGCCCACTGATCGAGCAGGCTGCGCGCCCGCATCAGGTCCGCGGTCGCAAATCCCTCGGTGAGCTTGCCATACGATGCGTCGAGGATCTTCTGCGCATCGCCCGAGGCGCCCTGACGATGCCGCAGCTCGGAAAGGCTGAGTGCACCACGAAGCTCCCAGAACCGAGCTCCTTGGGTCTGGGAAACCTCAAGAGACCGTCCGAATTGCTCTTCTGCTGAAGCCGTGTCCGGCTGCTCACCCATGAGGAGAATCTCTCCCTTGATTCTCATGGCCTCTGGCAACCACCACTGCGCATCGTTACGCCGGCATCGGGAAATTGCTTTCTCGGCGAGAACGAGTCCTTCCTCGCGGCGCCCAAGCCTCGCCAGCACATCGGCGTGGCCAGTTAAAAACGGCGTAAACTGTACCTCGAATTGTGTCTCGCTCAACCCGGCAAGCCCCGCACGAAGCTTTTCCTCGGCATCGGCGAAGTCGCCGCACTTGGCAAGCAGAGCTCCCTGATAGGCCAGCGAGCAGGCCTTGTAGCTCGGCAAATCGTGCCTCATCGCCCAATCGCCGAGAAGCGCTACTGCGCTCTCCGCCTCGGGTATGTTGCCGAACCGCAATGGAAACGCGCAGCCGCACCACGCCAATGCAAAACACAGCGAGAGCGCGTGTCCGCCCGCTTCCGCATCGATCAGGATCTGCCTTGTCATGCGCGCAGCCTGATCAACCAAACCCTGGACCCAGAGGATATTGGCTACAACGCAACGAGCCTGAATGCCGTGATCGAGGCCGGAGCGTACGACGGCGGCTTGCTGGGGGAGCGCTTGGATGCGCGCAAAGGCCTGCTGGGCATAGGTCATAGCCCGGCCGTATTCGCCAACGTAGACGAGGGAACCGCTGAAAAGGAATTCTGCCGTGGCCAAGGCGACGGGGCTCGAGCTTCCGCTGACGACGTTCTCTGCCTGCTCGGCCAACGTCAACGCACCACGAAAATCCTCAAGCCTGAGACAGAGGTTGGTCAAACCGGATATAGCGCGAAGCTGGCAGCCTACGTCCCCCAGTTGGGCCGCCAATTCGCCGCCTCGCATCAAGGCGGCGCGCGCAGGCTCGGACACACCGAGCGCATGCATCAGCGACATGCCGAACTCGGTCTGCAGCACCATTTCCCGGTGACCGCCACGATCGGCGTCGTCAAGTTGCGCGATCGCCTTTCCGGTCCAAGCGTAGCATTCCGTAAGCAGAGAGATATTGAGCCAGATCGGAGCCGACGCCGCGGCGAGTGCAATAGCTATGTCTCGATCACCGTTCTGGCCGAAAGCCCAGACCAGTGCAGCACGGATATTGTCGATCTCTGGCTTGGCCGCAACCGCCGCGCTGGGACTGCCGGTTGGACCTGATTGTGCCGTCTCGAGGAACTCCTTGAAGAACTCAGCGTGACGACGTGCCAGCACGTCCATTTCGCCGGCCTCACGCAGCCGTTCGAGAGCGTAGGCCCGCGTTGTCGCGAGGAAGCGAAACCGTGCATCGCCGTCGCTTATCCCGGCGACGACAAGCGACTTCATCACGAGAGTTGCGATATTCTCGGTAATGTCCTCGCCGCCGCCAGCTCCGCCCAGCACGGCGCAAGCGGATTCGATCGTAAATCCCCCGACAAAAATCGAAAGCCGGCGAAATGCTGCCTGCTCCCCCGGTGTCAGCAGGTGAAAACTCCAGTCAAGCGTCGCGCTGATCGTCTGGTGGCGAAGCTGGCCGCGCGGACCGGCTCCAAGAACGCTCAGCCGGTCATCCAGTCGCGACGCGAGACCGCGCACACCGAATGTGTCGACCCGGGCAGCGGCAAACTCGATCGCGAGGGGTAGGCCGTCGAGCTTACGGCAAATCTCGGCGATTCCTCTCGCGTCAGCATCCGTGACGTCGAACTCATTGCTCGCGGCGGCCGCGCGCTCGACGAACAGCTGAACGGCGGGAAAACTGAGCGCTTCGCTTGCTGTCAAAGCTGCCCTGTTCGGCGGGCAATCGAGGGGCAGGAGGCGGTACACCTGCTCGCCGTCTACGTGCAAGGGTTCGCGGCTGGTCGCTAGAACGTGGACATTACGAGCCGCCTTAATAATTCCAACAGCTAGGGCCGCAGCCTGGTCGATGACGTGCTCGCAGTTGTCGAATACAAGCAGCATCTGCTTGTCGCTTAAGGCTCCGACGAGGCTCGGCAAGGGGTTGTCGGAACGTATCTCCAGCTTCAAAGAAGCTGCCAGCGCCGTTGGCACCAGCTCTGGATCGGTCACGGGGGCGAGATCAACCAACCAAACGCCGTCTTTGACCTTGCCGATCAATTGCTCGGCAATGTCGAGCGCGACCGCAGTCTTGCCAACGCCGCCCGGGCCGACGATCGTGAGTAGCCTCCGCGCGGCTAGCCTCTCGCATAGGGTCTGGACCACACCATCGCGACCGATGAGGCGGGTGAGCTGCGCCGGCAAATTGTGCAGTTCGCGGACGGATGCGGATTCCGCGACCAAGGGGCCGGACTGTGTTGTTACGGAGACCGGCGCGACAAAGCGGTACCCGCGTCCAGGGACATTGACGATGTACCGATTGCCGGCCTGACCATCGCCCAGCGCACGCCGAAGCGCCGCAACGTGGACCGTCAGATTGGCCTCTACGACTGATGTCTCCGGCCAAACGATCGCCACCAACTCACGCTTGCTGACCAGTTCGCCTGCTCGTGTGACAAGAGCAATCAGAATGTCCAAGGCACGACTTCCAAGTCGCACAGGGCGATCGCCCTCCCGAAGGATGCGCTCGGCAGTCAAGAGGCGGAATGGCCCGAAGCAGAACTCGAAAGCCATTGATGCAGTCTGCTCCGCCTCGGCCTGTCCTTTCGCGAGATCATTCATCGTCGGCCGATATATCCGTCCGGTCAAACCGAGTCTACCGCCAAGCAGGAAACCCTGCCTTGCCTCATACAGTATCGGCAGTATTAGGAATGATCTGGCCTTAGCCGCGTTATTTGGGCCGCCATCGCCTCCTCCCTGGCGAGCAGTGCATACAAAATGGTCCGCTCCGCCTGATCCATAGCCAGTACGGCGATCTCCACGGCGGCGATAGCACAACGCGACCAGCGGTCAGCCCGAGCGTGCAGATGGCCCGTTTGCCTCTGCTGTTTCCATCCGGCAATCTGCTCGATCGTCACTAATCGCTCCTGGTTCATCCATCGATCAAAGCTCGCCTGAGCGGTCAGTGCCCGAGCACGTCCTTGCTCCGCCTCCTCGTCAACCTTGCGAAGCTGCTCACGCAACGTCTGGCCATCCAGCTCCTCCACTTCGAAAATTAGGGTATTCGCGCGATCAAATGTCGCAGCAATACAGGAAAAATGCTGGCGCAATTCTTCGCGAAGTTCTCGCAAGTTGCCGTTCATTGAACCCTGCCAAAAGGTGGGCGACTCCCACATTATCTTCAATCATGCGCTAGAACGCGGCGAATAAATTCCAGCAAAATCTTGCAAATCGAGCTTGGGCGGCTGCGGAAGCCCGCCTGTTTTTCAGAATTTGGGACCCTTAGCGGGTATTTGCTGGCCTCGGATGTCGCAATCTTTCAAAAGCCGGGCATCACTTTCACAAGGAAGGTTGTCCGGTGCGCAGTACGAGAACTCATTCAAACAGGTACTTCGCCGCCGCGATGTTGGTGGTGGGAGGGATAGCCGCATTCTCCTCTGTTGCGGAAGCACAGGATGGCACGCCGGCACAGCGCAATGCCTGCAAGCAGGACGTCTTTCGGCTTTGCTCCGAATACATCCCCGACCGCGGCGCGATCACCGCGTGCCTTCAGCGCAACGTCGGAAAACTTAGCCCGGATTGCAGGACCGTCTTTCAAAGAAAACAGTGAGACGCAGGGCTAAGGCTCGCTGCGTGAATAAGGGCAGTTAATGACAAAGCTAGCTTCAGCTGTGCCGATGGCGCAGCATCAGCTATCAGTCCTTCTTGCCTTGATCGCTTTTGGACTCTGGATATCTCCGGCACGATCAACCGGTTTAGTCGATGCACAAGCCGAGCGGTCTGCCACTGTTATCGACAAAGATGAACTCCAAAAGCAAGTCGAGCGGGAAATCCGGAATTTCCGTTCCGCGCGGATTTCACTTCGACAGGCCCTATCGATAGCTCAAAGCCATCTTCCGAAATCGCGCGTCGTCGACATCTCGTTCAATCAGGAAGATAAGAGCGCGCCGGTCTATTTGATCAAGTCCGTCCAAGGTGACACACTCTGGGAGCTTCCTGTGGACGCAAATTCAGGTGAGGCGCTAGAAAACGCAACCCGCACATCAACGAAAGACCTCGATCGAGAGAGCCAAGCTAATCTTATGGCTTTCCGCGTCATTCGGCAGGAAATGATCGAAGCCGTGAAAATCGCGGAAGGAGGTTCTTCTGGTAAGGCTATTAGTGCCGGCTTACTCAACGAGGGTGGACGGTTGAGTTTTTCTGTTGTGGTGGTCGCGGGCGAAGACCTTAAACAGGTTATTCTGGAGCCTCCGCTTCCGAGCGGCAGGAATAGCAAGTACCTTCGTCGTTAAAGCTCGTTGGCGAGGCTAGGACTGGTGACATCGCGCAGGCTAACAGATCGGAAGATAGCATGCTTGCCGAGGTCCGCTATGGGTCCACAAGCAGCCGATCACGCTCAAGATGGCAGACTTCTGCTTTGCGTTTGCTGTCTGACCTTTATGAATACACGCCCTAGCTCGTAGCTTTGAACCGTGGCTATGACGCTGCGCACCCAAAAGGAACGCGAAATCAACCCAGTACGGAGGAGTGGATATCCTCTGAGTGTCGATAATTGGCGATTACCGGCGCTGAGTCTGCTTTGCACCAGAAGGCCGGCGACATTGGCCACGTCGCCTTATGACCGAAGCGGCATATTTGAGCCCTGAACCATCCGCTCTCGCCGGTATATGCGCTCAGGGAGAACGGCCGACTAGCCACATCTGACGGTCCGGGCCCTTTACTTTGGTCTCGCATCCGCTTTACACAAACATTGCTGGCGTTATCTCATCCACTTGGATGATCACGTCGGCCGGAATATCATTGCGGCGTGCCGCCTTTCTGATTGCCTCCGCACTCTCAGCTTCATAAAGACAGTAAGTCTTGCGCTTGTCGGCGCTAAGAAAGGTCAACAGCCACTTTACGCCTTCCTCATCGTTGATGCGGTTAACTGCATCTGCTCCTTCCTTTGTCATCTCGAGTTTTTCGGCGAAATTTCGCTCGATCATGAAACGTGGCATATGCATCTCCTTTGTCTGATGTGACCTCAGTGCCGTTGCTCCCGAATCCTATCCATCAAGGCTGTCATCTTCAGGCGGCATGCCGTCGTCCAAGATTCATTCAACAGGACTTCGGCTCGCTCGAGGTCGCCACGCCGGCTACGACGGCGCAGCATGCGCGCGAACCGGTGCTGTGTGTGTGCGAGCCAAGGGTATGCCTGCATGCCGCGATCCATTCGGATCGCCTCGTCGAAGTGCTGTTCAGCTCTATCCCAGTCAGTTAGAACTTCGGCCAACTCTCCGAGAAAGCGGCCGGCTGACCCGTAGCATACAGTCACGACCCCCGCCGTAACTGTCATGTGGCGATAAGGTTCAAGCAGATCATAGAGAGTATGTGCGCTGACCGCATCACCGAGTGCTGCACATACATCCGCCAGATAAGACAGGGTAGTGCTGCGCACCGCATCCATTGGAAGCGCGAAGCCGGTGTCCCTCAACTCATCCAGCAGCTTTTGTGCCTGCGGCTTGAATCCGAGTTCAGCTGCTATGACCGCAAATCCGGGCTTCCAGGCGTTGAGGTTGCCTTTGTCTATGAAATGTCTGACGATCGGGGCGACTTCCGAAAGACGGCCCTGCTCGCGCCGGATCGTGAACATTTGCATTCCATAGACGCCCTCGACGCTCTCACCATATCTCCGGCGACCGAGCTCATAGGCATTTTCAGCAAACCTTTCCGCGGCTGCAAAGTCGCCATTCAATAGCGCCAGCATCGCATGTCCGTGTTGTCCGACCCACTGCTGATGCGTCATTTGCTGACCATTGGTCAGCGAGCAGAACGTGTCCAGAGCTCCTATCATTCCCTCGCGGTCGCCGAATTCGGCAGAATAATAAATGCGAGTTGCAAGAGCTCGGGTACGGAAATCTGCGTCGTTAAGCCGCTCTGCGATGCCCAGCAATTCGCCCACGCGCTTTAGCAAGTTTTTGGACTGCTTGCCGGAAAGGGCAGCGGGGACCAGAAGCGGATTGAACAGAGCCTCGCAGAGCGTACGATCGTCACCGATACGACGTGCAATTTCGATAGCTTTGGAATTGGATGCATCTGCACGCCCAAGATCACCGTTCATGTAGAACGCTCTGCCGAGTGCGCTCAATATTTGGCAATGCTGCCGAGTGTCTTTATCTTCGATCGCGGGCAGTGCTTCGAGCAAAAGGTTGATCGAAGAATCACGCGGATCATGAGAATAGAAATGGGCTTGCGCAAATCCAATTGCGGAACTGGCGAGCGCGTCGGGCTTGTCAATAGCTCTTGCTACGCGGGCGGATTCACCGAACGTGGCAGACGCCTGTTGCAGGTCGCCGGCGGCTATCTGCGCCCAGCCCAACGCAATCTTTGTCTCCAGGATAGTCTCTTCGCGACCTTGCAAGTCCGGTAGATTCTGGGCAATTGCCAAGACTTTCTCGTAATGATCGATGGCTTCGTAATTCGCCGAGCGCGTGATCGCCCGCTCGCCCGCAAGTCGCCAGAACGGAAGGGCCAACTCTGCTAAATTGGCTTCGGAAAAGTGTTGCGCAATCAGCTCGGGCTGCGTCTCCGCTATTTCTCGGCACTCGGTCAGAGCGCGCGCGATCGCAGCGTGATATTGTTGTCTCTTACTCACAAGCAGAGATTGGTACGCCGCATCCTGAATTAGGGCATGCCTGAAGACGAACGCATCTTCGGATGAACCTGACCTCAGAAGGAGGTGCGCGGTCATGAGTTCGGCGATGGCGGCATCAAGCTCCGCGGATGAAACCCGGCAAACACGACTGAGCAGATCAAGGCTGAATTCACGGCCGATAACGGAGGCAGTTTGCGCGGTCTCCCTTGCAGTCGGCTCGCATCGATCAAGCCGCGCTAAGAGTGAACCCTGAAGTGTTGCTGGCAACGCCATTTTGATCCCACACTCGTTGGCCTCTCGTTCGGCAAGAAAGCGGGCCATCTCCTCGATGAACAGCGGGATTCCGTCGGCTCGATCAACGATTTCCTTGACCAGTTGAGCGCTGGAACTAAATCCGACGATATTTCGTACCATGTCGGCAACGAGGGGCTGCATCAGGGCCCCGATAGAAAGGGACAGCACGTGACCGTAGGCGCGAGGCCATTCAAATTTCCAGCCTGGCCGATGCGTGACGAGCAACATGACAGGTGCTCGACTGATCGGCGCTAATAGCGCGTCGAGTAACTCGGTCGTGGTCGGGTCGATCCAGTGGGCATCCTCAACAACGAGCAGCAGAGTGACGCGCCCGGCCCGGTGCACGAAGTGCTCCACCAGGGTCTGCAAGATGAGACTCTTCCTTTGCTGCGGCGCGAGTTCAAGCTCGCCATAGCGATCATGGTAGTCAAGTGAAAGGAGCTCGGCATAGACGACGCCCACGGCACCGCTATCGATGCCAAGGCCGGCAAGCATGCGCTCGAGCTTGTCGAGACGATGCTCGTTGTGATCTTCAGGCCGAAAGGCCGCCACTCGCGACAGGTTCTGAACAATTGGGAATAGAGCACTGTTGCTATGGTATGGTGAGCACTGAAGACGGATGACCTCGTGAGGCGTTGAACCGAGTGTTTCAGTGAAGACCTGGACGAGCCGCGACTTGCCGATGCCGGCGTCTCCCGACAGCAGGACTGCCTGTCCTTTCGCCTCACGCGCGAGATCCCAGCTTTTGAAGAGGAGCGCGAGTTCGCTTACGCGACCGACGAACGGTGACAGCTCTCCCGCATGGGCGGCGTGGAAGCGGCTCTCGACCTCACGCTCCGACGTGACGAGGTGCGCCCTCGTGCCCGTGCCGAATCCTTTGAGGGATATCTCACCGAGATCCTCTGTAATGAAGGCGTTGCCGATCAATCGTCTGGTCGACTCCGCGATAACGAGTTGATTCGGTTGAGCGATCGCCTGGAGTCTCGCTGCAAGATTCGGTGGCTCGCCCGCCACCGCGCCCTCCTCTCGAACAAAGCCGGCAAAAAGGTCCCCTACAACAACTTGTCCTGTGGCGATGCCCACACGCGCCTTAAGCTCGGCGTCTTTGGTTTCAAGCATTTGCACGGCGACCAAAGCCTCGAGCCCGGCTCGAACTGCACGCTCGCCATGATCCTCATAGGCGCGTGGCCATCCGAAATACGCCATGATGCCGTCGCCCATATAGCGGGCGACGTAGCCTCCGTAACGGATGACAGTCTTGGCGACCCGATCTTGGTAACCACGAAGTACCTCCCGGAGATCTTCGGGATCGAGCCGCCGTGATAATTCGGTGGACCCTGCCAAATCGCAGAATAGGACGCTCAGGAGGCGCCGCTCCGGTGGTCGCTCCGAGCAAGCGAGATGCTGTTCAGGTGGAAGCTTTGGGCTCGTAGGAATTGTGCTTATTGGCGGCCAAGTTGTCCCGAAGGTGCCCGATGCCGCAGCTATCAGGATTTTGCGGTGTCCAAGAGACACTCCTAACTCGCGAAGATCCGCTTCGGTGAGGTGCGGCAGCACACTCATATCGATGTCGTTGGCGACGAAGGCGCCGGAATATTGCTCAAGGCCAAGCGTTCGTAGCCACGTATGAACGTCGTTGCTCATAGGCTTCCCGTCGCTTCTTCACTCCCCGCTTTTGTATTTGTTGTTTGGTTTAGCACCGCCGCAGTCGAGAATGAGCGGCGCTGCGATGCAGCTTATCCGAAATCATTCAAGGCTTTACTTATGCGCGTGATCTACGCGGGACCGAGCAACCATAGCATATCTCGCCGACGCCGGAGTACTCAATCATGCCTTCAGGATCTGTAGTCGGAGCGCATAAACCCATATTGGAAGTCGTTTTCCCGTGCAGAGCGGAAGGGTTGCCACGTGCCAAATTCGACGTTTTTACATAGCGTTAGGTTGCCCATTTTGCCCGCGCTCATTTCGACCAGCCCGTCGGAGGTTACGGTCTGAAAATTGCTCATGGCTAGTGGGCCTGAGTTCACCGGGCTTATTGGGCCGGCGATCGACGCTCCATCGGGTTTTGTGCAGCTGCTTGCGGCTGGAATTGGCCTGCCGGAGATGTCCACCATCTCTCGAATGTCCGCTCCACGCCGAGAGCCGACAAGCTCACGATAATCGAACGAGAGCTTTCAGCCAATTATTGCGAATTGACGGATCGCGAAGTGCCCTGCCCTTCGCGCCCGCTCGCAGCGGCGGCCCAATCTGTAGTTTGTCACCGTAGCTACTCACGCGAACCTCGAGCTGCCTGCCGAAAATTGCAGAGTACGCAATGGTTTGGTCTTTCCCGTTTGGAGGAGCGGTGATCCGTCGGCTTACATCAGCTTCTGCCCGACGGCTCGTCGCGCACCGACATGTTGCGCCTCCGTGAGCGAAAAGTCCGGGATCCTTGAGTTGTCAACTCAAATGCTGCAAGCACGAATACGGCAGTTGGGCACCCAGATTAACATGCAGCGGACGAGGTCGCGCCGCCCGTGAAGGGCTCTATCGCCACCCCTGCTCTCGGCGACTATGTGTAGCCTGTCCACCTTCTGGGTGAGCAGCATCTGGTTCCGACCGGGTCGCTACCGGTCTCGAAAACGCCTTCACCGATCGTTATACCGAGGGCCATGAGAGTCCGTCTTAGACCAGGGCGAACACGCGAAAAACGGCTAACGACTGGCAAGTCGCACGCGGGGGCTCCGGCCCAGAGCCGGCCGAGGGAGAGCTATTCTTCCCATCGTTCGTGGACCATGGCGCAAGTCGGGTCGAAGAACACCACGCCCGAACTCAACGTAAGGCGTGCAGCGCACAGATTAGGACTGCGGTTTCGGCTTCATGGCGCCGATCTTACCGGTAAACCCGACCTCGTTTTCCGACGGTGGAAAACAGCCATCTTCGTCCACGGATGCTTCTGGCATCGGCATCATTGTCGGGGGGCCCGGCTGCCGAAGACGAATGCCGATTATTGGGCGAAGAAGCTTCAGCGCAATGCGCTACGGGACAAGGCGACCCTAAGGCTTCTGAGAAAGTCCGGATGGCGATGTGCCGTAATTTGGGAGTGCCAGGCTAAGGACCCCGCCAAGTTGGATAGTATATTGCGGCGACTGTTCGTTACGCCTGCCCGCGCTAGTCGGCGCCGGTCGCCCTGAAGACCGGTGCCGGGGCTCTATCCCCCGCTACCTCGAGCGCGCGAAGTGGTCGCCTCTCGAGATCAAAGGTGTCGATCGGTATCGCGCGCGTGCCCGGCGTCGATGCGCCTAGGTCGCGTAGGAGCGTCGGATCGGCCCGCCATAGCGGATGAATGACCACTAGCCTCCGGCTCACTCGCTGCTGCCCGTCCGTCTCGACAAGGCACGGCAGTCCCATCGACCCCACCCGGTCCGTCCGCCAGAACCTCGGCCGCATCGAAGCCACCTCCTCGGCGAGGGCGTACGCTTTTCCGAGCCACCCCTTCAACTCCGGGAAGGAATCGAAGTCGCCGTCCAGGCCGCACTGGAACGATGGGTCGGTCATCGACCTCAAGTATGCAAGCCCGAGCCGCCAATCCAGCAGCGGGTGGTAACGCCTGTTCTGGTACTGCTGGATGCACATGTAGCAGGATGTCGAGCATTTGCTTTCGTGCTCCTCGTCCACGAAGTCGAGAAGCGGCCACTTGTCGTGCGCCGTTAGAATCTCCTCGATGAGGTGGGCGATGTCGGGACGTCCGTCGGTGCCCGGCTGGCATAGCCGGCGGCACAGTCCGGAGCCGTTGATAAGCGTGTCGGCGATCTGCAGCACGGGCCGGTCATACCGCAGGCGCGGTTCGAGCGCCTCGAACTCGTCGGGCGCGACGTCAAGCTCGAGCGCCGCCTTTTGCACCAACAGATGGGTTGCGCTGATTGCGGCGGCACGTGCCGCGATGTGTGTGCGTTCGCCGCTCTTGGCCACCAGGTCGATGTTCAGCCGCTCGTTGAACCGAATGGCTTCGACGAAGACGGCGTCCGTCGCCTTCCGGGCGAACAGGCCGAACTTGCCAATGCCGTCGCCCGTGCGCTGAAACCGTTTCGCCTTGTCCTTAATGGACACTTCGGTGTCGATGGCCTGATCGGCCAAATGGACGCCCCGAGGGAACGTCGCGACGTCCTGGTCGGTCATCATTTCGACTTCGAACAGCTGCTGCTCGCCCAGATCGTCCGGGCGGCCATCATTTAGCTGCATGATCGTGGTTCCGGCACCCGCATGGATCCGAATGCTTCCGACGTCTTCCGCCTTGCCCTCTCGCGCCACCGTCGCGACAGTACGGGTCGACATCACACCGACCTCGTCCAGGTCACCATCCTCGGGACGGAAGTCGGTTCTGAACGCCGCGGGCGAGATGTAGTGCCGGAATTCCGCAGCCTGCATGTCCGCACGGCAGTCGTCGCATCGAACGCCGCCGCCCGGCCGTTCGCGCTCATGCTTGGCCGCGCCGCAGGCGACGCACCACCCGATGAAGCCGTATTCACTGATCCAATTAGACATCGGCGGCTGCACCAGGATGTTCTTACCGCGCCGCTCGGGATCCAGGAGCCTTCCAGTGAAACCGACCGCCTTGTGCTTCTCCTTGTCCTTGACGAGTAGGCTGCCTGGCGCGAATTCGAAGATGGCCATCTCGAGGTCGCGGTCCATGGAAAGCCAAGACAACTCCTCATCCGAGCCGCGTCCTTTCCGATCCATGCCGAGGTACATGTTGCGCACGCGCGTAGGCATTCCGTACATCGGCAGGAGGCCTTGCTCGGCAAGGAACTGGGCCAGCCCGGCGTTGTCGCGGGGCGCGGCGTCCCGCCTTCCCATGATCTCCCCAAGCAGCATTTCGGGAGCGGACGCCGCGAGCAGACGCGCTTGTTGCTGCTCGTCCAGAACGGCCGAGGCGACGAAAGCGTCTCGCACGTTTTGTGTCTTCTTCAGCGCCGCAAGCAACCGGTCGGGCCACGGCGATCCCGTGTCGTAGAACTCGCCGGTCGGCACGTATTCCCCGTGCACATCCGGCGGCATGAGGTCGTCGCCAGGATAGATGTCCCCGCGCCCTATGCATTCGTCGCGCACAACGGCGAAGGCGGAGCGCAGCCATACCTTCCGGAGAAGTCTGTGCGGGATCGGATCGTGGTCTACGGCGAGGAACGGCGGCGGCGGCGCGTCGCCGGTGATCGCCTCTGGATGGCGGAAATAGAACGCGTCATGGCTGCGACCTCTGCAGAAGGTCGCGACGAACGAGAATGCCTGGCCGCGGCGCCCGGCCCGTCCGACGCGCTGTTGATAGTTGAACCGCTGAGGCGGCATGTTGGCTTGATACACCGTCTGCAGCGAGCCGATGTCGATGCCGACCTCCATGGTGGTCGTCACGGAGAGCATGTCGATCTCTTCGGCCAGGCGGCCGACCTCGTTCGTCTGGCCGACGAAGATGTCCTTGAAGCGACGAAGCCGGTCAGAAAAGTCCTCGGTCTGCCCGCTCAATTCCTCGCATTTCAGGCGGAAGCGCTTAATGCCCTGATCGTGCCCGCGAACAATGCGCCGCCCGAGGAAATTCCGGCTCCAAAGCTCCTCGACAACGCCGGTCGGGTTGTCGGGCAGCGGATTGTAGCAGCGGGTGCAGATTTGCTCGCCGCGGTGCAGATGGACGCGCTCGCAGGACTCGCACCGCCAATAGTGATCGCCCGCCTCGGCGACGCGCAAGTGCAGCTTGCCCACCTCGACTACGCCCCCGCTGTGGCCGATCGCAGCGAGTGCATCGAGAACCCCCTTCAAACCGTTGTCCACGCTCGCGCCGAACACCTTGTCGGCGAACCTTCGCACCCGGTTGTTCCTCGGCACCGCCTGGGACCGATCCCACGTCAGGAAGTTATTGCGGTCGAAGTACTTGCCCTCTCTCACTCTCGACGCGCTTGCGAACACGCGCAGCCATGCGTCCAGCTTGCGGGTCTCGTCGCTCGCCTCGGCTGAGAGCGAGGGATAGGCCAGGCCCGTCTCCTCCAGCGCGAAGAACGTGTTGGCGAAGATCACGTCCTCGACCAGTTCGTACTGGTTGGTCATGATCCGCCGCTCGAGGTCCAACTGCCGGTCAGCCGGAAGCTGGGGAGAGAATTGGCTCACGCCCTGCGTTCGCACGAATGCATCCCACCAGGGTTTGTCGTCGAACTTGGCTCTACCTACTTCGTCGAATGGATGGATGCCCAGGCCGACGAACTCGGAGGTGATCCGGGACAACGCGCGGCCGCTGCTGCCGTACTGAAGAAGATAGTCGAGGCGGATCTTCTTCGATCCGAGGTCGATTCCCTTCAATTCGTCGTCCATCTTGTTCCAGGCGGTGACCTGCGCCATTACGGCGTTCATGTCGCCCCCCAAGCCCGCCAGTATTCGCGCGCGTTCTTCCTGGCTTAGGTGCCTTGCCTGCGCATCCGCGAGGCATTCCCTCGCAGCGGTGACGAGGATTTCGCGGCGCAGATCCCTCAGATGCAGCCGCTCGATCTCCAGCGATTGGTTCGCGGCGTCCTGCCGGCTGTCCGAAAAGACGATGCTCTTGGCCTGCGCACCGATGGCGTGCAGTAATTCGAAGAGCTCGGTCGCCACCATCTGCGAAGCCTTGCCGACGCCGGTGCGGAACGCGCGGACAGGTGAGCTGGCGCGGCCCGTCCGCGGTCGGAAAGAATAGTCGGTCCCGCACTTTGGGCAGCAGAACGGCTGCGCCATTCTTAGGCGGACTTGCTGCCCCCTTTGGTTCTGTATCGCGTCGTCCGTCTGGAAGTATAGATGGCCGCCGATGTGACCTGCGGGCACCTCGTCGCGCTCGGTGACGGCGCCGGTGGTCGGATCAAGCGAGGCCTTCGTCCATCGATCATAGTTGCGCTCAGACGTGCGGGGCGTGGCCGACCTGGGCCAGAAGACGGCGAACTGCTGCCAAGTCATCTTGTCGTAGTACTCCGACCCCGCTTTTTCCGGAATCGCCTCGAGGTCCGCTGCCGACGGCAGAAGCTCGGTCACGTTGGTAGTGCCGGCACCGGATCCGCGCTGCCCGCCGAGCAGGATCTCCCCGCAGGCTTCGCAGTATAGGAGTTCGAAGAGCCGCCGTCCGCGTGCGGAATCGCCCGTGCGTCTTCCATGGGAGGTGCCGCGCTCGATGGTCAGATCGCCGATTTTGATGCCGTCATTGCCGATGTCGACTGAACCAAAAAGACCCTCGATGTTGCGGATGAAGCCGTGGAAGCGGAACGAAGGTAACCCCTGCGGCGTGGGTGCTTTGTGGCCCGCGCTTTCCGGAAGCGCGCGGGCGAGCATCAAGCCCCTCAGCGCTCGGGTAGCGTCGGCGCTACCGAAGATGACCTTGGCGAGCCTATCGGTGGAGGTGGCCCTCACGTTCTCGCCGTCGAGGCAGGCGGTCGTCAGCACCTCGGCCGCTCGACGCGAAAGGTTTTGAACGAAGGCGGCGTCCTGCGGATTTAGTCCGAAGGCGGCGGCTATCTTCCTGAGCGCGAGCTCGACGGGCTTCGATTTCGGCACGTCGCGGACGAGCCCTTCGCCCTTCGGATCTGACGCCGCGACGAGGTCGATGAACGGTTCGGTCGAGAGTTTGCTCAGTGCGACCCGATCGAGATGCGGCGTCCCCGGCACGACGCAATCGCGCCAGAAATCCAGCTTCTTGGTACCGGGATCGTTCGGTCCTTCGCTCGTCCCATAGGGCGCGAACAGATCGCGCAGATACCGCAGGCTGTGCTCCTCGTTTTCGCCATCGAGCGGAAGCGACGCGCTCGAAGCTAGTATCCGCAGCTTGTGGATTACCTCGGGCTTGTCGAGCCCCAAGCGCTGCAGGAGCGACTTGATCAGGAAAGACACCTCGGTGCCGGCCGAGCCGCGCACAAGATGCAGTTCGTCGATGATGAGGAACAGATAGGATTCCGGATCACTCGTCAGCCAATCCCGCGTGGATTCGAAGACCTTGTCCTCCACCTCGCGCGACAGCATGGTCCCGAGCATCGATGCGTTGGTGACGAGGATGTCCGGCGGCGCGCGGTGCATGTCCCAACGACTGACCATTTCGCCGCCGTCGACCGACGGGAAGATGAACCTCGTCGGCTCGGCCTTCTCGCCGGCGGCGGCCGCTGCCTGGCGCGCCGCTGCGTCGTGCTGGCGCGCCGCGTCCTGGTCGCTTTCGACTCTCCGCATCTCCTCGCGAAGGACGTTGCCGCGGCGGGTTCGCCGGGACCTCTCATCCTTGTCCCTTGATCGGCGGGGATGGACTTCGTACCCCGTGACGGGCGTCGAGCTCGTGTACTGCCCGAAGAATATCCGGTTGCCGGCGAAGCGCTCGTCCATGACAGTGCGAGCCTCCTCGGAGTCCAGCGTCCTGCGCAGCCGGACCATTTGGTCGTCAACGAGCGCGTTCATCGGATAGAGGATGATTGCTCGCAAAGCTTTCGGGCGGCCCGGATCTTCATGGCGGCGCATATGGACGAACGGGTCGCCCCCAGCCCACCAGTTTTCCTTCAGGAATCCAGGGCGCGGAGCGGGCCAATTCACGGCCTCGTTCGCAAGCGCCGCGAGCACTGGCAGCATGAAGCTTTCGGTCTTGCCGGAGCCGGTGCCCGACGTGACGATGCCGGGCTTTCCTCGGCGCGCGCCGCGAAACAGCATCTCGACTTGATGGGTGTAGGGGTTGTAGGTCGACTTCCGCCTGACCGATCCTTGGGCCGGCTCGCCGTCGAACAGTCCGGAAAGCGCCAGCTCGACAAAGGCGTTCCGGCCGTCTTCCGACAAGTGGCTTAACCGCGCGTCGGAAACGAGCTTCTCCAGCGGGTCCTTGTACTGCTGGTATCGCAGCACGGGCTCGAGGAACGGGGCGGTCGCGAGAGCGCCGTCGGACTCCAAGAGTTCGCGGCGACCGTCCGCCGTTTCCTCGTTCGAGATGCGGAACGCCGTCTCGACGTACGAAATGAAGAAGTCCTTGATGCGCTCGAAGCCGCCGATCGGGTCAAGCACGCGACGGTCCTCCGTTGTCGATCAGCTTTAGGTTCGGCTTCGCGTCTCCAGAGATAGAATCAAGGACTTCCTTCGAGAACCCTCCCGCCTCGCCCTTCAGAACCGCTTTCGCCGTCGGAGCGAACGTGGCCAGCCAGCGGGCGTCGGTGATCGGCAGCCGGGCGGAGCCGATCAATGCCAAGGCCGCAGCGGGGTCCGATCCGACGCTGGATACTTCGACGACGCGCTGCAAAGTGTCGCTGCCGATCGACGCCAAAGCTGCGACGCCCGCTGTGCGTTCGATCCAGCCCTCAGCGCGGAACGACGATGGAGAGCTCGTCGCCTCGCCGTCCCCTTCGCCGCCGCGCGTGACGCAAAGCAGGAACTCTCTCGGCAGGGCCCGTTGCTTGCCTGCGCGCGCCAACGTATCGATCCAGAACTGCGAGGGTGCGAGGTCGGCGCGGCGGATCGCGCAAAGCCGGACGATGGATCTGTCCTGCACGTCGGCCAAAGCCAGCCCAAGCGCCGTCGGCTCGCCGTGCCCGGGGCGGCGCCAAAGATCGTCGTAGCTGATGATCGTGGGGTCGCAGTCGAGCGTGGTGATGGCGCCGCCGGCCAGCATCGACGACAGAACGTCGAGCACGTCGTCCGCCTCAGGACCTTCGATGATCGGCACGCCGCCGCTCAGGACAATGGTGGCCACCCGCGCCACGCCCCGTCGGCCCGCCTCGGTGAGCAATTGGGAGGCCTTTAGCCAATCGGAGATCTCGCCGATTGGCAGCGGGCGCGCAGAAGGCGACGGGTTCGCGAGCGGCATCAGCGGGCTTGCCTGGGAAGTCTTGGTGCGGTCGCCGGCGTCTTGCAGCACCTGCTCCATGCGAAGCAGGCGATCGACGTCGGCTTTCCGGTCGACGGCCTCCAACGAAAGCCGCGTGATGTCGGCGTCAAGCGCCTCGATTTCGCCGGCCTTGGCGCGATTGCTTTCTTGCAGCGCGTCACGCGACTTCTGCAGTTCTTCGACGGCCTTCTCGAGACCCGACTTCCTGACCTCGATCGCCGATAGAGCCGCATTCTTCTCGGCGTCCAACTTCGCCTGAAGATCCTGCAGGCTCGATGTTTCGAGGTCGTCCAGCTCCGCCTTGAGCTTCTCACTGCGTGCACGCCTCACCGTGGCGAACTCCGCCTCCATGGATGTCGTCAATTCTGCGGTGAGCGCAGCACGCTTCGCTTCGACAGCGTCTGCCGCCAGCCGCGCGATCTCCTGCTCGATGCGCGCAGCAATGGCCGGGTCGCGCCGCAGCGCCTGCATGAAGTCCGTAACCAGCGCCGGTCGCGACGTCACGATCTCGCCGAGGCGCCGTGACCTTGAAATTTCTTGGGCTATGTTCAGATCCGGCTCGCCTGCGCCGGAAAGCAGGCCCTCAAGCCTGCCTGCGTGCGCGAGAAGCGTCGCGGCCATCGCCGCTCTTGCCTTCTGTTCGTCATCTTCGCCCGCCAGCGCCGCCCGAACAATCTGCTCGACGTATTTCGCATCGCTCGTCCAGTTCGCGAGCTTAATCTCGGGGGACTGATGGTTCTTTTCCATCAGCGAGATCGAGCCGCCCGGCGTGGGGATGGCGAGGACCTTCGTGGCGTCGAAGCTGAATACGGGCAGCCGCGCCATGTCGGCTGTCGTCGCCCGGCTCCTGCCGTCCTCGGATTTAGCCATTTTGACAACGATCATTTCGTCGAGGCCGATGCGATAAACCTTCTCGCCGACGTAGGTGTCCTGCAGCCCGGTTTCGACCAGAAGCCTGCGCGCCGCTTCTGATCCGGACAGGCCGCTGAGATCCTCGAAAGGAAGCAGTTTCTTGGCAGTCGGCGAAACCCAGCGCTGGCGCCGAGGCGGCCCGTCCAGAACGGGCTTCGCGATCGCCCAATCGTCCTGCTTCAGAAAAGCGCGCGCGCCGCGAAGCTCGATCTCGCCCTCCGGCGGGAACTCAGTTTGCGATGTATGGGTCAGGTCCCGCATCACGCCGTCGACGGACTGCGCGCGCGCCTTCATGAAAACGGAGTCCTTCACGCGCGTGCATTGACCGACTACGAATGTATTGATCGCACTCATGCGTTGCTCCACTGCGTCGGGTCGAGAGGCGCCCTGCCTGAAACAATGCGCCCGCCCGTGAAGATCAATCGTTCGGCGAACCCGCTGCGCCGCGCGGACGCGACGGCGTCCCAGGAAGCGGGAAGCGTCACGCCAGCGTCTATCGCGCGAGGCAGCAGCCTCGCGACGGTCGTCGCCTGATCTCGACTCGCCTGATACCCGTAACCGCCGGACGGCAGCAGTTGCGGGTTGGCCAAGTTCTCATATCGAAGCCAATGCGCGATGCGATCGGGCAGGTAGCCGTCACGGCCTATCCGAACCAGACGATCGGCCTCAAAGCGATACATCGCCCTGCCCGCCTGCATGTGCGCCTCGGCGATCGCGCCGCATCGCGACACGAACATCCGCTCCGGGCCGGCCCCGGAAACGACGTAGACGTCGTGATCGCGCTCACCCAGATGGACCCAACGGGTGAGGCAAACGCGCGACGGGGAACCGTCGAACGTGAAGCGTCCCGCGTCCCACGACCAGACGTATTCCCTCCGGTAGGCTTCCAGTCGGCGCTGCTTGTCATCGTCGAATGCCGCAGCGCGGCGTCCCGGCATCGTAGGCGATTTTGTCAACCATCCGAGCCGTTCCTGCAGCTTCTCAATCGCCACGCCCGTGGCGCCCGTCAAAGGAATGCTCCACGGCAACGCCATTCGCCTGAACGTGCGCCCGCCAAGCGCCTTTACCGCTTGCTCGAAGTCGCGGCGCTGAAGCGCGGGAACGGACCCGTCGACCAAAATGAGATCCTGAGCGCGGGACCGCAGCGGCACCAGCGCGACGTGGCCCAATATCCACGTACGTCCGCGGTGACGCGCTCTCAGAAGTGGCGTCAGCACGGTCGCATCCTGCAGGCTGCGTAGGAAGTCCCAAGGGCTGATCTCCCCGGGAAGAACCCTCTCCAGCAACGGGATCAGATCGGCCTCACTCCAGCCCCGGCGCCCGCCTGCGTAGATCGCTTCAAGAAGGTCGTCCAGCGCCTCCGGGACGGTATCCCAGCCCTGCGGAGGCTCGGCCGTCCGCGAAAGCATCCTAACGGTATCGTTCCACTCCGGCGCGTCGACGAGGTTGGCCGGCCTCTGGCCGTCGTGGACGAACGCATCGGCGACGAAATGAAGCCTCGCCCCGGTGCTCGCGGAGCTCCTGAGTTCGAATACGCCGGCCACTGGACCTCGCGACCTGATCGCGTACAGGTTCGGCTCGATCTCCTTGCAGCCAAGAGCCGAGGCGTGATTGTCCCCCTCGGCGACGATCGTCGGCAATCCGAGATCGGTCTCGATCCTGGGAAGAACCGACCGTCGCCCGAGCCAATGGTGGTCCGTCCGGACGCCACCCGTCAACGTCACGCCGGAGATGGCCAGCTGGAGTTCTCCCTTCGCGAGCAGCCGGCGCAACGCATCCTCGGCCCGCGCAATCGAGACCGGATCGTTCGTCAGACTCCAATCGCCGCTGAGCCGAAGCCTTCCGAGCTTCGTGCCGACCGCTGACCTCAGTCGGTTGCTCAGCCCGACCTTGACCTCGCCGCGACAATCGGAAAATCGAGGCACTGCGGACCAACGGGACGTGCCGACGCGCTTGAAGACGATGTATCCCGCCTCCGTCACCTTTCGCAGGTTCGAGGGGCCGAGCCTGCCGACTGCCGCGACGGCAGACTGCAGTGTGGAGTGCACGCTCGCGCGGTCCGATTTATTGGCGACGTCGATCTTGAAGTGAAGGAGCCCGTCTTCGTCGGGATAAACCTCGAGCGCGACATCCGACGACATCTCGACGTTTCGCGCGTCGGCGACCGACAGCACGAACTTCCAGAACCGGTGTTCGGCGAGCGTGCGCTGCTCGCTCTGATAAGCGGCATAGAATTCGTCGAAGGCATCGTGCAGGCCTTTCGACGCGTTCGACCGGTCGACAAGGTTGCGCAGCGTCGCGAGAAGCGCTTTTTCGTCGGCCGCAATTCCCGCATGCTGGTCGAAAAAATGTCCGAGGAAAGTGCGGTCACGCCGAGACGGAAACGACAGCCGCACGGTGTGGCCGATCTGGTTCCAGCCGTCGTCATCGGGCAAGACGAGCCTGCGGAACGGCTTGCCTGCTTTCACCTGGCGCAAGAGCCAGTCCCGCAACGACCTCCACATGGTCGCGATGCCGGTGAGCTTCGAGAAGGATCTGTCTACGCCGAGGAACGAGGCGAGCTTCGGCCTGAACTGGTCGGAGGCGCCATCGCCGTCCCGCTGGCTGTCGACGAAAATCGTCAGGGCGAGGTAAGCGAAGCAGCCGGGGCAATCGGGAGCAAGCTTTCTATTGAAGCTTCCATCTTCCAGGGCGGAGTAGAGCGTCCACTTGTTCGTCAGCAGCGCTTTTTTGAACGACGAAACCGCTTGAGCTCCCGCGAAGGCGTCCGATCCTCCCGCCATCGCGAGCGTTTCGGGACTGATGTCGAAGGACCTGATCGGACCGACGCCCTCGCCCGCCGCCGTCAGGAAACGCCGCGTCAGCGCTTCTTCCCACTCGGCCAGGCTGGTCGGCAATTCAGCGCGCATCTCACATCCTGAGTTCGAGCTGGCCGCGCCGGCTCCTCTCGGCGGACCCGCCTGCGGAGCGCTTGGGCTTCGACGTATCGGTCCCGCGTGATTTCTTGATCGAACGCAGCAGCGGCGTCAGAAGCTTTCCGCGCAGA
Organism: Bradyrhizobium sp.; assembly: GCF_035935975.1. Taxonomy (GTDB): domain Bacteria; phylum Pseudomonadota; class Alphaproteobacteria; order Rhizobiales; family Xanthobacteraceae; genus Bradyrhizobium. Next base: position 147,734 of record NZ_DASYWN010000055.1, read on the forward strand.
AACGAGACGACGGGCACCGCGACGCCGTCGCCGATCACTCTGAAGGCGAATTCGTACACCTCCGGGAGCCTGTAGCTGGCCTTCAGCCCCATGAGCGAGGCAGCCTCGGCCGGCGAAAGAAGCCGCGTCCGAACGTCCGAGCCGTTCACGACGATGATGCGCGGCCTCGACCCTCCCCCTTTCGGGGTCCGAAGACACCCGGCGAGGCCACGGAAGCAGATCTCGGTCCGCTGCACCGTCTTTCCGTTCGATGGCCGCATGCGGAGGGACAGCGTGCCTACGATACGTTTGCCAGATTTCTTGGCTTCAGAGAGCTTCTGCTTGTGAATGGCAGACATCATGCCGATCAGACGCTTGGTCTCGGCGGGCGTGTGCCAATCGACGCCTACCGGCTTATCCTTAACGATTTTGTTCAGCGTCTTCTTCAGTTCCGGAGCGGTGCCGAGATTGAACCACATCCACTGCTCGCGGCACTGTGGCGACAGCTTTTCGACGGCCTTCACCAGCGGATCTGGATGCCAGGTAGCATGCGGCTCTTCGCGAATAAGCTCGGTCGCGATCTTGGCCGACTTCGAAACGGCCACGATGAAGACGCGCTGCCGCGACTGCGGAACGAAATGGCGCGCGTCGACCACGACCGCGCCGGCGCGCATGCCCAGCCGGTCGAGCGCCGCGACGACTGCCTTGAATTCCTCGCCGCCGTTGATGGTCAGAAGGCCGACGACGTTCTCCAGCGCGATGATCCGCGGCAGGCGGCCGTTCGCCTTCAGATCCTTCATCAGGTCGATGAACGCCCAGAACGTCCCGGATCGCGTTCGGTTGGATCCGCTCGACTGGCCGATCCCGAGCCCGTTGCCGGCGGTGGACAGATCCTGGCAAGGGAAAGAGGCCCAGGCAAGGTCGGCACGCTTCCCAAGATCCTCCGCATCCACCTTGTGGATGTCGTCCTCAAGGATTTCCTCTTCGCCCCAGTTTTCCGCGTACACCTGGACCTTCAGCGGATCGAAATCGTTCGCGAAATGGCACTTCCACCGGCCGCCGAGGCCAGCGCGCACCATCCCGCCGCCCGCGAAAAATTCGAGATAGCTCGGCACTTCAGATGGCCCTCCCGCCAAAGGCGGCCATCGTCGATCCCGACGCAGCAACACGCCCGATAGGCGCGCGCGGTGTCTCTGACGTTTCCATACCCTGCCCCAGCCTACGGCCGGCCGCCGCTCTTCGAACTCCTCCGCAGAAAAGCTGCGGGGGAAGCGTCATGTCTTCCCTATCAGTCAGCCGAAGCGGGTGACGGGAGATGTTGTCGAAGGCCGGCACCGCCCCCATTGATGTTCCCGCGGCGAAACTCTAAACCGAGTCGTGCCTACGAAAGCCGCAGAATCGTCGCATGGGTTGAACGGCCTCGCAAGTTCAATCGGCTAATTCTTTAGTTGGCCGAAAGCCTAACCATTCCCATTGCTTATGGACATCGGAAGTGTCTTCGACACTCCCGCTTCGCGTCGGATTGTCAACGGGTGGTATCGGACTGGGCGTCAGCTTCAGGAGCCGGGATGCCTGACCGAACGGCCAGCCCATGGCACGGAGCCGCCGGGCAACGGTCAACCGGTCGTCGCTGCTGGCCGGCAGGTCGCCCCCCCGTCTTTATGCCGCCTTCGAGAAGGCTCGATGCAGCGGCCCGTTTCCCCAAGGGCCACCCGCTTAACCACCCATGCAATCGTCTGCACTGGGCGATCGGGGCTGCGGTTTTGACCAGAAGTTTGTCGCCGACGGGCTTCTCCGTCGCCGGAGACTGCCGCTGTTAGCGGATGCAATCTGTAGCTTATCACCGTAGCAATGTACGTGGTCTTCCCAGTCCCAGTTAAAATAATGAACCATTGCAATCGCCTGGGTCTCTCGGTGTGGAGGAGCCCCGTTCCGCCGAGCTCGCCGGCTAAGGAGGCCCGCCCGAAAGACGAATCCGATGTGCCCTTATGCACGTTCGGGCAGCCCACATCTATTGTGAACGCTTCTTGCCTCGGGACAATGGCGGCTGAAGTAGCTCCAAATAGCTGACACCCAGGGCCTGGGCCAGTTCATATATCGTCACGATCGTGGGATTGCGCTGTCCGGTCTCCAGCCCGCTCAGATACTGCTGGCTGAACCCTGAGATCTCACTGAATTGCTCTTGTGTCAGCCCCTTCCCGAGCCGGACCCTTTTCACGTTTTGACCGACCAGCCTGCGCATATCCATGCGCAGTAAGAAAATGCATTACATACTTTGAGTTTATCAACTATAGTATGTACGATAGCGACCATGTCCGAGCACGGTATCGATCGCGACATCAGACCAAAAGACACTCCGAGCGCATTGGACACTTTTAATGCTTCGCCTCTTCCGCAAGCAGAACGATCGCTACAGGCGCTACAAGCAGCTCTTTGACACTTGGGAGCGCTATCTCCTCACGCACGAGACAGACGTCACTCACATGAGTGAGGCAGCAGCTCTTCAGGCAATGCTCAATTTCTCCCCGATCGCTGCCGCGTACGGCCTCCAGCTCAATCATCACCCCGAACTGCTCGTTGAACGCGTTAAGCCAGCTGACATCTACGCGGCTTCAGAGGAGTGCTTTTTCCAGGCAACCTCCTATCGAAACGAAGGTAGCGAGCGTTTTTACCAAGGAGCAGTATTAGCGGGAGTGTATTTCGGCGTAGCCGGTCTCGTTGCCGACAAAGAAAAGTTCGTAGCGCCACTCTGGCGACGCGTTATGAATGCGATGTCGCTGGCGATCGACCTCGCCGCGCGATCTACAGCGCATAAGAGCCCCGATTGGAAAGAGGCAAAGACCGAGGCTCAGGGTCCTCTCCCGGCCGCTACTTCCAATGCACTGAAGAAGACTGAAACTCACGAAGCAAATTACCGCAGTATCGACGGACAACGATCCAAAGAGTTGGAGGCGATGCCTTCTCCGTTGCGATCGCTTTTTGAAGAACAGCAACGGCTCTTCGTAGAGGTGCAGAAAGCTTCCAAAGTTGTGAGTCCGGCCGCGATTTATGGAGCATCTATCTCCGTTATGAGCTTGTTTGAGCGTGTCTTTTCGCGCCGTGGCCCGCCTCGAGGTGTAGGAGAACCAGAAGTCGCTGCGGCGGACATGGCCGCTTTCATGGATCGTCTATATGCGACCGACGATAGCGTGCTCGGACAGTTTGAAACTTTGTCTTCGCGCATCTGTACGAAGCCGCAAAGTGATGTCGCGCTTTTGGGTGCGCAGGTGACCCGTGTGGTCGTCCTGGGTCGGCTTCTGAATCATCGGTTGAGCGCGTCGGCGCCATTGTGTTCTCACGAGGCCCAATGGCTGGCAAATACCCTTTTGTCCGACCTTGAAAAACTCGCGACGATAGAGGTGGGCAAGCCGGGCTTGAATAGGAACTGATACCATTACCGGAAAGATCAGCTTCGGACTCTTGGCAGACGCATTACCGATGAGCATCCTTTCAAGAGTTATCCTCCTCGCTATCTTGATCTTCGGTGTCCCCGCAATTATCGGAAGGCTCCATATAGCAGATCGCACGCGGCACATTGAGCACAAGTGGGCAGGCTGTACGAATAAGACCGCGATGCGCGGCCTGGAGCAAGACCTGGCGTTGAACAGTGAAGAGTTGCTTAAATCCATTCTGAGCGAGTGCAGAGCACAGTTTGGAGAAGCCTTGGCCAGTTGCGAATCCGAGATTGGTTGCGAAGAACGCCTTCGGCGGACCGCTCTCGAAAGAATAGGCATGATACGAGAAGAACTAGCCTGGGCGCGTGAAGAAGCTTGGAAGCGAGGCACAATAGAAAGAGCTATTATGCAGTTCGGGAAAGACGGTATAAGTCGTGACGACCTCAAAGCGTTCTTTCGGGACGAGATCCTGGAAGAAGAAGCAGCGGACAAAACCGCCGAGATGGAAGCAAGAGCATCTGGCCCGGCCGATGCCGAGCCGTTCGTGAGACCCTGACGCTGGCAAGCCCACGCGCGCGCTCCTCGCGGTCGCCTCGGCGATGACCCTGAAACGATGGCGTGTCAGCTGGCGCGCCCAACGTTCACTACCGTGGTCGACTGGGCGACGAACCGCCATCGTGCCTTCACGCTCATCTCAGTACATATGTTGGTCGAAAACCGTTACGGACACCGTAGCGGAGACCCAACGGAATCCGTCACGGTTTCCTTCGAGGTGCGTCGGATAAGGAAGGGGTGACCTCGAATTTGGACGACTTCCCTGTGGCATCATCGTCCTCGGTCGGCGCCATCCTCGACTAAGGTGCCTCCGTTGCGCTCCGCAGATACGGTTGGGGGACACCGCGCCTTCCACCTGTTTGAGACACTGGGCAGCGTCTCATTAGGGCTCGGCTCATCTAATGCCTTGTTAGTTCGTAGCTTTTCCCCTCGTATCGTTGTCTCAGCAGCTCACCGACTCCTAGTCGTCTCACCGATAGACATGAAGCTCAGCACCAGCGCTGCCGCGGCGGACAGCGCGTGCCACTGCAGACATAGGTGCGCACCAGGCCCTCCCCGATTTGGATCTGGCCGACGTCGCGCCCCTCCACCGCGAGGGCACCGCACAGCCGGCCGTAATTGCAGCGGGGGATACCCTCTTCGCCCGGCCGGCACGCACAGGCGACGCGCGGCAGCCGCCGGCGATCAGCTCGCGCAACCGACCGGTCGTAGCCTCGGCCGCTGGCGCTCGTCCTCGCAACGCGCCCGGTTGGTATCCCTCCGGAGGCGCCGGATGCTTACGCCAGTTGCCGCGCTCCGGCGTATCGAAGCCGACCAGCCGATACAGATGCCCCTGATAGCGCACCGTGTCGCCGTCGACGGCAAAGATCGCTATCGGCGAGCCCGGGGACGCCCTGATGTGCGCGATACCGACGAGGATCGGCGACGATCAAGCTTGGAGGAGCAGTGAACGTAACCGCGAGCGTAACGGAGAACGTCACGTTCACGGGACACTCAGGCTCAGCAGTCCACACTTCTTCGCCCCGCCGCCGTCTCAGTCTCGTCCCAGCCCAACGAGTCAGGCGTCTCTCGTCTCACAGAAGTCACCTCATACAAACTGTCTCGCGCGAGGAAAGTGGGGATTGGGAGCTTGCATCAGGCTCGGTTAAGGATTTTGATCTCTCACACACCCGTGACTCGCTGCTTCTAACAGTCAAGGGCAACGGTGCCCGCGGTCCGCACAGTGTCTCATTGACAATAAACTTGAGACGCTTGTCAGCGTCTCACATCGGCGAGGGATAACACCCTGTGTGCTCGGCACGTTTCCTATCGGGCCGCTGTCTCAACTGTCTCAAGATACGATTCTGGCTGTCTCACTGGCTTCGACACATGGGTGGACAGGCCGGGAGGTTCTCGAGCCGCCTAGAATCCCTAGAAGGTGCGCTTAAATTGAGGATATAGCTCCTCCTCCGTCGTCCTCCCCTCCCCGCCACCAGGAAGAAGACACGGTCTCGGACCACGATTTCCACTCGCTTTACCCGGGCATCGCGTAACGTGCGATCAGTCGGTCCTCCGAATGGGGGTCGGACCCATTCGACAGGGGGATGAGTTGCCTCGGTATATCGCGCGCCGATCGTGATACTGCGCGCGGGGCCGGAGAACCTGACATGCGGCTTCGTCGTCCGTTCCGCCAGGGTGAGAGCCCGCGAGATTGCCGGTGTAGCCGACTCTAACTCGGGAGTGAGCGACCGAGCGCGCTGCTGTCATTTATCCAATCGGCAGGCCACCGTGACCTCGCCGGCAAACAGGAAGAAAGGCAGGATCAAAACCCGTCCGCTATTCTCGCGACCCAAATATTTTGGTGGTTCGGTTGCGGCGGGGCCACCGAGCGGACCCGCAAACGACTCACACAATCTCTGTGGACGCGGCGCTTGAAGCTGGTCGGCCAGCAGAAGCGGGATGAGATTGTGCTGATCGTTTCGCGGTCGTAACCTCTCTAAAGCCGGGTGAGAGGGGTCATTCCTTCCGGTATTTTTTGAGCGCCTTGTACCCACTGAGGATTGCTTTCTGCCGGCCCGAGAGAGCACGACGCTCGATCCAAGGCGCATCCGGGATGCAGTGAGGTGGAATGCGCCACAACGAGCTTGGGAGCGCGCCTTCCAGTTGCCCATGCGGCGTCAGATCAAATCCGAATATTTGAAACCCCGATGCGATTGCCAAGAGAGAATCTGGCGCATGCCACGCAGCCGAAAAGATGCTCCCGCCGCCCTCGGGTACCTGTTTCGCCAAAACGGCTCCGGCCGCGAGCAAATGAGCCACTTCCCGAAAGCCACCCCAACAACGTCGTATTTGCGATTGGCTCCGACCTGATCGGTCATCTGCGCAAAGTTCAATGGCCTTCGAGATGCTCGGCCCCCCGCGCAGCTTCAGAGTTGGGTCAGACGTATCCACTAACATTTGCAGCACATCTGCGGTTGATTCCCAACTTTTCATACGGTCTGTCAATAAGCCGACCGTTGCGGCCAGGGCCTCGGAAGCGACTGATGCAAGCCCGCCGAACGGATCCACCGAGGGACTTCCGGCGAGCTTTTTCCCGTGGGCTAGGCGTGTAGCATTGCATGCCGCCATCCAGCGGTTTCGACCACTCTCCTCACTGGGCCAAGCCATGTACGCAAGTAATAGCTCAGAGAGCGCACTCGGGGTACGCAATCCAGATTTCAGCCGCGTTCGATAAAGCCCGAACGCACCCTGACTGTCTTGCGGGACCTGGATTTGTGGAAGGTTCATCTGTTGCATAATCGCGGCCCGTCGCCCCCCTCTCAAACAAACTGCGAGAGGTCAAAAGCGGCTGGAATTTGCCTTAGAGAACGATGGCAAACAACCGGGAATATGGCTTATGGCGACTCAGTGGGACCGGCGTGCGATCGTCGCGACGCCTAAGGAAACAATGACAGCACTCAGGATCGGCCGAGCAAAGCTCTACGAACTTCTCAATTCTGGCATTCTAGAGAGCTTTCTTGAGGGGAAGTCGCGCAAGGTCTTGTGGCGCAGCATTGAAGCATATGTCGAGCGACGGCTCGGCGAAGAAGCCCATCGGCACGGCAACCCTAAAGTTTAGGAGGAAAACTGCCTGCTCTCGTGTCGCAAGACATGAGAGCTCAGAACCCGATTCTAATACCGCGGGGGATACTCCCTCCTCCACTTTGCCTTGAATGCTCGGCGATTTTCGGTGTCCGCGGCGATAGCTACGGCCTCAATCTACGATTTAGGACTGGGAATGCGCTGCAGCTGCCTTCCTGAGAGCCTGACTCAGAAAGCGTCAGCGTCTTCAGGGTCTGGCCAGGCGGCGGGTTAGGAGCCTGAGATGGGCGGCGAGCAGCCAGGCAAGCTCAGTGGCAGCAGAGCCTTCGAAGTCTTTGGAGAGGCGCCGACATCTGCCGAGCCATGCGAAGGTGCGCTCGACCACCCAGCGCCTGGGCAGAAGCTGGAAGCCTTTAACGCCGAGCGGTCGCTCGACGATCTCGATCGTCCACGGCCCGCAGTTTGAGAGTGCGTTGACGAGCTGTTTGCCGCGATAAATCCGGTCGGCAAAGACATGTTCAAGCCTCGGGAAGTGGCCTCGCAAGCCCTCCAACAGAGGAACGGCACCATGGACATCCTGAATGTTGGCAGGATGAACATATGCAGCCAGCAAGAGGCCGTTGGTATCGGTCACGATATGGCGCTTGCGGCCATGGAGGCGCTTGCCGGCGTCGAATCCGCGTGGCCCGCCAGCCTCTGTCGTTGAGGCGGTCTGGCTATCGATGACGGCCGCGGTCGGTTTGGGCTTTCGCCCAAGTTTCCGGCGCGCCTTCCGAACCAAAGCTTCGACGATGTCCTGCCATCTGCCTGTGTCGCGCCAAGCGTAAAAATAGCCCTGTACCGTCGAGTATGGCGGGAACTCTTTCGGCAAAGCGCGCCATTGGCAGCCGCTCGACAGGATATAAAAGATCGCCTGCACGATCTCGCGCAAATCGACCTCCCGCGGCCGGCCCAATCGCCGTCGCGGCGGCATCTTGCGGGCGATCAACGCCCACTCGGCATCGGTCAGATCACTTGTGTAACGCAGTCCACTGCGCTGATACTGGATACGAGCGGCTTTGGTCCACGGCATGGTGTCCTCCCTCGAATCTTCGCAAATCCGAAGGAATCACAGGCCCGCCAAAACCGCTCACCTTTTTCGGTCAGGCTCTGAGGAGTGAGCCGCGCTGATTTCTGCTTTTGGACTGACCGGTGGTCGCTCCGGACGCCGTCTTTAAGATTTCCCCCAAGCTTGTTCGAGGGTATGTCAGGCCGAAGGTGCTGAGGGCAAATGCACAGACCTTGCCATGGATTGATGCAACCGACCTTCGTGCGCCGCCGCTCGGCCAGCGCCAGCAGCCCATCGATTCAAAATGGAACGCGAGTAGACGGCCCGGAGCCCTCCACCTTTCTTCAAACGACGGCAATCGAGGACTCTCCCTATTATGTTCTCACCGGCGGCGCAGGACGTAGACGACGTCTTGCGTTCGATCGTCAACGATGATTGGATCATCAAGATCATGGCCATAGTCATAAGTCGCAACAGGTTCGAAATGACCTATTTTCTCGAACAGCCTCCCGATTTGCGCTGCTGAATAGGTTCTAAATGCACAATCCTCGACAATTCGGACTCGCGATCGAGGCGTTCGTGCCTCTGTCACCATTCCGCAGCGCGTCTTTCTTTGCCTGGAGCAGATTTGCTTGGTCCATATCCGGCATAAGACCGACAGCTTTCCTCGCCGTGCGGCCCAACGCTCCCTTTGTATCGGTGTGCCGCGCGACGGCGTAAGATGCAGAGCGAGAATGTACAAGCCGCCCTTTGCGATGTTGGCGGCCATGCTTCTGAGGTGATCTTCCGCCGCGCGTTCGGTCGGCAAGATCTGGAAGCTACTCATGAGATTGAAAGCGGCATCGACCTTCGCCGGCAGACAGACGTTTACGATGTCGCCAAGGGCGGCTGGCGCGGGCAGGCCGCGTCTCTCGAAGCGCCTGTTGCAGTAGTCGACTGCGGCGCGACTCATGTCCCATCCGGAGACTTGAAATCCACGCTTCGCCAAATTAATGAGCAGTCGTCCGGAGCCACAGGCAGGCTCAAACACGCGATGCACACGACGGCCGGCATATAAATCGAAGCAACCCTGCAGGAAATCAACTTCGAGGCCGACGCCTGCTCCGAATACGAGATCGTAATACTTCGGGTGGTCGTACAGGGTACCTCGAATTGTCGTCGTCCTGAACGGCTGCGTCATGGCCGGAAGGATCGGCCGCCGACGGCCGCCTCTCGCGCGGCATGGCCCAACGCAACCTTCAGGAAAGTGAGCTGGGTGTCGACTCGATCGTTCAGGCTCCATTCGGTTGGAGTCTCGAAGGTGAACGCATGCCCTGTGTAGTGCCTATCCAGAAAGGCGTCTAACGAGGTGCCTTGCGCATAGATCTCGTTGCGGCGTCCCTGCGGATATGAAACGACGCCGGCCTCGTTGATGTCGTTGTATATCGTGGGCCAATCGCACACCGGCCGGCCAGCGGGCAGCGCATCGATCATCAATCGTCCTATTCGATCTGAGCCGTCACTCACGGTCTCATAAAGATAGGCGCCGCGCGGGTTGTTCTGTTCCGTGAATCCTTCGCCGACGTAATCAGGACGCACTTCGTGCAGATCGAACGTCATGCGATAGCGCCGCGCCTGCGTCCGCAGCCAGTCCTCAACGGCGCGCACTTCGGGCTGAGCCGACCCGATGCCAAACAAACGATTGAGGTTGGCACCCGACTGCGTCTGCAGCGTGCCAGCATCGAACCCGCTGGGGTTGAGGCAAGGAAAAACCACAAATTGCAGATCGGCGTCGAACTCGCGCTGAGCGCTAACAACAAACGCGAGAGCGGCATGGACGCCGGCCGGCTCATCTCCGTGAAGCCCCCCTGAAATCAGCATAGTGGGGCGGGCCGCCTCCCAGCACGCCGAACGGATGCACAGGATGGGCCAGTTTTCATCGCCATAGTCCACCCGCGCGATTTGCTCCACGGAGCAGCCTTTTAGCTGTGAAAGTTTCGGTTCGACCTCCCGAGCAAAACGCGAGACCACTTTCGTCATGGTCTCGGTTTCCACGACCACTTGCCGAACTGAGTGCCCATGTCGCTGGTCCCTGCCCAATGACCGCTCACCAATCCGGTCTCCTTGCTTTTGATTAGCAGAAAATTTCCTTGCAGCGTCGACTCCCCTCTCCATTCACCTATAAGGGCAGTTCCCTGAACCGTTCCTGAGAATATGTAGTAGTATTTACCCGCCAGGATTTGCCCAACGACGAAATCGCCGATTTGCTCCGCCTCCAGCGTCTCCGTTTCAAAACCGGTGTTGTTGATCCCATAATCACTCTCCCAAGTGTATTCCGTGTCCCATTTTCCTGCGAAGTTCAAACCGGTTGATCGAGGTCCGTCGATCCATCGCCTAACTCCGGTTTTGACCTCGATGGAATCGGCCTTACCTTGGGCGAGAGGCGGAATGATATCCAAGGCCGCCTGGTAAGCGTCGAGATCGATCTGCGATCCTAAGGTTTCGGTTACGCGAAAATGGTATCCGACCATCGCGCCATCCTGAACGGCCAGATCACTGGAAGCAGACATTGCTAGGTCGATCGTCGGCCGGGCCCAGCCGAAATTGCGCAAATTCTGAAACTCGTGGCCGGCTTTCGTGATCGGCATTACGCCGCTGCTGATCGAGAGAACATACATTCTGCTCAAATCCACGTCTTCGCTGGACAGCCGGGCCACGGCACGAAACGTCGGATTATTGCAGCACAACCCACCATCGACGTAGTGGGTGTCGCCGACCAAAGCCGGAGGAAAATAAGTAGGCGCGGCGGCCGAAGCAAGCACGACGTCTACCAGTCGATAGTCCTTGTCACTGTCGTCCTTGGAATCGAATAACCTGAGCTTGTACTGATTGAGCGAGATGGCCGGGATAATCAGCCGCTTTTTGCAATCACCCAATTTGGTGGTCTTACCTAGTTCGCTTTCCAGCGCCTCTCTGAGCACCTCGGCGGAATAACTGTGATGCCCAGCGAGCCACGTCGCATCGTCGTAGATACGACTTATCAGACCGCGAGGCGGGAACACCGTCTTGCCAACGGTGCTGTACAGAGCGCTGATGGCCGCGGGCTCCTTCCCGAGCGCGAGGCCCGCAGCAATGATCCCCCCGGTAGAGGTGCCCGCAATGATGTCAGCGTGCTTTGCGACATCGAAACCGCTCGCTTTCAGCCTTTCGAGCAGCTTCGCCTGGTAGAGCCCGCGGATGCCCCCACCATCGAACGACAGGACGCGATGCAGAATCTGTTTTGGGTGCAGCCAGCTAGGCCGACGACCGGCTGGCGCCCGTTCCGTCGAGACTATCCCCTGCTGCGCCCCGGTCGCCCCGCTCGTCAAGCTCGCCGAGGCCAAACCCAGAAGCACCAGCCGCCGATCGATCTCAGCCATAGGTCGCTCCAATAAACTCAAATACCGGACTTGAGATATTCGATCGAGGAGAAATTACCTGCGGATTGAAGCTATTATCTATACACGCTAATCGCGAACATCAAATTGGACAAGTGGCCACCGCGCTCTGTCGCTGCGATTGGTCAAACGGATGGTAGAAAGTGGTTGACTCGGCACCGAGGCCCTATCCTGCCCTCCGATCGTCCAGTGAAACCACTTTGGTGCCAGTCAGGAACGCTGCCCAATCTGTCATCAATGCTCGACGCTTTTCGAGTTTCTGGCCACGTTGATAGGCCGCAGTCGTTTCGCTCTTGTACTTATGGGCGAGCGCGGCCTCGCGGACTCCATCAGGATAGTCGGTGCATTCCTCGGCCCAGGTAGCAAAGGTGGACCGGAAGCCATGCACCGTAACGTGCCCAAACCCGAGACGATCTAGTACCGCCAGCATCGCATTTTCTGAGAATGCTCCGCCATCGGTGTTAGAAAAGATCAGCTCACCTTGACTGCCATTGCGCATCTCGTCGAGCACCGCCAGCGCAGGATCTGTCAATGGAACGTGGTGGTCTTGGTCCATCTTCATCCGCTCGCCGGGGATTTTCCAGGTGGCGGCCGAACGATCGATTTCACACCAATGCCCTTCGACGGCCTCGTTCGTGCGGCAAGCAGTGAAGATCAAGAAGCGCAGCATGGCGGCGGCTGTCCCCGGCGCACCAACAAGGAGCTTCATGAACGCCGGCGCCTCGCTGTACGGCAAGGCAGGATGATGGCGCACTACCCGCTTTGGACGCTTTGGCAGCTTTTCACGCAGCTGCCTTGTCAATTCAGCAGGATTGCGGAAGTCTGGATCGTCGATATCGACGTTCTTCGCGATGATCGTTTCGATCCGGCCGCGGACACGGTTCGCGGTCTCTCTCTTTTCCACCCAGATTGGCTTTAGCAGGTCATGGATGTGGCTCGGCTTGATCTCCGGAATCGTAAGCTTGCCGATGGTGGGATAAGCGTAGCGCTTGAGCGAAGACGGCCATTGGTCGCGATGCTTCTCGCTCCAGGTCGACCAGTTTGCCCGGATGTAGGCTTCCGCGCACTCCTCAAACGTCGACAACGTCACCTTGGCCTCGACGGCTTTAGCCTCTTCGCGCGCCTTCCGCCTCTCCTGGACAATGTCCACGCCAGCGACGCTGCGATCGCCTTTCACACGTAGACGCGCCGCATCGCGGGCGAGCCGCGCATCCTTTAGCGATACGTCCTTCAAAGAGCCGAGGCCGTGCCAGCGTTCCTTGCCGTCTTTCCAGTATCTGTAGGACCAGCTCTTCGATGTAGGTCCGGTCACGATCAGGTAGAGACCTTCGCCGTCAGCGTATTTGCCGGGCTTGTTTTGGCGCTCTATGTCAAGTGGTTTCAGCCTTCCAGCCATTGTTCCTCCGGGAAAACCATCCTCCGAACCCACGGTCTAAAGCTACGGTCAGCAGCCAGATTAGGGAGAACACCGGCGAACTGCGAAGTACAGTCCTTTGGCGCAAGCCTCTGAATTTGCTGTGGAGTTCGAACGACTGCGAACAGTGGAGAACAATATACTGGCGGAAGGGGTGGGATTCGAACCCACGGTACCCTTGCGGGCACGCCGGTTTTCAAGACCGGTGCCTTAAACCACTCGGCCACCCTTCCGGATCAACGGGATCAAGCACTTACCCAATGAGCCGTTCGAACGCAATGAGAACGTGCGGGCCGCCGGGGCGATTTGGGGAAAGGCTCTCATCTCTTGAAGAATTCCGCCGCTGCACGACGCCCGCTTGCAGCACGGCTCTGACCTTATCGTGCCGCGTCGGCTGCACGGCGGCGCCGATTTGGCTACAATCTTTGCGCCTCGATCAGGCGCTTTTGATTTTCACAAGATGAATATTTTGGAGGTTGAGATGCAATTTCGTGCCCTATCGGTGGTCCTTGCCGTGTTCGTTGGACTGTATGGTTGCGGGGCTTCAGCGGCGCCGCTCAGCTATGGCGGCTACTACGACGAGACTGCCGGCAGCCTGAATTGCGCGGGCGGGAACACATGCCGGGTCAACTTCTCGCAAACGCCGGCAGACAAGCTGGTCGGGATCCGTAAGCTGAATTGCGCAATCGGCTCTACGACCCCTGTAACTCAGGGCTTTCTCTTTGCGGCCACGACCAATGGTGGCCCCCCTCTCCCGCGCCAGCTGCCGCTGCCGATCCCGTCAGTGGCTTCGGCGATTGGCGGCAACTACTATGTGAATTTCGAGGCGGACGCTCATTGGCTGATCGGCCAGGGACGCTTCCCGTTCGTGCAAATCCAGACATTTGGCTCATCGACCGTGCAAATGAATTGCACCGTTACAGGCGATCTGGTCGATCCGATTCAATGAAGCGTTGAGATCTGGTGGACGAACTGGCCCAAAGCGACTTCCGCCCGATTTCCCGGCGATCTGTCAGGCGAGCGTCAGCCTGATCCCTTAGCCTGCATCACCTCGGCAATCCCGGACACTGGCGACATCTCCCAGGGCGTCGTCGGTTGCGGGGCCCGGACGGAGTCGCCTCCATGTCCGGGCCTCGTTTGCTGCCCCCAAAAGGAAAAGCGGCGCCCCAAGGAAGCGCCGCCCGAAACCGTTCGTTGCTGCCTTGGCTCAGTAGCCGCAGGACGCGCAGCCCATCTGCACCGGGGCGTAGTAGGAATAGCCGGGCGAAACCATCTCGACGCGCTGGCGCGTGGCGTATTGCGGCGGGATGCGCTCGTACTGGACGCTGGGCGGCGCCACCATCACGGTCTGCGGCACCATCACGGTGCGGTACTGCGCCGGCGAGCGGTGCGCGACGACCGCGCCCGGCGACACCATGACGGTCTCGTCGACGGTGCGGTATTGCGGCGCGACGTATTGCTGCTGATAGCAGGTCTGGCACGGCGGCGGCGTGTAGCAATTGTAGCAGCCGGCAGAGGCTGCGCCCGTCATCGAAATCGCGACGACGACTGTTCCGAAAACAACAGCAAGAGTACGAGACATTATGCGGTGCCCCAGTTGCCCGAAATGGATTTGCGAAGGTCGCACCAGTATACGCCGCAAAATCCAATTCCGCCGAAGTTCGTCGGGGCATCCTTAATGCGAACGGCCGGCTTTCGCCGGCCGTTCAGAACTTGTTGACCATGCGCCAGCGCGAACGCAGCAAGCGCGCTCAGTTCGAGCGACGCTTCACCTCGCGCACCGCACCACGCGCGGCGCTGGTGGTGAGCGCGGCGTAAGCCTGCAGCGCGGTCGAGACGTTGCGCTTGCGCGCGGCGGGCTGCCAGGCGGCATCGCCCTTCGCCTCCTCCGCGGCACGGCGGCTCGCAAGCTCCTCGTCGGAGACCTCGAGATTGATGCTGCGGTTCGGGATGTCGATGGCGATGCGGTCGCCGGTGCGCACGAGACCAATGTTGCCGCCTTCAGCCGCTTCCGGCGACAGATGGCCGATCGACAGGCCGGAGGAGCCGCCGGAGAAGCGGCCGTCGGTGACGAGCGCGCAGGCCTTGCCGAGGCCCATCGATTTCAGGTAGCTGGTCGGATACAGCATCTCCTGCATGCCGGGGCCGCCGCGCGGGCCTTCATAGATGATGACCACGATCTCGCCGGCGACGACCTTGCCGCCGAGAATGCCGTCGACCGCAGCGTCCTGGCTTTCGAACACGCGCGCGGGGCCGGAGAATTTCAGGATCGAGGCATCGACGCCGGCGGTCTTCACGATGCAGCCGTCCTGCGCGAGGTTGCCGTAGAGCACGGCGAGGCCGCCGTCCTTGCTGAAGGCGTGCTCGAGATCGCGCACGACGCCCTTCTCGCGGTCGGCGTCGAGCTCGTCGTAGCGGCGCTCCTGGCTGAAGGCGACCTGGGTCGGGATGCCGCCGGGCGAGGCGCGATAGAAGGTGCGCACCGCCTCGCTCTTGGAGCGCTTGATGTCCCAGCGCTCCAGCGCCTCGTTCATGGTCGGCGCATGCACGGTCGAGACCGAGGTGTCGATCAGGCCGGCGCGGTCGAGCTCGCCCAAAATGCCCAGGATGCCGCCGGCGCGATGCACGTCCTCAACGTGAACGTCGGCGACCGACGGCGCGACCTTGCAGAGCACGGGCACGCGGCGCGACAGCCGGTCGATGTCCTGCATGGTGAACTTGACCTCGCCCTCGTGGGCCGCAGCCAGCAGATGCAGCACGGTGTTGGTCGAACCGCCCATCGCGATGTCGAGCGTCATCGCATTCTCGAACGCCTTGAAGTTCGCGATGTTGCGCGGCAGCACGGAGGCGTCGTCCTGCTCGTAATAGCGGCGGACGAGATCGACGATGGTGTGGCCGGCCTCGACGAACAGGCGCTTGCGGTCGGCATGGGTCGCGACGACAGTGCCGTTGCCGGGCAGCGCGAGGCCAAGCGCCTCGGTGAGGCAATTCATGGAGTTGGCGGTGAACATGCCCGAGCAGGAGCCGCAGGTCGGGCACGCCGAGCGCTCGATCACCTTGACGTCCTCGTCGCTGACCTTGGAGTCGGCCGCGGCCACCATGGCATCGATCAGGTCGACGGCCTTGGTCTTGCCCTGCAGCTTGACCTTGCCGGCCTCCATCGGGCCGCCCGAGACAAACACAGCGGGGATGTTGAGGCGCAGCGCGGCCATCAGCATGCCGGGCGTGATCTTGTCGCAGTTGGAGATGCAGACGAGGCCGTCGGCGCAATGCGCGTTGGCCATGTACTCGACGCTGTCGGCGATCAGCTCGCGCGACGGCAGGCTGTAGAGCATGCCGTCGTGGCCCATGGCGATGCCGTCATCGACCGCGATGGTGTTGAATTCCTTCGCGACGCCGCCGGCCTGCTCGATCTCGCGGGCGACGAGCTGGCCGAGGTCCTTGAGGTGGACGTGGCCGGGCACGAACTGGGTGAAGGAGTTGACGACCGCGATGATCGGCTTGCCGAAATCGCCGTCCTTCATGCCCGTCGCGCGCCAGAGGCCGCGGGCGCCTGCCATGTTACGGCCGTGGGTGGTGGTGCGGGAGCGATAGGCTGGCATGGCGGTTTCCGTCCTCGGGTTTGGGGGGCCGGGCGGGAAAATATGGAAGCCGCCTCAGGCCTTTCGGGCCGGATAGCGCACGGGCTGGGCGGGCGCAACGGGAACTTGCCCCGAAACCGCCCAGATCAGCCCTGCGCAGGCCTCCCCTGCTCCCGGCGCGGCCTATTGCACGGTCGCGTCGGCGCCGGACAGACGCCGTCGCTAGCGCTTCGGCTTGGGCAGCACAATTCTCCCTTGGGAGGCAATGCCACCCCATTTGGCGGACCAGCCGATTTCCGAACCCGAAGACGGTTCAATGCTTGTCTGACCTGGGGCGCCCTGCAAAGCAAACAAGGCACCCTGGGGATCGACACATCGTGCGATCCAGCAGCCATCGGGCAATTCGATCGGACCCTGGAGGATCCGGCCTCCGCCAGCAGTCACTTGCTTCGTGGCAGCACCGATGTCGTCGACATTGAAGTAATGCAGCCAGCTCGGCTGCGCGACGCTCGGAAGTTTTGTGAGCATGCCGCCGACCGTCTGCCCACCCGCCGAAAACAATTGATACCAGGCCGCTGGTTCGCTTTGAGCATCGGCCTTCTGCCAACCGAACAGTTCGCTGTAGAAATCGAAGATCGCGGTCCGGTCGGCAGCCAGTAACTCATGCCAGCCGACACGCCCCGGCTCGTCCAGCCGGCCCGGTTTCCGTCGGCCATATGTCGGGTCTTTGATCAACCCGAACGTCGCCTCCTGCGGATCGGCAACAACTGCAATGCGGCCAATATTGGTGTCGGTCGGCGGCACAAGGATCGTGCCTCCAAGACGCCTGATCTGTGCGGCGGTCGCCTCCAGGTCGTCGACAGCGACGTATCCCATCCACCGCGGCGTCGCCCCCAATCTCCGCCCCTCTTCCGGGATTTCCATAAGTCCGCCCAGCGGAGCGCCGCCGCTACGAAGCACGGCATAAGGCAGTTCCGGGGTCGATTCCTCCTTCACGCCCCAGCCGACGGCCTTGCTATAAAACGCGCCCGCCGCCGCGACATCCGTGGTCAGGAGTTCATACCAAGCGAAACGCCCTGATCGATCTGCCACGCCAATCTCTCCGTTCGAGATTCGATGCGCTTGCGGCACTGCACCAAGCTGCACGCGCACCAACAGCGTGGATCATTGATGCGTCGTGTCAACCGGCCGTGCCGATGCCGTTCATGAAGATGAATACATCCTGAACGTGCGTCGCTGCGCATTTATGCGCGAAATTCTTGCTCGCGTTACGTCCTGGGCGTAGGCTTAGCGCGGCTGGGATACTTCTTGCAATGCTTGGAGGTTCGACCATGCGGCAGGCGAAGAAGACTTCTAAAGGGAAGAAGCGAGTTACCAAAGTCGCCGTGCCGGCGTTCGGAGCCGCAGGGTTGACGTTCTCACTGGCGGGAGGCGCATCGGCGTCCGCGGTGCCGACACCCGACGCACAACAATTGCCTCACCTTGGAGCCGGACAAGCCATCACGCTCGATGAAGAGGAAATGGCCGACGTCAGCCTGGCCACCTTCCATCTCTTCGACAAGGAAAACGCCGGTAGCCGTGTGCAGCTGGCGTGGCGCGGATGCGGCGGTTGCCGCGGCTGCGGAGGCTGTCGGGCTTGCCGTGGTTGCCGATGTGGCGTCGGTTGCCGATGTGCGGGTTGCGCCGTTGGCTGTGCCGTCGGTTGTGGTGTTGGTGTGGTGGGATGCGCCGTATCATGCGCGGGTTGCTGCGCATCGTGGGGCCGTTGCCGCTTGTGCTAGGCCCCGGCGCGTTCCGAATGTCAAATTCACGGGTTGATAGGTCATTGGCCGGCCTCAAGGGGCCGGCCAATTATTTGATCTCGCTACGACCGGCGTGACGGCAACAGGATCAGCGTGCTGACTCAATGACTGCAACTCGCAAGACCCGCGCTGCGCGCCAGACCCGCAAAGACATTCTCCGATTTGCACCGAACTTCACCGCTTACGTACTGCCTCCCGATGCGGTCTGCCTCTACTCCGAGGACCGCAAGTTCTTCCTGCACGGCGAGCTCTACTGTGCCTTGGCCACCGCGATCGGAAAGCACGGCAAGACTTGGCCGGAGATTGTCAGCCAGCTTTCGAAGCAGTTTCCGGCCAGCAAGATCGAGGAAGCGATCAAGCGGCTCCTCGATCGCCGATATGTCGTCGCGCGGACCCCGAAAGCATTCGACGACACCGTTGGCGGTTTCCTCGCGAGCCTCGGCATCCCCCTGGAGATCGCGGAACAAAATCTTCACGATTGCCCCGTCCGGATCGAATCGATCGACGTCAAAGGCGCCAGGGAGCTGACCGCGGCGTTGAGCAAGCTCGGTGTTCAGATCGCCAAGCGGGCGCCAAAGCTCACGATCACGCTGGCGAACGACTATCTCGACCGGCGACTTGCCGAACTGAACCAGGAACGCGTGGCCGGCAAGACGCCCTGGTTGCTGGCACAGCCATCCGGCCCGTTTCCGCTGGTCGGGCCCGTGTTCAAACCGGGCGAGAGCGCCTGCTGGACCTGCCTGTTCGATCGCATGATCCGCAACCGGGAGATCAAGGGGTTT
Organism: Bradyrhizobium sp.; assembly: GCF_035935975.1. Taxonomy (GTDB): domain Bacteria; phylum Pseudomonadota; class Alphaproteobacteria; order Rhizobiales; family Xanthobacteraceae; genus Bradyrhizobium. The sequence goes on from NZ_DASYWN010000055.1 coordinate 166,805, forward strand.
CTCGACCGGGGACCGGCGCGTGCGGTTGCCATATCGCCGCTCGTCAGAGACAGCGTCGGCCAGACTGGAATCCATTTTGCGGCCGTCGAAATCGCCAAGGCCATTGCATCGGATTTTCGCACCGATCTATGCGATCACATCGCAAGTTTCGACCTGACCGGCGCCGCCATCGCCAAGCACTACGTGACGCGACGTCCACAATGTCCGACCTGCGGCAGCAGGAAGCTGAACAACCCGCGCCGATCTCCGTCCCTGGTCGAAATTGCCGAGGGCAAGAGGCTCGTCATGACCAGCGGTGGATATCGCACCGTGACGTCGCGGTCGACGGTGTCGCGCTTCCGCAAGCATGTGAGCCCACTGACAGGGGTGGTGACCAGGCTCGAACGAATCGACGTCGACCTGCCGATGAACACCAACTACTTCGCCCAGCACAATTTCTCCGCGCCGGCCCACAGCATCGACCAGCTCAGGTCCGGATTGAGCGGCGGCAGCTTTGGCAAGGGCTCGACCGCCGAGCAGGGCGAAGCCAGTGCGCTGATGGAATCGATCGAACGCTATTCGGGCATTTTCCAGGGCGATGAGATCAGGACGACCCGCCGGTTTGTCGATTTCGCGCCTGGCGACGCGCTTCTTCCCAACGATGTCCAGCTCTTCAGTGAAACGCAGTTCAAGAACAGGTTTCTCCAGCAACCGGACGATCCCCATCCGGTTCCCGAACCGTTCGATCCTGCGACGAGGACCGAGTGGTCGCCCGTCTCATCGTTGCGCGACAAGCGCTTCAAATATCTGCCGACGGGCCTCCTCTATTTCTTTTATGGCGGCTTTCATACGGATTCCAACGGCTGCGCGGCCGGCAACACCCGCGACGAAGCGATCGTCCAGGGCTTCCTCGAACTGATCGAACGCGATGCCTACGCGATCTGGTGGTACAACCAGGTGCAGCGCGCCGAGGTCGACCTCGAGCAGTTCGACGATTTCTATGTCCGGGATCTCCGGTCTCAATTTGCCGAAGCCGGGCGCAAGCTGTGGGTGCTCGATGTCACCACCGACCTCGGCATTCCGACTTACGTGGCCATCATGCACTGGATGCAGAATGGACATGAGAATATCGAGTTCGGGTCCGGCGCGCATTTCGACCGCCGCATAGCCCTGCTGCGCTCCCTCACCGAGCTGACCCAATTCATGGCCGTCAGCATGATGAGCGGTGCGAGCGGCGAGAAGCCGACCCTCGACGGGGTTACACCGCTGCGCCTGGACGACTATCCGTTCCTGACCCCGAGCGATCGCCCGGTCGTCCCCCCGGCGCCGAGCCTCAAGCTTCACGACAATACGCGCGACCAGGCCCTCGCCTGCGTCGAGATCGCCGCCCGTGCGGGCTACGATTTCCTCGTCCTCGACCAGACACGCCCCGACGTCGAGGTTCCGGTCGTCAGAGTGCTCGTTCCCGGCTTGCGTCATTTTTATCGCCGCTTCGCGCCGGGCCGCCTTTACGATGTGCCGGTGAAGCTCGGATTGTTGGACCGGCCGCGACTGGAAAGCGATCTGACTTCATTCCTTCCACACACCTGAAGGTCTGCTCGTCGTGCGCGCTCCCCGGAAAAAGCCGACCAGGACAATCGCGCCGGACATTGCTGCCCGATTGAGCCATCGCTTCTCCCTCCAGATGCAGCCGGACGGGAATATCGCAGCCTTCCTGGGCGACTACTCCGTCAACCTCGGACAATTCAGCGAGGCTGCGGTGGATCGTGCGCGACATCTGAGCACCGGTCTTCCGCTCGCTTCGTTTGCAGGCAAGAGCATCCTCGCGAGAGAAATCGACGCACTGGTGCATCGCCTGGCCCGTCAGGGGCTTCTGGAATACCGCCTGTCCTCCCCACGTGACGAGCGGGACCTCGTGGTGATCGAGCCTCAAGTCCCCGACTACTGGCCGCGACGCGCGAAGCTGGGCACCCGTGACACCGTTGTGTTGTCGCGCTTTGCCTATCTGCGCCGGCGCGGCAACGAGATGGTGCTGGAATCGCCGCGCGCCGGCGCGCTATTCCGGATTGGCGATCCCGCCATCGCCGCTACCCTTGCTGCGCTGTCGCAGCCCCAGAAGATCGGCAAGCTCAAGGCGAAGGCACTCTCCTTCAACCTCCTTCTGCTCGAGCTGCTGGTCGACAGCCAGATTGTGCTCAAGCTCGATGCGAAAGACGGCGACGGCCTCCGAGTGAATGAAGGCGACGGCAATCTCGTTCTCTGGGATTTCCATGATCTGGTATTTCACACGCGGAGCACGGAGGGCCGGCAAGCCAATCCGGTCGGTGCCGCTTTCACCTATGCGAGCGTCGTTCCGCCGCAGCCCGCGGTGCGTCCGCGCTGGCCCGGCAGCAAGATCGACCTGCGAAAATTCTCCTCCCCGGAGCCGAACTCTCTCCTCCCGAAGCTGTTGCGCGAACGCCATTCAACACGGGATTTCGACGACAAGAACCCGGTCACGCTCCGCGAACTCGCGCAGTTCCTCGACACCACCGCGCGTGTTGTGTCCGAATGGAAGAGCGAACCGTATTTTGAGGGCGGTCCCGAAGTCACCTACAGCACGAGGCCCTATCCGTCGGCGGGCAGCGCATACGAGCTGGAATTGTACCTGGCGGTCTCGAACTGCGAAGGGCTCGCGCGCGGACTCTACCACTACGACGCAGGGGGGCACGCGCTGGTGGCGATCAGCGCCTCCGCCCAACAACTGCAGGCTCTCGCGATGGCGGCTCAGTTCGCCATGGACGCGCCCGGTCAGCCGCAAATCCTGATCACGATCGCGGCGCGCTTTGGGCGGGTCTCCTGGAAATACAGCTCAATCGCATATTCGTTGATCCTCAAGAATGTCGGCAGCCTGATTCAGACGTTCTATCTGGCAGCGACCGATATGGGCCTTGGCGGCTGCGCCATCGGGACGACCGACATCGATCTGTTCGCGAAAATGACGGAGCTGGAATTGCATATAGAGGGCCCGGTCGGCCAATTCGCGCTCGGGCGCGGCAAGAAGCTTGAGGTCCAAAGCTAGCCCAACCCTAGAGGCGGCAAATCAAGCCAGTCGCGCTATTGCAGCGTCGGATCCAATCGGTCGCGCAGCCAGTCGCCGATCACGGAGACCGCCAGCGTGGTCACCACGATCGTGGTGGCCGGCGCCAGCATGATCCAGGGCGCCCGGGTCAGGTACTCACGGCCATAGCCGACCATGTTGCCGAGGCTGGTCATCGGCGGCTGCACGCCGAGGCCAAGGAAGGACAGGCCCGATTCCATCAGGATCACCTCGGGGAAGACCAGCGTGGTCGAGACGATCAGGGTCGAGGCGATGTTGGGCAGGATGTGCCTGAGGTAGATCCGCGACGGCGTCGCCCCCAGCTGGCGGACCGCGGCGGCGTAACCCTGCGCATTGGCGGAGATGGCGAGGCCGCGGGCGATGCGGGCGTAGCGCTCCCAGCCGAAAAGGCCCATCAGTCCAATGAGAAGCGGCAGCGAATTGCCAAAGAAGGCGAGCACCGCGAGCGCCATGATCAGGAACGGCATGCTGGCCTGGAAGTCGGTCAGCATCAGCACGAGCTGCTCGACGGCCCCGCGAAAATGCGCGGCGAGAAAGCCGAGCGTGGTGCCGACGATCGCCGAGATCGCCGTTGCGCCGAAGGCGATCAGCAGCGAGATGCGGATCGAGACGAGCAGCCGCGACAGCACGTCGCGGCCGAGCTCGTCAGTGCCGAGCCAGTGCGCGACATTACCGGGCGCGGAGAGCCGGTTACGCAGGTCGAGCTGCGTGAAACTGTAGGGCGCGATCTTCTCGGCGAAGGCCGCAATCACCAGCATCGCGACGATCCAGGTGATCGCGAGTGCCACCGAGACAGGGATCGCCGGAAAGCTGATACGGCGGCGAACGGCGCTGTCCTTCAACGTCGCGTCGGTCATGCGTGCGCTCCCTTGGCGCGCAGCCGCGGATCGAGGAAACCGTAGAGGAAGTCGACGACCAGGTTGGACGTGACCATGGTCATCGCCACCAGCAGCAGGATGCATTGCACGACGGCGAGGTCGCGGTTGGCAACGGCGACGACGAGCAGGCGCCCTACTCCCGGCCATGCAAACACGCTCTCAACCACGACCGCACCCGCGATCAGTGTGCCCACCATGAAGCCGAGAATGGTGACGGTCGGGATCGCCGCATTCGGTAGCGCATGCGACGTCACCACCTTGCGCCACGGCACGCCCTTGGCCGAGGCGGTGCGGATATAGGGCTGGCCCAGCACCTCCAGCATGGCGCTGCGGGTGAAGCGCGCCAGCACGGCGGCGCCGCCGAGGCTGAGCGTCGCAATCGGCAGGATGGCGTGACGCCAGCTGTCCTGTCCGCCCGACGGCAGCCAGCCGAGTTGCACGGCGAAGACGAGAACCAGGATCAGCGCGAGCACGAAGCTCGGGACGGTAAATCCGGCGACCGCCGTCATCATCACGGCACGGTCGATTCCCGAACCGCGATGGAGCGCGGCGTAGATGCCGGCGGGAATGCCGAGTGCGATCTTGAAGAAAAAGGCCGGGAGCGTGAGCGCCAATGTTGCCGGAATGCGCTCCAGCACGAGCTCGATCGCGGGCCGTCCGTCGCGCATGGAGCGGCCGAGCTCGCCCTTGGCGATGGCGCCGAAGTAATCGAGATACTGGAACCAGATGGGATCATCGAGGCCCCAGGCCTTGCGGAAGGCCGCGAGGACTTCCGGCGGCGCTTCCGGTCCCAAAATCATCAGCGCGGGATCGCCGGAGAGACGCAGAACGACGAAGGCGAAGGTGACGACGAGCACGATCGTGAGCGCCGCGCGTCCGATCCGAATGGCGAAATAGCGTCCCATCAGGCCGCGTCCCGGGTTTCGGCCTGCGGCCCCGTCACGAGATGGCAGGCGACCTGCCTGTCACCGCCAACGGCGGACAGCGCGGGTACCTCGCGCGCGCAACGCGCGATGGCGCGCGGGCAACGCGGATGGAAGGCGCAGCCTTGGGGACGCGCCGCCGGGTTCGGCGGATCGCCAGCAAGCACGATGCGGCCCGCGCTGCGACGGCCCGGTGCGGGCGATGCCGAGACCAGCGCCTGCGTGTAGGGATGCTCGGGACGCGCGAAGAGATCGTCTGCGCTGCCAACCTCGACGATGCGGCCGAGATACATCACGGCGACGACGTTGCTGATCTGCCTGACGACGCGGAGATCGTGACTGATGAACAGCAGCGTCAGCGACAGCTGCGCCTGGAGATCGCAAAGCAGGTTCACCACCTGCGCCTGGATCGAGACGTCCAGCGCGCTGACCGGCTCATCGCAGACGAGGAAATCGGGTTGTGTCGCGAGCGCCCGCGCCAGCACGATGCGCTGACGCTGCCCGCCCGACAACGCACCCGGATAGCGGCTGCCATGGGCCGGCGTCAGTTCGACCGCACGCAGCAATTCGCGCACGCGGTCCTCGCGCTCGGCCGATGTGCCGAGGCCGTGAATGTCCAGGGGCTCGCGGATCTGGGTTGCCACCGGCAGACGCCGGTCCAGCGCACCCAACGGATCCTGGAAGATCATCTGCATGCGTGCCCGCTGCGCGCGCCAGGCCTGCGTCCCCAGCGCCGCCATCGGCTTGCCATTGAACCGCACCTCGCCGCGATCGGGCGGCTCGAGGCCGAGCACGATACGGCCGGTGGTCGATTTGCCCGAACCGGACTCGCCGACAAGGCCGAGCGTTTCGCCCTTGGGGATCGTCAACGAAACGCCGTCGACGGCATGCACGGCCGTGCTGCGGCCGAACATTCCGGAGCGCATGGAATAGCTGCGCGAGATCGAGGACACCTCGACGAGCGGCGGGCTCATTCGGCGGCGATCCCGAGCAGCGCGCGGCGCGAAGCTTCAGCGCGGATGCAGGCAACGGCGCGATCGTCCGCAATGGGCGCAAGGCTTGGCGCCGCAAGGCCGCACGGCTCGGCCGCCAGCGCGCAGCGCGGCGCGAAGGCGCAGCCGCTTGGCATGTGCGCGGGGTCGGGCACGGTGCCGGGAATGGCGGTGAGACGGCGGCGCGGGCCGTCGAGCGGCGGCAGCGCGCCGATCAGGCCCTGCGCATAGGGGTGCACGGGATCGGCGAAGAGCTGGTTGCTGGGCGCCTGCTCGACGATGCGGCCGGCATACATCACGGCGACGCGGTCGCAGTTTTCCGCGACGACGCCAAGATCGTGGCTGATCAGAACCATCGCCATGCTCATCTCGCGGCGGATGGTGGAGAGCAGTTCCAGGATCTGCGCCTGGATGGTGGCATCGAGCGCCGTGGTCGGCTCGTCCGCGATCAGCACGTCAGGGTTTCCGGCGAGCGCCATCGCGATCATGATGCGCTGGACCTGGCCGCCGGAGAATTCGTGCGGATAGGCGGAAAGCCGCCGCGCCGCGTCGGGAATGCCGACCAGATTGAGCAGCTGCAGCGCCTCGGCCTTCACCGCCTCGCCCGAGAGATCGCAATGCAAGGCCAGCGCCTCGCAAAGCTGCTTGCGGATGGTCAGCACCGGATTGAGCGCGCTCGCCGGATCCTGAAAGATCATGGCAACCCGCCCGCCCCTGACCTGGTCGAGCTCGGACGCCGGTGCGCCGAGGAGTTCGCGTCCGTCGAGACGGACGGAGCCCGAGACCTTTGCATGCCGTGGCAGCAAACCGAGCGCGGCGAGCCATGTCACCGACTTGCCGGAGCCGGACTCGCCGACGAGGCCCAAGGCCTCGCCCTTGCCAAGAGCGAGATCGACGCCGCGCAGGACCGGCACGCCGTTGAAGGCGACGCTGAGACCCTGGATGCTGACCAGCGGCGCCACGCCTCAAGCCTCGAAATTGCCGGCGCGGAAATCCATCGCGAATGCCGGCGACGCCTTCCACTTGATCGACTTCGGCTTGGCCGTGAAGGTCGCGTTCTGGTGCAGCACCGTGTAGGCGGGATCCTCGCGCTCGGCGATCTCCAGCATGCGGTGGAACGCCTTCTTGCGGGCGGCGCGGTCGGTCGAGGTCTCCAGGAACTCCGAGAGCTTGTTCAGCTCGGCGTTGGTCCATTCGCCGATCTGCTGCTGCTGGCCGTTCGGCCCGTGCTGGGCAACCAGCGAGGACACCGGATCGTTGAAGGCGGCCGAGTTCGACCAGTCGCGCACGGCGCGGGTCGGCGCGCGCTCCATGATCTGCGACCAGTTCTCCTTGGTCTCGATCTGGACGTTGAGGCCGACCGACTTCCACATCTCGACCAGCACCTGCGCGGTCGCGACCTGGTTGGTGTAGTAGTTGTTGAGCAGGCGATACGGGATCGGATCGCCCTTGTAATTGGCCTGCTTCAGCAGATCCTGCGCGAGCTTGGGATCATAGGCCGGCACGCTCCAATCTGCGTTGAACATGTCGCCGTAGAATTCCCACTGCAGGCCCTTCGGCACGCGGGTGCGGCCCGCCCACAGGCTGTCGACGATGGCCTGGCGGTCGATCGAATGGGTGAAGGCGCGGCGCACCAGGGGATTGGCGAGCACGGCGTGGTTCTTGTCGAACACGGTCAGGCGGTGATTGAGGATGGTGCCGCCCTGCACTTCGAATGCCGCGTTCTTTTCGATGCCGGCGATCTGGTCCGGCGGGATATCGCAGGCGAACTGGTATTCGCCCGACAGGAGGCCGTTGATGCGGCTCGCAACCTCAGGCACTTCGAGGAAACGGATGCGCTTGAGCGGCGGACGGCCGCCCCAATATTCGTCATGGGCTTCGAGCGTCAGCGACACGTCGGGCTTGAGCTCGACGACCTTGTACGGACCGGTCGTAACAGGCTTGCGCGCCCAGTCGAGATAGCTCGCGGACTGCTCCCAGGCGCGGCGATTCATGATGTCGGAGCCGTAGCGCGACAGCCGGCCCTCGATCGTGACGTCGGGCGTCGCGTTGTAGAAGCGCACCGTATATTTGTCGACGGCGTCGACGCGGACGAGGTCGGGCCAGATGCGGCGGGCGACGGCGGGCACGTCAGGCGGCAGCTCCTTGCCCGGACGTGGCGTCGGGATCTTCTCGAAGGCCTGGATGGTCGAGCGGCTCTTGGCCTCGGTCTCGCCGAACATGCGCTCACGGCTGAAGGTGAAGACGACGTCTTCGGCGGTGAGCTCGTCGCCGTTGTGGAACTTGACGCCCTGGCGGAGCTTCACCTCGACGGTCTGGTCGTCGATGCGACGCCATTCGGTGGCAAGGCCCGGCACGGCCTCGAGGCTGCCGCGCCAGTTCTTGGAGATGAGGCCTTCCCAGATCGAGGAGAAGAATACGCGCTCGCCGACATTGGACTGCTCACGCAGCACGTCGAGCACGTTCGAGTTGGTGACCTTCTGCACGGCGATCGTCACCGACGGACGATTGTCGGCCTGCCCGATGGCGAAGCGCGGCAGCAGCAGCGTGCCCGCGGCGGCGCCGCCGGACTTCAGAATGGTGCGACGGGTAAGTTTGGTCATGACAAAGAGCCCTGCCCTGTGTGCTGTCGGTTATTCGGCGAGACCGAGCGCGGCGAGATGGGCTGCGCCGGCGAGAACGTGGTCGTGGTTGCGAAGTTCGAGGATCAGGCGCGGGTTCGAGGTCAGCCGGCCCAGCGCGCGGAACACGGCAACCCACGGGATGTTGCCCTCGCCAGGCGCCCAGTGCCGGTCGGCAAAGCCGTCGGTGTCCTGGAGGTGCACATGCGTCAGCATGTCGCCGGCGGTCTCGACGTAATAATCGACCGGCGGCGCGCCGGTGGAGATGTGGGCGTAGTTGGCATGACCGGTGTCGAGCGAGACGCGGACCTTGCTGCTTTCGAGCGCCTTGGCGAGGCGCACGCGATCGCGCGGATCCTTGTCCTCGATGTTCTCGATGACGATCTCGCAGCCGATCGTCTCAGCGCGCGCGATCACTTCGGCCAGCGTCGCCTTGACGCGCTCGACGATATTGGCGCGGTTATCAGGATAGAGATCGAGATTGTTGTGGTCCCAGGTCGTGAACGGCGAGTGGATCACCATCTGCGTGGCGCCGAGGAATTCGGCTGCGTCCAGGCCCTGAAGCAGGCGCTTGGTCACCGCCTGGCGGATCATCGGATCGTGGCTGTCGATCTTGAAGCCCCAGAACGGACCGTGGATGCCGAGCCGGCCGGTATGGCCCGCGAGCATCTGCTTGATCTCGCCAGCGGCACTCCGCCAGTCGCCGTCGAGCAGATCGGCGCGGAAGAAATCCTGGATTTCGAGGTCGCGTTGCCGTTCGAGAAGCCAGTCACGGTGGGCGGGGATCGACTTGATGGATAGTGCTGCGCCCAACACCGGCTTCGACATGGCTTGCTCCTTGACCGTCAACGATGACAAGGGCAGCGCTAGACCAGTTCAATGACAGGCCCGTGAAATGCACGTTCCGCAGTGCGGACGAGATGTGGACATCCTGTTGGTCGCGTGCATCGAATTCAGGCAGCAGTGATCGCGGCTCATGCAAACCAATGCATCAGCGTGCAGAGACGATCACGGATAAGTCCGTAGTGATCCGGAATGGAATCCTAACCATATCTCGCGTACATCGCGGGACATCGATCGGCGGCCATTCCAAGGGCATCACCCTCTGATCGCGCACCACGGGGTTGGGGGACCACATGGGGCGGGAGATTGAAGGCTGGGGCAAGGTGACGAGGTCCGGACTCCTAGGCACTCCGGACCTCGGAACTTTCAACATCGAACGCAATTTCGCGCCGCCGGCTGTCTCAGCCGCGCGGCGCGAAGTCGTTTTGGGCGCCCTGCCCGATCAGTCTTCCGATCGATCTTGTCAGATCACCTCATGTCAGATCACCTCGGCACGTTCCGCTCGAGATCCTCGAGCCACGCAGCCGCGCTCGAATCCGACGGCGCACGCCAGTCGCCGCGCGGCGACAATGAGCCGCCGGCCGAAACCTTCGGCCCGTTCGGCATCGCCGAGCGCTTGAACTGGCTGAACGCGAAGAAGCGGCGCAGGAACACCTCGAGCCAGCGGCGGATCTCGGGAAGATCGTAGGCCCTGCGCTTGTCGTTCGGGAATGCCGGCGGCCATTCGCCTTTGGCGACGTCCTTCCAGGCATGCTGCGCCATGAAGGCGATCTTGGACGGCCGCATACCGAAGCGCAGCGTGTAGAACAGGTTGAAGTCCTGCAGTTCGTAGGGACCGACGGACGCCTCGGTGCTCTGCGGCTTCTCGCCGGGCTTGACCGGAACCAGCTCGGGCGAGATCTCGGCCGACAGGATCGAGGCCAGCGTCCGGTTGACGTCGTCACTGAACTGCTTCGAGGCGATTACCCACCGGATCAGATGCTGGATCAGCGTCTTCGGCACCCCGGCATTGACATTATAATGCGCCATCTGGTCGCCGACGCCATAAGTGCACCAGCCGAGCGCGAGCTCGGAGAGGTCGCCGGTTCCAATGACGATGCCACCATGATGGTTGGCGAGCCGGAACAGATAATCCGTGCGCAGGCCCGCCTGCACGTTCTCGAACGTGACGTCGTAGACCTTCTCGCCCTTGCCGAAGGGATGACCGATGTCCTTCAACATCTGCGTCGCCGTGGTGCGGATGTCGAGCTCCTGCCAGGTCGTCTGCAACGCCTTCATCAGCGCCAGCGCGTTGGTCTTGCTCTCGCTGCCGGTGGCAAAGCCCGGCATGGTGTAGGCAAGGATGTTCTCGCGCGGCAGGCCGAGCAGGTCGACCGCCTTGGCGGCGACGATCAGGGCGTGGGTGGAATCGAGGCCGCCCGAGACGCCGATCACGACGCGCTTGGTGCCGGTCGCGCGCATGCGCTGCACGAGGCCCGCGACCTGGATGTTGTAGGCCTCGTAGCAATCCTGCTCGAGGAGGCTCTCGTCGCTCGGCACGAACGGGAAGCGCTCGATCTTGCGCAGGAAGCCGATGTCGGCCGCGGGCGGCTTCAGGGCGAAGGTGATGCGTCGATAGAAACCTTCACGCTGCCGGCGATTGTCGTCGAAAGTGCCCATCAGGGCGCGTTCCTGCCTGAGCAGGTCGAGATCGACGTCAGCGGTGGTGATCTGGCCGCCCTGGCGGAACCGCTCGCCCTCGGCCAGTAGTGCGCCATTCTCATAGATCGAGGTCTGGCCGTCCCAGGCGAGATCGGTGGTGGATTCCCCTGCCCCCGCGGCGGAATAGACGTAGGCCGCAAGGCACCTCGCCGAGGTCGACTGGCACAACAGCGCGCGCGACCGCGCCCGGCCGATCGTGATCGGGCTACCCGAGAGATTGATCAGCACGCTGGCGCCGGCGAGCGCCAGCTCCGAGGCCGGCGTCACCGGGATCCACATGTCCTCGCAGATCTCGACGCCGATGGTCAGGCCCGGGACATCCTCGGCCGCAAACAACAGGTCGGTGCCGAACGGCGCGTGCAATCCGCCGAACGCGATCGTCTCGCCTGCGATGCCCGTGCCGGAGGCGAAATGCCGTCCCTCGTAGAACTCGCGATAGGTCGGCAAATAGCTCTTGGGCGCGACGCCGAGCACGTTGCCGCGATGAATCACGACGGCGCAATTGTAGATGCGATGGCCGAAGCGCAGCGGCGCGCCGACGATCAGCACGGTCATCAGCGCCGAGGAGACCTCGACGATCCTGGCAAGGCCGCGCTCGACCGCATCGAGCAGCGGGTCCTGCTTCACCAGGTCTTCGATCGCATAGCCGGACAGGCACAGCTCGGGAAAGACGGCAACCGCGACCGACTGTTCGTGGCAGGCATTGGCCGCCGCCAGGATCGCGGTCGCGTTGGCAGTGGGATCGGCCACATGAGAGGTGGTCACGCAGGCCGCCACGCGGGCAAATCCATGGGCGTAGATCGAGTGGAAAGTCATCCAGTACCCTTAAATCTTCTGGCGGCGATCTCTGGTGGCAATCTCTTGGCGGCCTGCCGCAGCCGTCAGTTCCGGATCATATCTAACCCATGGGCCCCGCCCCGTGCAGGCCATCCGCCATCATGCATAACGGAATTGCGCTCTCGCCGACCCCCCGCCTGCGATGTCAGGCGCTGCGGGCCAGCACGCCGGACAGGTCGTCCCGCAGCCACGCGGCGACCCGGGGCCAGGCATGCGCGTGGGTCCGCGCGCCCATGAACAGGCCGAGATGATTGCTCGGCTCGGAGGCCGCCGCAATGAAGGCGGGCGGTGTGCCGACCAGTCCGGCGGTGGCGAACGCCTGCGCCACCGGGACCACGTCGTCGTCGAGCCCGGCCAGCAGGAAGATCGGCGCCTTGACGTCCTTCAGGTCGATCCGGCGGCCGAGCGCGACGAAATTGCCGCCGGCAATCCGGTTCTCCCGGAAAATCCGGTTGACGATCTCGAGATAGTACGTGCCGGGCAGATCGAGCGTCTCCAAATTCCACTGGTCGAAGCGCGCGAGCAGCGCCACGCTCTCTTCGCCCGCAAGCTCCCTCTGCAAGGCGGCTGCGATATCCTCGCGGCTCGGCGCCTTCGACCAGACGCGCAGCATCTCCTCGCCGCTGACATTGCCGCCGCCGCGCGCGACGAGCTGGTCGTAGACCAGTTCGGGCGCATTGCGGGCGAGCCGAGACAGCGAGGAATCGATCGACAGGTCGACCGGCGCGCCTGCCAGCACCAGCCGCCGCACCTTGGCCGGAAAGCGCGCCGCGTAGAGCAGCGACAGCCAGCCGCCCTGACACAGACCGACGAGATCGACCGGCGCACCGATCTCGTCGATGGCGACGTTGAGATCGGACAGGTAGCTGTCGATCGAGAGATAGCGCATGTCGGGCGTCGCCGAGCGCCAGTCGGTGAGATAGACACGGTCGACGCCGCCATCCTGCAGCGACTGCACCACGCTGTGGCCTGGCGCGAAGTCAGCAATCAAGGCGCGATGCAGCGCTAAGGGCGCGCAGACCAGCGCCGGCTGGCCGGACTGCGTCCGCGCGCAGTCGCGCAGGCGCATGGTCGCAAGCTCGAGCGCCACCGTGCTCGGCGTCGTCCACGGCAGGCAGCAGTCGGAGGACTCGACCGGTCCTCGCTCCATCCACCAGAAACAGGCGTCCATGGCGAGCCGCGCCGCAGTCAACGGCCACAGCATCGGGTCGTCAGGGACGCGATCCGCTCTGCCCGGCTGTTTGCCTGTCTTGTCCGCCAAGTGCTTGTCCGCCAAGTCCTTGTCCACCACGTCTATCTCGCAACTCTCACAGGAATGCCTCGAAGCTGATCACGGAAATACCGAGCTCGGCAAAACTGCGATGCGCCGCCGCCACCGAGCCGCCGAGGTCGATGCCACGGCAGGCGTCCTCGATCACCACGACCTGAAACCCCGCCTTGCGGGCGTCCTCCGCCGAGAAACGGACGCAGAAGTCGAGCGCCAGCCCCGCGACGAAGACGGTCTTCAGCTCGCGTTCGCGCAAATAGCCGAGCAGGCCCGTCGGCGTGGTCTTGTCGTTCTCGAACAGCGCCGAATAGGAATCGATGCCGCGGCGAAAGCCCTTGCGCACCACCAGGCTCGCCCGGGTGACGTCCAGCTCCGCATGGAATGCGGCGCCGGCCGTGCCCTGCACGCAATGCGTTGGCCAGAGCACCTGGGTGCCATAGTCGAGCTCGATGGTCTGGAACGGCTGCCTATCCGTATGGTTCGGCGCAAAAGAGACGTGATCGCGTGGATGCCAGTCCTGGGTCAGCACCACATTGGTGAATTTTTGGGCGATGCGGTTGATGGCCGGCACGACTTTCTCGCCGCCGGGAACGGCGAGCGCCCCGCCGGTGCAGAAGTCGTTCTGCACGTCGATCACCAGCAGCACGTCGCGGTCGGAAATCTTCATCGCAGGGTCCCGCTTCATCGCCCCGGCACGCGGCGCGCCGAACGCTGCCGCCAATGTTGATCTTCCGGCGCGGCTTCGCAACCACCTGCCGCGTGCGGCGAGACCGCGCTACCGGTCAAAGGGGCGTCAGGATGCAACGGTTTGGCCTCGTCCGTGTTGACTAGGCGCAACCAAGGGCGGATTCTCAAACCGTCCGCGAACAGCGGATCGGATCAGGAGCGGAGGTTCCCGAGGGCCGGCAAGGCCGCGGCAGCCACAGGGCCAAGAACAGGCATGAGTATCGGCAAGACAGGACAAATTCTTCTCGCCGATATCGGCGGCACCAATGCGCGCTTCGCGGTGAGCCAAGGCGACCAGATCGGACCGATCGACTATGTGAAGGTGGCCGACTTCCCAACCGTCCGGGAAGCCATCGCCGACGTGCTGGCACGCCGGTCGGGAACTGGGCGCCCTCAACGCGCCGTGCTGGCCGTTGCGGGTCCCGTCACCAACAATCGCTGCGTCATGACCAACAGCCCCTGGGTCATCGACGGCAACGAACTCCAGCCGGCGCTCGGCTTCGACAGCGTCCACGTGCTCAACGATTTCGAGGTGGTGGCTTGGTCCCTGCCTGCCTTGCAGCCCGCCGATCTCATTCCGCTCGGCGGGCAAGACGGTCTCCCCGGCGAACCACTCCTGGTGGTCGGGCCTGGAACCGGCTTTGGCGTCTCCTGCCTGGTCGAACGCCACGGGGCGCGGCTGGCCGTTGTCACTGAAGCGGGACACGCGACCCTGCCGGCGGAGAACGAGCGCGAGGAGCGCGTGATTGCGTGGCTGCGCCGGCGCTTCTCCGGCCATGTCTCGATCGAGCGCGGCGCGCTGTCAGGCTCAGGCCTTCAAAGCCTCTACGAAGCACTGGCGGAGGTCGATGGCGCCCAGGTGCCGCACCGCGACGCGGCCGCCATCACCAAGGCGGCGCTGGACGGTACCTGCCCGATCAGCCTCGCGGCGCTGGAGATGTTCTGCGCCATCCTCGGCTCCGTCGCCGGCAATCTCGCGGTGACCTTCGGCGCGCGCGGCGGTGTCTATATCGCCGGCGGAATCGCGCCGCGCTTTCCGGAATTCCTGGCAGCCTCCGCCTTCCGCGCCCGCTTCGAAGCCAAGGGACGCTTCCAGGATTATCTGCGAAACATCCCGACCCGACTGGTGACGAAACCCGATGCGAGCTTTCTCGGACTGAAGATGTTCGCCGACCACAATCCGGATTGAGACGCGCCCCCGTTGCGGTTCCAGTAATTCACAGCTCATTGCAGCGCGCACGCGGTTCCACGCGGGATCGTGCTTGCCCCATTGTTTCCGATGAGAAACAATCCACGCGTGTGTGGCGTAGTTGCGGGGGCGTGGCATGCGTAAGCAGGATCTGAGTTTCGACTATCACCGCTATCACCGCCTGCTGTCCGAGGCGGACGATGAGGGCAAGCGGCTCGCTCTGATCGAGCTCTTGATCGAGGAAAAGGCGCGGGACCGGCTGGCCGCCCAGCGTGCCTCGGATCGCGCCGCCATGACGGCCCACACCATTGCCAGGGTGCTGAAGAACGGCCGCGGCTGAGACGCGCGACCGCCCCGGCGGCACGCCGTTGATGCGGAGCGATTGCGATTCCGTTAACGATCCCTCGCAAGCTCGTGTCAAACTTTTTGCTCTAAGAGTTCCCTCACCTGATGCAATTCAGGATCAACACAAAGGGGGGAATGAACATGAGCATGATTTCGCTCGCCGCGATGCCGGCTGTCGTCGAAACGCGCATTGCTGATTCTTCGTTCAAGTCCATCTTGCTGCTCTGCTGCGCGGGCCTGGTCGCCTCGTTCGGCCTGATGGCGCGCGGCATCGATCTCAGCGCCGGCCTGATGTAAGGCCATCTCGGATATCTCCAGGAATCAAATGGCCGCCCCTGATGGGCGGCCATTTTCGTTGGCAGTCCTCGCCATCGCCAGCGCGGCCGTCGCTCAGTGCGGCGTCTTCGCGGTGGCTTCCGGAAACAGCGAATCGATCATCGCCTTGAGCTGGTCGATCGAAATCGGCTTGCGCAGGATCGGCCGACGGCGGAGCAAGGATGGCAGCAATTCCGGCCCGTAGCCGGTGGCGAACAGGAACGGCTTGCCGCGGCGCTCGATCAGATCGGCGACGGGATCGACGTAGAGTCCCATCAGATTGATGTCGAGGATGGCGAAATCATATTGCGCGGTCATCGCAAAGGCGCTCGCGTCCCGGACATTGTCCGCTTCCGCGACGACGTGGTGGCCGAGCTCTTCCACCATGTCGGCCATCATCATCCGGATCAACGCCTCGTCTTCGACCAGGAAAACGGAGAGTCCGTCCGCCATATCAACCCCGCAGTCAGCTTGCGAAGCTAATCATAACCGAATTGCGGGGAGGATTCACGAATTCGTGGCGGGCGCCGTTAATTCAGGCGCCCGCAATCCGATTCAACTTGATCAATCCAGGCCACGCTCGTGGCTGAGGCGGACCATCTCCTGGATGAAGACCTGCTTCTGCTTGTCATCGAGGCTCGAATAGAGCGGCTCGGCGGCGTCGGCGACATTGCGCTGGTCGGCGGCCCGGTCGATCAGGAATTGCGACTCGTTGCGCATCTGCTCGATGATGTCGTCGGGCGGATCGCGCTTGGCGCGCGCAATCCGCAGGTTGAGCCGCTCTGCACCATTATGCCCCAGGTAGTGCATCGCGCTGGAGAAGCCGAACCAGTGCTTCTCCTGATCGGGCGTGAGATTCAGCTCGGTCTTGATCCGCTCGATATAGGAATCGCTGTTGGCGACGATCTGCTCGGCGGTCTGCTGCGGCGCGCCGGGCTGAGTGAGGACCGTGACGTCCTTGTTGTCCTTGCTGTCCTGCGGCGATGCGTTCTTGGCTTCCTTGGTCGCCTTGGCGCCCTTGCCCGCCTTGGTGTTCTCCTTGGCGTTCTCCTTGGCGCCCTTGTCCTTGCCGGCGCCCTGCTTGGCGTCCTTGGCCGCATCCTTGCTCGCGTCCTTGCTGGCATCTTTGGCCGCCGGCTGCGCCTGGTTGCCGCTATTGTTGTTGACGCCGAGCACGCCGGTGAAGACGCCGACCACGCCGCCGATCGCACCGCCGAGCACGCCGCCGACCGGCCCCGCCGCCTTGTTCCCGGCCGCCGCTCCGTCCTGAACGCCCTTGACCAAGCCTTGAGCATTCGCCACCGCGGCTGCGCCAAGCAACAGCGCGAGCACCGATCCCAGCGCGAGCCATCGTCGCAGATGAAGCCGCACTGGCGGCGCCGGGTTGATCATTTGGGTCTCCATCGTCGATCTGATTGGTCTTTCGGGTGGAAGCCACCCGCTGGTTGCAACTCTATCGTTTCCGCCGCGCGAAGGTCCAGCCGCAGTCAATTGCTGTCCACGCCCGAAAAGTCTTTCGCGCGAAGCGGTTATGCAAGGCTTATTCGAAACTGCGGCGTAATTGCGCACGGACTGTTCCTCGCGGGCTCGCGCGATGTGTGCGTCGCAAAAGAGACACGCGCGGGCTCCTGTCCGGCGGACGACGTTCAGGGCCCAGCCACGGTTTTCGAGCACAACGTTAGTTCTAGACGTTCGCCATTCGGTTTTCTCGACAGACGCGATCAATCATGATCTGATCGCGCTACCAATTTGCCGCGCGTCGCGTGACTTGCGATCTCAGCAGACGGCATCAACAAGAGACGTCCGAAGAAACGCCAACCAGAAAATCCAAAAACAAACTCAGGGAATGCAAGAGGAAACGACAGAACAATAAAACACACCAAGGCGAGGAAACGAGATGTCACGCAAGACACTGACGCGACGTCAATTTGTAGCTGCCACTGCAATGTCCTCCACGGCGCTGATCGCAGCGCCCTATGTCCGGGGCGCCTACGCCGCCGGCAAACTCTCGATCGGTTTCTGGGACCACTGGGTGCCCGGCGCCAACGACGCCTCCACGGCCCTCGTCAAGGAATGGGGCGAGAAGGAGAAGGTCGAAGTTTCGATCGACTACATCACCAGCAACAACAAGAAGATCGAGCTCACCGCGGCGGCCGAAGCCCAGGCCAAGTCCGGTCACGACATTCTCCAGATGCCGAGCTGGTGGCCGCACGCATATTCGGAGAATCTCGAGCCGCTCAACGACGTCATGGAGCCGCTCATCAAGCAGAACGGCGAAGTCAACGGCACCGTCAAATATCTCGGACAGGCGGGCGGCAAATG
Organism: Bradyrhizobium sp.; assembly: GCF_035935975.1. Classification (GTDB taxonomy): domain Bacteria; phylum Pseudomonadota; class Alphaproteobacteria; order Rhizobiales; family Xanthobacteraceae; genus Bradyrhizobium. Next base: position 184,843 of record NZ_DASYWN010000055.1, read on the forward strand.
GCTCGCGGTGCCGGCCACGCCGGGAAGCCAGATCAAGGGCCCCTGCTCCCGCATCGATCTCATGAAGAAGCACGCAGGGATCGACGTGCAGGAGATGTATCCGGCCGGCGGCCCGCCAAAGGACGACACCTGGACCATGGAAACCTTCCTGAAGGCGGCGGAAGCCTGCCAGAAGGCCGGCTTCCCGTTCGGCATCGGTCTCGGCGAGACCACCGACAGCGTCGACACCGCGGGCGCGATCTTCCAGTCGTTCGGCGCCGAGCTCGTCAATGCCAAGGGCGACGTTACGGTCAAGACCGACGCTGTGCGGCAGGCACTCGAATTCTACAAGAAGCTGATCGCCGTGCTGCCGCCGGATGCGCCGTCCTGGGACGACGCCTCCAACAACAAATGGCTCATTTCGGGCCGCGGCGCGCTGATCCTGAACCCGCCGAGCGCCTGGGCGGTTGCCAAGCGCGACGCGCCGCAGGTCGCCGAGCAGTGCTGGACGCACGGCATGCCCTCAGGTCCAAAGGGCCGCTTCGCGCCGTTCCTGCCCTATTTCTGGGGCGTCTGGAGTTTCGGGAAGAACAAGGAGGCGGCCAAGAGCCTGCTCATCCATCTGTCGTCGCCCGCGGCAATTGAGAAGTTCGTGGTGGCGAGCGGCGGGTACGATCTCCCGGCCTACGCGAACATGACCAAGTTCAAGACCTGGGCCGAGGAAGGGCCCCCGAAGGGTACGCTGTTCCACTATCCGGATCCCTACAAGCGTCAGACGCTGTCCATCGCTGCGTCACCGGCACCGCCCAAGATCGCACAGCAGATCTACTTCCAGGCCACGCTGACCAAGATGGCGCTGCGCTTTGCGCAAGGAGAGAAGATGGAAACGGCGCTCGCCTGGGCCGAAGGCGAGTGCGAGGGCTTCATGCGGACCTGAACCGGGTGTGTGCCTTGGCGGTTCATGCCTTCGGGCGTGAGCCGCCGGGGCGCATCCCGATTCCGTCCGCATGGCAGTGAGGCCGACCGGGTCGCCGGCCTCATCTTTCGCTTCTGCAAGAGAGCTTGATTCAGAAGGTTTGACTCATGGCCGAAGTCGTCGTTGAGCAAGGTCGTCTCGCCCGTGCTGCCCGTTCGCGCAAGAAAGGCTCCAGCCTGCGTAATGTGCTGGGCCGGAAATCGACCGTGGCGTTCTTCCTGACGCTGCCGCTGATCATCCTGATCGCGATGCTCGTGCTCTATCCCGCCTTCTATTCGCTCTATCTGGCGACGCTGAACAAGGCGATGACGAAATTCGTCGGCTTCGGCAATTTCACCTTCCTGTTCAAGCGCGAAACGTTCTGGATGGTGGTGAAGCAATCCTGCATCTTTGCGATCACCGCCGTGATCTTCAAGGCGCTGATCGGCTTCATCGTCGCGCATTTCGTCCACAACATTCCCGGCAAGAAGCAGCGCAAATGGCGCGGCATGCTGCTGGTGCCCTGGGTGATTCCGCCGGCGATGAGCACGCTGGCCTGGCTGTGGCTGTTCGATCCCTCCTACAGCGCCTTCAACTACACGCTCTCCTTCTTCGGCGTCGGTCCGATCCCCTGGCTCGGCGACACCTTCTGGGCGCGCTTCTCCGTCATCCTCGTCAATGTCTGGTACGGCGCGCCGTTCTTCCTGATCATGTATCTCGCCGCGCTGAAATCGGTCCCCGACCAGCTCTACGAGGCGGCCGCGATCGACGGCGCCAATTGGTGGCAGCGGATCTGGTACGTTACGCTGCCGATGATGCGCAACATCATCGCCATCACCACGCTGTTCTCGCTGATCGTCACCTTCGCCAATTTCGACATCGTGCGCATCCTGACCTCGGGCGGACCGCTGGATACGACGCATCTGTTCGCCACCTGGGCATTCCAGGTCGGCATCCAGAGCAGCGACATTCCGCTCGGCGCCTGCGTCTCGCTGTTCATGGTGCCGATCCTCGCTGTCGCGGCGATCTTCATCCTGCGCGATGTCAATAAACGTGGGAACGAAGCCTGATGAGCACGCTCGCAATCGACAAGGCCGGACCAACCCGCAAACTCGGCAGCATGAGCCGGGACCGCACCTGGGCGCTGCGCTGGTCCTATTTCTTCCTGGTGCTGTTCGCGATCTTCTTCCTGACGCCGCCGGCCTACATGCTGATCACCTCGCTCAAGAGCAGCGCGGAGATTTCGGCGGCGACCAATCCATGGTGGGTGTTTCACCCCACTTTGTCGAACTATGTCGAGCTGCTGACCTCGAACCAGTTCCTGCGCTTCTTCTGGAATTCGGCGATCATCTCGATCACGGTCGTGATCGTCACGATGCTGATCAGCATCCCTGCGGCGTTCGCGCTGGCGCGGATGAAGTTCTGGGGCTCGGCGACGCTCGCGACCGGCGTGTTCCTGACCTACCTGATCCCGGACAGCCTTCTGTTCATTCCGCTGTTCAAGATGCTCGCGGTCGTCCAGGAGTTCACCGGCATCACCCTGCTCAACCGCTGGTACGTGCTGGTGTTCATCTATCCGACCCTGACGGTGCCGTTCTGCACCTGGATCATGATCGGCTATTTCGCCTCGATCCCGAAGGAGCTCGACGAAGCCGCCCTCATCGACGGCGCCTCCTGGCTGCAGACGCTGACGCGGATCTTCATTCCGGTCGCACTGCCCGGGCTGATCGCCGCGACCATCTTCGCCTTCACGGTGTCCTGGGCCCAGTTCCTCTATCCCCTGGTGTTCACGACGTCGGTCGACCAGCTCGTGCTGCCGGTCGGCATCACCACCACGCTGATCAAGGGCGACGTGTTCAACTGGGGACAGATCATGACCGGCGCGCTGCTCGGCGCCGCGCCGCCGCTGATCATCTACGCCTTCCTGATGGACTACTACATTGCCGGCCTGACCGCCGGCGCGACAAAGGGTTGATGTCTCATGGCTGACGTTGCATTGCGGAAGGTGGTCAAGCGTTACGACGATGTCGAGGCCGTGCGCGGCATCGACCTGGATATCGCCGACCATGAGTTCATCGTGCTGGTCGGCCCCTCCGGCTGCGGCAAGTCGACCACGCTGCGCATGATCGCGGGCCTCGAGGACATCAGCGACGGCGACATCATGATCGGCGGCGACGTCGTCAACGACGTGCCGCCGAAGGATCGCGACATCGCGATGGTGTTCCAGAACTACGCGCTCTACCCGCACATGACGGTCGCCGAGAACATGTCGTTCGGGCTGCGTCTGAAGCACTATCCCAAGGCCGAGATCAAGGCGCGGGTGACGGAGGCGGCCCGCCTGCTCGACATCACCGATCTGATCGACCGCAAGCCGAAGCAACTCTCCGGCGGCCAGCGCCAGCGCGTCGCGATGGGGCGTGCCATCGTGCGCAATCCGAAGGTTTTCCTGTTCGACGAGCCGCTGTCCAATCTCGACGCCAAGCTGCGCGTGCAGATGCGGATCGAGATCAAGAAGGTGCACCAGAAGGTGCGCACCACCACGGTCTACGTCACCCACGACCAGGTCGAGGCGATGACGCTCGCGGACCGCGTGGTGGTCATGAACAAGGGCCGCATCGAGCAGATCGGCACGCCGAACGAGCTCTATCACAAGCCGGCCACGCGCTTCGTCGCGGGCTTCATCGGCTCGCCAGCGATGAACTTCATTCCGTGCCGGCTGGAGGACGCCGGTGGCGCGCTGCAGATCCGCCTCACCGACCGCATCGCCTTTGCGCTGCCGCCGGCCCGCGCGGCCCGCTACAACGCGCTGCCGCGCACCGACAAGCTTTTGCTCGGCCTCCGGCCGGAGCATCTCACCGAAGCGCATGCCCATCTGGGCCCGGGGGTCGAGACCTTCGACACCGTACTCGATGTCACCGAGCCGATGGGGATGGAGACCCTGGTCTATTTCGGGCTCGACGGCACGCCGGTCTGCGGCCGCGTCGATCCCAATGCCGGCGCTACGGACGGGGCTCCCATGCGTTTGGCGATGGACCTCAACAATATGCACCTGCTAAACGAAGAGACCGGCGTCGTGCTGTGACGCCGGCTCAAGAAACGCTAGCAGGCAGGGAGCGATGGCGACCAACAAGAAGAAGATTTTCGTTACACAAACTTTGTCGCAAGGGGCACGCGCCCTCCTCACCCAGCGGGACGATATCGAGCTCGTCGAGTTTCCAAACCTGATCTCGGCCAAGGATTTCGAGGCCTTGCTCAAGAGCCATGCGCCGGTCCACGGCGTCGCGCTCGGCGCCACCGCCTTTGGCGAGACCGAGCTCGAGGCGTCCAGGGACATGAAGGTGGTGACCCGCATCGGCGTCGGCTACGACGCCGTGGACGTGCCCGCCCTCTCCCGCCGCAAGGTGCCGCTGATGGTCGCGGGCAGCGCGAACTCGCCGTCCGTGGCCGAGCAGGCGCTGTTCATGATGCTCAATCTGGCCAAGCGCGCGAACGAGATGCACGCCTGCGTCAAGGATGGCCAATGGGCCAACCGGCTCGGCATGCTGCCGTTCGACCTCTACGGCAAGACCGTGCTGATCATCGGCTTCGGCCGTATCGGCAGCCGTACCGCCAAGCGCTGCCTGGCGATGGAAATGAATGTGCAGGTCTACGATCCCTACAAGCCCGCCGCCGACATCAAGGCCGCCGGCTGCGAGCCGGTCAGCGACCTCGACGCATCGCTGCCGAACGCCGACTTCGTCACCATCCACTGCCCGAAGACGCCGGAGACGGTCGGCCTGTTCGATGCGGCGCGGATCGGCCGGATGAAGCCGAAATCCTACCTCATCAACACCGCGCGCGGCGGCATCGTAAAGGAAGCCGCGCTCTACGACGCGCTGACGTCCGGCAAGCTCGCCGGCGCCGGCATCGACGTGTTCGAGGTCGAGCCGCCGCCGGTCAGCAACGCGCTGTTCGCACTGCCCAACGTCATCATGGCCCCGCACGTCGCCGGCGTCACCGTCGAGGCCGTGAGCCGCATGAGCGAGCAGACCGCGCGCAACATCCTGAGTGTGCTGGACGGAGATCCGATCCGCCAGAACATCATCAATCAGGACGTGTTGGGCTGAAAAACCGAAGTGCGGGCGGCTAAAGCGCGATGAACCTCATCGCGCTTTAGCTTGTTGTTTCAGCATGACTTTTTCGGAAAACCGCTGCGTACTTTTCCGGAGCATGCCTGGTCCGCGCGCCTTCGGAACGCCAGAAAGCGTCCCATTTTGGTGCAGATCGGGCCCCAACTCAGCCTTAATCAAACCCGCGTAATATATCCGGCCGCGGCGGCAGTGGGACAGACTAGCCGGCCGCGTCGAGCTGGAGGATGGACCCTTGTCAGAGATCGACCCGACCGACCAAACGCTGGCGACCATCGCGAGCATTCTGGAGAACCCCGAGCCGGCCCTCGTCGTCCGCGAAACCGAGATCATTCGCGAGACCGAGATCGTCGTTGTCGGTGAGCATCCGGCCGACGAAGAACATCATGTGGTCGACGAGCATGACTTGGTCGATGAGCATGACTTGGTCGACGAACATGACGAGCATCCGGTGGTCGAGGAGCAGCCGCTGGTGCCTGACCACACCGACGCCGACGGCTACAGCAAGGTCGGCCCCGGTCCGATGGTCGCGATCCGCCTCAAATGGACGGTTCATCGCGGCGACGACGGCCAGTACTACGTCCACGAGACCATCGGCGAGCAGTCGGCTCCCGTGGTCAGCGGACCCATGACCAGCGAAGCCGCCGTGCATTTCGTCGACGAGCACGAGGACGAGGCACACAGGCGTTTCGAGCTGCTGCGCAGCGAGATCGCCGGCCGCAGTTCGCTCGCCGATTACGAGCGCAAGGGCGAAGCGTAAGCAGCCCTAAGCCTGAGCATGAGCCCGGGTCGGATCATGCTCTACTTCCTGCCCAGAAAATCCTTCTTCACGAGCTCGACGCCCGCGTGCCGCAACAGGTCGTACGCGGTCGTGACGTGAAAGAAGAATTGCGGGATGCTGTTGGTGAGCAGCAGCGTCCGCCCCGTAAACGGCAGCTCGGTCCCGTTCTTCAGCCTGAAGAAGACCTTCAATTCCGCGGCCGCATCGATCTCGGCGCGCGGCAAGCTTTCAATGAACTCGATTGACGTCGCGATGCGCGCCTGAAGCCCGGCCATGTCGTGCTCCAGCGGCGGCAGCGCCACCGGCTCGCACTGGGCCAGCAAGGCCGGCGCGACCGTGGCGTGACGGCAGGCCTCGCCGATCTGCTGCGCCAGATCGTACATGTTCGGCGCCATGCGCATGCCGAGCAGGACCGTCGGGTTGAACTTGCGGGCCTCCGCATAGGCGACGCCCTTGTCCAGCAAGACGGACAGGTTGCGCAGGTAAGGCACGAAGAGGCCGACCGAGGCCTCGTACATCGAGATCGTCACGTCACAATTCCCTTCAATTCCGTCTCGCCAGCGACTGGCATCTGGTCTAAATCCACCCTGACGAGCAGTACAATGACAGCTCGGGCATGGGTGGAAAAGAGATGATCGTTCGAATGACTGGTCGAATCCTGGCGGCCTTGGCCGTGATGGCGCTGGCAAACCTTTCGGCTCACGCGCAGCAGGCGGCGCCCTCGCGCCTCGACGAGATCATGAAGCGCGGCACGCTGCGTGTCGGCATGACCGGCGACTACAAGCCCTTCACTTATCTCGACAAGACCACCCAGCAGTTCTCGGGCTTCGACGTCGACATGGCGGAAGCGCTCGGCAAGGCGCTCGGCGTCAAGGTCGAGTACGTCGCTACGGCCTGGCCGAAGCTGATGAAGGATTTCGAGGCCGACCAGTTCGACATCGCCATGGGCGGCGTCTCGGTCACGCTCGACCGGCAGAAGAAGGGCCTCTTCACGACGCCGATCATGCGCGAGGGCAAGACGCCGATCACGCGCTGTGCCGACGTCGGCAAGTACCAGAGCATCGCCGACATCGACAAGAAGGGCACCCGCGTCATCGTCAATCCCGGCGGCACCAATGAGCGCTTCGCCCGCGCCAACATCAAGGACGCCGAGATCACCGTCTTCCCCGACAACACCGTGATCTTCGACGAGATCGCCAAGGGCAATGCCGATTTGATGATGACGGACGCCTCCGAGACCCGCTACCAGCAGAAGCAGCATTCGGGCGTGCTCTGCGCGGTGCATCCGGACAAGCCGTTCGACTTCTCCGAGAAGGCCTACTGGCTCCAGCGCGACATGGCCTTCAAGGCCTTCGTCGATCAGTGGCTGCACATCTCCATGGAAGACGGCAGCTACAAGAAGATCTACGCCGCCTGGTTCGACTAGAGCGTTTTCAAGCGAAGCGGGTACCGGTTCGCGCGAAGAAAACGCGATCATGCGAGAATCTGGAGCCCGTTCCGATTTCAGCGGAACGGGCTCCAGGCGCGTCCTCCTGTCGCCGGCCTCGGCCAAATTGTGGACCGGTTCAGAGCGTTATTGAACCCGGAACCGCTGGAGGACGACTCATACGAACGACAGTGATCTAGATCACTTTTTGCGATCGCGCCGGGGCGTAAGCGTCGGTCCGGGGACCAATCGTTCAGGAGATCCGAAATGAGGAAGCTGTTGGCCACGGCCGCATTCCTTTTGGCGAGCACCGCCGCCCAGGCGCAGTACACCTTCGAATATGGCGGACGTACCATCCGGATCGATCCGGACCGCGGCACCGTGCAGATTCCCGGCGTGTACGACAACACCGGCCAGGGCAAGGCCAAGAAGGCCAAGAACGACGCCAAGAACGACGCCAAGAACGACACGAAGAACGACACCAAGGGAACCCCCAAGGCCGAACCGCAGGCGCCGCAACAAGCCAAGGCTGATCCGCAGGCGCCGGCCGCACCCGTCGCCGCGCCTCCGGCAGCCGAGCAGGCCCCTGTCCAGACGCCCGCGGCCGCGGCGCCTCCCGCTCCGCCACCGCCGGCCGCGACTGCGAACGACGCTCCGGCCGAAGATATGATGGTGCCGCCACCGCAACCGGCTCCAAGCGCCGCCCCGTCGGTGGCTGCGGTGCCGCCCGCTCCGCCTCCACCGCCGGCTCCGACCGTAGCGGCCGCGCCCCCGGCACCAGTTCCGCCGCCCGCACCGGCGCCTGCCCCCGCCCCCGTTCAGGCAGCCGCCGTCGCTCCGCCGGCCCCTGCGGCAGTAGCCGCGCGCGATCCCAATTCGCCGCTCGGCGTCTGGCTCACCGAGGAGAAGGAAGGCAAGGTCCGCATCGAGCAGTGCGGCAACAATCTCTGCGGCTATTCGGTCGACAGCAAATCGAACCAGAACGGCGAGCAGGTCCTGATCAACATGAAGCCCGCCAAGGATCAGAACAAGGACCAGAAATGGTCCGGCCGCATCCTCGATCCCAACACCGGCTCGACCTACGACTCGACGATCGCGATGAAGGGCACCGACCGCCTCCGCGTGCAGGGCTGCGCCTTCGGCGGCATGTTCTGCGGCGGCCAGACCTGGACGCGCGTGAACTGAGTTCGGGCGCGACAAACTGACGAAGACAAAGGGGCCCCAGGAGGGCCCCTTTGCTTTTGCCCGCTGCACGATCGCGAGGTGCGCCACCTCACACAGCATCTTGCACGCGTGACAGCCCTCACATCACGGCATCAGCAGCCGTGACACGATCCTCGCGTGGTCAACCCCAAGGGGCGCGTCATGAACGGATTTCGCAAAGGTCTCCTCGTCACCATTGTCGCCATCGCCTTCCCGCTCGCGCAGGCCGATGCCGCGGGCTCCACCTTCGACGGCACGTGGAATGTCCGCATCTCGTCCTCGAGCGAAACCTGCGGCAACGGCGCGACCGTCGCGATCGGCATCAACAATGGTCAGATTGCTTCGAGCAGTGCTGCGGTGACGGCATCGGGCCGCGTCGCGGATGCCGGCAGCATCAACGTCACGCTGAGCACCGGCATCAAGCGCGCGGTCGGCTTCGGCCGGCTCAGCGGCACGTCCGGCTCCGGCACCTGGCGCGGCGCGATGTGCACGGGCACGTGGACGGCGGAGCGGATGTAGTCGTTCTCGTGTCCCGGACGCGGTACAGCGTGTAACGCTGCGCCGCTGAGCCGGGACACGAGAAGTCTTGAGCGAAGAGCTAGCCCAGCGGCGCGCCGTATTCCGCGTCTGTCACCGGCTCGAGCCAGGTCGAGAACACGCCGTCGAGCGCTTCCTGCATGGCGATGTGGCACATGCTGTTGCCCGGCGAGGCGCCGTGCCAGTGCACTTCACCCGGCGGGATCCAGACGGTGTCGCCGGGACGAATTTCCTGCACCGGACCGCCCTTGGTCTGGACGCGGCCGACGCCCGAAATCACGTAGAGGGTCTGCCCGAGCGGATGGTGGTGCCAGTTGGTGCGGGCACCCGGCTCGAACGAGACGCGCGAGACGTTCAGCCGCGCCGGCGCGGGCGCCATGTTGATGGGGTCCTGCAGCACAGTGCCGGTGAAGTGTTCCTTCGGCGCGCGGCGGGTCGGCCGCGCACCGGCGAGCGTGATATCCATGGGGTACCTCGTTTCCTTGCCTGTTACTTCTTGCTGGCGGCGTAGCGCGCCTTGGTTTCGGCGTTCATGGGATAGAGGCCCGGCAGTACCGCGCCGTTGTTCACTTCGTTGACGATCCAGGCTTCCATCCGCTCCTGCTCGACGCCCTCATTGAGAACGTGGTCGAGCATCGCCTGCGGGATCAGAACGCAGCCGTCCTGGTCGGCGACCACGATGTCGTTCGGGAACACGGCGACGCCGCCGCAGCCGATCGGCTCGCCCCAGCCGACAAAGGTGAGGCCCGCAACCGACGGCGGCGCGGCATAGCCGTCGCACCACACCGGCAGGTTGGTGCCGAGCACGCCCTCGACGTCACGCACCACGCCGTCGGTGACGAGCGCAGTGACGCCGCGCTTCATCATGCGCGCACAAAGGATGTCGCCGAAGATGCCGGCATCGGTGATGCCCATCGCGTCCACGACGGCGATGCAGCCTTCCGGCATCGCCTCGATCGCGGTGCGGGTCGAGATCGGCGACGACCAGGATTCCGGCGTCGCCAGATCCTCGCGCGCCGGCACGAAGCGCAGCGTGAAGGCCGGCCCCACCAGGCGCGGCAGGCCCGGACGCAGCGGACGCGCACCGCGCATCCACACATTGCGCAGGCCCTTCTTCAGCAGGACCGTGGTGATGGTGGCAGTGGTGATGCCGGCGAGGGTCTTGCGGGCTTCGGGGGACAGCGACATGGACGAGAACGAGCTCCGGATGGGCGGGAAAGAACGCGCGCATCTTGCGAGCCGGGCGCTTGCCGTCAAGGGCCAAAAGGGGTGCGGAAACGCAGGGCCGCAACGCTGTTATGCGCCGCGATAACAAGGCTTTATCGTTTCCCCCTGCATTAATTTATTGGACTTGCGGGCGCATTTACGCGAAGCAGGGACCAGCGGAACTCAAAGCTGAGCCCGCGTTTCCTGAGAAGCCCGATTTCGACAGCTCATGGCCGCGACGCTTCCCCCGCCCCGCCTCCTGCCCAGTGGCGACAGTGCCGTCACGGTCGAGTTCAGCCGCACCATCGACGACGCCGCCAATGAGCGCGTGCTCGCGCTCGACAAGGCGCTCGCGGCAAGCCCCATCGATGGCATCACCGAGACGGTGCCGACCTATCGCTCGCTGCTGGTGCATTACGATCCCGGCAAGATCGGCTTCGACGCGCTCGGCGAAAAGCTGCTCCCGATCGCCAGCCAGCCGCTGCCGCCGGCCACCAAGGCGCGGCGCTGGCGCATCCCCGTCGCCTATGGCGGCGAGCACGGCATCGACCTCGAGGATGTCGCGAAGGCGCTCAACACCACGCCCGACGACATCATCGCCCGTCATTCAGGCGGGGACTATCGCGTCGCCATGATCGGCTTCACGCCGGGCTGGTCCTATCTCAGCGGCCTCGACAAATCCCTGCACATGTCGCGGCGACAGAGCCCGCGGCTGTTCACGCCGGCCGGCACGATCTCGATCGGCGGCATCCAGGCGGGCATCCAGTGCCTGGCGGCGCCGAGCGGCTGGCACCTGCTCGGCCGCACGCCTGTGCGAACCTATCAGCTCCACCGGAATCCGACCTTTCTCACCGAACCCGGTGATCGCGTGACGTTTTTCGCCATCGACCACAAGACCTTCGAGGAGCTCGACCGTGCCGCGGAGGCCGGCGAGATCGTCGCCGAGCAGGTAACGTCATGAGCCGGCTCATCGTCGCCAGCATCGGTCCTGCAAGCTCCGTCCAGGACGGCGGCCGCCACGGCGCGCAGCGCTACGGCCTGACGGTCAGCGGCGCCATGGACCGCCTGTCGCTCGCCGCCGCGAACACGCTGGTCGGCAACGATCCGTTTGCAGCCACTGTGGAGATCGGCCCGTTCGGCGCCACGTTCACCGCGAAGGACGGCGCCGTGCGCGTCGCCATCGCCGGTGCGCCGCGCAATGCTGACGTCGCCGGGAAACCGGTGGCCATGGACACCTCCGTCACGCTGAAGGACGGCGAGACGCTGACGCTGGGCTTTGCCCGCGGGGGCGCGTTCACTTATCTGGCGATCGAAGGCGGGATCAAAGGCGAGCCGGTGTTCGGCAGCCTCGCGGTGAACGCCCGCGCCGGGCTCGGCAGCCCCTACCCGCGCCCGCTCCAAGCCGGCGACGAGTTCACGGTCGATGCCGCCAGCGGAGCACCAGAGCTGCGCATCGAACTGCCGAAGCCTGTGAGTGGCCCGATCCGCGTGCTGCTGGGGCCTCAGGACGACGAGTTCGACGACGCCAACAAGGCGCTGTTCCTGGACAGCGAGTGGAAGATATCAGCGACCTCCGATCGCATGGGCTATCGGCTCGAAGGCCCCGCCATCAAGCATCTGCACGGCCACAACATCGTCTCCGACGGCACCGTCAACGGCAGCATCCAGGTGCCCGGCAACGGCTCGCCGATCGCGCTGATGATGGATCGCGGCACCTCCGGCGGCTATCCCAAGATCGCAACCGTGATCACGGCTGACGTCGGCCGCCTCGCGCAGACCTCGGCGGGAACCGCGTTCCGCTTCCAGCAGGTCACGATGGCCGAGGCGCAGGACGAGGCGCGCAAGTTCGCGCAATTGATCCGCAACCTGCCGGATCGCCTGCGCTCCTCCGACACCGTCGAGCTCAACATCGAGGCGCTCAGCGATGCTAACGTTGCGGGCTATGCGGTGAGCGCCATGGATGCCGGGACCTGGCAGGTCACGGCCGAGCCGTAAGCCACAACAAGAGGCGGAGAGCACCCATGAACACAATCGATCTCAATTGCGACCTCGGCGAAGGTTTCGGCGCGTGGGAGATGGGCAACGACGCCGCGATGATCGACCTCGCCAGCTCGGTCAACGTCGCCTGCGGCTTCCATGCCGGCGACCCCGACATCATGCGGCGGACGGTGGAGCTGGCAAAGGCCCGCGGCGTCTCGGTCGGCGCGCATCCCGGCTACCGCGACCTGCACGGTTTTGGCCGGCATCCGATCGCGGGCCTGAAGGCCTCCGAGATCGAGAACCTCGTCGCCTACCAGATCGGCGCGCTGCAGGCGATCGCGACTGCCGCCGGCCACAAGGTCACGCATGTGAAGGCGCATGGCGCGCTCTCCAATGTCGCCTGCGAGGACGACATGACGGCGAAGGCCATCGCCGCCGGCATCAAGGCGGTCGATCCCAATCTCATCTTCGTCGTGCTCGCCAATTCCAAGCTGGTGAAGGCCGGCGAAGACGCCAATCTGCCGCTGGTGCACGAGGTGTTCGCCGACCGCGCCTATGAGGACGACGGCAACCTGGTCTCGCGCAAGAAGCCCGGCGCGGTGCTGCACGACGCCAAGGCGATCGCCGATCGCGTGGTGCGCATGGTGCAGGACGGCGCGGTGGTCTCGGTGACCGGCAAGGTCATCAAGATGCGCACGGACACGGTGTGCATCCACGGCGACACGCACGGCGCGGTCGACATCGCGCGGACCTTGCGTCAGGCCTTGAAGGATGCCGGGATCGAGGTCGCGCCGTTCAAGCGCGGAGCGTGATCAGAACGGGTGCACCGACAGCGTGCCGAACACGATCGCGGCGATGACGGCGAAGGCGCTGTAGAGCGCGACGTGGTGCATGCTCGCCCCGGTCCGACGCGAGAGCGAGCGCGCGTAGAAGTGCAGCCTGGCTTCCGCCGATAGTTCGCGCATGGTCGATCTCCAACGCCCCATTTGCGGGAGTATGAAGGATCAACGGGGGTGTCGGGCAAGACACTCGCGGAAATAGCGATGCGGGTTCTCTGGAACGGCCCGATTGCAGGCGCAAATTCTGCTCAAGTCCCGGTTCCGAGAATCTTATTCGTTAAGATCCGAGCCAGCTGGAACCGGCACCGATGACAGTGGGATGACAGTCGGACTCAAGGCGCCGGGGCTCTGCCCAAACCAAAATGTCGAAAACAACCCCATGCACAGTAGAAGCAGGCTTCCAGCATGAGGCCCGGCGGTTGCTCCGCCGAGACGATTCACGCTGACCCCGCTTCGGCTTAGTAGACATCGGCCTGGAAGCGGCCGGTCTTCTTGAGCTCGGCGACGAAACTGACGGCCTCGTCGGTCGACCGCGCGCCGAACTGGGCGACGATGTCGACCAGCGCGCGCTCGACATCCTTGGCCATGCGCTTGGCATCGCCGCAGATGTAGAGATGCGCACCGTCGGCGAGCCAGGTCCACAATTCGCGGCCGACTTCGCGCATGCGATCCTGAACATAAAACTTCTTCTCGCCGTCGCGCGACCAGGCCAGCGACAGCCGCGTCAGTTGACCCGACGTTTTCATCGCGTTGAGCTCTTCCTGGTAGAAGAAATCGCAATCGCTGCGCTGATGGCCGAAGAACAGCCAGTTCTTGCCTGGCGCGCCGGTCGCCTTGCGGTCGAGCAGGAAGGCGCGGAACGGCGCAATGCCGGTGCCGGGACCGATCATGATGACAGGCGTCTTCGGGTCCTCCGGCAGGCCGAAGCCGTGCGCCTTCTGCACATAGACCTTGAGCTTCTCGCCCTCATTGATGCGCTCGCCGAGGAAGGTCGAGGCAACGCCGATGCGCTTGCGCTTGCCGATGACGTAGCGCACGGAATCGACCGTCAGCGACAGCTTTCCGGGCGTCGCATTGTGCGAGGACGAGATCGAATAGAGCCGCGGCTGCAACGGCTCCAGCGCCTCGATAAAGGCTTCGGGATGCGGACGCGTGCCGGAGAATTTTTGCAGCGCCGCCATCACGTCCAGCGTCGCGGCATCGCCATCGGGATCCTCGCCCTGCGCCAGCGCCCGCGCCTTCTCGCGCTGCGCGCCGCCGGTGATGAAGGAGATCAGCTCGAACAGCGAGTCCGGTGCCGGCGACAGCGAGACGTCGTCGATCAGCACCTCGCGCAGCGTCTTGCCGTTGACCTTGGTGGTGTGGGACGCCCCGAGCAGTGCGATGATCTGGTCGACCAGGCCGACATCGTTGCGCGCAAACACGCCGAAACTGTCGCCGACCACGTAGTCGAGCTTGCTCGCGGAGAGATCGAACTCGATGTGATAGGTTTCCTTCTCCGACTTCCCCTTGTTGAGGAGACGGCGCGACAGGAAGGTGGCTTCGGTCGGATTGTCGCGCGAGCGGCCCGGCTCGGCGATGGTCACGGTCACCGCCGGCGCGGCCACCGTGTCCGCCTTCTCGGGCGCTTTCGCCGCTGGCGCCTTGTCCAGCTCCTCGTACAGCGACTTCAGCATCCGCGCGGTTTCCTTGCCGCCGGGGACGCACAGATTGAGCCGCGCTTCGCTGCGGCCCGCGATCGCCTCCGAATAGTCGTGGCAATTGTAGCCGCACTGGCCGCAATCCTGCTGCGCCATCGCCGCCATCATCTTGCGGCGCACGGGACGGCCCTCGGCGAGCTTCATCCGGTCGGCGATCGGCATGGTCTGGTCGTGCCATGGCGCTTCGCCGTCGTCGCCGTCGCCGGCTTGCATGACGGCCGCGCCCTGCTCCGCCGACAAGGGCGTCGCCACATCAGGCGACAGCAGCCCGGCAAAGAAGCCGTTGAGCCAGGAGCGCTGCGCGTCGGAGAACGGCGCGCTGGCGGGAATGATGTCGAGTTTCGGCGGAGGCGTGATCTGGTTCATGCGGACACCTGTGCATCGGCAAGCTTGCGCAGCGTTTCGCCGTCATGGCGGCGCGCAAAGGAGAGGAAGGTTTCGTCGGGCGATGAGCGATGGGCGAGATAGGCCTTGAGCAGCCCCTCGACCGTTTTCGGCGCGTCCTCGGCCTTGAGGTCGTGATAGACCTCCTGCCCGACATCGGCGTCGGGGCCGAAGCCGCCGCCGGTGAAGAGGTGATAACCCTCGACCGTATCCTCCTCGTTGACCGGCACGCGCGCGCCGATCAGGCCGATGTCGCTGATGTAATGCTGGGCGCAGGAATGATGGCAGCCGGTGACGTGGATGTTGACCGGCTTGTCCATGGCGACGCGCGGCTCGCACCAGTCGCCGATCTCGGCGGCATTGCGCTTGGTGTTGGAAGCCGCGAAACGGCAGCCGGCATTGCCCGTGCAGGCGATCAGGCCGGCACGGATATGCGAGGCCTCGACCGCGAGCCCGATCTGCTTGATCGCGGCAATCGCGAGCTCGATATTCTCGTCGCGCACACCCGGGATTAACAGGTTCTGCCAGACCGTCAGGCGGATCTCGCCGTCGCCGATGTCGCGCGCGACCTTGGCGAGGCCCCGCATCTGGTCGGAGGTGAGCTTGCCGAGCGTCAGCGACACGCCGATCCAGTTCAGGCCGTCCTGCTTCTGCTTGTGTACGCCGATATGGGCCATGCGGTCGGCCGCGGGCCGTGGCGCGAACGCCTCTTCCGGCACACGGGTGAACGGCGTCTTCAGCCGTTCCTCGACCAGCTTGAGGAAGCCGTCATGGCCCATGGCGTCGAGCACGTATTTCAGCCGGGCCTTGTTGCGATTGGTGCGATCGCCATGGTCGATGAAGACGCGCACGATCGCATCCGCGACGGCCGTCGCCTGCTCCGGCCTGACGATGATGCCGGAGTACTTTGCGAAATCCTTGTGTCCGGTGATGCCGCCTAGGCCGAGGCGGAACCAGATGCCGGGCTCGACGCCGAAGCCGTCCTTCACCTCATAGGCCGTGAAGGCGATGTCGTTGGTCTCCTCCAGCACCGCGATCCTGCCGGCGCCGTCGAAGGCGACGTTGAACTTGCGCGGCAGGCCGTAGAGCGAGCGGTCGTTGAGGATGTGGTAGTGCCACTCGCGCGCAAAGGGCCGAGTGTCGATCAGTTCCTGCGGATCGATTCCGGCGGTCGGCGTGCCCGTCACGTTGCGGATGTTGTCGGCACCGGAGCCGCGCGAGCACAGGCCGAGATCCTGGATGCCCTCGATCAGCTTGATCGCGTGCTTCGGCGGGATCTCGCGAAGCTGCAGGTTGGCCCGCGTCGTGACGTGGCTGTACGGCCCGCACGTTTCGTCGGCGAGATCGGCAAGGCCGGACATCTGCCAGTGCTTCATGATGCCGTTCGGAATGCGCAGGCGGCACATGTAGGAGTCCTGCGTCGGCGCGACATAGAAGATGCCGTAATAGCGCCAGCGGAAATTGTCCGCCGGACTCGGCGGCGCGTTGTCGAGCGCCTGCTGACGCAGCCGCGGATAGGCATCGAAGGGATGCTCGTCGCGCTTGAACTTCTCCTGATCGGCGAGCTTCTTGCCCGACGCGATCACCTTGTCCTGCGCCTTGATGTGTACGGCATCGGGACCGGTCGGCTCGGCGTTCGCCTTGCCGGCGCCGCCGCCGAGACCGCGACCGACGCGGCTGATCTGGAGGCCGGTCGTGAAGCCTTCGAGATAGCGCTTCTGCTCGTCGGTAAAGTCGACTGAGACGGTATCGATTTTCATGGTCGGTAACGAAGCTCCTGCGGCCACCTGGGTGGTATCGACGGAAAATTGTGCGACCCGCGGAGAACTCGGCTGGCTTGAGCCAGCTTCGCACCCCGACGGTCCAATCAGCTTCGTTGCTGTGGGACTTGGCTCAGCAGGCACCAATGACAAGCTGGCCGCACCGCAACATACAAGTTGCGTGCCAGCTTCATGAAAATGGAAAGTAATCTGATTTCAGTTGGTTAGAGGCAGCCCCCGGAGAACCTCGACGGCGGCACCCTCACGAAATTCGAGCAGCCCGCCCAAAATTTAGACGAGGACCAGAGCCGCTCAAAAACCATGCAGGGCCGAATCAGGCCTTCCAGCGTCCGACCTCGAACGCCGCCAGATGCCCCGCGATGTTGTCGGGATCGAAGGTGGGGCCCGCAAATGCGCCGAACGGCGCAGGTGCCTCGGTGGGCGGGCTGCGGCCAAGGGCTGCGTCGTACAGATCCGGCCTGAACACGGCCATCGCCGTCTTCGCACCGTCAGGCGTCAGCGCCGTCTGGCCCCAGCGCACCATCTGGGCATAGAGCCAGGCCGCCTGGACCGGCTCCGGACGCCCTGCCCCTTCACGCCCGACCAAGAGATAGCGGCCGCTCTCGCGGAAGGTGCCATCGGGCGAGATCTTCAGGCGCCCCGTGAGAGTTCGCTGGATCACTTCGGCATCAACGCCGATCCGTTCGGGTTGCGCCAGGATCTGCGCCGTCTCGGCCAGGTTCGCAGGGCTCTCGATGAACTCCGCGCCCTTCACCGCCGCACGTACCAGCCGGGCGACCACGTCCGGATTGTTGTCGGCCCAGACCTGGCGTACCGCCAGCACCTTCTCCGCGGCGCGGACCAGGATGTCGGAGACGAAATGCAGGATATGGCCGATGCCGAGATCGACCGCGACCGAATTCCAGGGCGCGCCGACGCAGAACGCATCGACATGGCCGCTCTTGAGGCTGTCGACCATGTAGGGCGGCGGCAGCACCACCAGGCGCACGTCCTCGTCGGGATCGACACCGGCCGCCGCCATCCAGAACCGAAGCTGGTAATTGTGAGTCGAGAACGGAAAGGTCATGCCGAAGGTCAGCGGATCGGCGCCGGCCTTGCGCCTTTTGGCAACGACCTTCGCCAGCGCCTTGGCGGTGACGAGCGGATCGAACCGGTCGCCCTCGACCTCCTCCATCAGCGCGGCGTGGAGCGCCGGCGAGACTGTGATCGCGTTGCCATTGATACCGAGATTGAAGGGCGCGGCGATCGGCACCTTGACGTGGCCGAGCCCGAGCGAGGACGCGATCGCGACCGGCGCGAGCAGATGCGCTGCATCGAACAGGCCGATATTGAGCTTGTCGCGGACGTTGGACCAGGACACCTCGCGCACCAGCTCGACCTCGAGGCCTTCGGCGGCGGCAAAGCCCTTGTCGACGGCGACGATCAGCGCGGCGGCATCGACCAGCGGGATGAACCCGATGCGGAGGGGAGCGGTCATTTCAGCATCTCCGACGCGGTGATGATCGACTGGGCGATCTCGCCGATTTTCTTCTTCTCGCGCATCGCGGTCGAGCGCAGCAGCACATAGGCCTCGTCCTCGTTGAGACCCTTCACCCTCATCAGGATGCCCTTGGCCTTCTCGATGATCTTGCGGTCCTCGAGCTGCGACTTGGTGCGCTCCAGCTCCTCCTGCAGCTTGGCGAAAGCGTTGAAGCGGGAGACGCAGAGATCGAGGATCGGCTTGATGCGCTCCTTCTTCAGCCCGTCGACGATGTAGGCGGATACCCCCGCCTCGACGGACGCCTGGATCGACGCGGAATCGCTCTGGTCGACGAACATGGCAACCGGCCGCTTCACGGCGCGGCTGACCTGGAACATCGCCTCCAGCACGTCGCGGCTGGGGTTTTCGAGATCGATCAGGATGATGTCGGGGTCCACCGCATAAATACGGGCCAGGAGGCTCTGCATCTCGCGGATATGGACGACCTGCGTGAAGCCGGCCTCCCGCAACCCTTCCTCGAGGATTGCGGCCCGGATCGGGCTTTCGTCGACAATCACGATTTTAGGCGACTGTTCGGCGCTCATTGCTCACTCACCACCCGCGATTCATCCATAGCACGCCGGAAGGCGATGCAAAGGGTTGTAATTATGGGCAATTGGGACTAGCTCAAGCCTGCCGATCAGGCAGATTTGGAGATGGATCAGACGGCTGCGCCCAAGGTCAGCTTCGTGTCGCTCGGTTGTCCCTGAGACAACGAATGCAAACTTTCGAAGCCGCCCACTCCCGCCCGACGGCAGCTGCCATCTGGGTTTACGCGCTCACGGAATCCTCGCGCCAGCGATCATCTTGTCGAGAAGTGGTACGGCGGCCAGCACCGCTGTCTCGTTAAGGCCGGAGACCGCTAGCCGCACGACGTAGGAATTGCCGTCCTTGTCGAGATCGGCGTAATGCGCGATCACTTCAATCGGCTGGTCCTTCAGGGACGGATTGTCGTAGCGGTTGATAATGACCTTGGGGTTCACCGAGGGAAGCGTGGTGATCTTGGCATTCTTGCCGGATGTCGTCGCCCAATCCCTGTCGCTCGTTGCGACCCATTGAACCAATTCGGTCCGATCCTTGTTGTAGCGGCCGTCGGCATAGATGATCGCATCGGCTTTGCCGAAACTCTTCCCGTTGGGCACGAACATCGAGGCGCCGTACTTGAGACTCGCGGCCTCGTCCCTCGTCCACCCATCGGGTGCCTTCACGCGTGGCCTGAATTCCGGACACACCCGTTCTTGCCGATCGCAGACATGGATGATCTTATCGACTTCAGCCCGTACCGGAAACATCGTGCCGCAGGCAGCGGTAACGAAAGCCATGCCGAAGATGAAACGGCGCATCGCAGTCTAGCTCCGTGGAATTACGCAAGAACAGAATAACAACAAGAACGTGCACGTCGGAGGCAATTCATCCCGGCTCCTCCACTCGCACGATCGGAACCGGCTTCCCACATCAGATGACTGGCCGATCACATCATATACGCGCGAGTACTGCTTTAAGCATCGCACCGCATAGGTTAGTTGTTGAATTTCGCCATCGGTTCAATTAGTTGGATCGCTAAATCCGGACAATTCAGATCTAGGCTCCAGGCGATACCATGGACAGAGCGCCCCGCATTTCATTCACGTCACTCGGCTGTCCCAAGGCATTGGTGGATTCCGAGCGCATCATCACGCGCCTGCGCGCGGAGGGCTACGAGCTCGCCCGCAAGCATGACGGGGCCGACATCGTCATCGTCAACACCTGCGGCTTCCTCGACAGCGCCAAGCAGGAATCGCTCTCGGCGATCGGCGAGGCCATGGCCGAGAACGGCAAGGTGATCGTGACCGGCTGCATGGGCGCCGAGCCCGAGCAGATCGAAGAGGCCTATCCCGGCGTGCTCTCGATCACCGGCCCGCAGCAGTACGAAAGCGTGCTGGATGCCGTGCACCGCGCGCTGCCGCCCGCCCACAATCCGCATGTCGATCTGGTGCCGCCGCAGGGCATCAAGCTGACGCCGCGCCATTACGCCTATCTGAAGATCTCCGAAGGCTGCAACAACCGCTGCACCTTCTGCATCATCCCGAAGCTGCGCGGCGATCTCGTTTCGCGTCCGGCCAACGACGTGCTGCGCGAGGCCGAGCGCCTGGTCGGCGCCGGCGTCAAGGAGCTGCTGGTGATCTCGCAGGACACTTCGGCCTATGGCGTCGATCTCAAATATGCCGAGAGCCCGTGGAAGGACCGCCAGGTCCGCGCCAAATTCCTCGACATCGCGCGCGAGCTCGGCGAGCTCGGCGCCTGGGTCCGGCTTCAATACGTCTACCCCTACCCGCATGTCGACGAGGTCATCGCGCTGATGAACGAGGGCAAGGTGCTGCCCTATCTCGACATCCCGTTCCAGCATGCGAGCCCCGAGGTGCTGAAGGCGATGAAGCGCCCGGCGGCGCAGGACAAGACGCTGGCGCGCATCAAGCGCTGGCGCGAGGAATGTCCTGATCTCGCCTTGCGCTCGACCTTCATCGTCGGCTTCCCCGGCGAGACCGATTCCGATTTCGCCTACCTGCTCGACTGGCTCGACGAGGCCGAGATCGATCGGCTCGGCTGCTTCAAATACGAGCCGGTTGCGGGCGCAACGTCGAACGCGATCGAGAACCCGGTGCCGGAAGAGGTCAAGCAGGAGCGCTACAACGCGTTGATGGCCCGCCAGCAGAAGATCTCGGCGCGCCGGCTGAAGCGCAAGGTCGGCACGCGTCAGCAGATCATCATCGACGAGGTCGGCCCGACCGTGGCCAAGGGCCGCTCCAAGGCCGATGCGCCGGAGATCGACGGCGCGGTGTACCTGACCAGCCGCCGCCCGTTGCGCGTCGGCGAGATCGTCACCGCGAAGATCGAGCGCGCCGACCAGTACGATCTGCACGGCAGCGTCGCAGGATTCTAGATCCCGCGACGCCGTGCGCGCTGTCGGCAGAATCTCCGGTCAGCCAATTGTCAGCAGGTCGGCGCACAATTAGAGTTCGCCCCGCATTTCAAGCAGGGGAATTTCATGCGCGCATTTGCTCTGGCCTTTGTTCTCGGCATCGCAGTTGGCAGCCCGGCCTCCGCCCAGCAGAAGGCGTCGCAACCCCAAGCGAAGGGAAAAACCTGCACCTACGACCAGTGTGTCGCGGTCAACAAGGCGCGCGGCTGGGACAGCGCTGCGGTCAGTCGCTGGTGCAGCGCCAACCCCGGCAAATGCGACAATTAGAAAATGCTGGATTGATCAGATGGTTGGGGCCGGTTGCGCGGTCACGCCAGCCATTTCGGCACCCAGCGCTCCGGGCGCGGAGCGCGGGCGAGATCGGCTTTCGCTTCGGCCAGCAGCGCGGGCTCGCCATCGATGGTCGGGCGCCTGTCATATTCGAAGTTCGGCATGACCCGGCCGTCGGCATAGAGGCCGAAATTCATCGCGTACCACAGGCCAAGCTCGGGCTGCGCGCGCCGCATCCCCTCGCGTAAGTCGCGCAGCAGGGACTCGATCGAAGACGCCTCCTCGAACGGCTGCGGACCATGGCTCAGGACGCGCGCCTGGTATTGCGTCCCGACGATCGCCACTTCGAAGCGCGTCTTGTCCCAGGGTTTCTTGCCCTTCGGCAGATGCGCCGCCAGCCGCCAGCCGAGCTCGGCCATCAGCCGGTGATTGGCCCAATAGTCTTCGCGATCCCGGCTCCATTTTTCCACGAAACCGCGGAAGTCAGGCAGCTCCGACGATGCGTCGTCGGGCGCGGCCGCCTCGCCGGTCGGCCGTTCGGCGAGCCATTGCGCGAGCTCGACCGTTTGAGGCTCGACCTCGTCAAGCGGCTTCAGATCGCTCCAGGCCTTGTCGAAGGCCTGCGAGGTGAGTCTTGCGAGAAGCGCATCGAGGCTGGGCGCCAGCAGCTCATAGTTGCCCTCGGAGCCGAGACCGACGATGGGCGGATTGTCGCGGTCGAGCCCGGCGCCATACCAGCCGCCGACGGCCGAGCCGTCGGGCAATCGCATGAACAGCGAAAACCGGTCACGCAAGGGGCTGCCATCGAAGATCGGTGCCTGATCCGAGAACTGGCCCTGCAGGGAGAAGCAGCCGACGCTGCCCCAGGGGCGGCCCCTGAGCCAGCCCGCAAAATCGACCAGCAGCGGCGGCGCTTCGATTCCCGGCGGAAACGCGCCGCGAATGCTGTCAAGGTCGATCGGGTAAAGGGTATCGGACAAGGCTGAAAACTGTCTGGTTGGTCCCGCAACTTTTGGTCTCGACCGTCCGGCGTCCGGTTCGAACCTATCTGCGTCCCTTGATCACAAACGCGCTAGAGGCTCAATGGTTTCTGTGCGACATTCGATGTCTTACAATCACAAGGTTGGTATCCGGGGCGGGCTGTGCACAATCGGCACAGCGTTGATCCTGCTAGCACTTCCCGCGGCCGCGCAATCCCCCTCGCCTGCGCGGGCACGGCAATGGTGTTTCGCCACCAGCAAGCTCGGCGATGACCAGCGTCTCGCCGGCTGCTCCGCGGTGCTGCAGGCCAATCCCTCCAATGCGGTCACGCTTGCCAACCGCGGCGAGATGTTCCGTCGCAAGGGCGAAACGGAGCGGGCGCTGGCCGATCTCAATCGCGCGATCGACCTCGATCCCAAGGACGCCATCGCCTGGTACAATCGCGGCATCGTCTATGACGATCTCGGCGACCGCGACCACGCCATTTCCGACTATACCAGCGCGATTCGCCTCAGGCCCGGCGATCCATCCTATTACAACAACCGCGGCAACTCCTACGCCGGCAAAGACGACTACGCGCATGCGCTCGCCGACTATGATCAGGCGATCAAGCTCGATCCGAAATTCGCACTGGCCTATTACAACCGCGGCTCCGCCTATCGAGAGCACGACGAGGCCAGTCGAGCGCTCGCCGATCTCGACCTGTCGATCAAGCTCGACCCGACATACGGTCCGGCCTATGGCAACCGTGCACGCATCTATCGTGATCGCGGCGACCGCGCCCGCGCGCTAGCCGATTTCGACAAGTCGCTTCAGCTCTCTTCGAACAACGATCTCGATTTCTATGCTCGCGCGAGCATGTATTTCGATGAGCACGACTATGCGCGGGCACTGGAGGATTACGACCGCTCGATCAAGGCCAATGCGAGTTATGCCGCCGTGTTCAACTCGCGCTGCATGACGCGCGCGATCGTCGGCCGCCTGCAGGAGGCGCTGGCTGATTGCGAGCAGTCGCTGAAGATGGCTCCCAACGATCCATACACACTGGACAGTCGCGCCCTCACCTATCTCAAGCTTGGCAATCTCGATGCTGCAATTGCGGACTACGACGCGGCGCTGAGCGCCAAGCCTGCATACGACAGTTCGCTCTATGGCCGCGGGCTTGCGAAGCGGAAGAAGGGCGACAACGAAGCCGCCGAGCGTGACATCGCTGCGGCGAAAGCGATCAA
The DNA here is from genome assembly GCF_035935975.1 of Bradyrhizobium sp. GTDB lineage: Bacteria > Pseudomonadota > Alphaproteobacteria > Rhizobiales > Xanthobacteraceae > Bradyrhizobium. Next base: position 208,699 of record NZ_DASYWN010000055.1, read on the forward strand.
CGCCAAGATCGCTGACGAGTTCGCGCATTACGGCATCGAGTAAGCCGTGGCCGCAGCGTCGCGCGCAATGTGACATTATAGTGCATTCACGCAGGGGTCACGGACTCGTCCTAACTCTCGCTCGCTTTCAACGCGAGCGAGGAACGAGGATGAGCCGTCTCTCAGACATGCTGCGCACGCAGCGCTTCGACGATTACCGCTTCTACCACCAGAGCACCGTCAACCAGACGCTGCACCTCGTCAGCGCCGTGATCTTCCTCGGCTGCTACGCACTTCTGTTCAGGGATCCGGCGCTGGCCGGACTCGTCGGCTGGCTCGCGATGCTGACGCGGCAGACCGGGCATTTCTTCTTCGAGCCGAACGGCTACGACGCCGTCAACGACGTCAGCAATGATTACAAGGAAGCGGTCAAGGTCGGCTACAACCAGACCCGCAAGATCATTCTGCTGCTGGTCTGGGGCAGCGCGCCGATTGCGCTGTACTTCTATCCGACGCTGTTCGGTCTGTTCGATCCGCCGGCCGACCGCTTCGACGTCGTCCGCCATGTCGGCGCGCTCTGGCTCGCGATCGGCATCGGCGGCGGACTTGCGCGCATGGTCCAGCTGTTTGCGACGCGCGACGTCACCACGGGTCTGGTGTGGGTGTTCAAGGTGCTGACCGATCCCTTCCACAACATCGCGCTGTACTGGTCATCGCCGCTCAAGCTGATGCGCGGCGAGTTGATCGACACGTCGATCGCGGACGCCGATTGGGGCGACGAAGACGCGGAAGAAGCGCCGCATTCGGCCTGACGGATGCAACGTCCGGCGGGCGTCTCGCAAAACGCCCGCTTGACAAGCCCTGCCCTTCGGCTGTAGGGACGCGCCCCATGATCAACTCTCGGACCCACCGCCGCGCAGCTTTCCGTCGTCGCACCCGCGACGATGATGGGTTGCGCCATGTCCGACGACGCCGCTGATCTCCTGACATCAGCACAGTTTTCGAGAAGGCCGCACCCGCAAAGTGCGGCCTTCTTGCTTTTCGCGTCCCTTTTCCACCCGCCTCCAGAGGAGTTCGACATGACCACCGCCACCCATCCGTATGACGCGTTGATGGACATCACCGCACGGCCCAAGGCCGTGTTCGTCCGTGGCGCCGGCTCCTATCTCTGGGACGACAGCCGCAAGCGCTATCTCGATTTCGTGCAGGGCTGGGCCGTGAACTGCCTTGGCCACTCCCCGTCCGTGATCGCCGATGCGCTCGCCGCGCAGGCCAAGCGGCTGCTCACGCCGAGCCCGGCTTTCTACAACGAGCCGAGCCTGAAGCTGGCCGAGCAGCTGGTCGCGAACAGTGCGTTCGACCAGGTGTTCTTTGCCAATTCGGGTGCGGAAGCCAATGAGGGCGCGATCAAGCTCGCGCGCAAATATGGCAGCCTCCACAAGGGCGGCGCGTTCGAGATCATCAGCTTCGAAGGCGGCTTCCACGGCCGGACGCTGGCGACGATGTCGGCCTCGGGCAAGAAGGCGTTCGAGCCGCTGTTCGAGCCGAAAGTCGCCGGCTTCAAGAAGGCGAAGCTGAACGACATCGCCTCGGTCGAGAAGCTGATCAACGACAACACCGTCGCGGTGATGCTCGAGCCGATCCAGGGCGAGTCAGGCGTGTGGCCTGCGACCGACGCGTTCCTGCAGGAGCTGCGCGCGCTCACCGAGGCGCGTGGCCTGCTGCTGATTTTCGACGAGATCCAGACCGGCATGGGCCGGACCGGAAAGCTCTTCCACTACGAGCACACGGGCATCGCGCCTGACATCATGACGCTCGGCAAGGGTATCGGCGGCGGCGTGCCGCTCGCAGCGCTGCTTGCGACCGAACGCGCCTCCTGCTTCGAGCACGGCGACCAGGGCGGCACGTTCAACGGCAACCCGATCATGTGTGCGGCGGGACTTGCGGTGCTCGAGGAGGTCGGCAAGCCGGACTTCCTGAAGTCGGTCGCTGAAACCGGCCTGCTGCTCGAAAGCGAGCTGCAGAAGGTCTCGGCCCGGCACGGGCTCGGCGGCGTGCGCGGACGCGGGCTGCTGCTCGCGCTCGACCTCAAGCTGCCGATCGCGCCCGGCATCGTCGCGCAGGCGTTCGAGGCCGGTGTGCTGCTGAACGCGCCGCAGGTCGACACGCTGCGTTTCATGCCGGCGCTCAACGTCACGCGCGCCGAGATCGCCGAGATGATCGATTGTCTCGACGGGATCTTGACCAAGGCCGGCGCGGCACGGCGGGTGGCGTAAACCCAGGCTCGTGTCCCGGACGCAGCGCAGCGCCCCTTCGGCGGTGCGCTGCAGAGCCGGGGCCCACTCTCCGCAACATCTCGCGCCGCCTTCTGGGTCCCGGCTCTGCGCAGCAGCGTAAGAACGCTGCAGCGCGTCCGGGACACGAGACCGGACGACGATGGCGGAAGAACCTACGGCTTCAAGATCGACGCGCCCGTGGTCTTGCGGCTTTCGAGATCGATATGCGCTTTCGCGGCGTCCTTCAGCGCGTAGGCGTGGTTGATCGGCACGTGTAGCTTGCCGTTGATGACGGCGGCGAACAGCGTGTCGGCGCCTTCCAGCAGCTCCTTGCGGGTGCCGATGTAGTCGTTGAGCTTCGGGCGGGTTGCGAACAGCGAGCCGTGATTGTTGAGCTCGGCGATCGAGAACGGCGGCACCGGGCCAGACGCATTGCCGAAGGACACGAACATGCCGCGCGGCTTGAGGCAGGACAGCGAGCCCGGGAAGGTCGCCTTGCCGACGCCGTCATAGACGACGTCGCAACCCTCGTTGCGGCTGATCTGTTTCACGCGCGCGACGAAATCTTCCTCGTTGTAGAGGATGACGTGGTCGCAGCCATTGGCCTCCGCAAGCTCGGCCTTCTCGCGCGAGCCGACGGTGCCGATGACATGCGCGCCGAGCGCCCTCGCCCACTGGCAGGCGAGCAGGCCGATGCCACCGGCGGCGGCGTGGACCAGCACGCGATGATGCGGCTCGACCTTGAAGGTCTTGTGCAGGAGATACCAGACGGTCAGCCCCTTCAGCATCAGCACGGCGCCCTGCTCATGCGTGATGTGGTCGGGCAGCTTGACCAGCTTCTCCCAGGGGATGTTGCGCTCGCCGGTATACGCGCCGAGATTGTGGTAATAGGCGACGCGGTCGCCGGGGTGGAAATGCGTCACGCCCGGCCCGACGGCGACGACCTCGCCCGAGGCCTCGTTGCCGGCGATGAAGGGCAGCCCCGGCGCCTTGTAGAGACCAGTGCGGTAATAGACGTCGATGAAGTTCAGGCCGACCGCATGCTGGCGGATGCGCACCTCGCCGGGTCCGGGCGCCGGCACGTCGACGCTCTCATAGACCAGGGCCTCGGGGCCTCCGACCTTGTGCACACGAACGGCTTTGGTCATCACCTGACCTCCTCTTCCTCAAGGCCAGCGAAAGGCATCGCGCCCGCCTTGTCAACTCGACGCAAGCTGGACCCGCTAGGCGGACGGCTTGCTCGCTTTCCTGCGATTGCGCTTGGCCAGCACATTGAAGAATTCCACCGCCGCAGAGAACGCAATCGCGAAATAGATGTAGCCGCGCGGGATGTGGAAGTGCAGCCCGTCGGCAACCAGCGCGACGCCGATCAGCACCAGGAAGGCCAGCGCCAGCATCTTCGTGGTCGGGTGCTCCGCGACGAAGCGCGACACCGGGCCGGACGAAATGTACATGATCAGGCAGGCGATCACGACCGCCGCGATCATGATCTCGATGTCCTGCGCCATGCCGATCGCGGTGATGATCGAGTCCAGCGAGAACACGATGTCGATGATCACGATCTGGACGATCACCCAGAAGAAGGCGTTGCCGGCGGACTTCTGATCGCCCTCGCCGTCATCGGCTTCGACCTCGGCGTGAATCTCGTGCGTCGCCTTGGCGATCAGGAACAGGCCGCCGCCGATCAGGATCAGGTCGCGCCAGGAGAAGTCGTATCCCGCGAACGAGAACACCGGCGCGGTCAAGCCGATCAGCCAGACCAGCACGCTGAGCAGGATGATGCGGAAGATCAGCGCCAGCGCGAGGCCGATCTGGCGGGCGCGATGCGCCTGCTTCTCGGGGATGCGCGAGACGATCACCGACAGGAAGATGACGTTGTCGATCCCGAGCACGATCTCGAGCGCGGTCAAGGTGAGCAGCGCGGCCCAGGCTTCGGGGCTGGTGAGGAGGTGCATCATGCGAAGGATCTGACCAGGCGGATCAATGCGTCGCTGAAGCTGATCCAGAGCGCGATCGCGCACAGCGCAACCGTCACGCCGGTGCCGACGCGAAAGTCCATGTCCAGCGCGTAGAGCGAGAGCACGGCCCAGATCGCAATCAGCGACATCGTCAGCCAGCGCAGCCGCACCACGCGGACCGGGTGCAGCACGTGGAACGGCATGAAGGTCAGCACCACCAGGGCGGCGACCAGCAGCGTCGACCACAGCGGCGGCCAGTGCAGCAGGAACAGGTAGAACGCTGCCGCATTCCACAGCGCCGGAAAGCCGCGAAAATGATTGTCGTCGGCCTTCATGCGCAAATCGGCGAAATACAATGCGCTGGTGACGATGATGGCGATGCCGAGCAGCGGCGCGGCAACGGGCAGCAGCAGGCCGCTCGCCACGATCGCATAGGCTGGCACGAACACATAGGTGACGAAATCGACCACGAGATCGAGCACGTCACCCGACCAGTTCGGCTGCACGTCCTTGACGTTGAGCCGGCGCGCGATCGGTCCGTCCACCGCATCGATGATCAAGGCGACGCCGAGCCACTGAAACATCCCCGCCCAGTGCTCGCGCACCGCCTCCAGCATCGCGAGCAGCGCGATGGCGGCGCCGAACGCGGTGAAGATATGCACCGAGAAGGCGGCGGCGCGAACCACCGGTCTCGGCTTCAGGGAATCCTGCTGGCTATCCATGGCTCCTGCTATCAGAACGGGACCGATTTGCACATAAGCCATTGCGACGCCCGGTCGCACAATTCGTCATAAAATCAGGGAAATATAGGTGGGCTTGAATTTGCCGCGGGGCGTGTCAAATGTCGTTCCATGACAGAGGCATCGACACTCTTTGACACAGCCGTGATCGGCGGCGGACCGGCCGGCCTGGCAGCCGCCATCGCGCTGGCGCAGGCAGGCGCACGGACCGCGCTGGTGGCGCGGCGCGTGCCCTACGCCGACAACCGCACCACCGCGCTGCTGGGCGCCTCCGTCGATCTCCTGGAAAGCCTCGACGTCTGGCCGCGCTGCAAGGACAAGGCGGCGGCGCTCGAGGTCATGCGCCTCGTGGACGACACCGGCCGGCTGTTCCGCGCGCCGGAGGTCCGGTTCTCCTGTCACGAAATCGCGCTCGACGCCTTCGGTTACAACATCGACAACCGCTCGCTGATGCTGGCGCTGGAAGAGCGTGCCGCCGAGCTGGCGCAGATCGTGCGGTTCGACGACGAGGCCGAAAGCGTCGTCATCGAAGCTGATGATGTCGCCATCCGCACGGCCTCCGGACAATTCCTCTCGGCCCGGCTCGTGGTCGGTGCCGACGGACGGCATTCGCTGTGCCGGGAGGCTGCCGGCATCGAGGTGACGCGGCGCGAGCTGACGCAGACCGCGCTGACCTTCAACGTCGGCCATTCGCGGCCGCATCGCAACGTCTCGACCGAGTTCCACACGCCGCACGGCCCTTGCGTGTTCGTGCCCCTGCCCGGCAACCGCTCCAGCATCGTCTGGGTCTCGGCGCCCGCGGAAGCCGAGCGGCTTCGCGGCCTGAGCGACGAGGAGCTGTCCGTCGCGATCGAGAAGCAGTCGCATTCCATTCTGGGCCGCATGACGGTCGAGCCCGGCCGCAACCTGTTTCCGCTGACGATCGAGCGTCCCAGATCGTTCGGCCGCGACCGCATCGCGCTGGTCGGCGAAGCCGCCCATGTGGTCCCGCCGATCGGCGCCCAGGGCCTCAATCTCGGCTTGCGCGATGCTGCCGATATCGCCCGCCTCGCGGGCGAAGCGATCGCGGCCGGCGAGGATCCCGGCGCGGACGAGGTGCTCAAGCGCTACGACCGGGCGCGTCGTCCGGACATCCTGAGCCGCACCTTTGCGATCGACATCGCCAACCGCTCGCTGCTGAACGATTTCCTGCCGCTGCAGCCGGTCCGTGCCGTCGGCATGCACCTGCTCGGCGCCATCGGCCCGCTGCGCCGCTTTGCGATGCGCGAGGGCCTGACGCCGACCTGGCGAAGGTAGGCCCGCTCAGGGAAACGCCAGCCGTCCGGTCTGGAGCAACCACATCACGCTGGTCAGCGTGACCACCGACGCGAATGTCCCGAGCAGGACCGCGACGGAAGCGGATTCGATCCAGGCATCGTTCTGCCGGGCGATGACGAACACGTTCAGCGCCGGCGGCAGCGAGGCCATCAGCACGGCGGTCGCGGCCCAGGGCTGCGCGAACGGACCGAACGCCAGCATCAGGCCGAACGCCGTGAGCGGATGGATCAGGAGCTTGACCGCGACCACGCCCGGCACCTCCCACGGCACCCGGTCGAACGGGCGCAGCGCCACGGTCACGCCGAGCACGAACAGCGCGGTCGGCGCCGCAGCGTTCTGGAGAAAAGTGATGGTGCGGTCGAGCGCGACCGGCAGCTCGATATGCAGCGCCGCCACCGCCGCGCCAAAACAGGCCGACATGATCAGCGGGTTGAGCACGATCTGCTTCAGCACCACGCCGAAGGCGTGCACGATCGAGGGATGGTCGCGGTCGGACAGTTCGATCAGGAGCGGCACGATCGTGAACAGGAAGATGCTGTCGCAGCAGAAGATCAGCGCGGTCGGCGCCGCCGCCTTCGGCCCCAGCACGGCGAGCGCGAGCCCAGGGCCCATGTAGCCGATGTTGCCATAGCCGCCCGAGAGCCCCGCCAGCGTCGCCTCGCGCAGGGTCAGCCGTCCCAGCACCTTGCCGACGACCAGCGCTAGGGCGAACGCGGCAACGGTCGACAGCGTGGTCGCGACCAGGAACGGCGGGTTGTTCAGCTCCGCGAACGGCGTCTTCGACATGATCGCAAACAGCAGCGCCGGCAGCGACACGTAGAGCAGGAAGAAGTTCATCCAGGCGAGGCCTGATTCCGGCAGGGATTTGGCCTTGCCACAGGCGAAGCCGACGAAGATCAAACCGAAATAAGGTAGTGCCAGATTGAGGATATCGCCCATTGATGAAGTTTCTTCTGAAGATTTGGGGGCTATCCGCCCCTTACGCGGAGGTTAATTCCGGATGAGGGCACTAGCATCGGCCACAATCCTGGTCTATCGACGAGGAATGATTAAAGCGCGGACCGCCAAATTCCAGATCGGACAGGTCGTGCGCCACCGGATCTTCTCGTTCCGGGGCGTCATCTTCGACATCGATCCGGAATTCAACAACACCGAGGAGTGGTGGCTGTCGATCCCCGAGGAGGTGCGGCCCCACAAGGACCAGCCGTTCTATCACCTGCTCGCGGAGAATGCGGAGTCGGAATACGTCGCCTATGTCTCCGAGCAGAACCTCGTGCCCGACGAGTCCGGCGAGCCGATCCGGCATTCCCAGGTCGCCGAGATCTTCATCAAGAACAAGGACGGCGGCTATCGTCCGCGCAATCCGTCGCTGAACTGAGCTCTCGCTCCGCGCTCTGAGTTTCCGGAGTTTCCGCGAACAAGCGGCCAGCAAAAAAGGCGCTCGAACCGAGCGCCTTTTTCATGTCCGGGACTTGAGCCCGATTACTTCTGGCCCGCCGGCGGCGCACCGGGAGGCGTGCCCTGCTGCTCGAGCTTCTTGCGCTGCTCGTCGGCCTTCTTCTGAAGCTCTTCCTGGAGCTTCTTCTGGGTTTCCTCGAACACCTTCGGATCGGTCGGCGGACCGTCATAGGCCTTCTGGAATTCGCCCGCGAGCGGCAGCGGCAGGGTCAGCGGCGCGCCGTTAGCGTTGATCGCCTGCACCACGAGGTTCTGGCCCTTCTTCATGTTGGCGAGAAGCTCGGGCGTCGCTTCATAGTCGGACATGCAGCCATTCTGGAAGCAGATCACGTACGGGCTCTGCAGCGGCGCATTGTTGTCGACGATGATGCGGGTGCCGTGCACGAGCTGCATGCCGAGCGGCAACGTCACGCGCAGGATCTTCTTCGGCTCGCCTTCCGGCTCGATGATCACGGCTGCGATGACCGGCTGGCCCGATTCGATGCGGCCGTCCTTGCCGGTGAAGCAGACCTGCTTGGCATTGGCGTCCTGGCCCTTGAGGCAGAACTTGGTCCAGGGGGCGTAGATGAGCTGGATCTGCTGATCCGCGGGCGGCTGGCCGGCCTGCTGGGCGGGGGCACCCTGAGCCGGGGCCTGCTGGGCCTGGGGAGCCGGTGCGGGCGCCGCAGCCGGTGCCTTGGGGGCAGCCTTCGGAGCCGCCGCCTTCGGGGCCGCCTTGGGCGCCGCGGGGGCGCCAGGAGCCGGCGCGGGGGTCTGGGCTTCGGCGGTGAACGGAACGACCAATGCCGTCGCCGTCAACAGGGCGAGAAGGCGCCCGCGCGGCCGGACGGACGCGGCCAAATAACGGAAATTCATTGCAGAAAACCCTTTCTGAACGGGAAGTGCCCGAACCGCTCCGAAACACCGAACCAAGCCGCCTTGGGCGCGGCTCTCTCCCCGTCAATTGAGGCAGTTAAGTGACGGTCTCGGCGCTCTTGCGCGATTGCGTGCCTTCTTAGCGTGGCCGACGGAAAGATCAATGCCGACAAGCGTCTTTGCCCCCTTCCTTGCGGGCGCCCAGTGAAATCCCTGTGATAGGATTCAGGGCCGCCGACCCTCGAATCAACGTGTCCGAATGTTCATGTTCCAGCGCCTGCTCGAGGGCCTCAGTGTCCGCCTTTGCAGTCTCGCCTTGGCCCTCGCAATCCCGGCCCTCACGGTGGGGCTGTCGGTCAGCGGCGCACGGGCCGAGGAGGCCCATGCCATTGCCATGCACGGCAACCCGGCGATGCCGGCCGATTTCAACCATATGCCCTACGTCAACCCCGATGCCCCCAAGGGCGGCCGGCTGACCTTTGGCCTTCTCGGCACGTTCGACAGCCTCAATCCCTTCATCGTGAAGGGACTGCCCGTGCATCAGATGCGCGGTTACGTCGTCGAGAGTCTTCTGGCGCGCGGCCAGGATGAGCCGTTCACGCTTTACGGCCTGCTCGCAAGAACCGTAGAGACCGACGAGGAGCGGACCTATGTCACGTTCCACCTCGATCCCCGCGCCCGCTTCGCCGACGGCAAGCCTGTCACCGCCGAGGACGTGCTGTTCTCCTGGCAGCTCCTACGCGACCACGGCCGTCCGAACCTGCGGCAGTACTACGCCAAGGCCGCGAAGGCCGAGGCGACCGATCCCCTCACCGTTCGCTTCGACCTCACCGGCGCCAACGACCGCGAACTGCCGCTGATCCTCGGCCTGATGCCGATCCTGCCGAAGCATGCCGTCGACGTTGCGACCTTCGAGGAGACGACGCTGACAGGCCCGGTCGGCTCGGGCCCGTACCGGGTCACGGCGGTGAAGCCCGGCGCCAGCGTGACGCTCACGCGCAATCCCGATTATTGGGGCCGCGACCTCGCCATCAATCGCGGCCTCTACAATTTCGACGAGATCAGGCTCGACTATTTCCGCGAGGCCAACGGACAGTTTGAGGCTTTCAAGCGCGGCCTCTACGATTTCCGCGTCGAGAACGAGCCGCTGCGCTGGCACGACGGCTACGATTTTCCCGCGGCGAAGAGTGGCGAGGTGATCCGCGACACCGTCAAGCCCGGCGTGCCGCAGCCGTCCGAATTCCTGGTCTTCAACACCCGCCGTGCCGTCTTCGCCGACATCCGCGTGCGAAAGGCCCTGACGCTGCTGTTCGATTTCGAGCTGGTCAACCGCAACTACTTCTTCTCGCTCTATTCGCGCGTCGCCGGCTATTTCGCAGGCTCGGACCTGTCGGCCTATGGCAAGCCGGCCGACGCGCGCGAGCGCGAGCTGCTCAAGCCATTCGCCGCGCAAATACCCGCCGACATCATGGACGGCAGCTATCGCCTGCCCGTAACGGATGGATCCGGGCGCGACCGGACCACGCTGCGCGCCGCGCTCAAATTGCTGTCGGAGGCCGGCTACGATCTCGACGGCACCGTGCTGCGCAATCGCACCACCAAGGCGCCCCTCACCTTCGAGATGCTGGTGACGACCCGCGACCAGGAGCGGATCGCGCTCGCCTTCCAGCGCGACCTCAAGCGTGCCGGTATCGAGGCGAGCGTGCGCGCGGTCGATCCCGTGCAGTTCGACCAGCGCCGGCTCGCCTACGAGTTCGACATGATCCAGAACCGCTGGGACCAGTCGCTCTCGCCGGGCAACGAGCAGTATTTCTATTGGGGCAGTGCGGCTGCGGACAATCCGGGCACCCGCAACTACATGGGCGCCAGGGACCCGGCGGTCGACGCGATGATCGCCGCCCTGCTGGAGGCCCGTGAACATACGGCCTTCGTCTCGGCGGTGCGCGCGCTCGACCGCGCCCTGATCTCCGGCTTCTATACAATCCCGCTGTTTAACGTATCGGAGCAATGGATCGCGCGCTGGAATCGGATAGAACGACCAAAGGCCACCGCGCTGTCCGGCTATCTGCCGGAAACCTGGTGGTCGAAGGGTGAGTCTCAAGCCAGCCAAGCGAAGTGACACCGTGAATCAGCAAGCCGTATCGCCAACGCTCGACACGCTGTTCCAGCGCACGCTGATGCGGCAGGCCCATGCACCCGCCCTGCTCGATCCCATCAACAAGGTGCGCATCACCGGGCACCAGCCGCGGCGGCTGAGCTATGCCGAGGCCGATACCGCCATCGAGGCGCTGTCGGCCTATTTCGTCGAATCGGGCTTGCCGACCAATTCGGTGATCGCGATCCAGTTGCCCAACACGGTCGAGTTCGTGCTGACCGTGCTCGCGGCCCATCGCGCCGGCCTCGTCGTCGCGGTGCTGCCGCTGCTGTGGCGCCACGCCGAACTGACGGCCGCGCTGAACCGCACCGCGGCGCGCGCCATCGTCACCATGAGCAAGGTCGACGGCGTCAGCTATGCCGACCTCGCGATGCATGCCGCCGCGGAGGCGTTCTCGATTCGCCATGTCTGTGGCTTCGGCACCGATTTGCCCGAAGGCATGGCCTCGCTCGACGATGTGCTGGCCCGCCCGCCCGGCACCGCGCGCACCGTGATCCAGGACGGCCGCAAGGCGGCGATGATCTCCTTCGATGTCACCGCGGAAGGTTTCCGCCCCGTGCCGCGGCCGCATTTCAGCCTGATCGCCGGCGGCCTTGCGATGTCGCTCGAAGCCGACATCAGGCAGGGCGCGACCGTGATGTCGGCGTTCACGCCGATGTCGTTCGCCGGCCTTGCCTCCTCGCTCGCGGTGTGGCTGCTCTGCGGCGGCACGCTGGCGCTGCATCACCCCTACGACAACGACGTGCTGGAGCAGCAGATCAACGAGCACAAATGCGAGGTGCTGATCGCGCCGGCGCAGCTCGCGCTGCGGCTCGGCGATTCCGATCTGGCGGCGCGGATGCCGAATTTGCGCAACGTCATCGGCCTGTGGCGCGCGCCCGAGCAGGTGGCGGCGAGCGATGCCTGGATCGCGCCGCATGCGCCGCTCACCGACGTCTATCTGTTCGGCGAGGCCGGCCTGTTCGGCGCCCGTCGCGGCGAGGACGGCATGGCCGTTGCGGTGATGCCCGGGCCGCATGGTGCTCCGCGCGAGCAGTCCGGCTCCTCGATCGCCGGTGAGATCCTGCTGACGCCGAAGGGCACGCTCGGCCTGCGCGGGCCGATGGTGCCGATCGCGGCCTATGCGCCGCCGCAGCCGGTCGGCGAGAGCCTGATCGCGCAGCCGCCGCGCGACTATGTCGACACCGGCTATGCGGCGCGGCTCGACCGTCCGAGCGGGGCGATCTGCATCACGGCGCCGCCCTCGGGCATCATGGCCGTCGGCGGCTACCGCTTCCTCTCCAACGACCTGCAGGAATGGGCACGCCGGCTCGGCCAGGGCGCCCTGCTCACCGCGCTGCCCGACCGGCTCTCCGGTCACCGGCTGGCAGGCCGGGCCCAGGACAATGCCCGGGCCCGCGAGGCACTCAACGAGCTTGGGCTTAACCCCCTGATGGTTGAGGCTTTTCGCGACCGTTCCGGGCCGGTCTAGGCGCATTTTCGACGGAACCATTGACGCTGCATTAAGGCGGCCGGACTAGATTGCGCAGCACCTGTTGCGTGATCAGAGCTTTTCAATGTCCCAGGCGGGCCCGATCCTGTTTGTGTCCGATGCCGAGCGCCCCGCTTTCGTTGCGGCGCTGGACGAGGCTCGTCTCTTTCCCGTGGTCGATACCGACTGGGCCAGCGCGGCGCGCGCGGTCGAGCAGGTACAGCCGGCCGCGGTTCTCGCCGCGATGCATTCCGGACATGAGCCGTATCTGGCCGTCCTCGCCAAAAAGATCGCCGAGCAATCGCCCTACCTTCCCTTCGTCGCGCTGGATGCGCCGGGCATGCTGCCTCCGAATGCCCTGCCCTTCGCCTCGCGCGCCGGCCATCCCGATCGCCTGAGCGCGCGGCTGCGCGCCGCGCTGCGCATCCGCACGCTTCATGCGACCGTGCTGCGCCGCCTGCCGGAGGCGAAGATCGCGCTGCCGGAGGCCGATCCGTCGCGCGATGCCACGGTGCTGCTGATCGGCCGCGGCGCCGCCTATCCCGCGCTCTCCGTCGCCCTCGGTGAGCGCGTCGGCGTCGTCGGCGCGCTCTCGATCGAGGCCGCGGCAAAACATCTCAACACCCGCGACCTCGACGGCGTCGTGCTCGCCGAGGGTTTTACCGCACGTGTCACCGATGCCTTCCTCACGGTGCTGGCCGAGGACACCCGCTTCCGCAGCCTGCCCGTGGTCGTCACCGCGCACCAGCTCGTGCAGACCTACGACCTGCCCAATCTCGAGCTCATTCCGGGCGAGCCGGCGAGGATCGCCGCCAACGCGCTGCCGCTGATCCGCCAGCACGCGATGGAAGCGCAATTGAGCCGCACGCTGCGCTCGATCGATGCCGGCGGCTGGCTCGATCCGCGCAGCGGCCTGCTCACGACGGAAGCCTTTGCCCGCGATTTTGCCAAGGCAGTCGAGCAGGCGCTGGCCCGCGGCGGCGGCCTGTCGGTGGCGCGCTTCGCGTTCGATCCCGGCAATTCCCGCGCCCAGCTGGACGCCGCGCGTATTCTCAGCCGCCTGATGCGGCAGATGGATTTCGGCACGGCGCAGAAGGACGGCTCGGTGATCGTGGTGTTCGCGGAGACGGATTTCCGCACGGCTCACATGATCGCGCGCCGACTGTCCGCGGTGATGCGGCATACCTCGAACGGCAAGCACGAGATGCGCAGCGATCCCGTCGTCAGCGTGGATTCGCTGTCGCCGTCGGACACAGCAAGGTCGCTGCTGGCCCGGCTGTCGGCGGATGCGTCGCGGGCGGCATCCTAACCATCCGTTCGGCCGACGATCCGAAAAATGTGGAAAACAACCCCATGCACAGTAGCCGACGGCTGCCGGCAGCGTCAGTTGTCACATTCTACGAAGCCGTTTGACCCGTCGGGCACAACAGCGGCGTAATGGCTTCATCGAAGAATTGAACGCGCGCGCCTACGGCTTGTAACGAAGCGCAGCAATGAGCGCAGCCAATGCGGGCGGGGTCTGCCGCCGGCTGGGGTGATAGAGATAGTAGCCGGGGAAGATCGGGCACCATTTCTCCAGAATTCGCTTCAGCCGTCCAGCCTGGACGTCCGCCGCCACCTCATCCGCATAGACATACGCAATGCCTTGCCCCGCCAGGGCAGCCTCTCGAGTCAGTTCGGCGTTGTTGAACACGAGCGGCCCCTCGACGCGAACCTCGAGCGGCCGCCCCTTCTCCTCGAAGTCCCAGGCGTAAAGACCACCCGACCTGACATGTCGGTAGTTGATGCAGCGATGGGCGGCGAGATCGCGGGGCGTCTTCGGCACCGGATGATCGGCGAAATACGAGGGCGCGCCGACCACGGCCATCCGGATGTCCGGCCCGATGCGGACCGCGATCATGTCCTTTTCGACGATGTCGCCGAAACGGATGCCGGCGTCGATACGATCCGCAACGATGTCGGTCAGATTGTCGTCGACGATGATGTCCAGTCGGATATCGGGATGCGATGCAAGGAAGCGCGGCAAGACCGGCATCACGACGGACGAGACCGCATGCTTGGTAGCCGTGACGCGAACGGTGCCGGACGGCTTGCCGCGCAGCGCGCCCAGCGCGCTCACGCCTGAGGAGATTTCGTCCAGCGCGGGACGCAGCGAACGCAGCAGCGTCTCGCCGGCTTCTGTCGTCGACACCGAGCGCGTGGTCCGCGACAGCAGCCGCACCCCGAGCCGTTCCTCCAGGGCCTTCAGGGCATGGCTCAACGCCGACTGCGACATGCCGAGCTCGGCCGCCGCGCGAGTGAAACTGCCGTGCTCCGCGACGACGGCGAAGGCGGCGAGGTCGTACAGATCGTCCCGCTTCATTCATGCACCATATACATAAGCTCATGCGGATTATAGCGCCTAATCGGAATCGCCGGCCAGGGTTATGTGGTCGTCGGCGGGCGCTGGCCTGCTCGATGGTCCGTAAGGAGCGAACCCATGAAGCTTATGGTGAACAACCGGGAGGTCACGATCGATGCAGATCCCGCGATGCCCCTGCTCTGGGCGCTGCGCGACGTCATCGGGCTGACGGGCACAAAGTTCGGCTGCGGCGCCGCGCAGTGCGGCGCCTGCACGGTGCACATGGATGGCGAGGCCATTCGCTCCTGCATCACGCCCGTCTCCGATGCCGAGGGTCGGAAGCTCACCACCATCGAAGCCGCGACCGACGACACCGATCGCATCGGAGCCGCCGTGCATGCAGCGTGGGTCAAGCACGACGTGGCGCAGTGCGGCTACTGCCAGAGTGGCCAGATCATGAGCGCCATCGCCCTGCTCAAGTCCCTGCCCGCTGGACAGCAACCGACCGCCGACAAAATCGACGAGGCGATGGCCGGCAACATCTGCCGCTGCGGCACCTACGCCCGCATCCGCGTCGCCGTGGCCGATGCCGCCCGCGCGCTCGCCTGAAGGAGCTGCCATGTTGCACAATATCGACTGCAGCGAATTGCCGCGTGCGCTTCAGCACATGCTGGAACGGGACCAGACCGCGATCAGGACACTGCCGCGCCGCAGTTTCCTGAAACTGGCCGGGGCCAGCGGGCTGGCGCTCGGCGCCTTTCCTCACACCGCGATGGCGCAAGCCGCCGGTGGCGGCAGGGCTGCCAGCGCCCTCAAGCCGACGCAGCAACCGTCGGCCTTCGTCCAGATCGCCGACAATGGCGAGGTCACGGTGACCATCAACCGGCTGGAATTCGGACAGGGTGTGCACACCGCGTTGCCGATGATCCTGGCGGAGGAGCTCGACGCCGACTGGAGCCTGGTGCGCAGCCGGCACGGTACCAACGACGCTGCCTACGCCGATCCGATGTTCGGCATTCATCTGACCGGCGGCTCCCATTCGATCAAGAACAGTTTTGCGCAGTATCGCGAGCTCGGCGCACGCGCACGCGCCATGCTGCTCGGTGCTGCAGCGGCGCGCTGGAAAGTGGATGTGACGACCGTGCGCACACAGGCCGGTATGGTGCTCGGCCCCGGCGGCCGCCAGCTCGGTTACGGCGAACTGGCCGAAGCCGCCATGGCGCAGCCGGTGCCAGAGAAGCTTACGCTGAAGGACCCGAAGGACTTTCGCATCATCGGCCGTCCCACGCCGCGCCTGGACGCGCGGGCCAAGAGCAGCGGGCGACAGGATTTCGGCATCGACATGCGCTTGCCCGGTCAGTTGACCGCCGTCGTGGCGCGTCCGCCGGTGTTCGGCGCGCGCCTTGCCTCCGTGGATGACAGCGCCGCGCGCGCCGTCAAGGGCGTCAAGGCCGTGCTGCGCGTGCCGCTGGATGGCGGCGCCGAAGGCGTCGCGGTGGTCGCCGACGGATACTGGCAGGCCACGCAGGGCCGCGACGCGCTGAAGCTAACGTGGGATACCGCGAAGGTAGAGAAGGTCGACAGCGAACGGCAGCTCGCCCAGTATCGCGAGCTGGCCGGCCGCCCCGGGCCACGCAAATTCGACGCCGATGTGGCACCGCTCGCCACCGCCCCCAGACAACTGGAAGCCGAGTTCGTATTCCCCTACCTCGCCCATGCGGCCATGGAGCCCTTGAACTGCACCGTGGCCCTCACCGAGGGCCACGCCGCGCTGTGGGTCGGCAGCCAGTGTGCCGGCCTCGACGCAGGCGCCGCGGCACGCGTGCTGAATCTCAAGCCCGACCAGGTGACCCTCAATGTGCAAATGGCGGGCGGCGGGTTTGGCCGGCGCTTTTCGAGCACGAGCGACATGGTGGTCGAAGCCTGCGAGATCGCGAAGGCCGCGCGTACCGCCGGGCTGAGCGCTCCGGTGCGCACGCTGTGGAGCCGCGAAGACGACATGCGAGGTGGATTCTACCGGCCGATGCATCTGCACCACGCCCGCATCGGATTCGACGAACACGGCAATGTGCTGGCCTGGGATCACGTCATCGTCGGTCAGTCCATCACCACGGGCTCTGTCTTCGAGCAGTTCCAGGTGAAAAACGGCATCGACGGCACGGCCACTGAAGGGATGCGCGATCCCTACCCGCTGCCGATGCGCCTGACCGTGCACCATCCCAAGCTCAACGTGCCGGTGCTGTGGTGGCGAAGCGTGGGCTCCACCCACACGGCCTTCGTGATGGAGACCTTGCTCGACGAGATCGCCCGCACGACGCAGCAGGACCCGGTCGCCTATCGCATGCGGATGTTCGGCGACAAGCACCAGCGCCACAAGGACGCGTTGCAACTGGCAGTGGACAAGAGCGGCTACGGCAAGACGCGCTTGCCCGAGGGACGGGCCTGGGGGGTGGCCGTGCACGAATCCTTCGATTCCGTGGTGGCCTATGTGGTGGAAGCCTCGGTGCAAGACGGCCGGCCAGTGCTGCACCGCGTGACTGCCGGCGTGCATTGCAATCTCGCAGTGAACCCGCGCACGGTCGAGGCCCAGGTGCAGGGCGCAGCCGTCACCGGCCTGTCGATGTGCCTGCCGGGTTCGGCGATCACGCTTAGGGACGGCGTGGTCGAACAGAGCAACTTTGATGGCTACACCGTCGCGCGCATCACCGACATGCCCGAGTTCGATGTGCACATCGTCCCCAGCGCCGAGCCGCCCACGGGCATGGGCGAGCCCGGCCTGCCGCCCCTCGCCCCCGCATTCGCCAACGCCATCGCAAGGCTGACCGGCAAGTCGCTGCGTCAGTTGCCGTTCAAACTGGCCTGACCCGGATCGCAGCTGGCTCGGCAGACTTTCCGACGATCACATCATCAATGAATCGAGAATTGACGTCATGACACCCGAAGCGAGCAAGCAAGTTATGATCCGTTTCACGGACTTCATCAACACAGCCAGCGAAACTCTGGCCGCAGAACTGATTTCGCCAGAAGCGATCTTCCATGTGCCCGCACGCAGCGAGCCTGTGCGTGGACCAGCGGGTTATCTCGCCATCATCCAGATGATGCGAGGCGGTTTCCCGGATATTCAATGGACGCTCGAGGAGATGGTTGCCGAAGGTAACAAAGTGGCTGCCCGCTTCACCATGCGAGGCACGCACCTCGGCACTTTCTTCGGCACCTCATCGACCGGGAAGAAAATCGCGGTCCAGGCCCTGAACATCTATCGCCTGTCTCACGGGCAGATCATCGAAGAAACGGGGCAACCCGACCTCCTCGGATTGCTCCAGCAAATCGGCGCCGTCCCCGCAAACTAGCGGCTAAGCGGCGATCCACGGCACCAGCCCCTTCAATATCGAGAACAGGAACTAAGCATGAGCAAGGTCTGGTTCATCACGGGCGCAGGCAGCGGTATCGGCGCGGCGACCGTCACGGCGGCATTGGAGGCCGGCGATCGCGTGGTTGCGACCGGCCGCAACCTCAACAAGGTCCGCAAGGCCCTGAACCACGTCGCGGGCGACAACCTCGCACTCGTCTCGCTGGACGTCGCCAACGAGGCACAAGCAAAGCCTGCGGTCGACGCGGCGATCAGCGCGTTCGGGCGCATCGACGTTCTCGTCAACAATGCCGGCTACAGCCTGCTAGGCAACTTCGAGGAGTTGCGCACGGCCGAAATCGAGCAATTGATGGCGACCAACTTCTACGGCGTGATGTACGTAATGCGCGCAGTGCTTCCCGTGATGCGGAAGCAGAGGTCGGGCCGGATCATCAATATCAGCTCGCTCGCGGGTGTCGTCGGGTTCAAGCACTGCGGAGCCTATAGCGCCGCGAAATTCGCGGTCGAAGGCCTGTCGGAATCGGTGGCTCACGAGGTCGAGCCGTTCGGTATCAAGATCACGGCGATCGAACCCGGCTTCTTCCGGACGGACCTTCTCGAAGCTCACAACGCCAAATATGCCAGTAGCACGATCGAGGACTACGCCGCGGAAGGCACCGCGGAAAACATGTGGTCAGGCTATCACGGTGCCCAGCAGGGCGATCCGGCCAAACTCGGCGACGTCCTGGTAAGCATCGCCGGGATGGACAATCCGCCCAAGCAGTTCGTGGCCGGCAGCGACGCGCTTGCGGTGGTCCAGCCGGCCCTCGAAGCCCGCCTGCGAGAAGTGCGAGCTTACGCGGGCCTTTCCAAGTCGACAGACGGCGCGGCGTCGTAGCCACAACCTCACTGCCGTGGGGTGGGCAAAGGCGCGTAGCGCCGTGCCCACCATCTTTCAACAACACCGGATTGGTGGGCACGCTTCGCTTCGCCCGCCCTACACCTCGCCCCGCGCCTACGCCGCCTTCTTGCTCTGCGCGAGCTGCGCCAGTTGCCGCATGATCTCCGTGGTGCCGGCGAGACGCTCTTCCGGCGTCTCCCAGTCCTGCAGGAACACCACCTTCATGTCGGGGCGCACCTTGGCGGCCTGGCCGTAGCTGCGGATGAAGGTCACGAGGCGATCGGGATAGGCGAAGGAATTGTCGCGGAAGACGATGACCGCGCCCTTCGGGCCGGCATCGATCTTCTCGACATTGGCCTGGCGGCAGAACGCCTTGATCGCGGCGACCTTGAAGAGGTAGCGCACCTCGTCCGGCAAGACGCCAAAGCGGTCGCGCATCTCGGCGCCGAAATTCTCGATCTCCTCCTCGGTGTCGAGATCGGCAAGGCGCCGGTACAGCGACAGCCGCACCGAGAGATCGCTGACGTAATCCTCGGGGATGAGCACGGGCATGCCGATGGTGATCTGCGGCGACCAGCGGTCGGCGGCAGGCTCGGACACGCCGGCCTTGAGGTTGACGATCGCCTCCTCCAGCATCGATTGGTAGAGCTCGAAGCCGACCTCCTTGATGTGGCCGGACTGCTCCTCGCCGAGCAGATTGCCGGCGCCGCGGATGTCGAGGTCGTGCGAGGCGAGTTGGAAGCCCGCGCCCAGCGTCTCCAGCGATTGCAGCACGGTGAGCCGGCGCTCGGCCTGCGCCGTGATCTTCTGCTGCGCCGGCAGCGTGAACAGCGCATAGGCCCGCAGCTTCGAACGGCCGACGCGGCCGCGGAGCTGGTAGAGCTGGGCGAGACCGAACATGTCGGCGCGGTGCACGATCAGCGTGTTGGCGTTGGGAATGTCGAGGCCGGATTCGACGATGGTGGTGGACAGCAGGATATCGAACTTGCCGTCGTAGAACGCGGTCATGATGTCCTCGATCACGGCGGGCGGCATCTGGCCGTGCGCGACCGCGACCTTCATCTCCGGCACGTTCTTGTCGAGGAAGTCCTTGACCTCGGCGAGGTCGTCGATGCGCGGCACCACGTAGAACGCCTGGCCGCCGCGATAACGCTCGCGCAGCAGCGCCTCGCGGATCATCAGCGGATCATGCGGGGCCACGAAGGTGCGGACCGCGAGGCGGTCGACCGGCGGCGAGGCGATGATCGAGAGCTCGCGGACGCCGGTGAGCGCCAGTTGCAGCGTGCGCGGGATCGGCGTCGCCGACAGCGTTAGCACGTGCACCTCGGAGCGCAGCGCCTTCAGCCGCTCCTTGTGGGTGACGCCAAAGTGCTGCTCCTCGTCCACGATGACGAGGCCGAGATCGCGGAACTTGATGGCCTTGCCGAGCAGCGCGTGGGTGCCGACGACGATATCGACCGAACCATCGGCAATGCCCTTCTTGACCAGGTTGAGCTCCTTGGTCGGGACCAGGCGCGAGGCCTGCGCCACGTTCACGGGAAAGCCCTTGAAGCGCTCGGTGAAGGTCCTGTGATGTTGGCGGGCCAGCAGCGTGGTCGGCACCACGACCGCGACCTGCTTGCCCTCGAGCGCAACGGCAAACGCCGCGCGGAGCGCAACCTCGGTCTTGCCGAAGCCGACGTCGCCGCAGATCAGCCGGTCC
Source organism: Bradyrhizobium sp. (assembly GCF_035935975.1). GTDB lineage: Bacteria > Pseudomonadota > Alphaproteobacteria > Rhizobiales > Xanthobacteraceae > Bradyrhizobium. The sequence goes on from NZ_DASYWN010000055.1 coordinate 229,201, forward strand.
ATGGGACGGCCGAGCTCGAGGTCCTTCAGGGTGGATTCGATGGCCCCTAACTGGTCCTCGGTCTCGTCATAGGGGAAGCGCGCGCAGAACTCGTCATAGAGGCCCTGCTGCACCGGCAGCTTGGGCGCCTCGTGCAGATGGCGCGCGGCGGCGATCTTGATCAGCTCGCCCGCGATCTCGCGGATGCGGTTCTTGAGCTTGGCCTTGCGCGTCTGCCAACCGCTTCCGCCGAGACGATCCAGCTCGACCGTGGTCTGGTCGGAGCCGTAGCGCGACAGCAGCTCGATGTTCTCGACCGGCAGGAACAGCTTGGTCTCGGCGGCATAATGCAGCTCGAGGCAGTCATGCGGCGCGCCGGCGACGTCGAGGGTCTGCAGGCCGATGAAGCGGCCGATGCCGTGATCGACATGGACGACGATGTCGCCCGCGGTGAGGCTCGTCACCTCCGAGATGAAATTGTCGAGCTTGCGGCTGGCCTTGCGCGGCCGCACCAGGCGGTCGCCCAGAATGTCCTGCTCGCTGATGAGCGCGATCTCGTCGGTCTCGAAACCACTTTCGAGGCCGAGCACGGCGAGCATGGTCTCGTTGCGCGGAGTCGCCTGCACCGTCCGCCAGGCGTTGACGCTGGTGGTGTGGGCGAGCTTGTGGTCGCGCAGCATCGAGGTCATGCGGTCGCGCGAGCCTTCGCTCCACAGCGCGATGACGACCTTCTTGCGCTGGGCCTGCAGCGCCATGACGTGGCCGACCACGGATTCGAACACGTTGACCGTGGTGTCGTTACGTTCAGGCGCGAAATCACGGCCCTTGCGGGCGCCGGCATCGACGACACTCGTGCCATCCGTCGGCACCGAGAACGCCGTCAGCCGTGCCAGCGGGATGTCACCGAGGCGCCTGGTCCATTCCTCATCGGTCAAATAGAGCCGATCAGGCGGCAGCGGCTTGTAGATGGCGCCGCCGCCGGGATGCTCCATCGCATCGCGGCGGGCCTCGTAATAGTCCTGGATCTGCTTGAAGCGCTCGCGGACGGCGTCCTCCGCCTGCGGCTCGATCGCGACGGCTGCTCCTTGCAGATAGTCGAACAGCGTGTCCATCCGGTCCTGGAACAGCGGCAGCCAGTGCTCCATGCCGGGATGGCGGCGGCCCTCGCTGACCGCCTCGTACAGCGCATCGTCGCGCTCGGGCGCGCCGAACTCGGCGACATAGCCCATGCGGAAGCGGCGAATGGTGTCGGTGACGAGCTGGAATTCCGAGATCGGGACGAGGTCGAGCGAACGCATGTCGAGCAGCGTGCGCTGGGTCTCGGCGTCGAAGGAACGGATCGATTCCAGACTGTCGCCGAAGAAGTCGAACCGGACCGGCTGCTCGAGCCCGGCCGGGAACAGATCGAGGATGCCGCCGCGCACGGCATATTCGCCGGGCTCGCGCACGGTCGAGGAGCGGTTGTAGCCGTTGTGCTCGAGCCAGGCGACGATGGTGTCCATCGGCACGACATTGCCGGGCGCGACCGACAATGCCTGCGCCGCGACCAGTTCTCGCGCGGGCACGCGCTGCACGACGGCATTCACGGTCGTCAGCACGATCAGCGGCTTGTCGCTGCCGGTGAGCGCGGCCAGCCGTGCCAGCGTCGTCAGGCGCTGGGCGAGAATGCCGCCATGCGGCGAGACGCGGTCATAGGGCTGGCAGTCCCAGGCCGGAAACGTCAGCACCGGCAGATCGGGCGCGAAGAATTGCAGGGCGCGTTCGAGCTGCTGCATCCGGGCGCCGTCCCGGCACACCACGGCAAGGCTGACGGCCGGCTTCTTCGGCCGTGCCGCGATGGCCCGCGCCAGATCGGAGACGACCAGGCCCTCGGCGCCCTCGGCGACATTGGCAAGCGTCAGCGCGCGGCCGGGCGTGAGCAGCTCGGCCGGCGACTTCGAACCCGGTTTCATAGATCGCCGTCCGTAATCGGAAACGCCTTGATGCGGGCAAACAGCGCGCCGGTGACATCGGCTGGCAGCACCTTGTCACCCGTGATGGCGGCGTAGAGATCGGGATCGTTGACTTCGAGCAGGGTCTCGAGCTCAGTCAGCTCCGCGTCAGACAGATTGCCGATCTCGGAATCGGCGAAGCGGCCGAGGATCAGGTCCATCTCGCGCGTGCCGCGGTGCCAGCAGCGGAACAGAAGCCGCTTGCGGCGGTCGTCCAGCCCGTTGCTCGAACGTGTCGTTCCCGTCATGTCTCAAATCCAGTCAAACGCAGAAAGCCCGGACGTGCCGGGCCCGGGTGATATAGCCACTCGGACCTGCCGTGTCAGCCCTCGATTTGGCATGGCTCGCGGCCGCTGCAGGGCACGAAAAAAGACGTGGATGCCAGCCATAAAGCCGGGCATGACGGGCCGAAACGATCCTAGATTCGCTCTCATGCGCCCCAGCCTGCTCAATCCCTTGTTTGCTCCGGTGACCAGCCTGCCCGGCGTCGGTCCGAAGCAGGACAAGCTGTTGCAGTATCTGCTCAGCCGGAGCGAGACGCCGCGGCTGGTCGATCTGCTGCTGCACCTGCCGAGCCAGGTCATCGACCGCCGGGCGCGGCCGAAGATCCGTGACGCGGTCCAGGGAACCATGGTGACGCTGGAGGTCACCGTGGACCGCCACCGGCCGCCTCCGCCGCGCAACTCACGCGCGCCCTACCTCGTCTATGCCAGCGACGACACCGGCGACGTGGTGCTGACCTTCTTCCGCGCCAAGCCCGGCTATGTCGAAAAGCTGCTGCCGATGGGCGAGAAGCGCTACGTCTCCGGCACGCTGCAGATGTATGACGGCATCCCGCAAATCGTGCATCCCGACCGTGTGCTCGACGAGGAGGCGATCTCAAAACTCTCGGGGATCGATCCGGTCTATCCGCTCACCGAAGGCCTCGCGCTCGGCTCGCTGCGCCGCGCGATCGCGCAGGCGCTGCAGAAGCTGCCGGCCCTCCCCGAGTGGATCAGCCCGGAGGTGCTGCGCCGCTGCAAATTTCCGCCGATCGCTGAAGCGCTCAATCGCGTGCATCGGCCGGTCGAGCTGACGGACATTTTGCCGGACCAGCCGTTCTGGTCCCGCCTCGCCTTCGACGAGCTTTTGGCGGGCCAGCTCGCACTCGCTTTGATCCGCGCGCAACTGCGGCGGCCCGCCGGCGTGCGCAATGCCGGCGACGGGCACCTGCGCAGCAAGATCATCGACGCCCTGCCCTATGCATTGACGTCCTCCCAGCGCGAGGCAGCCGCGGCGATCGCCAACGATCTGCAACAGCCGGTGCGGATGCTGCGCCTGCTCCAGGGCGACGTCGGCTCCGGCAAGACCGTGGTGGCGCTGCTCGCGGCGGCCGCGGTAGCCGAAGTCGGCAAGCAGGCTGCGCTGATGGCCCCGACCGAAATCCTGGCGCGCCAGCACATCAAGACCATCGCGCCGCTCGCCGAGCGTGCGGGCTTGCGCGTCGCCATCCTCACCGGCCGCGAGAAAGGCAAGGAGCGGCGCGAGATCATCACGCAGCTTGCCGAGGGCGAGATCGATCTCCTGGTCGGCACCCACGCGCTGATCCAGGATGACGTCATCTTCAAGGACCTCGCGCTCGCCATCGTCGACGAGCAGCACCGCTTCGGCGTTCGCGAGCGGCTCGCGCTGACCTCGAAGGGCGAAGCCGTCGACGTGCTGGTGCTGAGCGCCACGCCGATTCCGCGCACGCTGGTACTGACCTATTTCGGCGACATGGACATCTCCGAGCTGCGCGAAAAGCCCGCCGGCCGCCAGCCGATCGACACCCGCGCCGTCGCCATGAGCCGGCTCGGCGAGGTCATGGACGGCGTCGGCCGCGCGCTGCAATCGGGAAAGCTCGTCTACTGGATCTGCCCGCTGGTCGAGGAATCCGAGGCCGAGGGCACCGAGCATCTCACCAACGCGACCAAGCGTTTCGAGAGCCTGCAGAAGCGCTTCGGCGATCGCGTCGGCCTCGTCCACGGCCAGATGAAGGGCACCGAGAAGGACCGCGTCATGGGCCAGTTCGCGGCCCACGAGATCGGCCTTCTGGTGGCGACCACCGTCGTCGAGGTCGGCGTCGACGTGCCGGCCGCGACCATCATGGTGATCGAGAATGCCGAACGTTTCGGGCTTGCGCAGTTGCACCAGCTCCGCGGCCGCATCGGACGCGGCTCGGAGGCCTCGACCTGCATCCTGCTCTACAGCGAACCGCTCGGCGAGATGTCGAAGGCGCGGCTGAAAGTGATCCGCGAGACCACCGACGGCTTTCGCATCGCCGAGGAGGATCTGAAGTTGCGCGGCGAAGGCGACGTGCTGGGCGTGCGCCAGAGCGGCCTGCCCGGCTACCGCATCGCCCGTTCGGAAGTGCACGGCCAGCTCATCACCCAGGCCAGAGACGAGGCGCTTCGGATCCTGAAGGAGGATCCGAAGCTGAAGGGCGAGCGCGGCGAGGCGCTACGCTGCCTGCTGTATCTCTACGAGCGGGACGAGGCCATCCCGCTGATCGGGGCAGGTTAGAATGACAAATCATCAGCCCGGTCACGACGAGAATGCTCAAGCCAGTTTAGCCGCGACAGTTTCAGCATTCCGCAGTTGGGCCGATAGCCTGCCTGCCGGCCAGAGATCCGGCGAATGGGAATGCGACTATCAACAATGGCCAGCAATCACAAAGGCCTTTGCTGCGTTTCTCGATTCCCTCACTCCACAGCTTTGGGATTCCTCGAATATCGAAATGCTGCTTTACATTCTTGCTCGCGACAATGAAATGGAGCTTCTCAAGGAGGAATTGACCGCCAGACCGATACATCTTTTGGCTTTGGCCAAGGTATCCTTCAATTGCGAGGAGCCAGACGCTCGATGGCAACTTGCAGATGCTCTTGGAAGCGTCGAACTTGCCACGACTGAAGTCGAACCGCTTCTGGAACGGTATTTCCGCGACGAGAATGAATACGTAAGCCGGCGAGCGCTTCTAGCCCTTGCACGTAGACAGTCGAAACATGCGGAACCTTTCGCGCTTCGAGCGTGGGGCACAGGGCACGAATACCAGCGCATGGCCGCGCTGGAAGCACTTGTCGCTTGTGGCTCGCCGTTATTGTCGTCCCATCTAGATTTTGCCTTCCGCGACGGAAGGCAACATCTCGTCAAATCTGCCCAAGCTCTCCTCGCGAAGCGAACCATCGAACGTTCCGAATAGGGCGAGCAAAGCAAGATGATCCTTAGCCGGCGGCCCTTTTTCGTCCGACCTCGTAGGCCGCCACATTCGCCCGGGCGAGGTCCAGAAGCGGCGTCTCGATGCCGAGCGCGCGGGCGCGATTGGCCATGTCGCCGAGGATGTGCTCCGCCTCGGTGACCGAGCCGCGCTCGATGTCGCGCAGCATCGACGCCTTGAGCGGCGAATCCAGGGTCGTGAACAGTTTTCGATCAAACTCGATGAACGGTGCGCGCGGCTCGAAACCCGAGGCGGTCGCCACCGCGCAGCATTCGCCAAACAGGCGGAAGATCGACTGTTCGCCGTTCGGCACGGCCAGGATGTCTCCGATACTCGCGCGCATCAGGCAGGTGATGCCGGCGAGCGTGCTGAGCTGGACGAATTTCTCCCACATGTCCTGCATGATCGCTTCGCTGGCGCGCACGTCGATACCGGGGACATGGAGCAACGTCTCCAGCGCCAGCACACGCTCGCTCAGGGCGCCATCGATCTCGCCGAAGACGATCGTCTGGTTGGCCATGTACTGGACGACACGGCCGTCCGCATCGAGCCCGGCACTGACATTCGCGAGCCCGCCGAGGACGGAGCTCGCGCCGAACCGCGCGATCAGGGCGTCGAGATGTTTCAACCCGTTGAGGATGGGAAGAATCATCGTGTTGGGGCCGACCGCCGGGGCAAACTGGGCCATCGCATCATCGAGGGAATAGGCCTTCACGCCGACGAGCACGACGTCGAACGGCTCCTTGAGATCATCGGCCAGGACGATCTTCGGCTCCACGGCAAAGTCGCCGTGCGGACTCACGACCTGTAGTCCGTTCCGCTGAAGCTGCTCCGCACGCCCGGAGCGCACCAGAAACGTGACGTCGCCGCCGGCTCGCACCACGCGTGCGCCGTAATAACCGCCAAGCGCGCCTGCGCCGATCACGAGCAGTCTCATTCGAACTCCCATCGCAGAGAAATTGCTTCGGCAGACGTCTTAACAGATGGGCCTCGCGCCGTCTCCTCCTCGTCATTGCGAGCCAACGGGTCCGCGCGTAGCGCGGCCCGATGACAGGCTCCGCGAAACAATCCAGACTGCATCCGTGGAGAGATTCCGGATTGCTTCGCGGAGCTCGCAATGACGGCGTGGAGAGAGTCGGTTCAGATGACTTACCCTTTTGCAGCGGCCGACTTTATGAAATCCTGCTTCCATGCGCCGGATCATCGTCGTTGGCTCCCAGGGAAGCGGAAAGACGCGGCTCGCCATCAATCTCGGGCGAAAGCTCGACCTGCCTGTCATTCATCTCGACGTGCTCTACTGGCAGTCAGGCTGGAAGCCGTCCGACACGGCAAGCTTTCGGACACGCGTCGCTGCGGCAATCGCCGGCGATACCTGGGTGATCGACGGCAGCTTCTCCGGACTCGCGTTCGATCTCACCATCGCGCGTGCCGATATCCTTGTCGTCATCGACCGTCCGCGCTGGCTGTGCCAGTGGCGCATCCTCTGGCGCTCCGCCTTCGATCGCGACAGGACAAGGCCTGATCTGCCCGAGGGATGCCCGGAGCAGTTCGACTGGAAGCTGATGAAGGAAGCGTGGCGCTACGACACCGAGCGCGTGCCGGTCATCGAGGCCGAGCGCCTGCAATACGGCCCCGAAGTCCCGGTCGTGCGCCTGCGGCGCGACCGGGACATCCAGGGCTTTCTGGAGTCCGTTTCAGTGCACGGCGAATGAGGCCGGACGATCAGGATTTCTTCTTCGCGATGCTCGCCGCGAACGCCTTCATCAGCTCCGCATCCACAGCCTCGCCTTTCACGTCCTCGGCGAGGTGCTCGAACCAGCGCGCAAAGCCCTCATAGATCTGGCTGGCCGGATGATCGGGTCCGAGGAAGCCTGAAATCTCCCGCATCTCCGCGACCCAGCGATAGGCCTTCGGGAGCATATCGGGCAGCGCGACTTCGAGCCGGGCCAGGATCGCGGGCTGGCTGAGTGCAAGCTCGTCGCGCAGCGCGTCCGCCGCGCCCGCTTTCGTCGCCGCGACCACCATGGCCGAGCCGATGCCGGCGAGGCCCTTGACGATGCCGGCATAGGACATCTTCAGCGCGGAAGCCGCGCCGACCGGGCCTTCGACGATACGCACATCGAGGCCGAAATCCTTGAGCACCGCGACGTCCATGGCGTGCTCGCCGGACATGTAGAAGGCCGGGCTCTTGCCGCCGGGCTGCGGCGGGAAGCCGATGATGCCGCCATCCACGAACGGGGCCTGCGCCGAGCCGATGATCTCCTCGATCCGCTGCACGGTGTCGACGTTGACGGCGTTGCAATCGACGACCACCGGCTTCTTCTCGCGCCGGACGATCAGTCCGGCGAGCCGTTCAGCCAAAGCCACAGCCTCGCCCGGCGGCACGATGGAGAGGATGATGTCGGCATCCGCGATCGCCTCGTCCTCGGCGCCGATCATGCCGGCATCGGCCGCGCGCTTTTGCGTCGCTTCGCTGCGCCCTTTCAGGGACGTCAGCACGTGCGCGCCGTTTTCGCTGAGGCGGCGGGCCACGGCGCTGCCCATGGCGCCGGGGGCGAGGATCGCAATGGTCTTGGACATCGTGCACTCCAGGTCGAATTCGAAAAGTCGAATTCCAAACAACGAATTTCGACCGGAGACTAGCAGAGGATGCGAACGGCCGCGTGACCTGCGGCCATCTGCCAAGGGAATGGCCCTACTCCACCTTCGCAGGCTGCGGCTGCGGCGGCAGGGCCGACGCATTGGCGATGCGCGCGGCATTCGCCATGCCGGCGAGCGCGGCGGCTTTCTTCGGGTCGGGCGCCGAGCCCGGCTGCACCACGCCGGCCGACATGATCAGCGTCGCGGCGTCCTCGGCGGTGAGGTCGACCTCGATGATCTTGCTCCTGGGCACGTAGAAGAAGAAGCCGGTGGTCGGGTTCGGCGAGCACGGAAGGAACACGGAGACGTGCTCCTCCTGCCCCGGCAGGCTGCGCGCGACCTCTTCATTCGGCGACTGCGAGATCAGCACGATCGACCACATGCCCGGCGAGGGAAACTCGACCAGGCCGACTTTGCGGAAGCTCGAGCCCTTGCCCGAGAACAGCGTCTCGAACACCTGCTTGAGGCCGCGATAGATGGCGCGCACGGCCGGAATGCGGCCGAGGAAGGTCTCGCCGACATCGACCAGCGTCCGGCCGATCAGGTTGGCGGCGAGGAAGCCGACCAGCGTCAGCGAGAAGAATGCGACAATCAGTCCCCAGCCGGGGACGCCGTAGGGCAGATAGGTTTCGGGCCGGTAGGCCTGCGGCACGAAGGGCCGCACCACGCCGTCGACCCAGGTGACGAACCACCAAACCAGATAAAGCGTGATCGCGATCGGCCCCGTCACGACGAGGCCGGTCAGGAAGTAATTGCGGAAACGGCCCATCAGGCCGGTATGCGGTTCCGGCGCAGGATCAAGCGGCGCAGGCGCGTCGTCTCGGGGGGTCATTCGGGTTCCAGGTCGGTCGCTACGCTCAAGCTAGGGTCTTCTAGCAGGTTTTGGAAGATTACGAAGCGAGCGACCCTTGTCCCTTCTGCCTATTCCACGGTCACCGACTTGGCGAGGTTGCGCGGCTGGTCGACGTCGGTGCCCATGATGACCGCCGTGTGATAGGCGAGCAGCTGCACCGGGACCGCATAGACCATCGGCGTGAAGGCGGCCGCCATGTCGGGCATGACGATGGTGACGAGGGACTCGACGGTCGCCTCCGCCGCGCCCTTGGCGTCGGTCATCAGGATGATCTTGCCGCCGCGGGCGGCGACCTCCTGCATGTTGGAGACGGTCTTCTCGAACACGCGGTCATAGGGCGCGATCACGACGACCGGCATGGTCTCGTCGATCAGCGCGATCGGGCCGTGCTTGAGCTCGCCGGCGGCATAGCCCTCGGCGTGGATGTAGGAGATCTCCTTCAGCTTCAGCGCGCCTTCCAGCGCCAGCGGGAAGCTGGTGCCGCGGCCGAGATAGAGCACGTCGCGCGATTTCGAGATCTCGCGCGAAAGCTTCTCGATCTGGAGCTCGGTGGTGAGCGCATCCGACATCAGGCGCGGGATCTCGACGAGGCCGTGGACCAGCTTGGTCTCGTCCGCGTCGGACAGCTCGCCGCGGGCCTTGCCGGCCGCGATCGCGAGGTTTGCCAGCACCATGAGCTGGCAGGTGAACGCCTTGGTCGAGGCGACGCCGATCTCGGGACCGGCCAGCGTCTGCAGCACGGTCTCGCTCTCGCGCGCGATGGTCGAGGTCGGCACGTTGACGACGGCGATCGTGTGGACGCCTTCAGCCTTGGCATAGCGCAGCGCCGCCAGCGTGTCGGCGGTCTCGCCGGACTGCGAGATGAAGATCGCCAGATCGCCCTTGCGCAAGGGCGCCTCGCGGTAGCGGAATTCGGAGGCGACGTCGACCTCGACCGGCACGCGCGCAAAGCGCTCGAACCAGTACTTTGCGACGAAGCCGGCATAGCTCGCGGTGCCGCAGGCGGTGATGTTGATGCGGCGGATGTCGTTGAAGTCGAACGGCAGCTTGACCGGCAGCGAGACGCGCTCGCTCGCCATGTCGACATAGCGCGCCAGGGTGTGGCCGACGACTTCCGGCTGCTCGTGAATCTCCTTGGCCATGAAATGACGGTAATTGGCCTTGTCCACCAGCGAGGTCGAGGCGGCGTGCTTGATCTTTTCGCGCTGGACGGCGTGGCCGTCCTTGTCGAAGATCGTGGCGCTCTTGTGGGTCAGCACGACCCAGTCGCCGTCCTCGAGATAGCTCACCGTGTCGGTGAACGGGCCGAGCGCGATGGCGTCGGAGCCGAGATACATCTCGCCGTCGCCATAGCCGATCGCCAGCGGCGGGCCGTTGCGGGCGCCGATCATGAGGTCGTCGTCGCCGGCGAAGATGAAGCCGAGTGCGAAGGCGCCGCGCAGGCGCCCCAGCGCCAGCTTCACCGCTTCCACCGGCTTGTTGCCGCGTGTCATGAGATCGTCGACCAGATGCAGCACGATCTCGGTGTCGGTCTCGGTGTGGAACACCGTGCCGTTCTTCTCGAGCTCTTCGCGAAGCTCGCGGAAATTCTCGATGATGCCGTTGTGGACCACGGCGACGCGCTCGGTCGCGTGCGGATGGGCGTTGTTGACGGTCGGCTTGCCGTGGGTGGCCCAGCGGGTGTGACCGATGCCGGTGGTGCCCTTGAGCGGCTCGGCTTCGAGCCGCTTCTCCAGGTTCTTCAGCTTGCCCTCGGCGCGGCGGCGCGCCAGCAGCTTGCCCTCGAGCGTGGCGACGCCCGCGGAGTCATAGCCGCGATATTCAAGACGTTTGAGCGAATCCACCAATTGCTCTGCAACCGGCTCGCGCCCGAGAATGCCGACAATCCCGCACATGCGGATCAATATCCCCCAAATCGTCGAAAAATCGCCAAAACGACGCGCTCAGTTTTTAGCGAAGTTCCTAAGGAACCAGATACTCAATAATTATTGCTGATTGAGACATCGTCAGCACGCATCCGAATTCGACTGCGTCGAATTGGCCGGCCTTAAACCGCGTGCATTAACTTGTTGTCAACAAGTTTGACCAACGATTCCGGGTCAGGAGACCAAGGCCATGAAGAGCTCGTCCGACCGCAAAGGTCTGTCATCGATGTCCGTGCGCGCCAGCGAAACCACCGGCACGCACCTTGCCCATTGGCCGCCGCCCCAGCGCGGCAAGGAAAGCAAGCCGGTTTTCGTCAAGCACGTGCAGGGCGAGCCGGCCAAGCGCGCCAAGCCGCGCGGCTGGCGCCTGACCCGCGCGATCTTCTCGGAATTCGCCGACGACTGATAGCGGTGCGCCTCACCACCCCAGCACCAGGGCGAACACGAGGAAGACGACGAGCACCCAGAACGCTATTCCGGTGAACAGCGACGCGGTCTCATGTTCGTCCCGGGGGTGCACGCCGAACTGCTCCAGCACCCATCGGCCCGGCGGAATGATGACGTACTCGACGAAGAACTTGATCGTATCCCAGGTCTCGTCCTCGTCGTCCATGCGCACACAGTCCCAGGCGATGCCGATCAGGGATCGGCATTCAGCCGCTTACTTTTCCGGTTTCTTGCCGCCGGTCTTCAACTCGCGATAACGCGCCGCGCCACCTTCCCGGATGGTCTGCTGGCTGCGCTCCAGCGCCATCGCATCGTCGGGCACGTCGCGCGTGATCACCGAGCCGGAGCCGATATAGGCGCCGTTGCCGATCTTGACGGGCGCGACCAGCGAGGAGTTGGTGCCGACGAAGGCGCCCTGCCCGATTGTCGTCTTGTGCTTCTTGAAGCCGTCGTAGTTGCAGGTGATGGTGCCGGCGCCGATGTTGGAATTGGCGCCGACGGTGGCGTCGCCAATGTAGGAGAGATGGTTGACCTTGACGCCGGCCTCCAGCGTCGCCGCCTTGGTCTCCACGAAATTGCCGATCCGCGCGCCGTCGCCGAGCGAGGTGCCGGGCCGCAAACGCGCATACGGGCCGATCGAGACCTTCTTGCCGAGCGTGGTCTCGACGATGTGCGAGAACGAGTGGATCACCGTGCCGTCGGCGATCGACACGCCGGGGCCGATCACCACGAACGGCTCGATGGTGACGTCCTTGCCGAATATCGTATCGGCGGACAGGTAAACCGTCTCCGGCGCGATCAGCGTGACGCCGGCGTCCATCGCCGCTTTCCGCAAGCGCGCCTGCATCACGGCTTCGGCCTCGGCGAGCTGCGCCTTGGTGTTGATGCCGCGCACCTCGTCCTCACTGGTCTCGATCACCACGGCCTCCCATCCCTTGTCGCGGACAATGCCGACCGCATCGGTCAGATAATATTCGCCCTTGGAATTCCCATTGCCGATCTTCTCGAGGATCTCGAGCGCACGGCGTCCGTCGATCGCCATCACGCCGGCATTGCACAGATCGATCTCGCGCTCCGCATCGCTGGCGTCGGCCTGCTCGCGGATCGCAACCAGGCGGTCGCCCTCGACGATGAAGCGGCCATAGCCGTTGGGATCGGCGGCGCGAAAACCGAGCGCGGCGATCGCGGCGCCCTTGGCGAGCGGCGCGCGCAGCCGGGCAAAAGTCTCGGCCGAGATCAGCGGCGTATCGCCGAACGCAATCAGGAGATCGTCGCCCCCCCGCGCGACCGCCTCGCGCGCCGCCAGCACCGCATGCGCGGTGCCGAGCCGTTCGCTCTGCACGAAGGTCAGCGCGTCGGGACGGATGCGCTTGGCCTCATCGGCGACCGCCTGATGATCGGGGCCGATCACGACGGCGAGCGAGGTGCCGGCTCCCTTGGGGGCGGCGGCGAGCACATGGGCGAGCAGCGTCTGATGCGCAACGGGATGCAGCACCTTCGGCAGGCTTGATCGCATGCGCGTGCCTTCGCCGGCGGCGAGCACGATCGTGAGGCTGGAACGGGCGGTCATCGAAATCCTGTCAGATACGGCCGAATCAATTGGCGCGACGGGCGGAACGCCCTCATGAGCTGCCCGCCTTGCTACCCCCGCAAACGCCCGGAATTCAAGTGCGAGTGGGTTTTCCTGTTAATGTTCCCTGATTGATTCGGGGGAAGCCGGACAAGGGCTGGGCACTTAACGTTCATGGCAAAGGATTCCGACCCACTGGCGGACGCCTTCGGCGACAAGGAGACCGGCGGGCTGTTCTCCGGATTTTTGGCCGAGGAAAGCGCGTTCGACCGCCGCATGATGTGGCGGCTGGGCACGTGGGGCGTTACGGCCATCGGCGCCGTCGTGCTCGCCGTGATGTCCAACCAGGCCCAGCTCGGCTGGCGGCGCGACCAGGTCGCTTCCGCCGATCTCGCGCGCCAGGCCGACCGGCTGCAGCTCCTGACCAAGGACAGCCAGAACGAGGCGCGCCGCCTCGCCTCCGCCATCGAGACGCTGAACACCGATCGCGACCGGCTCTATTCGCGCGTCACCATGCTTGAGCAGGGACTCGATTCCGTCACCGGCACGATCGCGAAACAGAACGCAGGCGCGGCGCAAGCCTCGGCGGCGAAGCCGCAGGACGCCAGCCTGGTTGGACCACCGGCCCCCAATGTCGCGCCGGTCGCCTCGACGCCGGCAGCAGCGAACGACAAGCCGCGCGCAGAGGCCGCCAAGGAAACAAAGGAAACATTGAAGGAGGTCGCCAGGGATCAGGCGGGCTTGCCGCCACAGACCGCGGCCGCCGCCTCGCTCGTGTCGCAGGCGCCGGTGACGACGTCGGCCCTGCCGATGCTGCCGCTGCTGCCGTCCAAGTCGATGATGGCGCCGCCGGATCCGGCCGCCTCCAGGCTGGTTCAGCCCGAGACGAATGAGAAGGCCGCCGAGAAGAAGCCCGAGCCGGCGCCCGTCCCGACCGAAGTCGCCGCAGTGGCCAAGCCACCGGAATCAACCGAGAGCGAGGCACCGGCGATCGCGGTCCAGCAGACGCGCTTTGCAATCGACCTCGGCGGCGCCAACTCGCTCGACGGCCTGCGCGCGCTCTGGCGCGGCGTCACCAAATCCAATCCGGAAGTCGCAGCGCTCCGTCCGATCATCATGATCAAGGAAGGCGCCGGCGGCCTCGGCATGCAGCTGCGTCTCGGTGCCGGCCCGCTGATCAACGCCGCGGCGGCCGCAAAGCTCTGCGCCGGCCTCGCCGAAGGCGACCGTCATTGCGAGACCACCGTGTTCGACGGCCAGCGGCTGTCGATGCGCGGCGGTTCGGAGAAGGGGCAAGACAAGGGACAAGACAAATCCCAGGACCGGGTTCAGGAGAAGCCCTCCGACAAGACCCAGGACGCCACCCCGCAGGCCGAGAGCACGCCGGCTCCCGCGCCCGCCGCAAAGCCCGACAAGCACCGCCGCGGCTATTCCTCCAAACGCTCATCGAAGCGTGAGGAGCCCGCGCCCGCGCCGCCTCCTGCAGCCCCGCAGCCGGCGGCTCAGGCAAAACCGGAGACCGCGACGACGGGATCGACGCTGTCGTCGTTCTTCAGGCGATAATCGCCTCGAACGCTTGGTTTCGGGAGCCAGTTCGACCGCACATTCTTGCGTGAATTCGCAGGAAACTTCCCTGCGCCTGTTGCCCCCTCCTCCCATCCCGACCATATTGCGGCCATGACAAAAAAGCCCTTCCGCCTCACGCCCTACCAGGTGCAGTTCCTGATCGTCGTCGGCTTCGTCTCCGTCGGCTATGCGACTTATCTGCGCTATCTCGGGATCGAGCTCTCGACCGTCGGACTTGCCTGCGACGCCGGCCTGCAGACGCTGATCTGCAAGGCGCGCTCGGTCTCGACCGTGCTGTTCAAGAACTCGGTGTTCGGCATCGTCGCGCTGGTGGTGGCGACGCTGAACCTGCTGCGGCCGTCGATCGTGCTGCTCACCGTCGGCATCGCCGCCGCCGGCCTTGGCATCGTGCTCTACAATGTCGTGCTGTCGGGCCTTGCGATCGGCCTGCTCATTCTTGGATTTGCTCGGCCCGCGCCCGCCACAGCGTGAGCGCGAACAGCAGATACATCGCGCAAGTCCACAGCGACTGCCAATTGTCGCGGCCCTCGTTGAACAGCACGTAGACCGCCGACAGCGCGAGCACGCCCGCGAACACCGCCTCCGCGATCGGACGCTGGCCGATCTGCGGCCGGTTCAACGTCAACAACAGCGCGAACGGCACCACCGCCATCGTCAGCGAGGCGTAGGGGAAGTCGTGGTAGCGCGGGTCGAACACGAAGGCGAGCGCGGTCTGCGCCGCGATCACTGCGGTCACCGCCAGCGTGAGACACAGCACCGCCGTCAGCTTCGACCATTTCCGGCCCTCGCGCGGACCGAGCAGATCGAGGAAGGTCGGCAGGCTCCGGCCGATCACCATCGCCTGCGCGCAGAAGATCGGCGACAGGATGCCGGCAAGCAGCAGCGCACCCCAATGCAGCCAGCCGCCGATGCCGTAGCTCTCATAGTACATCTTGTCGACGCCGATCCCGAGCAGGCTGCCCGCCGTGGTCGCAGAGATGGCAACGCCGAGCCAGGCCGAGAAGCGCGGCGTCCACGGTCGCCGGCGCAGCGTGATCAGCGCCACCGCGAACACCAGCACGCACAGGCCCAGGCCCGCGCCCATGTACCATTTCCAGTACGGGAAATTGCTGATCGGCTGGCCCGGCGGATATTTCAGGTTCCGGCGCACGGAGTCATAGAGACCCCAATAGCCGCCGACGGTGCCTTCCAGCTTTCGCTTCCACGGCTGGTCGTAGGACTCGATCAGATTGACGCGGAATTTTTGCGCCTTTGCGAGGCTGAGGATTTCCGAGACCACGCGCGCCTGGTTGGTGCGCGACGGCAGCGCGCCCTCGCGCATGCGCCCTTCACTCGGCCAGCCGGTCTCGCCGATCAGGATCTCCTTGCCGGGAAACGCGACCGCCATCCGCTCGCGGATCGCCTCGACATGGGCGGCGGCGAATTTCGCCTTGACCGGGAAGTCCTCCCAATAGGGCAGGATGTGGATCGTGACGAAGTCGACCGCGTCATAGACCTCGCGGTTCTTCAGCCAGAACTCCCAGACGTCGGCATAGGTCACGGGCACGCTGACCTGCGCCTTCACCGAGCGGATGATGGAGACGAGGTCCTGCGTCGTCATCTCGCCGCGCAGCAGCACCTCGTTGCCGACGATGATGCTGGTGATGACGCCGGGGAAATCCTTGGAGAGGCGGACCGCGAGCGCGGCCTGGTCAAGATTCTTGGCGCGGTTGCTGGAGAGCCAGATGCCCTGGAGCACTTTCATCCCGCCGATCCGGGCGGCGATCGCCGGCACCTGGTCGAGACCGTTCTCCATCGAATAGGTGCGGACGCAGTCGGTGATCTCCTTGAGCTGGCGGAGGTCCTGCTCGATCTGGTCGGCCTCGATATGGGTCCATGCGTTCAGCGGCGACTGCTCGCCGCGGAACGGCGCGTAGGAGACGCATTGAACCTTTTCGGCGGGATCGATCGGCGCGCGCGCGAGCGTGATCGGCGTGGCAAGCCACCACCACACGGCAACGATTACCCCCAATGAGACGAGCAGAAGCGCCAGTGGCGTACGAAGAGAAATCGGTTCCGTCCTCCGCGAAGGGCCGTCGATTACCTGCTCGCACGCCATCTGCCAAGGGGTGAGGCCGGGGTGGATCCCCCACTCCCCTAAGGAATTTACCTGCGGCCGTTCGACAGAGGCCTAGGATCGTGACTTTGCTGGACAAAATTCGAAATACAGGTCATCAGACTCGCCGGGAATTTTCCGCCGCATTGGAGACCCATTTGGACGCCATCACCGCGCGTCCGCGGGATCCTGACGTGGGCGGTTAGCGGAGAAAATTGGGGAATTCATGCGGCAACGGGTGCGTCAGTCACGAAATGCGGTCCTGCGGCAGCTCGCCGCCACCTTGGCCGTCTCCTCCCTGCTTGCTCTGGCCGGCCTCGGTGGCGCCTTCGCCCAGAGCGGCACGCCGGCCCCGGACCAGGGCAAGGCCGCCGCCCAGCCCGCCGACGCCGCCGCCAAGGACGCCGCCCAGAACCAGCGCCGCACCGACGAGTTCGCCGAAGCCGCCCAGGTCATCAACGGCCCGGCCGGCAATCCCGAATGCGTCTGGCTCGGCCGGCGCGTGGTGCGCCTGATGTGGCGGGATGACCTCGATACCGCGTTCCGCCATCTCGACCTCTACGACCGCTTCGGCTGCCCAGGCGGCCACATCCAGGCCGCCTTCCGCTGCCTGACCCGCTTCGGCGGCCAGATCGATCCCAAGGTCGCCGAGACCCTGGACAGCCGTGTGCACGCCTGCTGGATCAATCCGGCCTCCCAGCCGCAGCAGGCGGCAGCCAGCGCCTCCCAGCCGGCGGCGCCGACCACCGGCAACGCGCAGGCGCCGCAGCCCGCCGCGAGCCCCTCGCCTGCGGCAAGCCCGTCGCCCGCGCCACAGAAATAATCGCACGTCGCTTCAGCTGTCGTTCAGGAACGATCGGCGATAGAGACGGTTGGCACTGCCACGCATTCCGAAAAGGCCATGCCCTGA
Source organism: Bradyrhizobium sp. (assembly GCF_035935975.1). Taxonomy (GTDB): domain Bacteria; phylum Pseudomonadota; class Alphaproteobacteria; order Rhizobiales; family Xanthobacteraceae; genus Bradyrhizobium. The sequence goes on from NZ_DASYWN010000055.1 coordinate 246,430, forward strand.
TAAGGACATGAGCCCATGACAGTTGAGAAACCGCGCGGCAGAGGTATGCTCCATTTGCCGCGGACTCGGTCGGATCTCGGGGTCGGATCCGCTTCCCTGCCACCTCAGCCCCTTTTGGTTTAGCCGCGATGCGCGTTGTCGCCGCCGTTCTGTTGCTCGTCTCCGCGCTTCACGCTGGGCTGTGGGGAGTCTTGCGCGACAGGGAACCCGCGCCCGATTTCAAGGGCCTGCTGCCAAGCCTTTCCTACACGCCGTTCGAGCCGGGGCATGTCGTCGACCACAACGTCGATCCCGACAAGATTCGCGCCGATATGAAGAAGCTCTCGACCCTCACGCGGGCCATCCGGTCCTATGCCGCGACAGAGGGCAACGAGCTGGTTCCGCCGATTGCCGCCGAGTTCGGTCTCAAAGTCACGGTCGGCGCCTGGATCAACAAGGACGAGGATCGCAACGAGCGCGAGATCAAGGCGGCGATCGAACTCGCTCGCAAGAACAGCAACGTGAACGGCGTCGTTGTCGGCAACGAGGTGATCTACCGCGGCGAGCAGAAGGTCGAAGACCTCATCGAGATGATCAAGAAGGTGAAGAGCGCGGTGCGCGTGCCCGTCACCACCGGTGAGATCTGGAACATCTGGCGCGACAATCCGGACCTCGGCTCCAACGTCGATTTCATCGCCGCCCACGTCCTGCCCTATTGGGAGAATTTCCGCTCGGATCAGGCGGTCGACCAGGCTGTCTACATCTACAACTTGTTAGGCGATCTGTTTAAGGGCAAGCGCATCGTCATCGCCGAATTCGGCTGGCCGAGCGCCGGCTACAATCTGCGCAGCGCCGACCCGGGTCCGTTTCAGCAGGCGCTGACCCTGCGCAACTTCGTTAGCCGTGCCAACGCGATGAGCATGGAATACAACATCGTCGAAGCGATCGATCAGCCCTGGAAGTACTTTGAGGGCGGCGTTGGTCCTTATTGGGGCATCCTCAACGCCAGCCGCGAGCCGAAATTCGCCTGGACCGGTCCGGTGGAGAACCCTGACTACTGGAAGCTGATGACGATCGCCCTCTTGGTCGGCATCCTGCTGTCGCTGCCGATCCTGCGGATCGAGAAGCCGACCGCCAAGCAGGCGTTCCTGCTGTCGGCCACCGCCAACGGCGTCGGCGCCTGGGCCGCGACCGTGTTCGCATTCTGGAACGGGCACTATTTCATCTTCGGCTCGGCCTTCGCGCTGACGCTCGGCATGATCCTGCTGGTTCCGCTGGTCCTGATCGCGATGGCGCGCATCGACGAGATCGCAGCCGTGGCCCTCGGCCGTCCGCCGCAGCGGCTGCTCGCCAAGAGCAAGCCGGTCGAGGACGTGCCCGAGAACTATTATCCGAAGGTCTCGATCCACATCCCCGCTTATTTCGAGCCGGTCGAGATGCTGAAGCAGACGCTCGATGCGCTGTCGCGGCTGAACTATCCGAACTACGAATGCGTGGTCATCATCAACAACACGCCCGATCCCGCCTTCTGGCAGCCGATCCAGGATCATTGCCGCGCGCTCGGTGAACGCTTCAAGTTCATCAACGCCGAGAAGGTGCAGGGCTTCAAGGCCGGCGCGTTGCGCATCGCGATGGACCGTACCGCCGTCGACGCCGAGATCATCGGCATCCTCGATGCCGACTATGTCGTCGACCCCGACTGGCTGAAGGACCTCGTGCCGGCTTTCGCCGATCCGCGCGTCGGCCTCGTGCAGGCGCCGCAGGAACACCGCGACGGCGATCTGTCGATCATGCACTACATCATGAACGGCGAATATGCGGGCTTCTTCGACATCGGCATGGTCCAGCGCAACGAGGCCAACGCCATCATCGTGCACGGCACGATGTGCCTGATCCGCCGCGCCGCGATGGACATGGCGGGCGGCTGGTCATCCGACACGATCTGCGAGGACTCCGATCTCGGCCTCGCCATCCAGGAGCTCGGCTGGACCACCCACTACACCCGCTACCGCTACGGCCAGGGCCTGCTGCCCGACACCTACGAGGCGTTCAAGAAGCAGCGTCACCGCTGGGCCTATGGCGGCCTCCAGATCGTGAAGAAGCACTGGCGCCACTTCCTGCCCGGCAAGAGCCGGCTGACGCCCGACCAGAAGCGCGAATACGGGCTCGGCTGGCTGAACTGGCTCGGGGCCGAAAGCCTCGGCGTGGTCGTGGCGCTGCTCAACCTCGTCTGGGTGCCGATCGTCGCCTTCGCCGACATCGCCATCCCCGACAAGATTTTGACGCTGCCGATCATCGGCGCCTTCATCGTCTCGCTCGCGCACTTCCTGTCGATGTACCGCGCGCGCGTCGCGATCAAACCCGGCCAGATGCTGGGCGCCATGATCGCTGCGATGAGCGTGCAATGGACGGTGTCGCGCGCGGTCGCGCAGGGTCTCATCACCGAGCACATCGCGTTCGCGCGCACCTCCAAGGGCGGCCTGTCCCGGATGTCGATCGAGTTCCAGGCGTTCTGGGAGGCCGTGATCGGCACCCTGCTCCTGGTCGGCGCCGGCGTGCTGGTGGCCTCCAACAGCTTCCGGCAGATCACCGAGATCTACATCTTCGCCGGCGTGCTGGTGCTGCAGAGCCTGCCGTTCCTGGCGGCGGTGGCGATCGCCATCCTCGAGCTCAGCCGCATCAACTCGTTCCAGTTCTGGCGTGACAGCGCGATCCGCACCGCCGAGCTGATTGGCCTGCGCCCCGTCGCCCTGCCGACCCCCGCCGGCACGCCGCAGGCCGTGCCGAACGAGGTCCGGCGCGAAGCGAACTGACGGGGCGAACACCGCACGGCGCGGGCAAGACGTCAGCGCCGACAGCCGTCGGCAGTGTTCAGCGTGGATAGCCCCTCGCCAATCAGGTTGAGATTTCCAGTCTAAACGACGGATACCGCGAGCAAATCCGGCTCCTGCCACGAGTTTTGGCAGCTACCCAAGCTATTGACCTCCGCAGCCACTCCCCCTACACAGCGCGGGCCGAAAGCATGATCCGGAAACAGCCGGTTTTCCCCGCGACGCCAGTTTAGGTGCAGCGGCAAGACATGTTTCTCGAATGTCCGACAACGATGGCGATCTCGCAGAAAGCCATCCAGCGGCCATGGGAGCGCGTAGCTCAGCCGGTAGAGCACGTGACTTTTAATCACGGGGTCCTGGGTTCGAGCCCCAGCGCGCTCACCAAGCCAAATCAATAACTTAGCCGCGAAATTGACCGACCCGAAAAAGCCTCGTGTCTGCACCGTGTCTGCAAATCGATTGCCGCGCGCGCGAGGGTGAGTCAATTTGACTCAGGGGTAATCCTGCCGCCCTCCTCGATCGAGGATTCACACCGCAAAGCATCTGCCGAATAGTCCTCCCCGGCTGTTGGGGGGCGTCGAGATGCTTGTCTGGATCGGATGCGGGGTTGCGGTTGTGATCGTCAGCCTTCTAGGCCTGGCCGTGGTGACGCGAGGCACTGACGAGATCCATTAAGGGACCCGCCGGCGTGACCCGGCTGGTCTATCGCGCTTCGGCTCGTCTCTCACCTGAATGGAAGGCGTTGCTCGGGAGCGGTGGCAACGAAGCGAATTTGGCCCGGAATGCGTCTCGGGAAAGCACTCTGCCGTCCATTCCCACCTCGGCTGAGTTTGCTCGCGACCATTTGCCGTCCGAGCAGATCCAAGCCTCGCCTGGAGTCCAGACGAACGCATCGCCGTCGATCGAGCCGAATGTCAGAGAAGAAGCCACAGGTACCTCCGAACGAAATATACGGTCGGTGTTCTCATCTGGCAATGTGAAGGGCCCGCCAGCGTGAACCGGCGGGCCCAAACGCAACTCAGGCACCGGCGGCCATCCGCTCGATGTCGCAGAAGATCGACCCCGCCATCCTCTCTCCGCAGCCGCCGCCATCGAACGAGATGCCAGATGCGTCGCTGGCTTTCGAATAGGCCTGCGCGCAGCGGATCTTCGCCATCAAACCCTGTATGGTAGCGGCTGGGGTCGCCTCAATTCGCTCTTCGAGATCAGCGTAGATCTCGAAGGCCTTGTCCCGCTCCCGCTCCAGCTTCTTAAAGCCGCGCGGACGGCGCTTTGCGTTCCATTTCTCAAATGCGGCGATAATCTCGTCGGCACGCGCGCGCGCCTCGGGAGAGGGCGGGAGCAGTTGGAATCTAAACGTCATATTGTCGGGGGTCCCGGTACGCGTGCCGACGGGCCATCTCTCTTCACGGAGCTGGTTGACGTTGGCCGGACAATCCCAGGCATCGCGTATGACAAGGCTGGGGAGCCCAAGCTGCGTATCGGCCTCAGTTCGCTGGAGAACGTCAGGCATCCGCTTACGGTGATCGTCGCATTCCATGCGGTCGACCGCGGTGTTGAGATCGCACCATCGTTGCTCGGCAACGACGTATTCGTCGACCAATGCAAGCAGTTCCGCGTCGGGACGAGCCGCCGGCACAAAGCTGATCTCCCTGACGTTCGACGGCGGGAGCTCCTTTGCGATGCGGGGCAGATCGGCCGTCGTGGTAGGAACGGCAGTGAGGATCGGCAAGGCGACCAGGGCATTCATAAGGAAATTCCTTCTTGTTGTGGAAGTCGGCTCTTCGCTGGCCGGCGTGGCCGCATCGCACACAAGGGAGATCGGCGGGGAATTTCCGCGTGTTAACGTTTCTTTCATGATGGTGCTCACTGGGTTCTCGGCCTCTCACAGCCGCGCCCGGTGACAGACCGGGCAGCCGGGGGGTGAGAGCCTGCCAGTGAGACAGGTGCACCGCTTTTAAGGGCCGAAGCCCTCTGGACAGAACGGCACGCCCCGGCCATAAAGGTCCGGTCGGTACCGCGCCGCCAAGCGCGTCCGTTGAGCCTCAAGGGGCTCGGTCAACCGCCGCCCATCGCTTGCAGGCGACAGGGCAATTCCTTGCAGGGAAAGCGGTCGATATCACTGGTCCGGGCTCTCACACCCAACCGGCATCATCCGCTGATTTGCTTAAAAAATCCATCCCCTATCGGGGAGCCAGTGCGCCGTCTATCATGCACGCCAGCGGAGGGGCAGTGCGATGCAACATCCAAATCCGAAGACCCAGAAGCTTCTCGACGACATGCACCAGCGAACCGAGAGTGCGACTGCCTTCGCCGACAACGTAATGAAATTGGTCGACGAATTCGTTCCCGTCGCATGCAAAGATCTGGCCCGAAAAAAGGTCACAGATGTTGCGATGCGCCTGGGACTTCAAATGCATCAAACGCGTGAACCCAAATAGAGAGGCGCCGGGCCACTCGGCGGCCCGGCTCAACTCCTACTCGGCGCGCCGCTTCCTGAACGGGATCACCCTGCCCGGCCTCAGCGGCTTTCGCGTTAGCGGCTCGGTCCGAGGTGGCCGCGGCGGATCATCTGCAAACGGTGTCCACTCGACCTCATCCATTCCGTAGGCGATGTACCACCAGCGCTCGGTGAGCGAGGCACCGGCCCAAGGAAATTCCTCTGGCTCGGATTCGTCGTCCTCTGGATCGCCGGTCTGCAGCGGCACCGGCTTGGCCGGACTTGTCCACATGATGCCGCCGGCCGGAAGCTCGACATACTCGCAGTCAGGGACGTCTGTGCATTCGTCGACCGCGATTGCAAGATCGTCCTCGTCTTCGGCGACGAAGATCCCGACCAAGTCGCGGGTTTCAATGATACGAACAAGGTAAGCGGGCACGACGCAGATCTAGCCAGCCTCGAAAGAGACGGTACCGCCGCCGGACGAAGCGATCTTCATCAGGTCAATGGTTTGCCGATGACCCATGTTCGTAAATGTCAGACGGGCGCCACTTGTCTTGGAACAGTAGGCGATCTTCATCAGGTCCTCTGTCGATCGCTTGCTCGCATCCATCTTGAAGCCCCCTCCGGCTGTAGCAATCTTCATCAGATCTTCGACGCTGCGCTGTTCGAACATGTGTGACGAACTCCTGTTCACTCTGGGATTAGTGGCTCAAATTGGCCGTCGTGGCAATTAACTCTTGTGATGCCCCCTTGCGCTCGCCCTTCGGTTGCGGAACACTCTGCACGGGCTGGGGGACAAAGAATGTCGGTCGAGTGGTGGGTGGTATTTGTGACGCTGGCTGGCCCAATATTGGCCGTGCAGACCCAAAAAATCATCGAGAGAACCACTGATCGGAAGAACCGCCGGCAGCGCCTCTTCATTGCACTCATGGCCAATCGCGCGACGAGGCTCAACGAAGACTTTGTGAGGGCGCTGAACCTAATCGACATAGAGTTTCTGCCCGGTCTGTTTTTCCGCAGCCGGGATCAAGCAGTCATCAACACGTGGCATGAGCTGCTTGGGATCTACAATACCGCTCCTCCGGTTGGTGCCGACGTAGCTTTGCAGGCAGCCTGGAGCCAGCGTGTGGAAGACAAGCTCGTTGAGTTGCTTGCAGCAATGGCTAAGGCCGTCGGCTATTCTTCCCTGACATCCGAACAGCTAAGACGCGGCATTTATCACCCCCTTGGCGCTTTCGAACGCGATCAGTCAATCGGAGTGATTCTCGATGGTCTCGGGAAGGCCTTCAAAGGGCAGGCCTCAATACCTATGGCGATCAAGGAGCTACCAACCACTCCAGAGTTCGCTAAGGCGCAGGTCGATTTCATAAAAAAAGCCGCCAGCGCTTACGATGAGAAGAGTGGTGCTCTTCGGATCAAGGAGATCAAGTGAGGGCGGAGGCAAAGTATGTCAAATGACAAGCTCACCGAAGAAATTTTGGCAATGTTTGAAAACACCAAAATGGAGGCGACACAGTCCTACCTGAAACGCGGCCGCGCTTTTGCTTCGACACCAACGGATGAGATCAAAGCTCAATGGATCGCGCAACTGACCGCGATGGCGGACGCCACGCCGGCCCTCAGCCGACAGCTGTACGACGATTTGGAAGCCGAACTTGGCCTGAGAGGCATTGAAGCTCCTGTGAAGGAAGTTCCTGCCGTACTTGAAAGGCTCGTGGCAAGATCAAAAGCGCAGACGGCGACGTGGACCGCCGAAAAACTAGAAGAAGTCGAGGCTGGAATACAGCGAGAGCTCTCAAAAGTGAGACCATCGCAAGACGAGAAGAACTAACACGCGCCTAGCGCTGCTCGACTTTACCCGTAGCTTGCTCGATCTGCCGCACCGGCTCCGGACCGATGACGCGCGGCGCGCCAGCGGTAATGCCGGGCGGCGGGACGATCACAATCTGAAAACCTGGCAGTTGAGCGGCCGAGCGATCGACCGGCGAGGCTTCTGGCACGATGCCGATCAAACCGAGCACGTACGACGAAGCCCTATCCCTCACCATCTCGTTCGGGCTGTCCAGCAAGGCGAGCTTGGTGGCACCGGCGCGGGCGGCTCCGACGGCAAGCGAGCGCTTGATCTTCTGGCGTAAGTGTTCGGTTACGTGGGGTTTGGACAGCTCGCGGGATAGGTGCTCCCGGCTGATGCCGGCCTTGACCGCGGCATCGGTGATAGTTCTGGCGTCGCCGGCAACCATGGCGTCAATGGCGGCTCGGACCTTGGCCGAGATCGGTTTGGGCTTTTCAGACATGGTCGATGACCTTCAGCGGCGGCGCGGGGTCGTCGGACAGATCGATCACATAGCCGGCCTTTACCTCGATGCTGACATTGACGCTCGGCTGATTGGCCGGCTGGATCCCAGCAAGGCCGAGAATGAAGCTCGAGGCCCGATCCTTGACCATGGCGTTGTCGCTATCGAGCAAATCGACCTTGACCGCACCGGCTCGAGTGGTGGCCACGGCAAGATGACGTCGCACCTTCTGTTGCATGAACTCGGCGATGTGCGGCCTGCTGAGCTCGCGGCTCAGATGCTCACGGGTAACCCCCACGCCTTCAGCCGCGGCCGTGATCGTCTTGGCCTGACCCGTGACCATGGCGTCGATTGCCTCGCGGACTTTCTGTGAAATCGGCTTCGGTCGATCAGTCTTCGCGATCGCAGCGGTCATCAGGCCGTTACCTCCATAGCAAGCCGGGCAACAATCAAGGGCCCAGGCGTGTCCTTGATGATCGACACACGCGGGTCGTAGGTCGATCCCGTCGGCGACCAGAGCTCTACGGTCTCGCGCAGGAACGGCGGCTTCGTCGCATCGTCGCCCTGGTTGTAGGCGTTGACGCGGCGGAACGCCGTAATGTCGCCCAGCGCCGGCGAAGTAGGAGTTTGCTTGCCGCTGAACAGCGAGTTGAACACGAAGCCGGTCGAGTTGATGACGCTCGCTGCGAAGTTGGCGACCGACCTCATCTTCAGGCCGATCTCGGCGCCGGGTGGCGGATTGGGGCAGAATGGCTCTACCGCCATTGTCCACGATTGCCCAGCTATCAGAGACGCGACGGTCAGGTCCTCGCCACCTTTGAATTGCGGGATGATGAAACCGTTGGCGTCGATCTGATACGTCCCCATCGAACGCGTGCTCTGATCCATCAGAGCTACCGTCTGCGACGGAATCCACCACAGCGGCCCCTTCCCTCCCGGCGGCGTGAACGCGGCCGGGAGCGAGTTCACGCTCAGCGCACCGTCGAGATAGACCGTGTCGTCGAGCACCTCGACAATGCCTGTCCCGAAATAGGTGCCGGTAAAGAAGATGTTGGCACTGTGCGCCGAGACCCACGACAGGGCAGCCGACCCAGACCACGGCACCCAACCCACCTTCGGCACGCTGTCAGCAGCCAGGCTTGTCGCATCGTACTTTCCGACCACGATTGATCCGTCACTATTCATGACGTAGGCGTAGCGCTCGTTGAACGTCCCATCCGCTGACGGGCAAGCAATCGCCGTGATGCTCGAGAACAGATGCGCGTGAAACTCGGCAAGATTCTTGGTGTTGAACGGGCGCAAATAGGCACCGGTCGCGATGATCGCCATCATTGAGTTCTGGCCGGCGTTCGCATACAGGATCGCCTCCTGCGCGAGACGCGGCTGCACCTGCGCTGAACCGTCTGCCGAAAGCGTCTGGAACGCGACGCTTCCGGGCTTCAGCGGGTTAGACGCTGAAATCGGGATGTAGTAGATCGCCCGATCGCAGAAAACGAACTCCGATCCTTCCGGGCCTGGAACGACGTAGTAAACCTGCGTCTTGTCTGGCGCGATCTCGAAGATCGAATTGTCCGGAGATGATGCGTCATTCGCGTAGACGTCCGTCGGCGAGTTGATGGCCGACCACAGGATGCCACCCGGCACGGCCGGGAAATTGCAGAAGCCGAGGCGAAACTGATCGACAAACACCGAAGCGGGGAATCCGCGATAGTCGTTCATCACCTCTTCGTCCCAAACACCGATCGATTGCGGCACCCCGACGGAAACAGCCGAGATGTTGCCTGCGCCTGACGGCCCAACAACGTTGTCTGGCGTCGCGAAGAACCGGGTGTTTCCACTCGAAGCAAGGAGCTGGACGCCCAGCGTCGTTGGGCTCACGCTGGTGATGTTTGCTGACCAACCAGGTGATCCTCCTATGACTTCTGCAGCGGCAAATGCCGGACCGGGGCTCAAGGCGATGATCAAGACCGTATTGAGAATCCCTGTTATTCCGGTAACGACGCCCGCGGCACCGGAAGTGAGGCCCGCAACCGTATCGCCAACGCTGGGGCTGCCTCCCGAGGGCGGATACGCATATTGGATCGACTGAGAGTTTGACGTTGAGATCACGATCCCCAATGCGCCGGAGACGGTCCCTTGGACCACGTCTCCGATCGCAAAATTTCCGAGCGCGGTCGAAAGCGAAAGCGTCTGGCTCGGCGGCAGCGGTTCAATCACCGTTGCGTTCATCTGGGTCGCGCTGTTGATCGAATTGAGCAGGATCTGTCGGCCTGCATATCGGATACGCGTTCCGACCATGCCCGGGACAACGATCGGGGCCGAGAAGTCTACGGTGATCGTACCGAGCGCGGCGCTCGGCTTGACGTAAACGTTCTTGGGGGAAATCCTATAGAATGGCGTGCGCTTCTGACTGCTGCCGACAACAAGTTCATTGTAGTCAGATGCGGTCCATGGCGCCGCACCGTCATAGGTGTAGACCTGAGGCCGCATCCCGGCGTACGTCACATAAACCGACTGATTGAGGACCGCATAGACCACGTTCTTGAGCGTGCCGGTCGTCCACGGGAGAGCCGCGCCATTTCCCTGCGTCGTGAATTCGTTCACGACGACTCCGGCCGGCGTGATGAATTGCAGCCGTCCATTGCCGAACGATAGCTTGTAGTTCACGCCAGGCGCGATGGTGATCTCGTCGGTACGGGTGCAGCCGTTCGTGACGGGATAGAGCGCGCGCCGGCCGCTGCGATTTCTCAGGCCGCCCGCATTGAGGAGACGTGTATTTCTCGCCTGCCTCAAGCCGGCCTTCCGCGCCGGATGATCATCCGCCCATTTGAGCGTTACGTCCACTTCTCCGAAGGAGAAATCCCGCTGTACGCCGGGGATCATCTGGGTCATGGGATTTCATAGGCCATGGTAACGACGATCTTGTTGCCGTTCACCAGGAAGCTGGTGCCGTCATATTTGCGGATCTGCAACTTCGTCGCGTCGGTGCCGCCGAGAATGACGGCGCTGCCATCGACGTTGGTTGAGTTGTACTCGATGGCATGCCCCACGAACTGCGAGGCGCGGGAATTGACCGGCAAGGTCGCGATGATGGCGCCAGTTGCCGTGTTGATCGCCGTCAGCGTGATGTCGATCTGCAGATGGATGGTTTTTCCGATCTGCTTGTATCGGCCGGTCGCGGTGGCGGTGGTGTAGGCGCCGCTGGTTGCCGTAAGCGTCGGCGTGTAGGTCGACCACGCCGTCGTGACGTCAACGCCCGCGATCTTCAGGACGACGCTGTTGTCGGTGTTGATCGTCTTGTTTCCGAGGATCGAAGCTGCTTGTTCGACTGCAATGCAGAGCCCTCCGATCGAATTGATGATCGTGGTGTTCGTGCCATTATTGGTGCAGGCCACGGCAAACTCGGTGCCGTTCGACCAGAGCGTATTGTCGTTGTTTGTCAGGCTCTGGAACTTGCCGCCCAGCAACATCGCATTGGTCGTATTGAACCGGTTGCCACCCGTCGTTCCGGCGCCGGCCGAATTGATGATGACGGGATACTTTTCCGAGATGTCCCAGTCGCGTGTCCCGTTCGCCTCGATGTCGACGTTGTTGTAGGTGTTGCGCGACGAAGCGCTATCGGACGTAAGACCGGTCCCTGTCGTGCTCTCGATCGTGCCTGCGTTGAAGTGGTTGTTGATCGCTGCCGTCAGGATCGCGGCCACGCTCGATGTATTGAGCCCCGTGCCCTCGATGATCAGATGTTCGAAAGTCGAGGCAACCGGACCCGCGCAGTCGAGCCCCGTGGTTGGCACCATCGCGAAGGCGCCGTCCGCGTTGTTGCTGACGCGGATATCGAACCGGGTTTCCACCGCTGAGCTGCCGACGAGGCCGGTGTCGCGACAGACGACGCCCTTGATGGCATCGTGAACCGCGATATCCATTGTCGAGAAATGCCAATTGTCGATATGGGCGCCTTCGGTCGTCAGGCCTACGCCGCCCGACGTTGCAGGATTGCCCCAGAGCTTGATCTTACCCGGGCCGCCGAAGCGCGCATTGATTGCGCCCTGCGATCCGGGATAGTTGGTCATGCCGTTGAAATTATGAGCGATGCCGCTGCCGACGTGCTGGAACTTCACATTGTTGCCAAGCGCAAAGACGTTCAGGCGATTGAAGCCCCAATTGATCGTGCCCGAGTGAAAGATCAGACCATCGGTGAAGACGATCGAGAAACCGCCGTTGAGCGCCGCTGTGATCGCGCTGGCGATATTGGTGCTGTCGTCCGTCCCGTAGGATATCGTTTTCGACGAAGCCGAAAGCGTCGTGCCCGCGTTGGCGGTCAGGTTGACATGCTGCGGGTCCGAGTATGCCGAAATGGTCGTGACCAGGTAACCCGACGATGCGCCAGCACCAGGAACGATGATGGCCTTGCCGACGTCACTCGCGGTGAACGATCCACCCGGAACGGTCAGGACATTTTGACCAGAGGTGATCGATACGGGCGCCGTCAGCGCCACGCCATCCTGCTTGATGCCAAGGCTTTTCGCATAGGCGAAGGGAAATGGGCTATCGGCAAGAAGCGTTCCGCTCGTGTTCGCCCAGGTTGCGATGTGGCCGATGGTGCTCGACGCCGGACCGATGACATTTCCCGAACCAGGGCCGCCGCCTGAGCACTGCGGGATCAACCCGGTGACGTCGAACGACAGATACTTCCCGGAGCAGGCAGATGGCACCGGGAGCGTGCCCAGCGTCACGCCGGGCTGAGAGATGAGCCCGCGCCCCGTAACGTCGTTGATCTTGTCCCATGTCTCGCGGTTCTGCGTGACGATGTCGCTGAGTGCCTGATTGAGATCGCGCGCGGAGACGCCCGCACCCTCACTGAATTGCGAAACTCGCCGCGGCCGCCGCGCGCCGACGATCTGCACCGTGCCGGTCTGCGAATTGTTGAAGGTCAGCACCGCATTGGTGATTGGACGCGCGAGGTTCGAAAGCGAGCCGGACGGGCTGGTGATCGTCCAGCCATAGGTCGCGTCGTTGTAGTTGACGCGCACGCCGTTGAGCCAGACTTCGATCCAATTCCAATAGTCAACACCGTCGCCATAGACCGAGTAGTTCAAGGTGCATGAGCAGGTCGACCCGGAAAGGGAGTATGACGTTCGCCGCTCGTTGTCCAAGACGGCCGGGACAGGTCCCGGAGCCTGAGCAAGCGCCGAGCTCAGCCCGGCGAGCGTGGCGATGACGAGGATGATGCGACGGAGGAGGTTCATGCCCCTTCCTCGCAATCAAACAGGGGGATCTGAGCGAAGTAGCGAGGCAACACGATGTGGCCCTCGCTGCTGTACCAGCGGCCGTCATCGGGGTCCTGGTGGCCGATAAAGACGCCATCCAAGTTGCCGCTGCCGGTTCGCAGCAGCAGCGGGCCGCAGGCTCGCGGGGCTTTGGTGATGAATTTCCAGTTCGTCTCGGGCACGGCCGCAGGTCTCCATGGCGACCCGGTCGGAAAGCCCTGCGCGTGAAAGGGTGTTCAGATGAACACCGGGCGCCATGGAGGTTCGGGAAAGCGGCGTCCGCGCATCCCGCCTTCCGAGCGGGCTGATGCGCGCGAGGATGATTCAGCGGCAGGGCGGCGCAACGCACTCGGCTGATGCACGCTTCTTCGACGAGCGGCTGCTGCCCTTGCTCGTGCGGGCGCTGTTATTAAGCCGCACCTGCTTCGAATCTCTCTCGCTGAAAAGCGGCTGCACGCGTGCGAGGGCTTCCTGATCTTCAACCAGAACCATCATGAGACCGGCCGCCTTCAGCAGGCTGTCCAACTCGCTCACCGTGGCGGCCCTGCGTTTTTTTTCGGGATCATCGATGAGCGCCATTTTCACGCCCGCGGCCTTCAGCAAGAGCCCGAGAGAAAGCTGACCGATCTTCTTTCTGGCGTACGGCGCCAAGAGCTTTCCCGAATATCCGGAGGGAAGGCCGGAGACCTGGTCCAGATTTTCTCGAGAGACGTTGAGCTGTTCCACCCTACGTCTCAGAGCGTCGCGCAGGCCGGCATAGTCGGTAATCTCGGCATAGAAAGTGCTCGGTGCCGGGGTTCGTGCCTTTCGCCTTGCCTTGGACGGCGTTGGCTCTTCGCACCGCGTTCGCTTCGGGCGAGCCGGGGAAGCTCGCTCGATGTTCGGCGAGATGCTCCAGCCGAACCTGCACCCTGGGGCGCGGACATGGTGCGGCCGCGGCCCTTCATCGCTCCCGACATCGTTCGCGAGATCGCTCACTGCGCTTCAGGCGGCCGAGATCTTCAGATGCGGCTGGAAGCCGGTGGCGGGCTGCGGCCGCGCGTCGAACGGCTCGGGCTTGACGATTGCCGGCTGGATCTGCGGCCCGCCCAGGCCGTCAGTCAGCCGCACGCGATCGCCTTGCCAGGGCGAGAGGGGCAGCCGGGACTTCTGCCGCGATTTGAAGAATGCCAACACCTGCTTCGCCGACTCGTTCAGCGGAAAAAAGCTGGCATGCGGCCAGGCGCGCGTCTCGATGATCTCGCCCTCCGCATACGGCCGCTCGCCGTACTGCCACTCGTTCGAGTCCGTGGAGCTCGCAAACGGCGGTTCAAACCGAAAGCGGCTCTTTGCCGGCGGCGTCACGCCACCGCGAATTGTAACCCGGTATCGGGGCGTTTCACGTTCCCAATAGTTCGCTGCTCTTTCCATCGTCATGCCTCCGCTGAAGGTTCGTAGTTCCACGTCCCGAGCGTCACGCGCTCGCCGCCGGCCGCATCGCCGGGGATGCTGATCTCGTGCTGGCCGTGCTTCCGGCCGCCGTGCGATTTCATGTCCTGCAACGCGATCCGGAGTGCCGTCTCGGCATGGTGCAGCTCGATCGCGCGCGTCTCGCTCGCCGGCAGATCCAGCTCAATCATCAGCTTCGCCATCGCCTCAGAACACCATCTGCTTCGGGTTGATGCTGCCCGGGGTCGACGCGACGCGGACCGCATGCGCAGCGACCTCGTTCGAAGAGCGGACCTTCGGATGCGCCTGCGGCGGGGGAGCCGGAGGCGGCGCAGCGAATTTCATGATCGGACGAGACTTCGGCGCCGGCGGATCGGGATGGCGGATGACCTTCATTGGAGCGCTCCTTCAGTGGTCAGAAAAATCGGGCCAAAAAAACAAAATGGGGGTCGGGTGATTGAGAGGGCGATCGCTTGGGCGGGACACCTGCGCCTGGATCGACGACCACTTTTCGGGCCCCGGTGCCCTCTGCGCGGGTCCTCCGAATGCGAGGCCACCCCCGGCCTCGCGCGCGCCGACTGATCCAGCAGAGTGAAAACCGTGGTTAGCATCGCGCGCGAAAACCCTTTCCGGTGATCTTCAATCACGTGGTCCGCCGTGGAATGTCGCTGATTTGCAGGGACTTGTGAATGTCACGAAATTCAAGTCTGCGGTATGTCTACAGGGATCGATGCTGCACATGCGGCAGGTGCCCGATCTCGCGGCCTGGCACCATCATATCGAGCGAACGGCCCTGCTCTCCCCAAGCCGCCAAACTTCTGGATCGGCTCGGTCTCACGCAAGACACCTATTTTGTGACCTCTCTGAGCCACTACCCGCGTGCGGTTTCCCGATGGAATGCCACGATTGCTGCTCGATGCGCGAGCATCACGGTGGTGACGTGAGACCGGATCGGATTGACTGGCTGATGTCGTGTTGAGGAGCTGTCGGTGCCAGCGTTTGAACGCGAGCGGAGCGCAAGCGCAGCCGTGTTCGAATGCGGGGCCGCACGAGCGGTGCCCGGAGCCGCGCGCGAGGGCTTCGATCGCTATAGGGTATAAGGGGGATCGAACACACCCGATCGAATGGGCGTTCGCACCCGATGGCAGGGGCGACAGCAGGGGCGATGCCATAGGCGTTCGCACCGATCGAAGACCGATGGCAGGGGCGATCGAAGGTCACGATGTGGCCCTTTCCAGGTGCTTCGATCGCTTGCTCGGTGGGCCGCTCTCGACGATCTTGATGGTGCCGGCCTTGAGCAGCCGGATCATGGCGGCCCGGAAAGCCTCGGTCTTGACGCCGCCAGCATCGGGCTCATCGGCCATCTCGGAAGGCGCACTTCCGCGGCCGGTGTTCGGCCTGACGGTGCGGCCTTGAGCGGCGAAGCGGTCGAGCAGCCGCAGGAACAGTTCATCGACCTCGCGATCAGCTGCGGCGCGATAAGGCGAGGACTCGCCGGCCATGGCGGTGGTGAACGTCAATCCGCCCCAGCGGAGCGTCGTCCTGTCGCCGGTGCGGCCATAGTTCGATTTCGTGACAGTCAGGGTCCGGGCATCCGGATCGTCCTTCTCAGGGTCCGACAGATGCAGCATCGAGCGCACGCTGTTGCGCCAATCCACCGAGTTGGCCGTGCCGCTGCCGTCGGCCATGCCTCGCACTGACGGATGGTCGAGCAGCACGATCGCGGTGTCATGTTCCCGGGCGATCTTGCGAAGCATAGCGAGGAACGCGCGCACCTGCCGGCGGGCTATGGCCTCGCCGTCGAATACCGCGGCGACGTTGTCGATCACGACCAGGCGCGGCTTGTGCCCAACGATCCAGGCCTCAAGCCAATCCAGCAGCGGCGCGCGGGACAGCCGGCCATCCTTTCCTGCATGCACCAGCCACGTGCTCTCCAGGTCTGGAAACAGCAAATGCAGGTCCGGCAGCCGGTAGGGATCGATGCAGCGGTGCTTGCAGATGCGCTCGACGCGATCGCGGATGTTGTGCTCGGGCTCCTCGCAGCTCAGGAAAAGCGCGGGCCCGGGCTCGACCGTGCATCCCAGCCAGTCCCGCAGCCCTGCGGCGACGTTCACGAGCAGTTGGGTGATGATCTCGGTTTTGCCGCTGCCACCGTTCCCGGACATGATGGTCAGATCGCCGCTGGGAACGCGAGCGCTGGCCAGCCAGCGCTGTTGCTCCGGCTCGGTGCCTTTCCACGACGCGGGCGTGATCGCGGCATAGGCGGGCTGCGATGCGTTCGGCGGAGGCATATCGGTGATTGGTTCGCCCTCGGCGCTTTCCGGGTAGGCCTCGTGAGGCGGCCCAAATTGACGTTCCCAATCTGCATCGACCTCCCGGCGCGCTTCTGCTGCTCGCCAGCTCGCCTCCGCGGCCTCGGCGGACATGCCGCCGTACATCGGATCTTGAAGCCATGGCTTTTCGGTAAGGGCGTCCATTAGGCAGGCCCTCCCGCCAACTCGGCAAATGGCGCTGCCATGACCGCTTGGACGCGGTCTTGCCCGACGTCGTCGATGAGCCCCCATAGCTCGGCCAAGGTCTGCAATTGGTCGACCGCGAGTTGCTTCGATTTCCATCCGCGCTCGACGTACCAGGCCTCGAACCCACAGATCTCGAGGAAATCCTCGAAATCACCGAGCACAAGACGCTCCGGGACCTTCACATGCACGCTCATGACGCGGCCTCGATTAGGTCGAGCTCGAGCGCCTTGGCCTCAGCCTTCTCCAGCGCCTTGCGCAATTCGGGCAGTCGCCGCACGTCGATCGCGACGCCGCGGGTGGTTGGCTGGCTGCGCCCCTGGGCGGTGACAAAGAACTGCCGCACGTCGACAATCGGCCGGCCTTCGAACCGCTTGAGCGTCACGCGGACATGATTGACGCGCCGGCGTCCCTTCCAGATGTCGCCGGTGACGATGTCCTCAGCGAGTGGGTCACCAGGGTGCGTTGCCAGGCCGATGGCGAGTGCGATATCGGGGTGATTGTCCAGATCACCTTTCCGAATCGCCTGCCGTGCTCGCCTGCTGTTCCAGCGGGAGGGCACGGTCATGCGGCCCTCTCCTGCTGCCGCAGCCAGCGCTCGACGGAGGGCCAGAAGTAGGTGACGGCGCGGCCGACGCGTGTAACCGGAGGCCCCTTGCCGTCGAGCTCCCAATTAATCAACGTGCGCTCGGTGTAGGGGCGACCGCGGACGATCGTACCGAGCTTCGCGGCCGTCGCTGGACGAGGATTGTATCCGTCAATTTGAAAGTCAGACATCTGCTGGTGTCCGTGAGTTGAACTTTCACGAACATCGATGATTTGAGCGTCGACGCGCCGTAACTTTAAATCCGGGAGCCGTAACTTTAATTCCGGTCGCCAAGCGGCCTAAATGATGAACGCAAGCCGAGCGCAAATTTTTCGGCCTCTTTCAGATAGACCTTGCGGGCCATGCGCGCGGCGGCTGCCTCCTTCCGCGATTTGCGCGCTCTCGTCAGCAGGTTTTTCAGCACCTGATACTCCCCGACGTTGATACCTAGCCGACGAAGCAACACTCGGTTGGTCGTGCAGAACCGATGAAAGCGCATTTCAGGTCCGAGCTTTGCCGCAGGCTCGAACTCCTCCCATCGTGTAAGGACAATTCGTCGCCAAAGATCGGGAATCGGCTTGCGGCCACGCTTTTGCGGACTGGCTTTCCGCTTAGTCATGGCTCACCGCACTTGATGCGGGTCTTTTGTTGGGATTGAGGATGAGTGCGACCAGACTAGCCAGCTTCTCGAATGCGGCCCGCTTCTCTTCGAGATAGGCATAGCGGTCGTAGACGCCACGCACGCCACCGATCACATGACCCAGGCACCGCTCCGCATGGTCCGCAGGAACGCCGGCTCGGGACATGAGCGACCGCCCCGTCCGGCGCAGATCGTGCAGCACCCAATGAGGCATTGGCTCGCGGCCGGTCTCGGTCCGGATCTTCGCGATCGCCTTGTCGAGCTCGCGCTTCGCCTTGCTGAAGCCGCTGAAGCCTTTGGCGCCCGCGGTCGTCGTGAAGATGAACCAGGAGTTGCCATTGGCGCCGGCGGGCTTCTCCCCGATCAGGTCGCGCGCGGCATCGCTGAGCGGGATGACATGGTCAATATCGGTCTTGTAGCGATCGGCTGGAATCGTCCAGTCGTCACCGTCGAGCTCGCTGGAGTGCATCAGCGCGGCCTCATTGCGACGCGTGGTTGTCAGGAGCAGTGACTTCACAAAGCGCGGATAGCAGGCCGGCACGTTCTCGACGATGTCCAAACCCGCCCACAGGTCGCGCAATTGGTCGTCGGTGAGCACGCGATCGCGAGAGTTGGCGCCCACCTGCCGGATCCCCTTCACTATGGGATTGGTGAAGTCCTCGTCGCGCGCCTGGAACCAATTGAACGCCTTGCGCAGGTAGGCGAGCGTCCGGTCGGCCATTACGGGCCCGTTCTCGTCCTCGATCTCGTCGAGCATGTCGACGACGTGCGAGCGCCGAAGCCTCCCCTCCCCGAACACCGGCAAATCCCCGATGTCGGGAGCGACGAGGCGCCGAAAGGTACTCGCATATTGGTCTGCGCTCTTCAGCCCTGCTTCTTTTCGACAGTAGCGGTCGACGAACATGTCGAGCAGACCCGGATGCTTCTGCTCGCGATCGGCCTCATCCGCGTCTGGATCGAAGGCGCCGCCGACCTTCAGGCCTTCCGGGTTGTCGCCGTCCTCTATGCGCCTGGTGCGCTCGGGCCGCGGATCCTCTCGGTTGCCCTTGGTGAAATCCTTCACCAACCGGTCAGCCTTCACGATCGCGTCTCGCACCGTCAGCGACCCGCCTTGCTCGTTCGCGTCCCACCGGCCGAGCGTTTCGAGATAACCCTTTCCGTTCTTCCTGTGGAAAAGCACGAACGCCTTAGTCCCTGCCGCTGTCACCCGAACGGCAAAGCCCGCCGGCGCCTTCTTGCCCTGGAGTGTGGCGCCGCTGAAGTAGTGCAGCGTGCTCGCCCGCGGCTTGCCCTTCTGGTCGAGCTTCGGCTCGAGCCCGGCCACGATCTTTTCGCTGATGCTCTGCATTGTTCGCGCGCCCGTGTCTGCAATATGTCTGCACATCGAAACAGGCGTGAGATTCAGCGAGGTTCAAGTCGACGTCAACAGATTTCCACGAAAGCTCCTGATTTTATGGGGGATTTCCTAACCCAAGGCGAAAAGAGAATCTTCGTCAATGACTTAGCAAAACGCACCAATCTTGACTTTTAATCACGGGGTCCTGGGTTCGAGCCCCAGCGCGCTCACCAACAACATCGACGGCTCTCGCATTCGGCGTCATCGTTGGTCGAATGCCTCGCCCTGCCCGACGCCACACGCCTGCGCATGCCGACGGGGCCGGCCGCTCAAGATGACGCTCGACCAGATGGCCGCCTGCGCGGCGTCGTGGTGATCAACGCGCTCCAACTGCCTCAACTGTTTGGTTGATGCGCGGCTCGTCAGGAGCAGGTTACACACGCCCCTCAGATAGCTCCGAAGATGCGGCATCTGCTTTATTCATTTGGGGGTCGAAAATGCGTTTTGCTCCTTTCGCCAAATTCACTGCTATCGCCACGACGCTCATCATCAGCACGCAGGCGAACGCGGCGCCCGTCAGGTATGGCACCTATTACGACGACCTTCAGGTCGGCACGAGTTGCAGCGGAAACTACACTTGCCAAGTGAACTTCTCGCAACTTCCTTCAGATCGCCTCCTGATGCTTTCGAAGGTCAACTGCTCCATCAACAGCAGCCAGCCCCTTGCAACGGCGATGGTGAGCGCCTCGACGGGATCGGGAGGCTGGAGTCTCGGACGAGGCGTGAGTTTTAGTCTGGGACCTGCCCTCTTCGCCGCAAACCTGTACTTCTACTCGTTCGAGACGGACGCCCGCTTCCTGATTGGACAGGGACGCTATCCGTACATTCAGGCGTCCACCTCGAGCTTCGTGAACGCCAATTTCCAGATGAGCTGCGGCAACGCCAGCCCTTTCCAGGTCAGCGCCGATTGCGTCATCGTCGGCAATTTGTCGGACGACTGACGTAAAGGCACAAGGCCTGCCGCCGCGTACCGGCGGGCCATATCCTCTCCGGATCCCGAATTCCATGGCCTGGGCTGGGCCTGCGACGAATTTGGTCGTTGCTTGCTGAACCTTTACCGGCCGGCTCGGACTCATCCATGCCGGGGTATTGCAGCACACCCTCCCGGCGTCGGACGACTGCGGCCCGCGCTGGATTTCAAGCGGGCAGCAAAATTGGGAGCGGCAAGATGCTGAACGCAATTCGATTGTTCGCATTCCTTGTGGGAACATTCTCGCTCATTCCGGCGCAAGCTGGACAGGTCCAGCGGCTCACTAATCTCTACTACGAAGACATTTTTGCAGGCGTGTCCTGCCCAAGCACGAATCGCTGCAGCAGCGTCTCATCGCCAACTCCGTCGGACGCCTTCCTTTCCATCAATCACGTGTACTGCAGCGTTACGACGCGCGCGCAACTTCAGCTGATGTATTTTCAAGTTTGGACGGCACCTCCGGGTTCGGGCGGCACCGTGCTCCGGAGCGTATTTCTCGGATTTCCACCGGTCACCGCGAACGCAGCAAACGGATTCTATTATTACAACTTCGATCAGAACGTTTTTTTCTTCGTCGGCGCGAACAGATATGTGGTGCTGTCGGGCCAGACGATCCCGGGCGACACACAGGGGGTTAGCTTGAGTTGCAGCATAACCGGCACGATGGTTCCACCGCCCACGTGAACCACCTTACCGAGAATATCGGCAGGGCCATGGTCTGCAAGCGCTCCGCGCTCGCCAAAGCGCGTATTGGCAAGCCTGAGGTGTCTTCAGCTCTCCGGCGCGGCAACTGTCGCCGGCGTGCTCAGCGGGGCTCCTCCCACCGAAACGGGCCCGACGGATTTCGACTGCCGGACCATCCGCTTGCGCAGCGCTGCGGGCAGTCCATAGCGAGCATGCGCTTTCCGGATCGAGGACGTGACGTCCGACATCATCGTGCTCTGCAGCATGTCGACCTTCGCGATCAGCGTGGAAAGCTGCGAGGATATCTTCCTCACATCGACCCGCTCGTCCGTGATGCTCTGTCGCAGCGAGAGCAGCACCATCGAATCCTGCTGCATCAGGGCCGCATTTTGCTGCAGGGCCTGGTTGTTCTCCTGCAGCGAGGCCGTGTGCTGCTGCTGAGCCGACTGGATGTCCCTCAGGGCCGCGACGACTGGGTCCGCCTTCGGCGCGGGAGCGTCCCAGCGCGGAAGCAGTTCGGCCAGACGGCTGACATTCAGCGACCGAAGATCGGACGGCCACGTGTAGACGGCCGCCGCGCCATTGATGGCCAGGGCACACACCGACAGGGCCAGAACCGATTTCCGGCTGGACGGCTTGATCGGTGCTGGAGCTTCCGGGACTGCGGGCTCGGGCGCCGCGACGAGCGCCAGTGCTGCGGGGTCGAGTTGTTCGACAAGGCCTTGCGCTTCGGATGTCGTGGTCACGTGCATTGACCTCATGAGCGAGCAAAAGGAGGCCGACGCCGGAACGTCCTTGCGGACCCCTCCTTTACGCAGCACTCACTTACAACTGTCGAAAATTGTGGGCTTTTTCGCTTAATTCCAGGTTAGCGAAATGGCCGCCGGACGCGTCGAGCCAGCCCGGCAGATTACGGGGCCTACGCGACGGCGCCTGCGGTGGCGCTTCGAAAGGAGCCCCGCGATCTCCAACTCAGGTTTGAACCATTCCGGGGCGGGAACCTACCAATGCCCAGTCTCAGCGCTACCCCACAGCTCACATTTCGAGATCAAAATGCGTTTTGCAGAATTTGCCGCATCGGCTGCTGTTGCCGCGGCGCTCTTTGCTGGAAGTCAGGCCCATGCAGCGCCTGTCGTCGTCGGCACATATTATGACGAAACGATCACCGGCACATGCAGCAGCCAAACCAATTGCAGCGTGTTCTTTTCCCAGACGCCAGCGAACAAGATGGTGATGGTCAAAAAGCTGCACTGCAAAATTCAAACCACGCAGCCCATTTACGTCGGCGGCTTGTTCGTTTCAACGGATGGCATTCCAAACGCCCTCCAACGCTGGTTACCGCTACCCCTTCCTAACGTCGCATACACCGGGCCCGTACCCAACTCGGACTTCAGTGCGTTTTTTGATATGACCACGGAATGGCTTGTCGGCCAGGGACGCTTTCCATTCGTCAGAGTCAGCACTGCGACTACGAGCAACTCCGCGATCTTATGCACCCTGATCGGCGCGCTGGTCGATCCGTAGCCATCGGACCGGAGGCTGCCACGCGATAGTGAGCCAGTGTCGGTGGATGACAGCGGCGACGGCCTCAGTCAGCTGTTCCATGACCTTCACCCGAAAAAGCCGGCAGACAACCCGCCAGAAAGGTGTAGGATTCGGCAAAATCTGGAGGAACGGCATGTTTGAAATCAGCGGTTTCGACACGGCAGGCGTCGTCAGCCTCAAGCGGCTGTCACTCGCCGCCGCCCTCAAGAAGGCCAAAGAGCTGATCGAGGACGGATGCTGGGACGTTCAGATCGTTGATCCAAATGGCCGGGTCTACACCTCGTTTGAGGAACAGGCCGCTTAAGCCGCCTCGCCTGCCCCATCCAGACATCACCCACCCGGATCGCGCTTCGCGACGCCTTGGCGTGGCTAGAGCATGATCCGGAAAAGTGCGCAGCGATTTTCCGAAAAGATCATGCTCAAACAACAACCTAAAGCGCGATGACGATTCATCCAAATCTCATCGCGCTTTAGGGCCCAAATGAAAAACCCCAGCGCCTGGTAGGGAGCGCCGGGGTGTTTTCAGAGCATAAATCGGCAAAGCAATATAAATCGGTAAAGCAATCAGGCCTTCATAGCAGCGGCCTCAGAGATCGCGTGTGAACTGGTTCACACGTCGTCCGATTTTTTAGCCTCCTCGGCCGACATTCGACGAGGCATTGTCCAGCCATCGCTCCGTCGCTTCATCGCTCCAGCCGGGGACCGCGAAGCGCGCCCGGGGATAGACCTCGGAAGGATCGACCGCGTGATAGCGCGGATGGTGTGTGCGGGGGTGATGCACCGTCGCAGCGTTGGCAGCGGTACACAGGACAATCAACAGACCCATCGCCAGAACTGAGCGCATCGGACCAGATCCAGTCGAACATCCCCCTCGACTGAGGTGATGCGTCAACGGTCCCGCCGCAATCTGATGCGGCATCACAGCTCGGCGATGGACCCGCAACGGAACGTTCTCGCGGTGGCACTGGCCGTGACGGATGTCACATTCGAGTGCCGCGGATCTGCTCCCGCGGTGGGGCGCGCCGCATTTGCGTTTGAGCTGCGCCACACCCCGCGTTAGCCTGCGCCTTTTTCAGGAGGCTCATTTGAGAACAATCATTTTCATCGCCGCCGTCGCGCTCTTGTTGGCCGCCGCTGCCCGCGCTCAGGCGCTGGTCGATCCCAACAAGGTTGCGCCCGAATATCGCGAGGCGGCGGAGAAGCGCCGGGCCGAACAGATGCGGCAGCGCGAATGCGCGCTGAAGGCGGATCTCGAGAAGGTGCTGCCGAGGGATCGCACCGCCTATCTCAACCAGTGCCTGGATGCGATGGCTGCCAGGCAATAGCGGGCGCCCCGCCGTCATCGCGACGGGCGGGCGCCGCTTGGCCGTGAACGCTGAAGACGCGACCGGTCAGCTCCCCTGACCATTCAAACATTCTTCAGACATCTGGTCTCACGTGGCGGTCCATTTCCAATGATCATTGTTGTCCGCGAATGAGCTCGGTCCAGATTCAGTGCACGCGGTGCAAGGGCGTGTTTCGCGATCGCGCGGGGCGATTGCAGGACGGCTATTCCAGGCAATGTCCGAGCTGCGAGGTGGTGCTGTTCTTCGCCGAGGACTCCCAGCACCCCTTCATCAAGCGCGCGATGCGCGATGCCCGCAAGATGCGCAAGGCGCTGCGCGAGGAAGAAGCGGCGCGGATCGCAGCGCCGCAGCCGCAGGCGGGTTCGTCGCGGAGATTTGCCGGGCGGACGCGCGCGGCGCAGCGATCGGATTAGAGGCCGGACGAGCCAGGCTACCCCCCGGGACATCGCCGGGCGATTTGTCGCACCCCGCTCGACCCGCACAGCGCAGGCGGCCCTCAGCTCCGGCGCCGCTTCCTCGGAAACAGGCGATCGCGGATATAGCGCGAGGTCGCGGTCAGGCGGATGCCGCGCGGCTTCTGCCAGGCGGCGCGGTCGATCTCGTTCTTGTCGCCGATCGCCAGCCTGCCCTTGGCGCCCTTGGCGATGAAGATCGCATCGCTCATCTTGCGGCCGGAGCGCTTGTTCCTGGCCGTCACTTCCTTCCAGAGGCTGATCCGGCCGAGCTTCAGCTTGGGCAGCTCTTCCTTGATCTCCCGCCGCAGGCAATCCTTGTCGGACTCGCGCGCGCGCTTGCGGCCGCCCGGGAACATCCACAGGCCGTCCGATCGCCGTCTGACCAACAAGACCTTGCCGCGCTTTGCGGCAACCAGCTTGGAAGACTTCGCCATTCCTAATCGTAGGCTCGAAACCAGAATCTCGCCTATCGTAACTTGTCTAGGCCAATAGACAAGTTAGCCGGGAACTTTGATCACAGCGTATGCGGGGCTCAGCCTTCGCTCGCTCCCGCCCGGTCCTCCGTCCGGATCCAGGCCATCGCCATTTCCCATGCCACCGACAGGATGATCGGCCCGATGAACAGGCCGACGATGCCGTGAGCGAGCGTGCCGCCGATCACGCCGACGAAGATCACGATGGTCGGCGTGGTCAGGCCGCGCCCCATCACCAGCGGCTTCAGCATGGTGTCGATGAAGCCGACGAGGACGAGGAAGATCGTCAGCAGCAGCGCCGTGGTGACGTCCTTGGCGGTCCAGATCCAGATGATGACGGGCAAGATCACGAGGAAGGCACCGATCTGCACGATCGAGAGCAGCAGCACGATGAAGGCGAGCAGCCCCGCGCTCGGCACGGCCGCGAGCTTGAAGCCGAAGCCGGCCAGCAGCGCCTGCACCACGGCGACGCCGATCACGCCCTGCGCCACCGCACGGATGGTGGCGCCTGCGAGCCCCAGAAAGTGCTCGCTCTGCTCGGGCACGATCCGGAACAGGAAGTTGCGGCCGGCCGCGACCAGCCGGGGACCGTGCGGAAACAGGAAGCCGGCAACGAACACCGACAGCAGGAACTGGACCGTGCCGAGACCGGCATCGCCCGCGAGCGACAATAACGGTCCGGCCAGCGGCTGCAGATATGGCGCCACCTCGCGCAGCACCGCGCGGATGTTGGTGTAGGCCTGGTCCCAGAGCTCAAAGAGCCACGGGCCGACCAGCGGCCACGATTTGAGCTGCTCCGGCGCCGATTGCAGCGCAAGGTCGCCGGTGCTGAGCTGGTGCGCGAGTTCGCGCACGCCGTCCACGGCGCTGATGCCGAGCCAGGTCGCAGGGCCAATGACGATGCCGAGCGTGATCAGGGTGAGGATCGCCGCCGCGGTCTTGGGCCGGCCGCCGAGGATCTTGGCGACCCAGCTGAAGGCCGGGTAGAACGCGACCGCGAGCACGCCGCTCCAGGCCAGGATCGGCACGAACGGGCGGATGATCAGGAAGGTCCAGATGATCAGCAGGCCGAGCAGGCCAAGCCGGATCACGAGCTGGATGATATCCTCTCCCGTGAGGAGCTGACGGAGGCTTTTCACGGGCAGGGCTTTCCTTGCGGCATCACGCGGGGTTCCGGCACTGGCACAGCCCCGGGTTATTGCCAGCCCCGCATCCAACGTCAAGACGACCGCGTTCCCGGCCCGGCCCTGCCGACGGCTGCTTACGCCGCCGGCAACGCCGCAGCCGGGTTTGGCTAACGGCAATTAACCGGATTTCCCGGGGCCGGTTTACGCCGATGCAAACGCCCGCACCTACGCTTGCCGTCGAACATCTGGGAAGACCGAGTTGCAATGGCCAACAGCATCTGGACGACCGAAGAATTCACCTGCGCGGGTTGCAGCATGAACTACACCGCGACACGTGAGGAGCACAGCGAGGCGCATACCGGCAGCTTCAAATGCAGCATCTGCAGCGGCGTGGTGCACAGCTGGTCCGGCAAGCATCATTTCTTCGGCTGGCAGGCGGTGAAGACCAAGCCGCCGGTGTTCGGACGGCGCTGGGCGGGCGTTGGGTGGTAGGCCTGCGGAGCGAGCGAGCAAGCCGAACCCGTTTCGCGACGGCGTCCAAGGGCGAACGCTGAAACCCGTCATCACTTCAAGCTCGGCATCATGCCTGGCACCTTGTTCATCTGAACCGAGACGGATCG
This sequence comes from Bradyrhizobium sp., assembly GCF_035935975.1. Lineage (GTDB taxonomy): Bacteria > Pseudomonadota > Alphaproteobacteria > Rhizobiales > Xanthobacteraceae > Bradyrhizobium. The sequence continues at coordinate 273,030 of NZ_DASYWN010000055.1, forward strand.
CGATCAACTTAAAGATTCCGGGATTTGGCTGGGGCGCGGAAGCATGCACCGCAGAAAAAAGCCCGTCCGCGACCGGATCACGCTCCCGAAGGCGCGGACTCGCTACAGCGCGCTTCGCCCGATCCGATTAACGGGTAGCAACAATATTGCCACACCGCACCAACAATCATAAGTTGCCGCCCCGATCCGCGTTGCGCGCGAACGGCGGTTGTTCGAATGTTGCGCGGCCTCATGGTCGACACGCGAGCGAGGGGACGGATTGTGCTGTTGCTGATAAAGGCCCGTCGTCGAAGGACGGTCCTGCGCGGAACGAGGCTCAGTAGCCACACTGCGGCATCGCTCGTCAGATCACACCGCTTTGGCCGGCCTTCTGTACGGAACGCGGCGCTGTCGGCCTCCTCGGTGTTGCTGCTCGCGGCGTCGCCGGCGGCCGCGCAGAATGCGACCTGGAGCAATTCTGCGACGGTGGCTGGTCCAGTTGCCGGAACTTTCGATTTCAATGCCAACGCCAACTGGACCAGCCCGGCCACGGTGCCGACCGGCACCGCGTTCTTTGGTACGTCCAGCACCACAGCGCTGTCATTCTCGGGCGACACCACGATCGGTGGCTGGACGTTCAATCCCGGAGGGTCGAGCTATACCTTCACCAACGGCCACGCCCTGCAGTTCAATGGCGCCGGCATCGTCCTCAGCGGCGGCGGCACCGCCAGCATCACCAACAACAATACTCTCTCCTTCACCAACGCCAGCACGGCCGGTGGCGCCACCATCACGACCAATTCCGGAGCCTCCACCACATTCCTTGACAACAGCACCGGCGGCACCGCGCGCTTCATCACCAATCTCGGCGGCACTTTCGACATTTCGGGGCTGACCGCCGCGGGCATGTCCGCAGGCTCGATTGAAGGGGCGGGCAGCTATATACTCGGCGCCAAAGCGCTCACGGTCGGCAGCAACAATCTTTCGGCGAACGTAAGCGGCGTCATTTCCGGCGTCGGCGGTTCGCTGACCGTGGTCGGCTCCGGCCCGATAACGCTTTCGGGCGCCAATACCTACACCGGCGGCACCACCGTATCCGGGGCGCTGGCGGTCTCGGCCGACAACAACCTCGGCGCCTCTACGGGTTCCCTTGTTCTCGACGGCGGCACGCTGGAGACCACCGCAACTTTCGCAAGTGCGCGCAATGTAGCCATCAAAAACGCAGGCGGGATCCTGACCGACGCCGGCGTCATCACCACCCTATCGAGCAGCATCGCCGATGGCTCTGGCATCCCCGGAGCCCTCGCCAAGTATGGGCCCGGCACGCTGATTCTGACCGGCAACAGCACCTACACGGGTGAGACTGTTGTCCTCGGCGGCTCCCTGGTCGTTGATGGTTCGATCGCGTCGTCGTCACGAGTCCTGGTCATGGGCGGCAATCTGCTGACCGGTGCCACCAATTTCGGCATGCTCAGCGGTACCGGCGTCGTCGGCGCCACCGAGATCGCGAACGGCATCCTTGCGCCCGGCAATTCACCGGGCACCTCGCTAACGCTGGCAAGCCTCGTGCTGCAGGGACTTTACGTCGTCAACATCAACCCCACGACGTCAACCTTCGCGAATGTGACCGGCTCCGCACAGATCAATGTGACGAGCGTAGAGGCGTTCTTTGCCAGCGGCAGCTATGTCGCGAAAAGGTACACGATCCTGAACGCGGGCAGCGTCAGCGGCACGTTCAATCCCACTGTGACGAGCGTCAATCTGCCGTCGGGCTTCAAGACGTCGTTGAGCTACGATCCGACGCATGCCTTTCTCGATCTGTCGCTCGACTTCGTCCCCCCGTCCGGGCTGCCTCCCGGTAGCGGGCTTTCCGGCAACCAGCAGCAAGTCGGCAACGCCATCATCAATTTCTTCAACAGCAATGGCAGCATCCCGATCGTATTCGGCGGGCTGACACCGGCGGGCTTGACACAAATATCTGGCGAGGCTGCTACTGGATCGCAGCAGACGACGTTCAATGCCATGGGTCAATTCATGGGCCTGCTGCTCGATCCGTTCATTGACGGACGCGGCAATGCTCCGGCATCGACGACGAATGCGACGCCTTATGCGGAAGACGGCGATGCCCGCGCCTACAACACCTCCGACGCCAAGCGGCGCAGCAAGAACGAACGCGACGCCTATGGTGCGGTTTACGGCAAGGCGCCGATGAGAAACACCGTTTACGATCCGCATTGGAGCGTGTGGGCGGCGGGCTTCGGCGGCTCACAAACCACCGATGGCAATGCTGCGCTGGGCACGAACAGCGCCACCAGCAGGGTGTTCGGAACGGCGGTGGGCGCGGACTATCTATTGTCGCCGCGCACAATCGTGGGGTTCACGCTGGCCGGCGGCGGCACCAATTTCAGTGTCGCCAATGGCGGCACGGGACGTTCCGACCTGTTCCAGGCCGGCGCCTTCGTCAAGCACAGTGCCGGCTCTGTCTACATCTCCGGTGCGCTGGCTTATGGCTGGCAGGACATCACCACCAACCGCACCGTGACCGTCGCCGGCATCGATCAGTTGCAGGCGCGCTTTAACGCCAACGCCTATTCGGGGCGCGTCGAGGCGGGCAATCGCTTCGTGACGCCGTGGATGGGCGGCATCGGCATCACGCCCTACGCGGCGGCCCAGTTCACTAACTTCGATCTGCCGGCTTACGCGGAAAGCGTTCTCTCCGGGGCCAATGGCTTCGCGCTGGCTTATAACGCCAAAAGCGTGACCGATACCCGCAGCGAACTCGGCATCCGCGCCGACAAATCCTACGCGGTGACAGGCGCGATCCTGACCCTGCGCAGCCGCTTCGGCTGGGCACATGATTTTAATCCGGACCGCTCGATCGCCGCGACGTTCCAGACGCTGCCGGGCGCAAGCTTCGTGGTTGGCGGCGCGGCGCAGGCACATGACTCGGCCCTCACCACCGTTTCGGGCGAGATGAGATGGCTGAACGGCTGGTCCGCCGCCGCCACCTTCGAGGGCGAGTTCTCCGACGTCACGAGGAGCTACGCCGCCAAGGGCGCGGTGCGGTATGCGTGGTAGCCGCTGACTTCGCTTGTCGATCAGCGATCTTTCGATCATGACGGTCGCCCCGACATGAAAAAACCCGCGGCGGGTTTCCCCGCGCGGGTATTACGAATTTCCGATGATGCCACTCTGCCAGTGTTTTGCCCGACGTGTCAAATCCAGACGACGCGATGCGCCGCGCAGTCGAGATCCGCTCGGCTGTTCGCGTTGGATACGGCTCGAGAAGGGCCGCCTGGCACCGACTGAAAAAAGCGAGCGCTTTCAATGTTTCCGCTACTGTGCATGGGGTTGTTTTCGACATAAATTCCCCTCCCCGCAACTGAAGCCGTTACGCAATGACCGCACCTTTCGTTCCCCAGATCGCCCTCTATCGCAACTGGCTCGCCGTAGAGCGCGGCCTCACCTTCGCGACTTACGAGGAGATGCGGCAATGGTCCGTGCGCGACCTCGACGCGTTCTGGCGCAGCATCTGGGACTATTACGATCTGCAATCGCCGACGCCGTTCGCGGCCGTCATCACCGAGCGCAAGATGCCCGGCGCGGTCTGGTTTCCCGGCGCGCAGATGAACTACGCGCGGCAGGTGTTCCGGCACGTGGACGCGGCGCATGCCGCCGGCCTGCCCGCGATCGTCAGTTGCGGCGAGGATGGCAAGCTCACGGAAACCAGCTGGCCTGAGCTGCGGCGCAAGGCGGCCGCGCTCGCGCTGCACCTCAAGGACAAGGGCATCAAGCCCGGCGACCGCGTCGCGGCGTACCTCCCCAACATCCCCGAGACCATCATCGCGTTTCTCGCAAGCGCCAGCATCGGCGCGGTCTGGAGTGTCTGCGCGCCCGACATGGCCGCGCCCGCCGTGATCGACCGCTTCAAGCAGATCGAGCCGAGAGTGCTGATCGCCTGCGACGCCGTCACCTATGCCGGTCGCAAGCATGACCGCAAGGATGTCGTCGCCGAGCTGCGGCGATCGCTGCCGAGTGTCGAACACGTCATCCTGCACAGCGAGGCCGCCGCGCCCGCGGCGCCGGACGCTCTGCTCTCCGAGATCACCGCAAGGACGGGCGCTGCGATCGACGCGTTCGAGCCGATGTGGCTGCCGTTCGATCATCCGCTGTGGATCGTCTATTCCAGCGGCACCACCGGCCTGCCGAAGCCGATCGTGCACGGCCATGGCGGCATCGTCATCGTGGTGCTGGCGTTGCTCGGCCTGCACAACGATATCGGCTGCTCCTATCACGAGAACTCGTTCGGCGAGCGCTATCACTGGTACTCGTCGACCGGCTGGATCATGTGGAATAGCCAGGTCGGCGGCCTGCTCAGCGGCACCACCTGCTGCATCTTCGACGGCAGCCCCGGCGGCGCCAAGGACAAGCCGGACTGGACCACGCTGTGGCGCTTCGTGGCGCAGTCGAAAGCGACCTTCTTCGGCGCAGGCGCTGCGTTCTTCGCCAACTGCGCCAAGGCCGAGATCGATCTTGCCGCCGCCGGCGATCTGACGCGGCTGCGCTGCCTCGGCTCGACCGGCTCGCCGCTGAGCGCCGACACGCAAGCCTGGTTCAACGAACGCTTCGCGGCGCTGTCGAAGCGCAACGGCAGCAAGGCGCAGGCCGATATCTGGTGGGCCAACATCTCCGGCGGCACCGATTTCGCCGGCGCCTTCATCGGGGGCAACCGCGAATTGCCGCAGACGCCCGGCGCGATGCAGTGCCGCCTGCTCGGAGCGGCCGTCGAGGCCTTCAGCGAACAGGGCCGCGCGGTGATCGGCGAGGTCGGCGAGCTCGTCTGCACCGAGCCGATGCCGTCGATGCCGCTCTACTTCTGGAACGACAAGGACGGTGCCCGCTATCGTGCCAGCTATTTCGAGACCTACCCGGACAATTTCGACGGCACGGGCCGCGGGCCGGTGTGGCGGCATGGCGACTGGCTCAAGGTCGAACCGGACGGCTCCTGCATCATCTATGGCCGCAGCGACGCCACCATCAACCGCCACGGCCTGCGGATGGGCACGAGCGAACTGTATTCCGCGATCGAGGCGCTGCCTGAGGTGCTCGACAGCCTCGTCGTCGATCTCGAATATCTCGGCCGTGACAGCTACATGCCGCTGTTCGTGGTGCTGCGCGGGGGCGTCACCTTCGACGGCGCGATGCAGGCGAAGATCAACAAGGCGATCGAGGCCGGCCTCTCCCGCCGCTTCCTGCCGAACGAGATCTTTGCCGTCGCCGAGATCCCGCGCACGCTCTCGGGCAAGAAGCAGGAGCTGCCGATCAAGAAGCTGCTGCTCGGCCAGCCCGTCGAGAAGGTCATCAACAAGGAGGCGATGGCCAATCCCGCCTGCCTCGACTGGTACCTCGCCTTCGCGCGCGATTATCTCGCCCGGTCTGCGTGAGCGGCCGTCAGGCGCCGCCGAAATTGGAGGGATCCAGGTTCCTGTTCTCCGACGGCGGGATCGGCGGCCATCCCGGAAACTTGTACCAGCCGGGCGGCACCGGCGCGTCCTCGGCTGGACGAATGACGACATGACGGTGCCTTGGCGCAGCATGATGGACCGGCGCGGCCAGCGCCGGCGCGCACAGCGAGATCAAGAGAGCGAGGGCCAGGACAGACCGCATTGAACGTGCTCCAGACGTCCACCCGCCTCCCGATGTGGTGCGCCACCACCACGGAGCCCACGGCCGTGCGGGTCACGTTCGGTCACATCGGCGGCATTGCGGGTGCGGCAGGTCCCGCCGATCGGCCGAATTGCACCGGTGCCGTTTGCACTCCGTTCACCGATCGCGGCTAGATCAGGATGGAACCTCCGCCACGAACACCTGACATGGCCGACCTCAACGCCATCCTCACCAGGCTGAACGACCGTCTGCTCCGCCTCGAGGGCGAGCTGTTCGTGCTGCGCTCGCTGGCGCGCGCGACGCTGACGGCCGGCGACGATCATGCGGCGCGGATGCGCAAGCTGGTCGAGGCTGCGAAGGTTGCGCTCGACGACGAGGCCAAGCGCGAGCTCGACAAGCCGACGCGCAAATATGTCGATGCGGCAACGGCGCTGGTGGAAGAGCTGCTGGTGGAGCCGACGCCGGCGCGTCCGCTCTTCACCGTCATCGACGGCGGCCGGCGCGACTGAGCGTCTTAACGGAACCGCGGCGCACCAGATGCATCCGCCGCTAGTCTGGTCAGTCCAGCCTCGATGATCGCGATCTCCTCGTCGATCTTGTCGATCGGCAGACTGAAATCAAATTTGCCGGACCGACTCTTCAGATCGACTGCGAGCCGCTGCCTGTGCATCATGAGCTCGTCGAGGCCACGGCGGTTCTTCAGGCGCACATAGGCGTCCACGATCTGCTCAATTGCGCTCGGCATACATCGGTCCCGGCGAAAAAAACCCGCGCGGCGCACCCACGCCGGCGGGACATTTTCGGTGTCGCGGTACGCAATACAAATCCGCGACGGATTCGTCGATACGACAAGCAGGTTGAGAACGTATTACCGTCTGATGATTTCGTGACGCGCGGCATGAAAAAGCCGCTGGCGATCACGCCAGCGGCCAAAGCCGGGTTCGAAAACGGGTCCGTGATCAAATTTGGCCAGCCCCGGATGGGCTGGTTCTAACCGCACACAAGAGATTCCTTCTGTTAAAAATGAAACGGAGGAACCGTCTTATTGATCATTTGCTGCCGACCGTGGCAGCGCTGCAACGCTAATCGACGACGCAAAAGTACTTGCGCGGCAGCTTGCGGTAGGCGCTGTAGCGGTAATACGGCCTATAGGCGTAGCCACGATAGATCGCCGGCGGCTCCTCGCCGTAATAGGCGTCGAAGTAGAAATTGTAAGGCACCCCTCCAACGCAGCGATAGACATCCCAGGTCGGGCCGATGACCGGCGCCACCCCGATCTCGGGTGGCACTGCCGGGTAAGGCCCGCCAGCCCAGGCCGGGCCGGCCACGATCAGTGCCGATAGGAGGAAAAACCACGGGCTTCGCATGCGCTCGCTCCCGACACGGTGCAGTCCGCGCATGGAAGCATCGGAGCAGCCGGCTGCGCAATCGCCAATTTGATGCGCCCCGCGCCCGGCGCATTGTTGATAACCGGCTCAAACGGCCCACAGATGGTGACAGGGCGTCCGGACGTGTTATCGGGAGGATAACGCAGCTGCGAGACGGATCGGACACCCATGCGCATTACCCTCGTCGGCTCCCGCCATTTCGGCGTGACCACACTGAACATGCTCCGCGAGCACGGCGTCGGGGTCGTGCAAGTCGTGGTCGCCGATGCGGATGACCGCCTGGCCGCGACCGCCAAGGCGGCCGGCATCGACGTGGTGGTCCAGGCCAATCCCAAGCTCGTGGTGGCCTCCGAGATCGCCCCCGACACCGATCTGATCATCACCGCCCATAGCCATGCCCGGATCGGCAAGGACGCCCTGGCCGCAGCCAGGTTCGGCGGCATCGGCTATCACCCCTCGCTGCTGCCGCGTCACCGCGGCAAGGCGGCGGTGGAATGGACCATCAAGGAAGGCGATCCGATCGCCGGCGGCACGATCTACCATCTCGCCGATCGCATGGACGCCGGCGCCATCGCCGCCCAGGACTGGTGCTTCGTCAAGAAGGGCGAGACCGCCCGCGAGCTCTGGGAGCGCGCGCTGGCACCGCTCGGGCTCAAATTGCTGGCCGACGTGATCGACTACGTCAAGGTCCACAAGGCGCTGCCGGCCAAGACTCAGGACGAGCAGTTCGCGACCTCGGCGCCGAGCCTGTCCTGAGTCTCTCCTCATGTTAACGATTAACGTGAAGGGGCATTGATTCTGCTTCGAAAATTGGAGCCAAAAACGCAAATAAACCATTGTTTCCACAGGAACAATTTTCGGTTTGGCGTCGCAACAAATTTCCGTCACATTTTGTCCGAATAAGCGTCAGCATATCAGACAGATTCAAGGACGGAATTCATGCGTTTTGCTCGCATCGCGGCGTTCTGTGCCGCTTCGGTTTTCGCCGGCACCCTCGCCGCTCCCGCCTTCGCCCAGAGCCCCTATGACGGCAACTGGCAGGTCACCATCGTCACCAAGAGCGGCACCTGCGAGCCGACCGCGAGCTCCATGCTCACGGTTGCCGACGGCAGGATCACCGCGCCCGGCGCTAACGTTTCCGGCACCATCGGTAGCGGGGGACTTGTGAAAGTTTCGATCAATGGTGCATATGCCAACGGTCAACTCAACGGCAACGCCGGATCGGGGAAGTGGAATGGAGCATCTGCAGGCATACCATGCAGCGGGCGGTGGGAAGCATCGCGCCAATAAACCTATCGAGGCTCGCGCCTGGAACCGGCGGCTGCTGATTGCGGCCGCCGTTTTGTTTGCGGCGGGGCTCGTCAACTCTGCAAGCAAGGCCCAGTCCGGCCCGTTTGCCCCGCTCGCGGGAAACTGGAGCGGCGCCGGCACCGTCACGCTGGACGATGGCTCGACCGAGCGGATCCGCTGCCGGGCCAAATACGCCCCGATCGGACCGACCATGGAGATGTCGCTGACCTGCGCCAGCGACGCCTACAAGTTCAACCTCGGCGCCAATGTCAGGGCTGAGGGCGGCGCCATCGCCGGCAGCTGGTCCGAGGCAAGCCGCAACATCTCCGGCTCGCTCCAGGGCCGCGGCGCCGGCGGCAATTACGAGCTGGTCGCCTCCACCGCCGGCTTCAACGCCAACATCTCGCTGAAGACGAGCGGCAACAGGCAGAATGTCACGATGCGCGCGGACAGCCAGTTCCGCGGCGCCAACATCTCGCTGTCGAAGTAAGACGACAGCACGGTCAGACGACAATCGGCCCGGCGAGATCGCCGGGCCGATTTTTTTATGCGTTCGGGACGAAGGCGGTGACCTCGATCTCGACCTTGGCGCGCTCGTCCACGAGACCGCCGATATAGAGCAGCGTCGAAGGCGGGAAATTGCGCCCCAGCGTTTCCTTCCAGGCCGCGCCGATGCCGGCGCCCGCAGCCTCATATTCGCTGCGGCTGGTCAGGTACCAGGTGAGACGAACGATATGCTCGGGGCCGGCGCCGGCCTCTCCGAGAAGCTTGATGATCCGCTTCAGGGCGGTGGCGACCTGCGCGGCCATGTCGGGCGCATAATTGCCGGTCTCGTCGCCGCCGGTCTGTCCGGCCAGCACCACCCAGCGCCCCGGCCCTTCGGCCACGACGCCATGGGAAAAGCCACGAGGTTTCTTCCATTCGGCCGGCTGCAGGATTTGCATGAGCGAAGTTCTCCCCTTTTCTTGTCGTTGTTCAGCCAAGCCTTAGCACGCCGCCCTGCATCGCTGCATCCGCAGATTTGGCCGTTGCAAACGGCCAAGATGTCGCCGATACCGGCCGTCCTCTCAGCTTCAACTCTCCCTGCATTCCGCCCGATGAGCACGACACCGTCCAAACCGATGGCTGCACTGTGGATGGCCGGCTGGCTGTCGATGATGCTGGTCATGGCGGTGGCCGGACGCGAGACCACGCGCGAGCTCAACGTCTTCGAGATCATGGAGATCCGGTCGCTGGCGGGCTTCGTGCTGCTGGCGCCGATCATCTACCGCGCCGGCGGCTTGAAGGTGCTGAAGACGTCGCGCCTGCAACACCACCTCGCGCGCAACCTCGTGCACTATGTTGCCCAGCTCGGCTGGTTTTTCGCGCTGACGCTGATCCCGATCGGCCAGGTGGTGGCGATCGAGTTCACCATGCCGATCTGGACCGCGATCCTCGCGGCGACGTTCCTGTCCGAGCGGATGACGTCGTGGAAGGTGGCGGCCATCACCCTTGGCCTCGTCGGTGTGATCGTGATCGTCCGCCCCGCGACCGGCGAGATCAATCCGGGTCAGCTCATCGCGCTCGGCGCCGCCATGGGATTTGGCGTGTCGATGGCGCTGGTCAAATCACTGACCCGCACCGAGAGCGCGCTCTCGATCCTGTTCTGGATGCTGGTGGTGCAGTCGGTCGCGGGCTTCTTCCCGACGCTGTTCGTCTGGACCTGGCCGTCCGCCCATGCCTGGGCCTGGGTCGGCGTGATCGCGGTTTGCGGCACATTCTCGCACTACTGCCTCGCCAGCGCGATGCGCTACGCCGATGCGACCATCGTGGTCCCCATGGACTTCCTCCGGGTGCCCCTCACCGCCACCGCCGGCTGGCTGCTTTATTCGGAGCGGCTCGACGCCTGGACCGTGCTCGGCGCGGCGCTGATCCTGTGCGGCAACCTCTTGAATTTGAAGCCGGCACCGCCCGTTCCCGCCCGCGCGCAGTGAACCCCCGCGCCATCTCGCGCGACAAACATAGTGGTCGAGCGTGATTTGGATCACGTTGGAGGGGCTTCCCATCGTGCACATTCGGCCGCGAAGTAATGGGTTGGGCGAACTGTCGTTTCGCTAGCGCGAAACCGGGCGTGTCGTGTAAGTTCGTTGCCGATTTGTTGCTGCCTGCAATTCGATTCTGTTGGGGATTTCAGATGCGCACTCTCACCTTCCTCGCTTCGCTGATGTGCATGGCGCTGTCAGTCAGTGCCGCACAGGCCGACCGCCGCGTCGCCTTCGTCGTCGGCAATGGCAGCTACAAGAACGTCGCACAATTGCCGAACCCGCCGATCGACGCCAAGGCAATGGCATCGACGCTGCGCAATGTCGGCTTCGAGGTGATCGAAGGATCTAATCTCAGCCGCGACCAGATGACGGAGAAGCTGCTCGATTTCGGCCGCAAGGCGCAGGGCTCCGACATCGCACTGTTCTATTATGCCGGCCACGGCATCGCCGTCGGCGGCACCAACTATCTGCTGCCCGTCGATGCCGACATCAAGTCGGAGATGGACGTCAAGCTCGGCGCCGCCATCAACATCGACCTGACGCTCGAGCAGACCATGGGCGATGCCAAGGTCAAGCTCGTCTTCCTCGACGCCTGCCGCGACAATCCCTTCGCCGCCAAGATCAAGTCGAACTCGGCGACCCGCAGCGTCAACGTGCAGAGCGGCCTTGCCGAGATGAAGTCCGGCGAAGGCACGCTGATCGCGTTCGCCACCGGCCCGGGCCAGACCGCGCTCGACGGCCAGGAAGGCAACAACAGCCCGTTCACCCGCGCCCTGATCGACAACATCACCAAGCCGGGTATCGAGATCCAGCAGGCGATGACCTCGGTGCGCGCCCAGGTCAACGAAGAGACCCACAAGGGCCAGCTGCCCTGGGGCCACACCAACCTGATCGGCGCGGTCTATCTCAACCAGGCGCCGACCACCCAGGTCGCCAACGCGGCGCCGACCGCCGCTGGTGTCGTGCCCGCGGCGAGCGCCGGCAGCTCTGACGGTGTCGAGCTCGAATACTGGCGCTCCGTGAAGGAGTCCAACAAGCCGGAAGAGCTCAACGCCTATCTCTCGGCCTATCCGAACGGCCAGTTCAAGGCGCTGGCGCTGGCGCGGCTCGCTGCGATCAAGAGCGGCCCGTCGACCACGACCCGCACTCTGAACGCGGGCGTCGATCCCGCGACCTTCACCGATGATGCCAGCCAGCTCACCGAGGACCAGATCGGCCTCGACAAGGGCCAGCGCCGCGACGTGCAGCGCCGCCTCACCGGGCTCGGCTTCGACACCAAGGTCACCGGCGTCTTCAGCGACGAGACCCGCACGGTGCTCAAGCGCTGGCAGGCGGCGCGCGGCTATCCCTCGTCCGGCTACCTCAACAAGCTCCAGCACAAGGCCCTGCTCTCCGAGATCGTGGCGGCCGCGCCGGCCACCGCGAGCGACGACAGCGCGAAGCCGGCCCGCCGTGCAGCACCTGCCCAGGCGCAGAGCGCACCGGTTCAGCAGCATCGCAACAGCGGTGGCGGCGATGCGGGTGCAGCCTTCGTCGGCGGTGTCGTCGGCGGCATGATGGGCGGCATGTTCCGCCGCTGAGGCGAGCCCCCAATCTCGAAACAGAAAGCCCGGCTCGCGCCGGGCTTTTTCGTCGCTAATAATCCTGAGTGAACCAGGGCACGAGCGCCCGGATGCGCGGCATCGCCTGCATCGTGATGCTGGTCCGCGCCATCTCCGCAATACGCGGCGCCAATGATGAGATATCGCCGCGACGGGTGACCAGAAGCAGCTCGCGGAAAAATCCAGGGCCCGGCAGCGGCAGAGCGCTGACTTGGGCGGCGTGAGCCAGTCCCTGCAACAGGCACAGCGGCGTAGTGATCGCCACGCCCATCCCCGTCGCGACCATCGCAACCAGGCTGTCCGAGGTGTCGAACTCGAAGGCGCGCGGCGGACGCACACCCAAACGGCTCAAATGGCGCTCGACCTGAGCGCCCACGTAAGAGCGCTCACTGTGCCGGACCAGCCGGTACCGGGCGAGGATTTCGCGCAAATCGAGATCGGCAAACTCGGCTTCCAGTCCGCGCGGCACCACGAGCAGATACGGCTCGCGATAGAACGGGAAGCGCTCGACGTCATACAGATCGTCCATGGCGTCGCACGTGATCGCCGCATCGATCATGCGCCGGACCAGCGCCTCTGCATGCGAGTTGGCAAGACCCGACCATGCCGACAGGCTGAGCGCGATCGATCCCGTCATGAGCTCCTTGACGAGGTGCGCGCCGACCGTGCCGGCGTAGGAATCGACGAGGCCGAGCCTCAGCTCGACACGTTCGGACTGTTCCGCCGCAGTACGGAGCGTGCCGAGCAGTGCTTCAAAGTCCCTGTTCAGATCGAGGACGCGGTCCGCAAGGATGCGCCCTGCCCGAGTCGGCGTGAGCGGCCTGCGGCTGCGATTGAAGAAGGCGACGCCGACCGCCGCTTCGGCACGCCGCACGGCCTGAGACACCGCCGATTGCGTCATCCCGAATCGGCGGGACGCCTCCAGCATGCTGCCGGTATCAGCGACCGCGGCAACGATCTGGAGGCTTCGCAGGTCTGGAGGCACCGACGTCATCTCTTAACTTAAGCAAAAGTCACGTGAACATGCAAATTTGCTTCAATACCTGAATTATACTTGTCCAGGAGCCGATCCGCAGAGCAAGCTCTGTGCAGTTCCAATAATTGAGCAGCTTCAATTCATGAGCGAGCGAGCGGACATTCTGGTGATCGGCCTCGGTGCCATGGGCAGCGCGGCGCTCTATCAACTGGCCAAGCGAGGGGTGAAGGCGGTCGGCCTCGATCGTTTTGCCCCTCCCCACATGATGGGGTCCAGCCACGGCGAAACCCGCATCACCCGGCAGGCCGTCGGCGAAGGCCGCGATTACGTACCCCTGGTGCTGGATTCGCACCGGATCTGGCGCGAGCTCGAGGCCGAGACGCCTGACCAGCTGCTGAACCCCTGCGGCCTCGTCGTGATGGCCCCCGGCGTCGGCGAGACCTCGCACCACGGCAAGCCGGATTTCGTCGCACGTTCGATCGGGGCTGCCCGTGATTTCGGCGTCGCTCATGAAGTGATCGACGGGCGCGAGGTGGCTCATCGCTTCCCGCAGTTCCTGAACCTCGAGGGCAACGAGAAGGCCTATTACGAGCCCGGCGGCGGCTACGTCTTTCCCGAGCGCTGCATCAAGGCACAGTTGACGCGCGCGGAGCAGCTCGGAGCGGTGATCCGCACCGGGGTCGAAGTTCTCTCGCTGGCGCAGACAGGCTCCGTCGTTCGGGTGGAAACGTCCTCAGGCACATTCGAGGCGGACCAGGTGGTCGTCTCGGCAGGCGCCTGGAATGCTCACCTGCTCGGCGCACCGTTCGACCGTCTGCTCACGGTGAAGCGCCAGGTGCTGCATTGGTACGAGCTCGAAGACACCAGCGCATATCGCGCCAACGCCCCCGTGTTCATCTGGATGCATGGCGCGACGGATGTTGACTATCTCTACGGCTTCCCGCCCCTGCCCGGCGATCGCCGCCTCAAGGTCGCGACCGAGCAGTACGAGACCAGCACGACGGCCGACACCATCGATCGCACCGTCGATCCGATCGAGTCCGCCGAGATGTACAGCAAGCATGTCAAAGGCCGGCTCGCCGGCGCCACGCCCCGCGTCGCGCACGCGGCCGCCTGTCTCTACACGGTGACGCCCGATCGTGGCTTCATCATCGACCGCCATCCCGCGCAGGACAGGGTCCATGTCGTCTCCGCGTGCTCCGGGCATGGCTTCAAGCATTCGGCGGGCATAGGAAACCTCGTCGCCGGAATGGTGACCGACGGTCGAAGCGCGATCGACATCACTCCCTTCGCCGTGTCCCGATTTTCGTGACGCATGGCACGAACCTTGTAACGCGAAAAAATACGTCGAACCCGTGTCGTGATTGCAATCCTGGAGGTGTCATCCGATGAGAAATCTGGTCCGGTCCATGGTGACGGGTGCGGCGACGCTGCTGCTGCTTGGCAGCGCGCAGGCCGCTGATGGCGTCGATGCGATCAAGCAGCGCGGCACGCTGAACGTCGGCGTCAAGGCAGACTACAAGCCGTTCGGATATCGCGATCCCGCAGGCAACGTCGTCGGCATCGAGCCTGATCTTGCCGCAGACATTGCCAAGCGGCTCGGCGTCAAGCTCGAGCTCGTCCCCGTCGCGGCCTCGAACAGGATCGAGTTTCTGCAGCAGGGCAAGATCGATTTGCTGATCGCGACCATGTCGGACAGGCCGGAACGCCGCCGCGTCGTTCAAGCCATCGAACCGCTGTATTATTCGGACTACGTGAACATCCTTCTCAACAAGAAGGCCGGCATCAAGGACTGGGCCGATCTCAAGGGCAAACCCGTCTGTGCGACGTCGGGGGCCTGGTACAACAAGGATATTGCCAAATCCTACGGCCCCGAAATCGTGGCCTTCGACGGCTCGGAGAAGCCTCTGTTCGCCATGAAACAGGGCAACTGCATCGGCTATCTCTACGATCAGACCTTCCTGCAAGGCAAACTGATCGAAGACGAGTGGAAGGCGGATTATACCCTGCCCTTGAAGGGTGTGCTGCCCTCGCCATGGATGATCGCCGTCGCGCTCGAGAATAGCAGCCTGCAGAAGCTGCTCGAAGACACGACGAAGGACTGGATGAAGACCGGCTTCATCGTGGACGAGGAAAAGAAATGGGGCATCGCTCCGACGGAGTATTCGCTCTCCATGCATGAGCAATACAAGGGCAAATAGACGCCTGGAGCGGAGCGCCGGATCCATCCGGCGTTCCGCACAGGGCGGGCCAATGCACTGATACGAGGCATCGCCTCAACAGCTCGGTGTCACGCAACATGCAAGCAATCGCCGACTGGTTTCAGCGGCTCTACGAGACGACGGGGCTGAATTTCTCCGTATTCTACGATGCCTACGATTGGGACCGCTATTTCAGCGGGCTCAAGATGACGCTGCTTCTGAGTGTCACGACCATCCTGCTGAGCCTCGTCATCGGCGCGGTGGGCGCCTTGCTGCAAGGCAGTCCGTCCATCCTGCTGCGGCTGCCCGTCAATGCTTTCGTGGTCGTGTTCCGCAACACGCCGCCGCTGGTGCAGCTTTTCTTTTTCTATTTCGGCCTCGGCACCATGCTTCCGGCCATCGAGACGGCGGGCATGCGCGTTCCACTGCTGAACAACGTCCAGTGGGCGATCATTTCGCTGTCGCTGTTTGCGGCCGCCTTCAACGTCGAGATCTTCCGCTCCGGCATTGAAGCGGTGCCGCGAACGACATTGGAAGCCGCCGAGGCGCTCGGATACACGCGCCTCAAGGCCTACGTTCATATCGTCCTTCCGCTGGCCATTCGCGTCTGCCTTCCCGCGCTGAACAACAACCTCGTCAATCTGCTCAAGACGACCACGCTGGCCTACGCGATCGCCGTTCCCGAAACTCTGTACGCGGTCAAGCAGATCTGGTCGGAATCGCAGAACGTCTTCGAGATGATGGTCCTGTTGCTCGCGACCTACGGCATTCTTGTCGGCATCCTGGTCTGGCTGATGCATCGCTGGGAGCGGGCCATGCGCATTCCCGGGTACGCGCGATGAACAACGCCGAGCCCGGGCACAGGCTTGCCGTCCTTCTGCCGTACCGCCTCGCGCCGAACCGGATGTCCATTCGGATCGGCCCGCTGTCCGCTGCGATCCTCTGCTTCTGCGCCATCATGGCTGCATCGACCGCGTGGGCGCAGAGCGGACCGGCGATGCTGTCACCGCTGCAGGTCATCCTGAAATGGTCCCCGCTGCTGTTGTGGGGATTCGGCTTCAACATCCTGATCTCGCTGCTGTCCATGGTGCTGGGGACCATTGCCGGGGTCGGCCTCGGCCTGGCCTTGTTGTCGGAGTTCCGGCCCCTCGCCGCCGCGAGCTGGCTCATCACTCAATTCTTCCGCAACGCGCCTTGGCTGGTGCTGCTGTTCTTCGTGATGTTTCTGGTGCCCTTCCAGGTCACCCTGTTCAAGACGACCATCCCCTTGCCGGACTGGATCAAGGCGACGGTCGGCTTCGCATTGCCGGTCATGGCGAATGTCGCCGAGGTCGTGCGCGGCGCGGTCCGCTCCATTCCATCGACGCAATGGGAGGCGGCGGAATCGCTCTCGTTCACACGGCGCCAGACCATGTGGCTGATCATGCTGCCGCAATGCATCAAGCGAATGCTGCCGCCCTGGATGAACGTCTATGCACTCGTGACGATGTCGACGGTGCTCGCATCGATCGTGGGTGTTTCGGAAATGCTGACGCTGACGGCGCAGGTCCACGCGGCCGAGGGCGGCAGACCGGAGCTGTTCGCGCCGCTCTACGGCTTCGCGCTGCTGTGCTTCTTTCTCTACTGTTATCCGATCAACCTCTGGACCGCTCGTCTCGAACGTCGGTACCGCGTGCGCTGAGGAGAAGAGCATGGCCACGAGCTGGACTCCGGATCAGCCCATCGTCCAATGCGTCGACGTCAGAAAGTCCTTCGGCGCGCTCGAGGTCCTGAAAGGCATCAGCCTCTCGGTCAGGAAGGGCGAGGTGATCTGCATCATCGGCCCGTCGGGATCGGGGAAGTCGACGCTGATCCGCTGCATCAATGCACTTCAGCCGATCTCGTCCGGCAGCATTCAGATCGAAGGCATCGAGGTCACCGATCCCAGGCTCGACAAGCTGGCGCTTCGCCGCAAGGTCGGGATGGTGTTTCAGCAGTACAATCTCTTCCCGCACAAGACGGCGCTGCAGAACGTGATGATGGCGCCGATCCATGTTCTGCGCCAGAACCGCGCCGAGGTCGAAGCGCGCGCCCGCGCGCTGCTCGCCAAGGTGCGGCTCGCAGGAAAAGAGGACAGCTATCCCGGCGAGCTCTCCGGCGGGCAGCAGCAGCGCGTGGCGATTGCGCGCTCACTGGCGATGCGGCCAGACATCATGCTGTTCGACGAGGTGACCGCCGCGCTCGATCCGGAAACGGTCAAGGAGGTCCTGGTCACCATCCGGGAGCTGGCCGAGGACGGGATGACCTGCATCCTCGTCACCCACGAAATGAACTTCGCGCGCGAGGTCGCCGACCACGTCTACTTCACCGATCGCGGCGTGATCGTCGAACACGGGCCGCCGGACACATTGTTTACGGCGGCGAAGGATGAGCGCACCCAGCGGTTCCTGTCGCAGGTGCTCTGAGGCCGCCGCCAGGATGCCGCCGCGTCGGCCGCCGGCCGGGCCCCTACTTCCCCGCCGCCTTGCGCAGCGCCTCGTTGATGCGGTCCTGCCAGCCGGGGCCGCCCTCCTGGAAGAACTCGAGCACGTCCTGGTCGATCCGCAGCGTGACCTGCTCCTTGATCCCCGGCGCCACGTTCTGCTTCGGCGGCGCTGCGGCGACCTTGGCCGTCACCTTCTTGAACGCCGCCTCGGCCTCCGACCGCGCGTCGCCCAGCGTGCGCGGCCGTCTCGGTTGATCCGCCATGTCCTAGATCCCCTCAAACAGAGCCGTCGAAAGATACCGCTCGGAGAAGGACGGCACGATAGCCAGGATGGTTTTTCCAACAGCTTCCGGCCGCTTGCCGATCTCGAGCGCCGCGGCGATCGCCGCGCCCGAGGAAATGCCCCCCGGAATGCCCTCATGCCGCGCCAGCGCCCGCGAGGTCTCGATCGCGGTGGTCGAGTTGATCTTCACGATCTCGTCGATCACCGAGCGGTCGAGGATGTCGGGCACAAAGCCGGCGCCGATGCCCTGGATCTTGTGCGGCGTATGCTGGCCGCCGGACAGCACCGGGCTCTCCTCCGGCTCGACCGCGACCACGCGCAGCGAGGGCTTGCGCGGCTTGAGCACCTGACCGACGCCGGTAATGGTACCGCCGGTGCCGACGCCGGCGACGAAGAAATCAATGTTGCCGCCGGTGTCGTTCCAGATCTCCTCCGCAGTGGTGCGGCGATGGATCTCGGGATTGGCGAGGTTCTTGAACTGCTGCGGCATCACCGAGTTCGGCGTCGTCTTCAAGAGCTCCTCGGCGGCGGCGATCGCGCCCTTCATGCCCTGCGCGGCCGGCGTCAGCACCAGCTCGGCGCCGAGAAAGGCCAGCATCTTGCGCCGCTCGATCGACATCGATTCCGGCATCACCAGCTTGAGCCGGTAGCCGCGCGAGGCCGCCACGAAGGCGAGCGCAATCCCGGTATTGCCGGAGGTCGGCTCGATCAGCACCGTGTCGGGCTTGACGATGCCGGCCTTCTCCATCGCGATGATCATGGCCGCGCCGATGCGATCCTTCACGCTTGCGGCCGGATTGAAATATTCAAGTTTTGCCAAAATCGTCGCGTTGACGCCGTGCATGCCCGGCAGCCGGCGCAATTGCACGATCGGCGTGTCGCCAAAAGCCTCGACGATCGAGGAGTAGATCCGGCCCCGGCCGGGTTGGTGCTCTGCACCCGTTTTGGACGATGCGTCCATCATGAACTCCCTATGGCGACGATTTGGGCCGCTGTCGCAGCTCTTCCGCAGTTACCGACAGCCGGCGGCGACGCGCAAGCGACAATCGGACCCGCGTGGAACCCGTCCCGTAGCAAAATAATGTGACCCGGTCGGCCGGTCCGCCGTCGCCGGAATGGTCAGCCTCCCCGCCCTGCTGTTCTCCGTTGTGAATCTCTTCACGATTGCCGTGCTGAACTGCCGCAACCAGCGTCCAGCCTCCTGATCACCGCTTGCGCCTTAGCCAGATACCCTCCCGACAGGCGACGTCCGTTGCGGTCGGCCGGTCATGGCCGGGACGGCGCTGCCACAATCGATCCGATCATGGGGTGGGAGCGGCAGGGAACGCATGATGCATCGACGGCTCGCCTTCATCGATACGCTGCGCGGCATCGCCGTCCTCTCGGTGGTCGTCCAGCATGCGCTCGAGGTGATCGTGAGGGAGCACCCGACCGGCGCGTATCAGGCGATCTTTCACGACGCGATCGGCTACTACATGAATTTCGGCCGGTTCGGCGTGGTGCTGTTCTTCTTCGTCAGCGGCTTTGTCATTCCCTTCAGTTTTCCTGCCAGTTCCTCGCCCGTGAACGACTTCTCGATCAGCCGTTTCTTCCGGCTCTACCCGGCCTACTGGGCTTCGATCGCGCTCGGGCTGGTCACGATGCAGGCGCTCGAATCCAGGACATATCCGCTGCCGCAGATCGCCGCGAACCTGACGATGCTCCAGTCCTTCCTGGAGGTCCCTCACCTCTGGGACTTCTACTGGACGCTGACGATCGAGCTGCTGTTCTATGCTGTCTGCATCGGCCTCTTCATGGCAGGCCTTCTGAACCGGCGGCTCACCGCAGTCGCGATCGTCATCGCGACGGCACTCGCCGGGATCGCGGTGGCTATGCTGGTCGAGAACAGGGCGGCCTGGGTGGTGATGGAGGCCGGGCTGAATTTGTCGGCGATGTTCCTCGGCAAGGTCATTCGCGACACCGTCATCGGCGGAACGCTGCGATGGCGGCATGTCGTCGGCTGCACGGCGCTCTACGCCCTGTTCGCGATCACGCTGTGCAACCGCCGCTATGGCGGCGTCTATGACGGCAACTTCTTCTACAGCTATTCGATCGGAGGCGCCTATGTCTGCGCGGCCCTCGTCTTCATCCTGTTCGCCGCGTTCGGCGAGCGCATGGCCTGGCGCCCGATCGCATTCGTCGGCGTCATCAGCTATTCGGTCTACCTGATGTCGCCGTTCGCGATGGTCTGGGTGCACCATTACGCCTGGCTCGGCGACGGACCGCTGCCATGGCTTGCCTTCGTCACTACGGTCGTAGCGTTGTCCATTTTTGTCAGCTGGCTGTCATATTCGTTCGTCGAGAAACCCTGGATCTCGTTCGGACGGAAGCTTCGTTCGGACACCAGGACTCCGGCCGCACTCGCTCCGGCTCTTGGCCGGCAGGGTGCAGTGCAGTGAAATCATTGCGCGTGAAGCAGCGCGGCGAAATATCGCAACGCACACGAGTTATTTGCGATGCGAAGACCGCGAGCGGACACATCCTGGTGAGGCGAATTTTATAAAAGCCGACGCCTTTGTGTTGCGACCTCGTCAACTGCTTATGCTTATGTTAGACTTACGTCTCAAAACAGGGAGGTCACCACGATGTCAGCGGTTGCTGAAGTGTTGCCGACCGTCGCGCTCCATCGCGATCCGCGTTGCAGCGAGCTGCCTACCTGTCCGGTCTGCGCCGACTCCATGGTCGCCGCCGAAGCTTCCGCCTATGTCTCGGACCACATGATCTCGTATCTCTGGACCTGCGACAATTGCGGCTATGGCTTCGTGACCAAGCATGCCGTCAAGCAGCGGATCGTGTGCAACTGATCCTTGATCGGCCTAGCGTGGGGCGATGTCGCCCCTCGCCCAGTCCTCGCGCGTACGCTGATAGAACTCCTCAAACTTTCCGTGTGCGATCGCGTCCCTGATGCCCTGCATCAGGAACTGGTAGTAGGCGATATTGATCTCGGACAGCAGCATCGCCCCCAGCGTCTCGCCGGCCTTGACGAGATGATGCAGATAGGCGCGCGCATAGTTGCGCGCCGACGGCCACGCGCTCTCCTCATCGAGCGGCCGCGGATCGTCGGCGTGGCGCGCGTTGCGGAGGTTGACCTGGCCGAAACGCGTGAAGGCAACACCATGACGGCCATTGCGCGTCGGCATCACGCAATCGAACATGTCGACGCCGCGCTTCACCGCCTCGAGGATGTCGTCGGGCGTGCCGACGCCCATCAGATAGCGCGGCCGATCCTGCGGCAGACGCGGTGCGGTCTCGTCGATCATCGCCAGCATCACGGCCTGCGGCTCGCCGACGGCAAGGCCGCCGATCGCATAGCCGTGGAAACCGATCTCGACCAGGCCTTCGGCGCTGGCATGGCGAAGCTGCGGGATGTCGCCGCCCTGGACGATGCCGAACAGCATGTAGCCGTCAGGCGCGCTCTCGAAGGCGCGCTTTGAGCGCTCGGCCCAGCGCAGCGACAGCCGCATCGCGCGGTCGATGTCGTCGCGCTCGGCCGGCAGCCGCACGCATTCGTCCATCTGCATGGCGATGTCCGAGCCGAGGAAGCGCTGCACCTCGATCGAACGCTCCGGCGACAGCTCGACCTTGGCGCCGTCGATATGCGAGCGGAAGGTGACGGCGTTCTCGGTGACCTTGCGCAGGTCGGACAGCGACATCACCTGGAAGCCGCCGGAATCCGTCAGCATCGGCCCGTGCCAGCCGGTGAAGCGCTGCAGGCCGCCGAGCGCGGCGATCCGCTCGGCTCCGGGCCGCAACATCAGGTGATAGGTATTGCCGAGCACGATGTCGGCGCCGGCCTCGCGCACCTCGCGCCAGTGCATGCCCTTCATGGCGCCGGCGGTTCCGACTGGCATGAAAGCCGGTGTACGCACCACCCCATGAGGGGTGGTCAGGCGGCCGGTGCGCGCAGTGCCATCAGTGGCAAGCAGTTCGAAATGATTGGGTAGATTCATGGCCGTGCTTATTGCGTGTTGGGCGAGGCCGATCAACCCGCTCGGACCGCGCGCTGCCTCAGACTGGGACACATTTGACGCCGACTTGATGCCCGCCGCACCTTGTCAAATAAAACGATACAGTGTAGTTTTTCTCTGGGGGCTGGACGGGATGCTGCGGTGAATTTTGCCGCGGCGGTATTTGCGTGATCGCCAGCCACCGACAATGTCATCTGCTTCGTGTTCGACTGAAATGTCCGGCCTCTCGCATGGCCGGATAAGGCAGGCAGGTGCCCGCCTGATCGGATCCCTGATCCTGACCTGCACCCTGGCGCTCGCCGGCTGCACCTCCCTGCCCCGCACACCATATACGGCGGCCGAGGCCAGCACATCCCGCGTGCTCGATATTGACGGCCTCCGCCGCTACGCCGACGAGCCGGTCACGAAATTCAGCTTCGACAAGGACACCAGCACGGCGTCGAAATCCTATCTGGCGCTCTCCGGCGGCGGCGCCGATGGTGCCTATGGCGTCGGCGTTCTCAACGGCTGGAGTGCCGCCGGCACACGCCCGAACTTCTCCGTGGTCTCGGGCGTCAGCACCGGCGGCCTGATCGCGCCCTTCGCGTTCCTTGGACGGCAATATGACGACACGCTGAAGGACGTCTACACCAGCGGCATCGCCGAGAGCCTCCTGAACGATCCGAGCATCATGCGCGTGCTGTTCGGCTCCGGCCTGTTCGGCAACACGCGGCTGCGCGAGCTCGTCGCCCGCTATGTCGGGCCGGAGATCATGGCGCAGGTCGCGCGCGAGAACGCCAAGGGGCGACGGCTGCTGATCGTGACCACCGATCTCGACACCCAGCGCACCGCAATCTGGGACATGGGCAAGATCGCCGCGGTCGGCACGCCCGAAGCGCTCAAGCTGTTTCGCGACGTGATGGCGGCCTCCGCCAGCATTCCGCTGGTGTTTCCTCCGATCATGATCGATGCCGAAGGCCAGGGCCGCAGGTTTCAGGAGATGCATGTCGACGGCGGCGTGACCGCGCCGGTGCTGACGCTGCCCGAAGCCTTGCTGTTCCAGGGCAGCCGCCTGCCCGGCAGCGCGAAGATGGACATCTACATCCTCGTCAACAAGAAGATCGAACGCAATTTCGAGCTGGTGTCCAACAGCACGATCGACGTCGCCTCGCGCAGCCTGTCGGCGATCACGCAGTCGCAGACGCGCTCGATCATCTTCTCGACCTATGATTTCGCCAAGCGCAACCGCCTTGGTTTCCACCTCTCCTACATCGCGCGCGACTATCCGGCGCCGCCGTCGGAAGGGTTCGACACCACCTATATGCGGACGCTGTATCAGTACGGATATGAGAAGGCCGCATCCGGCCAGGCCTGGACGTCCACGCTGCCGTGAAGCACGTGACGGAACGAGACCGTGATGAAACCGTTGACGATACGGCCAATTCGGCCAGATTCGCGATGACGCCCCCGCTCCTGCGCGATATAGAGCGAATGACAGGCAACGCGCAGGAATCATTGGGCATGGGATTGACTGCGACCAAAACGAAAGCGGCAGCGCCGCGGCGCGAGGTGCCGAAATCACGCGGCGGCCGGCCGACCAAGACCGCCGCCATCGAGCGCGACCAGCGGCTGATCGAGGTCGCCACCCGCCTGTTCCTAGATCGCGGTTTCGACGCGACCTCGCTCGATGCGGTCGCGGAAGCGGCGCGGGTGAGCAAGCCGACCGTCTATTCCCGCTATGGCGACAAGCGCGGCCTGTTTGCGGCCGTGCTGAGGCGCGAAATCGAACGCTGGCTGGCACCGCTGTCGGCGGCGGCGGAGACGCAGCTCTCCAGCGGCTCGGACATCCCGGTCGAGCAGCGCCTGATCGAGATCGGGCGCGAGATGCTGACATTCACCTGCGGACCGGACGCCGTCGCGTTCAGCCGCATGATGACGTCTCAGGCCATCAACTTCCCCGACATTGCCAAGCTCGGCAAGGAGGAAGGCTGGCTCAAGGCCGTCGCCACCACGGCGCGCTTCTTCGACCGTCTGGTGGCCCAGGGCGCGCTCGACATCGAAGACAGCACCATCGCTGCCGAGGTGTTTCTCGACGTCGTCGTCGGCCACACCCACCGCATGGCGACGTTTGGAACGGCGCTGGAGCTGAAGGCTGCGGAAAAGCGGATGCGCGTCGCAATCAAGCTGTTCCTGGCCGGTGCGCTGGGGCCGGCCGACCGCGTCCAGGAAGCTCACAAAGACGCCCCCAAGGACGCGCCCAAAGGCACGCCGCGGCGACGCTCGTCCCGCTGACAATTCCGTGAACCGGCGATCTATCCCCCGCTGGGGCATGGCCGCGCCATTGACCAAAATAAAACGATACGGTATGGTTTAGTTATAAGCGATACGGACCGCTTTTTTCACCAGCCCCAAAAGAGGTCCGTATCGCTAAGATCGCCGCGGCGGGTACAGCCCGCCACGTCGTTCCGCGGCCGGCCGATGCCCAAGGCCGGCCGCGAATTCTTTACCATCATCCGGCACACTCGCTGGCCGAGGGTTTCGAGCATGACGACAACCAAACGATTGACCTCGCACCTGTTTGCGATTGCCCTGCCCGCGCTGCTCCTCGCCGGGCCGGCAGGGGCTACCGTGTCCGCGGGCACGCCGACCGCCCTTCACAGCGAGACAGATGGGAGTGCCGAAGTCGATCGCCAAGCGGTCAGCCGCGAGATCGAACGATTCCGCAGCTCGTCGATCTCGATCAGCCAGGCCATGGCGATCGCCGAGGCGCGTCACGCCGGCGCGACGACGGCAGATGTGAGTTTCGACGGCGGTTCGGGCGTGCCGGTCTACCGGGTGAAAACCCTGCACAATGACCGGATCTGGCGCCACACCATCAACGCCACGACCGGCGAGCTGATCGGCGGCGAAGCTGCCCTTCCCCTCACCGAGCTCGACCTCGAGGATCGCAGCAACCTTGCCGCGCTCGGTGCGATCAGGCACCGCCTCGCGGATGCCGTGCATGTTGCCGAGCGCGCAGCCTCGGGCAAGGCGATCAGCGGTGGCCTCGTGCGCGAAGGCGGCCGGCTCAACTTCGCGATCGTCGTGATCAGCGGCGACGATCTCAAGGAGGTCATCCTGGAGCCGCCCGGCGCCAAGACTAAATAGACGACGTCCCGGCCGGCGGCCACAATCCCGCCGAAAAGCCATTGACGGGCGCCAGACTCTCCCGCATAAGTCGCCGCCATGTTCACGACCACCAAACGCACGACCAAAACCACCACGGCCTTCGGGGCCCGGGGAGGCGTGCGCACGTAGGTCGTCGACTTAAACGCATCAGCTCTGCCGAAGCCCCGCCCTTAGAGGTCCGGGGCTTTTTTGTTGCCTAAATCCCAGCCCAACTGAAATGCAATGGAGGACAAAGTGAGTAACGATCCCGTCGTCGCGATTGTCGGCGTCACCGGTGCGGTGGGCGCCGAATTCATCGCCACCATGGACAAGCGCGGCTTTCGCGTCGGCAAGCTCAAGGCACTCGCCAGCGCCCGCTCGGCCGGCAAGACGGTGTCGTTTCGCGGCAAGGACGTCGTCATCGAGGAGCTGACCGAGCGCGCCTTCGAGGGCGTCGACATCGCGCTGTTCTCCGCCGGCAGCGGCATCTCGAAGAAGTTCGCACCGATCGCGGTCAAGGCCGGTGCGGTCGTGGTCGACAACTCCTCCGCCTTCCGGATGGATCCGAACGTGCCGCTGGTGATCCCCGAGGTCAACGGCAACCGCATCCGCGACCACAAGGGCATCATCGCCAACCCGAACTGCGCCGCGATCACCGCACTGGTGCCGCTCTGGCCGATCCACCAGAAGAACCGCATCAAGCGCGTCATCATCTCGACCTACCAGGCCGCCTCCGGCGCCGGCGCGGCCGCGATGGACGAGCTCGTCGAGTCCACCCGCGCCAATCTCAACGGGCAGGTCTATACGCCGAAGGTGATGCCGCACCCCTACGCCTTCAACCTCTTCAACCACAACACCGCCGTCGACCCCGAGACCGGCTACAACGACGAAGAGACCAAGGTCATCAAGGAGACCCGCAAGATCTTCGAGGATGAGAAGATCGCGATCGGCGTCACCTGCGTCCGCGTGCCGGTGCTGCGCGCGCATTGCGAGGCCATCACCTTCGAATGCGAGAAACCGATCACCGAGGACCAGGTCCGCGCCATCATGGCGCAGGCCCCCGGCGTGAAGATCGTCGACGACCGCGTGAAGAACTACTTCCCGATGCCGATCGACGCCTCGGGCCAGGACGACGTGCTGGTCGGCCGCATCCGCAAGGACCTCAGCGATCCCTCGGGCCATTCGATCTCGATGTTCGTGGCGGCCGATCAACTGCTCAAGGGCGCCGCGCTGAACGCCGTGCAGATCGCGGAGCTGCTGCCGCAGCGGGTGATGGCGTAACAGACTCTCGATCCGTCATCCTGAGGTGCGAACCCGGCGGTGCAAAGCACCGCTGGGCGAGCCTCGAAGGATGCACGGCCGAGATGCGGCACCAGGGCCGTCGCCCTTCGAGGCTCGCCGAAGAGGCGAGCACCTCAGGGTGACGGAAAATGCAGTTGCGCAAGTTGCCTACGGCACTGCCCGAAACAACAGGCACGCGTCGCCATACGAGTAGAACCGGTAGCCGCTCGCGATCGCGTGCGCATACGCTCGCTGCATCGTCTCCAGGCCGGCGAATGCCGACACCAGCATGAACAATGTCGACCTCGGCAAATGAAAATTCGTCATCAGCACATCGACCGCGCGGAAGCGATAGCCGGGGGTGATGAAGATCGAGGTCTCGGCCGTGAACGGCTGAATGGTGCTATCCTCGCTGGCCGCGCTTTCGAGCAGGCGCAATGAGGTCGTGCCGACGGCGACAATGCGGCCGCCGTTTTTCCGCGCGGTGTTGAGCCGCTCCGCGGTCTCGGCGGAGATCGTGCCCCACTCGGCATGCATCTTGTGGCCGTCGGTATCGTCCACCTTCACCGGCAGGAACGTCCCTGCCCCGACATGCAGCGTGACGCGGTTGACGCCGACGCCGCGCGCCTGCAGTGCCTGCTCCAGCGCCGGGGTGAAATGCAGCCCCGCAGTTGGCGCCGCGACCGCGCCCTCGTTCGCCGCGAACATGGTCTGGTAGTCCGCGAGGTCCTGGTCGTCAGGCGTGCGCTTGGAGGCGATGTAGGGCGGCAGCGGCGGGCTGCCGAGATCGGCGATGGCCTGGTCGAGCGCGGGGCCGTGGAACGAGAACGACAGCGTCACCTCGCCCTCAGCCCCCTTGGCCTCGACCTCGGCGTCGAGATGGCCGAGCAGGCAGACCTTGCCCTCGTTGCCGAAGCGGATGCGGTCGCCGGCGACCAGCTTCTTCGCCGGCTTCACCAGCGCCTGCCAGCGCGAGCCGTCGAGACGCTTGATCAGCGTCGCCTCGATCTTCGGCTCGGTCTCGCGGCCGATGCGGCGGCCCTTTAGTTGCGCCGCGATCACCTTGGTGTCGTTGACGACGAGCTGGTCGCCCGCCCTCAGCCATTGCGGCAGATCGGCGATGGTCTGGTCGCGCAGCGCGCCGCCCTCCACGACCAGCATCTTCGCGGAGTCGCGCGGATGCGCCGGGCGCAACGCGATGCGCTCGGGCGGCAGCTCGAAATCGAAGAGGTCGGTGCGCATGTCGGGTTCAGCGCCGTGCAGTCGAACCCTCATGGTGAGGAGGCGCGTTAGCGCCGTCTCGAACCATGAAGGCCGAGCTGTAGCAGCGGGGCCTCCATCCTTCGAGACGCGCGTTCCGCGCTCCTCAGGATGAGGGGCGAGAGCTTACTCCT
Source organism: Bradyrhizobium sp. (assembly GCF_035935975.1). GTDB lineage: Bacteria > Pseudomonadota > Alphaproteobacteria > Rhizobiales > Xanthobacteraceae > Bradyrhizobium. The sequence continues at coordinate 300,711 of NZ_DASYWN010000055.1, forward strand.
TGTCGGCAGCCATCCGCGCCTTGACGATCTTGTCGGGGTTCTGCACCGGCTCGCCGCGCTTGATCTTGTCGACATTCTCCATGCCCTCGGTGACCTTGCCCCACACCGTGTACTGGTTGTCGAGGAAGCGGGCGTCGTCGAAGCAGATGAAGAACTGGCTGTCGCCGGAATCCGGGCTCGCCGCGCGGGCCATCGAGGCGGTGCCGCGCACATGCGGCTCCTTGTTGAACTCGGCCTTCAGCTTCTTGCCGGAGCCGCCGGTGCCGGTGCCGTGCGGGCAGCCGGTCTGCGCCATGAAGCCCTCGATCACGCGATGGAACACGATGCCGTCGTAGAAGCCCTCGCGGACCAGTTCCTTGATGCGCGCGACGTGGCCGGGCGCGAGGTCCGGACGCATCTCGATGGTGACGGGGCCCTGCGTGGTCTCGAGGATCAGGGTGTTTTCGGTGACGCTCATGCTCGTCTCTCTTGTGTTGGTGGTGAAGTCTTCCGGCTGCGGAACTGGATCGCGAATGGACGCCCCGCCGCCGCGCCGGCCATTGCATCGGTAAATGGCATCGGCGTGCAGCGTTGCAACGCCTCCATCACCGCGATCCGGTATTGCAGCCGATCATTCTCCGAGGCCTCCGCGGATTCATAGGAAATCCTCGGGTGGCCCAGAATGTCGCCGGACCGGTTAAAGCTCACGACGACGGTGATGTCGATAGGGCGAGCCTTGGCCGGCGACGGTGGCCTCCAGCAGGTGCGCAGATGCCGGTAGATGTCCTGGATGGTGTTGACCTGCGCGTCCTCGGCAGCAGCACCAGTGATGCCGAACAGCAGCACCGCGGCAGCCAGCAAAAGCCTGTTGCCGCAATACGCCATAGCCCTCTCCTACATTGGCAGTCTTACTTGATGTCGGAAGCGACCTGCACCTTCACCATCTTGTCGGGATCGGTGACGGTGCCGCTCGGCGAGCCGGCCGGTGCCTTCTTCAGCTTGTCGACCACGTCCATGCCCTGCACCACCTCGCCGATCACGGTGTACTGGCCGTCGAGGCTGCCGCCGTCGGCGAACATGATGAAGAACTGCGAGTTGGCGGTGTCGACGCTGTCGCCGCGCCGGGCCATGCCGACGATGCCGCGTGCGAAATGCACCTTGGAGAATTCCTGCTTCAGGTTCGGATATTTCGAGCCGCCGGTGCCGTTGAATTTCTCGCCGTCACCGGTCTGCGCCATGAAGCCGTCCATCACGCGGTGGAACGGGACGTTGTTGTAGTAGCCCTCGCGCGCCAGCTGCTTGAGGCGCTCGGCGTGCTGCGGCGCCAGATCGGTGCGCAGCTTGATGACGATGCGGCCCTTGGTGGTGTCGATGACCAGCGCGTTGGCCTTGTCGAGATTCGCGGGCAGTTGCTGCGCCATTGCCGGGACCGCGCCCAAGGGAACGGCCACGAGCGCGACGAACATCGTGGCAAGAATTGCGAGACGACGGATCATGGAAACTCCGGATCAGATGAGATGAAAAAGCGCGCCGTTATCCGGCGAATTTTGCCTTGAGCTGGGATGCAACGAGCGGCGGTACGAAGGCCGAGATGTCTCCGCCCATGCCGGCGATCTGGCGCACCAATGTGCCGGTAATCGGGCGGACCAAGGGAGAGGCCGGCAGGAAGACGGTTTGCACCTCGGGCGCCATGGTGCCGTTCATCCCGGCGAGCTGCATCTCGTAGTCGAGATCGGTGCCGTCGCGCAGGCCCCGAATCATGATGGTCGCGCCGTACTTGCGCGCCGCGGTGACCGCGAGATCGTCGTAGGTCACAGCCTCGAGCACGCAGCCGGCCTGGGCCGCCACCGGCCCGCAGACGTCATGAAGCATCTTGAGCCGCTCCTCGGTCGAGAACAGCGGCTTCTTGCCGGGATGGATCCCGACCGCGACCACCAGCCGGTCGCACAGCGGGGCGCTGCTCCGGACCACGTCCAGATGGCCGTTGGTGATGGGGTCGAAGGAACCTGGGTAGAAGGCGATGCGCGGCATGGCCCCGTCCTACCGCGCCCTGCACGGCCGGGCAAGCCGGACGGGTTCCTTGTCCGTTTCCCGCTGGTTTCCTGCCCGCTTCCCGCAATTTGGACCGCCGGTGATGTCGGCAGCCGGCCGTTTGTTTCGTCCTGAGGGGGCCCACGAAACAAAACGGACCGCGAACGAAACCGTTTCCGCTGCCCGCGAAGACGTCCGGAAACTGGTCATGGTTAGTAATCCACCCAACGAATGACGGGCCGCACACCAGGCGCTAGCGGCCGCATCACAGGGGACCGTCAATGATCAAGACCTTCTCGGCCATCGCTGTCGCTGCGTTTGTTGCTGCCGCCCTCACCGTCCTTCCCGGTTTCGCTCCGACCGTCGAAGCGAGCGTTCCGCAGCCGCTCGCCAAGAGCGACCGCCTCGATGCCCGCACCATCGGCAAGGATTGCTCGCAGCAGGCCTGGCCGAACTTCGAAGCATCCTGCCTGCGCCAGGCCGGCACCAAGGCCGACATCCGCGAGGCTCGCCTCGTGACCGCGGACCGCACGCCGTAGTTGCGGTCGTCAGCTTCGCGTCAGAAAAGCTTCCTGATATAAATTTCGTGGATATTTGCGACGTCTCGTCGCAGACTGTCTGATGCTCGCGCCCGTCGGAATGGCCCGTCGGGCGCGATCCCATCGGGGGGTCGACATTGTCCAGTACGCCCGCAGTCGCTTCCGGCCATCACCCTGACCCTCTGCCGCTTGCCATGACCATAGGCGCCCTCGGGGTGGTCTATGGCGATATCGGCACCAGCCCCCTCTACGCCCTGAAGGAAGCCGCCAAGGCGGCTGCCCATGGCGGCACCCTAAGTCACGACGCTGTCCTGGGCGTTGCCTCGCTGATCCTGTGGGCGCTGCTGCTCATCATCTCCCTGAAATACGCGCTGCTGATCCTGCGCGCGGACAACCGCGGCGAAGGCGGCATCGTGGCGCTGCTGGCGCTGCTGCATGCCCGCCACGCCCAGCCCGGCACCTGGCGCGCGCATCTGCTCGTCGTCGGTCTCGTCGGCGCCGCACTCCTTTACGGCGACGGCGCGATCACGCCGGCGATCTCGGTGCTGTCAGCCATCGAAGGCCTCAAGGTCGACGCGCCCTCGCTCGCGCCGGTCGTGGTGCCCGTCACCGTCGTCATCCTGATCGGCCTGTTCATGATGCAGAAGCATGGTACCGGCTTCATCGGCAGCATCTTCGGACCGGTCATGCTGGCCTGGTTCATCGTGCTCGCCGCGCTCGGCATCCACGGCATCGTCAAGGCGCCGGCGGTGCTCGCCGCGCTCAGCCCGTTCTATGCCTTCGACTTCCTGATCCACCAGGACTTCCACGTCTCCTTCGCCATCCTCGGCGCCGCCTTCCTCGCGGTGACCGGCGGCGAGGCCATGTATGCCGACATGGGCCATTTCGGCCGCATGCCGATCCGGCTCGCCTGGTTCGCGATCTGCCTCCCTGCGCTGGTGCTGAACTATTTCGGCCAGGCCGCACTCCTGATCACCGATCCCACGATGATCGAGAACCCGTTCTTCCAGCTCTGCCCCGACTTCCTGCACTATCCGCTGGTCGCCTTCTCGGCGGTGGCGACCGTGATCGCCTCGCAGGCGATCATCTCCGGCGTGTTCTCGCTGACCCAGCAATCGATCCAGCTCGGCTTCCTTCCGCGCATGCAGATCCGCCACACCACCAGCCATGCGATCGGCCAGATCTACGTGCCGCTGGTGAACTGGCTGCTCGCCGCCGCAACGCTCGGCGCCGTGCTGAGCTTCGGCACCTCCGACGCGCTCGCCGGCGCCTATGGCATCGCGGTGTCGCTGCTGATGGCGATCACCACGCTGCTCGCGGCGCTGGTCGCGATCCAGTGGGGCTATTCGCCGTGGCTCGTGGTCGCCGTGAACGGCTTCTTCTTCGTCATCGACGTGATCTTCTTCTCCGCCAATTCGATCAAGCTGTTCGAGGGCGGCTGGTTTCCGCTGCTGCTCGCCGCCCTTGTCGCCTTCCTGATGCTGACCTGGCGCAGCGGCGTAAAGCTGGTCGAGGCCGCGCGCAGCCGCCTGCGCCAGCCCGAGGAGGACCTGATCGAAACGGCCGTGAACAAGTGCAGCGCCAGGCTGCCGGGCACGGCCGTATTCCTGGCCTCCGCGCCGAAAGGCGTACCGCTCGCGCTGACCCAGTTCGTCAAGCACAACCACGTCCTGCACGAGCGCATCGTCCTCGTCACCGTGCTGATCGAGGAGGTGCCGCACGTCGCCGACGAGGCCCGCGCCGAGGTGATCGAGATCATATCCGGCATCACCCGCGTGGTCCTGCATTACGGCTTCATGCAGAACCCGACGATCTATGAGGGCCTGATACTCGCCTGCCGGCAGGGCAAGCTGCCCGGCATCGATCTCTCCGACATCACCTATTATGTCGGCCGCGAGACCATCATCCCGCGCGAGGACGTGCCGGGCATGTGGGTCTGGCGCGAGGGCCTGTTCGCCTTCCTCCAGCGCAACGCCGAACGCTCCGCCGCGTTCTTCGGCGTGCCGACCAAGCAGGTCGTGGAGTTCGGCACGGAGCTGGAGATCTAGCCGGCTGGATCGTCCTGCTATTTCGGCGGCGTCGGTACCCGCCGGATCGCCCAGCCGTCGTTGAAACGCACTAGGATCGCGTCACAATTATTGTCCGGGCATTTCTGTTCGGTATCGGCCGGAAATACACGCAAGGCCACATGGTCGTTGTCGATCCAGCGCTGGTGGCGCCACTCAACGGGCTCACCCTGCCACGTGTGCTTCCATTGCAGCGCGGGCACGTCGCCCTCGGTAATCCCCACCGCGAGATCATCGTCGCCGCCATGCGCATAGTCATTGTCGATGACGAGAAAGCGCGAGCCGTCGTCAGAAAAATACGGCACGCCCGGAAGAAGCAAAGTTTTCCCGGTGCGGGCGTTCACCAGTTCGACGCTGCTGCCTTCGTAATACTGGATCGCGATCGAATAGACATGCGCCACCGGATGATAGCCGGCGAGCCAATACTGGACGCAATTCCGCGCATCGTCGGTCTCGCATGCCCTGACGTTTGTTTGATAGGCCTTCGACTTACCGTTCTCGAGCTGCAGCGACAGCACATCGCCCTTGCGGCTCGCCGCCAGCTTTCCAAGCTCGCGCAGGCAAACAACCTCCCGCGCGTCGAGCTTCTTGTCGTCGATATCCGCACGGCATGTCTCAGCGACAGCATTGGAAGCTGCTGTCTGAGCTGCAGCCGGCCCGGCTGACACGGCTGCGAGGCAGCCAGCGACCAAAGGGAAAAAGATAACGCGCACGTTCCCGGTGGGTCCATGTCTTGCAATGGATGGCGTTCGATCGCCAAACACTACTCAAAGTTACAATTGAGGACAACTCTCACGGAGAGCTGTGCCTCAACGTAACTACGATCCGTTCTCGCCATTCCCGCTCTCGGCCTCTTCCGTGATGTGCTCGACCGACACCACGTGCTCGTCCTCGGCGGTGTCGAACACGATCACGCCCTGGGTCGAGCGGCCGGCGATGCGGATGCCTTCGACCGGGCAGCGGATCAGCTGGCCCTTGTCGGTCACCAGCATGATCTGGTCGGCGTCTTCAACGGGGAAGGACGCGACCAGATTGCCGTTGCGGTTGTTGACGCTCATGGCGACGATGCCTTTGCCGCCGCGGCCGGTGGTGCGGTACTCGTAGGACGAGGTCCGCTTGCCATATCCGTTGACCGAGACCGTCAGCACGATTTGCTCGGCCGCCGACATCTCGGCATAGCGCTCCTGGGTGAGCTGGAAGTTGCCAGAGGTCTCTTCCGCCTCGGTATCTACCGCAGGCTCCTCGGCCGCGGGCTCGCCGGCCACCGCGCGGCGCATCTTCAGATAGGCCGAACGCTCGTCGGACGTGGTCTCGACATGGCGCAAGATCGACATTGAGATGACCTTGTCATCTTCAAGCGAGATGCCCCGAACGCCCATCGATGTTCGACCACCGAAGACCCGAACGCCGTGCTCCTTGATCTCGCCATCCTTGTCAGGTCGGGGGTCGCTGACCCGGAAGCGGATGCACTGGCCGGCGGCCGTAGTCAGCAGCACATCGTCGTGCTCGGTGCAGATCTGGACGTCGACGATCGCTTCGCCCTCGTCGAGCTTCATGGCGATGATGCCGGAGCGGCGGACGTCGACGAAGTCGGACAGCTTGTTGCGCCGGACGTTGCCGCCGGTGGTGGCGAACATCACGTCGAGGTTGCCCCAGGTGGATTCATCCTCGGGCAGCGGCATGATGGTGGTGATGCGCTCGCCCTGCTCCAGCGGCAGGATGTTGATCATCGCCTTGCCGCGTGCGTTCGGCGCGGCCATCGGCAGCCGCCAGACCTTTTCCTTGTAGACCTGTCCGCGCGACGAGAAGAACAACACCGGCGTATGCGTGGAGGCCACGAACAGGCGGCTGACGAAATCCTCGTCGCGGGTCTGCATGCCGGCGCGGCCCTTGCCGCCGCGGCGCTGCGCCCGATAGGCCGACAGCGGCACGCGCTTGACGTAGCCGGCATGCGAGACGGTGACGACCATGTCCTCGCGCTGGATCAGGTCCTCGTCCTCGACCTCGCCTTCCTGCTCCATGATCACGGTGCGGCGCGGGGTGGCGAACTCGGCCTTCACCTCGGCGAGCTCGGTCTTGATGATGGTCAGCACGCGCTCGCGCGAGCGCAGGATGTCGAGATAATCGGCGATCTCGCCGGCGAGCTTGTCGAGCTCGTCGCGGATTTCGTCACGGCCGAGTGCGGTCAGGCGTTGCAGGCGCAGGTCGAGAATGGCCCTCGCCTGTTCCATCGACAGCCGGATCGTGCCGTTCTCGCTGATGCGGTGGCGCGGATCGTCGATCAGCGTCAGCATGTCCTCGACATCGCGGGCCGGCCAGTCGCGCGACATCAGGGTGTCGCGCGCGGTGGTCGGGTCGGGCGAAGTCCGGATGACGCGGATCATCTCGTCGATATTGGCAACCGCGATCGCCAGACCGACCAAAATATGCGCGCGATCGCGCGCCTTGGCGAGCAGGTACTTGGTGCGTCGCGTGACGACCCGCTCACGGAAATCGACGAAGATCGCCAGCAGGTCCTTCAGATGCATGATCCGCGGACGGCCGCTGTCGAGCGCAACCATGTTGACGCCGAAGCTCGTCTGCAGCGGCGTGAATCTGTAGAGCTGGTTCAGAACCACGTCCGGCACGGCGTCACGCTTCAATTCGATGACGACGCGATAGCCTTCGCGGTCGGATTCGTCGCGCAGGTCGCCGATGCCCTCGATCTTCTTTTCCTTGACCAGCTCGGCGATGCGCTCGACCATCGTCGCCTTGTTCACCTGGTAAGGAATCTCGGTGACGATGAGCGCCTCGCGCTCCTTGCGGATGGTCTCGATCGCGACCTTGCCGCGCATGACGATCGAGCCGCGGCCGAGGTGATAGGCCGAGCGGATGCCCTGCCGTCCGAGAATGACGCCGCCGGTCGGGAAATCCGGTCCCGGCACGATGTTGATGAGCTCGTCGATGGTGAGCGCCGGATTGTCGATCAGCGCGACGCAGGCGTCGATGACCTCGCCGAGATTGTGCGGCGGGATGTTGGTCGCCATGCCGACCGCGATGCCGCCGGCGCCGTTGACGAGAAGATTCGGGAACTTGGCCGGAAGAACCGACGGTTCGGTCTCGTTGTTGTCGTAGTTCGGCTGGAAGTCGACGGTGTCCTTGTCGATGTCGGCCAGCAGCGCCAGCGCCGCCTTGGTCAGCCGCGCTTCGGTGTAACGATAGGCGGCCGGGGGATCGCCGTCGACGGAACCGAAATTGCCCTGGCCGTCGATCAGCGGCACGCGCATCGAGAAGTCCTGCGCCATGCGGACCATGGCGTCGTAGATCGACTGGTCGCCGTGCGGGTGATACTTACCGATGACGTCGCCGACCACGCGGGCGGATTTGACGTACTTCTTGTCGGGCGTGTGCCCCTGCTCGTTCATCGAGTACAGGATGCGGCGATGCACCGGCTTCAGGCCGTCGCGGGCATCGGGCAGCGCGCGCGCCACGATCACACTCATGGCGTAGTCGAGATACGACTTCTTCATCTCCTCGAAGATGGAGACGGGGCGAATATCCGAGGGTTGCGCCGGCTGGTCGCCGGGCTTGTTGTCGTCGTCTGCCAAGGGGGAATCCGGTGAAATTTTATCTGGGAATCATATAGCGCATCGCCCCCCTGATAACCACCCTTGCGAGGTCCTGGGAAGCGCTTTTTCCGACTGTTTTTCCAGAGACTTACGCCCTCCCCGGCACTATCAGGAGCAAGGCCGGAACGCGTGCTGCGGAACCGCTGCTTACGCCCCGAAAATCACCCGGTACATGATCCGTCCGGGCACCAGCGTGAACAGGCCGGCGATCACCAGGGCACCGACGAACGTCATGATCATGATGCGCCGGTGATCGGCGACCCGGTGGGTGCGCGCCCGCCACACCGCGAGCGGCAGCATCACCAGCGTGAAGATCGACAGCAGGTGGATCGGGCTGAACGGCCCGACCAGGCGGATCTGGTGGATCCAGAACGACGAGGCGGCCACCGCGACCATCAGCGCGACCCAGATCCAGCCGACCGTCCGGTGCGGCAGCGTACCCTTGGGCGCGGCGAACTGGACGATGCCGAGCACGAACGCCGCCATCGCCGCGAAGGCGTGCAGCGGGATCGCCGGAGCGGCGTCAAGCAATGGCGCGAGGCTCATCTGGCGCGTCCTCCGGCCGGGGATCGGCCATGTGAATAGGATTAACATGAAGTTAATACCATTCACATCGCAGCCCGTCAAAGGCTTGAAGCGGCACATGAGGCCAGCCCGGAAAAACCGAGCTTGGCCCGTCGATTGGTAAGAAATCCTGGCGCCTTACGCGAGTAAGCAAAGTTAGGCGCGCCGCGCCCGTCTCGCCTCAGAACGGGATGTCGTCGTCCATGTCGTTGTTGCGGCCACCGCCGCCGCCGGCGGCCACGGCACGACGCGGTGCGCTGCTGACCGGACCGGAGGAGCCGAAATCGCCGCCGGGCTCATCACCGAAGCTGCCGCCACCCCCGCCGCCGCGACCGTCGAGCATCGTCAGGGTCGAGTTGAAGCCCTGCAGCACGACCTCGGTCGAGTACTTCTCGACGCCGCTCTGGTCGGTCCATTTGCGGGTCTGGAGCGCGCCCTCGATGTAAACCTTGGCGCCCTTCTTCAGGTATTGCTCGGCGACCTTGCACAGCCCTTCATTGAAGATCACGACGCGATGCCACTCGGTCTTTTCCTTGCGCTCGCCGCTGTTCTTGTCGCGCCAGGTCTCCGAGGTCGCGATGCTCAAATTCGCGATCGGCCGCCCGTCCTGGGTGCGGCGGATTTCGGGATCCTTGCCGAGATTTCCAACCAGAATGACCTTGTTGACGCTTCCCGCCATCGCCGCTCTCCACTCCGAATGCCACTGAATTTCAAAAGGCCGAGCCCGCGCCGCGATGCTCTGCCGCCCCGTTGAGGCGACCCTATACGCTTGCGAGGGCAGATCAGCCCGTCACCCCTCAGGTTATCCCCACATATAGCATCGACCTCAGGTTTGTTCCAGATTTGTTCCTGCGATTACTTTCGCCCTTCGCGCCGGCGGCAGACCGGGAACATGTTGCAAAATCGCGACGCCCCCATGGAACTTTTCCGGGTTCCCGCGCGCGCAGAAAAAACCTTAACATTCATCAAGTTAGAGGCGTTTCAGATGCCTCCGAACTGTTGCATTCCGGAGACGGACTCTGCCTCCCCGCTGAGCTACGCTCGCCTTGGAATTCATACGGGCGTCGCGCCTGATCAGCCGCTTCGGGGACAACAAGAAGCGGGCTGAAACTGGGGAGACTGCGATGAATAAGATTTTGATTGGTGCAATCGGCGCAGTGGCGTTGGGCCTTTCGGCTCCCGCAAGCGCGGCAGATCTCGCTGCGCGTCCCTACACCAAGGCGCCGGCTCCGATGATCGCCACGATCTACGACTGGAGCGGTTTCTACATCGGCATCAACGGCGGCGGCGGCTCCAGCCACAAGTGCTGGGACTTCGTCACGCCCGTCACCGGCACTCTGATCGGCGAAGGTTGTCACAACGCCACCGGCGGCACGGTCGGCGGCCAGGTCGGCTATCGCTGGCAGTCGGCCAATTGGGTGTTCGGCCTCGAGGGCCAGGGCAACTGGGCCGATTTCTCCGGCGACAATGTCAGCACGAGCGGCGCCGGCCTTCGCGACCGGTCCAAGATCAACGCGTTCGGCTTGTTCACCGGTCAGGTCGGCTACGCCTGGAACAACGTGCTGGTCTACGTGAAGGGCGGCGGCGCGGTCGTGAATGACCGCTACCGGAGCTACGACGTCGTCACCGGCCTCGAGTTCGACCGGTCCAACGAGACCCGCTGGGGCGGCACCGTGGGCGCCGGCGTCGAATTCGGATTCGCGCCGAACTGGACGGTCGGCTTCGAATACGATCACCTCTTCCTCGGCAGCCGCACCATCGGCTTCACCAGTTCTGGCAACTTCCTGTTCGCCCCGCTCGGCGCCGCCACACGCTCCGAGCGCATCAGCCAGGACGCCGATATCGGGCTGGTCCGCGTGAACTATCGCTGGGGCGGCCCGGCCATCTCGATGTACTGATATCTCTTTGATATCATTTACAGATCAAAGGCCGGCCTCGCGCCGGCCTTTTTGCTGGGCGTTCCCAGCTCGGCACAATTGGTCAGTGATTATTACGTTTTGTGACTGTTGTGGCTTTTTGGGTACACAACTTGCGGCTTTGCTGGTGTAAGCACGACATCAGTTGGACCACGACGTCCGATCCTGCTTCCGACGCACGGAAGTCAAAATAGAAACTGGGACTGGGATTTGTTGAATATGAAGAAGATTTTCTTGGCTTCGGCCTGTCTGCTCGCTCTCACCGGCGCCGCTTCGGCTGCCGACCTGGCGGCTCGCCCCTACACCAAGGCGCCGGTGGCCGTGGCTTCGGTCTACAACTGGACCGGCTTCTACCTCGGTATCGTCGGTGGCGGCGCCTGGCAGAACGCCAGCGACATCAAGATGAAGGGTGGCTTTGTCGGCGGCACCGCCGGCTACAATTGGCAGACCGGCAATGTCGTGTTCGGTGTCGAGGCTGACGGCGCTTGGGCTGACGCCAGCGACACGGCGTTCGGCGGCCTCGTGAAGTCGAAGACCGACGCAATGGGTACCGTGCGCGGCCGCATCGGCTACGCCGTGAACAACGTCCTGTTCTACGGCACCGGCGGTTATGCTTGGGTCGACAACAAGATCACCCTCCTCGGCCTTGTTAGCGACAGCAAGTGGCACTCCGGCTGGACCGTCGGTGCGGGCGTCGAAGCCTTCTTCGCTCCGCAGTGGTCGGTCAAGGGCGAGTACCTCTATCGCAGCCTTGGCGGCGAGACCTACTTCTCGGGCATTGCCCCTCTGACGACCGGAACGCTCGAGTACCACACCGTGCAGGTCGGCGTGAACTATCACTTCGGCGGCCCGATCGTCGCGAAGTACTGAGCTTCGTCTCACGACCGACGTCACATCGTCACATCGTCACGAAAGGCCGGCCTCGCGCCGGCCTTTTTGTTTTCGCGGGACACTGCGCCGAGCCGTCAAGGAATCGTGGGGCACAAATCGCCCGCGCGAATTGGCTTGATGAGTTTGGGACGTGACATGAAAACCTGGGCGCCGGCCGCAGTCGGCCTGTTCGCACTCGGCGCGGTTGTGCCCGCCGGTGCCGCTGATCTTCCACTCTACAAGGCGCCGGTGGCGCCGATCGCCGTCTACGACTGGAGCGGCGTCTATGCCGGCATCAATGGCGGCGGCGGTTGGGCCCATGCCTGCTGGGCGGTGACCAGCGCGATTGGCGTCGCGGTCGATCCGGCGCTCGGCGAAGGCTGCCACAATGCCGGCGGCGGCACCGTCGGCGGACAGCTCGGCTATCGCTGGCAGAAGTCGCACTGGGTGTTCGGCCTCGAGGGCCAGGGCAACTGGGCCGACTTCAAAGGCAGCAATGTCAGCCTGGTGCTGGCACCACTGTCCAACCAGACCAGGATCGACAGCTTCGGACTGCTCACCGGTCAGATGGGCTATGCCGTCAACAGCCTGTTGCTTTACGGCAAGGCCGGCGCGGCCGTGGCCCACGACAAATACGACCAGTTCGTTCTGGGCGCCGTGCCGAGGTTCAACAGCGTCAACCAGACTCGCTGGGGCTACGCCATCGGCATCGGCATGGAATGGAGCTTTGCCGACAATTGGTCAGTCGGTGGCGAGTACAACCACGTCTTCCTCGGCCATCACAGCTCAGACTTCGCCACCCCCGATGGCCTGGGCGCGCACACCGAGCGGATCGGCCAGGACATCGACATGGGCCTGATCCGCATCAATTACCGCTGGGGCAACCCGGTCGTCGCGAAATACTGAGCAAGAAAACTGAAGCACGCGTTTGTCGCAGGATCCTCCAAGTCCTGACTCCAAGTCCTGATCGGTGCGGATCGCCCCCAACTCCGCATCCAACCGCGAACGAAGGGCCGGCCTCGCGCCGGCCCTTCGCGTTTTGCTCGCCTTTTCCCCACCTGTTCCGCGCCCTCTGCTGCCAGATGCCGCCAGTGCGCCAACAAACCGTTGACGATTCGCATCTCCCACTGGAAATCCGCCTCCGTTCTTCCTACGTTCGCTCGCATACCCATTGGCGCCGATCCCGGTTCCGGGCAAAGCGCGCCTTTACGTCGGCGCGATCGTGCACCTTTGGGATTCCTTGAGGGCAACTCGGATGGATGAAGTGATCAAGGCGAAGCGCCAACAGCAGAACGCGGGCTCGAGCCTGCGCGCAATTACGATCCGTGGCGCGCGCGAGCACAACCTCAAGAACATCGACGTCGAGATTCCCCGCGACAAGCTGGTGGTGTTCACCGGCCTTTCCGGCTCCGGCAAATCCTCGCTCGCCTTCGACACCATCTACGCGGAAGGCCAGCGCCGCTACGTCGAGTCGCTGTCGGCTTATGCGCGCCAGTTCCTGGAGATGATGCAGAAGCCTGATGTCGACCAGATCGACGGCCTCTCGCCGGCGATCTCGATCGAGCAGAAGACGACCTCGAAGAACCCGCGCTCGACCGTCGGCACCGTCACCGAGATCTACGACTACATGCGCCTGCTCTGGGCGCGCGTCGGCGTGCCCTATTCGCCCGCCACCGGCCTTCCGATCGAGAGCCAGACCGTCTCGCAGATGGTCGATCGCGTGCTGGCGCTGCCTGAGGGCACTCGCCTCTATCTGCTCGCCCCCGTCGTGCGCGGCCGCAAGGGCGAATATCGGAAAGAACTCGCCGAATGGCTCAAGAAGGGCTTTCAGCGCGTCAAGATCGACGGCACCTTCTACGAGCTCGCGGAAGCACCGACGCTCGACAAGAAATTCCCGCATGACATCGACGTCGTCGTCGACCGCATCGTGGTGCGCGCCGATATCGGCCAGCGCCTCGCCGAAAGCTTCGAGACCGCGCTGAAGCTCGCCGAGGGCCTCGCCGTGGTCGAGTTCGCCGACGCGCCGGCGACGGCGCCCGCGGAAGAGAAAGAGAAGAAGAAGACCGCAAAAATCCACGACAAGAGCGGGCCCGAGCGCATCCTGTTCTCGGAAAAGTTCGCCTGTCCGGTGTCCGGCTTCACCATCCCCGAGGTCGAGCCGCGCCTGTTCTCGTTCAACAACCCCTACGGCGCCTGCCCGGCCTGCGGCGGTCTCGGCGTCGAGCAGCATGTCGACGAAGACCTCGTCATTCCCGACAAGGAGCTCGCGATCGGCAAGGGCGCGATCGCGCCCTGGGCCAAGTCGTCGTCGCCCTATTACACCCAGACGCTGACGGCGCTCGGCAAGCACTACAAGTTCACGCTGACCACCAAATGGAAGGATCTGCCGAAGAAGACGCAGAACGCGATCCTTCACGGCTCCGGCGAGGACGAGATCAAGTTCTCCTACGAGGACGGGGTCCGCTCCTACGACACCAAGAAGCCGTTCGAGGGCGTCATCACCAACATCAACCGCCGCTACCGCGAGACCGAGAGCGAATGGGCGCGCGAGGAGCTGGCCAAGTATTTCCACGACGTGCCCTGCGAGGCCTGCAAGGGCTTTCGGCTCAAGCCCGAGGCGCTCTGCGTCAAGGTCGGCACCAAGCATATCGGCGAGATCTCGGAGCTGTCGGTCAGGAAGGCCGGCGAATGGTTCGAGACCGTGCCCGACGCGCTGAACGCACAGCAGAACGAGATCGCCGGCCGGATCCTGAAGGAGATCCGCGAGCGCCTCACCTTCCTGCTCGACGTCGGCCTCAACTACCTCACGCTGTCGCGCTCCTCCGGCACCCTGTCCGGCGGCGAGAGCCAGCGCATTCGCCTGGCCTCGCAGATCGGCTCGGGCCTGACGGGTGTGCTCTACGTGCTGGACGAGCCCTCGATCGGCCTGCACCAGCGCGACAACGCCCGCCTGCTCGACACCCTTAAGAGACTGCGCGACCTCGGCAACACCGTGATCGTGGTCGAGCATGACGAGGACGCCATTCTGCTCGCCGACTACGTGCTCGACATCGGCCCCGGCGCCGGCATGCATGGCGGCAACATCATCGCCGAAGGCACACCCGCCGAGATCATGCGCAACCCGAAATCGCTGACCGGCAAATATCTCACCGGCGAGCTCGAGGTCGAGGTGCCGGAACGGCGTCCGCCGAACCATCGCCGCACCATCAAGGTGGTCAACGCGCGCGGCAATAACCTCAAGAACGTCACGGCGGAAATTCCGCTCGGCCTGTTCACGGCCGTCACCGGCGTCTCCGGCGGCGGCAAGTCGACGCTGCTGATCGACACGCTCTACAAGGCCATCGCGCGCAAGCTGAACGGCGCCAGCGAAGGCGCAGCCCCGCATGATCGCATCGAGGGCCTGGAGCATATCGACAAGATCATCGACATCGACCAGTCGCCGATCGGCCGTACCCCGCGCTCGAATCCGGCGACCTATACCGGCGCCTTCACGCCGATCCGCGAGTGGTTCGCCGGCCTGCCCGAAGCCAAGGCGCGCGGCTATGAGCCCGGCCGCTTCTCCTTCAACGTCAAGGGCGGCCGCTGCGAGGCGTGCCAGGGCGACGGCGTCATCAAGATCGAGATGCACTTCCTGCCCGATGTCTACGTCACCTGCGACGTCTGCAAGGGCAAGCGCTACAACCGCGAGACGCTGGAGGTCCTGTTCAAGGGCAAGAGCATCGCCGACGTGCTCGACATGACCGTCGAGGAAGCCGCCGAGTTCTTCAAGGCGGTGCCGCGCGTACGCGAGACTTTTCAGACGCTGCACCGCGTCGGGCTCGATTACATTCACGTCGGCCAGCAGGCGACAACTCTCTCGGGCGGTGAGGCGCAACGCGTCAAGCTGGCAAAGGAGCTGTCGAAGCGCGCCACCGGCCGCACGCTCTACATCCTGGACGAGCCCACCACCGGCCTGCATTTCCACGACGTCAAGAAGCTGCTGGAAGTGCTGCACGAGCTGGTCGCGCAGGGCAACACGGTGGTCGTCATCGAGCACAATCTCGAAGTCATCAAGACCGCCGACTGGGTCATCGACCTCGGCCCCGAAGGCGGCGACGGCGGCGGCGAGATCGTCGCCTGGGGCCCACCCGAGGACATCGCGAAAGCGCCGCGGAGCTACACGGGCAAGTTCCTGGAGCCGGTGCTGAAGAAGGCAAGGAAGCCGAAGCGGCGGAGCACGAGCGAGGCGGCTGAGTAGCAGCGTTAAACCGAAGTCGTAGGGCGGATTTGCGCAGCGTAATCCGCCACTGCTCTTCTCGTGAGGTGGGTGGCCACGCTTCGTTGTTCACGCCCGACGCAGGATCCGGGAAAGGACCGACATGTCCGCAGGACTCGTCCAAACCTACCGCGCCTTCGCCCATAACAATGCCTGGGCGAACCATCGCCTGCTCACCGCCTGCGCCGCGCTGTCCCAGCCGGAATTCGACGCCCACCGCAGCGGCTTCTTTCCAAGCCTGCAGCGCACCCTGAACCACACCTACATCATCGACCTCTTCTACATCGACGCGCTCGAGGGCGGCTGGCTCGGACCGGCGGCCTGGAAGAACGAAGTGCCCTTTCCTTCTCTTGCCGCGCTGAAGCCCGCGCAAGCCGCGATGGACATGCGCCTGATTGCCATCTGCGATGCACTGACGCCCGCGCGGCTCGATGACGTCGTGAAGATCAACCGCGACACGCGCGTGCAGACCGAGCGGTGCGACCGGCTGCTCATGCATCTGTTCCAGCACCAGATCCATCATCGCGGACAGGCCCACGCCATGCTGTCCGAAACGAGCGTCGCGCCGCCGCAGCTCGACGAGTTCTTCGCGGAAGGCGAAGCGCCGCTCCGGGCTGCCGAATTCGCCGAGCTGGGCTGGACCGAGGAGACGGTGTGGAAATCGTAGCGGCGGTGCTGCAGCCAGGAAGCCGAAGCGGCGGAGTGAGTTAGCCCTTTTTGAATCGAAGCAGCCAAGATATGCGGTCGCGGAAAGCGACCGGAAATGCGACGCAAAGTGGACGATCTGACCTCAACCCTTTGCCAGCCGCGCTGGCCAGTATCGCGATGTAGGTACTTGAACTTGCGACGTCGTCAATTAGCGGCACGTCTGCATGGTCGAGAAAGACCGGCCCCTTAGGAAGCCAAGACAGATCGCACAAGCACTCTTCGAGTGCATCCCAATTCCCACCGAAATAATCCGGAAAATTAAGCTCCCGCGCGATGTGAGCAAGAAGCGCCGCCTTATCGGGAATGCCGGATGGGACGCGGGTAGCCACGCCATCCTGCTCTCGAAACGAAAAGGGCAGCTCGTTCACAGTTCAGTCGGCCGCGAAAGCCTGGGCTGCCCGAATATCATCTGGCGTGAGCCGGGGATGCTCCGAGAGGATGGCCTCGATGGTCATGCCTGCGCCCAGCTCGCGCAGCACCAATTCGACCGGCACGCGCGTCCCGCGGATGACAGGCTTGCCGTCCATGATCGCCGGGTTGATTTCAATCCGCTCGTGACGCATGGCTATCCTCGAATTCTATCGAACATAGCACGCCACGCCTCGCTTGTCAGCGGACTCGAAACTCTCCTCCATGCCCTACGCCCTCGCCATCTTCGACCTCGACGGCACGCTGGCCGACAGCTTTCCGTGGTTCCTGCGCACCATCAATGACGTCGCCGACCGCTTCGGCTTTCGCCGCGTTCGGGATGAGGACGTTGAGGCGCTGCGACATGCCTCGACGCGGGAGATCCTTTCCCGGCTCGAGGTGCCCTTGTGGAAGCTGCCGGCGATCGCGCGGCATGCGCGGCGGTTGAAGGGCGAGGCGGCGGCGGAGATTTCGCTGTTTGCCGGCGTCGAGACGATGCTTCGGACGCTATCGCAAAGCGGCGTACAGCTCGCGCTGGTGACCTCCGACAGCGAGGCCAATGCGCGCGAGAAGCTTGGCGAGGCCGCCGCGCTGTTCTCGCATTTCGACTGTTCGGCATCGGTGTTCGGCAAGCCCGCGAAATTCCGCCGGGTGATCCGGCGCGCGGGCGTCGCGCCGGACAACGTCATCGCGATCGGCGATGAGGTCCGCGACATCGAGGCGGCGCGCGCGGTGGGGATTGCGTGCGGCGCGGTGTGCTGGGGCTATGCGGCACCGGCGGCGCTGCGGGCGCTGAGGCCCGACTACGTGTTTGAGCGCATGGAGGCGATTACAGCCACTCTGTGTCCCGATGCCGTAGCCCGGATGAGCGAAGCGATATCCGGGAACGCCGGTGGATGAGGACGGCGCGCTCCCGCATGTCGCTTCGCTCATGCGGGCTACCGCCCCCTACTCCGTCCTCCGCAAAAACGCGCCGAACGCGCGCGGGCCGTCGCCGGTCTTGACCTCGCCGATCACCTTCAGCTCGGCTGCGTCGATGATATCGAGCGTGTTGCTCTCCCAGCAGGCGACGATGACGCGCTTGCCGTCGGCGGTGGCATTGATGCCTTCGGGATAATCGCCGACATTGATGCGCCTGACCGGCTTGAGCGTCGCAAGGTCGAACACGCTGACCGTGCCGCCATATTGGTCGGTGACGAAGCCGCGCCCTTGCGCCAGCGCCACCGCATAGGGACGCATCCCCACGGGCACGCGGCCGATCTCGGTGCCCGCGGCGATGTCGATCACGGAGACGTCGTTGGAGCCGACATTGGCGGTGTAGGCGCGCTTGCCGTCGGCATCGATGGTGACGCCGAACGGCCGGGTGCCGACCTTGATCACCGCCTTGCGCTGGCGCGTCGCGGTGTCCACCACCGAGACGCTGTCGTCGTCGCGGTCCGCCGAGAGCAGCAGCCTGCCGTCGGGCGTCACCGCAAGCCCCGATGGCGAGGCGCCGACCGCGATGCTGGCGGTGACGCTGCGGCTCGCCGTGTCGATCACCCGCACCGCCGCCGCATACCAGTCCGCGACATAGACCGTCTTGCCGTCGGGCGCCACCGCAATGCCGAGCGGCCCGCCGCCGACCTCGATGCGGCCGGCGACCTGGCGCGTCGCCGCGTCCACCACCGTCACCGCCTTGGCATCGGGGCTCGTCACATAGGCAAAGCGCCCGTCTGCGCTCAACGCGACGCCCGCCGGCTTGCCGCCGATCGGGATGGTCGCAACGCCGCGCGCGGAGGCGAGATCCACGACCATCAGATCGTCGCTGAGCTGGTTGGTGACGAACGCCTCCTCGGCGAACGCGCAGCCGACACTCGCACCGCAAAGGCTGGCGGCGAGCGCCGCCAGGACCAGCGCGCGCACGGTCAGCTTCCGCTCTCGAGCTTCTTCTTGAGCGCCTCGAGCCCGGTCTTGTAGAGCCCGCTCACCGCCGTCTTGGCCGCCTCGTCGCTCAGCTCCGGCGGCGGATCGTTGTTGGGAAAGCCGCGGTAGAACGCGCCGGCCCATTCCAGCGTCGAGCCCTTGCCGTCGGCGCTCGGCGTCACCGTCAAGGTCGAGGAATAATTGGTGACCGGCAGCACCTTCACGTCCACATTGGTGATCCGATAGGAATAGGTCATCGCGGCCGCGTCGAACTTGTAGAGCTCCTCGTCTACGGTCGCACCGCCGGTCAGGGTCAGCTTCCGCGTCGCCCCGATCTCGTTACCCTTCTCGCCCTCGGTCTTGGAGACAGGCGGCAGCCAGCTCATGTCCTGGAAATTGCCGATCGCCGCCCACACCTTGGCGGGCGCTGCGTTGATCTCGATGGATTCCCGCACCTTCTGCCGGGTCGGCCCGTGGGCCCGGACCGGCTCGAAACCAGCCGTCAAGGCCATCCCCACCATCGCCAGCGCCGCCACTCCGGCGATCGCCGTACCGATCGTCATCCTCATCTCGTTTCCTCGCTCTTGGATCTGCGCGACTTGAGGCGCGCTGAGGTCATGGTAGCGCATTTTTCGACCATGGCGAGACCGGTTCGCGGCGCCGCTGTGGCGGACCGCGCCGCCTCCACACCATCCCTTGCGTTGCCCGTCGGGCAAAACACACGAGATCAGGGGCAATATATCGGGAGCGAAATAATTCGCTTTACGCGAATTCGGAATTATCGCATGTTACGGACATCCCAGCCCGGTCCGAGGGGCGTATCGCGATCGTCACGACACGCGGGGTGGGACGTGGTGGACGCGGGCAGCGCCGGCGCGATGGTGGTTTGCAGGGCGGCTCGCGCCGTGAGCAACACCCCGCGCGCATACGACCGGTGCAGCCCAGCGTACGGCAAAATCGTGTGGTCCTGGCGCCCGGGGTCTGTGCGCCAAGTCTTGTCGTGATGTGCCCTGCCCAACCGGGCGCGCATATCAGCGATCGGCGAGGCGACGGGGGCAATAGTGCATCGCTCCCCGGGGAGAGCGCGACATAAGCCGTCAAACCACTGCGCAGGGAAGGCCGGATGTTTGGCTTCACCTGTATGCCGCTGTGCAGTTTTGTTGCCACCTTTCGCACAGTGGACCGTGGGTGCCCGGCCGGCACCCGGTCTTCCCTGCGCCCTCGGCACTTTCGAGGGCGGCGAATGCCGCAAAACTCGGGTCGGATGGGCCGCGAGAATGCGAAAGCGTGCGCGATTGGGATAAGGATGCGAGATGAATTCCACTCCCGTGCCCCGGACGTAGCGCAGCGCCTCTTCGGCGGTGCGCTGCAGAGCCGGGGCCCATGCGTCAGCGACCCCTGCAACTTCTTGGGTCCCGGCTCTGCGCCGCACCGCTACGCGCTGCAGCGCGTCCGGGACACGAGAGAAGCGAATGCCGCAGCTCAACAGCCGTCATTGCGAGCGCAGCGACTTGTCCGCCGAAGCCTTTGGCGAAGGCGGAAGCAATCCAGAATCCCTCTGCGGAAAGACTCTGGATTGCTTCGTCGCTGCGCTCCTCGCAATGACGGCGGAGAGAGTGAGCCTGGGTTGCCCCCTCGCCTACTCCCCCAGCGACGGGTCGAGCCAGACCCGTCTCAGGTAAGGCGCCAACAGGGTGATCGTTCGGCTGCTCCTTCGGCTCATCCCCGGCTTCCAACCCCATTCCGACCCACCCCAACGGGAACATATCAGGAACACAATCCTCGCGAAAGCTGCATCTGAGAAACATTTAGAAATAGACAGAAATAAACACGGCAAACGTTACTGGGCTCGAACTAACACTTGAGATTGTAGGCCGGAAACGCCCCGAGAAGACGTAGGACAGTCTGCCGGCATGAGGCCGGCTCCCACCTCGCGACCCCGGCAATGATTGACGGACGTCCGGGACACTAAAGCCGCGAGGAATGCGCGATGGTCACAACCTATTTCAGCTACAGCTACATCACGCGCAATCTCAAGCAGTCGCTGACGCGGGTCGGGCAGCAAACGGACGTGGCGCGCGAGGCCGCCTATTACAAGGCCAACATCGGCAAAGTGAAGACCGTCGACGATCTGATGAAGGATTATCGCCTTTATCATTACGCCACGAAGGCCTATGGCCTGGAAGACATGGCCTACGCCAAGGCCTTCATGAAGAAGGTGCTGGAGAGCGACCTCAACGACTCCAACAGCTTCGTCAACAAGCTGGTGGACAAGCGCTACCGGGAATTTGCCGCGGCATTCTCCTTCAAAGGCGGCACAACGCCGGTTGCGCAATCGGACAACCAGACCGACGACACGATCGGCCTGTACACGGCGACCAAGCAGAAGCAGGTCGATGCACTCGCCGACGACTCCGCATATTACAGCGCCAAAATCGGCAGCATCACCAGCGCGGACCAGTTGCTGAACGACGACCGTCTTCGCAACTATGTCTATTCGGCATTCGAGATCGATGAGAGTAAGTGGCCCCGCGACACGATCAGTCAGGTCCTGCGCAGCGATCCATCCGATCCGACCAGCTACGTCAGCACCAATTTCACGTCTCAGTTGAGCGGCCTCAACGCCCAGCTCACCCAGGCCAAGTCGGATGCGGCTGCCGCCACTCAGAAGATTGCGGACTACAAGGCTCAACTAACGCAGCCGGGCGCCGATGTGACCCAGTTGAAGGTCCAGATCCTGGTCGAGCAATATCACCTCGATACATCCAACAGCACCGTATCCGGCCTCAACGACCAGATCGCGACGATTGGCAACTTCGTTGATCTGGCTGGCGCGTTCGAGTTTTCGCCGGATGGGTCGCTTCCGGCAGGCGTGTCCGCGCAGACCGCTGCAAATATCACGGCCACGAAAGACAGGTTCGACGACAGCAAGTCCGCCGTCTATGCGGCGGCAAGCCCGCTGAGCGAAGCTCTGGCCATCAAGCTGTTCCGGAACGCCATCCCCACTGTCAAGTCGCTCCAGGCGTTCGTATCGACACCGAGCGTGTATGATTTTGCGCTGGGCGCCGTCGGCCTCGATCCCAAGGGGGTCTCGCAGGACACCATCAAGGCCGTCCTCGAAAGCGACGTCAACGACCCCAAGAGCTTCGTCTATACCCTCAAGGACGACCGGTATGTCCAGCTCGCGCGCGCCTTCAATTTCGATGCAAAAGGCAATCTGACGACCCCCCTGGTGGCTCAGGACTCCGCTCAGGTCCTCCAGATTGCGCAGGCCTACGTCATTGCAGCGATAAAAGACGCGAGCCCTCAAGAGCAAAAGGCGATTCGGGCACAGGCCCAAAAGGACGCGACGGCCTATCAGGAAGCCATCGCCGGCATCGACAGCGTTTCCGATCTGCTTAAAAACCGCAAGATGGTCGATTTTGTTCTCGTCGCCAAGGGCCTGGATCCCAAAAAGGTCAGCGACGAGTTTCTCAAGAAGATCTTCGCCTCCGACCTCAGCAATCCCAGGAGCTTTGCGAACTCGCAGAGCGATTCTCGCTTTGCTGATATCGTGGCGTCGTTCAATTTCGACAGCAAGGGCAACGTCGCACGCCTGCCGATGATGGGTCCGCAGAAAGGGGATCAATTCCGGGAAACGCAGGCGAACTATCTCCAGCAAAGCCTGGAGCAGCAGCAGGGGGATACGAACCCGGGCGTCCGGCTGGCGCTCTATTTCCAGCGCAAGGCGGGCGAGATCACCTCCGCATACGACATCCTCGCCGACAAGGCTCTTTCGGAGGTGTTCAGGACCACCTTCAATTTACCTGACTCGATGGCGGCAATGCCGATCGATCAGCAGGCCAAGTTCGTGGACAAATTCATGAAGATCAAGGATCTCTCCGATCCCACGAAGGTTGCAAAGCTGTTGAACCGCTTCACCGCAATGTATGACGTCAAGAACAGCCAGACCACCGGACAGGGGCAATCTCCCTTGCTCGATCTGTTTCAGGGATCAAGCTCAGGGTTCAGTGAATCCACCTTCCTGGCTATCGCCAAGCTGGGTTCCAGCTCGCGATGATCTAGCCTAATACCTCGAGCACCAGCTCCATGGTCATCAAGACAGGGTTGTCGCCACGGATCAGACGGCCCTCGGCAATGCCGCCGGTGTAATCGATCAGCGCAACGTCGAGCGCGGCTTCCAGCGCGCCGGACGCACCGGGCGTGATCGTGCCCGCCGTGATCGCGAGTTCAGTCGCGAACGGCTCTGTCACGCCGCCATGGGTGAAGCGCGCGCCGATGGTCGAGCCGACGCCGCCGTGAATTTTTGCGCGCGCGATACCGTGGGCGCGGCAGAACTCTTCGAGGCAGCCGGCAAAATCCTGATTGGGCCGCAGCCGCAGCGCGAAGGCACGGCTCGTCGTGCGGGCGGGCGTGCTCGCGGTCGCGACCGGGCCGAACAGCTTGAAATTGGTCTCGGAGTCAGGCTCGGCGAGGAACGTCGCGCCGTCGATGCCGAAGGCTTCGACCGCGAACGGCTCGGCGACGATGGTCTCGTCCGGCATCATGTGGCCGCCGCCCGCCTTGCCGTCGGCCTCGGTCCAAAGTCCGTGGCAATGAAAGAACGGCGCGCCGTCGCGGCTGCCGAGCGTCATGCTGCCGAGCCTGGTGTGCGTCACGCCTCTGGGCCGATACGTGTCGCTGTAGAACGCGGCGTTCTCGCCGGTCTTCGACAGCGCCGGCATCACATAGGCGAACGGCCCGAGCGCGCCGCGACCGAAATTCAGGACGCCGCCCGCAAAGCCCTCCGCCGCAAAGCCGCGCCGCGCGGCTTCCAGCAACGGCAGGCCTGGTTCGAGCGTGAACGCGAAGGCACGCCCCCTCGCCTCGACCCACTGGATGCGTTCGGCGATAGCTGCGCCCGGCTGCTTGATGGTCCGCATCGCCGACGCTCAGCCTGTCTTCGTCTGGTCGAGATCGAGCAGCCCGCGCGCCTCGAGCTCGTCGCGCACCATCCGTTTCGGCACCTTGCCATAGCCGGATTTCGGCAGCGCCTCCCAGAAGAAGAACCGCTTCGGCATCTTGTAGCGCGGCACCTTCGGCGAAAGGAACGCCGCCATTTCGGCCTCGCTCACCGGCTTCTCACCCTCGCGCGGGACGCAGACGGCGACGCCGACCTCGCCCCAGGTCGCATCGGGCACGCCGAGCACGGCGACCTCGCCGACCGCGGGATGGGTCAGGATCTTCTCCTCGATCTCGCGCGGATAGATGTTGGAGCCGCCGGAGATGTACATGTCGGAGGCGCGGCCGGTGATGTAGACGAACCCCTCCTCGTCCATGTGACCGAGATCGCCGGTGCGGAACCAGCCGTTGCGGAACGCCTTCGCATTGGCCTCGGGGTTGTCGTAATAGCCGGCGAGCACCGCAGGCCCGATCACGCAGATCTCGCCGCTCTGGTTCGCCTTGAGCTCGCGGCCCTCGTCATCCTGGATCGAGACCTGCATCGCGGTGCGCTCGAAGCCGCAGGTGCCGATCCGGGCATGCGGACTGTCCTCGGCGTCGTGCAGCGCCGCCGGCAGCACCGTGATGTTGCCGGTGACCTCGCCCAGACCAAAATACTGCACGATGACCTTGCCGAGCTTCTTCAGCGCGGTCTTCTGGTCCTCGCGATACATCGGCGCGCCGGCATAGATCACATGGCGCAGCGAGGAATGATCGTATTTGTCGACGGCGGGATGCTCGACCATCATCTTCAGGATCGTGGGCACGGTGAAGAGGTTGCTGACCCGGTGCCGCTCGATCAGGCGGAACGCCTCGTCGATGTCGAATTTTTCGGTCGGCAGCAGCACGGTGCAAACGCCGCGCGCGGTCTGCACCAGTTGATGCACGCCGGCGCCATGCGACAGCGGCGCCACCACCAGCGAGGCATCCGCTTCGCTCACGCCGGGCGTGAGGTCGGCGAGATGATTGGTGACGACAAAACCCATCTGGCCATGGGTCAGCACCGCAGCCTTGGAACGGCCGGTGGTCCCAGAGGTGAAGAAGAACCAGCAGGGATCGTCGTGCTCGACGGCGACGTTCTCGACCACCGCTCCCGCCTGCGAGGCGATGGCGTCGGCCACCGAACGCTCGCCGAACGCAGCCTTGCCGTCGAGGCTCCAGGTGAATTCCAGCGCCCCGCCGGTCACGGCAGCGGCATGCTCGGGAAAATCGACATGGCACAGAAACGCTTTCGCACCGGAGGCCTGCGCAAGATAGGTCACCTCGTCCGGCATCAGGCGGAAATTGGTGGGCACCCAGACCGCGCCGAGCCGGAACGCGGCGAACATCGAAAAGAACATCTCGTCGCCATTCTTCGAATGAACGAGGATACGATCGCCCTTGGCGATGCCGCGCGCGGCGAGCGCTGCGGCCAGCGCCGAGACCTGCGCGTCGATCTGGCTCCAGGTCCAGGATTTGTCACCCCAGACGAAGCCGGGACGCGCCCCATGCCGCCGCGCATTCTGGGTCAGCATGTAAGCGAGATTCATGACGCGGCGGGACATGCGCAGGGGCGGCATCGGGCTTCCTCTTCGGGTGCGGACGACGCGCTCGCCGCCCACTCGTTGAAGCCCATTTATCGCCTTCACCGGCGCCCCCGCAAGGCCGCCGGGCGCGCACCAGATCTACGGCTGCTTGAACGCGAACGGCGTCGCCGTGATGGCCTTCTCCTTGAAACAGGCCTGCGCACCAAAGCCGCCGCAATAGCTGCCATGCAGATCGAAACGGATGGTGCGCGCGGCCCCGCGCTTCATCGGCGGCGCCAGGATCTCGTAGCTGCGGACATAGCCGTCGAACACGGGGCGCACATGGCCATCCGGCAGCGTCACCAGGATGGTCACGACGCAGCCGCCGGTTCCGCAATAGGTCGTCTCGCGCTCGCCGCATTTGGTGTCGCGGAAATCGACGATGTAGTCGTCGCGGCCATCGCCGGTCAGGTCGATCTTGCGCACCGTATCAGGCGCGAAGGTCACCGCGCCGCCGCCCTGGCTCTCGCATTCCTCGTTGGCGTAGCGCACGGCTTGCTGCACGCCGGGCGGATAGTCGGCTGGATTGAACGGCTTTGCATCATCGGCGCGCGCAGCGGAGGCGATGAGAACAAGCATGAGGACCAGAGTGCGCATGGGCGTTTGTCGCCGGCGCCGCCGCGATCGTTCAGGGAATTTTAAACATGATCGGCGCAACCTCGCGCAGTTCTCGCGTACAGAGTGCCGCATCATGGTCAAAGCGCCCGCCTTCCTCCTGTTGTCGCTGGCGCTCGGTGGATGCGCCGTGGCTCCACAAGCCCACCTCGCCTCCGACCCAGCCTTCAAGCCGGCGCGCTACGCCTGGGATGGCGCCGGCGAGGATCCCAATCAGCCACGTTCCGCGCCATCGCGCACAACGCGCGCCGCTGCCAATTCCGAGCGCAGCAGGTCGCAGGCGGGGCTTCAGCCCTATTCGAAGGAATGGTGGCAGGCGCAGGACGGCATCGAGGCCGAACAGGACGCCAAGGTCAATCGCTCCCTCGTCATCTGCCAGGGCTGCCTTCCCCAACAGCCGCAGCCGGAAGATTCCAGGCTCGCCAAGGCAACCGATTGAACCGCGAGCGATTGAACCGAACGGCCGCTCCATCGGTCTACAGAGATACGCGCTGACGTGGGCCAGACCGGCCTGCGCGCACGTGCCATCATCTCAGGGACATTTCATGCTCACCCGTCGAAGCTTCGTCGCCGCCTCTCTGCTTGCCGGCATCTCTCCCGCATGGGCGGAGACCCCTGCCCCAAGCGATCCCGTCGCCATCCTGACCGCGGTCTACACCCGCGCCGCCAAAGGCAAGGGCGACGGCGGCGCCGCCTTCGTCATCGAGAACAAGGCGGCGAAAGCCAAATATCTGTCGAAGTCGCTGGTCGCATTGTGGGCCAAGGCGGATGCGCATACGCCGAAGGGCGACGTCGGTCCGGTCGATTTCGATCCGGTCACCAACTCGCAGGAACCGGACGTGAAATCATTCAAGGTTGACGCCGAGAAGATGGAGGCCGACAAGGCGACGATCGCGGTGACCATCACCGGCCACCGCAACGATCGGAAGCCCGCCGACCTGATCGTGCGTTACGACTTCGTGCGCGAGGCCGGCAGCTGGCGGATCGACGACATCAAGGGCGCCTCCGACGGCGAAGCCTTGTCGATCCGCAAGATGCTGACGGACTCGCTGAAAAGCTGACCGGAGACGACATGAGCGACGTCATCGACAACAAGGCCCATCACCGTTTTGAACTCGAGGTGGAGGGTCATCTGGCGACCGAGCATTACAAGCGCGAGGGCAACGTCATCACCTTCGTGCACACCGATGTGCCGAAAGAGCTCGGCGGCAAGGGCGTCGGCTCAAAGCTGGTGCAAGGCGCACTCGACCAGGTCCGCGCCGCTGGATTGGAGCTGGTCCCGGAGTGCCCGTTCGTGAAGGCGTGGATCGAGAAGCATCCGGAGTATCAGGACCTGGTGAAGAAATAGACCGTGAAGGCCCACCGGTCATTCGTGCAGTGGGCCCGCCGATATCTGCCGCCTATCGCCCATGCTTGAGCATGTCCTCGTCACTTATCCCCCAGTCCTGCCAGAGCTGAAGCACTCCAAGCAGCACAACCGCGGCGCCGAGGCCCGTGTGATAGACGCGGAGAAAGCCTGCGCCGGAGTAGCCGAGGACGTAAGGCGAGACGACGAGCCACAGCCCGGCCAGGAGCGTGATCACCTCTTGCCAGCGTTGCAGTGCCACATATTCGAGCTGGCTGAGGCCAAATACGATGAATCCGATCGCGACCGCATTCAGGATGAGCGTCTGATCTCCGGCCGTCACCGCCTCCTCATAGATGGGAAACCAGGGCGACACGACGATCAGCGCGCCGAGCAGCATGCCGCACCAGTCCTCCCATGTTCGGTGAGTATTCAAGAAACCAAAGTCCGACATCGTAACCTCCTATAAGCAAGAGGCATACGTCGGCGGCTGGCATTCACGACTTCCGAATCTCGGGCGACCTGCCGGCCGCATTCGGGCGTATGTCTGATCAAGGACGTGGGAACCACAGCGAAAGCTGCAAGGGTAACGGGGAGGAATCTTTGGTGTTACAGCGCCCCCAGCTTCTGAAGCGCGTCGCGCGCGCTCTCTAGCCCCGGCTTCAATTCCAGCGCCTTGCGAAGATCGGCGATCGCGCCCGGCTTGTCACCGAGCCGCAGCTTCGCCTGCCCGCGATTGTTCCACGAGAACACATCGGAGGGATCGTATTGCAGCGCCTTGTCGTAGTCGGCAAGACCGCCCTTGTTGTCGCCCTGGTAGAGCCGGATCATGCCGCGATTGCGCCAGCCGCGCGCGTCGGTCGGCGCGAGGCGGATCGCCTCGCCATAGTCGGCAGCAGCGCGGTCGAGCTGCTCGCTGTCACGATAGACGTTGCCGCGGTCGATATAGGCGATCAGATCCGGCGCGAGCTTGATGCGCATGCTGAAGTCGGCCAGCGCATGCGTGGTGTCGTGCTTGCGGGCGTAGACGTAGCCGCGGTTGGCATAGGCGGTGGCGGATTTGGGATTGCGCTTGATCGCGGCGTCGAAATCGGCGACGGCGCCGTCCAGATCACCCTTGTTATAGCGGGACTCGCCGCGATTGCTGTAGGCCAGCGCCATCGACGGATCGAGCTTGATGGCCTGGTCGTAATCGGCGATGGCGCGATCGTAGTCGCGCTTGAAACTGTAGACGCGGCCGCGGTTGTTGTAGGCGCAGGCATAGTCGGGATCGAGCCTGATCGCCTCGTCGAGATCGGACAGCGCGGCATCGAGGTCGCGCTTCTCGGTGAGGCCATGGCCGCGGTTGCAATAGGCACCGGCGAGCCGCTTGCCACTCTCGCTTTTCGTATCGATCACGGTCGAGCAGGCCTTGACCCGTTCGTCCGGCGTGGCAGTCAGCCCCACGCAGGTCTCCCAGGCTGGCCCGCCTTCGGCCGCAGCCGCGACCGGCGCGGTCGTGGCCAATACAGCGAGCAGCGCCATGAGGCTGAGCTGGACACGCATTTTCGAGATATCTCCCCTGCGACGACCTTCCTTGGTCGCACCTTGGCAAGGGCCGGTTCAGGCGCCTAGATCAGGGCAGACGCAGCGCTTCGGAAGGATTTTGCATGGCGGCATCGGTACGCGACAACAAGGACAAGGGCCGCTTCGAGCTCGATATCGGCAGCGAGATCGCCTTCGCCAATTACCGCCTGACACCGTCAGCCGTGATCATCACTCACACCGAGACGCCGCGCGCGCTGCGCGGCCGCGGCATCGCCTCCGAGCTGGTGAAGGGCGCGCTCGACCTGATCCGCCGCGACGGCAGGAAGGTGATCGCCGGCTGCGGCTTCGTCGTCGACTATCTGGAGCGGCATCCGGAAGATGCCGATCTGATCGCCTGAAAGCAAAAGGGCCCGCGAGATCGCGGGCCCCCTGGCAACGACCGATCAGTCGGTCAGTGCTTGATCTCCGGCGGCAGCTTGCCGCCATTGGCGGCGAGCTTGGACATCACCTGCTTGTGCAGCCAGACGTTCATGCTCGCGGAGTCGTTCGTGTCGCCGCTGTAGCCGAGCTCCTTGGCGAGATCCTTGCGCGCGGCAAGGCTCGAGTCGATGTCGAGCGCCTTCATGAGGTCGACGATCGAGGTGCGCCACTCCAGCTTCTCGCCCTTGTGCGCGGCCACGGCCGCGTCGACGATTGCGGCAACGTCCACGTTCGCTGCGGGCGCGGCAGCCGGCGCCGATCCACCCGGCGCGGCGCTTGCGGGCGCGCTGCCCGACGGTGCGCTGCCGGCGGGTGCGCTGCCAGCGGGTGCGGCGGAAGCCGGATGGCTGCCGAAGATCGCGCCCATGATTTTCCCGAAAATGCTCATGTCTGCTCCCCGAAATGGATCCGTTGGAAGGGCCTTGAGTGGCACTTATAGACGAAGTTACTGCGTAGCGCCCGCGAAGTTCCTGCGAGCGAGCAAGCAGCATCAGCTTATCTGCGGCGAAATGACGACCGAATGACACATTCGAGGTTGCACTGCGGCATCGAATCTCACCCACGCGTGAGGGACAGGACTCGGAAATAGGCGTACGCTTTACGTTCCGTTCGCGATGCCTTCCGGAATTCGCGTCTGGTCGGGATCGTGATCACTCAAGAAAAGCGGCCGCTTGCGCCGTCGCCGGCGCCAGATTCGGCTGCATGGCGAGGGAGCTAGCGACCATGGCCACACTCTACCAGGGCAATGTCCCCACGATGGCCCAGCCCGCGAATGCGGCTGGACCTGTCATCCGAACCATCCAACTGTCCGACCTGCACGACGCGCTCCGGCGCGGCTGGGAGGATTTCAAGGCGGTGCCGAGCCACGCTATCGTCCTCTGCGTGATCTACCCGGTGCTGGGCCTCGTGCTCGCCCGCGTGGTGATGGGCTATTCGGTGCTTCCGCTGCTGTTTCCGCTGGCCGCGGGCTTCGCGCTGATCGGGCCCTTCGCGGCGCTCGGTCTCTACGAGCTCTCCAGCCGGCGCGAGCGCTATGAGGAAGCCAGCGCCTGGGACGCCATGGAGGTGCTCCGCTCACCCTCGTTCGGCGCGATGCTCGGCCTCGGCACGCTGCTGCTCGCGCTGTTCGTGACCTGGGTCGCGACCGCGCAGGCGATCTATGTTGCCGCGTTCGGCTACGAGGGCGTCTCCGGGATCTCGGATTTCCTGACGCGCGTGCTGACAACCCAGCAAGGCTGGTGGCTGATCGTGGTCGGCTGCGGCACGGGCTTCCTGTTCGCGCTCGCCGCGCTCTGCATCAGCGCCGTGTCGTTCCCCTTGATGCTCGACCGCCATGCCGGCGCGTTCGAGGCGATGGTGACGTCGCTGCGCGTCGTCGCGAAAAACCCGGTGCCGATGGCGGCCTGGGGCGTGATCGTCGCGGTGCTGCTGGCGCTGGGCACGATCCCGGCCTTCCTTGGCCTTGCCGTCGTCATCCCCCTGCTCGGCCACGCCACCTGGCACCTCTACCGCAAGGTGATCGTGTCGGAGCCCGGTGCACGGCCGGTGCCGCCCCCGCCGCAGCGTCCGCGCAAGCCGGCCGCCGACTTCCCCGCCAACCTGTTCCCATGGCGAAATCGGACGGACGCCTGACGATATCGTGACATGCGATCCTGCCCGGGCACGACTCGGGCAGGATCGCGCACTGTCAAACGCCTTGCTTTGGCCGCGGTTACAACCGAGATTACACACGCTGGTCAGATCACTTCACGGAATCCATTTCATCTGATGACCCCGACGATTTCTCGTCTCGCTCTCGCAGCCTTCGCCCTCTCCGCATCCATCCTGTCCGCGCAGCCAGCGCTCGCCGCTGTGGCCTGCGGCTCGGGCAATTTCGACGCCTGGCTTACGGATTTCAAAACCGACGCCGCAGCCAAGGGCATCTCGCAGCAGGCTATCACCGCCGGGCTTGCCGGTGTGACGCTCGACCAGAGCGTGCTCAACCGTGACAAGTCGCAAAAGGTCTTCACCCAGACCTTTGAAGAGTTTTCCGGCCGCATGGTGCCGCCGCGGATGACGCGCGGCTCCAACATGATGAAGCAGTACGGCTCGGTGCTCTCCCGCATCGAGCAGACCTACGGCGTGCCCGGCGAGGTGCTGGTCGCGATCTGGGGTCTGGAGACCGATTTCGGCGTCAACACCGGCAAGTTCGCCACCATCCGATCGCTGGCGACGCTGGCCTATGACTGCCGGCGTTCCGAGCAGTTTCGCGCTGAGCTCCTTGATGCGCTGCGCATCGTCCAGCGCGGCGATCTTGCGCCCGGCGACATGAAAGGCGCCTGGGCCGGCGAGCTCGGCCAGACCCAGTTCATGCCGTCATCCTGGATGAAATACGCCGTCGATTTCGACGGCAACGGCAAGCGCGATCTCCTGCACAACGCCCCCGACGTGCTCGCCTCCACCGCCAACTACCTCGCCGGCTATGGCTGGCAGAAGGGCAAGGATTGGCAGCCGGGCAGTCCGAACTTCGCGGTGCTCCAGCAGTGGAACAAGAGCGAAGTCTATTCCAAGACCGTGGCCTATTTCGCCACCCAGCTCGCACACGCCCCGTAGATTTCGCGCCACAAACGCATAGGGCCGATCGCCCGGCGACCGGCCCTCTCTTGGTCGCGTTGACCTACCCGTTTACTTGCCCATGGTGGCGTGCATCGCCTTGTTCAGATGCGTTCCGCACGCACCCATTTTGCCGTTGAGCAGAGAGTCCTGAGCCGCAGCGATCTCCTTCTGCGCGACGAACTTGCTGTCGCCGTCGGCCATGTTCTCGATCGCGGTCTCCGTCTTCTCCAGGTTCGCCCCGCTGCAGCCGCCCATGGCGGCGTGCTTGGCGGCCTGGGCCGGCGCAACGGCGAATGCGACGGCGGCAATTGCGATAACCCCGAGTAACTTCGTCATGATGTTACTTTCCTTCTCTTGTTCTTGGGCCAGAACCAGCGACATTGCCGGAATCTGCGGAACAACTCTTCCCCGGTCGCGGCAACATGTCGCAATAAATTCCCCGCGAGAATTGCGTGATGTTGCGCATCGCGCAGAGCCGCATGCAGAAATTCTGATTTTCATTACAGTTTTGTAATCAGGGAGTTGCACGCTTGGCGTGTGTGCAGCGCACCAATGGCTGCGGGCACTCGATCGGGCAAGAAGCGATATTTGGTAGGGCCTCAAGCCGTTACGACCGAATCCAGCTCCCCGCGCTAGCCGATCGTTCCAGCTCTCAAATTCGGTTGAGTGCCCAATAAAATGAATATATGTTCATTATTATAGTCCGCGAGTCATGCGATTCGCGTATGCGAGACTTGGGCTTACAAGCTGGCGCATCGCCTTGCGGGTCACGAGAACGTAACTTATTTCCAGCACCAACGGAACCGCAGGAATTGCGATAAACCCGTGATTTCACGGACTTTTATTGCACCTGTCGGAGGCATCCGCCCAGCTCTTGGGCGGGACTGCCAACAGGTTAAGCGCTCCTTACCGATGCCATGCGCTACCCGCTTAGCTGCATCGCAACATCGGAACTTTCGCACTGCACCACTCTCACCTATATTCATTTCAACGATGACGCCCGGGCAAGGGCTGAATCGAACTACAGGAGACTACCAATGCTGCTCTCGCTCATCCGCATGATCCAGGCTTTCCGGGACTATCAGCGCAATGTTGCCGAGCTGTCCCAGCTCAGCGATCGCGAACTGGCCGACATCGGCCTCGATCGCTCGGACATCCCGCGCGTTGCCGCCGGTCAGTATCAGGGCTGATATCGTTCAGCCCTAACCGGACGAACCGATAGCGCCCGCCTCGTGCGGGCGTTGTCGTTTCTGATGGCAGAAAACTCGATCTCGGCGATTCCACTGACCGCCGAAAAGCGCTACCTGTCCGCCCCATGACAGGACCCCTATCGAATACCGTGCACGTCATCGGCGCCGGCCTTGCCGGTTCAGAGGCCGCCTGGCAGGTGGCCAAGGCTGGCGTGCCCGTGGTGCTGCACGAGATGCGGCCAGACCGCATGACCGAGGCGCACCGCACCGACGGGCTCGCCGAGCTCGTCTGCTCCAATTCGTTCCGCTCGGACGACGCCGCCAACAACGCCGTCGGCCTGCTCCACGCCGAGATGCGCCGGCTCGACTCGCTGATCATGCGGGCGGCCGATGCCAACCAGGTGCCCGCCGGCGGAGCGCTCGCGGTAGACCGCGACGGCTTCTCGGCCGCCGTCACCAAGGCGCTGAACGACCATCCCCTGATCGAGATCGCCCGTGGCGAGATCGCAGGCCTGCCGCCGGCCGACTGGAGCAACGTCATCGTTGCGACCGGCCCCCTCACCTCCGCGCCGCTGGCCGACGCCATCCGCGAACTGACCGACGAGAACGCGCTCGCCTTCTTCGACGCGATCGCGCCGATCGTGCACCGCGAATCCATCGACATGTCGGTGGCCTGGTTCCAGTCGCGCTACGACAAGGTCGGCCCGGGCGGAAATGGCGCCGACTACATCAACTGCCCCATGACCAAGGAGCAGTATGACGGTTTCGTCGCCGCGCTGATCGCGGGCGAGAAGACCGAGTTCAAGGAGTGGGAGACCAACACGCCCTATTTCGACGGCTGCCTGCCGATCGAGGTGATGGCGGAGCGCGGCCCCGAGACGCTGCGCCACGGCCCGATGAAGCCGGTCGGCCTCACCAATCCGCACGATCCCACCACCAAGGCCTACGCGATCGTGCAGCTGCGCCAGGACAACAAGCTCGGCACGCTCTACAACATCGTCGGCTTCCAGACGAAGCTGAAATACGGTGAGCAGCAGCGCATCTTCCGCACCATTCCGGGGCTTGAGAAGGCCGAGTTCGCCCGCCTCGGCGGCCTGCACCGCAACACCTTCCTCAACTCGCCAAAGCTGCTCGACGGCCAGTTGCGCCTGCGCGCGCAGCCGCGGCTGCGCTTTGCCGGCCAGATGACCGGTTGCGAGGGCTATGTGGAGTCCGCCAGCGTCGGCCTGATCGCCGGCCTCTATGCGGCAGCCGACGCACGCGGCGAGACGCTGGCGAGCCCGCCCAGCACGACGGCCCTGGGATCGCTGCTCGGCCACATCACCGGCGGTCATATCGAGACCGTCGAGCCCGGCACGCGCTCGTTCCAGCCGATGAACATCAATTTCGGTCTGTTCCCGCCGCTTGCGAGCGCCCCGGCCAAAAAGCCGGACGGCACGCGGCTACGGGGCAACGAGAAGACGGTAGCCAAGAAGCAGGCGATGAGTGCGCTGGCCCTCGCCGATCTCGATCGCTGGATCGCCGATCACCTGCGCATTGCCGCCGCCGCGTGAGTTTTCGATGAGCCTCCCTAAAGACGACGCCGCGACACTGTCGGCGCGCTGGACCGAGGGCGTGCTGCTGAAGCGCGACGTGTTCTCGACCGTCGAGCGCGGCCGCTTTCGCGGCGACAACGGCGAGGTCGACGCGGTGCTGCGCCGGCTCGACGAGGCGCCGTGGTGGTCGTTCCTGCTCGCCCGTCATCTGTTCGCGCGCGAGAAGCATGCGCTCGCGCTCGCCAAGGGCCTCGACGTCGGTCCCGAGCTGCTGTGGGCCGGACGCCGCGCGCTGGTGCGTGGCTTCGTCGACGGCGTCGCGCTGCATCTGGCAAAGCCGCACGGCGACCTCGCCTATTTCCGCTCGGCCAAGGCGGCACTGCGCCGGCTGCGCCGCGCCGGCATCTGCCACAACGATCTCGCCAAGGAACAGAACTGGCTGGTCGGCCGCGACGGCCGCGCCTATGTGACCGACTTCCAGCTCGCGGCCTGCTTCAACCGCCGCGGCCGGCTCTACCGCATCCTCGCCTATGAAGACCTCCGGCATCTGCTCAAGCACAAGCGCACCTACGCGCCCGAAGCACTGACGCCGCGCGAGCGGAAGATCCTGGCCAAGAAATCGTTCGCCGCGAGCCTGTGGCTTGCCACCGGCAAGAAGGTCTATCGCGCGATCACCCGCGGCTTGTTCAACTTCACCGACCGCGAGGGTGGCGGCCGCCGGCTGGTGAATGATGCGCCGGTGCTGGCGGAGCTGATCCGCAGGAACCCGGCCGTGCGCGACACCGCGATCGTCGCCTTCGCCGATCGCCGGTCCGGCGTCGGCCTCTACGCCTTCGTCGAGGCCGATCAGGCCGCGCTCGAGGGCCAGCTCCGCAACGAGCTCAGTGCTGCCAAGGGCCCGAAGCCGCCGGAACACATCCAGGTCGTGCACGCGCTGCCGCGTGATGCCGGCGGCAAGCCGCGCACCGAGATCCTGCAACTGGTCGCGATGAACCAGCTCGACCTGATCGAGCCGATGATGAAGAACGACCAGGACCGCGCCTTCCTCAAGGACATTCTGGAGCAGCGCAAGAACCTGCGCGACCGCTTCAATTTCGAGGCGGATTTGCCGACGAGCTAGCGTGGGGCACGCCTTGAAGCGTCCACATTGGCGATAGAGAAGCGGTCAGGGAACGCAGGCTTTGCTGGGATCTTGGCAGGGATGATGGGCACTCGGGGGACCATGATGCATCGCGCAGTTGGTGGGCTCATCGCTGGCCTGCTGGTGCTGGCGGCCGCGCCCGCCATGGCCGAGAGCCCGGCCGAGCTGATCTCCAGCTTCCGCCTCAAGAACGGTGAAGTCCGCGTCGTCCGCGACTCCACCCTCGACCGCATCGCCATGGACCAGGCCCGCGCGATGGCGGCGAAGGACGACCTCAGTCACGACGCCCTCGGCCCGTTCAACAAGCGCGTCGCGCTGGCCGGCGCGGGCCGCGCCGCCGAGAACATCGCCTACGGCTACGACAGTTTCGAGAAGACGCTGGGCCAGTGGATCGACTCGTCCGGGCACCGCAAGAACCTGCTCCTGCACAACGCCTCCCGCGTCGGCATCGCCAGCGCCAAGAATGCCAGCGGCAAGCGTACTTATTGGGCCATGGTGATCGCCGGCGACTACGAGCCGAAGGGCAAGAAGAGCAAAGACAAGAACATGGACAAGGAGCCGCTGGTTGCCGTCAAGCGCGAGGCAGCTCCGGCAAGCAAGCCCAAATCGACCAACTGCCACGTCAAGCTGCTCGGCCTCTGCATCTGAGGCCAGGCCCGGCCATCTTGCCCGCATTCGTTGATGTGTCTAATCCAAGCGCGAAGATCGCAGGATGCGGAGGCGTGGATGATCGACATCGACCGAATTCGTGCCGACACGCCGGCTGCCTCCCGGCTCGCCTATCTCCACAACGCGGGCGCGGCACTGATGCCGGCGCCGGTTGTCGCGGCGATGAAGCAACACATCGAGCTCGAGAGCGAGATCGGAGGCTATGCGGCCGCCGACCGCGAGGCGGGCCGGCTTGATGCAGTCTACGGCTCGGTCGCGCGTCTGCTGAATGCCGCGCCCGACGAGATCGCCCTGGTGGAGAACGCGACGGTTGCCTGGCAGATGGCGTTCTACGCGCTGCCGTTTGGCAGGGGCGACCGGATCTTGACCGCCGAGGCGGAATACGCCGCCAACTATGTCGCCTTTCTTCAGGTCGCCAAGCGCACGGGCGCGGTCATCGACGTGGTGCCGAGCGATGCCAGCGGCGAGCTCGACGTCGGCGCGCTCGAGCGCATGATCGATGCACGCGTCAAACTCATTGCCGTCACCTGGGTCCCGACCAATGGCGGGCTGGTCAATCCCGCAGCAGCGATCGGAAAGATCGCGCGGGCGCACGGCATCCCCTATCTGCTCGACGCCTGCCAGGCGGTCGGACAGATGGAGGTCGACGTAGAGGCGATCGGTTGCGACATGCTGTCCGCGACGGGACGAAAATTCCTCCGCGGCCCGCGCGGCACCGGCTTTCTCTACGTCCGCCGGCCGCTCCTGCAGCAACTCGAGCCGCCGATGATCGATCACTTCGCCGCGCCCTGGGTCTCGCGGGACGCCTATCAACTGCGGGACGATGCCCGCCGCTTCGAGAATTGGGAGAACAATTACGCGGCAAGGCTCGGTCTCGGCGCAGCCGTCGACTACGCCCTCGCGATCGGCCTTGGCCCGATCGAGCAGCGTTGCCGCATGCTTGCGGGCCGTCTACGCAGCGGCCTTGCCAGCATTCGCGGCGTGACCATTCGCGATCTCGGACGCAGCCCCGGCGCCATCGTCAGTTTCACCGTGGAGGGGTATGAGGCGGATGCCGTTGTTCGCAGCGCCGCCGCGGCAGGCATCACCATCGGCGCGTCGGATCCGGCGAGCACCCGCATCGATGCCGAGACTCGCGCGCTGCCGCCGGTCGTGCGGGCCTCGCCGCACTACTACAATACGGAAGCCGAGATCGACCGGCTGATCGGCCTCGTCGCAGGTCTGGCGCCGCGATAGCGGCGCACCATTCAGGTGCAGCGCGCGCTCAGTCCGGATGCGCCGAGCTTGGCCATGACCTCGTCGAGATGCGCGCTGTCGCGGGTCTCGATCACGAGCTGCAGCAGCGTCGCCTTGGCCGGCAGATCCGAGAAGGTCCGCTGATGCGAGACCTCGATGATGTTGGCGCCGGCTTCAGCCAGCAGCGAAGCGACGGCCGCCAATTGCCCCGGCCTGTCGGGGATGTCGAGCGATAGCTGGGTCAACCGGCCCTCGCGCGCCAGCTCGCGCGTGAGGACGGAGGCGATCAGCCGCGTGTCGATATTGCCGCCGCTCAGGACGAGCCCGACTTTCTGGCCCTTGAAGCGGGAGGGATCGGACATCAGCGCGGCAAGGCCGGCGGCGCCGGCGCCCTCGACGACCGTCTTCTCGATCGAGATCAGGGTCGCGACCGCGCGCTCGAGCTCGGCCTCGCTGACGAGCGCGATGTCGTCGACGAGACGGCGGACGATCTCGGTGGTGATCTTGCCCGGCGATTTGACCGCGATGCCTTCGGCGAGCGTGTCGCCGCGTGCCGGCAGATTGCCGTCATGGATGGCGTTGTACATCGAGGGATAGAGCCACGCTTCGACGCCCAGGATCCGCAGCGACGGCTTGATCGATTTCGCCGCAATGCCGATGCCGCTGATCAGGCCGCCGCCGCCGATCGGAACGACCAGCGTGTCGAGCTCGGGCACCGCCTTCATCATCTCCAGCCCGATCGTGCCCTGCCCGGCGATGACCAGCGGATCGTCGTAAGGGTGGACGAAAATCATGCCGCGAGCCTCGCCGTGGCTGCGCGCATAGGCGGCCGCCTCCTCCAGCGTCGCGCCCGTCACCACCACCTCGGCGCCGTGATGCCGAGTGTTCTCGACCTTCACCATGGGCGTGCCGACCGGCATCACGATGGTGGCGGGAATGCCGAGCCGCTTGGCGTGATACGCGACGCCCTGCGCGTGGTTGCCCGCCGACATCGCGATCACACCGCGCGCACGCTCCTCGGCCGTCAGCGCCGTGAGCCGGTTGAGCGCGCCGCGCTCCTTGAACGAGGAGGTGAACTGGAGGTTCTCGAATTTCAGCCAGATGTCGCAGCCGCAGATGTTGCTCAGCGTGCGGCTGTAGCTGCAGGGCGTCTCGACGACGGCGCCGCGGATGGTCTCGGCGGCGGCGTGAATGTCGCCAGGGGACACCGGCAAGCCGGTGAGATCGGAGGACGTGGTTTGGGACAAGTCAGCCATACAAATCAGCCATGGGACAGCATAGAGCATTTGCCCGGCGCGAGCGATAAGCCAACCGCTATTTGGTAAATTCCCGCGAACGTGAAGCCCGCCACAGCGTCCACAGCGTGCGCAGCCGCGATACCGGCTGGGGCGTGAACGGGTTGCGTCCCGGCTGCGACAGGCGCTTGAGCTCGGACCGCGCCTGAGCCAGCGGCAGAAACGCGGGACGCACCGATGCCGGCACTTGCGCCAGCAGCGACAGGGCCGTGGTCAGATGCTGCCGTGCCTCACCTGCGAGCTGCTCCAGCACGGCGCGCAAGGCCTGCGTCTGTTTGCCGGCGAACACGTCCTCCATCTCGCAGCCATGGCTCGCCAGCACCTGCTGCGGCAGGAACAATTGCCGGTGCGCGGCATCGCGCGGCAGGTTGGCGATGACCTGCACGATGCCCTGCGCCAGCCCGGCATGCCGCGCAAGATGCTCGGCGGCATCGGGCGGTGCGCCCATGATCCGGGCGGCTTGACCCAGCAATGCCGACGAGGTCGCGGCCAGATAGCCCTCCAGCGCCGTCAGCGTCGGCATCGGGTCGTTGTAGAGGTCGAACTGGTGCTCATCGACGAGCAGCGACAGCGGCTCGACCGGCAGGTCGAAATCGCGCATCGCACGCAACAGCTCGGCCGCGACCGGATTGCCCTCGGCGCTGCCATGGACGAGGCCCGAGAACAGATCGGTCCACCATTGGAAGCGGATCTCGCCGGGCAAGGGCTGGCTGACCTGGTCGCGGACGCGGACGATCTCGACGTTGAAGGCATAGAGCGCCAGCAGCGCACGCCGTTCGGCGGCCGGTGCGAACAGGGTCGCCGCATAGCGCGGAAAATCGTGGCTGCGCACGAGATCGGCGCAGAAGGTCACGGTGTCGGGCGGCGCAGGGCTGCTCATGGCACGGCGATCAGCGCCGCAGCGACGCGCCGCCGTTCGCCGATCATGATGTTGTAGGTGCGCACGGCGGGGCCGGTCTGCATCGTGTCCAGCACCACCCTCACCGCCTTCAGCGCCTGGCGCAACTCCGGCGGCGGCAGCCAGTGCCCGGTCCCGGTGCCGACCAGGAGCGTGTCGATGCCGTTGGCGGCCGCGAACACCCGATCCAGCGAATAGCGGTCGATCTTGCTGGGGTCGGTCACATCCCAGGCCCAGATCGCGTCGGGCAGGCACAGCAGCGACCCCCGGTGCGACATGCCTGCAAAGGCGAAGCCACCCTTGCCATAGGCATCGATCGGCGCCGAGCGCGGGAAATGCGGTGCGTTGGGATCGCCAGCCATCAGCTTCGTCCGAATGAGCCTAATACCCTCGCGAACGCATGCGAGGGCCTGCGGTTCGGATCATGCCTTGTTTTTCTTCGCCGGCGTAGCCGTGTCCGGCGCATCCTCGCGATGCTCGCCGACACCGAGATAGATCAGGATCGGCGCAGCGATGAAGATCGAGGTGTAGGTGCCGACCAGCACCACGCCGAACATCATCACCGCGGTGAAGCTGTGGATGGCGTGACCGCCGAACAGCAGCAGCGCCAGCAGGGCCAGCGTCACGGTGACGTGGGTGATGATCGAGCGCGACAGCGTCGAGTTGATCGACTCGTTGAGCAGCTGCGGCATCGGCATCTTCTTGTAGCGCCGCAGCATTTCACGGATGCGGTCGTAGATGACGACGGTGTCGTTGAGCGAGTAGCCGAGAATGGTGAGCAGCGCCGCGATGCTGGTCAGGTCGAAATCGACCTGGCTGACCGACATGAAGCCGATGGTCAGCACGATGTCGTGGACGTTGGCGATCATGGCGCCGAGCGCGAACTGCCATTCGAACCGGAACCAGAGATAGATCAGGATCGCGACGATCGCGAGCATCAGGCCGAGCATGCCGTAGGCCAGCAGCTCGCCGGCGACGCGCGGACCGAGCACCTCGACGCGGCGGTACTCGATGGAATCGCCGAGCGCGTTGCGGACCTTCTGGACGGCTTCTTGCTGCGCAGCATCGCCGCCCGGCTGCTCCGCGACGCGGATCAGAACGTTCTCGGGCCCGCCGAACTGCTGCAACTGGACTTCGCCAAGACGCAAGCCATCCAGCGTCGTGCGCATCGCCGCGATGTCGGCGGCGCCGGACTTGGCCCGGACCTCCAGCAGCGTGCCGCCCTTGAAGTCGATGCCGAGGTTCAGCCCGTGGGTGAAGAACAGCGTGATGGCGATGATCGACAGCGCCGCCGAGATCGGGAAGCTGATGCGGCGGAAGCGTGTGAAGTCGAAATGCGTATTGTCCGGGACAATGCGCAGCGACGGCAGCAGGCCGAGCGCCGCGACCACGGTGAGGATGGCGATGAGGACGCCGAGCCCGATGAGAACGGTATGATTCACGATCAGGCTCCTAGATCGGCACGCTCTGCGGCCGCTTCCACCGCACCCACCAGGCGACGATCAGCCGGGTCAGGGTGAAGGCGGTGAACACCGTGGTGATGATGCCGATGCCGAGCGTCACGGCGAAGCCGCGCACCGGGCCGGTGCCGATATAGAACAGCACGGCGGCGGCAATGAAGGTGGTGATGTTGGAATCGAGGATGGTCGCAAGCGCCCGCTTGAAGCCGGCGTCGATCGCCGAGATCGCGTTGCGGCCGCCGCGCAATTCCTCGCGGATGCGCTCGTAGATCAGCACGTTGGAGTCGACCGCGATACCGACGGTAAGCACGATGCCGGCGATGCCGGGCAAGGTCAGCGTGGCGTTGAGCAGCGACAGCAGGCCGAAGATCATCGCAACGTTGATGGCCACCGCGATGTTCGCGAACACCCCGAACAGCCGGTAGGTCAGCAGCATGAAGATGATGACCAGGATCGAGCCGACATAAGCCGCAAGCTCGCCCTTCTCGATCGAGTCCTGGCCGAGGCCGGGACCGACGGTGCGTTCCTCGACCACGGTCAGCGGCGCCGGCAGCGCGCCGGCGCGCAGCAGGATCGCGAGGTCGTTGGCCGATTGCACCGTGAAATTGCCGGAGATCTGGCCCTGGCCGCCGGTGATGGGCTCACGGATCACGGGCGCCGAGATCACCTTGTTGTCGAGCACGATGGCGAAGGGCAGTCCCACGTTCTCCTGCGTGGCCTGCGCGAACTTGCGCGCGCCTGAGGTGTTGAACTTGAAGCTGACGACCGGCTCACCCGTGCGCTGGTCGAAGCTCGCCTGGGCGTCGGTCAGATCGCCACCGGCAACCAGCACCTGCTTCTTGACCACGTAAGGCGTCGGCGGCGGCGAGGCGCTCATCAACAGCTCGGATTCCGGCGGCAACCTGCCCTGCTGCGCCTGATCCGGCGGCACGGACGTGTCGACCATGCGGAATTCCATCTTCGCGGTCTTGCCCAACAGCTCCTTCAGGCGGGTCGGGTCCTGAAGACCGGGGACCTGCACCAGGATGCGGTCGTTGCCCTGGCGCTGGATCACGGGCTCGACGGTGCCGAGCTCGTTGACGCGGCGCTCGACGATCTGGATCGACTGCTCGATGGTCTTGCGCATGCGGTCGAGCATCGCGGCCTGCGGGATGGTCAGGCGGATCACGCCGCCGCCGGCATCAGCCACTTCGAGGTCGCGCTGACCGCTGGTGCCCATCAGGCCGCCCAGCGGCTGCGACAGCTCGCGCAGCTTGGCGAGCGCCGGCTGCACGTCGGTCTCCTTGGTGATGCGAACCTCGGCCGCGTCGTTGCGCACGGTGACGCCGCCGGTGAAGCCGATCTTGGCATCGCGCAGCGTGCGGCGCACGTCGTCGCGGACCTGGTCCAGCCGCTCCTTCTTCACGTAGTTGGAATCGACCTCGAGCAGCAGATAGGAGCCGCCCTGGAGGTCGAGGCCGAGCACGAGCCGGCGCTGCGCCCAGGCGGGCCAGGTCTTGACCTGCGCTTCGGGGAAGAAGTTCGGGACCGCGCAGAGGCACACGATCAGCGCCGTCAGGATGATCCCGAGCGCCTTCCACCGCGTGAAATACAACATCGACTGGACCTGTCAGATCAGGAGACTTGCAGGAAACTTGAAAGACTAGCGGAAGCGCTCACTTCGACGCGGCGTCGTCCTTGGCGGTTTCCTTCGCGCTATCCTTGGATTCTTTCGCCGGCTCGCCCTTGGCGCGCACGCCCGAGATCATCTGGCGCATCTGCCGCACCCGCACGCCGTCGGAAATCTCGAACTCGATCTGGTCGTCGTCGACGACCTTGGTGACCTTGCCGACGAGACCGCCCGAGGTCACGACGGTGTCGCCGCGGCGGATGTTCTTCACGAGATCAGCGTGGTCGCGGACCTTCTTCTGCTGCGGACGCAGAATCAGGAAGTACATGATCACGAAGATCAGGGCGAACGGCAGCAGCGACATCAACATGCTGTTGGTGTCGCCGGCGCCCGCGGCCTGGGCATACGCAGGGGTAATCAGCATTCGGACGATCCTCGTGGAAACGGGGGAAGCCGGTCAGGCCCTCAAAGCCGACCGGTTCGGTCAAATTCGCGCGGACTATAGCGGCCATTGCCCCAATTGCAACGCTGCCAGACCGTCGATTTGGCCACCTTGCGGCGCGCCCTCAGGCCCGATAAGGCTGCATTCTCAGGAACTTCGGACATGCCCAAAAAACCAAGCAAAAGCCCGGCCGGCAAAGGCCCCCGTACCCCTGCCAGAAAGCCCGCCGCCGTCGCGGCAAAACGCCCCAAGGGGGTCGTCAAGGCGCCCTTCAAGGCCTCCCCGGACCTCTCCCAGGAGCGCATCGTCCGCGCGCTGGAGACCATTGCGGCGCACCTCGCCGCCCAGGGCAACCCGGCCGTGGAACGCGAATCGTTCGAGCGGGCGGACGCCTATGTCTGGCACCCCGACGGCCGCCTTGCTGCGGTGCCGCGGGTCAGCCGCGTCGAACTGTTCCTGCTCAAGGGCGTCGACCGGATGCGCGACATCCTGATGGAGAACACCGAGCGCTTCGCCAACGGCCTGCCCGCCAACAACGCCCTGCTCTGGGGCGCGCGCGGCATGGGCAAGTCGTCGCTGGTGAAGGCGGCGCATGCCAGCATCAACGCGGACCGCAAGGCGGCCGACAAGCTCAAGCTGATCGAGATCCACCGCGAGGACATCGAAACGCTGCCGATGCTGATGG
Source organism: Bradyrhizobium sp. (assembly GCF_035935975.1). Classification (GTDB taxonomy): domain Bacteria; phylum Pseudomonadota; class Alphaproteobacteria; order Rhizobiales; family Xanthobacteraceae; genus Bradyrhizobium. The sequence goes on from NZ_DASYWN010000055.1 coordinate 344,824, forward strand.
AGAAGCTTCGCGACGCCGACTTCCGCTTCATCGTGTTCATCGACGACCTCTCCTTCGACGGCAATGACGCGTCCTATAAGTCGCTCAAGGCCGTGCTCGAAGGCGGCATCGAGGGCCGGCCCGAGAACGTCATCCTCTACGCCACCTCCAACCGCCGCCATCTGCTGGCGCGCGACATGATCGAGAACGAGCGCTCGACCGCGATCAATCCCGGCGAAGCGGTCGAGGAGAAGGTCTCGCTGTCGGATCGCTTCGGCCTGTGGCTCGGCTTCCACCGCTGCAGCCAGGACGAATACCTCGCCATGGTGCGCGGCTATTGCAGCCATTTCGGCATCAAGGTCGACGACGAGGCGCTGGAGCGCGAGGCGCTGGAATGGTCGACCACCCGCGGCTCCCGCTCGGGCCGCGTCGCCTGGCAGTTCGTGCAGGAGTTGGCGGGACGGCTGGGTGTGAAGCTGACGACGACGTAGCAGACGGATCGCAACCCACTTACGGCTGTCTTTCCCCGAAGGCGGGGAATCAAGGGCGCGTGTGCATGAGAACCGGTTCTGGCGGCGTGTAGCATCGCGCTCCTCCTTCCGGTCAGAACCGGGCCAAGGACTGATGTTGCGAACACAAGCGCAAGCACGACATTGAGCGTTCGATCGTCGAGCGGCCGTTGACCGCCTGACGCAACGGTGCTTTCAGGCGCGGCGGGCGAGATCGCAAAAGTCAGCCAAGTATTCCAGCCAGATGGCCGATTTGCCGTAGGGGCATCGCTGATCCTACTTAGTAAAAATGTGCCTCGAGGGTGTCGGCGGCGTTGCCGCCGCGGGCGAAAGATTGAACGTCAGCCAGACGTTCCAGCCCGCTGGCCGATTTTCATTGGCGAATTCGCCGTAGGCCTTCAGGTTCAGATATCCCTGCATGTCTCCAACCGGGAAAATGTAGCCGACCTGCGGTCCGACGCCGAGCACCCGCGATCGGAAGCAGCCGACGCGATCGCCGGAGCCGCTGTCGCAGCCGAGCTGTTGATAGGCGTAACCCACCAAGCCGACCTGCCACTGCTTGGTGAGGAATTGCGACACGCCCCAGTCGAAGTGCATGTCGACGCCACTCTGATATTGGGTGGCAGGGTTTACGAAGTTGTAGGTAAATCCCAGCACCGCCGATGCTTCTCGCCCGGTCTTTGGGTCGAAATAGGTGTAGCCGCCGCCGGCGTCGATTACCCAATGCCCAAGCCCCAAATTCGCAAGACGGTCCGACTGATAGGCCCCGACCGGGATGTCCCCGGTGATGTAGGTCATGTAGTTGTGGACACCGGCGTTCCATTTCAGCTGGAACATCGGGAGCAGATCGCCAAATGCGATGATCGAGCTGTTGATGCTGTCGGAGCGCGAGAATGGCAATACGCCGCCGCCTGGTCCCGTCACTGTCCCCACCAGCGATCCCGCCAGCGACGTCGAGTTGGACCCGTAGACTCCCAACAGCGAGGCTTGGGCCTGCGCGCCCAGCACCGGTGTCGCAAAGGTGTAGGTCCCGACCAAAAGGCCAAGATCCACATTCGCCTTGACGTTCGCATTCACGTTGACGTTCAGATTCGCGGGAATGCGACCGATCGTGATCTCGCGTGCCCGCGCCACGTCGGCGCCGGCGGAAACCGAGGTGTGATAATAAATCGAGGTCACCGACCAGCCGGGCGCCTGCGCGGGGGCGGCGGCGAGGCTGCCAAAGAAGCCGGGTATCCAGAAGCTGACGCCGCCTTCATCGGCTCGCGCCGCATCATTGGGGAGCGCGAGTAAGGTGGCAATTCCCGCCGCGCCCAGCCGACAAACGAAACCAGCCGTCGATACCGACTTCCTGCTCTTTATCTGCATCTGCCGATCCCCACTCTTCTGCCCTCCGCACAACCGAAGAACAATCCGGCCGTGTGAGGACCCGGAAAACGAAGTAGACGCTACCACAGCGCGTCTATGCGGTATCGACGCTTTCCCAGCTTGTGCATCCTTAGCGGGAGACTGTGCCTTCCATGCCACAATTTCCTGAGTGCATGCCTGCTGATTTGCCGATTCCTCATAGCGCCGCACGATTGCGCCTTACAAAAACTGTCTCGATCAAAGCGACTGTTTTGCCGTTTTCGCGTGGCCGCCCAGATCGGTTCTCTCAAACCCAACGCAAGAACGATACCTCGTATCTCAGTCGGCAGCACAAGACCGATCCGGTCATGCAACGGACGAGGGTACGCGACCAGAAATTTCCGAACCTCACTCGTTAGCAGACGCCCCTCACCTCTCCGGGAATAGCAGGGAGAAAAACGAACGCAGTTGCCACGTCGGCGCGCCATCCGGTCTAACCACGTTATAAAACCCTTGGATCGACGCACTCACTGGCTGGTCGCCGAGCTTGAACAATCGACCAAAGCCGCCACCAATTGGGACGTTCCACTGCTGACCCGGTGCAGCCAGCCAGTTTGCGGTGATAATCGGCGAACTTGTCAGGTACCACCCGTGCGCCATGTTGTAGTTGACGAACGGCTGCACGAGAAACTGATTCACCGGCGGCCGCAACGGATTGCCGCCAACTGACCACTGATTGTTGGCCAGCACGCCGATCACCCAATGTCCGGGCGTTACGAGGGCAACGGCGGTCGGACCGAACAACACCTTACCCGTTCCGAGAATCGGATCAGTGGCGGACGGGATCGTAAAGACTGGACCGACGCCCCAGATCAAAGTGCCCGGATGGGTGGGTGACAAAAAGAACTCCTGAGTGATGTCACCAATGCCATTCGTATTGCTGTTAAATATCGGGCTAGGTTGACTCATCACGGGCATGATGGTGCGCGAGATCAGGTTCCAGTCTGCGTTGAGGCGCAGCGGCACGACTGGCTGAATGTTGAGTACTTCCTGGGTGCGGTTGAACGGTCCGGCGTTGAAATTCGTATTGCTTTGGAACGGAACGCTGACGAGATCGGCGATAGGGTTCTGCGATTGCTTCGCCAAGTCTTCGTCCGCAGGCCTGGCAGAACCGGCAGCGCGTGTCCGTTCGACTGCATCAGAACCGCCGCTCTCGAACTTGTAGTTCGCACCGAACTTGACCATTTGAAGGTTGCGGTTCAGCGGGATTGGCGGGACCGTGGCCGAAGTCCAGTTTCCCAGCATAATCTGATCGTATTCGAGTTTGAGCGTCCAATGCGATTTGAAGCCGTACTCGATGCCCGCCCCAGCCAGCCAGCCGGAACTGGTATTGGACCCCTGCCAAGTGACACCGGGAAAGTTCAACGAGGCATTGCTTTGCACCCAGCCACCGCCAAACTTGCCGTACACAAGCCAACGATCCTCCACGAGGCCGACACGGCCTGCTAATGTCCCAATCCAGTTCTGGCTCACTGAGCCGAGCGTAGGTGTGGGAAGCGCGGGATGACCAAACGTCGCCCCATCGAAATCACCTTCCACGCCAAACAAAAGATGGCCGGCCTGGAAATTGTAGCCAGCCTGGACGCCACCGATGAATTCCGTCAGCCCGCCGTATAAATTGTTGCCTGGAATGTTCAGGCTGCCGCTGGTCCAGGCCCCACCAACATTTGCTCCAAGATAAAACCCTGACCAATTGTATGGCGGCGGAAGAGCGATCGGAGCCTTCACTGGCATATCCGCAGCACGCGCGGTGACGCTCGCGAAGATAGCGAGCAGAGCCGCAAGGAACGACTTCATGGCACGCTCCCATGTCGGGCAACGATATTGCCAGACTTTCCCGTCGCTTTCTCATCCAACTACAAAGCGTTATTTTTCACTGTCTCATATGGGACACACCCAGCGAGATGTCGATCAGCTGGGTTGCAGCCTGCAGGCAAGGCATGTTCCACGCCCGATATCCGTTGTGAATTGACCACAAGCTGAAACTTGGCTGTCGTGCCCTGCCCGATAGCGTGCATTTAGCGCAACATATCCCCGCAACCGGGAGCCTGGCGGTTTCGCCTCTAATCAAACGGAAAGATCCTCTTCCAGTCCTTCTTCATGTCCACGACGGTCCACCTGTTCACCGCTGCGGCATCGAGAGCGACATCGAGCTTGCCGAAATGCGATTGGCGATCGTAGGCATATTCACGTTCTGCATCGGTATGGTGAACGATCAGGCCGAACCGCGCGCCACTGGTCCCGAGCGTCGCCCATTGCAGCATTTCGAGGTCGCCATCGGAGTTGCCGAAAGCAGCGATCGGACGCCGGCCAATGTGGCTGTTAATCCCGATCGGCTTGCCGGCCTTATCGTCGATGAAATCGACCTCTGGCAGACGAAACAGAACCGGCGTGCTGTCACGCATTTCGTATCGGGTCTTGATTGACGATCCGACGACCTGCTCGGGAGGAACTCCATAAACCCTCTCGGTCCATGGCCGCATGAATTCGATGCCCCCACCTGACACGATGAAGGTCTTGAAACCGTTGGCGCGGAGGTAAGCCAGCAGTTCGAGCATGGGCTGATAGACAAGTTCGGTATACGGACGCTTGAAACGGGCATCACGTGCGGTCGCAAGCCAGTCTGTGACGATCTTCTCAAACTCCGCTGTCGTCATGCCGGCGTGAGTCACCGCCACCAGCTCGGCTACGCCCTTCTCTCCGAAAGCTGCAAGCGCCTTCGGGTCGCCGTTCAGCACCGCCGCGAAGGGCTGCTGGTCCTTCCATTCCGGATGCATCGGCGCGAGAACCTTCACACGATCCAGCGCAAAAGCGAGTTGCACATACATCGGCTGTTCGACCCAGAGCGTCCCGTCGTTGTCGAAGGTCGCGATGCGTTGATCGGGCGGCACGAAATAGGGACCGCCATTCTCTGTGACTCGTGCGACGAAGTCGACGATCGAAGCTTTTGTCGGACCCTCATTCCAGGATGGTAGAGAACCGGTTTGCGTCTGGGCCACGGCCGACGTGGAACGCAGAGCGGCAGATAGAAACGGAAGCATCGCCAGAGACGAGAGCAGCGCGCGACGGTCAGGATGTGGAAATCGCATGATCTGTTTCATTGCCGATCCATTTCGACTGTGCGGTCCGCACCACTCAACATTGAAGCTGCGTGCGAGGTCCGTGCATCGTTGCTGTTCGTTGCACGCTTGTCGGCACGCTGCTTCGTGAACAGTCGGATTCTGAGCGCAGTGGATTGGCGGGCGCCCCTGTGTCGGGCGCCCGCATTACCCGCAAGCATCCGAGCTACTGGCTCGGGTGCCCCTGACCCTTCTTGAGCTGATCCAAAACCTGATCCAGGTTGTAGCTCGCCGGATCCTGAAGGGGTGGGAACTCCTTGTAGGATTCCAGCTCCTTCAGCCACAGCACCTGCCCGATCGGCAGCAGGTTCCAGTCGTATATGTAAGCCGTGACCGGCCCGGCGAGCGCGCCGCTGAACCAGAAGCTCGCCTTTTTCTCATCGCCCCACGACGTCTCGAATGGATCGCGCTTGAGGTTAACCATGCCGGCTGCGAACTGGGTCTGGACTCCCGGCGAGAGGAAACCCGTCGGGGTTTCGGGCGCGATCGCGAAATACATCTTCCAATTCTTGTAGCGCACAGCCGACGGATGGCTGCTGGAATAGTAGAAGAAGGTGTCGCGCGCCGACTTTTCCGAACGTCCGGAAAGGTACTCGGTCTGATCGAAGCCATCGAGCTTGGTCTTGACGATGCCCGGATAGGAGCCGGCCATGATCCGCTTGTTCAGCGCATCGCCCTTGGCTCCGCCGGCGATGTTGACAAGCGTGGGCAGCCAGTCGAGCGATGCGAAGATGTCGTTCTTGACCGTTCCAGGCTTGATGACGCCCGGCCAGCGAATGACACACGGAGCGCGCATGCCGCCTTCCCAGGTGTTCATCTTCGAGCCCTTGAACGGGGTCGTGCCGCCGTCCGGGAAGGTGAACGTCTCGGCGCCGTTGTCGGTGGTGAACACGACGATCGTATTGTCGAGCTGGCCCATGTCCTGGAGCTTCTTCAGCACATAGCCAATGTTGTCGTCCATCTGCTTCATGCCGGCTTCGTTGACGCCCCAGTCCTTGCCACCCGGTTCGCCGACCATGGCCATGTACTTGTCGTTCAGCACGGTGGTGACGTGCATGCGCGCCGGGTTGTACCAGACGAAGAAAGGCTTGCCCGTCGTCTTCGGGTCGTTGCGATCGATGAAGTCGATGACCTTGGCCGAGATTTCCTCGTCGACCCCCTTCGATCGTTCGAGCGTCAGCGGGCCCTGGTCGACGCACTGCTGCGTCCTGCTTGTACCATCCGACTTGCACGACAGGACGTTGCGCGGAGGCGTCAGGCAAACCGTCGTTTGCGGATCGACCGCGCCCGGTACCTCCGCGATGCCGGGGATCGGCGTATTCTTGCATGGCGGAGCAACCGTCTGCTGGGTCGGGGACTTGTTGATGTCCGGGAAACTCACGCCCTGCATGGCGTCGAGATGATACAGGTAGCCCCAGAATTCCTGGAAGCCGTGCGCGGTCGGCAGCGCGTCGGTGTGATCGCCGAGGTGATTTTTGCCGAACTCGCCAGTGTTGTAGCCGAGATCGAGCAGGAATTTGGCGAGACTCGGGGTGCCGGGCCGCAGATAGGACGGGCTGCCGGGCAGTTGCGGAGGAATCATCCCGGTGCGCAGCGGATTCATGCCGGTGAAAAAGGCATTGCGGCCGGCCGTGCAGCTCTGCTCGGCGTAATAATGCATGAAGATCGCGCCTTCGTTGCCGATGCGATCGATGTTGGGTGTTTCCCCGACCATCAGGCCGCGGTGGTAGATGCTCGGCTGCATCCAGCCGATGTCGTCACCCATGATGAAGAGGATATTGGGTTTCTGTGCCGGCTGCGCGGTCGCCGGCGTGCTGGCTGCCCCGGCCAGCGACATCAACATCGTCGCGCCAAGCAGCGAGGCGTAGGACCTCTTGTAGCAACTTGATGTCTTGGATGGCATTGCGACCGAAAGCTTGTCATCGAACATGCAGTTCAACATGGCGTCGCTCTCCCGTTATGATGCGTTAGGGGCACCTCGCCTGATGCACCGAAATCCAAGGTGGCTCGTCGATGTGTCGATCGGCTCCGCATGCCGCGCAGCCGGCCGGTAGCGTCTGCAGTAGTTCGGCGCGCACAAGTGCGAACCGCCTTTGATGACCTTGCGTGGAATCCTGACGTTGGTCGTTCTGGGGTCGTAGCTTTCGGCCTCGCGGCCGCCGCGCGGGTTCTCTGGAATGCAGCAGGCTTTTGCTGCGTCAGCTTCATGCCGAGGCGAGTACCAGTCGGACGTCCATTCCCAGACGTTGCCGATCATATCGTGCAGCCCGTAGCCGTTCGGCGGGAACGCGGTGACCGGCGATGTCCGTTCGTATCCGTCGTCCCCAGTGTTCTGGCGTGGAAATTCGCCCTGCCAGGTGTTGGCCATGTGACGGCCCCCCGGCGCAAATTCATCTCCCCATGCGAATTCGGCGCCGTCCAGTCCGCCGCGCGCCGCAAATTCCCATTCCGCTTCGGTCGGCAAATCCTTGCCGGCCCATTTTGCGTAAGCGATCACGTCACTGAAGGCGACATGCACGACGGGATGATCGTCCAGCCCGCGGATGTCGCTGCCCGGCCCGTAGGGATGCCGCCAGTCCGCGCCTTTGGCGAAGGTCCACCACTGGCTGAAATCCCGAAGACTGACCGGATACGCGGGCGGCGAGAACATCAGGGAGCCCGCATAGATCATGTGCGGGAGAATTCCGGGATAGTCCTTTGGATCGGGCGCAATCTCGGCAACGGTGACGTGGCCGGTAGCCTTGACGAACGCCTTAAATTGCCGGTTCGTTACTGGATGGCAATCCATCCAGAACGCATCCACGGTCACGCGGTGGACCGGCGCTTCCTCCGGATAATGCCGATCCGACCCCATGCGAAACGTGCCGCCCGGCACGTACAGCATCCCCTCACCTGGCGGATGCAAGCGCGATTGTCGCGACGATGTCGCATCAGCCAACTTCATGCCGAACTCCGGACCCGTGCGGCCTGCGCTGCTAGAGACACGGAGCGGGACGCGTCCAGGTTGATCTAAATCAAGGGAACCTGGTCGGCTCTTTCACGACGGCGCTGGGTCGCCAGCACGTCCCGCTATGTCTGCTGCGCCATCGAAACCGAAGCAGATTCAGAACATTAGGACATCGCATCGGTAGCCATCGGCTACTTTGCATGGAGTTGTTTTTCGATCATTTGATTGTTCGGCCACAAAAGCTACAGGCCGAACCTGATCTCATTCCTTTTCGCGGCCTCGCGACTTGATGGTTCGCGGCAGCTTCCCGGCTTAGCGACTGCTGTCTCTGAATGACTGGATCGTCCGCCCCAGTGCGCAATTGCGCACAAGGCGGACGATGACAGCGGGCTTGTGGTGGTCGCGTGCGCGGCTTCGGGAAGCGCGCGCCTCACGCCCCGTTCAGGAATTGAAGCGGGTCAACCGGGCTCGATCCCTTGCGGATCTCGAAGTGGAGCTGCGGCGACGCCACCTCACCTGATTGACCCGACTTGGCAATGACCTGACCGCGCTTGATGGTATCGCCGCGCTTCACCAGCAGCTCACTCGCATGGGCATATGCGGTGACGTAGCCATTGGAATGCCGAACCAGGACCAGATTGCCGTAACCCTTCAGCTCGTTGCCGGAGTAGGCAACGACGCCGTCTTCGGCCGCCTTGACCGGCGTCCCCTCGGGCACCGCGAGATTGATGCCGTCGTTGGACTTGCCATTGGTCTTGGCGCCGTAGGTCGTGACCACCTTGCCGCGGACCGGCCAGCGGAAGGTCGGCAGCGAGCTGGTGGTCTCGGCGGCTTTCGCCGGAGCCTCAGCGGGTTTCTCTTCGACATTGGCCGTGGCCTGGGCCAGGCGCGCGCTCTGCACGGGCGCGGCGGCAGCGGCCATCTTGATGGCGGGCGCAGGAGCCGCAGCGACCGGCTGGAGCGTGCCCGCAACCGGCGCAGCACCGACCGGAGCCGCAGCAACCGGCGCCGCGACGGCGGCGGTTTTTGCACCGGGCACGGTCAGCTTGGTGCCGAGCTTGAGCTTGGCCGAGGGATCGAGGCCGTTGGCACGGGCCAGCTCAGCCGCCGAGATGTGGTTCTTGCGGGCGATGCTGGCGAGCGTGTCGCCACGATTGACGAAGTGGGAGCTCGGCGGCGCCGCCATGACGGCAACCGGCTTCGCAGCAGGCGCCAGCGCGGGAGCCGCCGCAACCGGAGCCATCGCCGGCGCGGGCGCAGCGGCGACAGCGCCCGCGTGCGGGATGATCAGCTGCTGACCGGGCGAGAGCGAGCGCGGGCCCTTGTAGCCGTTGGCGGCAAGGATTGCCTGCGGCGTGACGTGATAGCGCTTGGCGAGCACGTCGAGCGTGTCGCTGGTGCCGACGATGATCTTGGTCCCGCCGGCTGGCTGCGCTGCAGCAACCGAGCGCGGCGGCACGGCGGCCGTGGTTTCAAGATGCGGCTGCGCCGGGGGCGCGTAGGAGCCGACCCCGCGCCCGCCTCCGGACACGCCGCCACCGCTCGCAACGGGATAGGATTGCGGCGCCGACACCGCCGGCGGCGGCAAGGGCTGCGACTGATAATAGCCCGGCTGCGTCTGCGGCCGCGCATATTGCGGCAGCTCACGCTGCTGCGGCGGCGGTGCCTGCTGCACCGAGCCGGTCTGGTCAGACGCGAAGGGGTTGGAGAAGTTCGACTGGGACAGGCGCGACGACATGTCGGCGCTGCACCCTGCGAAGCTGAAGGAGATCAGCGCCAGCACCGCGACCTGCGGTACGCGGCGCGAGTAAAGCAACTCGGCGACGACAGACATGGTTACTCACTCGTACGCAACAGAACTGGTCTTTTAAGTAAACACGTCGCGAGTAAATAACGGCTTAACCCTCCCAATAAGATGTTGGCAGCACAGCCGATCCGGAATTCTACAGCTCCCGGGCCACCCCGGGCAGCGCCGGCACGAAGCGGACCTCGACGAGTTCCCTGCGCTCGATCCCGGTCTCCGTCCGGGTCAGCCGGACCAGCGTCTGCACGCCCTGATGCGGGCCGACCGGGGCGATCAGGATGCCGCCGACCTCGAGCCGCTCGACCAGGTTCTCGGGAAGCTGCTCCACCGCCGCGGTCACGATGATGCGGTCGAACGGGCCGATATTGGGCGGCAGGTTGAGACCGTCACCGAGCATCACCTCGACATTGTGACACTCCAGCTTTTCAAGCCGGGCGCGCGCGGTGTCCGCGAGCTTGCGGTAACGCTCGACCGTCAGCACCTGCCCTGCGAGCTTCGACAGCACGGCCGCCTGGTAGCCCGAGCCGGCACCGATCTCGAGCACGCGGTGCTTCTTCTGGAGCTGGAGCTGCTCGGTCATGTAGGCGACGACGAAGGGCTGGCTGATGGTCTGCCCGCAGGCGATCGGCAGCGCGCTGTCACGATAGGCGCCCTCGCGATCGGCGGCGTCGACGAACTCGTCGCGCGGCACCTCCTCCATGGTCCGCAGCACCGTCTGATCGCTGATGCCGCGACGCCTCAGCGTGAGCTGAAACATCATCTTTTCCGGCGGGTGCTGATTGGAGGTCATCGCTGCTTATATCGTTTCGTCAGGTCCGGATCGGCGCTTGCGATCGCCAAGGCACGGGCACGAATCCTGTTCCTGTCCAGGAACCCATGATAGCCTTTTGGTCGCGGTATTTGATCACAAATCGGCTTGCACAGGACTAGCAAAGGCCATTTTCAGGCGTCCGTTCGCCGAAACGCGCATTGCGTCGATTCGTGTTATCTGCGAACGTTTTCCGAAATGGGCAAGGACTCACCGACAATGACCGCGACAGGGCTTTCCGGCCGCTCTGTATTCCTCGTCGAAGACGAGGTGATGATCAGGATGATGGTCGCGGATATGCTCGAGGAGCTCGGTTACAAGGTCGCAGCCGAGGCCGGCGACATCACCGAAGCCTTGCGGCTCGCCCAGGCAACCCAGTTCGACATCGCCATCCTCGACGTCAACGTCAACGGCAAGGTGATCTCGCCGGTGGCCGACGTCATCAAGGCCAAGGGCTGCCCGTTCATCTTCGCCACCGGCTACGGCTCCTCCGGCCTGCCCGAGCAGTACCGCGACCGGCCGGCGCTGCAAAAGCCATTTCAGCTCGACGCGCTCGGCAAGACCATCGAAGCCGCCCTTCGCGGCGGCTAGTTGTCACGACTGCCGGCCCCGTAGCCTGCTATTTCAGCGTCGCACTCAGCGCTTCCGAAAACGCCTCGTTGGTGCGGTCGAGCCGAAGCGGCGTGACCGAGACGTAGCGCTCGCGCAGCGCCGCGAGATCGGTGCCCTCGGCGGGCGTGTCCATCATCGCCGCGCGCTCGAAGCCGATCCAGAAATAGGGATTGTTGCGGCCGTCCCTGCGCTCGTCGATCTTGAGGAAGCCGAGATTGCGCTTGCCCTGCCGGGTGACGCGAATGCCGAGCACGTCCTCCGGCGCGCAGGACGGGAAGTTGACGTTGATGACGGTATCCTTGGGAATGCCGGCCTTGATCACCTTGCGCAGGATGTCGGGGCCGAACTGGCGCGCGGTGTCCCATTGCGGCCGGTCGCGGGTCTCGACACTGAACTCCTGCGACAGCGCGAAGGACGGCAGGCCCAGAATGGTGCCTTCCAGCGCACCGGCGATGGTGCCGGAATAGACCACGTCCTCGGCGACGTTGCGGCCCTTGTTGACGCCCGACAGCACGAGGTCCGGCGGCTTGGTGCCGAGGATATGCCGCGCCCCCATGATGACGCAGTCGGTCGGCGTGCCGCGCACGGCAAAGTGCCGCGGGCCGACCTCGCGCAGGCGCAGCGGATCGTTCAGCGACAGCGAATGCGACACGCCGGACTGGTCTAGCTCGGGCGCGACCACCCAGACGTCGTCGGACAGAGCCTTGGCGATCTCCTCCACGACCTTGAGGCCGGGAGCGTGAATGCCGTCGTCATTGGTGCAGAGAATGCGCATGCGAAAGGTCGATTCCTCAAGCCGTTTGGGCCGTCTTATCCGGCTGGGGCCGATCAGGCAAACCGGACACCGCCGTCGGGGCGCCGGCGAGCAGACCGCATTTGTGATCTAGCTCATTGCCGCGGCGCAGCACCGTATCCTATTTTCGGAGGATATCCTGTGGCGACGGGACGCCCCATGACCCGCTTTGCAGCCCTGATGTGCCTTGGAGTAGGCCTTGGTGCCGGCCTTGGCCTGAACGCGCTCGCAGCGCTTCCGGCACAGGCCCAGGATTCAAAGGATTCAGGGGCCGTGGACCGCTGCTTCCCCTGGCAGGAGTTCCGGGGCGGCGCCTGCGTAGCCAAGGCAGCCCCTCTCGCTCCACCGGTGGAAACGCAGCTTCCGAGCCCGCCCGCTGTGCCGGACCGCAGCGAAACGGCCGTCCAGCCGGCCTGCCCCGCCGACAGTCATCTCGACGCGGCGAGCAACATCTGTGTCGCCGATGCGCTGCCTCCACCAATTGCGCCGCCGCGCGCATTGATCACCATCACCTGCATCGGCGGCACCGCGAGCAACGGCCAATGCGCCTGCCCCGCCGGATTCCAGTTGATGCCCGCAGGCAACGATCCCGGCGGCACCTGCGTGCGGACCAACGCGGAGAATTGCCTGGGCGGCGCCATGACGATCAGCGGCGAGTGCCTGTGTAACGGCCAGGTGACGATGTCCGGACAGGTCTATGACCTCGAATTGTCGCGCGGCAGATGCGTGCCGAAACGCTGCCCGCGCGAGGGCCCTTGCGCCACGGCAGCAACCAAGCCGGAGGCATCCCCAACGTCATCATCGCCAGGACTGTCATCCGACGAACCCGAGCGGTCGCGCACCTGTGCCAAGGGCCTGGTCGCGACACGTCACGGCTGCGTGCCGGCACGGCACCGGTCGCAGACGATCGATCCCGGGACGCTGCTGCGAATGGCGCCGAGTTATTCGAGCCCGATGCAATATTAGCGGCGGATGCGCCACTGCGGCAGGAAGCGCGCGAGCCGGCCTTCGGCGCGCAGCTTCATCGCCGGCACGACCGGGCTGACGACCGGCGTCTCGATCACGCCGAGTGCTTTGAGTTGCGCAACGATCGGGTCTGACGCCGGCATATCGACCAGTGTGTTGGGAAAACGTTCGCGCGCCACCGTCAGCGCCTTGTCGAAATCGGCAGCGTTCACGCCGGGCTTGGCCCGCCGGCTCTGCACGAGATCATCGTCCCAGAGCCGCGCGATCCCGATGTCGAGCACGCCGCGCAAGCGCTGATCAACGGCCTGGATGCCGGCACCCGTCACCGCCCATTGTCGACCAACCCAGAAGATGTCGCGGTGCAAGGCCATGAACGATCGGTTCGCGTTGTCGGGTGGCCGGCAGGATAACCGGCCGCCCGATCTTCGCAACCAAACGTTTCGCTCGCTTCAGACCGGCAATGCGCCTTATCTAGTTTGACGCGTTTTCTTGACGCGAACCGGTACCCACTTCGCTTGAAAACGCTCTAATCGCGCGCGACCACCTTCAGTCCGCCCATATAGGGCTGGAGCACATCGGGAACAGCGATCGAGCCGTCCTCCTGCTGATAGGTCTCCATCACGGCGATCAGCGCGCGGCCGACTGCGGTGCCGGAGCCGTTCAGCGTGTGCACGAAGCGCGGCTTGCCGTCCGGCCCGCGCGAGCGCGCATCCATGCGCCGCGCCTGGAAATCGCCGCACACCGAGCAGCTCGAGATCTCGCGGAACATGCCGCCGTCGCCCTGCCCAGGCATCCACACTTCGATGTCGTAGGTTTTTTGCGACGAAAAACCCATATCTCCTGCGCAGAGCGTCATCACGCGGTAATGCAGGTCGAGCTTCTGCAGCACCTGCTCGGCGCAGGACAGCATCCGCTCCAGCTCGTCCTTGCTGGTCTCGGGCGTCGTGATCGAGACCAGCTCGACCTTGGTGAACTGATGCTGGCGGATCATGCCGCGCGTGTCGCGTCCGGCCGCACCGGCTTCGGCGCGGAAGCACGGCGTCAGCGCGGTGAGCCGCATCGGCAATTGCTTCTCGTCGAGAATGGATTCGCGCGCGAGGTTGGTGAGCGAGACTTCGGCCGTCGGAATGAGACCGAGGCGCTCGGTCTTGAGCCGCGCGTGATCGGGCGATGCGAGCAGCTCACCCTTGATCGCCCAGAACTGATCGTCCTCGAATTTCGGCAACTGCCCGGTGCCGAACATCACCTCGTTGCGCACCAGCAGCGGTGGATTGATCTCGGTGTAGCCGTGCTCGTTGGTGTGCAGGTCGAGCATGAACTGACCGATCGCGCGTTCGAGCCGCGCCAGCCCTTTCTTCAGCACGACGAAGCGCGCACCGGACAGCTTTGCCGCTGCCTCGAAATCCATGTAGCCGAGCGCGGTGCCGAGATCGTCATGCAGCTTCGGCGCAAAGCTGTAGTTGCGCTTGTCGCCGAACACATGGTGCTGCACGTTGCCGTGCTCGTCGACGCCGTCGGGCACTTCGTCGAACGGGATGTTCGGAATCTCCGACAGCTCCCTGGTCAGCTCCTCGTCGGCAGCCTTCGCGGCCGCTTCAAGCTCGGGCATGGTGGTCTTGAGCTCGGCAACCTCAGCCATCAGCTTGGCCGCGCGCGCCTCGTCCTTCGCCTTCTTGGCGTCGCCGATTTCCTTGGAGGCTGCATTGCGCCGCGCCTGCGCCTGCTCCGAGGCCAGGATCGCCGCGCGCCGCTTCTCGTCGATCGCGAGCAGCGAGCCCGACAACGGCTTCAGGCCACGCCGGGCGAGGCCGGCGTCGAAGGCTTGCGGATTGTCGCGGATCGATTTGATGTCGTGCATGGCCGTGGTCCTGAGGCTTGTTGCAAGCCTGCAAATCCAGGATTCGCAGTCGTGCAAATGGCTGGCTTCCCCTAGCACGGCTGTCATCGCCCGCGAAAGCGGGCGATCCAGTATTCCAGAGACGGGAGTGATTCCTGGAGGGGCCGCGGCGTACTGGATTCCCCGCATTGGCGGGGAATGACCGCGGTGCTCGCCCCTACTCGGCCGGATTGGCCGGCGTCGACACGTCGGTGCCGGTGCTTGCCTGCGAGGCAGCCGCCTTCTTCTCCACCATCGCCACCGCGATGATCGAGCCCTCGTAGAGCGCCAGCAGGGGAATCGCGAGCGAGCACTGGCTGAGCACGTCGGGCGGCGTCAGCACCGCCGCAATCACGAAGGCGATGACGATGAAATAGCGGCGCTTCTCACGCAGCATCTTCGCGGTGACGATACCGATGCGGCCGAGCAGCGTCAGGATCACCGGGAGCTGGAAGGCGATGCCGAAGGCGAAGATCAGCGACATCATCAGCGACAGATATTCGCCGACCTTGGGCAGGAGCTGGATCTGTGCGGTCTCGTCGCTGCCGGCCTGCTGCATGCCGAGCGAGAACCGCACCAGCATCGGCAGCACGACGAAATAGACCAGCGCCGCGCCCAGCACGAAGAAGAACGGGGTCGCGACCAGATACGGCACGAAGGCCTGCTTCTCGTGCTTGTAGAGGCCCGGCGCGACGAACATGTAGATCTGTCCCGCGACGATCGGGAACGAGAGGAATCCGGCGCCGAACAGCGCAAGCTTGAGCTGGGTGATGAAATATTCCAGCAGCGCGGTGTAGATGAACTTCGAGTTCTCGGGGCCCGCGACCCACACGAACGGCCAGACCAGCACGTTGTAGATCTGCTTGGCGAAGAAGAAGCAGAAGATGAAGGCCAGGCCGAAGCCGAGCAGCGCCTTGATCAGCCGCGAACGCAGCTCGATCAAATGGTCCATCAGAGGGGCTTTGCTGGCCTCGATATCGGCGTCGGTCATGACGCTTTGGCGTCCTTGATCGCCTCGGATGGCGCGGTGTCCTGCGTCACCGAGGTCTGCGTAACCTGTGCCTGCTCGACCTCACGGGTGATGGCGAGCGGCTCGTTCACCGCCGCATGCGCCTCGGCTTCCACGAAGGTCTGCGGTGTCGGTGCTTCCGGAGTGGTCGGGGTCACCGGTGCTTCGCTTGAAGTCACCGGTGCTTCGCTTGAAGTCGCAGGCGGCTCGATCGCCGCCGAGGTGGTCGGCGTCTCGGCCGGCTTGTCGAGCGCATCGACGCGGAGCGCGTCGCTGACGTCCTTCTGCAGCGAGGTCAGCGGATTGTTGCTGGCGAAGCCGGTCGCGGCTTCCTTGACCTCGTCGAAGCTCTTCTTGAGGTCGGCCATTTCGGCCTCGCGCATCGCTTCCTGGAACTGGCCCTGGAATTCGGCGGCCATCTTGCGGGCCTTGCCCATCCATTGCCCGACCATGCGCAGCACGCCCGGCAGCTCTTTCGGGCCGATGGCGATCAGGGCCACGACCCCGATCAGGACCAGTTCACTCCACCCGATGTCGAACATGAGGTCTTCCGTTCACGCCAGCCGCAGCCGGCCCAATCCCTTGCGCGCAGGATCGGGGCCGCTACCCGCGTCTCGCGTGCTCTCTGGCTCAGACGGCCTTGCTGCCGACGTCGGACCGGGCCGCAGTCGGGGCGGCATTGTGCTCGAGCGACTTGGCCGGCTCGGGCTTGTCGGCGACCTTGTCGTCGTCCTGCATGCCCTTCTTGAAGGCCTTGATGCCCTGGGCGACGTCGCCCATCAGATCCGAAATCTTGCCGCGGCCGAACAGCAGCAGGACCACCGCGATCACCAAGATCCAGTGCCAAATGCTGAGTGAACCCATCCTGCAACCCTCCAAACACGCATGGCCGGGGACCCGGCCGATCTTGACCGGAACGTAGGCTTGGCAGGCCTCAAAAACAAGGACCAAGGCAACGCCAATTCGCTGTTGGCGCTACGTAATCTTGCTAGTGTTAACTGGTCGCAGGGGGCCCGTAGAAGGCCGGAGGATCACTCCTCGCTGCCGGCCTCGCCACCCTCATTGCCGCCTTCCGGCGGCGTCTCGGGCTCGACCGCAGGCGCCAGCGCCAGATCAAGCTCCTCGCCCGGTTCCAGGGGATCCTCGTCCTCGCGCAGCGCCGGGTCATCCGACGGCGTCGGGACGCTGAATCCGGTCGGCAGGCGCGAATCCAAGAGGCCCGTGCCCTTCAGCTCCTCCAGACCCGGCAGGTCGCCGAGCTGTTCCAGCGTGAACTGCGACAGGAAGTCCTCGGTGGTTCCGAACGTCAGCGGACGGCCGGGCGTCTTGCGGCGGCCGCGTGGCTTGATCCAGCCGGTCTCCAAGAGCACGTCGAGCGTGCCCTTCGAGGTCACGACGCCGCGGATCTCCTCGATCTCGGCACGCGTCACCGGCTGGTGATAGGCGATGATCGCCAGCACCTCGATCGCCGCGCGCGACAGGCGGCGGGTCTCGGTGCTCTCGCGCGTCATCAGCCAGGACAGATCGCCGGCGGTGCGGAAGGTCCATTTGTTGGCGACCCGCACGAGATTCACGCCGCGCAAGGCGTAGTCGGCCTGGAGCTGCTCGAGCGCGGCCTTGACGTCCACGCCGTCAGGCATGCGCTTGGCCAGCGTCGCGGTATCCAGCGGCTCACTCGAGGCGAACAGCAGCGCTTCCAGCAGCCGCAATTCTTCGGGACGTGCCTGGGATTCGTTCTCCATCGGCTCGGCCTCTTCTACCCGCACTTCAGCCAGGCTTGCCATGGCAGATTCTCCTTCTTGCACTTAAGCGACCGGCGCGTCGGGCGCAGGAGCTGCGTCCGGGACCGGTTTAGGACGCCCCTTCCGGAAATAGATGGGCGCAAACGCCTCTTTCTGGTTCAGCTCGAGCTGACCTTCACGCACCAGTTCGAGCGCGGCGGCGAAGCTCGAGGCGAACACCGTCGCGCGCTGCGTGGGATCGGCGACGTGGCGGATCAGGAAGTCGTCGAGCACGCCCCAATCGTCCTGCTCGGTGATGCTGCCGACCAGCCGCTCCAGCGTGGCGCGCGCTTCCGCAAGCGACCACACCGTGCGCTTGGCCAGATGCACGCTCGCGAGCACACGCGACTGGCGCTGCGAGGCATAGGCGGTCAGCAGGTCGTACAGCGTCGCGGTGTATTTCGGATGCTTGATCTCGGCGATCTGCTCGGGCTCGCCGCGCGGGAAGATATCGCGCAGCAATTGCTGACGGTTCATCAGCCGATTGGCGGCTTCGCGAATAGCTTCCAGACGACGCAGCCGGTTGGCCAGCGCGGTCGCCATCTGCTCGGCGCTCGGCCCTTCCGCACTCGGCGGCTCCGGCAGCAGCAGGCGCGATTTCAGGAAGGCGAGCCACGCCGCCATGACGAGGTAGTCGGCGGCAAGCTCAAGCCGGATCTTTCGCGCGGCTTCGATGAAGTGGAGGTACTGATCGGCCAGCGCCAGGATCGATATCTTGGCGAGATCGACCTTCTGCTGCCGCGCCAGCGCGAGCAGCAGGTCGAGCGGGCCTTCATACCCCTCGACGTCCACCACCAACGCCGGCTCGCCCTCGGCGAGCTCTGCGGGCCGCCCGGTTTCAAACGATAGGATTTCTGCGGTCATGCGGATGCCGTGTTTGCCCGTGCGATCAATGCGTCCAGTTCGGCGCGCGCGGCCACGCGGTCGAACGCCTGCGGTGCCTTGCGTGCGGCGAGCGCGGCGTTCGCGCGCTCCAGTGCCCTGCCCGACAATTCCGGTGTCTGGCCGGCGACCTCGCGCATCTCCTCGATGTTGCCGTTGCAATGCAGGGCTATGTCGCAACCGGCCGCGAAGATGGCGCGAGTCCGTTCGGCGATATTCCCCGACAGCGCGTTCATCGACACGTCATCACTCATTAACAAACCTTGGAACCCGATTGCGCCGCGAATCACCTGAGCAATCATTGTCGCAGAAGTCGTCGCCGGATGGGCGGGGTCGACCGCGCTAAACACAACATGTGCAGTCATGGCCATCGGCAGATCCGCCAGCGGCTTGAACGCCGCGAAGTCGGTCTGTTCCAGCTCGTCCCTGGGCGTATCGACCGTCGGCAACTTGAAATGGGTGTCGGCGGTGGCCCGGCCATGGCCGGGGATGTGCTTGAGGACCGGCAGCACGCCGCCCTGCTCCAGGCCCTCGGTCACCGCACGGGCGATCGCGGCAACCTTGCCCGGCTCGGTGCCGTAGGCCCGGTTCCCGATGACGGCATCGGCACCTTGCACCGGCACGTCAGCCAGCGGCAAGCAATCTACGGTAATGCCGAGATCGGCGAGATCGGCGGCGATCAGGCGGGCGCTGAGGCGCGCCGCCGTGAGGCCGAGCGCCGAATCGGCATCGTACAAACTCGCGAATACTGCTCCCGGCGGATAGACCGGCCAGTGCGGCGGACCCAGCCGCTGTACGCGCCCGCCCTCCTGATCGATCAGGATTGGCGCATCGGGCGCGTTTGCAACTGCCCGCAATTCCGCAACCAGCGCAGCCACTTGAGCCGGTGTCGCGACATTGCGCTTGAACAGGATGAAGCCCCACGGACGTTCGGCACGGATGAACTCCCGCTCGATAGCGGTCAGTTCCGTTCCGGAAACGCCGGTAATGAAGGCCCGCTTGCTCATAACGGCCGATTAACCCTGCCCCGTCAGAGGGTCAAGGAAACGGCCGATAATACTACGGGATAAAGCACTGCCCGCCGGCCGCCATCAGCTCCTTGCAGAACTGGCTGGCTTCCTGCCGCGTCTTGTAAGGCCCAACCATCGCACGGTATTTGACCGTGCCGTCGGGCCGGTCCACCCGCTTGATCACAGGCGAATGGGAGCCCAGCACGGAGGCGTATTTGCCCTGCGCCACACGGAACGACGACCGGGCGGCAGCCTCGGTGTCTTGCGAGGTCACCGACACTAGGAAGCCCCCGCCGCCCGTATCGGGAGCAGCGCTCGGCGCGATCTGCGTCGGGTTGGTCGCAGCCATCCGCTGCGCCGGTTCTGACTGCGGCGCCAGCGAGAGCGGCTGGTTGGCGCTGGCATTGGCCGAGGTCGGCGGATTGCGCGGCGCGGCCGGTGCAGCGGGTGCGGCAACGGGCTTCGGCGCCGTTGCGGACGGCTTGGCGGCCGCCGCCGATTGTGGCGTGCCGCTATCGGTCTGATCACCCCTCACGGCCACGGTCCTGATCGCCCGCGGCGCGCTGTTCGGCATCGTCCCGTTGCTCGGAACTGGACCCGCGCCTGGCTGCATGGCCGCGGACGGCGAGACACTTGCCACCGGCGGCGGATTGGCATTCGGGTTCAGCGGTGGGAACACGACGCGGGGACCGCTCGCTCTGGCGTTGACGTCGACGGGCGCTTCCTCACGCGGCACGATCTTCTCGCCGCCGTCACCGGTGACCATGCGATCAGGCACCTTGGTTGCGGAATCCGTCGGCGCCGGCACGATCTTGGTCGGGGTGTTGTCGGCCTTGATGATCGGCGGCTCGCCGCTGCGGGGCGAGCCCACGTAGGTCTTGTAGGCGAACGCCGCGCCGGTGCCGACCACGGCGAGCGCGAGGATCGCCGCGACGGTCATCATGCCGCCGCGCTGCTTCTTCGGCTCGTCCAGATCAGCCTCGGGATAGTCGCTCTGGAACGCGTAGGGATCGTCGGGATAAGCAGGCTCGCGCTGGTAATCCTGCTCGCCCGACTCCAGCCGCCCATACAGCGCATCGTCGTAACGCGACGGATCGGGCTGCTGCTGATACGGCTCCTGATAGGCTTGGTCCTGATACGCCTGATCGTGCTGCTGGTAAGCCTGATCCTGATAGCTCTGAGCCTGCTGATAGCCGTGGTCCTGATAGGCCTGCGGCTGTTGAAACTCGGGCTCGGGCGCGGTCGGCTGGGCGGAATAGCGATGCAACGGATGAACCGGGTTGGCTGAGACGGGATAATCAGGCTCCGGCGCGGGGGCCGGCTCCGGCTGCACATTGGCGCGCCGGATCCATGAAGGCGGCCCCGGCGGCGGCGGAGCCTGCTCGGCATAGTCCTGGTGATAGCCGTCCTGCTGGTAGTCCTGATAGTTCTGGGTGGCCCCTGCCGGCGCTGGCGCGCCCGGGCGCCCCTGGGCTGCGAACGGATCGGTCTGTCCGATCAGGCGGGCGAGTTCGGCCAAGGGATCATTTTCCGCCTTCCCATGCTGATCGCCACCGCGACCATAGTCATCGGAGGGAAACGGTCTTTCCTGATATCGTTCGGCCATCGTGATGATGCGTCCCTTCGGGAAAGCCGCGCGCCCCTCGACCAAGGCGCGGCTTTCGACCCACAAGGCTTCAACCAAGTCTAAGCGATCCGGCTTCTGCCGGTTACCCCCAAAATTCCTCTTAAGTAGTTCGCCCCAAACTACCGCATCTCGTCCGGGGCATGGACGCCGAGGATGGCGAGGCCCGATGCCAGGACCGAGACGACGCCCTGGACCATCGCCAGTCGCGCCTTTGTAAGATCTGCATCATTATTGATAATGAAGCGTAAATAGGGCAAATCGCGCCCCTTCGTCCAAAGTGCGTGAAATTCGCTCGCTAAGTCATAGAGATAAAAGGCAATACGGTGCGGCTCATGGGCCGCGGCGGCGGCTTCCAGCATCCTCGGATAAATTGCGAGGCGCTTCAGAAGATCGAGTTCAACCGGGTCCGACAGCCGCTCAACTGCCGATTCACTGAGCCAGGCAATGCGCTTGTCCGAATCGTCAGGCAGTTCCGGGAACACCTCGGCCCGCGCGTTGCGGAAGATCGAGTGACCGCGGGCGTGGCCGTACTGGACGTAGAACACCGGGTTATCGCGCGACTGTTCCATGACCTTGGCGAGGTCGAAGTCGAGCACGGCGTCGTTCTTGCGGTAGAGCATCATGAAGCGGACGGCGTCCTGGCCGACCTCATCCACCACCTCACGCAAGGTGACGAAGTCCCCGCTCCGCTTGGACATTTTCACCGGCTCGCCGTTGCGCAGCAACTTCACGAGCTGGACGATCTTGACGTCGAGCGATCCCTTGCCCGAGGTCGTCGCCTTCACCGCCGCCTGCATGCGCTTGATGTAGCCGCCATGATCGGCGCCCCAGACGTCGATCATCTCCGCGAAACCACGGTCGAACTTGTTCTTGTGGTAGGCGATGTCGGAGGCGAAGTAGGTGTAGGAATTGTCCGACTTGATCAGCGGCCGATCGACGTCGTCGCCGTAAGCGGTCGCCCTGAACAGCAGCTGCTCGCGGTCTTCCCAGTCCTCGACCGGCGCGCCCTTGGGCGGCGGCAGGCGGCCTTCGTAGATGTCGCCCTTGGCCTTCAGGAAATCGATGGTCTCGGCGACCTTGTTGTTGCCGGTCTCGATCAGCGAGCGCTCAGAGAAGAACACGTCGTGGCGGATGTTGAGGGCGGCGAGATCATCCTTGATCTCGTCCATCATCATCGCGATCGCCTTGGCGCGCACCGTCGGCAGCCACTGGGCCTCGCTCATCGCGAGCAGCTTGTCGCCGTGCTCCTTCGCGAGCGCAGTGCCCACCGGCTTCAGATAGTCGCCGGGATAGAGCCCTTCCGGGATCGCGCCGATGTCCTCGCCGAGCGCCTCGCGATACCGCAGGAACGCGGAGCGCGCGAGCACGTCGACCTGGGCGCCGGCGTCGTTGATGTAATATTCGCGGGTGACGTCATGGCCGCCGAACTGGAGCAGGCTCGCCAGCGCATCGCCGAACACGGCGCCGCGGCAATGGCCGACATGCATCGGTCCGGTTGGGTTGGCCGAGACGTACTCGACATTGACCTTGGAGCCGCCGCGGACACGGCCGTAATCGGCGCCCTCGCGCAGCACCGTGCGCAGCGCCTCAGCCCAGGCCGCCGGCTTGAGCGTCAGGTTGATGAACCCGGGACCGGCGACGTCGACCTTGGCGATCAGCGCATCGGTGCGCAACCGCTCGGCGATCTGCTCGGCGAGGTCGCGCGGCTTCGCCTTTGCCTCTTTCGCAAGCACCATCGCGGCGTTGGTCGCCATGTCGCCATGGGTGGCGTCGCGGGGCGGCTCGACCACCACGCGCGAGAAATCGATGCCCTCGGGCCAGCTGGCTTCCGCCGCAAGCGTACGGCAGGCGGCGTGCACGCGTGCGAGCACGTCGGCGAACAGGTGCAGGGATGAGGATGTGTCGGGCATGGGCGCCGCCTAACGCAAATCCGGGGTCGAGTCAAAAAGCCGCTGGTGCTCGGTGAGGGCAAAGCGGTCCGTCATTCCGGCAATGAAATTGCCGATCCGCCGGGCCCGGTCGCCCTCATCGTCCGCCTCCGCCCCGAGCAGCCATTCCGGCGGCAGCTCAGCGGGCGATTTCAGGTATTTCGCGAACAGGTCGAACAGGATCTGCTCCGCCTCGCCCATCACCCGCATCACCCGCTTGTGGCGGTACATGTGCTGGTACAGGAAGCGCTTGATGGCGGCCTCCTCCTCGGCGACCTCGGCGGGGAACGCGACCAGCGCCCGGCTTTGCTGGCGGACGTCCTGGGCCGATTGCGGTTTCACGGCATGGAGGTTCTTCTGCGTCTCCGCGAATACCGCGCCGATCAGGTGCGAGATCAGCTCGCGCACCAGCTCGGCGCCGCGCCTGACGTCTTCAAGGTCGGGGTAATGCGCCGAGGTCTCCGCGATGATCTCGGCCGTGAGCGGCATCACCTTGAGATCGTCGAGATCGAACAGGCCCGCACGCAGGCCGTCGTCGATGTCGTGGGCGTCGTAGGCGATGTCGTCGGCGATCGCCGCTACTTGTGCTTCGAGCGAGGCGAAGCTCCACAATTCGAGATCATAGAGCTTGATGTAGTCGCCAATGCCGACGGGAATGCCGTGCTCGCGATAGCGTCCGACCGGCGCGCCGCTGCGATCGGTCAGCGGGCCGTTGTGCTTGACGATGCCCTCCAGCGACTCCCAGGTCAGGTTGAGCCCGTCGAACTCGGGATAGCGGTGCTCGAGCGAGCCGACGACGCGCAGGGCCTGGGCATTGTGGTCGAAGCCGCCGAAATCCTTCAGGCAGGCATCCAGCGCCCGCTCGCCGGCGTGCCCGAACGGCGGGTGGCCGAGATCGTGGGCGAGCGCCAGCGTTTCCGTGAGGTCCTCGTCCAGTCCGAGCTGGCGGGCCAGCGCACGGGCGATCTGCGCCACCTCCAGCGAATGGGTCAGCCGGGTGCGGTAGTGGTCGCCCTCGTGGAACACGAACACCTGGGTCTTGTACTTCAGGCGGCGGAACGCGGTGGAATGGATTACCCGGTCGCAATCCCGCCGGAACGGACTGCGGGTCCGGCTCGGCGGCTCGGCGACCAGCCGGCCGCGGCTGCGATCGGGATCGCAGGCATAGGGCGCGCGGGGGGCTGCCATTCCGACGGACACGACGAATTTAGTCCCTATCCATTTGATTCTGCGTATCCTTGCACTTAACTATGCCGGACGCGGGATACCAAATGAATTGGCCAAGTGAATCTGCCAAGTGAATTTGATATGACCACGGGACTATCGGAGACGAGCCATGACGACAGACGTGACCATCAGTGACCGCGCCGCACGCCGGATTGGGGAGATCCTCAAGGGCGAAGGCGCCGGCGCGATGCTGCGCATCTCCGTCGAGGGCGGCGGCTGCTCCGGCTTCCAGTACAAGTTCGACATCGACCGCGACCGCACCGACGACGATCTCGTGATCGAGCAGGAGAATGCGGTGGTGCTGGTCGATTCCGCTTCGCAGCCGTTCCTGGCGGGCTCGCAGGTCGATTTCGTCGACGATCTGATCGGCGCGTCGTTCCGCGTCAACAATCCCAACGCCACCGCGTCCTGCGGCTGCGGCACCAGCTTCTCGATCTGACGCGCGGTTTAAGCGCCCGTCATCTGCCTTTCCTCGTCGGTCCACTCCACGTCATCAGGCATCAGCTCCGGCTGCAGCGGCGCGTCCTCCGACATCGCGTGGCCGTCCAGCGCGCGCAGCAAGGCGGCAGCGAGCGCGGGCTTGCGCAGCGGCTTCGCCAGGAAGTCCGACATGCCGGCCTCGCGGCAGATCTTGACGTCTTCGGGGAAGGCATTGGCGGTGAGCGCAATGATCGGCAGAGCCGCGAAGCGCCCGCCTTGCGCGCGGATCGCGCGGGTCACGGCAAGGCCGTCCATGTCGGGCATGCGCACATCCATCAGCACGACGTCGTAATCGCCCTCTGAAGCCGCCTCGACGGCCTGGACGCCGTCGGTGACGACGCGCAGCTCGACCTCGAAGGCTCCCAGCATCTTGCTGACGACCATGCGGTTAACGGCATCGTCCTCGGCGACCAGCACCTTCAAGGGCCGGTCGAGTTCGGCAATGCGCGCCTTCAGCGCGTCGGCTTCATCGCTACCCGCCGCCTGGTCGGAGGCCTGCGCCTGGCTCCAGGGCAGCACCAGGGTGAAGCGGAAGATCGACCCCTCGCCCGGCGTCGACGTGACGCCGATGGTGCCGCCCATCTGCTCGATGATGCGCCGGGAGATCGCGAGCCCAAGCCCGGTGCCGCCGAAGCGGCGGCTGATCGAGGCGTCGGCCTGCGCGAAGTCGCTGAAGAGCTGACCGACCTTCTCGGGCGCAATGCCGATGCCGCTATCGGTCACGGCCCATTCGACGGTCGCGAGCAGATCGCGCCGCGCCTGGCAGGTCGCCGAGATCGTCACCTCGCCCACGTCTGTGAACTTCACCGCGTTGGAGGCGAGATTGAGCAGCACCTGGCGGATGCGCGCGACGTCGCCGCGCAGCGTTGGCGGCAGGTTCGGATCGAGCTCGACCCTGACCGCGATTCCCTTGCTCTTGGCGCTGGCGCGCGCGACGGTCGCAACCGTCTCGACGAGGGCCTGCGGCGCGAAGTCGATCGCCTCGAACTGGAAGCGGCCGGCTTCGAGCTTGGAGAGGTCGAGAATGTCGTTGAGGATGCGCTGCAGATTGTCGCCGGACTCGCGGATCGTGGTGACGGCCTCGCGCTGCTCCGGATCGAGTTTTGTTTCGAGCAGCATGCTGGCAAGCCCGAGCACGCCATTCATCGGCGTGCGGATTTCGTGGCTCATCACCGCCAGGAAATCCGACTTCGCCCGGCTCTCGGCCTCGGCCTTCTCCGCGCGCCAGCGCTCGGTGACGTCGCGGCCGAAGCCGCGATAGCCCAGGAACTGGCCGTCGCGATCATAGGCGGGTTTCGCGGTCAGCGACCACAACCGCGCCTCGCCGCCGGCGACGACCTTGAGGTTCATCTCGTGCAACGGCTCGGCATGCTCCATCAGGCCGACGACGTTGTAGGCGGCCGCCTTGTCCTCGGGGCAGAGCATGTCGAGCACGTCGGCGAAGTGCGAGCCCTTCAACAGCGGCAACGGCAACTGCGCGACGTCGGCGAAGCGTTGCGGCACGTCGGTCAGATGACCTTCCGCATCGGTCTGCCACAGCCAGTCGCTGGCGTTCTCCTGGAAGTCTTTCAGCAGCAGCGAGATGATCTCGGTCTGGCGCTCGAGCTCGAGCTGGGCCTTGAGATTGCCGAGGAACAGATTGCCCTGCGAGACGATGTTGCGCGCCATGAAGAACGCGAACAGCAGCAGGAACACCGCGGTCACTAGATGCGGCCCGGTGCCGCACAGCAGCAGCGCGCCGGCGCAGGCGACCGTCATGGTGGCGAGATAGACGAGGCCGGCGCGCGGGAACGTCGACAGCGTGAAGGCGCCGCCCGACATCATGCCGACCATCAGACAGGCCAGGATGAGCTGGCTGATCGGTCCGACCCGGCTGAACAGGGCGAGCGGCAGCGTGCCCCAGATCGCGGCGAGGAAGAAGGCCTGCCGCAGCATGCGCTCGGCGGCACGGGGCGAGGCCTCCTGCGGCGGGGTCCGATGCGAGCGCCGCCACGAACGCACGGCGAGCGAGGCTGTGACGGCCAGCGTCATGCCCCAGACCGCGAGGAAGTCGTTCCAGCCCCTGCCCCAGAACAGGATCAGCACGATGGCGACGTTGAGCATGGTGACGGCCATCGTCACCGGGATCAGCCGCGTCACTGCGTCGATCTGCTTGGCGCGGATCCGGCGCAGCTCGCGCTCGCTGAGATCGGCGGTCAGGCCGTCCTCGATCTCGAAGCCGCCGAGCCAGTACAGGAACGCGCCGACCAGCCCGTCGCGCGGCTCAGCTCGCTCTGAAGTTTTGACCGGCCATCCCATCCACGGAACCTTTTCCGTATCAATGGCCTGCGGCCCGCTTAAGCCGGGTTAATTTTGTGGGAGATTTTGCGGCGTCCTTGACGGGCGCGTTGGCAGTTTGTTCTAACCATGGCCCCTGCCCGGAGCCCTGCCGACATGCCCATCAGAGTTGCCACCTGGAACGTGAACTCGGTCCGGCAGCGGATCGACCTGCTGCTGACCTGGCTGAAGGAATGCCAGCCGGACATCGTCTGCCTGCAGGAGATCAAATGCGTCGACGAGGCCTTCCCGCGGCTGGAGATCGAGGCGCTCGGCTACAACGTGGTCACGCACGGGCAGAAGACGTTCAACGGTGTCGCGCTGCTCTCGAAGCTCCGCTTCGACGAGACCAAGTCGGGGCTCGCCGGCGACGACGAGGACGCCCATGCCCGTTTCCTCGAGGGCGTGGTGACGCTCAAGTCCGGCGTGATGCGTATCGCCTGTCTTTATCTGCCCAACGGCAATCCGGTTGGGACCGAGAAATATCCCTACAAGCTCAAATGGATGTCGCGGCTTCTTGAGTATTCGAAGGAGCGCCTTAAGACCGAGGAGCCGCTGATCCTCGCAGGCGACTTCAACGTCATCCCGCATGCCCGCGACGTCCATAACCCCGCGGCCTGGACCGAGGACGCGCTTTTCAAGCCCGAGACGCGGGAGAGCTTTCAGGCCCTGCTCGGCCTCGGCCTGACCGACGCCCTGCGCGCCGTCACCGACGAGCCCGGGCTCTACACCTTCTGGGACTACCAGGCCGGCGCCTGGCAGAAGAACCACGGCTTGCGGATCGACCATCTGCTGCTGTCGCCGCAGGCCAGCGACAAGCTCGCCAATGTCGGGATCGACAGCTATGTGCGGGCCTGGGAGAAGCCGTCGGACCACGTGCCGGTGTGGGCGGATCTGGATCTGGAGGCGGCGTAGCCATCAGCGCCGTCATTCCGGGGCGGCTCGAAGAGCCGAACCTCAGGTGCGCAATTGCGCACCGGGGAATCTCGAGATTCCGGGCTGGGTGCTTTGCATCGCCCCGGAATGACTGCACGTGGAGCCTACTCGCGGCGGCCCTGCACCCACTGTTCCAGCATTTGCAGGCACATGGCACGATCGTCGTCGGAGGCCTTGGCGAAGGCGCGGTTGTAGCTTTCCTTGATCCAGGTCTCTTCGGTGCCGGCGCTGTCACGGGCCAGCGTCAGCCACATCAGGCCGCGCGCGGCCTGCCGCGGCAGGCGGTCGCCGTTGAACAGCATCTGGCCGAGCAGCGCCTGAGCCTCGTGCTGGCCCTTCTGGGCGGCAAGGCCGAGCCAGCGCGCGCCATAGCGGAAGTCCTCGCGCGAGGCGTCCGGCGTCTTCAGATACAGGCGGGCGAGATCGTACTGGGCGTCCGCATTGCCGAAATAGGAGGCCGCGTAGGAGAACATCTCCCGCGCCCGGTCCTGGTCCGGCTTGATCTTCGAGTTCGGGATGCCGTTCAGATAGTACCGGCCGAGCGCGACGAAGGCGTTGGCCACGATCTGGGCCTGCGGCGCCGACGGGCTGTCGTCGGCATGCGCGTTGGCGATCCGGCTGAAATATTCGAAGGCGCGCACGTCGTCCTGGGCGACGCCATCGCCATTGGCATACATGCGGCCGAGCTTGAACTGCGCGCCGGGATGACCGCCCTCGGCGGCATATTGCAGTGCACTGAGCGAGGTTTCCTGGGCCGGCGGCGCTACTTTGCTGCGCACCGCACCCGCAGCACCCGGCAGCGTGGTCACGACCGGGATGGTGGCGTCCTTGTTGTTGGCCGGCGAGCCGTCGAAGGCGAACGCCGGCATGGCCAGCGCACTGGCCCCCAACACAAACGCAACAATGGTACGCCTAGATGTCCGCATAGCACTGCTTCTCGTGCGCGCCGCCCGGATGGGTTACTGCCCCTCCGACCGCTGGTCCAACCTGCTGAGCATACTTCCAAAGCGCACCCGACGTGTGGTTAGTCGCGCGAGCGCTCCATTTGGTCTTGCGCTGAGCGAGCTCAGCGTCACTCAATTTTACGTTAAGGGTACCGGCGTCGGCGTCGATCTCGATGATGTCGCCGTCCTCGAGCAGCCCGATCGGGCCGCCGATGGCCGCCTCGGGGCCGACATGGCCGATGCAGAAGCCGCGGGTGGCGCCGGAGAAGCGGCCGTCGGTGATGAGCGCGATCTTGCCGCCCATGCCCTGGCCGGTCAGCGCCGCGGTGGTCTGGAGCATCTCCCGCATGCCGGGGCCGCCCTTGGGGCCCTCGTAGCGGATGACGATGACTTCGCCTTCCTTATAGGTCCGGTTCTGAACAGCCTCGAACGCGTCCTCCTCCCGGTCGAAGCACCTGGCCGGACCGGTAAACTTGAGGTTGGACATTCCCGCGACTTTCACGATCGCACCTTCTGGCGCCAAATTGCCCTTCAGACCGACCACACCACCGGTGACGGTGATGGGCTTATCTGCCGGGTGCACCACGTCCTGGTGCGGATTCCATTTCACGCTTTTGAGGTTTTCGGCGATCGTTCGACCGGTGACCGTAATGCAGTCGCCGTGGAGAAATCCGTTGTCGAGCAGCGTCTTCATCAGAAGCGGTATGCCACCTACTTCAAACATGTCTTTGGCGACATAACGGCCGCCCGGCTTCAAATCCGCGACATAAGGTGTCTTTTTGAAGATTTCGGCGACGTCGAACAGATCGAACTTGATCCCGCACTCGTGCGCGATCGCCGGCAGGTGCAGTGCAGCATTGGTTGAGCCGCCGGATGCTGCGACCACGGCCGCAGCATTTTCCAGCGCCTTGCGGGTGACGATGTCGCGCGGCCGGAGGTTTTGGGCGATCAGGTCCATGACCTTCTCGCCCGCGGTCATGCAGAAGGCGTCGCGGATCTCGTACGGTGCAGGGGCACCGGCCGAGTAAGGCAGCGCCAGACCGATCGCCTCGGAGACAGTCGCCATGGTGTTGGCGGTGAACTGTGCGCCGCAGGCGCCCGCCGAGGGGCACGCCACGCGCTCGATCTCGTCGAGGTCCTCGTCGGACATGGCGCCGACCGAGTGCTTGCCGACCGCCTCGAACATGTCCTGCACGGTGACCTGCTGGCCGCGGAAATTGCCGGGCAGGATCGAGCCGCCATAGATGAAGATCGAGGGCACGTTGAGGCGGACCATCGCCATCATCATGCCCGGCAGCGATTTGTCGCAGCCGGCTAGCCCAACCAGGGCGTCATAGGCATGGCCGCGGACGGTCAGCTCGACGGAATCGGCGATGCATTCGCGCGACGGCAGCGAGGAGCGCATGCCGTCATGGCCCATGGCGATGCCGTCGGTGACGGTGATGGTGCAGAACTCGCGGGGGGTGCCGCCGGCCGACGCGACGCCCTTCTTCACCGCCTGCGCCTGGCGCATCAGGGCGATGTTGCAGGGAGCGGCCTCGTTCCAGCACGAGGCGACGCCGACGAAGGGCTGGTGGATCTGCTCGGTGGTCAGACCCATGGCGTAGAAATAGGACCGGTGCGGCGCGCGCGCAGGGCCTTCCGTCACGTGACGGCTCGGCAGCCTGTGCTTGATGTTGCTCTTCGCGTCCATCGCTAACCAGTTTCCTTGGCTAACCCTTGTCAGACCCGGAACGTCAGACCCAAGATTTGAATCGACCTTGGGATTTCCCGTCGCCTGCAAGGGACCAGCCCAGCCCCTGAAACATTAGAGCGATTTTATTCATGTTCGGGTGTGGCCAAAAAGCGGCGCTGATGCGAACGACCGGTGATGAGGGTTAAATCCGGCGTGAGTGTTGCTTAAGCAGCACAATCGTGGCCAGGAAGACACGGGTTGGCTTACCGCGATACCCTTGTGAAGATGACAATCCACAACTTGAGATTTTAGGACACACGAAGCGCGCCCAATTTTGCGGCGATGGCTGGGTGCACTCGAAGTGAGTCGCCTCCACCGCTGCCAGAGGTGCGAGCGACAGGACGCAGTGCCGTGGGGTAGGCAAAGGCGCAAAGCGCCGCGCCCACGATTTCGGTCACGATGCGAGAAGTCGTGGGCACGCTTCCGCCTTGGCTCTTCGAGCTACGGCGGACAAGTCGCTCCTCGCAATGACGGAGCAAGGGGCGGCACGCAGTTCTCCCAACGCGCACTCGTAGGATGGGTAGAGCGAAGCGAAACCCATCGCGCATCATCGTCGCCGGAACATGATGGGTTTCGCTTCGCTCTACCCATCCTACAGGCTCGTGGACACGCCTTCGCATCCTCGCGGCTGATTTCACCCGAGCTTTGCTTGATCTCGCCACCCTCTTCGCCAAGAGGGCGCAGGGAAGGCCGGGTGCCGGCGGCACCCGCGGTCCGCTGCGCGAAAGGGTGCGCAGAGAAAACCGCACAGCAGCAACAGGTGAAGCCCAACACACGGCCTTCCCTGCGCGATGGTCGGACGGCTTATGCCGTGCTCTCCCGGGAGCCGAATTCCTTCTGGCCTCCCTCACCTTCGCGAAAGTCGCCGGCACCGCGTCGGTTGACGCAAATGCCGCATTCGCCAAGGCTTGACCGTAGCAACGACGGCCAGGACCACACGGTTTTGCCGTACGCACGGCTCGCTCCTCGCCGCAGTTTTCCCGGCCCTGTCGACGGAGCCGGAAACTTACTGGCGAAACGAACCTGACAGCGCCGCTCGTCGGCACGAAGTCTTGGGCCCACGGAGAGCATCCGCCCTGCCCTTAACCTCTCGCGCCCGACGCTGC
>NZ_DASYWN010000056.1:0-134385 GCF_035935975.1 Bradyrhizobium sp.
CAGCCGTTCCACCGCGGCGCAGGTCCTACGCAGGTGCTCATGGCACAGGTGGATTAGGCAGCTCACGGCGGATCGGCCCGTGTGTCCAGTCTATATCGGTAGACTGACGCCGAACGCGAGAAAGGTACAGGGTGGGTTAGCCGAAGGCGTAACCCACCAATGTTCGTCTCTGCGGAAGCTACAGCGGTGGATTACGCCCACGACTACGCTTCGCGCAGCCGCGGGCTAATCCACCCTACGAACCGGTCGCGAGGTCAGCCTTCACTTTCCGGGTTGGTCGAGGAAGACGTAGAGCGCGGCGATCCTGCCGTTCTCCACGATGATCACATCCCATCCTGTGTAATCAGGCGCTTCGCCGCGGGGACCCGATGTCCAGGCCAGCCGTCCGGCATTGTGAAGCGCCTGTGGCTCGCCAGTCGGCGTGTAGACGAAGTGGGGATGAGTGGCCCGCAGCTCGCCCGCGAATTTGTCGATTGCATCGCGCCCGACGAAGACGCCTGGCGGGACGTACAGCGCGGCGTTCTCCGTCCAGAGTTCGTCGATCGCGGCGCGGCGACGCCTGGCGTCGCCCTCGCCGAAGACCTCCTGAAGGTTGCGCTGAAGCAGTTGGTGGATTCGATCCGTCGATTCATTCGTCCGGGTCATCGGTCTTCTCCATTTCCGTGAATTGTGCTGAAGGCGGCGCTTCAGATCTGAACCTGGCCGCCGTCGACGAAGAGCTCCACGCCATTGACGAAGCTCGCCTCGTCGGAGGCCAGGAACAGCACCGCCTTGGCGATCTCGTCGGGCTGGCCGACGCGGCCGGCCGGGATGAGTCCTGCGAGGTAGGTCTTCGTGCCTTCCGCCTGCTCACCGGCGCCGAACAGATGGTTCAGCCCGGGCGTCTCGGTGACGCCGGGGCTGATCGCGTTGACGCGGATGCGCCGATCCTTCAGGTCGAGGATCCAGTTGCGCGCGAAGTTGCGCACGGCGGCCTTGGTTGCCGAATAGACGCTGAAAGCCGGCGTACCCGAGACGCTGGTGGTCGATGCCGTCAGGACGATGGAGGCGCCGTCGCGAAGCAGGGGCAGCGCCTTCTGGACAGTGAAGAGAACGCCCTTCACATTGGTGTCGAACGTGCGCTGATAATGCTCCTCGGTGATCGTGCCGAGCGGTGCGAACTCGCCGCCGCCGGCATTGGCGAAGATGACGTCGATCTGCTGGTGCTTCTTCTGGACGGCGTCGTAGAGCCGGTCGATGTCGGCCAGATTGGCCATGTCGCCTTGAACGCCGGTCACGCGACCGCCGATCGCCTTCACCGCCGCGTCCAGCGCGTCCTGGCGGCGGCCGGTGATGAACACCGAGGCGCCTTCAGTTGCAAAAGCCTTGGCAGCCGCAAGGCCGATGCCGCTCGTGCCGCCGGTCACCACCACGACCTTGTTGTTGAACCTGTCAGTCATCGTCCGTCTCCTTTGGAAGCATCTGGCGGGAAGCGCCGCTGCCCTTCGTAGATGCCTGCGGAACGATGATGCGAGTAGTCGTCAGATATGGTACTCAGCGTTCTATGAGAGGAACGATGAAGATCGACCTGAACGACTTTGCCTATTTTGCCGAGGTGGTTGGGCACGGCGGGTTTGCCGCGGCCGGGCGGGCCTTGCGCGAGCCCAAGTCCAAGCTCAGCCGGCGGATTGCTGGCCTAGAGGAGCGCCTGGGGCTGCGCCTCATCGAACGATCGAGCCGGCGGTTTCGGGTCACCGAGGTGGGGCAGGCCTTCTACGAGCGCTGTCGTGCGATCCTGACGGAAGCCGAGCAGGCCGAAGCGCTCGTGACGCAAGCGCAGTCTGAACCTCATGGCCGCATTCGCTTCAGTTGCCCGACCGGCATGGTCGCGGAGATGTCCGGGCTCGTGGCGAGCTTCCTGACGCGCTATCCCAAGGTGCGCCTGCAACTCGTCGCGATCGACCGTCCCGTGGATCTGATCGAGGAGCGGATCGACGTGGCCCTGCGCGTCCGATCCGTCCTTGTCGGTGATGCTGCGCTCACCATGCGCTCGCTGGGCACGTCCACGCGCATCCTCGTCGCGAGCCCGCAGCTGGCAAGCCGCCTGCGAACTCTGGACGATCTTGCCGCGCTTCCGACGCTCGCGACATCCGATGACGACGCGCTGGTCGAATGGCATCTGGAGACGGACGACGGACAGGCTCGCATCCACAGGCACGAGCCGCGCATGGGATGCGGCGACTTCGGCGCAGTGCGCGATGCGGCGGTCGCGGGCCTCGGTATCGCGCTTCTGCCCGATCACCTCTGCCGGGACGCACTCGAGCAAGGCAGGCTCGTCCATGTGCTGTCAGACTGGCGCGGTCATCGCGGCATGGTGCATCTCGTCTTCACGACACGACGCGGTCTGCCGCGGGCGGTTCGCGCGCTGATCGATCATCTCGCGGCGGGATTTTCCAAGACGTTGGTGTAGGTCGTCTCGCAGGATGGGCCAGCGCCGCAACCAAGGGCTGTGCAGACGCGTCGCCTGTTGCTATGACAGTTCCCGGGAATTGAGTTGGGGACTGCATGTTTGGAATGACAGGCCGCGCGCTCGTTGGTGCGGCAGCAGGCGTGGGTGTGTTGGCGCTAACGGTCCTGCTCGAAATATCGAACGCCCGCGCGGAAATGCCCTTGTCCGCCAAGTGCAATGCGGTCGGAAATTTCAGTGTCGATGACCGGATCGCGGGTTGTACCGCCCTGATCGAGGCGGCGCCGGCCATGCAGCAAGGCCTGGTCATGGCACACATGCGCCGCGCCATGTTCTACCGCCAGAAAGGCGAGATCGACCGCGAAATTGCCGATTACGACCAGATCATCGAGCGCTACCCAGACAATCTGCCCGCCCGACTCCACAGGGCTTTTGCGCATCTCCGACAGCGAGAGCCTGCGGCCGCAATGTCTGATTACACCAAAATCATCGAGCTCGATCCCAGGAATACCTACGCTTACATAGGGCGCGCTCAAATCTACCTGGCGAGACTCGACTTCGTCCGCGCCATCGCCGACTATGATCAGGCTCTGCTGATCCATCCGGACAATGTCATCGCGCATGTCGACCGAGGCCTCGCCTACGTTCGCAAGGGTGATCCGGATCGGGCCATGGCCGACTGTGATCGAGCGGTTGAGCTCAGCCCCCAAACCGGCGGCGGCCAATTGTGCCGTGGCCGGGTCTACTTCGCCAAGGGCAACAGAGAGCGTGCTTTGGCTGAACTCGATCAAACAATGCCGATCAAGCCAAGGAACGACTCTTTCTACTATTTCCGAGCCGAATCTTTTTCTCAGCTCGGTGAGTTCGACCGCGCTATCGCCGACTATGACCGGATCGTCGAGCTGAACCCACGAAGCCGGTATGTCTATGGCTGTCGCGGCGTCGCCTATGCTCAAAAAGGCGACTATGATCGCGCCATTGCCGATTACAATGAGGCGATCCGCCTGGCACATCAGGATCAAGGAAACGCCGGCGATCGGCAGAGTCAGATTCAAGGTCAGGACGCCGATCCCATTTCCGCGTCCGTCGCCGGTGAATCGATCGTACTCGCTTCGGGAGATGGCCCTGTGCTCCGCGCCCGGGGAACTGCCTATTATGCGAAAGGGGACTTCGATCGTGCCATCGCAGACTATGATGAGGCGATCCGCTTTGATCCCAGGGACAAGGATTCGCTCGGGCTGCGTGCCAACGCGTACAAGGCCAAGGGAGACTTCAGCCGCTCGATTGCGGACTACGATCAGCTCGTGCAACTCGATCCCCGGGACGTCCGCGCCTACCGCGCCCGCGCGAGCGCTCATTGGCAGGCCGGTTCACTTGCCAAGTCGTTGGCCGATCTGGATGAGGCGGTCCGGCTCGACCCCAAGAATGCCTACGCGGCATTGTGGCGTGAGATCATTGCAAGGCGCAGTCACGAACCAGATCGGTTGGCCGAGGCCGCAACGCAGCTCGATATGACGAAATGGCCTGCGCCGATCATCAACCTGTTTCTTGGCACGACGACGCCGGAGCAAGTGCTCGACGCTGCCAACGATCCAGATCCGAGGAGAAGAAAGGGACAGGTCTGCGAGGCGCATTTCTATGCTGGTGAACTGACCCTGCAACGTGGCTCCAGGGAAGAAGCTTCGCGGTTGTTCGACCTCGCTGTTGCCGATTGCCCGAAGACCTTCGTCGAGAAACAGGCCGCGGATTTCGAGCTCAGCTCGTTGCGGGCGAGCCGCTGACGCCGTCAGGCACAGCCTCCCATGGTGCGCGAAGCGACTTGTCCGCCGTAGCTCGAAGAGCGAAGGCAGGAAGCCTGCCCACCATGCTTCGCGCGATCAATTCAGGTGACAATGGTGGGCACGGCGCTGCGCGCCTTTGCCCACGAAACCGGGCCGCGGGGAGGGAGCGCGCATCGCTCCATCAAGCGGCGCTCGCGACCGGCCCCTTCGGGTTGCTCTGCTGGAGACGGCGTAACGCCGCGACATTGGTCTCGACCGATGCGAAGCAGCAGCGCGATTTGCCGCCAGACTTCGCCTCGTAGAGCGCGGCATCGGCGACCGCGAGCAATTCAGCGACCGTGGCACCGTGATCCGGCGACATCGCAATGCCGACGCTGGCACCGACGCTGGCGCACATCTCGCCGCCCAGATCATAGGAGACGGCAACCTCGCGGATGAGCCGGTGTCCGGTCTCCAGCGCCATGTCGGCCGTGAGGCCATCGACCAGCACGACGAATTCGTCGCCACCCATCCGGGCTACCATC
Organism: Bradyrhizobium sp.; assembly: GCF_035935975.1. Taxonomy (GTDB): domain Bacteria; phylum Pseudomonadota; class Alphaproteobacteria; order Rhizobiales; family Xanthobacteraceae; genus Bradyrhizobium. Next base: position 4,752 of record NZ_DASYWN010000056.1, read on the forward strand.
GCACCGTCAGGCAGCGCCCGGCGCGCGCGGCCGGCCACGGCTTTCAGCACCGCATCGCCGGCTGCATGGCCGAACGTGTCGTTGATCGGCTTGAAATTATCGAGATCGAAGAACAGCACCGCGAACGGCCGTTCGGCATGGGTGCCCAGCCTGGCGCCGAGCGCCTCGACGATACCTGCGCGATTGAGCAGGCCGGTGAGCGCGTCGTGATGGGCGCGATGGTTGTTCTCGCGCTCGGCACGCATGGTGGTGACCAGCATCCGGTTGAGGCGGAAGGCGGCGGCGGTCATCGCAGCCAGATACATCGGGACCTGGAGGTACACGATGTAGAACAGCGGCTCGCCGGCAAGCGCGGCGCCGGGGACGATCGGACCGAGGCTCAGCAGGATCATGGTCCCGGCCAGCCGTGGCGCGCCGAAATTGCGGAAGCAGATGCCGCCGACCATCGCCGCCGCCGACAGCGTGGCCAGCATGGCCACGACCCAGTCGCCGCTCGCAAGGCTGACGATGGCGCCAAAACCGACACTGGCACTCCAGGCGACCGCGAGCAGAAGGTGAAGGTCGGTCGGGGTCGGGCGATGCGCCCGGGCTCTGCGATGCGCGCAGACGAGCACGACGAGGCGGGCCAGGCAGATCGCGATCTCCATCACCAGCCAGGCAATGAACGGTGCGGCCGGCTTGCGGACGGCGATCACGGCCGCGACGGCGATGGTGTTGACGGCGCCGGCGGCAAAGACCGGCAGCGATCCATGGAGCTGGGCAATGAGCGCGGCGCGGATGTCGTCGGGGACCCCAAGCCCCGGCTCAGCCAGCCAGCGCGTCAGGCGCCAGCGCGGCGCACTGTAGAGTCCCTCGTTCGATTGCATTGCCGACCGTCCCCGTATTCCGGGCGCCAACAACGACGATCGCTCCTAATAGCCTTTTAAGGCAGCGACCGATCGCCGACCGTGCTTGACGCAAGGTAAATCGGCGCCGCCGGGACCGTAGTCGTGCAGGAAGATACGGATTGGTGCAGGGAGCAGCGAGCTGGGAGAGATCGTGGGCACGGCGCTGCGCGCCTTTGCCCACCCTGCGAGACCGTCATCCGCGCCCGAGCTGCACCTCGCGCTCCACCGCAATCCACGTCGTCTTCGCCACCGCCAGCAACCTCCCGGCTTCATCATGGAGTGCGGCCTCGGCCGTGCGCTTGCGGCCGTCGCGGCCGGTGGGCCAGGCGGTGATGATCAAGCGGTCGCCGGGGCGCGGGCGGGTTTCGATGCGGGCGGACATCCGGCCCAGCAGGAGCGGTGTCCGGTCGGCGGCGCCGCTCTGCGGATCGCAATTGCTGGCGAAGCCGGTGGGGCAGTCGAGCGCCGACCAGAGAAATTCGGGCGCGACGAGGCCGTCCTCGGCGGCGAGATTGGGATCGGGTGTCCAGCTCGCTGCGAGAACGGGCGCGTGTGCATGACGGCCGAGCGGGCCGGCGAAGATGCGCAGGCCGTCGCCTTTCGCGCGCGCCGGGCCGCAGACGAAGCAGGTCGGCAGCGGATGCTCGTGCGGCTTGACCGGCGTCAGCAGTTCGGCGGCGCTGGCCTCCTCGAAACTGGCGGTCTCCAGCCGCGCAAGCTCGACGCTCACCGCACGGCCGGTCGCGACGACCTTGGCGCCGTCGCGAAGCTCCCATGTGCCGTCGTTCGTCGCGGCTGCATCGAGTGGTGTGTCGAGGGGAGGCGGCGCGCGCAGCGTCACCTCGGCACCGCCGGGAATGTGCTGGGCCAGCCGGCCGCAGACATAGCCGCCGTTGCCGGAGTTCGGAGGACCGCAAAAGCGCTTGTCGATGATGATCGATGTCACCGGTGTGTTCCTCTCTTGCCGTGCCTCGCGCACTCTATCTTATCTTGAGGACAATTCGTCCCTGAACCGTGCGATTGGCCACGGCCTGCATGGCGTGCGCGGCCTCCTCCAAAGGGAGGACGCGGTCGATATGCGGGCGGATGTGTCCGCCCGCCAGCAACTGCACCAGCGTCTCATTCATTTGCGCGGCCTCGGTGGAAAACTTCTCCGCCCAGGCGCCGACGAAGACGCCGACGATGGCATAGTTCTTCAGAAGCGGCAGGTTCATCGGGATCGACGGAATGGCGCCGCTGGTGAAGCCGATCGGCATCAGGCGTCCGCCCCAGTTCATCAGCCGGGCCATCTGCTCGAGGATGGTGCCGCCGACATTGTCGAAGCCGATATCGATGCCTTGGCCTGATGTGACCGACTTGATCCGGTCGCGCAGATCCTCGCTGCGATAATTGATGACCTCGCGCGCGCCGTAGCGGCGCACCAGGCCGGCCTTGTCGTCGGAGCCGACTCCGGCGACGACGTGCAGGCCGAGATGGCGGCCGAGGTCGACGGCGGCGAGCCCGACACCGCCGGCGGCGCCCGTCACAAACAAAGTCTCGTCGCGCGCGGCCCGTGCCCGCTCGACCAGCGCATAATAGGCCGTGCCGTAATTGTGCAAAAATGCGGCCGCGGTTTCGAACGCGACGCTATCGGGCAGGCGCACGCTCTTCGATGCCTTGGCGGTCATCCGTTCGGCGTAGCCGCCGATCCAGCTGCTGCATGCCACGCGATCGCCGGGCTTGAACGTCGTGACCTGGTCGCCGACCGCGACGACGACACCGGATGCTTCCGTGCCGGGCACGAAGGGGGTCGGCGGCCGCATCTGGTAGAGGCCCGAGACCAGCAACTGGTCCATGAAGCTGACGGAGGCCGCATGGACGTCGATGAGAATCTCGTCGGCCGCCGGGTGCGGCTCGTCGATCTCACCGAGGCGCAGATCTCCGGGGCCGGTGAAGGAATGGCACAGGATCGCTTTCATCGGGGTGCTCCAACAGGCCGGGACGGCTGGCGATCGTCGATCCGGTGATGCGTGAACAGACGCGGCAGCAGCATGGGAACGCGCCGGCGATACTCCTGATAGGTCGCACCGAACTCGGCAATCAGGTCGCGTTCCTCGAACTGGAGGGCGACCAGGATGTAGGCGGTGTTGGCGAGCGCGAACAGCAGATGCCCGGCAGTCATCTCGGGCGTCGCCCAGAACGCGAGCAGAAAGCCCAGCATCAGCGGATGCCGCACGATCTTGTAGAGCAGCGGCGTCCTGAAGGATTGATTTGGCATCTCGGCCCCGCGCCACGTAGCGAAGGCCTGGCGCAGGCCGAACAGATCGAAATGATCGATCATATGGGTCGAGGCGAACGCGATCAGCCAGCCGAGCCAATGGATGCCGGTCAGCAGCCAAGCCGCAACGCCGCTGGCCTGCCAGATCGGTGTCGGGATCGGACGCCACTGCCAGAACAGCAGCAGCAGGATCAGGCTGGAGAGCAGCACATAGGTGCTGCGCTGGCACGCCGCTGGAATGAATTTGACGATCCATCGCTTGAAGGCCGGGCGGGCCATGACGCTGTGCTGGATGGCAAACAGGCCGAGCAGCAGCAAATTGACGAGCGTGGCCTCGGTCACATTCGAAACTCTGCCGACATCGATCGATTTGGGTACGACATAATTGCCGACGAAACCGGGCGCATAGAGAAACGAAACGGTGAATACGCCATAGCTCACGAGGGCGTAGAGCAGGATTGCGAGACGCGCGAACATGGTTTCTCCTATTGTGCCTGTGACGGCGGTGCCGCATGCAGGAGCCTGAAGCGCTCGCCGGCGCGCGGACCCGATCTGGCCCGGTGACTACCGCCCGACCGTCCCCTGTGCGTCCCCCGGGGAGGCAGCGATGGGAGGAAGGATTTTCATGACGGCTTTCCTGCTGGAGACATTCGGGTTCCCGGAGGTCCATGCGGACGGCCGTCCGATCAAGCTGGCCTTGCGCAAGGGTCTCGCGCTGCTGGTCTATCTCGCCGAGGCCAAGGGGGCGGTCACGCGCGACGTCATGGCGACGCTGCTGTGGCCCGAGACGGCCCGACAGACCAGCCTCGCGCGATTGCGGCGCCTGCTTCACCGCATCGAGCTCACACTCGGCCAGAAGGTGTTCGAGACCGATCGCACCAGCGTGCGATGGTCTGTGGAAGTCGCGCTGCGGATCGACACGCATCTGTTCGAGAGCGCCTGCGATCGCGGCGATTTCGAAGCGGCGTGCCAGATCTATCGGAGTGACTTCCTCGCGGGCTTCTCCCCAGAAGATTCGTCCGAGTTCGACGACTGGGCGTTCTTTCGCCGCGAGGCTCTGCGCGGACGGCTCGTCCATGCGCTCGAACGCCTGGTGCAGGACAAGAATGCAGCCGGCGACCATTTTGCGGCGACCACCTATGCGGGACGTCTGGTCGAGCTCGATCCGCTCAGCGAGGTCTATGGCCGGCATCTGATCCGCAGCCTGCTGCTCGCCGGCGACCGCAGCGGGGCCGAGCGGCATCACGCGGCGCTGACGCAGCGCCTGCGCGACGAGCTTGGCGTTGCGCCGGAAGCCGAGACCGAAGCGTTGATGAGTCCGGCAGGCTCGCTGCGCGATGCCGTGCCGGTCACGCGCTACGTCAAGGGCGCCGGCGTGCATCTGGCGTATCAGACCTATGGCAGCGGCGAGCTCGACATCCTGGTCATGCCCGGCTTCGTCTCGCATGTGGAGCGCGCCTGGGAGCATCCGGCGAGCCGGAGCTTCCTGACGTCATTGATGAAGCTGGGGCGCCTCGTTGTTTTCGACCGCCGCGGCATCGGGCTGTCGGACCGGGTCGGATCGGCGCCCGGGATCGACGTCACCGCGGAGGATATCGGCACCGTGCTGCAGGCGGCGGGCTCGCGCCGTGTCGTGCTGTTCGGTGCATCGGAATGCGGGCCGGCCTGCATCAAGTTCGCGGTCGATCAACCGCGCCGCGTCGCTGGGCTGATCCTGTTCGGTGCGCTGGCAAAAGGATGCTGGGCCGAGGACTATCCGTATGCGCTCCGCGCCAGCCAGTATGATGCCTGGAGCAGGCACCTGGTCGCGCAATGGGGCGGTCCGGTCGGGATCGAGGCTTTTGCGCCGAGCCTTGCCAATGATCCTCAGGCGCGCGCGTGGTGGGCCGGGCTGTTGCGTGCGGCGTCCAGTCCCGGCGGCATCTCGGCGGTGCTGGAGGCGTTTCGCGATGCCGATGTGCGCGACCTCCTGCCTGAGATCGCCGTGCCGACATTGGTGCTGCACCGTCGCGACGACAGGGCGGTGCGGATCGCGGCCGGCCGCGATATCGCGAGCCGGATTGCGGGCGCGGAATTCGTCGAGCTCGAAGGCAACGATCACTGGTTCTTTGCCGGCGATCAGCGGCCGGTGCTCGCGGCGGTCAAGGCGTTTATTCGTAGGGTGGGTTAGCCCTGCAGATGCGCGAAGCGCATCTGCAGGGCGTAACCCACCACGTCTGCCTCCGCGGAAATCAAAGAGGTGGATTACGCCTTCGGCTAATCCACCCTACGGACCTACACCGCCTCCAACTCGCGCTTCTTCTTCGTCTTCGCCTGGCCGAGCAGGGGGCCTGCGGTGAGCGCTGCCGTATCCGCCACGCCCGGGTCGCGCGAGATCATCGCGGCAACGATCGCGCCGTCGATGATGAGGCCGAGCTGGTGGGCGAGCACGGCGGGTTCGCTGGAGCCGAACTCGCTGGCGAGCTTCTCGATGTGGCCGAGCACGATCTTCTTGTGCTTCAGCGCGATGTTGCGGAACTGCTTGGCGTCCTTGTCGTGCTCGCCGACCGCGTTGATGAAGGGGCAGCCGTAGAAGCGCTCCTCGGCGAACCAGCTCTTCAGCGCCGGGAAGATCCGCGTCAGTTTCGCCTGCGCATCGCCGCCGCCTTGCTCCATGGCGCCGATGAACCATTCGCGCCACTGCTTGCCTTCGCTCTCCAGCACCGCGTTGACGAGGTTGGTCTTGGAGCCGAACAATTTATAGAGCGTCGTCTTCGCCGTGCCGGCTTCCTCGATGATCGCATCGATGCCGGTGGCGTTGATGCCGTTCTTGCAGAACAGATGCGTCGCCGCGCTGAGCAGCCGACCGCGCGCGGACTCGTCGTCGCCCGCGCCCGAATGCGGCGATGTGGAATTCTTCTTCGATGACGTCTTTGCCATGAGTCCAAACTTACCCGCAGCCGCGCCGCATCAGCAAGCCGCAACTGTTCCGCGCTGAAAAAATTCGCATGGAAAAGCGCATCTGCATCGCCTTTGAGCAAGCGGCGGCTGGTCAATCCGCAGGCAGTCACCGCTAAGCGGCTTCAATGCCTCGCCTTTTGTTTTTGGGCCTCTCTGGCACGCTCCATGCAGGGAAACAGACCGTTCGGTATCCTGCCGGATTCCACGGCTGCCAGGGAGAAGATGATGACTGCCGTCGTTCAAAAGACAGTGCTGACGGGTTGCCTCGCACCCATCGACAAGAATGGCCTCGAGCAACTGATCGCCAACGGCAAGGCCAATCCGAAGGTCGTCAAGACCTTGAAATGCAAGACGGTCGCGGAAGGAAAGTTCCGCCACGCCAACTACATCCGCAATCTGCCGCCCTACATCGTCGACGAGCCACCGGGGCTTCTGGGCGACGACACCGCGCCGAACCCGTCGGAGGCCTCGCTCGCCGCGCTCGGCTCCTGCCTTGCGGTCGGCCTGCACGCCAACGCCGTGCATCGCGGTTGGATCGTCAACAAGCTCGAGCTCGAGCTCGAGGGCGACCTCAACATCACCGCGGTCTGGGGCACCGGCGACATGTCGGACAAGCCCGTCGGCTTCACGGATGTGCGCGTCAAGGTCGACATGGAGTGCGAGGGCATCTCGCCGGACGAGATCAACGCGCTGGTCGCCCATGTGAAGAAATGGTCGCCGGTCGCCAACACCTTCACCCGCCCGGTCAATCTCGAGGTCGGCATCTAGCAGACAGCAATCAGGACAAGGTGCGGGAGATGACCATGGGTTCACTGGCTTTATCGCGGGTCGAAATTTTGGATCAGCCCGCACCGTCTATTGCAGGGGAGGTGGCGCGGATCGCGCGGGAGCAGCTCGCCCCGCTCGCCGCGGGTATCGACGAGGGCACGGTCTATCCGGCCGAGGTGCTGCGCGCATTCGGTGCGGTCGGGGCGTGGGGCAGTCACGTGCCGCATGAAGGCCCTGCGGATCTGCGCTGCGCGATCCAGGCGATGGCCGGGATCGGCGAGGTCTGCGGCGCCACCGCCTTCATGGCCTGGTGCCAGAACACGCTGGTCTGGTACGCCGCCAACTCGACCAATCTGAAGCTGGCCAAGCGTTTTGGCGATGCCTTCTCGACCGGCCGCGTGCTCGGCGGCACCGGGCTCTCCAATCCGATGAAGAGCTTCTTCGGTATCGAGAAACTGAAGCTGAAGGGGCGCAAGGTCGAGGGCGGCTACATCGTGCGCGGCGCGCTGCCCTGGGTCTCCAATCTCGGCCCCGATCATTATTTCGGGACGATCTTCGAACGCGAGGACGAGCAGGGCATCGCGAGCGGCGAGCCCGGCACGGTCATGTTCCTCGCCGATTGCTCCGATCCCGCGATCACGCTGACGCCGTGCAAGCCGTTCCTCGCGATGGACGGCACCGGCACCTATGGCGTGCAGTTCCGCGACGCCTTCGTGCCGGACGAGCTGATCCTCGCCGATCCCGCCGGCCCCTTCGTCAAGAAGATCCGCGCCGGCTTCATCCTGCTCCAGGCCGGGATGGCGCTCGGCGTTATCCGCGACTGCATCAACATCATGGACGAGGTCGATTCTCCGCTCGGTCACATCAACCGCTACCTGCCGCAGCAGCCGGTGCATTTCCGCGATCTTGCCGCCGAGCTCGAGACCGAGACCATGGCGCTGGCGCGCGATCCCTACAACGAGGAGGAGACCTACTGGCGCAAGGTGATTGCGCTCAGGCTTCGCGCCGGCGAGGCCAGCGTCGCGGCGGCGCATGCGGCGATGCTGCATTGTGGCGCGCGCGGCTACCTCAAGAGCCACCGCGCGCAGCGGCGCCTGCGCGAGGCCTATTTCGTCGCGATCGTCACGCCCGCCACCAAGCAACTGCGCAAGATGCTCGCCGATGCCTGAGTTCTACGAGTCCACCCCAAGACGACCCCAAGACGACCCCCAACCTCAACGGAGAGGCTGCCATGACTGACGTCCTGATCACTGCCGTCGAACTCGCCGATCTCTTGAAGAGCGAGCCGTGTGTCATCGTCGACACCCGCAATCCCGATGCCTACGCCGCCGGGCATTTGCCGGGCGCCGTCAACGTGCATGAGATCTTCACGTTCCTCGCGACCTCGACGCCCGAAGGCATCACCGAGCTCAAGACCAAATTCGCCGATGCGTTCGGCGGTGCCGGCCTGTCGGGCAAGGAGACGGCTGTGATCTACGAGCAGTCGATGAACTCGGGCTTCGGCCAGTCCTGCCGCGGCTATTACCTGCTCACCATGCTCGGCTATCCCAAGGTGAAGGTGCTGCATGGCGGCTTCGACGCCTGGTCGGCGGCCGGCTTCCCGGTGACGACGGATGTGCCGACGCCGGCAAAGGCCTCGTTCGCGATCGTGCCGGAAGCGGGTGAGATCCTGATCGATGCCAAGACCATGCTCGGCGCCGTCGGCAAGCCCGGCATCGCCATCCTCGACGTGCGCGACGTCGATGAGTGGATCGGCGACAGCTCGTCGCCGTACGGCAAGGATTTCTGCCCGCGCAAGGGCCGCATCCCCGGCGCCGTCTGGCTGGAATGGTACCGCATGATGAAGCCGACCGCCGAAGGCCCGCGCTTCAAGTCCAAGGACGAGATTCTGGCGGAATGCGCCACCGTCGGCATCTCGACCACGACGCCGGTCTATCTCTACTGCTTCAAGGGGGCGCGCGCCTCGAACACCTTCCTTGCGCTGAAGAACGCCGGCGTGAAGGACGTGCGGATGTATTTCGGCTCCTGGAACGAATGGTCGCGCGATCCCTCGCTGCCGATCGAGCAGGGGCTGCCGATTGCATCGGGTGTCACCACGAAGGCGGCCTGAGCGCGCGCGATCACATGGCCCGCGGACGGGGCGCGATCCCCAGCGCCTTGATCCGCGAGGCCAGCGTGGTCGGCTTGATGTCGAGCATCTCGGCCGCGCCATTGGGGCCGAACACTTTTCCGGCGCAGGCCTCGAGCGCGGCCAGGATGTTGGCGCGCTCGTGGTCGCGCATTTCTGCTGACGTCATCACCGCCGGGCGCGCGTCGGCCTTCTGACGCGACGTTCCGGTCGGAGGCTGCATGCCGGAGGGATCGGGCAGGTCGATCCGCAGGCGGCCGTTCTGCGACAGGATCGCGGCGCGCTCGATCACGTTCTGCAATTCGCGGACATTGCCGGGCCAGTCGTAGCGGGTCAGCCGCCGCGCGTCGCCTTCCGACAGGCGCAGATTGGATTTCAGCGCCTTGCTCTCGCGCGTCAGGAAATGCTGGGCGAGCAGGGGAATGTCCTCGCGCCGTTCGCGCAACGGCACGGTCTCGATCGGGAACACGTTGAGGCGGAAATAGAGGTCCTCGCGAAAACGGCCGCGCTGCACCTCCTGCTTGAGATCGCGATTGGTCGCGGCGATGACGCGGACGTCCACCGCGCGGGTGCGCTCCTGGCCGACGCGTTCGAAATTCCCCTCCTGCAAGACACGCAGCAGCTTGCCCTGGAGCTCGAGCGGGATCTCGCCGACCTCGTCGAGAAACAGCGTGCCGCCATCGGCGAGCTCGAAGCGGCCGATGCGGTCGCGCGTCGCGCCGGTAAAGGCGCCGCGGACATGGCCGAAGAACTCGCTCTCGAACAATTCGCGCGGGATCGCGGCGCAGTTGACGCGGATCAGCGGCCGGTCGCTGCGGGTGGAATCCTCGTGGATGGCGCGGGCGATCAGCTCCTTGCCGGTGCCGGACTCGCCGGTGATCATCACGGCCGCGGTGGTCGGCGCCACCAGCTTGACCTGGCGCAGCGTCTTCTGGATCGCCTCGCTGCCGCCGATGATGCCGCGCGGATTGGTCTCGATACGGATTTCTTCCTGCAGATAAGCGTTCTCCAGCTCCAGCCGCTCTCGCAGGCGATCCACTTCGGTGAGCGCGGCATGCAGCTTCTCGTCGGCCTCGCGGCGCTGGCTGACGTCGCGAAACACCACGACCGCGCCGACCACCACGCCGCGGTCGCGGATCGGCGTGGAGGTGTACTCCACCCAGGCCGGCGAGCCGTCCTTGCGCCAGAACACTTCGCCATCGACCTGGTGCACGGCGCCGTCGCGGAACGCCGCATAGATCGGGCAATCGTGATCGGGATAGTGGCTGCCGTCGTGATGGGTGTGGTGGACGATCGGGTGGATTTCCTTGCCGACCAGCTCTTCGGCGGTCCAGCCCAGCATCCGCTCGGCCGCGGGATTGACGAAGGTGGTCTTGCCCTCGGCATTGACGCCATAGATGCCTTCGCCGGCGGCGCGCAGGATCAACTGGTTCTCGCGCTCAATGTCCTGGAACACACGCTCGACCCGCTGCCAGGTCGAGATGCCGCTGCGCATGTGGTCCTCGGCGGCGGCATCGACATTGCGGCGGCGGCGGGCGTCGAGATCGGTGAGGGTGAGCTGCACCAGCGTGCGGCCGTCATGGGGCAGGACGCAGCCCGAATATTCGAGCCTGAGATCCTGGCCGGTGGCATGGCGGGGATTGAGCGTCGTGGTCCAGTAAGCGCCCTTGTGCAGCACCGCCTGGGTGAAGACGGTGAGGGCCGGAAGCTCGCCCGCGTGCAGGGTGCTGGCCTTGGTCTGCCGCAGCAGGGCACGGTCGTAGCCGAGCAGGGTGCAGGCGGCCGGATTGGCATCGACGATCTGGTCGCCATAGGGATCGACCAGCAGCGTCGCCTCGACGGAGGATTCGAACGCTGCGACGCGCGGGTCGAGCGCTGGGGCCGCATCGTCCTGGCCGGGCATCGGCGTCGGTGCCATTGCGAAATCTCGTAATTGAACTACGAGATTTCGTTTATCACGAGTTTTCGTAGTGGCCAAGTGGGCCTGAAAGTGCTGCGTCATCAAGGCACTGGCCGGCCGGAAAGGGATGGCATGCTCCTTGCGTAATTGCTCCTCGCAATGACGCGCAGGAGGTCCGATGTCCACGTTCGACAATCCGTTTGATCCCGATCGTAACCTTCGAGCCGGCTGCCTCTGCGGCCAGCACCAATCCGCGGCGGAGCATGCGCAGGCTGCGGCGCTGCGTTGTGATCCCGTCGAAAGCGAGGAGAAGCGTTACGAGGGCGTCGTCGCCTCCGCCGTGATGCGCGCGATGTTCCCGCAGGATGTGGCGCGGCGTGCCTTCCTGAAATCGGTTGGAGCATCGACGGCGCTTGCGGCGCTGTCGCAGTTCTTCCCGCTGAAGACGGCGACTGAAGTCTTTGCGCAGACCGGCGCCCCCGAGAAGAAGGACCTCAAGGTCGGCTTCATCCCGATCACCTGCGCAACGCCGATCATCATGGCGGCGCCGATGGGCTTTTATGCCAAGCACGGCCTCAACGTCGAGGTGGTCAAGACCGCCGGCTGGGCCGTCATCCGCGACAAGACCATCAACAAGGAATACGACGCCGCGCACATGCTGGCGCCGATGCCGATCGCGATCTCGCTGGGTCTCGGCGCCAACGCGATTCCCTTCGTCGTGCCCGCGATCGAGAACATCAACGGGCAGGGCATCGTGCTCGCCACCAAGCACAAGGACAAGCGCGACCCGAAGGACTGGAAGGGCCTGAAATTCGCGATCCCCTTCGACTACTCCATGCACAATTACCTGCTGCGATATTATCTCGCCGAGCACGGGCTCGACCCCGATACCGACGTGCAGCTCCGCTCGGTGCCGCCGCCGGAAATGGTCGCGAACCTGCGCGCCGACAACATCGACGGCTTCCTCGCGCCAGACAACATCTGCCAACGCGCGATCTATGACGGCGTCGGCTTCATGCATCTGTTGTCCAAGGAGATCTGGGACGGCCATCCCTGCTGCAGCTTCGCTGCCAGCAGGGAGTTCATCACCACGGCACCGAACAGCTTTGCCGCGCTGACGCGCGCCATCGTCGATGCCACCGCCTATGCGTCGAAGGCGGAGAACCGCAAGCAGATCGCGGAAGCCATCGCACCCGCCAATTACATCAACGCGCCGGTCACGGTGCTGGAGCAGGTCCTGACCGGCACCTATGCCGACGGCCTCGGCGGGGTGAAGACCGATGCCAAGCGCGTCGATTTCGATCCGTTCCCCTGGCAGTCCTTCGCGGTGTGGATGCTGACGCAGATGAAGCGCTGGGGCCAGATCAAGGGCGATGTCGACTACAAGGCGGTGGCCGAGCAGGTCTATCTGGCGACCGACACCAAGAAGCTGATGACGGAGATGGGCCTGTCGCCGCCGGCGAGCGCATACAAGTCGTTCGCGGTGATGGGCAAGACGTTCGATCCGGCCAAGCCCGAGGATTACGTCGCGAGCTTCAAGATCAGGAAGGCGTCGTGACGAGATGACACCCTCCCTCCGCCTCCGCGCCGGCCTCGTCTCGATCGCGCTGCTGGCCGCGTTCCTCGGCATCTGGCATCTCGCGACGCGCTCGACGGCGCCTGTTACGACGATGAGCCCGGAATACGCCAAGCTGATGGGCCTCACCGCGACGCAGGGCAAGTCGGCAATGCCCGGGCCGCTCGACGTCGGCGCCAAGCTCTGGGAGCATCTCAAGCGCCCGTTCTACGACAACGGGCCGAACGACAAGGGGCTGGGTATCCAGCTTGCCTATTCCATCGCGCGCGTCGGCACCGGCTATCTGCTTGCGGTGCTGGTCGCGATCCCGCTCGGCTTCCTCATCGGCATGTCGCCGCTGCTCAGCAAGGCGCTCGATCCGTTCATCCAGGTGTTGAAGCCGATCTCGCCGCTGGCCTGGATGCCGCTTGCGCTCTACACGATCAAGGATTCCTCGATTTCGGCGATCTTCGTCATCTTCATCTGCTCGATCTGGCCGATGCTGCTCAACACCGTGTTCGGCGTCGCCAGCGTGCGCAAGGAATGGATCAACGTGGCGCGCACGCTGGAGGTCGGCACCGTCAGGCGCGCCTTCACCGTGATCCTGCCGGCGGCGGCGCCGACGATCCTGACCGGCATGCGCATCTCCATCGGCATCGCCTGGCTCGTGATCGTCGCAGCCGAAATGCTCGTCGGCGGCACCGGCATCGGCTACTTCGTCTGGAACGAGTGGAACAACCTGTCGATCACCAACGTCATCATCGCGATCCTGCTGATCGGGATCGTCGGCATGCTGCTCGACCAGATCCTCGCGCGTTTCACGCGTATGGTCACCTTTCCGGAGTAGGGGGCATGACCGACAAATTCGTCTCCATCGAGGGCATTGCAAAGCGCTATCCGGGCGCAAGCGGCGCCACGACCACCGTGTTCGAGAATCTCTGGCTGTCGATGGCGCGCGGCGAGTTCTGCTGCGTGATCGGCCATTCCGGCTGCGGCAAGACCACGGTGCTCAACATCCTCGCCGGTCTCGATGCGCCGAGCGAAGGCGCGGTCATCGTCGACGGGCAGGCGATCTCGGGCACCAGCCTCGACCGCGCCGTGATCTTCCAGAGCCACGCGCTGCTGCCCTGGCGCACCGTGCTCGGCAACGTCGCCTATGCCGTGAGCTCGAAATGGCGGAGCTGGGACCGCGCCAAGGTCAAGGCCCATGCGCAGACCTTCATCGATCTCGTCGGGCTGACGGGCTCGGAGCACAAGCGTCCTTCGGAACTGTCGGGCGGCATGAAGCAGCGCGTCGGCATCGCGCGGGCGCTCTCGATCACGCCGAAGATGATGCTGATGGACGAGCCGTTCTCGGCGCTGGACGCGCTGACGCGCGGCACGCTCCAGGACGAGGTGCGGCGCATCTGTCTCGAGACCGGACAGACCGCGTTCATGATCACCCATGACGTAGACGAGGCGATCTATCTCGCCGACAAGATTTTCCTGATGACTAACGGTCCGGGCGCAGTGCTCGCCGAAGTCGTCGAGAATCCGCTGCCGAGGGACCGCGGCCGTACCGATCTGCACCGCCATCCGCTCTATTACGCGCTGCGCAACCACATCATCGACTTCCTGGTGACGCGCAGCAAGACGTTCACCACCGAGAAGCCCGATCACGATCCGCGCAACGTGCCGGTCGTTCATATCGGCAAGCCCGGCCTCTCGATCGCATCAAACGGCGATGAGCCGCGACAGACCCGGATGCCGGGGACCAATCCCGGCTTAAGTGCCTGATTTTTGTTGACGCATGAGCTTCGGAAAACCGCTTCACACTTTTCCGGATCATGCTTTTGAAAGGAGAAGCCAACATGAAACGCGAAGACCTCACCGAGAAGCTGCTCGACATCAAGCGCGAGAAGGGCTGGACCTGGAAGTACATCTGCGAGCAGGTCGGCGGCTATGCGGAGGTGCTGATCGTCGGTGCCATTCTTGGCCAGATGAAATTGACCAAGCCGCAGGCCGCCAATGCCGGCGAGCTGTTCGGCCTGTCGAAGGCGGAGGTTGCGATGCTGAACGAGGTGCCGATGCGCGGCACCGGCACGCCGATGCCGCCGACCGATCCCTTGATCTACCGCTTCTACGAGATGGTGATGGTGAATGGGCCGGCCTGGAAGGCGCTGATCGAGGAGGAATTCGGAGACGGCATCATGTCGGCGATCGACTTCGACATGGGGATCGAGCGCGTGGCGAACCCGAAGGGCGACCGCGTCAAGATCACGATGTCAGGCAAGTTCCTGCCGTACAAATATTACGGCGCCAGCGGCAACGTGCCGGAATACGGCTTCAAGGAGGGTTAATCCGCCGTCATTCCGGACGCCGCGTCAGCGGCGATCCGGAATCTCGAGATTCCGGGTTCGGTCCTGCGGACCGCCCCGGAATGACAATGGTGTTATTTTCCCGCCTTCACCTCGGCCGCCGCGACCGCGATCAGCTCGCTCATCTTGGCGCGAATCGCCTGCTCGGTAACGGCCACGTTCTTGGCTGCGAAATCGCCCATAACCTTGCGCAGGACGTCGGCATCGCCGGCTTCCTCGAAATCGGCCGCGACGACCTCCTTGGCGTAGGCGGTGGCGGCTTCGCCGGTGATTCCGAGCTTTTCGGCCGCCCACAGGCCGAGCAGACGGTTGCGGCGGGCCTCCGCCTTGAACTTCTGCTCCTCGTCGAGGGCGAACTTCTTCTCAAAGCCTTCCTCGCGCTTGTTGATTTCGCTCATTCCTCTTCCAATTCCTAGCTGGCTGGACCTGGCCGCCCTTTGGCCGCCCTCGTTGCGAGGGCCGCGGCGCATGCCTAGATAGGGGGCAGGAATCGGCAAAACAACGAGCCGTTAAGCCGCAGGCAAGGCGGTATAAGTCAGCGTCGGATGGGCCGGATCGATTGTGCTGGGACAGCCAATCGGATAGGTTGCCTGAAGGCTTGGTTCCCGTTCTGTTTCCGCGAGTTGCAGGCGGGTTCCGGGCCGTTCACGGCAGCTCCGCTGTGGGTCGTAACCTGGTAACCGGAGCACACCAAATACATGGATTTCAACAAAACACGGTACATCCCCATGAGCCGTCGGCGTCGCATTTATGAAGGCAAGGCAAAGGTTCTGTATGAAGGTCCCGAGCCCGGTACCCTGATCCAGCACTTCAAGGATGACGCGACCGCGTTCAATGCGAAAAAGCATCAGGTGATCGAGGGCAAGGGTGTCCTCAACAACCGGATCTCGGAGTACCTGTTTCAGCACCTCAACGACATCGGGGTGCCGACCCACTTCATCCGCCGCCTCAACATGCGCGAGCAGTTGATTCGCGAGGTCGAGATCGTGCCGCTGGAAGTGGTGGTGCGGAACGTTGCCGCCGGCTCGTTGTCGCAGCGCCTCGGCATCGAGGAGGGCACGCAGCTGCCCCGTTCGATCATCGAGTTCTACTACAAGAACGACCAGCTCAACGATCCCATGGTGTCGGAAGAGCACATCACCGCGTTCGGCTGGGCGACGCCCCAGGAGATCGACGACATCATGGCGCTCGCCATTCGCGTCAACGATTTCCTGACCGGCCTCTTCCTCGGCATCGGCATCCGCCTCGTCGACTTCAAGATGGAATGCGGCCGGCTGTTCGAGAACGAGATGATGCGGATCATCGTCGCCGACGAGATCTCGCCGGATAGCTGCCGTCTGTGGGACATCAAGTCGAACGAGAAGCTCGACAAGGACCGTTTCCGCCGCGATCTCGGTGGCCTGCTCGAGGCCTACACGGAAGTCGCAAAGCGCCTCGGCATCCTCATGGAGAACGAGCGTCCGCAGGGCACGGGTCCCGTGCTGGTGAAGAGCTGAAGAGGATTTTGACGTGAAGGCACGTGTTACCGTTACCCTGAAGACGGGCATCCTCGATCCGCAGGGCAAGGCCATCGAAGGCGCGCTGAAGTCGCTCGGCGTCGACGGCGTTGCCAGCGTCCGCCAGGGCAAGGTGTTCGACATCGAGCTCGCCGGCGCCGACAAGGCCAGGGCGGAAGCCGCGCTGAAGGAAGCCGCCGACAGGCTGCTCGCCAACACCGTGATCGAGAATTACGCGATCGAGATGAAGGCTTAGGGACGGACCGTATGGCCGACGTCACACCGGAATTGATGTTCGAGGTGATGAAGCCGCTTCAGGCCCGGCTTGCGCAAGTCGATGGAAAAATCGACGAGCTCAAGCAGGAAGTGCAGGCCATGCGAACGTCTCAGACAGGCATTCGCCACGAAATCACCAGCGTTTTTCAGGAGATTTCCAGCGTGCATGCCACCCTAGTCCGCCACGAAGGTCGCTTAGACCGTATTGAAAACCGCCTCGAACTGAACGACGCACCCGCACAATGAAAGCCGCCATCCTCGTCTTCCCCGGAATCAATCGCGAGCGCGACATGGCTCGTGCGCTGAAGCTCATCTCGGGTCACGAGCCCGCGATGGTCTGGCATGCCGAGACGTCGCTGCCTGCGGGCACCGACCTCGTGGTGGTGCCGGGCGGCTTCTCCTACGGCGATTATCTTCGCTGTGGCGCGATCGCGGCGCGGTCGCCGGTAATGGACGCGGTGCGTGACTATTCGGCCAAGGGCGGCCTCGTCCTCGGCGTCTGCAACGGTTTCCAGATCCTCTGCGAGTCCGGCCTCTTGCCGGGTGTGCTGATGCGCAATGCGCGGCTGAAATTCATCTGCAAGGACGTGCATCTGCGGGTCGAGCGCTCCGACACGCCGTTCACCCGCGGCTACAATGCCGGCCAGGTGATCCGCGTGCCCGTCGCCCATGGCGAGGGCAATTACGAGGCGGATGAAGAGACCATCAAGCGCATCGAAGGCGAGGGGCGGGTGCTCTATCGCTACTGCTCGGCCGACGGAACGGTCGATGAGACCCACAACATCAACGGCGCTGCGCATTCCATCGCTGGCCTTCTCAACGACAAGGGCAATGTGCTCGGCATGATGCCGCACCCGGAAAACCACGTCGAAGACATCATGGGCTGCACCGACGGCCGCGGCCTGTTCGCCGGCCTCACCGCGCATCTGGAAAAGGCCGCGTGATCTCGTTCGTGGTGAAGCGGCTGTCGGCCGCAATTGCTGTCGTTGCGTTCGCAACCACCGCATTCGCGCAGGATTTTCCCAAGCGTCCGATCACCATGATCGTGCCGTTCGCGGCCGGCGGCACGTCGGACGTGATCGCGCGCACGGTGGCCGAGCAGATGGGCATCGCGCTCGGCCAGACCATCGTGATCGAGAACGTTGCCGGCGCCGGCGGCTCCACCGCGCTGGCGCGTGCCTCGCGCGCCGAGCCCGATGGCTACACCATCGCGATCGGCAATGCCGGCACAAATGCTGCGACCTACACGATCTATCCGAAACTGCCGTTCACGCCCGAATCCTTCGTGCCCATCGCGATGGTGGCGAAGACGTTCGGCATCATCGCGATCCGCAAGGACTTTCCGGCGAAGGATTTGAAAGAGTTCATCGCCTACGCCAAGGCCAATCCGGGCAAGATCAATCTCGGCCATGCCGGCGTCGGCTCGTCAAACTACCTCATCTGCAAGAGCTTCGTGACGGCCGCCGGCATCGACGCCACGCTGGTGGGTTATCGCGGCGCTGCGCCCGCGCTCACCGACGCGATCGGCAGCCAGATCGACGGCGTCTGCGATGCCGCTGCTTCGGTCTCGCAGTCGATCAACGAGAAGCTGGTGAGGGGCCTCGTGGTCGGCTCGACCGTGCGGCTCGCGACGCTGCCTGACCTCGCCACTTCGACGGAAGCCGGCCTGCCCGAATTCGAGGCGCAGGGCTGGAACGGCCTGTTCGCGCCCAAGGGCACGCCGCCGGCGGTCATCGCCAAGCTGAATGCAGCGGCGCGTACCGCGGTCGAGACCGACGCTGTGAAGAAGCGTTTTGCCGATCTTTCCACCGTCGCGCCCGATGACAACGAGCATACGCCGGAGCTGCTTCAGCAACTGGTGACGCGCGACGTCGAAAAGTACCGGAAGATGCTGGCGGACGACGCCAAGCCGTAACAGCTTTCGCTGCCATCCCATGAACCTGCATCGCGCTGGCGACGACTGACTCCTCGTCGCCATCAAGCGTGCGTCCGGGTGTTGCGACATCACGAGACGTTGCGCTCTCGTTGTGCTCGTGGATGTCACATGCCCGTCGCTCTGGTCCTTCTGCTGCTCGATCTCACGCTGATCTATCACGCTTCGCGGACCGGGCGGTTGCAGCCCTGGGCCTTC
Source organism: Bradyrhizobium sp. (assembly GCF_035935975.1). Lineage (GTDB taxonomy): Bacteria > Pseudomonadota > Alphaproteobacteria > Rhizobiales > Xanthobacteraceae > Bradyrhizobium. Next base: position 23,447 of record NZ_DASYWN010000056.1, read on the forward strand.
ATCATCCTGGTGGTGCCGCTGATTGGCGCGCTCGCCTATATCGTCGTCGAGCTGGTGCCGGAATGGTTTTCAAGCCCCGGCGCGCGGCAGGCGCGCCAACGTGTCGCCAATCGGCTCGATCCCGAGAAGCGCTATCGCGAGCTGTGCGATCGCCTGGCGGCCACCGACACCATCGCCAACCGCGCGGCGCTGGCGGAAGAGTGCGCGAAGATCGGGCGCTACGGTGAGGCCGAGCAGCACTACGACCACATCATGAGCCTGCCGATGGGTCATGATCCCGCCTATGCGTTCGGCAAGGCGCAGGCGGAGTTTTCAGCGGAGCGTCCGGCCGATGCGCTTGTGACGCTGGACGATCTGCAGAAGCAATGGCCGGATTTCGACTCCGCCGACGCGCATCTGCTCTATGCCCGCGCGCTCGCCGAGGTCGGCCGCTTCGATGAGGCGCTGGAGGAATATCACGCCGTCTCCGGCTATTTCCCCGGCGCCGAGGCGCGAGTGCGCTACGGCATGCTGCTGCAGATCGTCGGCCGCAACGCCGAGGCGCGTATGGTTTTCAACGAGCTGCTGATCCAGATGCGGCGCGCGCCAAAATATCTGCGCGAGGCGCAGGCCGAATGGCTGACGATCGCCGAGAAGCAGCTTTCGACGTGAACTAGCGCAGCTTGAACTTCTCCGCCGGCACTGTCATCGCGGCGACACCCGCCATCACCAGCAGCAGGCCGAGCGCCAGGTTCGACGGCACGCTCTCACCGAGCAGCAGCACGGACAGTCCGACGCCGATCGGGATGCGCAAATAGCCTTGCGCGTTGGTCGTCAGCGTCCCGAGCCGGCCGAGACAGACGTAGAACAGCATCAGCCCCACCGCGCTCGAGACGATGCCCATGACGATGGTGGCGACGATCGCCGTCGGGGTTGGGTGCAGCGTCCAGGGCTGGTCGATGATCAGCGAGGGCGGCAGCAGCACGAGGCCGCCGAACAGCAGCGAGCCGGTGGCGACCACCATCGGGTCATATTCGGAGAGGCGGAGGCCGAAGATCGTCGCGCAGGCGAACGAGATGGTGGCGAGCAGGATCGCGATCTCCGCAATGATCTCGCTGCCAAAGCCGCGCAGCGCATCGAGACCGACGATGGCGATGGTGCCGGCAAGGCCCAGGATCGCGCCCGCGAGCTTCAACAGCGTGGCCGGCTCGTGCCGCGTGATCAGCGAGGTGATCAGGAAGGCGAAGATCGGCGTCGTCGAGGCCAGCACCACGGTGTTCGAGGCCGGCACATATTGCTGCGACCAGGTGATGACCAGGAACGGGAAGGTCGAGTTGATCAGTTGCTGGGTCGCGAACAGCTTCCAGGCCTTGACGTCGGTCGGCAGCCTGACGCCGCGCATCTGCAGGATCGCGAACAGGAAGGCGGCCGCGATCAGCGAGCGCGCCGAGATGAAGGTGATGGGCGGAATGGTGTCCAGCGCGAGTTTTGCAAGCGGATAGGTCGAGCTCCAGCAGCAGGCGAGCGCGAACAGAAGGGCATAGTCACGCCAGCTCCGCGCGCCGGTGGCGGGCATGGACGGCAGCGGCGATGCGACGGAGGCCGCCGTGCGCCCCGTTCCCGATGTGCTCTGCGGCACCTTGTTCTTGCTCCCCGGCGCGCGTGCGCTTGGCCCAAGTCTGGGCGAGGGGGCGCGAAAAGGGAAGCTCCGAGCTATGCGTTTGGCTGAGGGAGCGGCTTCCGCTTCACCCGCTTGATCGTGCCGGAGAAGGTGAACAGGCGGCGCTCGCCGGCCATCATCTCCCCGCGCAGGAAGATCAGCGAGCCGCCGGCCCGGGTGACCTCGCCGGTGCATTCGATCAGCTCGCCCTCATGGCCCGCGTCGAGGAATTCGCAGGCGAAATTGACGGTCACGCCCTTGCCCTGCAGGGCGTGGCGGCCGATCGCGAACAGGCAGTAATCGGCGAACGCCATGAAGCAGCCGCCATGGACGTTCCGGGAGCCGTTGAGGTGCTTTTTCTCGACCCGGAAGGCGCAGCGGACCCGGCCGTCCGCCTCGAAACGATGCCAGAAGGGGCCGATATGGTTCTCAAAGCTGTCGCGGATCCAGGTCTGCCAGCCCGTAAATTCCCCCTCGGTCGCGACATGGAGGTCGGGACGGTGGGGTGGGGGTGTTTTGGTCAATTCGTGCAAGGAGATGGGCCTTCAATTGCGGGTCTTTAGCCCTTAAATCCGATCCGTCCACGCCGTGCAATTGCTGTTCCCGCGACCGCCTGCCCGCAAAACGTGGGACAGCGGGAAAATGCGCCATAAAGGGCTTTTCGTAGCCCCCCGATGTTCCTAAGAACGGCCAAACCGCCGCCGAAAGCCCCGAATCCATGAAGAACGAACCCAAGATCACCCCCGAACTGGTTGCCGCCCACGGGCTCAAGCCCGACGAGTACGAGCGCATCCTGAAACTGATCGGGCGGGAGCCGACCTTTACCGAGCTCGGCATCTTCTCGGCGATGTGGAACGAGCACTGCTCGTACAAATCCTCGCGCATCCATTTGCGCGGCCTGCCGACCAAGGCGCCCTGGGTGATCCAGGGCCCGGGCGAGAACGCCGGCGTGATCGACATCGGCGACGGCCAGGCCGTGGTCTTCAAGATGGAGAGCCACAACCACCCGAGCTACATCGAGCCGTACCAGGGCGCGACCACCGGCGTCGGCGGCATCCTGCGCGACGTCTTCACCATGGGCGCGCGCCCGATCGCCTGCCTCAATGCGCTGAGCTTCGGTGCGCCCGAGCATGCCAAGACCCGGCATCTCGTCTCCGGCGTCGTCGCCGGTGTCGGCGGCTACGGCAATTCCTTCGGCGTGCCGACGGTCGGCGGCCAGGTGCGCTTCCACACCCGCTATGACGGCAACATCCTCGTCAATGCGATGGCGGTGGGCCTCGCCGATGCCGACAAGATCTTCTATGCGGCCGCCTCCGGCGTGAACATGCCGATCGTCTATCTCGGCTCGAAGACGGGGCGCGACGGCATCCACGGCGCCTCGATGGCGTCGGCCGAGTTCGACGACAAGTCCGAGGAGAAGCGCCCGACCGTGCAGGTCGGCGATCCCTTCGCCGAGAAGCTGCTGCTCGAGGCCTGCCTCGAGATCATGGAGAAGGGCTGCGTCATCGCGATCCAGGACATGGGCGCGGCGGGCCTGACCTGCTCGGCCGTTGAAATGGGCGCCAAAGGCGATCTCGGCGTCGACCTCGATCTCGACGCGGTGCCGACCCGCGAGACCGGCATGAGCGCCTACGAGATGATGCTCTCGGAGAGCCAGGAGCGCATGCTCATGGTGCTCAAGCCCGAGAAGGAAAAGGAAGCCGAGGAGATCTTCAGGAAGTGGGGCCTCGACTTCGCGGTCGTCGGCTACACCACGCCGAGCAAGCGCTTCGTGGTCAAGCATGGCGGCGACGTCATGGCCGACCTGCCGATCAAGGAGCTTGGTGACGAGGCGCCGCTCTATGATCGTCCGCATGTCCCGTCTGCCGCGCTGCCGGTCGTGCACGCGCGCGAGGTGCCGGCGCCGATGGCGCTCGGTGCCGCGCTGGAGAAGCTGATCGGCACGCCGGACATGTGCAGCAAGCGCTGGGTCTGGGAGCAGTACGATCACGTCATCCTCGGCAACACCTTGCAGCGTCCGGGCGGCGATGCCGCCGTCGTGCGCGTGCAGGACGGGCCGAAGGGCCTTGCGCTGACCGTCGACGTCACGCCGCGCTATTGCGAGGCCGATCCGTTCGAGGGCGGCAAGCAGGCCGTGGCGGAAGCCTGGCGCAACATAACCGCGGTCGGCGGCAAGCCGCTCGCGATCACCGACAATCTCAACTTCGGCAATCCTGAGCGCCCTGAGATCATGGGCCAGTTCGTCGGCTGCCTGAAGGGCATCTCGGAAGCCTGCCGCACGCTCGACTTCCCGGTCGTCTCCGGCAACGTCTCGCTCTACAACGAGACCAATGGCCGCGCGATCCTGCCGACGCCCTCGATCGGCGGTGTCGGCCTGCTCGACGATTTCACCAAGTCGGCTTCGCTCGCCTTCAAGGCCGAGGGCGAAGCGATCCTCTTGATCGGCGAAACGCACGGCTGGCTCGGCCAGTCGGTCTACCTTCGCGACATCTGCGGTCGCGAGGAGGGCGCGCCGCCGCCGGTCGATCTCGCCGCCGAGAAGCGCAACGGCGATTGCGTGCGCGGCATGATCCATGCGGGCACGGCGACCGCGGTGCACGACCTCTCGGACGGTGGTCTTCTGATTGCGCTCGCCGAGATGGCGATGGCGGGCGGCATCGGTGCGAAGCTCTTGGCCGCGCCGACCTCGCTGGTCTCGCAGGCCTATTGGTTCGGCGAGGACCAGGCGCGCTATCTCGTCACCGTGCCGGAAACCGAAGCCGGCCGCGTGCTCGCCAAGATGCGCGGCTGCGAGGTGCCCTGCGTGCGGATCGGCACCACCGGCGGCGACGCCGTCGCGATCGCGGGCGAAGCGCCTGTCACGATCGATACGCTGCGCAAGTCGTTCGAGCGCTGGCTGCCGGAATATATGGGCGGGAAGGCGGCGTAAGGCGCCGCCTCGGTCTCAGTCTCGTAGCCCGGATGAGCGCAGCGACATCCGGGTCTTTGCTGACACTGTTCCCGGATATCGCTGCGCTCATCCGGGCTACGGGCGCCGTGCCTCACAACACGTGTGACGCGCCCGGAATCTTTCGCAAGCCCGCCGTCAAGCCCCAGCTCAGGATCACCGTGAGCACAAAACCAATCGCGGCCTTCGCGATCGCCGGCAGGCTGTAATCGAACAGCGCGTACTGGATCCACAGCGCGATCGGGTAGTGCACCAAAAACATGCCGTAGGCATCCGCCTGCATGCGGTCGAGCAGGGTTGGCCCCGGCGCCTTCGAGTGCAGGAAGAAGGCCAGGATCGCGAGCAGGATCGAGGCCGAGAACAGCACGAAGAACGTGCCGTAGATCGCCTGGTACCATTGCGGCTGCGGGTCGGGATTCCCCAGGATTTCACGCTTGATGTAGATCATCACCCACATCAGGCAGTAGGGGATCAGCGTGATCATCACCCACGACCAGCGGCTTTTCGGCAGCTGGCCCTCGGCGCTGAGGATGCCGCGATCGAAATTCGCCGCTCCGACGCTGGCGCCGATGAAGAAATAGGCGAAGTAGAGCAGGACGCGGCTCGCCTGCACCGAGAACGGCCCGAGCTCGAACCATTTGCTGCCGCCGAAATAGAGCAGCGCCGGCACATAGGCGATGAGCGAGACCACCGCGAGCATCAGCCAGAACACGAACGGCCGTTCGAATCCCGCGAGCGAGACGCGGTTGCCGGGATCGACGAGATGCGCGGAGACCCGGTAGAGCAGGCTCGCGGTCAGGTCGAACGCCAGCAGCACCCAGACGAACCAGATCGGGCCGCTCGGCCACGGGCCGACGGTAATCGTCTTCCACCAGAACGACGCGAAACTCAGCTCGGGATTGGCCCGCAGCGCGATCGCGTAATAGGCGAGTGGGATGACGGTGAGGGCGGCGATGATAAACGGCAGCCCGAGCCGCAGCAGGCGGTCGCGCAGGAACACCGACGGCGCCTTGCGCGCGATGCCGGGCCAGGTGAACAGGCCCGACAGGAAGAAGAACATCGCCATGAAGAAGCTGTCGGTGGCGAGCACGACGACGTCGAAGCCGATCCAGGAGGCCGGGTCGGTGTGACCGAAATGGGTGTAGGGAATGACGGCATGATGCAGCAGCACCACCAGTGTCAGGAAGGTGCGGGCGCGGTCCAGCGACAGGTTGCGCGCCTTGGCCTTCGGCGCCGCGTGTGCCTCTGCGCCGATCGCCGCGGTATGTGACATCGTGATCATGGTCGCCCCGGTTGCGCCCTTTCCCCAATGCGACTGTGCCGTTCGGAGCCGGATTCAGCAAGCGCAGTTTGCGCCAGGCACCGCGCGCGCAATGCGTCTGGAACCAGTCCCTCGCGGCGAAGTTAGCGCTTCAAAACACGTTGAGGGCCACAAGTCGCGACGCCCTCGAGGAGTTGGCAATGACGATCCTGAAATGGGCGCTGATATTTTTACTGATCTCGATCGTGGCCGGCGTGCTCGGCTTCACCGGCATCTCGGCCGCCTCCGCCGATATCGCCCGCTTCCTGTTCTACATTTTCGTCGTGATCTTCCTGGTGCTGCTGGTACTCGGGCTCACGATATTCAGGGCGTAGCGGGCCGCCGCGCCGGCCCTCAATCGCGTGCGAACGGCATGACGTGGGCCATCAGCTCCGCCAAGAACTCGTCGGGACGATCGAACGGAATGAAATGGCCTCCGCCGCGCACCCAGACAAAATCCTTATGCGGGGCGGTGATCTGATTGAAGAGTTGTTCGGCCGGCCCACTCGGCGTGTTGTAGTCCGCGTCGCCCTCGATGAAGATCACCGGGATCGGAAACGCGAGCCCGAGCGAGGCGACGTCGCGCTTGAACATGGGGCCATCTCGTCCGCGCAGATATTTTGCGGAGAAGGCCATGCCTTTGCGCCAGTTGTACCAGTCCAGCAGCGAGAAATCCGGCATAAACGGGGGCGGGACGGGACCCGCCAGCTGGAAGCTCTCGATCGATGGCAGCGCCAGCGCCTTGCTCCACTTGTCAACAACCAGTCGATTCTGCGGATTCATCAGAGGCTGTGCGGCAATTGGCGCCAATTCCGCCAAGGCCTCGCTGTTGCCGGCGGACTGCGCCAACTCTTGCAGATGCGTGATCGCGAGCTCGAATGACTTCTCGAACGTCACCCTGCCGACCACCTGTCCCGTGCCGACATAGGCATAAAACAGATCGGGGCGCTGCTTGACGATGTGAATGCCCAGGAACGAGCCCCAGGAATGCCCGACCAGGACAATCTTGTCCTTATGCAGATGGGTTCGCAGATACTCGACCAGCTCGACGCCATCCTGCGTCATTCGCTCCAGCGTCATGGCCGGCGCGAGCGCGTCTCCAGCGGCACCATAGGTGCGGCCGGCGCCGCGCTGGTCCCATTGCACGACCGTGAAATGCTTTTCCCACGGACGCCAGCCCGACGACATGGGCCAGCTGGAGCCTCCGGGACCGCCGTGGACGAACAGGAGGACCGGGTTATCCCGGTCCTCGCCGCGGATTTGAATCCATTGCTTGATGCCGCCGATATCGACGAACGCGCCCTCCTGCACACCCTTCTGCGAGTGGATCGCGAGAGTTTCGGCAGCAAGATGCTGGCGATAGGCGCGAAACCCTAGCCCAGCAGCAGTCAATGCGACGAGGACGCCGGCCAATCCCAGCAACGAGACCCCAACCAGTCTTGCGGCCTTGCGCGGCATCTCATGCCCAGAGTCCACCGAAGGGAGGTGACCTGATGGTCGCCCCGTCCTTGTAGCGCCAGTAAGCTTAGCCTACTTCCTCGATCTTCACCTTATCCGGGTAGAAGGCGAGATGGCCGGAAATCTCGGTCATCGCGGGATAGGGCGTCTCGTAGGTCCAGATCGCGTTGTCGAGCGTCTTGCCGTCGGCCTTGACGCTGTAATAGCTCGCATCGCCCTTGTAGGGGCAATGGGTGGTGCGCTCGGTGCGCTCCAGCAGCGCCATGTTGGTGTCCTCCCGCGGCACATATTGCACCGCCGGATATTTGGCCTCCTTCAAGGTCAGCGCCTTGCTGGTCTCGGCGATCACGATATCGCCCGCCGTGACGCGGACGCGCCTCGGGTTTGGGGTGATGGTGATGGGGTGGTCCGGCCCTGGAAGCTTCATGATTTCACGCCTTTTCGATCAATCTGCCGCGCGCGGCACTTTGTCGTGCCTTTATCCTGATGGGATCAGGGATATAGTGCCTGAAGGCGTGACGTAGAAGCCCGTTCACGCTAAGTTTGGCCCTGCCGGCAAGTTTGGCTCCATAGATCCGGACCCCGGCAAAGCGATTCGAAGCCGAGATTTAGGAGCTAGACCCGAATGCCCATGGACGCCCACGATATCGAGGCGATGATCAAGGCAGCGATCCCCGATGCCGAGGTGACCATCCGTGACCTCGCCGGCGATGGCGACCATTATGCCGCGACCGTGATCTCGGAATCCTTCCGCGGCAAGTCCCGCGTCCAGCAGCACCAGATCGTCTATCAGTCCCTGCAAGGCCAGATGGGCGGTGTCCTGCACGCGCTGGCGCTGCAAACCGGCGTACCCGGCACCTGATCTGATCAAGCGACCGGGGGCACGATGATGGCTGCGGACAATCCGCGCGGCGCGATGTTCCGCGTCATCCTGCCGAACCAGCACAGCCGCGTCACCAATGCCGAGCTGTTCTTCGACCTCGTCTTCGTCTTCGCGGTCACGCAGGTCTCGCACACGCTGCTGCACCATTTCACGCCGCTCGGCGCGGTGCATGTCACCGTGCTGTTTCTCGCGGTGTGGTGGGTCTGGGTCTATACGGCCTGGGTCACCAACTGGCTCAATCCCGAGCTGACGCCGGTCCGCATCCTGCTCTTTTTGATGATGCTGGGCGGCCTCGTGCTGTCCACGACGATCCCGAGCGCGTTCGAGGGGCGCGGCCTGTGGTTCGCGATCGCCTACGCGACCATGCAGGTGGGGCGCACCGCGTTCTGGCTGTTGGCGACCCCGCGCCACCGGACCGCCGTCCGGCACAACGCGATCCGCATCCTGGTCTGGCTCTGCTGCTCCGCGATCTTCTGGATCCTCGGGGGACTTGCCCATGACGAGGCGCGGCTGTGGCTCTGGATCGCGGCGCTGACGATCGAATATATCTCGCCCGCGGTGCGCTTCTGGGTCCCGAAGCTCGGCTTCTCGTCGGTGGAGGCCTGGGCCGTCGAGGGCGGCCACATGGCCGAGCGCTGCTCGCTGTTCGTGATCATCGCGCTCGGCGAAGCCGTCGTCGTCAACGGCGCGACCTTTGCCGAGCTGGAGTGGACCGCGGACAACATGCTCGCTTTCGTCTCGGCGCTGGTCGGCAGTATCGCGATGTGGTGGGTCTATTTCCACAAGGGCGCCGAGGCCGGCTCCGAGCGGATCTCGAAATCCACCGAATCCGGCCGTCTGGCACGGCTCGCCTACACCTATCTGCACATGCCGATCATCGCCGGCATCATCCTGACCGCGGTCTCGGACGAGCTGGTGCTGAAGCACCCGACTGGCCATTCCGATGTGCGCACGATCATCAGCACGATCGGTGGTCCGCTGGTGTTCCTGATCGGCACCATCCTGTTCAAGCACTCGATCCGCGGCTTCCTCCAGCTCTCGCACGGCATCGGCATCATCCTGCTGCTCGTGCTGTGGTGGTTCGCCGCCGACCTCTCGCCGCTCTGGCTGTCGGTCGCGACCAGCGTGATCATGATCGTGGTCGCGGTGTGGGAGTCGATGTCGCTGGGGTCGAAGCCGGAAGAGGTCGAGGAGCACTGAATCCAGCGCAGCCTGAGCAAGCGCCTCGTCCTTCGAGACGCTTGCTTCGCAAGCTCCTCAGGATGAGGCTAATCTGCTCCGGTGCCCGTTGAAGCTGCTGCTGCCGCGCACTCAGCCCTCATCCTGAGGAGCCCGCCGACGGCGGGCGTCTCGAAGGATGCGCCGCGAGGAGACGCCCTGAAATGCGGAGCGTTTACTCCGCCACTTCCAGCGCGTGCACCGAGAACATCCTGGCCGCGTCCGTCCAGCTCTCGCGCACCCGCCAGCCGGCGGCCTGCGCCAGCGCGGCAAAGCGCTCGATGCTGTATTTGTAGCTGTTCTCGGTGTGGATGCTTTCGCCGGGGCGGAACGAGAAGCTGGTGCCGAGCAGGCGCACGGTCTGGCTCTTCTTGCTGATCAGGTGCATCTCGATGCGGTGCCGCTCGCGATTGTAGATCGCGCGATGGGTGAAGGCGGACAGGTCGAAATTGCCGCCGAGCTCGCGGTTGATCCGCACCAGCACATTGAGGTTGAAACGCGCGGTGACGCCGGCTGCATCGTTATAGGCATCGAAGAGCACGCGCTCTTCCTTCTCGAGGTCGGCGCCGATGATCATCTGCGCGCCCTTGCCCAGAATCTGGCGGGCGCTGTTCAGGAAGGCCTGGGCTTCATGCGGCTCGAAATTGCCGATGGTCGAGCCGGGGAAGAAGCCGACCTTGGGCATCGCCGCAACCGCCTTCGGCAGCTCGAACGGCGTGGTGAAGTCGGCCGCCACCGGATAGATGCCGAGCGAAGGGAAATCCCGCTTCAGGCCGTTGGCCTGTGCCTTGAGAAAATCGCCGGAGATGTCGACGGGGACATAGGCCGCGAACTTGCAATGGTTGAGCAGCAGGCGAACCTTCGTGGTCGCGCCGGCGCCGAACTCGACGAGGGCCGCATGCTCCGGAATGATCCTTGCGATCTCGCTGCCGCGCTCCTTCAGGATCGATAGCTCGGTGCGCGTCGGATAATATTCCGGCAGCTTCGTGATCGCCTCGAACAGCTCCGAGCCGGTCGCGTCGTAGAAATATTTCGGCGACAGTTTTTTCGGGTGCTGCGAGAGGTCCTCGATGGCCTCGCGGGCGAAAGCGGTGGTCTGCTCGTCGGGGAGATGGGCTTCGGCCAAAGCGCTGGCGTGCACATTCATGATACTCTCCTGAACGCGCTGTCCGGCGCGCGGTTGTCGTCGGATAAGATTCTTGGTCGTCGGCTAGTCGTAGTCGGCGAGCCGCAGTCCCGTGAATTGCCAGCGGTGGTGCGGGTAGAAGAAGTTGCGATAGGTGATACGGCTGTGGCCCTCGGGAGTTGCAAGCGAGGAGCCGCGCAGCACCATCTGGTTGACCATGAATTTGCCGTTGTACTCCCCGAGCGCGCCTTCGACGGCACGATAGCCGGGATAGGGTGAGTACGAAGAACGCGTCCACTGCCAGACGATGCCGAAGGCATCGTTGAGCTGCCTGGTGCGGGCCGCCACCTCCCATTCCATCTCGGTCGGCAGGTGCTTTCCGGCCCAGCGCGCAAACGCATCGGCCTCGTAATAGCTGATGTGGCAGACGGGGGCGTCCGGATCGACCGGCTTGAGGCCGGCGAGCGTCATCACCTGCCATCCGCCATCGGCCTCGCGCCAATGGCCCGGGGCCTGCCAGTCTTCCTTGCTGGCCGCGGCGAAGCCGTCCATCAGCCACAGCGTTGCGGTCCGGTAGCCGCCGTCGCGCATGAAGGCGAGCCATTCGCCATTGGTGACGAGATTGCGGGCGACCTTGACGGGGCCGACGAGCGCGCGGTGGGCGGGTTTCTCGTTGTCGAAATGAAAACTGTCGTCGACATGACCGACGGTGTGGATGCCTTCGTTGAGCGTCAGCCAGTCGTCGCCGGCGCGCGTCGCGGACGGAAAGCGCCAGTCCGGATCGTAAGCCGGATAGACCGGGTTCTGCGCGAAGGCGTGCAGGATGTCGGTGAACATCAATTCCTGATGCTGCTGCTCGTGGTTCAGGCCGACCTCGACCAGCGGCGCCAGGGCGTGGAGCTTGTCCTCGCCGGCCTCACGGAAGAATTTGACGACCGCCGCATCGACATGGCTGCGATAGGCCCCGACCTCGCTGGCGCCGGGCCGGGTGATGTCGCCGCGATGATTGCGGGCATGGCGGGGGCCGGCGCTGACGTAATAGGAATTGAACAGGAAGGCGAAATCGAGGTGGAAGGGCCGGTAGCCGGTCGCGTGCTCGCCAAGCAAAAACTGCTCCCAGAACCAGGTGGTATGGGCCCGGTGCCATTTCGCCGGGCTCGCATCCGGCATGGACTGGATCTGCTGGTCCTCCGGCGAGAGCGGCGCCGCCCGGCGCTCGGTCTCATTGCGGACGGCCAGAAACGCGGCCTCCAGCCTCCGGCCAAGGCCGCCCAAATCGGCCGACGGTGACGAAAGCGGCGGGGTGGCCGTAGCGGAGGCTTGTTTCGTCACGTTTTTCTCCAGACAGGACAAGAGAACGTTGTTGGCGATACCCGGTTCCAAAACCAAGGTTCGTCCTAGATAGGGGCTCCGTTACGGTATGAAAGTCCTCCCCGGCGATGATATTCGTGCCATCATGTAATGGGGCCGGGGCCGTCCCGGCCGGGTGTCCAGGGGCCGTTCGCCGCCATTTTACTTTGGATGCACAACGGTTTGGGCTACATATATAGGCAGGTATCGGGTTAGATCGGCTGAGCCGGCCCGAATGGAATCGTTGAGGGCTCCGCCCCAGAAGGACACGGATATGAGCATCGCGGAATTCATCGCCAATGAAGTGAAGTCGAACGACGTGGTTCTGTTCATGAAGGGTACGCCGCAATTTCCGCAGTGCGGTTTCTCCGGCCAGGTCGTCCAGATCCTCGACCATATCGGCGTCGGCTATAAGGGCCTCAACGTTCTCGAATCCGCCGAACTGCGCAACGGCATCAAGGAATTCTCGAACTGGCCGACCATTCCGCAGCTCTACGTGAAGGGCGAGTTCATCGGCGGTTGCGACATCGTCCGCGAGATGTTCCAGGCCGGCGAGCTGCAGCAGCTCTTCTCCGAGAAGGGCGTCGCCGTCGCGGCCTGACGCATGACCGTGCTGTCGCGCCGGATTGGCGGCGCGGAGCTCGAGGTCATCGTTGCCGACATCACGACACTCGGCGTTGACGCCATAGTCAACGCCGCCAATTCGTCGCTCCTTGGCGGGGGCGGCGTCGATGGTGCAATCCATCAGACGGCCGGGCCCGAGCTTCTTGCCGAGTGCAGGACACTCGGGGGATGCCCGACCGGGGACGCCAAGATCACCAAGGGCTATCGTCTGCCGGCGCGTCATGTGATCCATGCCGTCGGCCCCGTCTGGCACGGCGGCACCCGCGGCGAGGCCGAGGCGCTGCGCTCCTGTTATCGCCGTGCGCTCGAGCTTTCCGAGGCCAACGGGCTGACCTCGCTGGCCTACTCCGCGATCTCGACCGGCGTTTATCGCTTCCCGGCCGACCAGGCCGCGAAGATTGCGGTCCATTCGACCGTTGATGCCCTGCCGGCCGCGCCGCTGGTCACGCATGTCATATTCTGCTGTTTCTCGGAACCAAGCGCCGCCCTCCACGCGGACGTTCTGGCGCGCTACGGCAGCCCTTGTGCCTGATGGCGCCGTCAGTACACTCCGGCCGGCCATGTTCCGGGGAGGGGATATGATTTTACGATCTGGATTGCCTGCGCTCGCCTGCGGTGCGCTTCTGTCGCTTGGCGCGATGTCGTTCGCGCGCGCCGAGGGCACGTACGAGATTCCGGCCGGCGCGCATTTCAATCAGGAGAAGCTCGGCAAGATCGGCGAGTTCTTCAAGAACGAGGTTGCGACCGGCAAGATCGCCGGCGCCACCGTGCTGATCAAGCAGAATGGCAAGCCGGTCTATCACGAAGCCTTCGGCGTCCAGGACGTGGCCAGCAAGGCGCCGATCACCGACAAGACCATTTTCCGCCTGTTCTCGATGAGCAAGGCGATCACGTCTGTGGTCGCGGTGCAGATGATCGAGGACGGCAAGATCAAGCTGGACGATCCCGTCTCGAAATACATTCCGTCGTTCGCCAACATGAAGGTCGGCGTCGAGAAGAAGGCCGATGACGGTACCAAATCGCTCGAGCTCGTGCCGCTGAACCGGCCGATCACGGTGCTCGACCTGATGCGCCATACGTCCGGCGTCACCTATGGCTTCTATGGCGACAGCCTGGTCCGCAAGGCCTATCGCGAGGCCAATATCTATGCCGGCGATTTCGACCTTGCCGAGTTCGCCGAGCGAATTGCCAAGCTGCCGCTGCACAACCAGCCGGGTGCGCTGTGGCAATACGGCCATTCCACCGACATCCTGGCGCGGGTGATGGAGATCGCGGCCGGCAAGCCGCTGATCGATATCGAACGGGAGAAGCTGCTCGGCCCGCTCGGCATGGTCGATACCGGCTTCTTCGTCACCGACCCCGAGAAGCAGAAGCTGCTGGCCCAGCCGGTGCCGAACGACAGCGATTTCCGGGTTGGCCGCATCAACGACCCGACGGTGGTCAAGAAGATCCAGTTCGCCAGCGGCGGCATGGTGACGACCATGGCCGACTACGAGCGCTTCGCGCAGATGCTGCTCAATGGCGGCACGCTCGACGGCAAGACCATCCTCAAGCCCGAGACGTTCAAGCTGATGGTGACCGATCAGATCGGCCCCGGCTCCGGCGTCGATCGCGATTATTTCTACTTCCCCGGCGACGGTTTCGGCTTCGGCCTCGGCCTTGCGGTCCGCACCGATCCCGGCAACGCAAAACCGCCGCCGCCCGGCGATCTCGGGGAATTGAAGTGGGACGGCGCCTCCGGCTGCTATTTCGTGATCGACCCCAAGCAGGACATGTTCTTTGTCCTGCTGGAACAGACCCCCACCGAGCGCCAGCGTGTGCAACGGACATTGAAGCAGTTGGTTTATGAAGCCATGGAGAAATGAGATGTTCGGGCGCCGCGCGCTGATCGCGGCGCTCGTTCTTCTGTTCGGCGTCGCCGGTGCGAAGGCGGGCCCCGAAGCGCGCAAGGCGCACAGCTTCTCGCCCGAGGGCCTCGCAAAGGTCTCCGACTACATCCGCAACGAGATCGTCGCCGGAACGTTTCCGGGCGCGATCCTGCTGCTCCAGCAGCACGGCAAGCCGGTCTATTGCGAGAATTTCGGCGTCCGTGACATCGCAACCGAAATCTCAATGAGCGCGGATACGATCTTCCGCCTCTATTCGATGTCGAAGCCGGTCACGACGGTTCTGGCGATGATGCTGGTCGAGGAGGGCAAGCTTTCGCTCGACGATCCCGTCTCGAAATACATTCCGGCCTTCGGCAAGATGAAGGTCGGCGTCGAGAAGAAGGCCGAGGACGGCAAGGTTTCGCTGGAGCTGGAGCCGCTCAATCGCGCGGTCACGATCAAGGATCTGATGCGCCACACCGCCGGGTTGCCTTACGGCTATTATGGCGGGGGCCCGGTGAACAAGCTCTATGCCGACGCCGGCCTGTTCGACAACAAGGCTTTGACCAATGCCGAACTGGTCGCGAAGATCGCCGCGCTGCCGCTCGCCGAACAGCCCGGCACGAACTGGGACTACGGCCTCTCCACCGACGTGCTCGGCCGCATCGTCGAGGTGATCTCGGGGAAGACGCTGTTCGCGTTCGCGAAGGAGCGGCTGCTCGATCCACTCGGGATGACGGACACTGCGTATTATGTCGCCGATCCCGCCAAATGGCCACGCATCGCCGAGCCGATGCCGAAGGATCGCGCGATCAGCCCGATGACACAGATCCGCGATCCCCGGCAACCGCTGAAATGGGAGTCAGGCGGCGGCGGCATGGTCGGCACGATCGGCGACTATGCGCGCTTCTCGCAGATGCTGCTCAATGGCGGCACGTATGATGGACGGCGCTATCTCAAGCCCGAGACCATCGCGCTGATGGCGTCCGATCATATCGGGCCCGAGACCAAGGTCGCGCGCGACCAGAACTATTATCCGGGCAGCAGCTCCGGCTTCGGCCTCGGCTTTGCCGTGCGCACCTCGGTGCCGCCAGGCACTTCGTGGCCGCTTGGCGAATACCGCTGGGACGGCGTCGGCGGCACCTTCTTCTTCATCGATCCCGAGGACGATCTGTTCGGGATCTTCATGGTGCAGACGCCATCGCAGCGCGGCCGGATCCAGCTCGCGCTGAAGACGCTGATCTATCAGGCGATGGGGCGGTGACGAGGGTGGTTTTGTAGCCCGGATGAGCGAAGCGACATCCGGGACCTCTGCGGCTTGAATTTCCCGGGTATCGCTGCGCTCACCCGGGCTACGAGATCGAACCTTACGCGCCGCGCACGATCTCCCTGACGTATCCGATCGTTTCCTCGACCTGGCTCGCATTGACGTCGAGATGGGTGCAGGCGCGGATGCGGCCGTCCATCATCGCGAGCGTGACGCCGCGCTGGCGTAACGCCGCGACCATCTTGTCGCCGGGAATGCCCGCGCCGTCGGGCTTGAAGAACACCAGATTGGTTTCGGGCTCCTGCACCTCAATCCCTGCGATCTGCGACAGTCCGCGGGCAAGGGCGCGCGCATTGGCGTGGTCGTCGGCAAGGCGCTCGACGTGATGGTCGAGCGCGTAGATGCAGGCGGCCGCGCAGACACCGGCCTGCCGCATCGAGCCGCCGAGGCGCTGCTTCCATTGCCAGACAGCGTCGATGAAGGCGCGCGTGCCCGCGAGCACGCCGCCGATCGGCGCGCCCAGGCCCTTGGAGAAATCGATCCAGGCCGAATCCCAGCCCGCGGTCATGTCGCGCGGGGAGATGCCGCTCGCCACGGTGGCGTTGAGCAGGCGGGCGCCGTCCATGTGGGTAACGAGGCCGTGTTGTTTTGCGATCGCGACGATCTCGTCGAGCGCCGCCTTCTTCCAGATCGTGCCGCCGCCGATATTGGCGGTCTGCTCGACGCTGACGACGGTTTGCGCCGCCTGGTAGCGCGTGCGCGGATGCAGCGCCTTGCGGAAGGTCTCCGGCGTGAACTGGCCGTCCGCGCCCTTGAGCTGCGTGACCTGGAAGCCGCCGATCGCGGCATGCGCGCCGCCTTCCCGGGCGATGATATGCGCGGTCTCATGCGCGAGGATCTCGTCGCCGGGGCGGCAATGCACCAGCGTCGCGGTGACGTTGCACATCGTGCCCGAGGGCATGTAGACCGCGGCTTCCTTGCCCATCAGCGCGGCGACGCGCTCGCACAGCGCATTCACGGTCGGATCGTCGCCGACCTGCTCGTCGCCGACCTCCGCCCGCGCCATCGCCTCGCGCATCGCAGCGGTCGGCTTGGTCTGCGTGTCCGACAGCAGATTGATGCGCACCGGCGGCGCCTTGGGATCGATCGGGGGAGGGGTGTAGAGCATCAACTTGCTCCCTAAGGGAATGGCACTCACTCGCGGTCAGCGAGTTCTGGGTGGACGCCGGGCGGCGTGACGAAATCGCATAATAACGATTTCTGTCTCGGCCACACGATAATCGATCAGATAGGGATAAGGGTTGACCGGTAAGCGACGGACGTATGCACGAGTGGTCTGCCGCCCTGCATAAGGGTGATCCCCAAGCAACGCGATGAGCGCGACAATGCGGTCGCGCACGTGGGTGGCTCCCTGGGGAGAGCGCGCATCGATGTAGGTCAGAACTTGATCGATCTGGGCGAGGGCCCGCTTCGTGTAACGGACCTTCACAGCCCGTGCTTGGCCCACATCGCGCGGACTTCGTCGGTGCTGGCCAACTCGCCGCGAGCGATTTCAGCTTCGGCGTCGGCGAGATCTGCCTCTTCCGCCGCCGTCAGCTGGATCGGAGGCTGATCGACCCCGGCAAGCTCAAGCAGGGCTCGCGCCAACTCGTCCTGCTCTGAATCGGGCAGGCCGGAAACCTTGCTGAAGGCCTCGTCCAGAAGTCGCGTCATGGTCAACTCCGCTACGTGCAAACATAGCACGAATGGGCTGACACATGGGAGTGCCCGCCTCAAACGAAAAGGCCCCGGAAAACCGGGGCCTTTGAAGTTGTTCTGCCGAAACTATCAGCGCGAATAGAATTCGACGACCAGATGCGGCTCCATCTGCACCGGGAACGGCACGTCGGAGAGGCCGGGGATGCGGTTGTACTTCGCGGTCATCTTGCCGTGGTCGACTTCGAGATAGTCGGGGACCTCGCGCTCGGGAAGCTGGCTGGCTTCGAGCACGTGGGCGAGCTGCTTGGAGGCTTCCTTGACCTCGATCACGTCGCCGACCTTGAGCTGGTAGCTCGAGATGTTGACCTTGCGGCCGTTCACCTTGACGTGGCCGTGGTTGATGAACTGGCGGGCGGCGAAGATCGTCGAGACGAACTTGGCGCGGTACACGACCGCGTCGAGACGACGCTCGAGCAGGCCGATCAGGTTCTCGCCGGTGTCACCCTTGAGGCGGCTGGCCTCGACATAGATGCCGTGGAACTGGCGCTCGGAGATGTTGGCGTAGTAGCCCTTCAGCTTCTGCTTGGCGCGGAGCTGCACGCCGAAGTCGGAGAGCTTGCCCTTGCGGCGCTGGCCGTGCTGGCCGGGGCCGTATTCCCTGCGGTTCACGGGGCTCTTCGGGCGGCCCCAGATATTCTGGCCCATACGGCGATCGATCTTGTACTTCGCCTCACTGCGCTTAGTCATCGCGTCCTCTTAGGTTGCGTGGTTTGAGGAAACGCGCCCTCCTGTGTGACAGGCTTAAGCCCGCCACCGACAGGTCCGATCCCCAAAGCTTGAAGGGACCAGACCACGGGTCGCGAAACGCTTCGCGGGCCGAAATCGGCCCGCGAGCAGGCGGCTTTTAGGGGAGTTTGGGCCGTTCTGTCAATGCGAATGGCCGCAAAATCAGGTCCCGACGGCCCGGATCGGCTTGGCGCCGGCCGACCGCAATTCGGCAGCGATTTCAGTGTTCAGGACCTGTTCCAGCCGGGTCAGGACCCGGGCGATGGGGGCCGCATCCGTGACCCGGTGGTCCCAGCGGATCACGACATGGATGGTCTGGTCGGGCTCGACCACCCCATAGCTGACGATGAACGGGCCAGGGGTGACCGGGTGGAGCTCGCCACCGCCATAGGCGGCCACCGAGCTCACCGCAAAGCTGCCGAACCAATTGCCGCGCTGGCGGCCGAAATTGAGGCCAACCGCCCAGGACAGGCGCCGCAGCGGCAGCGGCAGGCGGGTCGCCCGCATGATCTTTCGGAACATCGGCACGTCGTCGATCGGGGCCGTCTTGGCGCGCCGGATCTCGGCATCGACGGCGGCCAGCGCCATGGCCTCCGGGGCCGCGATTCGCTGCGGCATCACGCATTCCTCGCCGTCCTCGACCCGGGCGATGGCGACCAGCGCCACGCTCTTGGGCAGCTCATAGAGCGAGGGCCAGGGCCATTTGGCGTAGACGGTGCGCAGGACCGGCTCGTCCCTGGCGACGACGGCAAAGGCCTTGACGAACATCGCGGCCCACCCGGCCGGCGCCATGGCGCCCGCGCGGGCCTCCAGCAGGGGGCGGATATTGAACGAACGGGAAAGCGAAACGAACGGCACGTCCATCGACGCGCGCATCAGGTCGCAAATCAGGCGGCGCGGCAGCGAAATGGTCTTGGACGTCCCGCGCATTGCACTCCAGTTCCCGCGGATTAAAAAATGTGCAGCGAGCGGGTTCCCGCTCGCTGCTTGCTCTAGCACGAACCAACCCGCTTGGGGCCGGTCGGTTCGCCGCATCAGGGCGCCGGCGAAGCCAGCGGCTTGGTCTTGTCGACCACGTAAACTCCCAGCACTTTCATAGCCTTATCGCCATGCGCCTTGGCGTCGTGCACGACGCCTGCCGGGATCTGGTAGGAATCGCCGGCTTTCAGGGTTTTCTCGGGCTGACCGTCGATCAGGAGGTTGAGCTCGCCTTCGAGCACATAGCCGGTCTCGATTCCGGGGTGGGTATGGCGTCCGGCGGCGCCGCCCGCCGGGACTTCGGCGATGGCGGTGATGGTGTTGTAGCCGTCCGGAAATTCGACCTTCTGGAGCGGGGTGCGTTTGATACCGGTCTGCTGGGCAAAGGCGGCAGCGGCAAGGCCGGTGAAGGCAAGGGCGAGCAGAGTCTTCTTGAGCATTGTTTCCTCCCTGGAACGGCCCGACCCTAGCAGCGCCGCAGTTCCCGGCAAGGTAGCAATCGGCCTGCTTAAAGCGCGATGAGATTTGAATGAGGCGTCATCGCTGCTTTAGGTCGCTGTTTAAGCAGGATTTTTTCGGAAAACCGCTACGCACTGTTCCGGATGGTGCGCTAGCGCCTGATGCCGTCGAACGCCGCCATGATGCCGCGCTGGAACAGCGACCAGTCGAAGCCGAGCGCAATGGCGCGGTAGCCGCGGTCGATCAGCTGGTTGGCCTGGTCGGCGGTGCGCGCCACGCCGCCGATCGGCACGCCGCTTCTGAGGATGCCGGCTTCCGCGCGGGCGACCAGATCGAGCAATTCCGGATCGTCCATCTGGCCGCGCTTGTTGATCGACGTGGCGAGATCGCCGGGACCGATCACGGCGACGTCGATGCCGGGTGTCGCCATGATCTCGTCGATGCGGTTGACCGCCTCGACATGCTCGATGGTGACCATGCAGATCATCTCGTCATCGGCTGACGCCATGTAATCCGGCATCGACTGGCCCCAGCGGAACGGGGCGTGGAAGGGGCCCCAGAGCCGATCGCCGCGCGGCGGATAGCGCACGCTGCGCACCGCCTTCTCGGCCTCGTCGCGATTGGTGATCATCGGGAAATTGATGCCGAAGGCGCCGATGTCCATCGGTGCCTTCGCAAGCCACGGCTCGTTCGCCGCGATCCGCACCAAGGGCGTGCACGGCGTGCCTGTCGTGGCCGCGATCATCGCATGGGCTTCGGTGAGCCCGATCGGGCCGTGCTCGAGATCGACGATGATCCAGTCGAGCGAGCGCGCCATGATCTGCACCATCTGCACGCTCGGAATGGTCGCGATCGCACCGAAGGCCGGGCGGCCCTCGCTCCACAATTGGCGGAGGCGATTGAGCGGCTTTGGCTGGATCGACATGAGATGACCTGCGGAGGAATGGCGACGGCGAAGCCTAGCAGCGCGCCGTGTCTCCGGAAAGTCAGGCGACCGCGCGCCCGCCGAAGAACGGCGTCAGCGTGGCACTGAGGCCATGCACGCGGTTCGACGTAAAGATCATCTCGGCGCCGGACTGCGCGATGCCGCCGGTGCTCGCACCGAGCAGGTCGGACACGCGGCGGGCGATGGCCGGCGCCGGATCGATCCAGTCCACCGGCCAGGGCGCGAGCTTCTTCAGCCGGTCGAGCAGCAGCGGATAATGCGTGCAGGCGAGCACCACCGTGTCGGTGCGCGCGCCGGCGTCCTCGCCCACGAAGCAGGGCACGAGCTCGGCGCGGATGGCGTCGTCGCTGATCGGGGTGCCGCTCAGCTCGGCTTCGGCCAGTGAAGCAAGCTCGGGCGAGCCGACCAGCGTCACCTCGCAGCCCTGCGCGAAATCGCGGATCAGGGCCTTGGTGTATTCGCGCTTCACCGTGCCCTTGGTGCCGAGCACGGAGACGCGGCGGGTCTTCGATTGCGCGCAGGCCGGCTTGATCGCCGGCACGGTGCCGACGAAGGGCCGGGAATAAGCGGCGCGCAGGTGAGATAGGACCAGGGTGGACGCCGTGTTGCAGGCGATGACGATGAGGTCAGGATCATGGGTGCCGATCAGTTCCCCGATCAGCGGCACGACGCGGGCGATGATCGCGCCCTCGCTGTGGTGGCCGTAGGGGAAGAAGGCGTCGTCGGCGACGTAGACGTAATGCGCGTCCGGCCGCGCGGCCACGACCTCACGCAGCACTGTGAGCCCACCAAGGCCGGAATCGAACACCAGGATCGTCGGGGAATTGGTCACGTCGCTACCTTAAGACCCCATGGTTACCATTCGGTTTTTGGGGCGATTTTGCGACGGGGCCGCTTCGGCCCAGTTTGGAACGATTCAATTTCGCGATTGCCGCATGTTCCCGCTATCAGCAGGGATGCTGCACTGCGGACGGGGACGTATCCGCAAATCTCCGGGGAGCCGACATGATCAGAAACACCAGTAACGGCTGGGGCAGCGTTTCCCGCTGGCTGCACTGGATTTTGGCGCTGGCGATCATCGGCATGGTCGGCTTCGGCTGGTGGATGAACCACATCCCGGCGCGGCCGGACCGCTTCTTCTACCGGTCGATCCATGCCGACATCGGTTACCTGATCCTGCTGTTCACCGTGCTGCGGCTGGTCTGGCGGGTGGTCAACCCGACGCCCGCGCTGCCGGCCGACAGCCAGCCCTGGCAGAAGCTCGCCGCCCGCATCAGCCATGGCGCGCTCTATCTCGCCGTCATCGTCGTCGTCATGCTCGGCTGGGCGCATTCGGGCGCGCACACGCCGGATTATTCAAGCTTCTTCGGCCTGTTTCACGTCCCGCAATTCACCTCGCCCGACCGCGCGGCGGCGAACGCCTATGAGGACCGTCACATCCTCTTCGCCTATGTGCTGCTCGCCTTGATCGCGGTTCACGTGGTCGCCGCGCTCTGGCACCACTTCGTCCGCCGCGACCGCGTGGTGGCGCGGATGGTGACGGACGAGGCGGGGTAGGCGCCGTCTCGTGTCCCGGACGCGCTGCAGCGTGCAACGCTGCTGCGCAGAGCCGGGACCCAAGCCGCATGGCTTGCTCTCGGCTGTATGGGCCCCGGCTCTGCAGCGCATCGTCGAAGTGACGCTGCGCTGCGTCCGGGGCACGAGAGGAGAGTGTGGTGCGCTCTCTCCGCACCGTCATTGCGAGCGCAGCGAAGCAATCCAGAATCTTTCCGCGGGAGGCGGTCTGGATTGCTTCGCTGCGCTCGCAATGACGAAGTAGGATGAGTCATCCACCTTACGTTCGCAGGAGACGTCATGCTCACCGTCCATCATCTCGGCAAGTCGCAGTCCGAGCGCATCGTCTGGCTCTGTGAGGAGCTCGAGCTTCCCTACGAGCTGAAGCGCTACGCGCGCGATTCCGTCACCATGCTGGCGCCGCCCGACTACAAGGCGCTCCATCCGATCGGGGCTGCCCCCGTCATCACCGATGGAGATCTCGTGCTCGCCGAATCCGGCGCCATCGTCGATTACATCATGGCGAAGCACGGCAACGGCCGCCTCGCGCTTCGTCCTGACGACGCCGATTTCGCGCAGTTCCTGTACTGGTTTCACTTCGCCAACGGCACGCTGCAGGCCGGCATGGGCCGGCTGATGATCCTGAACCGGCTCAAGCTCGCAGAGGACAATCCGATGCTGGCGGCGACCAGGGCGCGCGTCGATCGCGCTTTCGACCTGGTCGATGCGCGCGTGCGCGATGCCGAATATCTGGCGGGCAAGACCTTCACCACCGCCGACATCATGATCGGCTTTTCGCTCACCACGATGCGCTACTTCCAGCCCTATGATCTCCAGCGCTGCCCGAACGTCGTGAAATATCTCGGCCGCATCGGCGCGCGTCCGGCCTATCGTCGTGCGATGGAGAAAGGCGATCCTGGCATGGCGCTGCTGCTGAGCTGAGCCGGAGAACGGGTCATGATCAGTGCGCCATATGTTTGGTCGCGCGCTCGATCAGGTCGCTCAGCCTCGAGACGAATTTTGCGAGGATCGGCGAGGCATTCGTCCTGTGATAGCCGACGACGAGATCGATCGTCGGCGGTTTGCCTCTGAGCGGACGGCTGACGACGGACCAGGGCAGGAAGTTCCGTACATAGCCCGGCAGCAGCGCGAAGCCGCGGGTGGAAGCCACCATCGACACCGCCATGGCGATGTTGTCGGCGTCATGCGCCGTCGCGATCGGCAGGCCACTTGCGTGAACATAATCGTTGATGATCTTGAGGAGTTCGGGCGCGGTGTCGGAGACGTTGACGAAGGGCGTCCCCTCCAGTTTGGCGAGGTCGATGCGGTCGAGCTTGGCGAGCCGATGGTCGCTTGGCAGCACGGCGACCAGCGCCTCCTCGATCACGGTCTTGTAGACGAGATCCGCCGAGCTTGCCTCGCGCCGCATGAAGGCGAGGTCGAGACTGCCGCGCCTCAGCCCCTCGGCGAGCACGGGCGAAAAATCGCTCGTCACGGTCACGTCGATGTTCGGCAGCTCGTCGCGCAGCACGCGCATCGCCTCCGGCAGCCAATCGATTTCCTGACCGGTGAGGAAGCCGAGCGCGAAGCGCGATTTCTCGGGGCGGCCGGCGCGCCGCGCCGCTTCGATCGCCGCATCGGCCTGCGTCAGCGCAAGGCGCGCGTGATCGAGGAAGGCCTTTCCAGCGGTCGTCAGTTCGACGCCGTGCACGCTGCGCGCAAACAGAGGCACGCCGACCTCATATTCGAGATCGCGGATCTGGCGGCTGAGCGAGGGCTGCGCGGTATGCAGCCGCTTCCCGGCGGCGACCGTCAGGCTGCCTTCCTCGGCGACGGCAATGAAATAGCGGAGATGACGCAGCTCCATGAAGCATACCTCCTGGGTATGACCCGCAGCTTACAAAGTCTTTTTCAAAGTGGCCAGCCTGCACCAAATAGCACTCCAGCAAAGGGCGCCGCACCGAACGTCATACCTGATTGGCAGGGAATAGGGTGCCGGCGCCCGGCGAAGGAGAATGATCGTGACCGATCTCAAGGGAAAAACTGCTCTCGTCACCGGTGCATCGCGCGGCATCGGCCGTGCCTCGGCGCTGGCGCTCGCGAAACGCGGCGCGCAGGTGCTGGTGCATTACGGACAGGCGGCCGCGGAGGCCGAAGTTGTCGTCGCCGAAATCCGCAAGAACGGCGGTCGGGCCGATGCCATCGGGGCCGATCTCGGCGCGCCTGATGGCCCGCATCAACTGGCGATCCGCGTGCGTGACATCGTCGGCGAGCGGCTCGACATCCTGGTTGCCAATGCCGGCGTCGCCAAGGCGGCCGTGATCGAGGAAACGACGGTCGAGGATTTCGACCGGTTGTTTGCCGTCAACGTCCGTGCGCCCTTCTTCCTGGTGCAGCAATTGCTGCCGATCCTGCATGAGGGCAGCAGCGTCGTGCTGGTCTCCTCGCTCGCGGCCCATGCGGTGGTCGGCACGCTGCCGGCCTATGCCGCGACCAAGGGCGCGATCGACACGCTGGTGAAGCATTTTGCGGCGGCGCTCGGTGCGCGCGGCGTCCGCGTCAATGCGGTGGCGCCGGGCGTGGTGGCGACCGAGATGTCGTCCTTTGCCAAGACCGATGCGGGGCGTGATTACACGCTCGGCATGCAGACCTTGAAACGGATTGCCGAGCCCGACGACATCGCGGACGCCGTTGCCTTCCTCGCCTCTCCGGACGCGCGCTGGATCACCGGCGACACCATCCGCGTCGACGGCGGCTCGAAGCTCTGAGTTGTGGCCGGGTAGCCGAAGCGCATTCGGCTGCCCGGTTCACGCGATCCGGTTCGTGGTCGGCGCCCGCGCCGCGTTCAACTGCTTCTGCAGGCGATCGATGTTCTGCAAGAGGCGCTGGCTGGTCAACACCAGGAAGTAATAGCCGAACTGCGGATCCTGAAAGTAGATCTCGAGCAGGCGGTCATAGGTGATCGTCAGCACCTGGCCGTCTTCGATGCATTCGATGGTTCCGGTGCGGCGGTTGTCCGGCGTGAGGAAGCCGAGCTCGCCCATCAGCGCGCCGGGCCCGATCTCGACACTGATCTCCTTGACCAGGAATTTTCCGGTGACGGTGAGGAGCATCTCCTTGGCGGGGTCGCCGAGCTTGAACAGCGTGTCGCCGCGGCGATATTTGCGCTCGGTCATGAACGGCTTGAGCCATTCGATCGACATGTCGCCCTCGGCGGCATGGCGCGCCTTCTTGACCAGCTTGAGCATCTGCCGCAGCCGCAGGGCGTTGATCGGAAGCATCAAGAGATAGAGCAGGAACGTCGAGACGTTGGCGGAGAGCGCGCCGAAGATGGCGAAGAAGACGCAGCCGATCATGTTGGCGACGCGCAGGGGCACCATCGTCCGCATCAGGATCGTGGCGACGAAGAAGCCGGCGCCGACGGCGGCAAACAAATTGGCCAGCGTGATGTTGTGGACGAAGATCTCGAGCAGCCGGTTGAAGATCGCGTCATAGGTGACGTTGTTCGGATCGAGGCCCATCTGGACCAGGATCTTCGCGATCCTGAGGTTGTCCGTCGCCGCATCGAGAATGCGGTCGAGGATCGAGGATATGTCTGCGCTGCCGGACGGCATGGTACTAACCCCGCGTAAGGCCTTCAGTCCTGGTCGGTATGCTCGACACGTATAGCCGAAATCGAATGACGACCGCTTGAATGAAGCCACCGGCCGTCATGCCGCAAGAGGCAAATTTTAGCCTGATCGTGCGTTTCGGCAATTGCCTGTTGGTTGCGTGTATGACCGCGTCAGACCCGTGATTCGGGCCGCGACTGCGGGCTTTGGGCCGGGCGGGGGAGGGGACGCCCCGCACTCTCCGCCCTACGGCTTGGCGGCGGGCTGCACGACCTGCTGGTCGACCAGGCCAAGATGCCCCGGGAGCGAGCCGGCACGCAGCAGCATGGCGACGCTGCTCGCTTCCTCCAGGGTGAAATTGCCGGAGATCTGGCCCGAGCCGCCGGTGATGGGTTCGCGGATCACGGGGGCGGAGACCACCTTGCCGTCGAGTACGATGGCGAAGGGCCTTCCGACGTTCTCGGCGGTGACATGGGCGAAGCGCCGTGTGCCGCGGCCGTTGAAGCGGAACGAGGCAATCGGGTCCTTGGTGCCGGTCGCAAAGCCCGGTCCGGCGTAGCTGATGTCGTCGCCGTCGAGCGCGCTGTCTTTGGCGACCAGATAGGGGCGATTATCCTTGAAACCGGGCAGCACTTCCGTGCCCGCGGGCGGGGTGCCGGATTGCGCCTGTTCCGCCGACATCGAGACGTCGATCAGTCGGAAGCTGACCTTGACCTTCGTCGCGAAGATCGCAGTCACGCGATCAGGCTCCATCATCCCTGGCAGGAAGATGCGGATGCGATCGGCCCCATCGGGCATGACGCCGGCGAGCTTGATGCCGGCATCCCTAAGGCGCTGTTCGATCATCGCGATGGAATCCTCGACGAGCTCGCGGAGCCGTGCCGCGGATGCGGCATCGGTCGGTGCGAGCCTCATCAGTCCGTCGCCGTCATCGGTCACGTTGAGCGCATGCGACGGCAATCCTTCCGCGGCCGAAGCGAGCTTGCTCTTGAGCTGGTCGCGGCCCTTGGCGTCGGCAATCTTCACCTCGACGCCGCCATCGCGGATCGCAAGACCGGAGAAGGCGATCTTGCCCTCGCGCAGGGTCTTGTAGACGTCGTCGCGCAAATCCGTGACGACGCTCTCGCGCAGGCCGTCGGCGTCAACCTTGTAGATGATGCGCGAGCCGCCCAGCTTCTCCATCTTGTCGCCGATGAAGGCCGCGATCTTGGCGCGCATCTTGTCGAGCTGGCCGTCCTCGGCCAGCGCCGCGCGGGGCAGGGTGATCGCAGACGCCATGATCATGGATGTTATGGCGAGCGCGGCGAACAGCCGTGCAGTGCGGTCCCGCGGGGGCGTGGTCATGATCACCTCAAGTCTTGCGGCAGGACGCTGGCAGTCGAATCCAAGGCCTGTTCTTGGTCCCCCGATCGGGCGCGAAGGTTCAAAGGCCTCGGACACTTGCGCTACGACCGTAGCCGTTAAACCATGGACGAACGCTCAATCATCCATCATTCTGTCCACGTTCGACCGGTCATCGGTCGGGGCCTCGCAACCAAAATGTCGAAAAGACAGGGGGCGGGGAAATGCACCTGAGGGAGGACGGAATTCCATGGCGGGCATTCACGCGCTCGATCGCTTCATTGGCCACGACTATCCGGAGCTGGCGACCGACGAAGAGGTTCGAGCTTTCGAGCAGGTCCCATACGCCGATCGCGTCGCGGCCGAGAGCACCTATGACGCCATCAGGCTAGGTGCGGCGCGCAATCCCGACGGCGCAGCGATCCAGTTCCTGCAAAATGCCGATCCGGCCGATACGCCCGTCGTGGTGAACTACCGTGATTTCATCGCGCGTGTCACGCAGGCCGCCAACATGTTTCACGCGCTCGGCGCGGAGAAGGGCGACGTCATCTCCTTCATGTTGCCGCTGGTGCCCGACGCCTTCGTGACGCTGTTCGGCGCCGAGGCCGCGGGCATCGCCAATCCGGTCAATCCGCTGCTCGAGCCGCACCAGATCGCCGAGATCCTGGAAGCCGCGAACACCAAGATCCTGGTGGCGCTGGGGCCGATGCCCGGCACCGATATCTGGCAGAAGGTCGAGCAGATCAGGCCGCAACTGAAACACCTCAAGGCGATCGTGCAGGTGTTCGGTGGCGGCGATCCCGCCAACGGAATTTTCGCATTCAACGACCTGATCAAGCAACAGCCGTCGGACCGGCTTGTCAGCGGGCGCAAGATTCTCGGCAGTGACATCGCCGCCTATTTTCACACCGGCGGCACCACCGGCACGCCGAAGCTGGTGCGGCACACCCACGCCAACCAAGTCTATCAGGCCTGGGCGCTCAATCTGCTGCTGAAGGCGAAGCCCGGCGCCAACATGCTGTTCGGCATGCCGCTGTTTCACGTCGGCGGATCGCTGACGCAGGTGCTGCTCACGCTGTCGGCCGGCGGCTCGTTGGTCGTTCTGTCGCCGAGCGGCTGGCGCAATCCGAACTCCGTCAAGAACATCTGGGGACTGGTCGAGCGGTTCAAGCCGGAGGCGCTGTCGAGCGTGCCGACCGTGCTCGCCGCAACGCTCGCGGTGCCGCCGGGCAGCGCGGATATCTCCAGCCTGAAATATGCCGCCGGCGGTGGCTCGGCCATTCCGGTCGCCGTCGGCTCGGCGATCCAGGAGAAGCTGAAGCTGCCGGTGGTCGAGGTCTACGGCATGACCGAGACGTCGAGCGTGCACACGCTGGCCTATCCGTCGCGGCCGATCAGGCTCGGCTCGGTCGGCCTGCCGATGCCTTACGCGCGCGTGCGCATCGTGCAGCTCGATGCCGACGGTCGCCTGATCCGCGACTGTGCGCCTGACGAGATCGGCGTCGTCGTCATGGCCGGGCCCGGCGTTTTCGGCGGCTATCTCAACGACGAGCACAACAAAGGCGCCTTCGTCGACGAGGTCTGGGTCAATTCCGGCGATCTCGGCCGGCTTGATGCCGACGGCTATCTCTGGATCACCGGTCGCGCCAAGGATCTCGTGATCCGCGGCGGCCACAACATCGATCCGGCGCCGATCGAGGAGATCATGTTCCGCCATCCCGCTGTCGGCTTTGCCGCGGTGGTCGGCCAGCCCGACGCCTATGCCGGCGAGCTGCCGGTGGGTTACGTTCAGCTCAAGCCGGGCGCGACGGTTAAGCCCGGTGAGCTCGAAGCGTGGGTGCGCGAGCGCACGCCGGAGCGGGCCGCGGTGCCGGTGCAGGTCATTGCGATCGACCCGATGCCGGTCACCGGCGTCGGCAAGGTGTTCAAGCCGCAACTGCGCTGGGACGCCGCGCAGCGTGTCTTCACCAAGGTGCTGAGGCCGCTCAGCGAGCGCGGCATCGATTGCAAGGTGAAGGTCGGCGCGCATGGCAGCCACGGCTCGATCGCGACCGTCACGCTGGCGGGTCTGCCGCCGGATCAGCGCGACATCGTCGCCGGCGAGGTGCACACGCTGCTCGCGCCGTTCGTGATGCGGCACGAGGTGGTTTTCGGCTAGTTGGGGGTAAGCCCGATGGGGCCGCATGCGGCATGGCCCCATTTCTTTCGATTGCATTGCGCATCGCCGCTACCCGCGGATCGCCGCATTGGCCCTTTCGGCTGCGCCCGTCATCGCATCCTTCGCCGATTTCGCACCGTTGACCACTTCATTCACGCCGATCATGAAGGCGTCCAGGATCGGTCTCGATTGCGGATGGAAAAGGATCGCCTTGGCGCGGTCGACATCGGCATTCTGCAAGTTGGTCAGCGCCGCCTCTGCTGCCTCCGAGCCGAACGCGGTCTTGAAACCGTCGCTCGACCAGGCCGACACGCGTGTCGTCGCCAGCCCCGCAGCAGCAGTCCGCAACGAGGTCGCCTTGCTCGTTGCCCAGAGCAGGAACAGGAAAGCCGCCCGCTTGTTTCGGGATTTGGAATTGATGCACGCCTGCCAGTGCGACATGAAGGGGACGGGTCCGCGGCCGGCGAGATGCGGAAAGGTTGCAAACCCAGCCTGCTTGGCGACACGGCTTTTCGCTGGATTGGAGATGTCGGTAGCGAAGTTGCTGCTGTCGATTGCCATCGCCGTCCGTCCCTGGAGGAAGTCGTCCAGCACGTTGTACCATTCATAGCTGCCGACGCCGGCAGGCCCGGCCTGGCTGAGCAGCTGTCCGTACATCTCGACGGCCGCGATCGCCTCCGGGCTCGCGAAAGCGACCCTGTTGTGCTCGACCATAGCCCCACCGTAGGAGAACACGAAGCCCATGGCCGGTGGGGAGGAATTGCCGCCGGCCTGGGCCCGCATGGTGATCCCTGACATCCCGTTGGTCTTGACCGTCCTGGCGGCGACAAGCAGCTCTTCGAAAGTCTGGGGAAGCGGCTGGTCCTTGGCTGCCAGCGCATCCTTGTTGATGAAAAGCGTCATCGCCTCGGAGGTAATCGGGACGGCATACCGTTCACGGTCCGACCAAAGTGGGAAAGCTCGAGCCGTCTTGAGCAGGTCGCTCTCGTCATACCATGCGGGATCGGTCAGCGACCTGTTGGAAAAATAGCCGTTGAGCGGCTCCAGCCATCCATTCGAGATGCCCTGGCCATAGGTCGTGAACATGAAGACGTCGGGCGTGCTGCTGCCGCGGGCGAGCCTGATCGGCAGCGCACCGAGGTACGTGGTTTCCAGTTGGAAATCGATGCTGACGTTGATGCCGGTGAGTATGGTGAACTCCGGCAACAGCGGCGCGATCGCATTCGACCACGGATGGATCGCGCCCGAGAGCGCGATAGTCTGTCCCGCAAATTGCTTCCAGTCGATCGCGGCGGCATCGGCCGGGGGGGCATCCTCCGCCAGGCCTCGCCCTGGCAACAGCCCGACTGCCGGCAAGACGGCTCCCGCCGCTCCCAATCCCTTGACGAAGCTCCGACGGCTGGTTGACACCCCACCGCTCCCTGAGTTTCCGCCTGGCACCATGTTGGCGCTCCCAATTGCGGGCAGTCAATTGCAACAAAGGAGACGTCACCCGTGACATTGTGCCCCGCCAACTGGCGGATTTCGGCGCCGGTGTAGTGTGCGTCGAGAATAGCTGGTTCCCCGCTCACCTGTGCGGACCCGCCCATGCTATCGTTCCGGCAACGCTCCGGTCCGACGCGCGTCGAAGATCCACGGCCAATGTCAGTCCTTGCTCCTGGCTATTATCTGCGGTGGTTTGCTCGTCCGCTGATTCTTGCGGTCGCAGTGCTTGCGGCCTTGTTTGCCGCGACCAGCCTCCTCGGCCTGCAATATTGGGAGGAGCGGCAAGCAGCTCATCACTTCACCGAGCATAGCCGCCAGGTGCTCGAAACGCTCGATCGGCTGCGGGCGATCGTCGCGGAACTGGAGACCGAAAGGCGCGGGTATCTCATGACCCTCGACCCCGCCTATCTCAAGGCCTACGGCGTCTCTGACGAAAGTGTACGGCGGGAGGCTCAGGCGCTGCAGACGCTGGTCGCGGACGATCCGTTGCAGGGCCTTCGGGCCGGACATCTGGCACTGACCGTTGCAGCAACGCTACGCGAAATCGACGAGCTACTGAAGACGGCCGGCACGTCCGGGCTGGCCGCGCTGGCAATGATCCGCAGCATGGACGAGATCCGCTCGCAAATCGACCAGATGGTGGATCACGAGCGCTTTCGGCTCGCCGACCGGGAGGCGCGCGCTGAAGCATTCGAGCGACGCTGGACCTGGCTGATCGCCGGCGCCGTTGTCCTCCTCGTCGCGCTGGCCGGAGCGGCGTTGGCGCTCGCGCGGCTCGAAGCGAAACGGAGAAGAAAGGCGACCGAGGAGAACATCCAGCTCCAGAGCGATCTTGCAGCACGGGATATCAAGATCAGGCGCCTGTTCGATGCCAACATCATCGGCATCATCATCTGGGAAGTCGAGGGACGCATTCTCGAGGCCAACGATGCATTCCTTCGCATCGTGGGATACGACCGGGAGGATCTCGCCTCAGGGCGTCTGCATCGGACCGACCTCACACCGCCGGAATGGCGCGACCGCGATTTGCATACCGTGGCGGAATTGAAGCGGGTCGGGTCGGCCCAACCATTCGAGAAGGAGTATCTGCGGAAGGACGGAAGCCGTGTGCCGGTGCTGATCGGCGGGACCATGTTTGGGGAAGGTACGGATAATGGCGTCGGCTTCGTCCTTGATCTGACGCCTCTCAAGCGGGCGGAAGCCGAAAGCCGCGAACACGAGCGGCGCTACCGTGAAGCCCTGATGGAACTCGCGCACGCAAATCGCGTCACTACGATGGGGCAACTCACCGCTTCGATTGCCCATGAAGTCAACCAGCCTATCGCGGCGATGGTGGCGAACGTCGAGGCCGGGTTGAACTGGCTGGAGGCCCAACCGCCAAATTTGGAGCGGGTTCGACAGACGTTCGGCTGGATTGCCAGTGACGGCATGCGAGCCGGCGACATCATCGGCCGGATTCGGGCGCTCATCAGGAATGCTCCCCCGCAAAAAGAGAATCTGGAGATCAACCCAGCGGTGCTTGAGGTCATTGCGCTGACCCGCAGCGAAGCGTTCAAGAACAGCGTCTCGGTGCGAACGCAATTTGCCGAGGACTTGCCAGCCGTTCAGGCAGATCGGGTTCAACTTCAGCAAGTGATGCTCAACCTGATCGTTAACGCGATCGAGGCTATGGCCGCGGTCGGCGAGGGGGAACGCGAGTTGCTGATCAGCACCGGTCGGGATGCATCGGACGGCGTGCACGTCACTTTGCGGGATTCCGGTCTGGGGCTGGATCCGAAGAACGTGGAACGCCTGTTCGAAGCCTTCTACAGCACGAAGCCCACAGGTATGGGGATGGGCCTCGCCATTTGCCGCTCGATCATCGAGGCGCATGGCGGACGGATGTGGGCTGGTGCAAACGAGCCTCGGGGTGCCGTCTTCCAGTTCACTTTGCCTCTCGCGTCAAACCAGACCGCATCTCGTCCGATGAGGGCGGATGAGCCAATAGGTCTACGCTCGGCGGCCCGATGACGAGCGCCGCGTAGCAAGTCTGCACCAACATGCTGACGCCACTCAGCGAGCGCGGCATCGATTGCAAGGTGAAGGTCGGTGCGCACGGCACCACGGCTCGATCGCGACCGTCACGCTGGCGGGCCTGCCGCCGGATCAGCGCGACATCGTCGCCGGCGAGGTGCACACGCTGCTCGCGCCGTTCGTGATGCGGCACGAAGTGGTGCAGGCGTAGCTGAGGGACGCGGCGACTCCAGGCTTGCGTGCCTTGCCGCAAGCGCGCATCATCCCCAAAAAACACTTGGGGAAACGCGATGCCTGGAGTCTCTCGCCGCCGTCACCTTCAACAATTGTCGGGCGTGTTCGGAGCCGCCGCGCTCGCTGGATGGTCGGGACCGGCGCGGGCTGCAGAGCCGGACATTCCGCCGGAGGGCATCGGCAAGGGCATCAAGCACATCTCCTACAGCGACATCGGCGGCCGGCCCGACAGCGTGCAGGTGATGTTCAACCGGCAGCACATCTATGTCGGGCACATGTTCAGCGACGGCGTGACGATCCTCGACGCCTCCGATCCGCGCGCGCTGAAGCCGGTCAATTTCTTCACCGCAGGACAATACACCCGCACCCATCATCTCCAGGTGGCCGAAGACATGCTGCTGCTCGCGAACGGCGCCAACATCGTCGCGATGCAGTCCTACGACAACATGCGCGGCTATTTCGAGAACACGCTGGCCGACAGCATCACCAAGGCGAAGAAATTCCGCTCCGGCCTCTCGATCCACGACATTTCGAAGCCGGGCGAGATGCGCGAGATCGCGTTCCTCGAAATGCCGGGCTTCGGCATCAACCGTCTCTGGTGGCCGGGCGGCCGCTACGCCTATGTGTCGGCGCATTTCGACGGCTTCACCGATCACATCCTCTGCATCGTCGATCTCAAGACCATCACGAAGCCGGAAGTGGTCGCGAAATGGTGGCTGCCGGGTATGAACCGCGCGGCCGGTGAGCCGGCGACGCCGAAGGGCAAGCGCTTTGCGCTGCATCACATGATCACGGCGGGCGACCGCGGCTATGCGGCCTGGCGCGACGGCGGCTTCACCATCCACGACATCAGCGATCCCATCAATCCGAAGCTGCTGTCGCACATCAACTGGTCGCCGCCCTTTGCCGGCGGCACGCATACGCCGCTGCCGCTGCCCAAGCGCCAGCTCGCGGTGGTCGCGGACGAAGCCAATGCGGACCAATGTGCCAAGGGCCTGTTCCACACATTCGTGCTCGACGTGCGCGCGCCGCAGAACCCGGTGCCGATCGCAACCCTGCCGACCCCGCGCGACCGCGATTTCTGCACCAACGGCACGTTCGGCCCGCATAATCTGCACGAGAACCGCCCGGGCTCGTTCCAGAGCGAGGAGACGATTTTCGCGACCTACAACAATGCCGGGGTGAGGGTGTTCGACATCAAGGACGCCTTTGCGCCCAGGGAGATCGCGTATTGGGTGCCGCCGACGCCGAAGAAGCTGATAGATCCCCGCCCGAACGTCGCGCTCGCGGCGAAGACTTGCGATGCCTATGTCCGGCCTGACGGGATGATGTTCGTGTCAGACTGGAATGCCGGGATGCATGTGCTGCAGTATGAGGGGTGAACGGCGCGCAGTCTCGTAGCCCGGATGAGCGGAGCGATATCCGGGACAGTGTCGCGATTGTGCTCAAGGCCGTCCCGGGTGTCGCTCCGCTCACCCGGGCTACAATGACGGTGAATGCGGTTCTAACCCGCCGGCATCGCCGTTTCGATCAGGCGCACCCAGAACGAAGCGCCGTGGCCCAAAATGTTGTCGTTGAAGACGTAGGCCGGGTGGTGGCACGCCGGGCTGTCGCCCATGCCGACCAGCACCATGGCGCCGGGACGCGCCTCCAGCATGAACGAGAAATCCTCCGCGCCCATCATCGGGATGAAGCGGTCGTTGACGCGCTCGGCACCGACGATGCCGCGGGCAACGTCGGCAGCGACGCCGGCCTCGCGCGCATGATTCATCGTCACAGGATACATGCGCGAATATTTCGTCTCCGCCGTGCCGCCATAGGCGCGGGCGACGCTGTCGGCGACTTCGCCGATGCGGCGCTCGACGAGATCGCGCACCTCAGGGTCGAGTGTGCGCACGGTGCCGCTGAGTTCGGCGGTCTCGGGGATGATGTTGAAGGCGGTGCCGGCGTGGAACTGCGTGACCGAGATCACCGCCGATTTCAGCGGATCGATGTTGCGGGCGACGATCGATTGCAGCGCGTTCACGATCTGCGAGCCGATCAGGACGCTGTCGATCGCCTGATGCGGGGTGGCGCCGGCGTGGCCGCCCTTGCCGCGGACGGTGATGCGGATGTTGTCGGAGGAGGCGAGCATCGGCCCCGGCGTGGTGGCGAAATGGCCTTCGGGCAGGCCCGGCATGTTGTGCATGCCGTAGACCTGGTCGATGTTCCAGCGCGTCATCAGGCCGTCATCGACCATGGCCTTGCCGCCGCCGCCGCCTTCCTCGGCGGGCTGGAAGATCATGATCGCGGTGCCGTCGAAATTGCGCGTTTCGGCGAGGTACTTCGCGGCGCCGAGCAGCATTGCGGTGTGGCCGTCATGGCCGCAGGCGTGCATCTTGCCCGGAATCTTCGAGGCGTAGGGCACTTCGGCGGTTTCCATGATCGGCAGCGCGTCCATGTCGGCGCGCAGGCCAATGGTCTTGCCGGAGGCGGATTTGCGGCCGCGGATGACGCCGACGACGCCGGTGCGGCCGATGCCCGTCACCACCTCGTCGCAGCCGAACTCGCGCAGCTTGTCGGCGACGATGCCGGCGGTGCGGTGGACTTCGTAGAGCAGCTCGGGGTTCTCGTGGAAGTCATGGCGCCATGCGGCCATTTCGTCGGAGAGGGCTGCGATGCGGTTGACGATGGGCATGAGGGTGATCCGTTGTTGGTTGTTGTAGCCCGGATGAGCGAAGCGACATCCGGGATCTGTCGCAAGAGATCTCCCGGGTATCGCTGCGCTCACCCGGGCTACGGCAGCGGCGTTCAGCTCTCGCCGAACACGCGCTTGAAGATCGTGTCGACGTGCTTGAGGTGATAGCCGAGGTCGAACAGCTCCTCGAGCTCGGCGTCGTTGAGATATTTCTTCACCTCCGTGTCCTTCTTCAGGAGCTGGAGGAAGTCGCCTTCGCCGCGCCAGACCGGCATCGCGTTGCGCTGTACGAGCTTGTAGGAATCTTCGCGGCTCGCGCCCTTCTGCGTCAGCGCCAGCAGCACGCGCTGCGAGTGAACAAGTCCGCCGAGGCGGTCGAGGTTCTTCTGCATGTTGGCGGGGTACACCAGCAGCTTGTCGATCAGGCCGGCGAGGCGGACCAGCGCGAAGTCGAGCGTCACGGTCGCGTCCGGGCCCATCATGCGCTCGGCGGAGGAGTGCGAGATGTCGCGCTCGTGCCAGAGCACGACGTTCTCCAGCGCCGGCGTCACATAGGCGCGCACCATGCGGGAGAGGCCGGTGAGGTTTTCCGACAGCACCGGGTTGCGCTTGTGCGGCATCGCGGAGGAGCCCTTCTGTCCCTCCGAGAAGAACTCCTCGGCCTCGAGCACCTCGGTGCGCTGCATGTGGCGGATCTCCACCGCGATGCGCTCGACCGAGGAGGCGATCACGCCCAGCGTCGAG
The DNA here is from genome assembly GCF_035935975.1 of Bradyrhizobium sp. GTDB lineage: Bacteria > Pseudomonadota > Alphaproteobacteria > Rhizobiales > Xanthobacteraceae > Bradyrhizobium. The sequence continues at coordinate 59,811 of NZ_DASYWN010000056.1, forward strand.
AAATACATCGCATGGCGGTCGCGCGGGATCACCTGGGTCGAGATCGGCTCGGGGACGAGGCCCATTGCCTTGGCGACATGCTCTTCGACGCGCGGATCGATCTGCGCGAAGGTGCCGACGGCGCCGGAGATGGCGCAGGTCGCGACTTCCTTGCGCGCCGCGATCAGGCGCTCCTTGGCGCGCGTGAATTCGGCATAGGCATAAGCGAGCTTGAGGCCGAAGGTGACGGGCTCGGCATGGATGCCGTGGCTGCGGCCGATGGTCGGCGTCATCTTGTGCTCGAAGGCGCGCTTCTTCAGCGCGGCCAGCACCTTGTCGAGGTCGGCGAGCAGGAGGCCGGCGGCGCGGGTGAGCTGGACGTTGAGGCAGGTGTCGAGCACGTCGGAGGAGGTCATGCCCTGGTGCACGAAGCGCGCGTCGGGGCCGACGATCTCGGCGAGGTGGGTGAGGAAGGCGATGACGTCGTGCTTGGTCTCGCGCTCGATCTCGTCGATGCGGGCGACGTCGAACGTGGCGTCCTTGGCCTTGGCCCAGACCGTCTTGGCGGCTTCCTTGGGGATGGTCCCGAGCTCGGCGAGGGCGTCCGCCGCATGCGCCTCGATCTCGAACCAGATCTTGAACCGGGTCTGCGGCTCCCAGATCGAGGCCATTTCGGGACGGGTATAGCGGGGGATCATTGGACGGCTCCAGGAAGGTGGGCGGGCGGCCCGAGGGGGGGACGCGACCTGCCAAAATGCTTTTTACGCCGTGATTTACCAGAGCGGGCAGGGCGAAACAAACGGTCTGGGCCCAGGGACGGCGGGATGGCCGAACTATCCACCGGACCGGCCAGCCCGGACGTCGGCCGGGGGCCGCCCACAAAAATTAACTGTCAATCACGGATCATTGACTGACAGATATTGAAATCTGTCAGCGAGACATGTATATCCGTTTCCGGACGCTCCGATTGGGCGTCCCGTGGTCATCCCTCCCGGGGAGCCCAGAGGTCCGTAACAAGGTGGATCGAGGGTCGCAATTGGGGTGGGGACCGCGGACGAATGGAGACTTAAGACAATGACGACCGAAATCATCAACCTCACCGGCACGATTGGGCATTGGCTCAATTTGCTGGTGGCGCGCCAGATCGCGGCGCAGGCTGCAAAACTGCCTCATTAAGGCGAGAGCTTTCCGAACGACCGGCTACGGCGCTTCGGAAATAGCGTCATCGCCGGGTGAACCCTGAACGGGAACAAGGTGCTGGCATGAATGAAGCCGTTATCCTGACGCCGGAGCGAATCCTCGAAGTCACCGAGGACGTTTTGCGGCGCTACGGACTTGCCAAGGCCACCGTGGTTGACGTTGCCCGTGCGCTCGATGTGAGCCACGGCAGCGTCTATCGCCATTTCCCGAGCAAGGCCTCGCTGCGCGAGGCCGTCGCCAAACGCTGGCTGGACCGCATCGACGCGCCGCTGCTCGCGATCGCCGAGGAGCAGGGGCCGGCGCCGGACAGGCTCGACCGTTGGCTGCGAACGCTGTTCGCCGCCAAGCGTTCGCGCGTGCTCGATGACCCCGAGATGTTCGAGACCTACCTGACCCTGGCGCGCGAAGCCTGCGCCGCCGTCAAATGCCACAAGGACACCATGATCGACCAGATCGCGGCGATCCTGGCCGACGGCGTCAAGCAGGGCGTGTTCGCCGTGGACGACGTCAAGGTCACCGCGCGCGCGGTCTTCGACGGCACCAGCCGCTTCCACCATCCGGCCCATGCCGACGAGTGGAAGGACGCGGAGCTGCCGGCGCGCGTGGACGCGACCCTTGCGCTGCTGCTGCGCGGGCTGAAGGCCTGCTAGACCGCGGCGGCGGTTAAATAACCGCTGCGGCAATCAACCTCTCGCCTTGTGGAGAAGAGCGCCATTGTGAACCGATGGCGCAGGCGTTCGCGCGCGGAAAGCGGCGTCGGACGATGGTACGATCCGCGGACTCTCCGGATACGCATTGATCGCGATTTCGACGACGTCCTTCGATCGTTTTCGCATGCGCTCGAATGTGAGCTCCTGATCGAGCATGGGGCAGCGGAAGTGGACGACGGCAGTGTCCGGCAGGCGACAGAGTTCGTCGATGAGATCACCTACCGTGATGATCGGGGGATGGGCGACGGTCTTGTGATGACCCTTACTCATGACCTACTCCTCCACTCTGCTGACAACCGCGATGGAATAGTCTACGTTCCAATCCGCTCGGCAGATTGAGAAATTTCATGTCATTCGAGGTAATCCGGCAGTTCTGCTGCTAAATCCGCGTCAGCCCGCAAGTCGCGGCCAGCCGCACCAGTTGCGCGTCCGTGCGCGCGCCGGTCTTGGTCTTGATGAGGTAGTGATAGTTCTGCACCGTCTTCACACTGAGATTGAGATGGGTCGCGATCTGCTCGGTGGTGGCGCCGCCGGCGAACTGGCGCAGGATCTCGATCTCGCGCTCACCTAATTGATCCAGCGCTGAGCCGTTCGGGGAGAGGCTGTCCTCGGCCAAGATATGCGCGATGTCGTCGCTCATGGCGCGTTCGCCGCGGGCGACGCCGCGGATTGCGGTGACCACCGCGGACGGCTCGCTGCTCTTGGTGACGAAGCCGGAGGCGCCGGCCCCGAATGCGGCCTTCACCAGCACCGCCTCGTTGTGCATGGTGAAGACGAGGATGCGCGCCCGCGGATTGCGCGCGCGGATGTTGCGGATCGCTTCCAGCCCGCTCGCGCCGGGCATCGAGATATCGAGCACGACGACGTCAGGATCGTGCGCCTTGAAGGCGCCATAGGCATCTGCGGCGTTGTCGGCTTCGGCGACGACATGCAGATCGCCCTGGCTTTCCAGCACGCGGCGGTAACCTTGGCGGACGATCGGGTGGTCGTCCACCAGCAGCACGGAGATGCCTGTTGCTGCGACGTCGCTCATCCCGACCTCACGCGGCGAGCGGAATGGTGGCGGCCACGCTGAGGCCGCCGCGCGCGGGCAGGATCGACAGCGATCCACCGGCCGCCGTGACACGCTCGCGGATGCCGGTGAGGCCGAAGCCGGCCGACTGCGCGACGCGTTCGGCATCGCCGCCGCCGTCGTCCTCGACGCGGATCAGCAGCGCGTCGTCATCGCCGGCGCGGCGCTCGATCAGCAAGGAAATCTCGCGCGCGGAACCGTGGCGGAGCGCGTTGGTCAGGCATTCCTGGGCGACGCGATAGGCGGTGGTGGCGGCAGGTCCCCGCACATCGGTAAGATCGCCCCGGAGGTCGAGCTGGATGGTCGGCCGCGCCGCGCTCTGCGAGCGCCAGCTGTCAACGAGATTGACGAGGCTGGCTTCCAGCCCAAGCTCCTCGGGCAGGGGATTGCGCAGCCGTTTCAGCGCGTCGCGCAGCGAAGCCATCAGATGATGGGTAGCCTGCGAGATCATGCGCGCATCTTGCGCAATGCCGTTGTCCTTGCCCTGCTTCGTGCTCGCCGTCTCGATCGTGTTGGCGAAGGCGAGGATGGCGGAGAGATTTTGCCCGAACTCGTCGTGCAGCTCGCGCGCGAGCGCCCGGCGCTCGTCGTCGCGGATCTCGATCAGTCGCCTTGTCAGCGCCGCGCGCTGCTCGGTTGCTTCCTCCAGCCGGCCGCCGAGCTCGCCGACGGCGTTCCCGATCATCGCCAGCTCCATCGAGCGGAAGCGCGGCAGTTTTGTGCGGTATTGGCCCCGCGCCATGCGCTGCAGGGCGGTGACGATGGCGCGCGCGGGCGCGAGCGCATGGGCGATCGCAAGCGAGGCCAGGATGGCGATCGCCGCCGCCATCAGCAGCGCCACGTCGATCACGTTGAGAATGTACTCCCAGGCCAGCGAGATCGCGGCCGCGGCATCCGGCGTCGCGACGACCGTCCCGGCTGACGCCGCGCGGGGACTGACCGGCCGCACCACCTCGGCGTGGCTGCCGAGGAAGGTCGGCACGATCGATGCGAACCAGCGCGGCGGCGTTCTGCCGATCCCCTGGCTCTGGCCGCAGAGCGGCTTTTCGAACGCGATGGCCGGCTGGAACTCGACGCAGACGCCGGGCGAGATCAGCTTCATCGTCTCCAGCGTGCGCCATTCCGGAACCGGCAGGAGCTGCTCGCGCGTTCTGCTGCTGCGCAACAAGAACTCGTGCCAATACAATGCCTGAAGTGCCTGCGCGACCCGCTGCGCCGAGGCCGCGGTCGCCCGGTCGACGCTGCGATAGGCATCGAACGTGGCCCATATGGTCGCGGCGCCAAGGCAAAGCGCGACGATCAGAAGCAGACGGGCGACAAGCTGAAGCACGAGGCGCATGCGATCATCCCCGACGTTTGGTAAGCTCAGCCTAACAACGCCGCCGCCCCTTGCCAATTGCAGGGAACGGCAGGATCGCAGCTCGGGCAAATTTCCCAAGCCCGATTGGGCATGGGTCTTTGGACCGGGCGCGGCGGCTTTGATCTAATCGGGGTGGAATCTTTGCAGGCCAGAGCCTGCAGGCCGGGAGCAGTGCAGCATGAGCTCGATGACGATTGGACCGATGGTGCGGCAGCCAGCCGACCCGTCCGAGCGCAGCGCGCTCCTGCTCTGGATGATCTTCACCGGCCTTTCGATCTTCGCCGTCGTGCTGCTGTGGCGGTTCGGCCTGATCCGTCTGATGCTGACCTCGGACCGGACCTACATTTCGAGCGTCATCGCGCTGCTCTATATCCTGACCTGCGGCCACTGCTTCCTGCGCACGCGGGCGATCGCGCGCGAGGGAGCGGCGGCGCGGCGTTGCCGCGAGGCGCTCGCGGCGCCGGACGGCAGCAAGGCGCTCGATGCCGGCGGTGCCGCGCTGCCACGCGGGCTGGTGCGCGACCACATCGGGAGCCTGGTGACCAAGGCGGCGGCGCAGGACTACCGTCCGGTGGACCAGACGCTCCTGCTGCGGACGCTCGCCGACCGCCTGCGCGGCTCCAACGGGTTCGGTGCCTTCGTCTCGGACACGCTGATGAAGCTCGGCCTGCTCGGCACCATCATCGGCTTCATCATCATGCTGGCGCCGATCGCGGGGCTGGACGCCGCCGACAAGGTCGTGATGCGTTCCTCGATGGGGCTGATGAGCGACGGCATGGCGGTTGCGATGTACACGACGCTTGCGGGCCTCGTCGGCTCGATCCTGGTCCGCATCCAGTACTACATGCTGGACGCCGCGACCCAGCGGGTGTTCTCGGATGCGGTGGTGCTGACCGAGACCTATGTGACGCCGGTGCTGGAGCGTAAAGGCGCTGGAACCTCGTCATGATGGATGACTTTGGTCTCTATCCGCGCGAGGAGCCGTTCGATCCGCTCGGCGTAATGCTGTTCAAGGCGCTCCAGGTGATCGCCTTCCTGTTCTTCCTGGCGCTGCTCGCGATCTCGCCGGATGCGAAGGACGGCAAGATCGACTCCAAGGCCGAGTTCATGATTACGCTGGACTGGCCGGACAATCACCCCGACGATCTCGACCTGTTCGTGCAGGACCCCGCCGGCAACATCGCCTGGTATCGCCACCGCGAGGCCGGCTTCCTCACCCTCGATCGCGACGACCGCGGCGGCGCCAACGACTTCATCATGGTCGCCGGCAAGAAGATCGCCTCGCCCATCCGCGAGGAGATCGTCACGCTGCGCGGCATCATCGCCGGAGAGTACACCGTCAACGTCTCGCATTTCGTGGCGACGACCGGCGAGCCCGTGACGGCGAACGTGAAGGTGCAAAAACTCAATCCGACGGCGCAGGTGGTCTTCGACAACAAGTTCACGCTCGACCACACCGGCGACGAGAAGACCGCGGTGCGGTTCCGGCTCGATGCCGAAGGCAAGGTCATCGACGTGAGCCAGCGGCCGAAATCGCTGATGGAGACCTTTCGCAGCACCTGGCGCAATGGGGCCGATCTCGACCCGAGGACCGGTGTGAGCAGGAACGCTACGAGGATCCGCCGTGACTAGTCTGCAAACGGTCATCCTCACGATCTCGGTCGCCTATGCCGTGATCGGCGCGCTGCTGCTGGTCGTGCTGGTCTATGCGCGGCTGCACTGGTCGTTCAAGGCGGTCGCTGTGGTCGTGACCAGCGCGTTCTATGTCGTCAGCTTCAGCGAGATGCGCGGGCTGCTCGGCTGGGCCAGCACGGACCGGCTGCCTACGACCTTCAAGCTGCTGAAGTCCCGCATCGTCGAGCCGCATTCGCTGGAGGGCGACCCCGGCTCGATCTATCTCTGGGTCGAGCAGCTCGACGGGGACAATCGCCCCAGCGGCATCCCGCGGGCTTTCCGCGTGCCCTACGACGACCGGCTCGCCGACAAGACCCATGCGGCGGAGAACGAGATCGCGTTGGGCCATCCGCAAGGCGGCCGCGCCGCCGATTTCGGCGGCGGCGACGGCAGCCTCATCGACATGGTCCGCGAATATGTGACGCCCAAGACCATCATGGAGACCAGCGGCGGCGATTCCTCGACCGGCGAATTCATCGCTCCGCCGGCCGGCGCGCAAGGCGCCGTGTTCACCCCACTGCCGCCGCCCCGGATGCCCCCGAAAGACGAGCAATAGGCTCTTCACCATCGCCTCACGGCTGCGCTGGTAAACCGCGCCGCGCTGGCGCATGTTCTTGACGTCCCTCAATTTGGCCTTATCGGCTTCCAATAAGAATCTGAGGGTGGAGGGTGCGTGCGTCTCGCGATTTTCTCGGATATCCACGGCAACAGGCAGGCGTTCGAGGCCTGCCTCAAGGCTGCCCGCGCCAGGGGCGCGGAGCGGTTCGTGCTGCTCGGCGACTTCGTCGGCTATGGCGCGGATCCGGAATGGGTCGTGGAGACCGCGATGGCTCTGGTCGAGCAGGGCGCTATCGCCGTCCGCGGCAATCATGACGAGGCCGTCAACACCAAGACCGAGAGCATGAATGCCGAGGCGCAGATCGCGATCGAATGGACCCGCGGCCGGCTCGACATTGCGCAACGGCGGTTCCTGGCCGAATTGCCGATGATGGTGGAGGACAGCGGCTGCCTGTTCGTGCATTCGGAGGCCTCCAGCCCCCAGCGCTGGACCTATGTGCGATCGACCGCGGAAGCCGCCAAGAGCCTGATCTCGACGCCTGCTCACGTCACCTTCTGCGGCCACATCCACCGTCCTGCGCTCTATTCGATGTCGGTGACGGCGAAGATGACGAGCCTCGTCCCCAAGACCGATGTCACCGTCCCGCTGCTGCGCGGGCGGCAATGGCTGGCCGTGCTCGGCTCAGTCGGCCAGCCCCGCGACGGCGATCCGTCCGCGGCCTTCGCGCTGTTCGACACGAATTCGTGCGAGATCACCTATTGCCGCGCGCCCTACGATGTCGAGACGGCGGCGAACCGGATCCGCGAGAACGGCCTGCCGCCCTGGCTCGCCGACCGGCTGTCGCAGGGGCGCTGACGGCGATGCCCAAATCCCTGGTGGAATCAGGCGCTGTCATCGACGGCTACACGATCGGCGAATGCGTCCATGCCGGCGGCATGGCGACGCTGTGGACGGTCACCCATCCCGGCATCGACGTGCCGCTGCTGATGAAGATTCCGCGGGTCTCGGAGGGGGAGGACCCGGCCGCGATCGTCTCCTTCGAGATGGAGATGATGATCCTGCCGCGGCTCGCCGGGCCGCATGTGCCGGCCTGTTTCGGCGCCGGCGACTTCGCGCATCAGGCCTATGTCGTGATCGAGCGCATCGTCGGCACCACGCTCTACAAGCGGCTACCCGATCTGCCGCTGCCTTACGACGAGGCGCGGCAGCTCGTCGCCAAGGTCGCGACCGCGCTCGCCGATCTGCACCGGCAGAACGTGATCCATCACGACATCAAGCCGAGCAGCATCATGTTCCGCGATACCGGCGAGGCCGTGCTGATCGACTACGGCCTGTCGCATCACGATCATTTGCCTGATCTGCTGCAAGCGGAGTTCCGCCTGCCTTACGGCACCGCGCCCTACATGGCGCCGGAACGGCTCCTGGGCGTGCGCGACGATCCGCGCAGCGATCTGTTTTCGCTCGGTGTGCTGCTCTATTTCTTCACCACGGGCGAGCGACCCTTCGGCGAGGGCGAGACGTTGCGCGCGATGCGGCGCAGGCTGTGGCGCGATCCGCATCCGCCGCGCGCGCTTCGCGCCGATTATCCGCCCTGGCTCCAGGAGGTGGTGCTGCGTTGCCTCGAGATCGAGCCGGTATGGCGCTATCCGACCGCGGCGCAGCTCGCCTTCGATCTCGCCCATCCGGACCAGGTCAGGCTGACGACGCGATCGGAGCGGCTGAAGCGCGATCCGCTCAGTGTGGCCTGGCGGCGCCGCTTCAACCAGGGCGTCATGGCGCCGCGCGCGAGGTCGGACGTCGCAGCGCAAATCGCATCGAGCCCGATCATCGCGGTCGCGCTCGACACGGCGGAGGGTGCGGGCGAGCTGAACGAGGCGCTGCGCGTCACGACCGAGCGCATTCTGGCGACGCTGCCCTCGGCGCGGCTCGCCTGCGTCAACGTGCTGAAGCTGAACCGCATCGCCATCGACAAGACGCTGGACGAGCAGGGCTCCAACAAGCACATCGACCGCCTGGTCGCGCTCAGACATTGGGCGACGCCGCTCAAGCTGGATGAGAGCCGGTTGACGGCTCATGTGCTGGAGTCGGTCGATCCGGCGGCGGCGCTGCTCGAGTTCGCCGAGGTCAACCAGGTCGACCACGTCATCATCGGCGCGCGGCAGAGCTCGTTCCGGCGCACGCTGCTCGGCAGCGTCTCGTCGAAAGTCGCCTCAGAGGCGACCTGCACCGTCACCGTGGTGCGGCCGCCGCGGATGGCCGCAGCGAACCCAGACGCCGGCGTGGTGTGGGGCTAGCAAAGATCACGCCGCGTGGGCGGTGTGGCCGGAGCGCTTGCGGCGGATCGGCCAGGAGAATCGCGGGCCGGGCTCGCCGTGATCCGCGCTGCCGCCAAAATACTGGATGATCTCGCGGCAAGGCTCGCAGTTGAACAGGTTACGCGACGCTGATGCCTTGGTCATTTCCTTCAGGCAGTTCGGGCAGTGCGGCTTCATCAGGGTTAGTCCAGCAAGAGATTTTAATGTCGGCGCGGTGACCGGAGCGGGTGATCCAGGTCCGCCGTGTCGGGCCCGGTGTCGTCGCGCATCTCGCCTTCGGTGCGTTCGAGACGGCCGAAGAAATAGTCGAGGTCCGGATGCGGGCGCCGCGGGATGCGGCACCTGCGCTTCGGCTGTCGCTTCACGAGCGCGAACTGCACGGTGTCAGATCCGATTGCGACGGATGCGACGGTCCGAACGTGCCGGGACCTGTACCGGTCCGGCCGATGGGCCAAACACAACAAACGCACAAAAACCGATCCACAACGCCACGCCAGTCCAAACCAGGGTCGTCGTCATGATGTGCTCCCGCGAAAACAGGCGGGAATCACTAGCGGTGATTTGCACGAATCAGGGAAGCCCGGAGGAGTACGGACTGAGGTTGCAATTTTAGGCATTGCGCGCTGCAGCACCCGTAGAAGCCGCAGATTTGCGAGGACGACTTTCCGCGCTTCAGATCGCTTCGCCGCGTGCCCCGAGCGCAGCGTTGCGGATCGCGGCGATGTTGGTCTTGTAGGCGTCTTGCGTGCCGCCCCTGAACACCGAGGTGCCGGCAACGAAGGCGTTGGCGCCGGCCGCGGCGAGCGGACCGGCGACCTCAGGGCCGACGCCGCCATCGACCTCGATGTCGATGGGACGGCCCGCCGTCATCGCGCGGATGTCGCGGATCTTGCCGATCGCGGAGGGGATGAACGCCTGGCCGCCGAAGCCGGGATTGACCGACATCACCAGCACGAGGTCGACGAGGTCGAGGACGTATTCGAGCACGCTGATCGGCGTGCCCGGATTGAGCGAGACGCCGGCCTTCTTGCCGAGCGCGCGGATCGCCTGGAGTGAACGGTGCAGGTGAGGGCCGGCTTCCGCATGCACGGTGATGTGGTCGCAGCCGGCCTTGGCGAAGGCCTCGAGATAGGGATCGCAGGGCGAGATCATCAGATGCGCATCGAAGATCTTCCTGGTGTGCGGGCGCATCGCCTTGATGACGTCGGGGCCATAGGAGATGTTGGGAACGAAGTGTCCGTCCATCACGTCGAGATGGATCCAGTCGGCGCCGGCGGCGTCTACCGCACGCACCTCCTCGCCGAGCTTCGAGAAATCGGAGGCCAGGATCGAGGGCGCGATGGCCAAGGGGCGGGGGGCGAAGGCTTGGGTCATGGCGCGGTTTCCCGTGGCGGCCGTGAAGGATGAGCCCCGCCTAACATGGGCCTCCGTGGCGGGCAATGCAGGGGAGGCGAGCTTCCTGTGGGCGGAAATTTCTGCCGCGACCGGCACGAATTGCCGGTGTTCCCGAGACGCGCCAAGCGCGCTGAGCGCGGAATTCATTGAGCTTTTCCCGCTGGCACGACGCTTGCTGACTTCTCCGCCAGAACATTGGCCGCGGCGTGCCGCACCGGTTGGAGTTGTGCAATGTTGTTCGCCCTTGGTGCCGTCTCGAGCGCGCTCGACGCGATCCAGTCGCTGACGAATTCGAAATCGTCCTCGTCGACGCAGAAGACGGGTTCTTCGCAAAGTGCGTCGACCAATCCGTTCGCGATCGACAGCAGCAATAACACCACGACCGGCGCGACCTCGTCGGTCAATGCGGGCAAATATCCGCAGATCTCGCCGGAGACGATGAACGCGCTGTTCGCGGCGCAGAGCCAGTCATCGGACAGCACAAGCAGTGCGACGACATCGACCTCGTCGAGCTCGACCTCCTCGACGTCGACGAGCCGGGACGCCGCTCTGAAGGACCTGTTCTCGCAGCTCGACGCCGACGGCGACGGCAGCATCACCAAGTCGGAGTTCGAGAACGCGCTCGGGGCCGGCGGCACCAATCTGGCGCAGGCCGACGACGTGTTCTCCAAGATGGATTCGAATGCGGACGGCAGCGTCAGCCTTGACGAGATGTCGAAGGCGCTGAAGAGCGGCCATCACGGCGGTCATCACCACGCGCAGGGCGCGGGCGATGCGTCCGGCAGCGGCTCGGATTCCTCCTCGTCGTCGGGCGGCGGATCGACTTCGACCACGACGACCGCCGCCGACGGCTCGACCACCACCACCGTCACCTATGCCGACGGCTTCAAGATGTCGACGACCGTGCCGGGCGCGAACTCGTCCCGTACCTCGGCTTACGATCTGTTTGCGCAGCTGATGCAGCAGCAGGGCGGGCAGGGGCAGGGCGCTACGGCCGCTGCCGGCTCGTCCATGTCGATGAGCGTGTGAGCGCGGCGCGCTCCGTCCGCGAGCGACGGTGTCGTGCCCCGCCAAGGCGGGGCAAACTACCCGCCGAACCGATCCTTCCACGCCGGCTGCGCGCCGGGGAACGGCAATGCCGTGGCGCCGTACACGCCGCGGGCGATCGCGCGCGCGACCACGTTGGCGGCGACCGTGCCGAGCTCGGTGAGGCCGACCAGCGGCTCGATCGGCTTCTCGCCGGTCGCTGCCGCAAACAGTACGTCGCCGTCGGTCGGCGCATGCACCGGATAGATCGCGCGGGCGAAGCCGGTGTGCGCGATCATTGCGAGACGCTTGGCCTGGGGCTTGGTCAGCACCGCGTCGGTGACCACGGCGCCGATCGTCGTGTTCTCGCGCGCGCTCGCCGCGGGACCGCCCTTGATGCGCATCGCCAGCATGTCGTCGGTGAACTTGTCAGGCAGGCCGCGTCCGCCGAACTCGCCGTCGACCTCGAACGGCGCCGCCCAGAACCACGGACCGTTGCCGACGGTGACACTGCCCACGGCGTTGACGGCGACGATCGCCGCGACCTTCACGCCACTGGGCGTCACCGCCGAGGCCGAGCCGAGGCCGCCCTTGAACGTCGCGGTGGTGGCGCCGAAACCCGCGCCGGCGCTGCCGAGTGCGAAATCCGCGCCGGCGGAAGCGGCTGCGGCGTAGCCGAGGTCGCGATAGGGCGAGAAGCGGCCCCAGGCCTTGTCGCCGCCATTGAGGAGATCGAACAGGATCGCGCCCGGCACGATCGGGATCAGCGCTTCGCGAACGCGGTGGCCGCGGCCCTGCTCGGCGAGCCAGGCCTGGACGCCGCCGCCGGTATCGAGGCCAAAGGCGGAACCGCCCGACAGCGCGATCGCGTCGACACGCTCGACGGTGTTGGCGAGATCAAGCAGCGCGTCCTCGCGGGTGCCGGGTCCGCCGCCGCGGACGTCGATTGCCGCGACCGCGGGGGCGTCGAAGACGATCGCGGTCGCGCCGGTGGCGATTTTGGCATCCACGGCATGGCCGACACGGACGCCGGCGATATCGGTGAGAAGGTTTTTCAAGCTCGGCACTCCATGCGCTGCGGACGCCAGCGATAGCGCACCGCCACCCTTGCCGCTACCCTTACAGCCATCCTTGGCTCAATTCGCCAGCGCCGTCCTGAGCATCTTGGCGAGCTCGGACTTGCGGTACGGCTTGGCCAGCAGCAGCACGCCGGAATCGAGCCGGCCGTGATGGACGATGGCGTTTTCGGTGTAGCCCGAGGTGAACAGCGTCTTCAGGTCGGGGCGGCGGCGCGCGGCTTCGTCGGCGAGCTGGCGGCCGTTCATGGCGCCCGGCATGATGACGTCGGTGAAGAGCAGGTCGATCCCCTTGTCGGCATCGATGATGGTGAGGGCCTCGGCGGCGTTGGCCGCTTCCAGTGCGGCATAGCCGAGGCTCTTGACCTGGGTCACCACATACTGCCGCACCAGGGCGTCGTCCTCGACGATGAGGATCTTCTCGTCGCCGCCGGCGATGGGCACGTTCTGAAGCACCTCGTAGTCGGTCTCCTGTACGCCGCTGGAGCGCGGCAGGTAGATCTTCACGCTCGTGCCGTGGCCTTCCTCGCTGTAGATCTTGATGTGTCCGCCGGACTGCTTGACGAAGCCGAACACCATGCTGAGGCCGAGGCCGGTGCCCTTGCCGACCTCCTTGGTGGTGAAGAACGGATCGAACACCCGCTCGAGCAGGTCGGAGGGAATGCCGCTGCCGGTGTCGCTGACCGCGATCATCACGTAATTGCCGGCGACGACATCGGGGTTCATGCTGGCATAGACGTCGTCGAGGAAGACGTTGCGGGTCTCCAGCACCAGCGTGCCGCCGTCGGGCATGGCGTCGCGCGCGTTCAGCGCGAGGTTGAGGATCGCGGTGGAGAGCTGGCCCGGATCGACCAGGGTCGGCCAGGCGTCTTCGGTCAGCTGCGGCATGATGGTGATCTGCTCGCCCAGCGTCGGATGCAGCAGCTTGGCGGCCTCGAGCGCCAGCGCATTGACGTCGATCTCACGTGGCTGGAGCGGTTGCTTGCGGGCGAAGGCGAGCAGGTGCTTGGTCAGCTGCGCGCCGCGCTCGGCGGCATCGTCGATCAGCTTGGTGATGGCGGCAAGCTCCGGCCGGTCCGCCACGGCATCCGCCAGAATGCCGATCGTGCCGGTGATGACGGTCAGCACGTTGTTGAAGTCGTGCGCGACGCCGCCGGTCAGCTGGCCGATGGAATCCATCTTCTGGACCTGCCGGAGCTGCGCTTCGGCGGCCTGCTTCTCGGTCAGGTCGCGGCCGATGAAGAAGTGGCGCTTCACCGGCTCGGACCAGGTGCCCATCCAGTTCAGCGTGACCTCGTGGCCGTCGTAGTGATAGTAGCGCGCCTCGAAGCTGCGCTTGACCGCGCCACGTCGTGCCGCGCGCATCTCGCCGCGCGTCTTCTCGAGATCATCGGGGTGGATGAACTCGATCGCACTGTGCCCGACCATGTCGTCCGGGGTGAAGCCCAGGATGTTCTTCACGCTCGGGCTGACCTGGACGAAATTGCCATAGCCGTCGGTGACCAGGATCAGGTCCTGCGAGGTCTCGAAGATGCGCTGGCGCTCCTCGATCTCGCGGTTGAGCGCCGTCTCGGTCCGCTTGCGCTCGGTGATGTCGCGCGCCACCTTGGACGCGCCGATGATCTTGCCGTCGGGTGATCGCAGCGGGACCTGGCTCAGCACCACGTCGATCGGCTGACCGCTCTTGTGCAGCCGGATCGTCTCCCACTGGTCGATCACCTCGCCGTTGCGGGTGCGGGCCAGATTCTCTGCGACGTCCTGGCGCTGGTCCTCCGGCAGGATGATGTCGATCGGACGGCCGACCGCTTCGGCGGCGGAGTAGCCGAAGACGCGCTCGGCCGCGGTGTTCCAGGTGGTGATGGTGCCGTCGAGCGATTTGGTGATGATGGCGTCGTTGGAGGATTCGACGACGGCGGTGAACAGCCGCTCGCGCTCGACGTGATAATCGCGCTCAGCATCGGACTGGCGCTGCAATGCGTCGACCATGCCCGCGGTCCGCGCCTGGAGGCGGACGTTCTCGACCAGGAGCACCGCGAGCACGAAAGTCGCCGAGCAAAGGCCATAGAGGCGGCCGGCATAGAAGCCGAGATCGAAGCGGGCAACGTTCACGATCGCCGAGAGCGCGATGTCGAACAGCCAGGCGCACATCACCACCATGAGCCAGACGTCGATCACCGAATGCGGCCTACGGAACCAGAGCGAGACGAGCGCGGCGAAGCTCAGCGACCACACGAAGGACACGACGCCGATCATGGTCGGCGTGTAGTGGCCGTCACGCAGCAGGACCGGGAGCAGATCGTGCTGGGCGGTGACGATCCAGGTGAACAGAGCCATGGCGACGATGACGCCGATCGCGCTGGCAGTGATCGCCGTGGCCGCCTTGCCGCGGATCGTGGTGCCGCCGTCGGCCTCCTTCAGCCAGGCATAGCCGAGCACGCACAGCGGGAAGCCGGCGTGCCAGATCATGTAGAGCCAGACCGTGGTCTGCCGCCCCGCGCCGAAAAGTCCGGTCGGTGTGAACAGGCCGGGGAAGGTGAGGGCATGGACCAGCGCTGCCGCGGCGGTGAAGAGGTAGCCGGTCGCAAGCAACAGCAGTGCCCGGGTTCGCAGCACCGAAAACTGTGACAGCAGCAGCACCGCGGTGACGACGTCGCTGACGGCGAGGGCCGATTGATAGCTCGCCACGAAGGCGGGGACGGGCAGGAGCGGGATACCCGCGAACGGAACGGCGAGTGCGAACAGGATCGAGGAGATGCCGACGATCGCCAACGCTGCGGTGCGGTCGGCGGTGCTGGCCGGCAGCGTCGAAAGGAATGTGCTTCGGTCGATCGCTGGGGGCACGTCCATCTCTCGCAGACCGGTCTTTGCCATCTTCGCCGACTTCATACGGCCCCCGCACCCCTGGCTCCATGGTAGCGGGTTCTGGGCTCGCATCTTGAGCCGATGCGGGCACGACTCAACCGATGGTTACAGCTTACTTAATTTGGGCGGGAACGCGGAATAGGGTCCTAGTAAGATGCGCTTTACTGACCGGTGCCATAATGCCCTCCCGCCGCCGTGGGTTCCAGGTTTGAATCATCCGATTTTGATATCAATATCCGGGAGTTATCCCCAATGCCTCGCGTTCTGATCATCGACGACCAGAAGGACGTCCGCGCAATGCTCGCGATCGTGCTCCGGGTCAATCGTTTCGAGGTCGCGGAGGCCGAGAGCGGCGTGGCCGGGCTGAAGGCGTTCGATGAAGGCCCGTTTGACGCAGCGATCGTCGACATCTTCCTCGGCGACACCAGCGGGGTCGACGTCATCGCGAGCCTGCGCGAGCGTGCGCCGGAACTTCCGATCATCGCGGTGTCGGGGATGACCGCCCTGGATTTCATGGAACAAGCGCCTCATTTGGCCAACGTGGTCTGCCTGCAAAAGCCGTTTCGGCCGAACGACCTGCTGCAGGCGCTGCGGAAGGCCCAGGCCGCGGCGGCCGGCGAACTGCCGGCGGCCGTCTGAGCCCGCCGCAAGAAGAAACGCCCCGGGGATAAGCCGGGGCGTGGTGATGATGGAATGGGGTAGCCTGAGGCTCCGCGACGCGTATCAGGTGCCGTTGCCCTTGATCTGGGCGTAGCCGCCCTTGGCGTCCCACTTGTAGACGACGTAGTCGAGCTGCTTGATGTCGCCCTTGGCGTCGTACTCGATCGGGCCGATCACGGTGTCCCACTTGCCGGCCTTCATTGCTTCCATGACCTTCTTGGCGTCGGTGGTGCCGGCCTTCTTGGCCGCCTGCGACCACACCTGCATCGCCGCGTAGGTGTAGAGCGTGTAGCCTTCGGGATCGATGTTCTTGGCCTTGAAGGCGTCGACGATCTTCTTGGCGGTCGGCTTCTCGCGCGGATCGGGACCGAAGGTGAACAGGGTGCCTTCGCCGGCGGGGCCGGTGATGGAGGCGTATTCCTTGTCGGCGAGCGCGTCGCCGGCCATCAGGATCGTCTTGAGACCCTGGTCGCGCATCTGGCGCAGGATCAGACCGCTCTCCTGATGGTAGCCGCCGACATAGACGAGATCGATGTTGTCGCGCTTCAGGCGCGAGACGATCGCGTTAAAGTCCTTGTCGCCCTTGTTGTAGGACTCGTACATCTTCTCGGTGACGCCGGCCTTGTTGAGCGCCTTCTTGGTCTCGTCCGCCAGACCCTTGCCGTAGGTGGTCTTGTCGTTGAGGATGGCGATGTTCTTGCCCTTGAAGTTCTTGGCGATGTACTGCGCCGCGATCAGGCCCTGCTGATCGTCACGGCCGCAGACGCGGGCCACGTTCCAGAGCTTGCGCTCGGTGAAGAGCGGGTTGGTCGAGGCGGGCGTAATCTGGAGCACGTTGCCGTCGGCATAGGCTTCCGAAGCCGGGATCGACGACGACGAGCAATAGTGCCCGGCGACGAACGGGATCTTGGCGCTGGCGATCTTCTCGGCGATCGAGCGCGCCTGCTTGGGATCGCAGGCATCGTCCTCGACGGAAAGCGCGAGCTTCTTGCCGTTGACGCCGCCGGCGGCGTTGATGTCAGCCACGGCCATTTCGGCGCCGTTCTTCATCTGGCGGCCGAAGGCGGACTCGCCGCCGGTCATCGGACCTGCGACTGCGACGGTGACATCCTGCGCGAATGCCGCGCTCGACAGCGCGAGCGATGCGCCGAATGCCAGACCGATGAGCTTCAGTGATTTCATGAGATACCTCGCGGGTGGTCGCCTGTGGAAGTTGCCGGGCAGGCCCGGTCCAAACCGGCGCCATTCTTGAATGAATTCGAGGAGAAGTCACCGGCAAAATACGGGCAATCGCGTAGATATCTCGGCGTATTCCGCCGCACTTTTGCCCGGTCAGCCGTGTCGGCCGCCCTCCAGATAGGCGGCGCGAATCTCGGGGCGCTGCAGCAACTCGGCGCCGGTGCCCGCCAGCGTGATCAGGCCATTGACCATGACATAGCCGCGATGGGCGAGCTTGAGCGCATGATTGGCGTTCTGCTCGACGATCAGCACGGTCAGGCCGTCCTGCCGGTTCAGGGTGCGGATCGCATCGAAGATCTGGCGGGCGATCAGCGGCGCGAGGCCGAGCGAGGGCTCGTCGAGCAGCAGCAGGCGTGGGCGGCTCATCAGGGCGCGGCCGATCGCCAGCATCTGCTGCTCGCCGCCGGACAGCGTGCCGCCGCGCTGGGCGTAACGTTCCTCCAACCGCGGAAACAGCGCGAACACGCGTTGCAGCGTCGCCTCGCGTTCCGCATCGGTGCATCCGGTGGCGTCCGCACCCATCTGGAGGTTTTCCGCGACGCTCATGCGCGGGAAGATGCGGCGGCCCTCCGGCGATTGCGCGATGCGCAAATGCGCGATCTCGTGGGTGGGGACGTCGGTGATGTCGCGGCCCTCGTACAGGATCTGGCCGGAGCGGGCGCGCGGCTTGCCAAAGATCGTCATCATCAGCGTCGACTTGCCGGCGCCGTTGGCGCCGATCAGCGCCACGATCTCGCCGGCGTTGATCTCGACGTCGACGCCCTTCAGCGCCTCGATCTTGCCGTAGGCGGCGCGAAGGCTGCGGATCGCGAGCAAGGGAGTTGGCGACGTCACGATCCGCCCTCCATCACGGCCGCGGCCTCGTCCTCGTCGGTGCCGAGATAAGCGGCGATCACCTTGGGATCGTCGCGGACTGCGCGCGGCGAACCTTCGGCGATCTTGACGCCATGGTCCATCACCACGATGTGGTCGGAGATCTCCATCACCACCGACATGTCGTGCTCGATCAGCAGAATCGAGGTGCCGAGCTCGTTGCGGATCGAGAGCAGCAGCTCGCTGAGCGCAGCGCTCTCGCGGGCATTGAGGCCGGCGGCGGGCTCGTCCAGGCACAACAGCGCAGGCTCGGTGCACATCGCACGCGCGATCTCGAGCCGGCGCTGGTCGCCATAGGCGAGATTGCCGGCGGCTTCGTCGGCGCGGTCGAGCAGGTTGACGCGCTTGAGCCAATCGGTGGCCAGATCGATCGCGTGCTTCTCGGCATCGCGATAGACGGGCGCGCCGACGAGGCCGAGGAAGGTGAAGCCGGAGGCGCGCATCAAGGCGTTGTGCTGCGCCACCATCAGATTTTCCAGCGCGGTCATGCCGGGAAACAGGCGGATGTTCTGGAAGGTGCGCGCCACCTTGGCCTGCTTGGCGATGCGGAAGTCGTTCAGCCTGTCCAGCGCGATCACCTTGCCATCGTCATGGGCGAGGCGGATGGCGCCACCGCTCGGCTTGTAGAAGCCGGTGATGCAGTTGAAGACGGTGGTCTTGCCGGCGCCGTTCGGCCCGATCAGCGCGGTGATCTTCTTCCGCTCGGCGGCGAAGGAGAGGTCCTGCACGGCGACGATGCCGCCGAAGCGCATGGTCAAACGGTCGACGCTGAGAATCTTGTCGCCGCTCATCCGTGGCCTTCCTTGACGAGGTCGGAGGAGATCGCCTGCGCCTTGGTCAGATACACCGTCGGCGCGCGATGGCCGATCAGGCCGCGCGGCCGCCAGATCATGATCAGCACCATCGCCATGCCGAACACCAGCATGCGGTAGCCCTCCAGGCCCCGGAACAGTTCGAAGCCGCCGATCATGGCGAGCGCGGCAAGCGCCACGCCGAGCTGCGAGCCCATGCCGCCGAGCACGACGATGGCGAGCACCAGCGCCGATTCCTGGAAGGTGAAGGACTCCGGGCTGATGAAGCCCTGGCGTGTCGCGAAGAACGCGCCGGCAAAGCCGCCGAACATCGCGCCGGTCGCGAACGCCGTGAGCTTCGTCGTCGTGGTGTTGATGCCGAGCGCGCGGCAGGCAACCTCGTCCTCGCGCAGGGCTTCCCAGGCGCGCCCGATCGGCAGGCGGCGCAGGCGGATCGTGACCCAGTTGGTCAGCAGCGCGAGCGCCAGGATCAGATAGAACAGGAAGACGATGCGGTGGGTCGGCGAGTATTCGATGCCGAGTTTGGCGGCGAGGCCGTCGTCGCTGTTGTCGAGCGGAATGCCGAAGAAGGTGGGGCGGGGAATGCCGGAGACGCCGTTGGGGCCGCCGGTCAGCTCCTGCCAGTTGATGATGACGAGGCGGATGATCTCGCCGAAGGCCAGCGTCACGATGGCGAGGTAGTCGCCACGCAGCCGCAGCACGGGAAAGCCGAGCAGCACGCCCCAGAATGCGGCGAGGATGCCGGCGAGCGGCAGGCAGATCCAGAACGACCAGCCGAAATTGGTGGCGAGCAGTCCGTAGGAATAGGCGCCGACCGCGTAGAAGGCGACGTAGCCGAGATCGAGCAGGCCGGCGAGGCCGACCACGACGTTCAGTCCCCAGCCCAGCATGACATAGGTGAGCACGAGGATCGCGAGGTCGAGGATGTAGCGCTGGTTATAGAAGATGACGGGCACCAGCAGCGTGAAGATCAACAGCGCGGGCGCAAGGTAACGGCCGATGAACGACATGCCGCTCTGCACGGCCGGCGGGACCAGTTTCTCGGCGCCGGTCGGGCCGATCCACTGCCGCAACAGCTCGATCACGATCGAGCCGCCGAACACGGCGGCGACGAGGGAGGCGAGCTCGCCGAAGCGGGTCCAATAGGTGAGCTGGCCGTCGGAGCCCGCTTCGGTGCGGATGCCGACCATCAGCGAGAACAGCACCAGCGCGATCAGCGCGTTGATGAAGGCGGTCTTGAGGAGGGCGGGGATGCCCGATGCAGGTTTGGCCGTGTTGGTCGAGGGAGCTGTCACGCGTGCGCCCGTCAGACTTTTTCGACTTCGGGACGGCCGAGCAGGCCGGTCGGCATGAAGATCAGCACGACGATCAGGATCGAGAACGCGGCCACGTCCTTGTACTCGACCGAGAAATAGGCCGACCAGAACGTCTCGATCAGGCCGATCGCAAGGCCGCCGAGCATGGCGCCGGGCAGCGAGCCGATGCCGCCGAGCACGGCCGCGGTGAAGGCCTTGATGCCGGCGACGAAGCCCATGAAGAAGTCGACGAGGCCGTAATAGAGCAGGTACATCAGCCCCGCGACGGCGGCGAGCGCGGCGCCGATCACGAAGGTCATGGAGATGGTGCGGTCGACGTCGACCCCGAGCAGCGCCGCCATGGTCTGGTCCTGCTCGCAGGCGCGCATGTCGCGACCGAGCCGGGTGCGCGACACCAGCCAGGTGAACAGCGCCAGCAGCACGATGGTGGTGACGACCACCATGATCTGGATGTTGGAGAGCTGGATGACGAAGCCGTCGGTGCTCTCATGGAGCGTGTAGCCGCCGGTGATGAAGGGCGGGATCGGCTTGACGCGGGCGCCTTGCGCCACCTGCGAGTAGTTGGTCAGCACGAATGACATGCCGATCGCCGACAGCATCGGGGCGAGGCGGAACGAATGGCGCAGCGGCCGGTAGGCGATGCGCTCGATGGTCCAGCCATAGAGCGCGGTGATCGCCATCGAGACCAGCAGCACCACGAGCAGGATCACCGGGATCGCGGTCAGGCCGAACGAGACCAGGATGAGGAAGGTGATGAGAGCGATGAAGCCGCCGATCATGAAGACGTCGCCATGGGCGAAATTGATCATGCCGACGATGCCGTAGACCATCGTGTAGCCGATCGCGATCAGGCCGTAGATGGAGCCGAGCACGAGGCCGTTGATGAGCTGCTGGGCGAAATAATCCATAGGCTGCCGTTACCCAAACCTGACGCGACTCAAAGGGAGCTCTTCGAGAGGGGTGCTTAAGTTTCTTCTCGGGCCCCGGCAGCCCTTGAGCGTTCTTCCCGTTTTGTAACAGGAGGGAACTGGCGGCTGCAACTGGCCATGCCTCGGCATAAAGGCTTGTACAGAGTCATTTCGGCTACGGCTGTCATATCCCAGTTCCCGCAGTTGCGAGGAACCGGGTTCCGCATAGCAACCAAAATGGATGCGGACGGTTATCTCCTCTCTGACGTCCAACAAGGGAGTTTCCCGTAATGACGAAGCAGCAGAACCAGAATCCGGGCCAGCAGGGCCAGAACCCCGGTCAGCAACAAGGCGGCGGCCAGAAACCCGGACAGCAACAGCAGGATCCGCAGCGCCAGGGCGACAAGCCCGGCCAGCAGCAGGGCGGCCAGCACCGTCAGGACAACAAGTAGATTTGGGGGCCCAAGAGCGCCCAACGCTAGCGATGAAGGGCCCCGCCGCAAGGTGGGGCCCTTTTTCTCTGGCTCAGTCGTTCCACAGGCCAGTTAAGGTAAACAAAGGGTTTAAATTGCCGCCGCAGTCTCATGAGAGTTAGCTCCCCGCAAAGCCTTCTCATGGAAGGCGCGTGGTGGACGAAGCAGGAAGCGGCATGTTCAGGAATTGGCGGATCGGCTCGGTCAACGGCGCGCTGCTGGCGGCCTATTTCATCCCGGCCTGGACCCTGGTCGCCTTCAACATCATGGTGGCGCCGGTGCACGGCCTCTATGAGCGGCCGAGTGTCGCGGTGGCGCTGTTCCTCAGCGACCATCTCCAGATGGCGGGGATGGACACGGTGCGTGCCGTCTGGCTGCTGGCGCTGGGACGGCTGACCGTCGTGGCGTTCTTTGCGATTTATCTCGCGCTGCTCTGCATCCCGCGCGTCCGCAAGAATGGTGGCAGCGACGAGGCGCTTGGTATCGCGCTGGCGATCGGCAGCATCATCTCGTTCGCGAGCATGGTGATGGCTTCGAAGGTCGGCGAGCTGGCTGCGCTGCGGCTGCACGCCACCGAGCTGCTGCTGCTGCTCGGTGCCGCCATCGTAGTGGTGATCGAACGGCCCGAGGCCGCGCCCAAGACCGTCGAGGCTGCAGCCCCGCTAGCCCTTGAGCAGGCCGAGCTCCTGCACAATCGCTGAGGCTTCCTTGACGGCGTGGTTCGCCGCCGGCACGCCGCAATAGATCGCCTGCTGCAGCAGAATTTCCTTGATGTCGTCGGGGGTGAAACCGCCCTCGGCGAGCGCTGCGCGCACATGCAGGCGGAATTCATCCCATTGCCCGAGCGCGACCATGGTGCCGATCACCAGCACGCGCCGCGTGCGCTCGTCGAAATGCGGCCGCGTCCAGATCTCGCCCCAGGCGTAGCGCGTGATCATGTCCTGGAAGTCGGTGTTGAACGCATTGCGGTTCGCGATCGACTTGTCGACCCAGGCATTGCCCAGAACCTTGCGGCGCACATTCATGCCGGCATCGCGGCGCTTCTGGTCGTCCATGGTCTTTCCTCCTCTCCGTCATTGCGAGCGCAGCGAAGCAATCCAGAGTATCTCCGCGGAGGGATTTCTGGATTGCTTCGTCGCTACGCTCCTCGCAATGACGGTTGTTGCTAACGCTGAGTCAAGAAGCCCACCACAGCGTCGGTAAACGCGTGCGGCTGCTCGACGTTGGAAATATGGGCGGCGTCGATGATGGTCATGCTGGCGCCGGGAATGCCCGAGCGGATCAATTCGCCCGCGGAGATCGGCGTTGCCATGTCGTGGCGACCGGCGATGACAAGCGTCGGGCTCTTGATCTTCGGCAGCAGCGCGCGCTGGTCGAGTGTCGACAGCGCTTCGCAGCAGGCGAGATAGCCTTCGACCGGGGTGGCGAGCAGCATCGATTTCATCTTTGCGGTGATGTCGGGCGCGCGTTCGCGGAAATCCTGGGTCAGCCAGCCCGCGACCACGGCATCGGCGACCGCCGCGATGCCGCCCTTCTTCACGGCGTCGATGCGCTCCAGCCATTTGGTCGGCTCGGCGTAGTAGCAGGAGGTGTTGGCGAGGATGAGCTTGCCGAAGCGTTCCGGCGCATTGGCGCCCAGCCATTGCCCGACCATGCCGCCCATCGACAGGCCGCACCAATGCACCTTCTCGATGTTGAGATCGTCGAGGATCGCGAGCACGTCGCGGCCGAAGCGCTCCATCGTATAAGGGGCGGGGGGCACGTTCGACTTGCCGTGGCCGCGGCGGTCGTAGCGGATGACGCGGAACACCTGCGTCAGCGCCTTCATCTGCGGCTCCCACATCTGCAGCGTGCAGCCGAGCGAGTTGGAGAGCATCAGGGTCGGCCCGCCGTCGCGGCCTTCGACGGAGACGTTGATCAGGCAACCGTCGGCATCGATCATGGGCATGCGGCGTCTCCGTTTATTTATTCGCTGTCGAGGCTGTCGAGCAGCCGGTCGATCAATGCTTGAGAGGCCCCTTGATAGGCCATCGGCTCAAAAAGTATCGCTATTTTCTCGGGCGTCAGATGCGCAATGACCTGCGAATCGGCGGCGAGAATTTCGCGCAGATGCTTCTTCTCGGCAACCGCACGCTTGCTCGCGGCCTCGATCAGATGATGTGCGTCGCTCTTGCCGATCTTGTCGGCGAGCGCAAAGGTGACGGCCTCAGCCATGATCAGGCCGTGCGTCGCATCGAGGTTGCTGCGCATGCGCGCGGCATCGACATCGAGGCCTTCGGCGATGTCGACGATGGCGGCGAGCGCGCCCGAGGTGACCAGCATCAATTGCGGCAGCGTCGGCCATTCCGCGTGCCAGGGACCGGCGCTGCGCTCATGGTCCTGCACCTGCGCCGCAAAGATTGTCGCGGCGAGCTGCGGGGCCATGGTGGCGCAGCCAAGGGCGCTGGCGGCAGCAACCGGATTGCGCTTGTGCGGCATGGTCGAGGAGCCGCCGCGGCCTTCGCCGGCGGGCTCGAAGGCTTCGCCGACATCGGTCTGCATCAGCAGCGAGACGTCGCGCGCAATCTTGCCGCAACTTCCGGCGAGGATCGCGAAGCCTGAAGCGGCCTCGGCGATCCGGTCACGATGGGTGTGCCAGGGCGCCTCGGGCAGCGGCAGGTTCAATTCCTGCGCCAGCTTGTCGGCGGCTGCGAGCCCCTTGTCGCCGAGCGCGGCGAGCGTGCCGGCCGCGCCGCCGAATTGCAGCGCGAGGCCTTCACGGGCGATGCGCCGCAGCCGGCAGCGGGCGCGGGCGAGGCTCGAGGCATATTCGGCGGCCTTGAGCCCGAACGGCATCGGCAGCGCGTGCTGGAGCCAGGTCCGTGCGACCATGGCGGTGTCGCGGTGCTTGCGCGCCAGCGTGGCAAAACCCTTGATGGCGCGGCTGAGGTCGGCGTCCAGCGCATCGATTGCAGCGCGGAGCGTCAGCATGGTCGCGGTGTCGATGACGTCCTGGCTGGTCGCGCCCCAATGCACGTAGCGCGCGGCTTCGGCGTCAGCCTTCGCGACCTCAGCGGTCAGCGTCTTGACCAGGGGAATGGCGAGATTCCCGGATCGCGTTGCGGCCTCGGCCAGCGCGCCCATATCGAAGGAATCAGCCTTGCAGGCGGCTCCGATCGGGCCCACCGCGGCCTGCGGAATCACGCCGGTCGCGGCTTCGGCCCGCGCCAGGGCTGCCTCGAAATCGAGCATGTTCTGGAGTGTCGACCGATCGTCGCAGACGGCGCGCATGGCCGCGCTCGACAGCATCGGCGCGAGCAGGGGGGAGAGGGCTGTGCTCATGTTGCGCGCGACCTAATCACCATGCCCCGGCTCTGCCAATCCCAAACCGCCGGTGCAAGCTTTTTGCAGTTGCGAATATGCATTGCACGTGACCGGGTGCCACCCTTTCCTTTGCGGCCTCCGTGCGTTACTTGAGCAATATTACTCTGATGCGATCCGGGAGGTGCCCCCATGGCCATGACAATGAACGGCGAAGTCCAGCTTGCGGCGCCGCGTGAAGCCGTGTGGGAGAAGCTCAACGATCCCGCGGTGCTGAAGGCCTGCATCCCCGGCTGCGAGGAGCTGGAGAAGACCGAGGACGGCGGCTTCCGCGCGACCGCGAAAATGAAGGTCGGGCCGGTGTCGGCGCGCTTCAAGGGCAAGGTCACCTTGAGCGATCTCGACCCGCCGAACGGCTACAAGATCTCCGGCGAAGGCGAGGGCGGGGTCGCCGGATTCGCCAAGGGCGGCGCGGTGGTCAAGCTCGCGGAGAAGGACGGCGGCACGCTGCTCTCCTACGACGTCGAGGCGCAGATCGGCGGCAAGTTGGCGCAGCTCGGACAGCGCCTGATCAACGGCACCGCCAAGAAGCTCGCCGACGAGTTTTTCGCGAACTTCGCCAAGGCGGTACAGGGCTGAGTCCTATCGCCTTTCGGCATGGCCGGTTGCGCCCCGGGCGATGTTGCCCCAGGGGACAATGGCCAATATGATGGGTTGGAATAATTATAAGAACCGCTTCGACGGGACCCGTCGGGGCGCTGATAGAGAGTGCTTATGGCAAAAATCTCCCTCATCGTGAACGGCAATCCTGTTACGGCCAATGTCGACCCCCGCACCCTTCTGGTGCAGTTCCTGCGCGAGAATCTGCGTCTGACCGGCACCCATGTCGGCTGCGACACCTCGCAGTGCGGCGCCTGCGTCGTGCATCTCGACGGCAAAGCCGTGAAGTCCTGCACCACGCTTGCCGTGATGGCCGACGGCCATGAGGTCAAGACGATCGAGGGGCTGGCCGCCGACGGCGCGCCGCTGCATCCGATGCAGGAGGCCTTCCGCGAGCACCACGGCCTGCAGTGCGGCTTCTGCACGCCCGGCATGATCATGACCGCGATCGACATCGTCCATCGCAAGGGCCACGAGCTCGACGACCATACGATCCGCGAGGAGCTGGAAGGCAATCTCTGCCGCTGCACCGGCTACCAGAACATCGTCGCCTCGATCTCCGCCGGCGCCAAGGCGATGGCGAAATCCGATCTCGCCTAAAGCGCGCACGCATCCCGCGATCAGGACATTCAGATGTACGAATTCAAATATCATCGCCCCGGGACCGTGCGGCAGGCCGCCAACCTCCTGGTGAAGAACGAAGACGCCAAGGTCATTGCCGGCGGCCACACGCTGATTCCCGTGATGAAGCAGCGCCTCGCCAGCCCCCCGCATCTGGTCGACCTCTCCCACATCGAGGGGCTCAACACGATCGAGATGAAGGGCCGCTCGCTGGTGATCGGCGCCACCGCCAAGCATGCCGAGGTCGCGACCTCCGCCATCGTCGGTGAGGCGATTCCGGCGCTCGCCGATCTCGCCGGCCAGATCGGAGATCCGGCCGTGCGCCACAAGGGCACGATCGGCGGCTCGCTCGCCAACAACGATCCGACCGCGGACTATCCGGCTGCGGTGCTGGCGCTGGGCGCGACCATCGTCACCAACAAGCGCCGCCTCAAGGCCGAGGAGTATTTCCAGGGCCTGTTCTCGACGGCGCTCGAAGCCGACGAGATCATCACCAAGGTGATGTTCCCGCTGCCGAAGAAGGCGGCCTACATCAAGTTCCGCAACCAGGCCTCGCGCTATGCGCTGGTCGGCGTGTTCGTGGCGCGGCGTCCGTCGGACGTGCGCGTGGCCGTCACGGGTGCGGGCTCGGACGGCGTGTTCCGCGTCGAGGCATTCGAGGAGGCGTTGAAGAAGCGCTTCGCCTCGAAGGCGATCGAAGGCATCGAGGTGCCGGCGGAAGGGCTCAACAGCGACATCCACGGCAGTGCCGAATACCGCGCGCATCTCATCGGCGTGCTGACGCGGCGCGCCCTCGATGCTGCCAACGCCAAGGGGTGAGTGAACCTCACGCCTCGGCCAAACTTGTCCCGGTGAGGGCGTAGCGAGACTGGCTCCTTCATGACTTCAGCGACCAACTCTTCCGGTGCTTTGCCGGCATCGGTCGATGCGATGCTCGAACTTCTGACCTCGCGCGGCTATCTCGCCGATCGGTCGCTGGCGACGGTGACCTATCTGTCGCTGCGTATGGGCCGGCCGCTGTTCCTGGAAGGCGAGGCCGGTGTCGGCAAGACCGAGATCGCGAAGGTGCTGTCGGCGGCGCTGGGGCGGAAGCTGATCCGCCTGCAGTGCTATGAGGGCCTCGACGTCTCCTCCGCCGTCTATGAGTGGAACAGCGCGGCGCAGATGATCGCGATCCGGATGGCGGAAGCCGCCGGCGACACCGACCGCGATCAGCTCTCCAGCGATATCTTCGCCGACCGCTACATGATCAAGCGGCCGCTGCTGCAGGCGCTGGAGCCCGACGTTGCGGGCCCGCCGGTGCTGCTGATCGACGAACTCGACCGCGCTGACGAGGCATTCGAGGCCTACCTCCTCGAGATCCTCAGCGACTTCCAGGTGACCATCCCAGAGTTCGGCACCGTGAAGGCGCCGAGCCCGCCGATCGTGATCATCACCTCCAACCGCACCCGCGAGATCCATGATGCGCTGAAGCGGCGCTGTCTGTATCACTGGGTCGATTATCCCGCCGCCGAGCGCGAGCTTGCGATCGTCAAGACACGCGTGCCCGGCATCTCGGCAAAGCTGTCGCAGCAGGTCGTGCGCTTCGTGCAGGCGCTACGCAACCAGGATTTCTACAAATCGCCGGGTGTCGCCGAGACCATCGACTGGGCCACCGCGCTGTCGGAGCTCGATGCCCGCTCGCTGACCCCGCAAGTGGTCGGCGACACGCTGGGCGCGCTGCTCAAGTACCAGGACGACATCACCCGCATGCAGGGCGACACCCTGCAGAAGGTGCTGAAGGAAGCGACGAGCGAGAATTGATCTCGCGTTACAACTACGCCCGTCATTCCGGGGCGCGCGTAGCGCGAGCCCGGAATCCATAACCACGATCGGGAGTATGGATTCCGGGTTCGCGCCAAGAGGCGCGCCCCGGAATGACGAGTGGATGGATACGAGACCATGGCCATCAACCATCTTGCCCCCGAGCAAACCGAGCAGTTCGCCGACAACATCGTCGGCTTCGCCCGGGCGCTGCGCTCTGCGGGCATGCCGGTCGGGCCGGGCGCGGTGATCGATGCCATGAGCGCGCTGCAGGTGATCGACATCGGCCACCGCGCCGACGTCTTCACCACGCTGGAGGCGATCTTCGTCAAGCGGCACGAGCATGCGCTGATCTTCAAGCAGGCCTTCAACCTGTTCTTCCGCGCCTCGGAAGAATGGAAGCACATGCTGGATTCGGTGCCGCTGCCGGAGCAGGCCAAGAAGAAGCCGCAGGCCGGCGCCCGCCGCGTGCAGGAGGCGATGTCGCAGCCGCGCATGACCGAGACGCCGCAGCACCAGGAGCAGGATCTGCGCCTGTCGGTCTCCGACAAGGAGATCCTGCAGAAGAAAGACTTCGCGCAGATGAGCGCGGCGGAGATCGCCGAGGCGCTGCGCGCGATCGATCGGATGCACCTGCCGCAGGCCGAGCTGCTGACGCGCCGGCACCGGCCCGATCCACAGGGCTTGCGCCTCGACCTGCGCCGGACGCTCCGCGCTTCGCTGCGCACCGGCGGCGACATCGTCGACATCCATCGCCTCGGGCGGATCGAGAAGCCGGCGCCCATCGTCGCGCTGCTCGATATTTCGGGCTCGATGAGCGAGTACACCCGCCTGTTCCTGCATTTCCTCCATGCCATCACCGACGCTCGCAAGCGCGTCTCGGTGTTCCTGTTCGGCACCCGCCTCACCAACGTCACAAGGGCGCTGCGCCAGCGCGATCCGGACGAGGCGTTGGCGAGCTGCTCGGCATCGGTCGAGGACTGGGCCGGCGGCACCAGGATCTCGGCCTCGCTGCACAACTTCAACAAATTGTGGGCGCGGCGGGTGCTGAGCCAGGGCGCCATCGTGCTCCTGATCTCCGACGGGCTGGAGCGGGAGGCCGATTCGAAGCTGGCCTTCGAGATGGACCGGCTGCACCGGTCCTGCCGCCGGCTGATCTGGCTCAACCCGCTGCTGCGGTTCAGCGGCTTCGAGGCCAAGGCCCAGGGCATCAAAATGATGCTTCCCCACGTTGACGAATTCCGCCCCGTGCATAATTTGAGTTCGATCCAGGAGCTGATCACCACGCTCTCCCGGCCGCTGCCGCCGCATCACCGCAGCCTGATCCGCTCCGCAGCCTGAGAGGCAAAACCATGCTCGATCGCGACGAGGATATTCTGAAGGCGGCGGAGGACTGGCAGAAGGCCGGCCGTGGCGTCGCGCTGGCCACCGTTGTCGAGACCTGGGGTTCGGCCCCGCGCCCGGCGGGCTCGAGCCTCGTCATCAACGACGAGGGCACGTTCCTGGGGTCCGTGTCCGGCGGCTGCGTCGAGGGCGCCGTGGTCACCGAGGCCATGGACGTGATCGAGAGCGGCAAGCCCAGGATGCTGGAGTTCGGCGTCGCCGACGAGACCGCCTGGAATGTCGGGCTGTCCTGCGGCGGCACCATCCGCGTCTTCGTCGAGAAGGTCGGCTAGCCGTGAAGCTCGCAATCCTGCACGAACTCAATGCCGAGCGCGCCGCGCGCCGGCCGGCGATCCTGGTGACCGACACCGAGACCGGCGAGCAGCGCCTGGTGAAGGCGGCGGATTTCGCCAAGGATCCGCTGCGGGCCGAGCTGGAGAAACAGCTTCGCATGGGCAAGAGCGCCAATGTCGAGGCCGGCGGCAAGAAGCTCTTCCTGAATGTCTACGCGCCGACCGCAAAGCTCGTCATCATCGGCGCCGTCCATATCAGCCAGGCGCTGGCGCCGCTGGCGCGCTCGCTCGGTTATGACGTGACCGTCGTCGATCCCCGCACGGCCTTTGCGAGCCCCGAGCGCTTCCCCGACATTCCGCTGGTCGCCGAATGGCCCGACACGGCGCTGCCGCCACTCAACGTCGATGCCTACACGGCCTTCGTCGCGGTGACGCACGATCCCAAGATCGACGATCCGGCGCTGCTGCACGCCTTCGAGCGTGGCTGCTTCTATATCGGCGCGCTCGGCTCGCGGAAGACGCATGCCAAGCGCGGCGACCGGCTGCGGGCGCAGGGCGCGAAGGACCGCGACATCGCGCGCATCCACGCGCCGATTGGCCTTGCGATCGGTGCGGTCTCGCCGTCCGAGATCGCGGTGTCGATCATGGCCGAGATCACGGCGGTGCTCCGCCTGCCACCACAAGAAAAAGAAGAAGCGGCATGAAGTTCGGTCCGGCGAGCCCCAAGGATGCAATCGGCGGGGTGACCGTCCACACCCTCCGCCAGGGACCGCTGGTGCTGAAGAAGGGCACGACCATTGGTCCTGCCGAAGTCGAGGCGCTGACGCGCGCCGGCATCAAGGACGTCGTGGTGGTCCGCATGGAGGAAGGCGACGTCTCCGAGGACGTCGCAGCCGCCAGCATTGCGCTGGCCGTCGGCGGCGAGGGCATTCATGTCGAGCGCGCCTTCACCGGCCGCGC
The DNA here is from genome assembly GCF_035935975.1 of Bradyrhizobium sp. Taxonomy (GTDB): domain Bacteria; phylum Pseudomonadota; class Alphaproteobacteria; order Rhizobiales; family Xanthobacteraceae; genus Bradyrhizobium. The sequence continues at coordinate 90,340 of NZ_DASYWN010000056.1, forward strand.
CAATCTGTTCGCAGCAAACCCGGGCGTGCTGGTGATCGACCGCGCCGCGGTTGACCGCATCAACAACATCGACGAGGCCATCACCTTTGCGACGCTCACCGCCTACAAGCCGGTGGTCGAGGGCGAGATGGTCGGCACCGTCAAGATCATCCCGTTCGGCGTCGAGGGGAATCTGCGCGATGCCGCGGTGAAGGCCGCCGGCAAGGACGTGCTGAAGGTCGCGCCTTACGTCGTCAAGCGCGTCGGCGTGGTCTCGACGCTGCTGCCGGGGCTGTCGTCGAAGGTCGTCGACAAGACGCTGCGCGTCACCGCCGAGCGGCTCGCACCGGCCGGCGCCGGCATCATCGCCGAGCGGCGGGTGCAGCACGACGAACGCGCGCTGTCCGCCGCGATCAAGGAATTGCTCGCCCTTGGTGCCGAGCTCGTCATCGTCTTCGGCGCCTCCGCGATCGCCGACCGTCGCGACGTGATCCCGGCGGCGGTCACGGGCATCGGCGGTGAGATCGAGCATTTCGGCATGCCGGTCGATCCCGGCAACCTCTTGCTGATCGCGCGGGCCGGCGGCGTTCCGGTGCTGGGCGCGCCGGGCTGCGCCCGCTCGCCGGTCGAGAACGGATTTGACTGGGTGCTGATGCGGCTCCTCGCCGGCATCAAGGTGACGCGCTCCGAGCTGATGGGCATGGGCGTCGGCGGCCTCCTGATGGAGATCGTGACGCGGCCGCAGCCGCGCGCAAAGCCCGAGACCGAAGGCAACAGCCAGGTCGCGGCCATCGTGCTCGCGGCGGGCCGTTCGACCCGCATGGGCGGCCCGAACAAGCTGCTCGCCGAGCTCGACGGCAAGAAGCTGGTGCGGATCGCGACCGAGCAGGCGCTGGCGTCCAAGGCATCCGAGGTCATCGTCGTCACCGGCCATCAGACAGAGCTGGTCGAGCAGGCGCTCGAAGGCCTGAAGGTACGCTTCGTCAAGAACCCGGATTTCGCCGGCGGCATTGCAAGCTCGGTCAAGGCCGGCATCGCGGCCGTGCCCGACACATGCGACGGCGCTGTGGTTTGTCTGGGCGACATGCCGCTGATCGACGCCGGCCTGATCGACCGCCTGATCGACGGCTTTGCGCCGGACCGTGGCAACCTCATCGTCGTGCCCGTCAGCGAAGGGCGCCGCGGCAATCCCGTGCTGTGGTCGCGCCGCTTCTTCAAGGAGCTGATGACGCTCGACGGCGACGTTGGCGCGCGCCATCTGATCGCCAAGCACACGGAAGCAGTCGCCGAAGTGCCTGTCGATGGCGAGAGCGCCTTCCTCGACATCGACACGCCGCAGGCCTTGGAAGCTGCCCGACGCGGATGAAGGTGCCGTAGGGTGGATTAGCCGAAGGCGTAATCCACCATGCCCGCAGCAAGAGAAGGTGGTGGATTACGCCGAGCAGATGCGCCTCGCGCATCTGCAGGGCTAATCCACCCTGTACCTTTCGTCCGATTTCAACTCCTCGTTCACCAAGTGGAAACGACCACGGCTTACAGTCGCCTCACCTGCCTTGGGGGGAGGGGTTTTTCCATGGCTTCGAACGTCGTCGCGCGCCGTTGCGCGATGTTTTTCTTTGCGCTGTCGGTCTGTGTTGCCGGCGCCCGCTATATTACGGAAGCCCACGCCGCCGGCGCCTTTGCGGTCGGCAAGTGCGGGGCCTATGGCCAGGCCTATGACTATGGTGCCGAACACGAGGCAAGGGCCGCGGCCCAGAAGCAGTGCAAGGGAGACTGCACGACTGTGACGATGAAGCGCGCCTGCGCGGCGATGTCGGTCGATCTGTCCAATCCTTGCGGCGCCTACGGCTATGCCGTCAAGCCGAAGATCGCGGCCTCGCTCAATGCCGCCACGCGCGAGTGCTACAAATACGGCGGCAAGGAATGCGTGATCCGCGCCTGGGCCTGCGACGCGAAAGGCTGATTCCTCTTGCCGTCATTCCGGAGCGATGCGTAGCATTGCGTCAGGAATGACATTCGGGGAATTGCATGCAGTTCGACACCAAGATCGCCGTCGTGATCCGCAACGATCTTCAGGCCTGGCAGAAGCTCAACGTCGCGTCCTTTCTCACCAGCGGCGTTGCCGCGGCGTTTCCCGAATGCATCGGCGAGCCCTATGAGGACGCTTCAAGCACACAATATCTCTCGTTGATCGGCCAGCCGATCCTGATCTACGGCGCCGACGGCCCCGCACTGTCGCGCGCGCTCGACCGTGCGCTGACGCGCAACGTGAAGCCGGCGGTTTATACCGAGGACATGTTCACGACCACGCATGACGCCGCCAACCGCGAGGTGGTGAGGGCGGTTGCGCGCGCCGATCTCAACCTCGTCGGCATTGCGATGCGCGCCGAGCGCAAGGTGATCGACAAGATCGTCGACGGATTGAAGTTCCATAGCTGACGCGCGCGCGTCATCGTCGCGTCATGTTGGTTTCCGCGATCGATAGACTTGCATTCCTTGACGCCGATCAAGGGCACGCCGTCCCGCATCGTTAGTCTGCCCTCCATATTGCAATGGAGCAGACCGATGCCGACCATGAAAGCCGCAGTCGTCAAAGAATTCGGCAAGCCCTTGGTGATCGAGGACGTGCCGGTGCCGCAGCCCGGTCCCGGTGAGGTCTTGGTCAAGGTGAAGGCGTGTGGCGTCTGCCACACCGATCTGCACGCAGCCTCCGGCGACTGGCCGGTGAAACCGGTTCCGCCCTTCATCCCCGGCCACGAGGCCGCAGGCATCGTCGCCGCCCTCGGGCCCGGCGTAAAGAACCTGAAGGTCGGCGATGCCGTCGGCGTCGCCTGGCTGCATGATGCCTGCATGGCATGCGAATATTGCGAGACCGGCTGGGAGACGCTGTGCGAGCACCAGCACAACACCGGCTACAGCGTGAACGGCGGCTTTGCCGAATATGTCATCGCCTCGGCGGCCTTCGCGGCAAAACTGCCGGCGACGGTGGATTTCGCCGCCATCGCGCCGATCCTGTGCGCCGGCGTCACCACCTACAAGGGATTGAAGGAGACCGATGCGCGGCCCGGCGAGTGGGTGGTGATCTCAGGTGTCGGCGGGCTCGGCCATGTCGCGGTCCAGTACGCCAAGGCGATGGGGCTCAAGGTCGCGGCCGTTGATATCGCCGAGGACAAGCTCGCGCTCGCACGCGAGACCGGCGCCGATATCGCGGTCAACGCGCTGGAAGCCGACGCCGCTGACAAGGTTATCGCGGCGACCGGGGGCGGGGCCCATGGCGTGCTGGTGACGGCGGTGTCGACCGCGGCGTTCGCGCAGGCGCTGAAGATGGTGCGCCGGAAGGGCACCGTCAGCCTCGTCGGCCTGCCGCCGGGCGAATTCCCGACGCCGATCTTCGACGTCGTGCTCAAGCGCATCACCGTGCGCGGCTCCATCGTCGGCACCAGGCGCGATCTCGACGAGGCTATCGCTTTCGCCACGGACGGCAAGGTGAAGGCCGAAGTCGCCAAGGTCCCGCTCGCGGAGATCAACGACGTCTTCGACCGCATGAAGGCCGGCAAGATCGACGGCCGCATGGTGCTGGACTTTGGCTAGCGCCTCACGCGGGCGGCATGCCTGCGAATTTCGGCAGGTCAGGGTCGAGGCGATCCCAGTCATGCCCGCGCGCGGCGTAAGTCACCACTTGCGGCTTGTAGCGGGCGGGCTCGTCGAGGCTGGCGGCGCGGATGGTGAAGATGTCGGGCATGGCGGCGAAGGTCAGGTAGACAGGCAAGCCGCACTGTGCGCAGAAGCCGCGCGTCTTCACATTGCCGCTGTCGCCGACCATGTCCCAGTGCTTGGCCTCGCCCGTCACCGTGACACCGTCGCGCGCGAAAGTCATGTAGGAGCCGTGGCCGCTGCCGCTTTCGCGCTGGCAGTCCCGGCACTGGCAATGATTGCTGAACACCGGCTCACTGGCGATCGAATAGCGGACCGCGCCGCAGGCGCAGCCGCCGGTAAAGGGCTTTGTCATCGCGATATCTCCTCACTTCTCGCCGCTGATCTCGTCGAGCTGACGGACGACTTTCTTCCAGCCGCCGCTCATGACTGTGTAGGCGGACTCGTTCCTCGGCATGACGAAGCCTGCATGCTCGAGGCGAAGCCGCGTGCCGGCTTCGACCGGGGTGAGGGACCATTTCACGACGGTGTCGAGCGGCGCGCCGTAGCCGGTGTTGCGCTCGTCGCCGCCTTTCCAGGCGTAGACGAGACGCCGGTTCGGCACGACTTCGAGAACCCGGCAATGGATAACACCGTCCCAATTGCCGCCCGGCGTGGTCTGGAACGTGAAGGCCGTGCCCTCGACGGCCTCGAAACCGGTCGGCTGCATCAGCCAGCGTGCGATCAGCTGCGCGCTGGTCAGCGTCTTCCAGATCGCCTCTGGCGTGTGAGGGAAGACCTCGTCGATGACGATGTCCTTTGTGTCGGCTTTCAACGCGGCTGCACTCACGGGTCGATCTCCTTCAAGAGGTCACGCAGGTTCTGGAAGCGCTCGCGCCAGAACACGCCGTAATGGTCCATCCAGGTGACCAGCGGTTCGAGACCTTGCGGCGCGGCGCGGTAGTAGACGTTGCGGCCCTCGGCGCGCTCGGCGACGAGGCCGGCCTGCTTGAGGGATTTCAGGTGCTGCGAGATCGCGCCCTGGGTGACGCCGCTGCCGCGGGTCAGCTCGGCGACGCTGATCTCCTTGCTTTCGAACACACGCTCGAACACGGCGCGGCGGGTCGGATCGGCGAGGGCGCGCATCACGGTGGTGACGGGATTTGGAGCGGCTTCGATCATGGAAATTAAATTAGTGTACGCTAATTCATTAGTCAATACTAATTCGATGGCGGATTGGGTCCGCGCCGCCGTCTTGACAATGACTGACTAGTCAGTCATAAATTAAGCATGACAAAGAAGCCGACCAAAGTCGCCACGCCGTCCGCGGCCCTCGCCAATGCGACGGCGCCTGCGCCCGCGAGCAGCGAAGAGGCGCCGACGTCGAACCGTGCCGCGCGCGCGGCGGAGCGACGCGCGGCGATCGTGGAGGCCGCGATGGAAGAGTTCATCGCGCGCGGCTTTGCCGCGACTCGGCTCGACGACATTGCCAGGCGCGCCGGCGTCGCGAAGGGGACGATCTACCTGCACTTCAAGGACAAGGAATCGATGTTCGAGGAGCTGGTGCGCACGGTGATCGTGCCAGTGGTGGCGAAGCTGAATGCGCTGCCGCCGCCGACCGGCTCGGTGCGCGACCTCATCGAGGCCTTCGCCGGCAACTTCCTGAAAGAGGTCATCGGCACCAGGCGCGGCGATCTCGTCCGTCTGATCGTGGCGGAAGGGCCGCGTTTTCCCTCCGTCGCCGATTTCTATTACCGCGAGGTCGTTTCGCGCGGGATCGCCGGGATGCGCGCGCTGATCGAGCTCGGCATCGCCCGCGGCGAGATCCGCGAGAAAGACCTCGCGCGCTATCCGCAGATCCTGGTCGCGCCTGCGATGATCGCGGTGATTTGGCAAAGCCTGTTTGCGCGGCACGCGCCTCTCGATGCGCAGGACATGCTGCGCGTCCATCTCGATTTGATTTTTGGTGAACGGAGGACGACATGAGGTCGTCACGGGTTATTTCTGTGATTGCATTGGCCGTCGTGCTCGCAACCGGCCTTGCCGGCTGTAAGGAAAAGCGCGAGCCGGGTTTTCAGGGCTGGGTCGAGGCCGACATGATCTATGTCAGTCCTGATGAAGCAGGGCGGGTCACGAAGCTCAACGTGCGCGAGGGCGACGAGGTCAAGGTCGGCGATCTGCTCTATTCCGTCGACGACGATCTCCAACTTGCCGATCTCAACCAGAACAAGGCAACGCTGGCGAATGCGCAGCAGACCTATGACCGCGCGGCTTCGCTGACCAAGACCGGGTCGGGCACGCAGGCAAATCTTGACTCCGCCGTGTCGGCATTGCGCGTCGCGGAAGCGCGGGTGGCGACGTCGGAGACACGGATGGCGCGGCGCAAGGGCTTTGCGCCCGTCGCCGGCACCATCCAGCAGATCTATTTCCGCGAGGGCGAGATGGTGGCGGCGCAGCGGCCGGTGCTGTCGATCATGCCGCCCGGCAACATGAAGCTGCGCTTCTTCGTCCCGGAGGCCGAGCTGCCGAAGCTTGCGATCGGCGACACCGTGCGGGTCGCCTGCGACAATTGCGCCGCCGATCTGACTGCAAAGATCTATTTCATCGCGACCTCGGCCGAGTACACCCCGCCCGTGATCTACAGCCTCGAAGAGCGCAACAAGCTCGTCTATCTCATCCAGGCGCGGCCCTCACGCCCTGACGCGCTGCGGGTGGGGCAGCCGATCGACGTTTATCTCAATCCGAAAACGCCGGTGGCGGACAAGCGATGAGCGGCGGCAACGGCATCGCGATCGACGTCAAGGGCCTGACGAAGTCGTTCGGCGGCCGCGAGGTCGTGCACGATCTGTCGATGCAGGTGAAGCGCGGCTCGATCTACGGCTTCCTCGGACCGAACGGCTCGGGCAAGACCACCACCATCCGCATCCTCTGCGGCCTGCTGACGCCCGACAGCGGCGAGGGCACTTGTCTCGGGTACGACATCCGGCGCGATGCCGACAAGATCAAGCGCCAGGTCGGCTACATGACCCAGCGCTTCAGCCTGTATCAGGATCTTTCGGTCCGCGAGAACCTGGAATTCGTGGCGCGGCTCTATGGCCTCACCGATGCGCGCGGCGTGGCGCGCGACATGATCAAGCGCCTCGGGCTCTCCGGCCGCGAAGAGCAGCTCGCGGGCGAGCTCTCGGGCGGCTGGAAGCAGCGCCTTGCATTGGGCGCCTGCACACTGCCGAGTCCAAAACTGCTGCTGCTCGACGAGCCGACCGCCGGCGTCGATCCCAAGGCGCGGCGCGATTTCTGGAACGAGATCCACGCTCTCGCCGCCGAGGGCCTCACCGTGCTGGTTTCGACCCATTACATGGACGAAGCCGAGCGCTGCCACGAGATCGCTTACATCGCCTACGGCCATTTGCTGACGCATGGCACGGTGGAGGAGGTGATCGCGGGATCTGCGCTGTCGACCTACACAGTGACAGGCGACGATCTGAACGAGCTCACGGCGGCGCTCACCGGCAAGCCCGGCGTGGACATGGTGGCGCCGTTCGGCACCTCGCTGCACGTGTCCGGGCGCGACGTGGCCGCGCTCGAAGCCAGCATTGCGCCGTGGCGCGACAAGGCCAGCTTGCACTGGCACAAATCGTCACCGTCGCTGGAAGACGTGTTCATCGAGCTGATGAGCCGGTCCAAGGACAATTTCCAATGAGCGCCGTCGATCGACCAGCTCCGACGCACGAGATCCGCGAACGCTTCGGCTTCTTGAAGCGCTCCTATGCGATGCTGATCAAGGAGTTCATCCAGCTCAAGCGCGACCGCGTCTCGTTCGCGATGATCGTGATGCTGCCGGTGATGCAGCTCCTGCTGTTCGGCTACGCCATCAACACCACGCCGCACAATCTGCCGAGCGCGGTGCTGCTCCAGGAAGACAGCGATCTCGCCCGCTCGGTGCTGAAGGCGCTGGAGAACACCAAATATTTCCGCTTCCTGTACGAGGTGCACGACGTCGACGATTTCGACAATCTGTTGAAGTCAGGCAAGGTACTGTTCGGCGTCGAGATCCCGCGCGGCTTCGAGCGGGCGGTGCGGCGCGGTGACAAGCCGGCGCTGCTGGTCGCGGCTGACGCCACCGATCCGGTCGCGGCAAGCGCGGCGCTCGGCTCGCTCGGCATGGTCGTGCAGACCGCGCTCAAGCATGATCTCTATATCGGCGATCCCCCGGAGCTGCCGTTCGAGATCCGCGCCCATGCCCGCTACAATCCGGCCGCGAACTCCAGCCTCAACATCGTGCCGGGCCTCGTCGGTACCATCCTCACCATGACCATGCTGATCTTCACCGCGCTCTCGGTGACGCGCGAGGTCGAGCGCGGCACCATGGAGGCCCTGCTGTCGATGCCGATCAAGCCGGTCGAGGTGATGTTCGGCAAGATCATTCCCTACGTGCTGGTCGGCTTCGTCCAGGCCTTCCTGATCATCGGCATCGGTGTGTTCCTGTTCGGCGTGCCCGTGCTCGGAAACCTCTTCCTGCTGGCGCTGCTCTCGACGCTGTTCATCACCACCAATCTGTCGATCGGCTACACGATCTCGACTTTGGTGCAGAACCAGCTCCAGGCCATGCAGATGTCGATGATGTTCTTCCTGCCGAGCATCCTGCTGTCCGGCTTCATGTTCCCGTTCGCGGGCATGCCGGCCTGGGCGCAATATGTCGGCGAGGGCCTGCCGCTGACGCATTATCTGCGGATCGTCCGCGCCATCATGCTGAAGGGCGCGACCATGCAGAATCTGCGCTTCGACGCGCTGGCGCTGGCGATCCTGATGCTGGTCGCCATGACCATCGCCGTGACGCGCTTCCGCCGCACGCTGGATTGAGGCACAATGCTCCGGAATCGAGGGGCGGAATGGTCAGGTTTGCAAGCAGGAAGACGCGGCAGCATGCCGCGCTTTCGGAGGATTTCGAACGCGAACTGACGCGGGAGGTGCTGCGTACCGAGCTGCTGCGGGTGCGCGCCCTGATCATGACCGGCTGCGTCATGATGCTGTTCCTCACCGCGATCTACCTGGTCGACCCTGTCGTCGTGGGCCGGGTCTGGCGCGGCACCGAGGGCCTCGCCGAGGTCTATGGCCTGCTGGTCGGCTTCATCCTGTTCGAGGTCTGGGTCCACACCCAGATCAGGAAGAACCTCAAGCTCGATCGCGACCTGCCGGTCGTCAGGCGCTATATCGGCGCGCTGATCGAGACGTCGGTACCGACCGTGATCCTGATCCTGCAGATCCGGACCATGGGCGCGAGCCAGGCGCTCGGCTTCGCGGTGCCGCTGATGTACTTCATCTTCGTCATCCTCTCGACGCTGCGGCTCGATTTCTGGCTGTCGACCTTCACCGGCTTTGTCGCCGCCGCCGAGCTGTTCGCGGTGGCGCTGATTTTCGATTCCTCCAGCCTTGGCGAACCTCAGACCTATTTCCACGCGGTACGCAGCGTCATCATCCTAGTCTGCGGCGTGCTCGCAGGCTCGGTCGGCGCGCAACTCCGCCGGCAATTTGCCGCGAGCATCGCGGCCGCCACCGCGCGCGACCGGGTGACCAATTTGTTCGGCCAGCACGTCTCACCGCAAGTGGTGGAGCGGTTGATGGCGGCGGGCACCAGCGCGGGCGGCGATGTCCGCCGCGTCGCCGTGATGTTCGTCGATTTCCGCGGCTTTACCGCGGGCGCGCAGACGCGCACGCCGCAGGAGGTCGTGGACCGGCTCGACGGCGCCTTTGCCGTGCTGGTCGACATCCTCGACCGCCAGGGCGGCATCGTGAACAAGTTTCTCGGCGACGGCTTCCTCGCGCTGTTCGGCGCGCCGCTGGAGGCCTCCGATGCCGCGCACCGCGCGGTCGCCGCGGGCCGCGAGATGCTGGCCGCGATGGACCGCATCAACGCGCAGACGAGCTGGCCGCTCAGGATCGGCATCGGTATCCATTTCGGCGAGGTCGTTGCCGGCAATATCGGCTCGCCCCGGCGCAAGGAGTACACGGTCATCGGCGACACCGTGAATTTCGCCTCGCGCCTGGAGGCGCTCAACAAGGAGTTCGGCTCGCAGCTCCTGATCTCCGCCTCGGTGCGCGAGGCGCTGGGCGACGACGGCCGCGATGCCGTCGCGCTCGGCGAGGTCGAGGTGCGCGGCTACGAGCAGAAGGTGCCGGTGTTTCAGCTCGGGTAGGGGGCTTTCCGTCAAAGCTCGCGTTTCGTTGAAGGCGCGTGATGAAATATCGCGCGTCGGTTTCCGCTCCTGCACTCCGGAAGCCGAACTATCGGCTTTCCGTTTGTCATGCGGAGAACACCAATGACCCGATTGAGCCTTGTCTCGGCCGCCTTGATTGCCGCCGCCCTCTATCAAACCCAGGCCGCAGCCGCACGCGATGCCGCGCCGCGTCGCACCGCGACCCATGCGGCCGCCGATTGCGTCAGGGCTCCCGCGGAGGGTGCGTTTGCGTCTGCGCCCTACAAGGAGCCGCCTTGCCTGCCCAAGTCCACGACCAACTGACGGCGAAGTCGCGAAGCCGGGCTGGCGATGCTGCGCCAACCCGGCCCCGCGTGCGTGACAGCAACCTTGATCACGGTATCGCGGTAGTGCTTGACTCCCATCTCATATAGTCATCTATATGACTATATGAATGCAGCTTCGCACGACGACCGCCTGCCTCGCTACCAGCGCCTGCGCGACGACCTCGCCGCGCGGATCAACCGCAATGAATGGCGGCCGGGCGAGCCGATCCCGTCGGAGGCCGAGCTTGGCGCGCACTACGGCGTCGCCATCGGCACCGTGCGCAAGGCGATCGACCAGCTCGTCAGCGACAACGTGCTGGAGCGCCAGCAGGGCCGCGGCACCTTCGTGCGCCGCGCGCGCTTCAACTCCTCGCTGTTCCGCTTCTTCCGCTTCCAGTCCGAGAGCGGCGAGCGGCGGGTGCCGAAGAGCCGCATAATTCGCCGCAGAAGCGTGCCCGCGACATCAGCCGTCGCATCCGCACTGCGGATCCCGGTCGGCGAGCCCGTGATCAGCCTGTCGCGCCTGCGCCTGATCGACGATGTCCCGTTGCTTGCCGAGGAGATCTGGCTGCAGCAATCGCGCTTCGCGCCAATCCTCGAGATCGACACCGCCGAGTTCGGCGACTTGCTGTATCCGCTCTACGAGGAGCGCTGCGGCGAGGTCGTGGTCTCCGCCGAGGAAATTTTGACGGTCGAGACCGCCAACGAGATGCAGGCGCGCCTGCTCAGGCTCGAAACCCACGCACCGCTGATCGTGATCGAGCGTCTCGCGCTCGACCTCGAGCGGCGGCCGATCGAATGGCGCCGCTCGCGCGGGCCGGCGGACCGCTTCCGCTACCACGCCGAGATCAGGTGAGCGCGGACTTCAACGACACCAAGCAACAATCAGTACAGGGGTAGGAAACATGTCGAACTGGTACAGCGAGAGCTCGCCGCTGGAGCGGCGCACGTTCTGGGCAAGCTTTGGCGGCTGGGCGCTGGATGCGCTCGACGTGCAGATGTTCGGCCTCGCCATCCCTGCGCTGATCGCGGCGTTCGGCATCAGCAAGGCCGATGCCGGCCTGCTCGGCTCGATCACGTTGTTCTTCGGCGCCTTCGGCGGCTGGCTCGGCGGAGCACTCGGCGATCGCTTCGGCCGCGTCAAGGCGCTGCAGATCACCGTCGCCACCTTTGCGCTCGCGACCTTCGCCTGCGCGTTTGCGATGACCTACACCCAGCTCCTGATCCTCAAGGCGATCCAGGGCCTCGGCTTCGGTGCCGAATGGGCCTGTGGCGCGGTGCTGATGGCCGAGATCATCCGCCCCGAGCATCGCGGCAAGGCGCTCGGCTCAGTGCAGAGCGCCTGGGCGGTCGGATGGGGCGCCGCCGTGCTGCTCTCGGCGCTGGTGTTCACCTATGCGCCTGCCGACATCGCCTGGCGGCTGCTGTTCGCGCTCGGGCTGTTGCCTGCGCTCCTCATCATCTTCATCCGCCGTGGCTTGAAAGAGCCGCCGCGGGCCGTTGCCGCCGAGAAGACGCCGTTCCTCGCGACGCTCTCCGGCATTTTCCATCGCGACGTGCTGCGCTCAACCCTGATCGGCGGCCTGTTCGGCATCGGCGCCCATGGCGGATACGCCGCGCTCACGACCTTCCTGCCGACATATCTGCGCGAGGTGCGACACCTCTCGGTGCTGGGCTCAAGCGGCTATCTCGCCGTGATCATCGTGGCCTTCTTCTGCGGCTGCGTCGCGAGCGGCATCATCAGCGACCGGATCGGTCGCCGTGCCAACGTCGCGTTCTTCGCCAGCGCCTGCATCATCACCGTGCTGATCTACATCTTCGCGCCGCTGACCAATGGCGAGATGCTGGTGCTCGGCTTTCCGCTCGGCTTCTTCTCGGCCGGCATTCCCGCCAGCATGGCGGCGCTGTTCAGCGAGCTCTATCCCGCCGGCGTGCGCGGCACCGGTGTCGGCTTCTGCTACAATTTCGGCCGCATCGTCTCCGCCGCGTTTCCCTTCCTGGTCGGCTATCTCAGCGATCACATTGGCCTTGGCCCGGCAATCGGTATCGATGCGGCCTTTGCTTATTCGCTGGTGCTGATCGCGGTGCTGATGCTGCCGGAAACCCGCGGTAAGGTCTTTGAACAGACCGCCGCGACGCGCGCCTGACGTGGGGATGGGGAGCAGCCATGACATTCGCCCAGCGCGGCCTCACGCGCCGCCAGTTCGGTGCGGGCCTCGTGTCGCTCGCCACACTGGCCGCAACCACAGCCAGGAGTGAGCCGGCCTTGCCTGTTATCGACACCCACGCCCATGTCTTCCATCGCGGCCTCAAGCTCGCACCGGGCCGGCGCTACGCGCCGGATTACGACGCGCCGCTGGCGCTCTATCTGGAGCAGCTCGACCGCAACGGCATGACCAACGGCGTGCTGGTGCAGCCGAGCTTTCTCGGCAGCGACAATTCCTATCTGGTCGAATGCCTGAAGCAGACGAGTGGGCGTCTGCGCGGCATTGCCGTCGTCGGTCCCTCTGTCTCCGCGGACGAGCTGCGCGCGCTCGACCGTGCCGGCGTGGTCGGCCTTCGCCTCAATCTCGTCGGCCAGCCCTTGCCCGATCTTGCTGCCGTCGAATGGAAGGGCCTGCTCGGAAACGTGAAGGCCATGGGCTGGCAGGTCGAGATCCAGCGCAATGCCTCCGATCTTGCTGTGCTCGCGCCGCAACTGCTCGATCACGGCGTCACAGTCGTGCTCGATCATTACACGCTGCCCGATCCAAGGCTCGGCATCGCCGATCCCGGCTTTCAGTCGGTGCTGAAGTTGGGGACGACGAAGAACGTCTGGGTCAAGATCTCGGCGCCGTATCGTAATGGCCCGGCCGGCGAAGATTTTGCCAAGGCGGCCTATCCGCTGTTGCGAGAGGCCTATGGCGTGGATCACCTGTTGTGGGGCAGCGACTGGCCGCACACCCAGTTCGAGGCCTCGCAGAGCTACGACAAGAACCGGCAATTCCTCGACACGCTGATCGCCGACGCGCGCGAGCGTGCACAGGTGTTGGCGTCGCCACGATCGCTCTTCCGCTTCTGAAACGTCGTCTGCGATTGCTCCGATTGCTCCGAATTTTGGGGCATGACGGACGATGTCGCCGGCTTGTAGAGTGCCGGCGATGCAGCCGAGTGCGGCTGCGATTTGCGTGAAGAGGAAATGAGCGATGCAGCGCCGCTACATCACTGTCGACGTGTTCACCGATCGCCCGTTCGGCGGCAACCAACTCGCCGTGGTGCTCGATGCCGGCGGCTTGTCGACGGCGCAGATGCAGGCGATCGCGACCGAATTCAATTATTCCGAGACGACCTTCGTGCTGCCGCCGCGCGACAAGGCCCATGACGCGGAGGTGCGCATCTTCACGCCGGTGCTGGAGATCGCCTTTGCCGGCCATCCCAATGTCGGCACCGCTTTCGTGCTGGCCTCGATGGCGAAGGAGCCGAAGCCGCGCCTGCTGTTCGAGGAAAAGGCCGGGCTCGTGCCGGTCGAGATCGTGCGCGAGGAGGGTCGGGTGATCAGGACCGAGCTCACCGCGCCGCAGCCGCTGGCGCGGCATGCGCCACTGTCGGCGGCTGAAGCCGCGAGCTGCATCTCGCTCAGCGCCGAGGATATCAAGACCGACAACCACGCACCGCATGTCGTCACCGTCGGAAATGCGTTCCTGGTGATGGAGCTGCATTCGCGCGAGGCGCTGAAGCGGGCCCGGCCCGACGCTGCGGCCTACGGCAAGATATTGCCGCGCGACGGCGCCCGCTCGGTGTGGTTCTATACCCGCGACGTACCCGCATCGGAGGCGCCGTGCGAGCGGCAGGCGCGCATGTTCATGCGCGGCGCCAGCGGTCTCACCGAGGATCCCGCGACCGGCAGCGCCACCGTCGCCGCCGCAGCGCTGTTCGCCGATCTCGATCCCATGCGTGATGGCGAGCTGAAGCTCACGGTCGGCCAGGGCTATGACATGGGCCGGCCCAGCATCCTCGCAACGCGCGTGCGCAAGCAGGACGGCAAGGTCGTCTCCGCCCATGTCGGCGGCAGCTGCGTGCAGATGATGGAGGGGACGTTCCACTTGGCAGGGGAGGGATAGGCTCTACTTGGCGCGGAGGGAATTTCTGTTTGAGAGGTTGGTGTCCGTCTCGTCCTCTCCGCCGTGTACCGACCGGCAGTCGCTCGCAACTGAGGATCTTTCCGGACCGCGTCCTGCCAAACTCTTGGTGTGAATTATGAAGACTCGATCATTAGCTTGTACGTCTCGGACAGCCGTTCAACGCTAGGGAATATCTTTCGCGCGGTCTGGACAGGGCCTTCACCGAAGTCCATCCAATAAATGGGATGTTTATCTCTATCTTTGCCAATAGGTTGCATGCCAAATGCTTGACATAATTTTTCACCAGGTTTCGTCCATCCGACAGAAACGATCTCGGTCACACGAATTTTTTGGCTAGCCGCATAAAAGAACAATTTGGCAAGGAAGCCGCCCGCAAGGCGCTCTACAGGCTCCTGAAGCAGTCCTTGATTTGCTCGCCGTACTAAGGGGGCGATCGCAATCGACATCAAATAGAGCTTGACTGTCTGGTTGTTCAAAAAAGGAAGAATATCGTCGCTCGTTATGTCGGAGTCTTTGATCTCTCCCTTTTTGACTTTCTCGAAGCATTCATCCGTGAGTGGCATCGCGTTTACGTAACCACAGACCTTGTCGGAATCTCGGTCGAAGAGAAATGTATAGATGTCAGGATTGATCTCGATCCAAGTCGTGGATAAGCCGCGAGGAATTTGCGACGCCTCATAGCCCGGAAGTCCCGCAAAGCAAGTATCATCAATCTTTGCAGTCGCATTGAGAGTGTCGACAAAGCGATCGAGGTCGCCGTGCATATTTCTGCCGTGACGAATCTGAAGCGGAGATGGTTGTCTCTTCAGCACAGGTATCCATTGGCTCTCAATGTGCGCCCTTTTGAAATAATCACTATGGCCGAAATATTCGAAGCGTTCTTGTGAAACGACTGGGCTTAGGGTTTGAAAGCCGTTCGATCCGCTTGCGCCGGTGTTTTTGATGAAGTGACCGACGATGGCTGTCCACCTATCCTGGGCGCCGTATTCGTTTCGAACATAGTTGACCTGATCGCGATGAAATAAGGTCGACCAGTCAAAATCAACGGGCAGAATCGAGCCGCAAAGTATAACTTTGTCAAACTGAATATCGGGATGCTTCTGCATGGCGTATCCGACGATGTATGTGCCGAAGCTATGTAGAATGATGGATGGGCGAGCCCGGTAATCTGAGAGATCGATACCTAGGTTTTGCTCTCGCGCAATTTCGCCGTAGAAATCATAAAATTCATCGATCCTATTTTTGCGAGACGAAGTCGTGGAGAAGCGAAATATGGAAAACCATCCAAAGTCGTGAGCACGATGTTTGATCGTGTGAACGCCGAGCGTGTCCGCTAGCGACTTTTGCCAGCGTCCAGCGGTTCTAATTCCGTGGACCGAGATGACTATCGGAGGTGTATAGGACTCTGAAAGGGCCCTTCGGTGAGGGTCGGTCATTGCCGTCTCAATGGGATAACGGTATCAGATGCTCTAAATCAACTTAAGATAGCGCATTTCATTTTGTTTGGAAAGTCGCCCATTGGCTTGGGGCAGACCTAGGGGGGGTGCCGCCCCGCTAAATTCTTCACCGCCACCCCATCGCGCTCCTCGATGATCTCCGCGATCATCTGGCGGTGGCAGTGGGTGTGGTCGCGCTCGTAGCAGAGCAGGCAGACCGGGCCGGCCTTCTTCACCAGCGCCGAAAGCTCGTCCATCTGTTCTCTGGCCTCCAGCGTCTTGAGGTGCTTCGAGAAAATCCTCTCCAGCTCATCATACTGGCCGCTGCGCGCGGCGAGGCGGCCTTCCTTCGGCGTACCCAGTGCGGCGAGATGGACATAGGCGATACCCCGCTCATCGAGCCCGGCGGCGAGCTGATTCTTGGAAAAGCCCGGCCGCCGCGATGACGTCACCGCGCGCACGTCGACCACGAGCTTGACGCCGGCCTGCTCCAACTCGTCCAGCACCGCCTTGGGCGGCGTCTGCTCATAGCCGATGGTGAAGAGCTTTTTCGCCTTTGCCATGCACCATCCTCAGCTCACCCGCGCGATCAGTTCCATCGCGCCGTGCGGCGCGCGTACCTTGCCCTCGTGGATGACGTAGGCAAACACGTCGCGCGGCTCTTTCTTCGGCTTCGCCTTGTCGACCTTCGGCAAATCGTCGGGTTCACCGCCCTCGGCCCAGGCCTGCAGGCGCCCGGCCCAGGCATCGAGCTGTTTGGGCGGATAGCAGGTCTTGATCTCGTCATTGCCCTTCTGCAGCCGGGCATAGACGAAGTCGCTCGCGACATCGGCGATCGCCGGATATTTGCCGTGCTCGGCGAACACGACGGGCGTCTCGAACTGGCGGATCAGCGCGACGAAGTCTGGCGTGCAAAAGCTGTCGTGGCGGACCTCGACGACATGGCGCAGCGCGCGTCCGTCGAGTTTGCGCGGCAGCAGCTCGAGGAAGGCTCCGAAATCGGCGCCGTCGAATTTCTTGGTCGGTGCGAACTGCCACAGTACCGGCCCGAGGCGGTCGCCGAGTTCCAGCACGCCGGAATCATAGAACCGCTTGATGGAATCGCCGGCCTCGCCGAGCACGCGGCGGTTGGTGGCGAAGCGCGGTCCCTTTACCGAGAAGACGAAACCATCGGGCACTTCGCTGGCCCATTTGCGAAAGCTCTCCGGCTTCTGCGAGCCGTAATAGGTGCCGTTGATCTCGATCGAGGTCAGCTTCGAGGCGGCATAGGACAGCTCCTTCGCCTGCGTCAGCTTCTCTGGATAGAACACGCCGCGCCAGGGCTCGAAGGTCCAGCCGCCGATGCCGATGAAGATGTTGCCGGATTTTTTGGACGCGGTTTTTGCTTTGGCCACGGGAGGATCTCGCATCGACGGGGGAGGGACCTCATCCTAATCAAACCAGATGTGATTGGCCAGTTAGCCGGTCCCGTCTAAGCTTTGCGACGAGAGCCGCAAAGAAGGAGAACAAGATGCGGATGCTGATGCTGGGAGCCGCGCTCGTCATGATGACATCTGCTGCCATGACCTATCCTGTGATGGCGGATGACGACGATGCGAAGGGAGCACAGAAGCTCGCTCAGCAGGGCCGCGACGACTACTGGCATTGCCTCGCGCGGGAATATTCGCGCGACAGCAATCAGGGCATGACGGAGCAGGATTTCGGCCGCTCGGTCGCCGGCGCCTGTCCGTCGGAGCGGCAATATTACCGGGTGGCGCTGCTGGACTATCTCACCACGCAGTATCCGAACATCGACGCCGGCGCCCATCTCGCGACCGCGAACAGGGCGGTCGAGTCGGCGCAGAAGGACATCGTGACGGCCTTCGTCAAGCACCGGCCGCCGCAGAAGTAGCGCATTCGCCCATGCCGTCCGGGAGCCCTTCCGGCCCCGTGTTCATCCGTGGTATCAGTGGCCGCGTCGGGAACAGGGATGGGCTTTCATGTCGTCTGAGTCGGTAGGTGGCATTCTGGGCGCGATCGTCGCGGCGGTCGTGCTGGCGGCTGCCGTCGTCCTCGGGCCGATCGGCCAGTACGGCAAGCCGCCCAAGCCGGTAAAGGTCGAGCCGGCCCCGGCCGCAGCACCCGTGGCCCCCGCCGCGCCCGTGCCCCGCGGCCCGGTGATCAAGGAAGTCCCGAACTAGCGAGCGGGGCCAAAAAGGCCGCCCGGGCCCCTTGCAAAGCGGTTTTGCGATCCCCATCTAGCTTGTAACGGCGACGTTGAGCGAAAACTCCGGCGCTGGGACGACCTTGGAATAGCTTGGGCCTGCGCCGGATGTACGCGCGGTCCGCCGTTCCGGGGTCGTTGGCATTTTAGGGCCTTTTTTGGGCCGTTCCCCACAGAAACCCCGGCTTCGTAGCTCAAGAACTTGGCAGCGCAGGACGCGGCGGATATACGCTGCCGTCATGAATGAAGCGATCCGACCGGCCGCCGACAGCCAGACCCAAGAGGGGCCGGAACTGTCGGTCATCGTCCCGACCTTCAACGAGCGCGACAACGTCACGGTGCTGTACCGGCGGCTGGAGGCGACACTCGCCAACGTCGCCTGGGAGGTCGTGTTCGTCGACGACAATTCGCCCGACGGTACCTGGGACGTCGTGCGCGCGCTGGCGCAGCAGGACAGCCGCGTGCGCTGTGTCCGTCGCATCGGCCGCCGTGGCCTGTCGGGCGCCTGCATCGAGGGCATCCTGGCCTCGAGCGCGCCCTTTGTGGCCGTGATCGATGCCGACCTTCAGCACGATGAGACGCAGCTTCCGAAGATGCTGTTGCTGCTCGCCAGCGACCAGGCCGATCTGGTGGTCGGCAGCCGCTACATCGAGGGCTACAAGAGCGAAGGCTTCAACAAGCAGCGCGCCGGCGCCAGTGCGCTGGCGACCGAGGTCGCCAAGAAGATGCTGCGGGTCGAGATCGCCGATCCCATGAGCGGCTTCTTCATGGTGCGCCGCGACCGTTTCGAGGACCTTGCGCCCAAACTGTCGGTGCACGGCTTCAAGATCCTGCTCGACCTCGTCGCGACCGCGCATGGCTCATTGCGCGCGGTCGAGATTCCCTACACATTCGGCGCCCGCCAACACGGCGAAAGCAAGCTCGATTCCATGGTCGCACTTGATTTCCTCGGTCTGGTCCTGGCCAAGCTCAGCAACGACATCGTCTCGCTGCGCTTCATCCTGTTCGCGATGGTCGGCGGCATCGGCCTCGTGGTGCATCTCACCACGCTGTTCATCGGGCTGCAGCTGTTCAAGGTGCCGTTCGCGGAAGCGCAGGCCGCCGGCGCCATCGTCGCCATGACCAGCAATTTCATCCTCAACAACTTCCTCACTTACCGCGACCAGCGGCTGAAGGGTTTTGCGCTGCTGCGCGGCTTGATCGCGTTCTACATCGTCTGCAGCGTCGGTCTGCTCGCCAATGTCGGCGTCGCCTTCTCGGTCTACGACCAGGAACCGATTTGGTGGCTGGCGGGCATGGCCGGTGCGCTGATGGGCGTGGTGTGGAACTACGCGATGTCCGGACTGTTCGTCTGGCGCAAGAAATAGCTCGAGATGGGCGGGGCTGACGCGCGGATCGTCCGCAACACCGCGCTGGTGATTGTTGCGCTGGTCGTGTTGCGGCTGGTCGCGGCCGCGTTCACGCCGATCACCTTCGACGAAGCCTATTACTGGATGTGGTCGAAGAACCTCGCGGGTGGCTATTACGACCACCCGCCGATGGTCGCCTACGTCATCCGCGCCGGCACCATGATCGCCGGCGACACCGAGCTCGGCGTCCGCCTCGTCTCGATCCTGCTTGCACTGCCGATGAGCTATGCGATCTATCGCTCCGCGGCGATCCTGTTCGGCGGGGCGCGCGTCGCCGCGACCAGCGCGATCCTGCTCAACGTCACCATGATGGCCTCCGTCGGCACGCTGATCGTGACGCCGGATGCGCCGTTGCTGGTGGCGTCCAGCTTCGTGATGTTCTTCCTGGCCAAGGTGCTGGAGACCGGCCGCGGCGTGTGGTGGCTGGCGGTCGGCGCCGCCGTTGGCGCTGCGCTGCTGTCAAAGTACACCGCGATGTTCTTTGGCGCCGCGATCCTGATCTGGCTCGTGTTCGTGCCGAAACTGCGACGCTGGTTTCTCTCGCCCTGGCCCTATCTCGGCGGCCTCCTGGCGCTGGCATTGTTCTCGCCGGTGATCCTCTGGAATGCGGATCATCAATGGGTCTCGTTCGTCAAGCAGCTCGGCCGCGCAAAAATCGAGGACTTCCGGCCCGTCTTCATCGCCGAGCTGATCCCGACCCAGATCGCGTTCGCGACCCCGCTGGTCTTCATCCTCGGCGCGATGGGCCTGCATGCGCTGACCTGGCGCCGGGCCGGCGCGCAGGCCTCGCGTGTGCTGATCGAGGCGCTGTTCTGGACCATCGTCGCCTATTTCGTCTGGCATTCGCTGCACGCCCGCGTCGAGGCCAACTGGTTCGCGCCGGTCTATCCGCCCTTCGTCGTCGCTGCGGCCGCCGCCGCCAACCTCGTGCAGTGGAAGCCGCGTGCACGGCGCCTGGTGGAGTTTTGCCTGCGCTGGGCTGCGCCCACCGGCATCGTGATGTTCGCTGCCCTCATCCTGCAGGCCAATACGGGCCTTTTGTCCGGCTATCGCCGCGATGCCACGGTGCGCAGCGTCGGCGTCGGCTGGCGCGAGCTCGCCGCGGAAATCGAAGCCGTGCGTGTGCGCAATGCCGCGACCTGCGTGCTTGCGCCGGATTACGGCACAACGGGCTGGCTCGCCTTCTACCTGCCGCGCGGCACCTGCGTGGCGCAGCAGAACCAGCGCATTCGCTGGGTCAATATGCCCGAGCCGGATCCGAAGCTGCTCGCGGGCAAGCTGATCTATGTCGACGAGTTGCGTCCCGACGGCCATCTATTGCTGAACGACCTCTTTGCGCAGGTGACGCGCGTCGCCGAGTTGCAGCGCAAGCGCGGTCCGCTCGTGGTCGAGACTTACGGCATCGATCTGCTGGAAGGTGCCAAGGGCGACGTGCTGGACCGCTCGCCGCCGCCCGAACTGCTGCCTTGAGCGGGCGGCACCTCACGATGAGTATTGAAATGCTCCGACATGGCAATTCAATACTCATCGGGGCGCCAAGGTTTCTAAGGCGATTTTCTTGCGCCTAAGACCTGCTCACGTTGTGGCTAGGGCTGATTGGTGCACTTGCCGGATGGCGGCGACGATGCGATCGCATTCTTCATCGGTCATATCGTTATAAAGCGGCAGCGCAATCACGTTGTAGGCAGTTCGCTCCGTGACGTCTAGTTTCACGTCCTTCTGTGTCTTGTATGCCGTCATGTGATGGCACGGCCCGGCCGATGCCCTGTGAGTCGGCCGCGCTCTGGGCCTCGAGAGCGAAGCGTCAAAAAGGTCAAAGCCTAGGCGACGCTCAGTTCATTAGGGCCAAATAGTGCATTCACTCTTGGCAAGAGTTGAGCCGCCTCTTGCGAAAGCATTAGTTGGAGCGGCGCGACGCAGCGCACGAAATCCTCAAAAAGTCACAGATTAATTCACCTTCCGGCTGGAACCACAGCGGGCTTATCGATGGTTAAAAAAATCCGCCACAAGTCCTGCCACATGCACTGCATCATCTGCGCTCAGATATGGCGACATCGGCAAGCTCAGAATCTGCGACTGCAGTCGATCTGTTGTGGGAAGATCAGGCCAAGCCTGATGAGCATACGCGCCCTGGCGGTGGCAAGGTACAGGATAGTGAATCTGTGTACCGACCCCTCGCGACGTCAGGAAGTCGCGCAGCGCGTCGCGCTCGGGAGTCCGCACAACAAAAAGATGCCACACGGATTCCATCTCGTCAGACAACCGAATCAGTTCGACCGGGGTAGCGGCAAGCGCTTCCCGATAGATATTCGCGAGGGCGGCTCGCCGCGCATTTTCCGCATCGAGATGCGCCAACTTCACGCGCAGGACAGCCGCCTGTATCTCATCTAACCGCGAGTTTACGCCCAAGATATCGTGCTGGTATTTGATTGATGATCCATAGTTGCGCAGCTTGCGTAGCCTGTCGGCCAGTTCATCGTCGCTCGTCGTGATCGCGCCGCCGTCTCCCAGCGCCCCGAGGTTCTTGCCTGGATAGAAGCTGAAGCCTGCTGCGTCGCCGAGGCCTCCTGCCCTGCGTCCCCGATAACGGGCGCCATGTGCCTGTGCAGCGTCCTCGACTACGCGAAGATGATGCCGCCGCGCGATTTCTCGGACCGCATCCATATCTGCCGGACAGCCATAGAGGTGAACGGGCATAATAGCGCGCGTTCGCGGCGTGATGACTTCCTCGATCCGCTTCGGGTCGATGTTCCAGGTAGAGCCATCAGGTTCGATCGGTACAATCCGGGCACCGACGAGACTTACCGCGAGCCACGTAGCGATGAAAGTATTGGCTGGCACAATTACTTCATGGCCCTCGCCGATGTCATAGCCGCGCAAGATCAGGTGCAGCGCATCCAGACCGTTGGCCACGCCGATACAATGCTTGACCCCGCAATAGGACGCGAACTCCCGTTCAAACGCAGCGGCTTCCTCGCCCAGCAGATAATATCCCGAACCCAGCACACGGTCGATTGCGTCGCGAATTGCCGGCTCATATCGAGCGTTTACCCGGCCAAGGTTGAGAAAATCTATCAGCATTTTTCCCGGTCAGTTCTGACTCACAAATTTTAGGCAACCACAGACGAATTGCGACGGGCGAGCGCGATAAATTCGTCGTAGTCGCGAATGTAGTCGTCGACGTCATAGTGCGCTGAGGCCAGCACCATGCAGACGCTGCCCGATGAGAAGTTGTCGAGCGCGCGCCATGTCATGGGGCAGATATACAGCCCAAAGTACGACCGGTTCAGATGGAATCGCCGCTGCCGGTCGCCGTCGTTAAGGACGATATCGAAACTACCAGACATCGCCACCACGAACTGATGAAGATTCTTGTGCGCGTGCGAGCCTCGGTCCGAGCCGCCTGGAACGTCATACAGATAGTAGACGCGTTTGATGTCGAATGGGACATGATTCCCCGCTTCGACAAATGTCAAATTGCCACGGGGATCGGCGATCTTCGGCAATTCGAACATGCGGCAATCATTAAGCGGCATTTCCACCCTCTTTTAGATTCATCTCGTAGTGTTCATATACTATCCCGCCAGCGCCAAACTCGTTTTTGAACTGCGCAAGGCCTTCATTCAGGATCCGCCCATGCTCTTCCGTGCTGATGCCAAAATCGAAGTAGCGCTTGCCTGAGCGTACGCTGTGCTCGATGGCTCCGTCGAACAAGAGGTCGAGCGCATTTACCGCATAACCGGCTTCGCTCGATGCAATGTACTGCGCGTGCGCGACTGTCTGGCCAAGGAAAAGCACGATGCCAGCTTCAACGCTACCGTCCACCTGCGCAGTCATTACCTCGATGTGCTCGGGAAAGCGAGCTGCGAGTAACGACATTTCGCCCAGCGTGTGAACCGGAGCCGCATCATGATTCCGCTCGAGGTTATCGGCAAGCACCGGCCATAACGCCGCAAGGTGGTCTGTTCCTTGCGTGAGTTGCACGCATGCTCGCAACGCTTTCTTTCTTCCGCGTTTTCGGCGTTCGCTGACTGGCAGGCGATACTGCAGGTCAATGCAACTGGAAAGGTCTGAACGATAACGGGCAGCTCCCGCACGAAAGAGCGCGTAAAGATCCTCTTGGGCGGGGGATAGCTGATAGATGTACGGAACAGCTTTGTACTGCAGGCGTTCATAGCCAGCGGACGCCCATAGTGCCAATGCCGAATTCAATGCCTGCAGCATTCGACCTCCCCGCAATCGCCCATGATGCACCATGCCGCCATAGGTTGCACCGGGGTGGGAGACGACGGTGGATGGATCGCCAGGATGCTCGGCGGCAGGAATGACGCCCAGCCATTCGTCGTGCCGCTCGACCACGACAGATCGGTCAACGAAGCGATTGCCGTGATATGACAGGAAAGCGCGCGAATGCAGAAACGTGGCGCCATGTGCGCCGTGACAGAAACTGTCCCAGCGAATTGCATCCCCGGCGTCAAAAAAGCGCGCCCGCATCATGGCTGGAGAAGCTCCGCGATGCCAAAACCCGTAACGCCGAAATCATCGCCGTTGTACAGCAGCCACGTCCGACCGCCGGCGTCGACGTCAACGCCATACGAAATGGCTTCTCCGTCCCATGAGCCGGCGGTGACGTCCAGCCCCATTTCGCCGTCAAGCCGCTGCCAAGTCTGGCCGTCGCGAGATTTTGCGTATCCGAGCCGATAGCGCGCAGGATTGCGCCTGCGTATGGAGTAAAACATCCGATATTCGTCGCGGCGCCTTCTGACAACCGGTCGTCCGAAGCCATGCTCGTTCTCCGATTCCAGCGGCATCACGATATGCCCCTTAGCCGGCCAATGCACCCCGTCGTCGGATTCTGCGTAGCGAATGTCATAAATGGGCATCGGTTTGCCGTCGATTGTCTCCCATTCATTTCCCGCGACGTACCACATGCGAAAGCGTTGACCGTCCTGTTCGACCCAGGGACCACAGCGAAAGAATTGCTCATCCGAACTGCGTTCCAGCACAGGCGTGGCCTGAGCGCGCCGAAACGTGTTGCCGTTGTCTGTGCTGATGGCCAGCCCCGTCAGAAGACGATAGCGGATTCGATGGCAAAGCTCAAAGCCGACATAGTACATGTAGAGGCTACCGTCGGCGACGCGAACCACCGAAGTTGGAAACACACCGTTGTCATCGAACGCGCCGGGCAGGCCGATGTCGAACACGGGCGCCTGGCTTTCTCGAATCACCTTGCGCGGGTCGACTGGATCGAGATCGACGAAACCGATGCGCCCGACGTTTTTCTCGTCGCGACATTGCACGTAAACCCGCAGCGTTTCATTGTCGAGCCAGATAGGTGTTGGGCATGTAGCGTGACTGCGCGCCCACCATTGGATGCCCGACGGCTTCCACACCACGCCATGTTTCAACCACTTCATTGCACTTTAAAAAAGCGTGTCGCTGACACTTTGGCGGGTTCGAACTGCTCAGCCTTGAACAGGTTTCCGGGTTCGGTATCCCTCATCAAGGTTACACCGGGGCCGACCCAGTTGTCCCTGGCAACCGTCACATTGTTCGCAATGGACGCATTGACGCCTAGGAAAGAATTTTCCCCGATGTCGCAATAACCCGAGATGACAACTTGGGACGAAACAAAGATGTTATCTCTCAGCTTACTATGATGTCCTACATGATTCCCGCTCCACAACACAACATTGTTGCCGAGTTCGACAAATGGCTGAACCGTGTTGTCTTCGAAGATGAACACATGCTCGCCAATACGTACATTGCGCCACACAAACGCACGGGGGCTGACGTAGGAGGCCAGCCGATACCCCTTCGTTTTCGCTTCGCGGACGAAACGCTCCCGCAAGCGGTTCAGACCGGTGTAGGTGACAGCGGCAAAAACGTCATGCTCCTGCGGGGCATAGAGCGCAGGAAGCCGTTCGAACGCCACGACCGGCAACCCGTGCAATTCGTTTTGCTTCAGGTATGCCTCTTCCACCGCAAACGCTACCACCTGATAGTCCGTATCGACATCGAAATACTCGCGTGCGATTTCGGCAAACGCCGAATCGCCGACAATGATAAGCTTTTTCTTCTTCATACTTGCTGACATGCATGCGTCCCGATTTGTCGAGCGATGTTTGGGTTCCGCTACCAGAGACTGCACCGCAGTCTCATATTCGTTAGAGTCGCCAACAACGAATCGTGGCTACGCATGCGAGTGTGAGCAAAGCGAGATGAATATCAAGACGACGTTCGATGCGGATGGGTAGCTTGCCCGATCCTCCAAGCCATGCGGGCGCGCGTTCCACAACCCAAAGCTGCTCAGTCAATCATTTTTCTCGATGCTACGGCGCGCAATGCGTGGGCTGATGCCTCGCGTGCGCAGATGGTGACAACAGCGCGCAAAGCCGTAACCCTTGTCGGCATGGAGTTTGTCGGGATGCCTTTCCTTCACTACGGCTTGATGATGAGGATATCTTCACGGCGATTTGCCATCGGAAGCGCAGAACCCTGAGGCAGCCAGTAGGCATCGCACCCTTCTGCACGAGCGCGCATAATGACCCCCACGATGACAGCGTCGTCGACCTTGTTGGTTTCCACCGCGCGGAAATCAACGTGGGGCACTTCGGTCGTTTGCATGAAATTCTGGTGGAACCTCACGCCCGCTTCGCTTGCGAAAAATCGCTTGCGCTTTGACACATTGGGGATGTCCCCAATCAACATTTGGCCGCCTGGTGCAAGCAACTGGATGGACAGATCCAGGAATTTCCAGAAATTGGCCTCCACGAATATGTAGTGGAAGACGCTGTAGCAAAGAATGGCATCGAAACGGCCAAGCCATGGTTGCAATCCATCGCCGCAATCCGGGTAGAAACCCGGCAGCTTGATCACTCCGGAGACATCAGGCAGATGCGACAGCATTTCAGATGAATCGACCAATACGAGTTCATGCTCTCGCTCCTGGCACAGATCGATCATTCGGCGTGGCAGGCCCGCGCACCCAGGGCCGATATCAAGCACTGTCTGGGAGGGGCGCAAAAGGTTGGTCAATTTCGATGCGATATCAGCGAAGATCGCTGTTTCATGGATGTCCCGGTACTCGTCCGGAAAGCCGATTTTCTCGTGTGGACTCAGGCTTTCATCGGTTGCCATCCGGCGAAAGTCCTCATAGCCAATATCATCGAAAGAAACAGCCATGTCCCACCCTGATCCAATCCGAGCCTTTGTCACTACGCTTTTCGTGACGCAACGTCGGCATTTGCGACAAAACATATGAGAGAACTATACTCTGCCGCGAGCGACGGCGGCCGGCAAATTAATGCCCGACCCTGGCTCAATTTAGCGATTTGCCCCAAAGCCCGTCAGGCTGCACCGGCATAACTGTCGGGGGCAAACTCGCGACGCTTATCCACAAGGCTGGCCTACCGAACTGCCTGCTGCAAGCATCCTGTCGAGCAAATCACGCAATCGCAGCACTAGCCCTGATCGTCGCGCTTACACCTTCCAGATATTTGAAGAAATTGAAAAACGAAAATTGCTGCTGATAACGCTGCGCAAAATCACGGCACCGCGTGCGGTGCGCTTCGGGCGACTGCATCACCCGTTCCGCCTTAGCACGTAGCGCGCCATCCGCGCCGTCGAAGAACAAGTCACCGCAATCGCCGCCGAGGAACGTCTCGTATGGCCAATCTGATCCGATCAAAAAACCTGCCCGGTTGCCCATCGCGCGCAGAGTGCGGTCGTGCAACGCATCGTGAATCGGCGCCACGTCGAGGATTCCGTATTGCGACGCGTACTGGAATGCGTTGTCCGACATGGCGTCAAATGGGAGGAACTCATGATGTGGATTGTTCCTGAGCCGAAAACGCTCCCATCCCCATCCGTATATCTTGAGCGGCACGTCTTGAAGCTCGTTAATGACATGCTCGGCAATCGTGTTGCGGTGAACCTTGTCGAGCAGCATGTGGACGTGAAACCGCACTGACAGCTCCGGCGGATTACCCAACTCCCCACAGAGCGCTGTCATCACCTCAGCATTTAGCATGGCATCGATGATGTCGTGGTGATTCGTTCGATTGCCGTTCCTGAATTCGCCGATGATTGCGTCGGCGGCGGCGAGCAGGAAGCCAGCGAGCCGACGCTGCGGTGCTTTGCGCCACTCATCCAACGTCACGTCGAGATCATTTATGTTCTTTGGAAAGACAAAAAAATCACCCTCGAAACGGCTCTTGACCCCGTCAGGGAACCAATTAGGTGTCGGGAAAAATGTAGCAACGCTCGTACGCGGAATGTATGTGTTCGCAAACATGGCGAACGATGGCGTGGCGTAGATATGCCTCGCCCACCGAGACGCGGCCTTGTGGTTCAAAATCATCTGGCAGGGGTGGTCGCCGTGATAGCAGAGTAATGGGACTTTCAGATGGTCCCAGATTGTGACGGGATTTGTCTCCGTGGCACCCAGCTGCGAACCTAAACCCTGCCACGTAAAGACAAAATCGATGCCCTTATTGTGTAGTTCGGACAATTCGTGCAAAGCTTGGTTGTCGAGATTGACGATTTGCGTAGGACGCCCCATCCGCTCGAACGCCTGCTTCATGCATGTGTTGAAGTAGGTAAAGGTGTCGTACTCTCCACCTTTCCAGTTGAGTAGGACGATGCTCATTTTGTGAGTTGATAAGGTTGATGTTGACTTGGTGATGATAGTTTGCGGCGATTCATGACAACAGAAGCCTTCAGAACGACTAGGCCCAGATGCGACGCGATTTCGAATCGCGTTTTACTTTTTCAGAGACGGACCCAATCGGCAACCAGTATTCACCACACGTTATCCAAGGCGCGCCACTTCTGAACAGATCTACGAAGCGGTCGCGGGGTATTCATCGCAATCATGGCGAGGCACGCCATCCATGGAACAAGAACCCAAAGAAGCGCATCAGATCGTCGGAAGCCCGCTTCGGCCAGCGCGAGAAACGGCCCGGATACGGCATCGTCTCGCGCGGTAGATGAGCGTAGGAGATGGAGCCGAGACAAACGGCCAGAAACGCCTCGAAGTTCAGCGCAGCCAATGGACCGCGCTTTGACAAATGTTCTGAGCGACGTCAATCAGCAACTCTTCGGGCCCCAAGAAGGCCGACTAATCTCCGGGACCTTCGGGCCATGTATTGGCCTCCTCGCTGCCAAAGGCCGGATCGCTGATCACGGGGAGTACGCGTCGGAAGGGGCCTGCGTCCGATGCGTTGTTTCTGACAGGCCTCATCATCTCCACCGTGGCGGCGGCTTGGCCTGGACTGCTTTCATCGCGCCAGAACCACACGGCGACGGTGCCCGAGCGGCCGCGAACCGGCGTGTCGAGCGGGCCTTTCAGCGTGCTGTCGGGATCGCCGAGGTAGTCGGCCGCACGGAGAACCGAAGGGGGTGTCCAGCTTCGTGCAAGCTCCAGGGAATAGTTGTGGAGTGGCAACCTTCCTGAATTTCAGAAGGCAGGTTGCCGCGCGCGCTCCCATGATCCGGAAGGTCCCCGATGAATTATCACGACGGCACTCTCGCAAGAGCGGACGAGATTTCGAGACAGCCGTCGTCGCTGACGCGGGATGAGGTTTACCAAATCTGCCTTCGGCATCTGAAATCGGGTGAGCTCGAGCAAGCCGTGGCCCGTTGCCAGGAAGGGCTCGCCGCAGACGAAAACCATGCTGGGCTGCTTCACTTGATGGCCGGTGTGTCGCTGCTCAACGGAAATTACGATGCCGCCATCCACTGGGCGGGGCGTGCTCTCACGAACGAGATGAAGGCGACTTACCTCGCGACGTTCGGGACGGCCCTGCAAGGCAAGGGGATGCAGGAGCCCGCGCTCGAGGCGTTTCAGCGCGCGGTGGAGCTCGATCCCGTCGATCCCTCGATCTGGGAGAATTACGGCCATGCCTTGAACAGGGCGGGGCATGTCAACCAGGCAAGTCTCTGCTTCCTGATCGCGCGGGCGTATCAGAAATTGCCGTTCCTTGCGGAGTGCCGTTCTGCTCCGCGCAACGGCTGGAACGCCCTGACAGAGAAGTTCAACGCGCATCTTCAGAGCCGATCGGCGCCGGGAGAGGCCCGCGATCCCATTCATTGCTTCTGGTCGATGGGGATGCTCGGCGAGATGCATCGTCTCTCGCTTCAGTCGATGGTGCGCCAGGGTCATCCGGTCAAGCTCTACACATACGACAACGTGGCCGCCGTGCAGGCGCTTGTGCCGCCCGGGGTCGTCGTGGCCGATGCAGGAAACATCGTGCCGGCTTCGATCTACCACCAGGCCGTCATGAACAGCGAGATCCGCTACTTCAGCGATATCTTCCGCTATGCCGTTCTTCATCGATCCGGCGGGTGGTGGCTCGACACGGACGTCGTCCTCGTGAAGCCCCTGGATTTCGGCAGGGAGCACGTGTTCTCCACGCAATGGTCGGGAGTCGAGAACGGCCATGCTTGCGCCGGCGATGTGATGCGCGCGCCCAAGGGCTCGCCTCACATGGCCAATCTGTATGCATTGTCGCAGCAGCGCCTCCTCAACGAAAAGCGCGTCGAATACGGCGCGGTGGGGCCGTTGCTGCTGAGCGAATATCTGCTCGTGGCGGATGACGAGGAACTCCAGTCATCAATCCTGCCGCCGACAACCTTCAATGCGATCGACTGGCATGAAGTGGACCTGTTCGCTTCCGAAGGCCGGGCCGGCTTCGAGCTGTTGAGCGATCCCCGTGTCGCGGGTGTCCATCTCTGGGGAAAAAGCTGGGCCGACAGGGGAATGCGCTTCGAGTCCGTTTCCGAGCAGAGCGTGGCCGGTCATCTCAAGAAGCTGGTTCTTGAGCCGAATTAGCTGACGCAGCTGGCGGCAAGCTGGGCGGCTTCGGGATTCTGAGGCGCAAGGCGCATCCGTCGGACGCGGATTAACGTACTTCAGTCGATCATCTCGGCTTTGGCGGCGTCCTGGCTCGGCCTGTCCCGGTCGCGCCAGAACCACACTGTCACGATGCCGGAGCGGCCGCGAACCTGCGTGAGCAGGGGGCCGGTCAGGATGCCGTCGGGCGCGCCATGGAAGTCGGCGGCATCCAGCAACGTATCGGTCATCGCGAACCGTGCACAGTTCTGGGCGGCAACCTCCATCAGCCGGCTCGCGACGTTGACGGTGTCGCCCGTCGCCGTGATGTGCTGGTGGCTTTCGCCGAGGCGGGAGGCGACGATCGGGCCGAAATGGGCGCCGATCTTGAAACCGAGCTGGCCGCGCATCGCAGGCGGTAGCGAAGCGATCCAGCGGTCGACGCTGCGATAAAGATCAATCGAGCATTTCAGCGCGCGCGCCGCGTCGTCAGGCATGGCGCTCGGCAGACCGAACAGGATCATGGCGCCGTCGCCGAGAAAGCCGGTGATCATGCCGCCGCTATCGACCGAGGCCTTGTCGATCAGCGCGTGAAACCCCTTCAGCAGGTCCTGGAGTTCGTCCGGATCGATCCGCTCGCTGAGCGCCGTGAAGCCGGAGAGATCGATGAAGACGACCGCCGCGTCCTGCCGGACGGGCTTGGACAGGAAGTTCGGATCGCGCGCCAGCCATTCCTGCACGGCGGGGGCCTGGAATTGCGCAAGCGTTCTGCTCTTGGCGGCGAGATATTGCGTGCGGCGGCCCCCGGCCCAGAGCTGCACGCCGGCAAACACCGCGACCGGCGGCACGGCGGCGGCGAGCGTGGTTGCGGCATTCAGCCAGACGCCGTGCGTGAAGGCGAACAGATTGAGCCCGGCCCATGCGATCATCAACGCGGCGGCCGCGATGATGCCGAGCGCGCTGCGCCGCCAGGCGAGCAGGCCGACGAGCAGCATCGGCAGCAGCGTCGCGCAGAGCGCATCGGCGATGCGAACCTTGCGGTCGCGCACGATGCTGTCGCCGGCGACGAGATGGGTGATCGCGGTGGAGACCACCTCGACGCCAGGCATCAGGGAATCGAACGGCGTCGGATAGAAGTCTCCGCCGCCGGCGACCGCGGCGCCGATCACGACGATCCGGTTCTCGATCGTCGCCCGATTGAGAGTGCCGTCGAAGATAGCCTGCGCGCTGACGGTGCGGATGGTGCGGCGTGGGCCGTAATAGGTGATCGGCAGTGCGAAATCGGTGTCGGTCGGCACCGCGCGATCGCCCAGCATGAGATGATCGGGCGAGATCGTCAGCGGCTTGTCGAGCGCGCGTGTTGCGACGCGCAAGGGAAATGACAGCTCGACCTTGTCGCGGGTCCGGAACAGCATCGGCACCGAGAGCGGCGAGCCCGACTGTCCCGTGGCGACGTTGACGACGCCGACCTCGGCGTGATCGGCGAAGGCCGGCAGCGGCAGCAGGAAGCGCTCGGCCTGCGGCAGGGCGGCGAGGGGACCCTGGCTGCTCGGCTCCACTGTCTCGCTGGCGGACGGGAAGATCGCGGCGGCGGCAAGCACCATCGGACCGCTGGCGAGCGTGTTGGCCAGCGTGGCATCGCCGATCGCAGCGCTGCGGTCGACCAGCAGCAGGTCGATCGCGACGACCTTCGGCTTGAACTGCACGATGGTGTCGACGACACGAGCGAGATCGGCGCGCGGCAGCGGATAGCTGCCGCCGCGTTTGACGACGGTGTCGTCGATCGCGACGATAGTGACGAGATCGGGCGGAGTCTGTACGCCGCGCACCTGGGTCCGCAAATCGGTCAGCGTCGCCTCGAGCCGATCGAGAAAGCGCAGATGCCCGTTGGCGTGCCCGGCATAGACGCCCGCGCCCCACAGCGCGGTGAGGACGAGCGCCACCATCATCTGAACGCGTCGGCTACTCATGCGATCGTTTTTGCGCTCGTTCTGCAATCTTCCAGTGTCCAAATCTCATTGACCGGGCCTGACGGGCCCGGCTTACCGTCCGAAATCTTACTGTCCCAGGCGCGCCATCAGCGCATCGACGCGCGGCTGGCCCCATGTCTTGACGGTCAGCGGGCCGGTTGCCTCGACGTCCACGCCTTCGCCCGGTCCGAGCACGACGCCGCGCCCACGAGCCCTGCGGGTCACGCCGACACGGCCGTCGGCGACGAACACGGAGGTCTTGGCATCGGCGACATCGACGGCCCATTTCGTGCCGCGCACGGCGGCGATCGCCTGCGGCGTCAGCACCTTGAAGGGATTGCCGCCGGGCTTCTTGGGCACCTCGACCAGCAGCGCTTTGCTGCTCAACTCCACGGAGTCTATATGTCCGTCGCGGTTGGCGTCCTTAAGTTCAAATCTGGCGCCATTTTCGGCCACGATGGTGATGCCGTTGTCGCAGCGCCAGACCTGCGTGCCGGTCGCCGATGGCGATGCCGTGCAGCCCACATTGGCTGCAGGCTGTGCAGTTGAGGACCCGATCAATAGAAATAACCACGCCAGAGTGAAAAACCCGGCGCGCGTGAACCGACTCATGCCAGCCTCCGTTTTGCGTGCGTGGCACAGTTCAAGGCGATGGCGATACGGTACCGTATCACACGCAGAGGCTGCTGAAAAGTGCCGCTCTCGCAGCTATTTTCTCGCGGCGACATTTTCCAGTCCAGCGCGATCAACTTTCAGTCAGGGCGCCGTGCCGCGTGAGTGCTCCGTGATACGTGCGGGGCTCCCGCCATTCTGCTGACAGGCAGCGTTTCGACGCGTCGGACGCACCAGCCCCGCACAACGTTTGGCGGCTATGTTCAGGGTATTGAAGACCACGAAAAGGACTTGGTTGCTGCGTTTACAGAGGCGGCCGGAGAGGTCCGCCGAGCGTGCTGAACCGGCCAAGATTTATGGTTAACAATGTCGCCTAAGTCCGTAGTTCTGCGGGCTTTTTCTCGAAATGGCACAGCGTTAACGAGTTGCCCTACATCCGCCCGAACTTAATCCGCATTTAACTAAAAGTCGCCTTAATGACGCTCCGACCCTCTGCGAGATGCTGTTCCCGGATCGTGACCAGCGGCACTTCGAAGGGGGACTGAGTGACACCGTCCTGGACGCAAGGCGAATGAGTACGAGTATCGCTGCGCAGAGTAACGCGGCACGGAAGTCCAAGAATAGTTCTAAGATCAATTCGCGGAAATCTTCCCGGAAAATGACCACCCAAAACGTGCTCGGCGCGGCCGTGGCCGGCTGCGTCCTGCTGGCCGGCTGGACCGTCTACAGCAACATCTTCGCCGCCAGCGTCTACCCGAGCGTCGGCAGCGCCGGTTACGACGAGCCCGTGGTCAAGCGCGCGCCCAAGGTCGCGCTGCGCGAGGCGGGCGATGCCATCAAGGAAACCTTTGCGCTGCTGCCCGACCGCTTGCAGGTCGCAGCCCCGATCTCGCGCGAGATGTTCAACGAGCGTTTTGCTGCCGCTGCCACGCAGGGCGTGGAGTCGAACGCGGCCAGCGCGGCGCCCGCAACCCAGGTTGCCGTGGCCCCGAAGCAGGGCGTGATCGCGAAGGTTGCTGAAGCGCTGAAGCCGGCGGCCCCTGCGAAGGTCGCTGATAAATCCGCGGACAAGGCCAAGCGCGCGCCGGACGCGCAGATGCAACTCGCTTCGGCCGACCCGGCCGAGATCGTGCCGGCGCCCGAGGCGAAGCCGAAGTCGTTTGCCGACCGTGCCAAGGCCGCGGTGATGTCGATCACCGGCCCGCGTCCGTCGATGGTCGAAAAGCTCTGGGGCAAGCGTGAGCCGTCCGGCGGGCTGCTCGCCTATGCCTCGGCCGATGCCAGCGTGACCTCGGCCATCGCGCCGAAGGAGCAGAACCCGATGTTCGGCGGTGCGCCGCCCTATGAGCGCGACACCGCGGTCTACGACATCACCGCCAAGACGGTTTACCTGCCCGACGGCACCAAGCTCGAGGCGCATTCCGGCCTGGGCTCCAATCTCGACGATCCGCGCTCGCAGCGCACCCGCATGCGCGGCGTGACGCCGCCGCACATCTACACGCTGAAGCCGCGCGAGGCGCTGTTCCACGGCGTGCCGGCGCTGCGCCTGACCCCGATCGGCGGCGAGAGCGCGATCTACGGCCGCGACGGCTTGCTTGCGCACACCTTCATGCTCGGGCCGAACGGCGATTCCAACGGTTGCGTGTCATTCAAGGATTACTACGCGTTCCTCGACGCCTACCGCAACAAGGGCATCCGCAAGCTCGCGGTGCTGGCGCGGGTCGACTGATCTCAGCGCACCACGGATGATGCAAAAGGGCCGCTCGCAGCGGCCCTTTTCATTTTGTGCCTCGCGCGCGCGTTGTCAGCCCGGCCAGCACTGTCCGCCGCCGTCGATCCGCAGCACCTGGCCGGAGACGAAGGCGCCCATGGGGCCGGCGAAGAACTCGACGACGCGCGCGACCTCGTCCACGGTCGCGATGCGGTCAAGCGTGCCGGTCTCGACCATCCTGCCGGGATCCACCGCGCGCGTGCCGAGGAAGCGGCCGGTGCGGGTATCGCCGGGCGCGATGCAGTTGACGGCGATGTCGTAGGGACGGAGCTGGTCGGCAAGGCATCGCGTGTAATGGGTGACGCCGGCCTTCGACACCGCATAGATCGAGCCCTGGGTGCGCCCCTTGAAGGCGGCGACCGAGCCGAGCGTGACAATGCGGCCGGATCGCCGCTCCATCATGCCCTTCGCGACCGCCTGGCAGGTCAGGATGGTCGAGAGCAGATTGCGCTCCAGCACCGCGCGCACGTCGGCCTCCTTGATGTGGACCGCGTCGTTCGGATCGGGCTTGCCGCCGGCGGCCGCGATGTCGCCGCCGGCGTTGTGCACGAGGATGTCGATCGGGCCGAGCGCGGCTTCGGTCTCGGCAATCACGCGCGCGATGTCCTCGCCCCTGGTGAGATCGCCGAGCACGCGCTGGCTGCGGACGCCGAACTGCCGGCCGATCTCTGCGGCCACTGCGGTGAGGGTGGTGCCCTCGCCATATTCCGCCGGCCCGTTCTCGCGCATGCCGTGGATGGCAACGTTGGCGCCGAGCGCGGCGAGCTTCTCCGCGAAGGCGCGGCCAAGCCCGCGGCCGGCACCGGTCACCAGCGCCACCTTGCCCGCAAGGATCTTCGTTCCGTCATGCGATGTCATGATCTTGTTCCCGTGGTGAAATCAGTCGGTCGCAAGATCTAGCCGAATCGCCATCGCCTCCACCAGCGGCCTGTCACGCGGCGCCCGCCGCCACGGCCTTGCGCAGCGCCATCTCGGTTGCGATCGCCTCCCGCACCGCGGGCCGCGCCTGCATGCGCGTGAGATAGGCCGACAGGGACGGCCATTGCGCGATGTCGATGCCGGCGGGACGGAGCAGCAACAGCGCCCAGGTGAGATGCGCATCAGCAACGGTAAAGTGGTCACCGACGAGGAACTCGCGGTCTGCAAGATGCGCCGCGGGTATCGCCAGTGTCTGCGTGATCCGCGCCCGCGGCTTGGCGAGCGAGCCGTCGTCCTTGTACCAGAAGGTCGGAAACACGAACGCCTTGTGGATCTCGGCGCCGATGAAGCTCAGCCATTCCTGCAGGCGATAGCGATCGGGATCGCCGAAGCGGGGCGCAAGCCCCGCCTCAGGCTTGGCGTCGGCGATGTATTGCAACACCGCCGCGCTCTCGGTCAGCCGTTCGCCGTTCTCCAGCACCAGCACCGGCACCGCGCCCTTGGGCGAGACGCCGCGGAAATCGCTGCCGTCGTCCACGACCTGCTTGGTCCAGATATGGGCGAGGTGATACTGCGCCTCGATGCCGGCCTCCATCAGCGCGATGCGGCTGGCGAGCGAGCAGGCCATCGGAAAGAAATAGAGCTGCAGCATCGCGTCACGCTCCGTCAGGTCAGCGCTTCGGCTTGCGTGATGATCGCGAAGCGATCCGACAGCTCGGCCAGTGCGACCTCGTGAATGGTCCGTGCGGACAGCGCGCCGCCGCGGCCGTCGGGCAGGTCGCGGGTGGCGCAGGCGTCGGCCGCGATCGTGGTGCGCAGACCGAGGTCGAGCGCGGCGCGCGCGGTCGAGGAGACGCACATGTGGGTCATGAAGCCCGCCAGCACGATGTTGGTGCGCCCCGTGGCGGCCAGCTGCGCCTGCAGGTCGGTGCCGGCAAAGGCGTTCGGCAAGGCCTTCTCGATCACGGCCTCGTTCGCGAGCGGCGCAAGGCTCGACACGATCGCGCCGCGCTCGGCCTCGCGGTCGAACAGGCTGCCGGCGCGGCCCTTGTGCGCGATGTGGAAGATCGCGGCGCCCGACTGCCGTGCGCGCGCGAGCAGCTTTGCAGCAACCGCGATCGCGGGCTCGGCGTCGGGCAAGGCGAGGGGGCCGGCGCGGTATTCGTTCTGGATGTCGATCAGCACGAGGCAGGAGTCAGCGAGCTTCGGCGGATTGAGATCGGCGCCGGCGAGTTCGAGCAGGGTCTTTGGAGCGGTCATGAGAGCCTTCTTGAGACGATCGGATGGCACGATCTTAGCGCGGCGATGCCCTGCCAATGTGCAGGACTATTGCAGCATATGGCTGCAAATTTGCAGGACGGCGCGCGGCCTGCTAGGCTCGCGCCCATGAACTGGGACGATCTGCGCATCATCGCGGCGGTGAGGGACGAGGGCACCTATGCCGGCGCCAGCGCGCGGCTGCGCATCGACGAGACCACGGTGGGGCGCCGCCTCGCGCGCATCCAGCGCGATCTCGGCGTGCCGCTGTTCGACGCGGTGGACGGTCTGCGCCGGCCGACGCGCCATTGCGAGGCGGTGCTCGAGCATGTGAGCGCGATGGCGTCACATGTCGCGGCGATCGACCGCATCAAGGAGAGCCAGCCCGGCCCGGTCGGCCGCCTGCGCATCGCCTCGACCAACGCGGTCGCCGAGGAACTGCTGGCGCCGCACGCCAGCGCCTTCCTGCGCGATCATCCCGGCCTCACGCTGCAATTCCTCACCGCCAGCGGCAACGTCAAGTTCTCGCGCTGGCAGGCCGATCTCGCCATTCGCCTGCGCAAGCCGGAGAAGGGCGATTTCACCATCTCCAAGCTCGGCGACGTCAGGCTGTATTTCTTCGAGCCCGCCGATCGCGGCGGCGGCGAGCCCGTCGCCTGTTTCTATCCCGACGAGCTCGACGCCATTCCCGAGCAGCAATTTCTGCGCGCGAAGCGGCTGGCGAATGTCCGCTGCGTCACCGACAATGTCCGCATCATCAGGACCATGATCCAGTCGCATCACGCCGTCGGCGTGCTGCCCGAGCACAGTTGCGGAGATCTGCTCGCCGACCGCAGCCTGCGAGCGACGCTGCTGCCGAAGCGGCGCGATGTCTGGCTGCTGGTGCAGAACCACCTCAAACGCGATCCCGCGACACGCGTGACGATCGACTGGGTGAGGGCGTGTTTTCAGGATACGTCACGCAATTGACGTCACCTCGCATTCTGATCGTGGCGTCACACTGCGTGGTGCTGGTCGAGAAGGTCGGCCGCATCGATCTCCACGCCGGCAACGGCGAGGGCCTCGATGCCCTCCTGACCCGGCTCGTGCGCCTGAAGGCGCCCGAGAGCGCTTGAAACGGAAGGGCCGCCGATGGGCGGCCCTTCACATCTTGTTCGTTCTTGCGATGAACGGGGGAGCGCGCGGGTGCGACCAAAAGCGTGAGCGGGGATTGCGTGCGCGCGAAGGTTGCGTAATCTCATGGCGCACACCAATGTCTGGATCGGGGCCGGCGAATGACCACTCTTGAGCAAACCATCCGTCCCTCGGCGCAATCGCGGGAATGGAAGGCGATCGTCATCCTGATCCTGCTCATCCCCGTGCTGTGGTCGCCGCCGTTCCTGTTTCGCATCTTCCTGTATCAGCCCTTCAGCATCCCCTCCGGCTCGATGATGCCGACGCTGGTCGTCGGCGACTACGTCTTCGCCGCTAAATATGCCTATGGCTACGGCCGCTATTCGTTTCCCTACGCGCCGTCATGGATCTCCGGCCGCTTCCACGCCAACGAGCCCGACTACGGCGACGTGGTCGTGTTCCGGGTGCCGAAGGACACCGCGGTCGACTACGTCAAGCGCGTGGTCGGCCTGCCCGGCGACCGCATCCAGATGCGCAATGGCCAACTCATCCTCAACGACCGCGCTGTGACGCGCGTTGCGCTGGCAAGCATCCCCGGCGGCTCGGCCTGCGGTGTGGAGGACGGGGCCAAGGTCAAACGCTGGCGCGAGACGCTGCCGAACGGCGCGAGCTATCTGACCTACGACTGCGTCGACAACGGCTACATGGACAACACCAGCGTCTACACCGTGCCGCCGGGCCATTTCTTCGTGCTCGGCGACAACCGCGACAACTCCACCGACAGCCGCTTCATGTCGGCGATGGGCTTCATCCCGATGGACAATCTCGTCGGCAAGGTGACGCGGATCTTCTGGTCCCTCGACGACGAGGGCCGCCTGCGCGGCGAGCGGATGGGGAAGGTGTGGTGAGGGCCCGGCTGTCATTCCGGGGCGCGCGAAATTCGTAGCCCGGATGGAGCGAAGCGAAATCCGGGGAAGTCTCTCCGCGGCGAAGCTGGCCCCGGATTGCGCTACGCTCCATCCGGGCTACGACGTGATGAATGGAAGAAACAAAAACCCCGGCATCGCTGCCGGGGTTTCGTAGTTCTTGAGGTGGTTGGACCTTAGAAGTCCATGCCGCCCATGCCGCCGCCCGGGGGCATCGCGGGACCTGCGCCGCCCTTCTTGGGCAGCTCGGCGACCATGGCTTCCGTGGTGATCAGCAGGGCTGCAACCGAGGCTGCGTTCTGGATCGCGGTACGGACCACCTTGGTCGGGTCGATGATGCCCTTCTTGACGAGGTCGGCATATTCGCCGGTCTGGGAGTCGAAGCCGTAAGCGTAGGTCTTGTTCTCCAGGATCTTGCCGACGATCACCGAGCCGTCTTCACCGGCGTTGATCGCGATCTGGCGAGCGGGAGCCGACAGCGCCTTGCGCACGATCTCGACGCCGGTCTTCTGGTCGTCGTTCTTGGTGCGCAGGCCCTTGAGCTGCTCGGAAGCACGGAGCAGGGCGACGCCGCCGCCCGGGACGATGCCTTCCTCGACAGCCGCGCGGGTCGCATGCATCGCGTCATCAACGCGATCCTTGCGCTCCTTCACCTCGACCTCGGTCGCGCCGCCGACGCGGATCACCGCGACGCCGCCCGCGAGCTTGGCGAGACGCTCCTGGAGCTTCTCACGGTCGTAGTCCGAGGTGGTTTCCTCGATCTGCGCCTTGATCTGGGCCACGCGCGCTTCGATGTCGGCCTTCTTGCCGGCGCCGTTGACGATCGTGGTGTTCTCCTTGTCGATCATCACCTTCTTGGCGCGACCGAGCATGTTGAGCGTGACGTTCTCGAGCTTGATGCCGAGATCTTCCGAGATCGCCTGGCCGCCGGTCAGGATCGCGATGTCCTGCAGCATGGCCTTGCGGCGATCGCCGAAGCCCGGAGCCTTGACGGCCGCGACCTTCAGGCCGCCGCGGAGGCGGTTCACGACCAGGGTCGCGAGCGCTTCACCTTCGACGTCCTCGGCGACGATGACCAGCGGCTTGCCGGTCTGCACCACGGCCTCGAGCAGCGGCAGCAGCTCGTTCAGCGAGGAGAGCTTCTTCTCGTTGATGAGGATGTAGGCGTCGTCCATCTCAACGCGCATCTTGTCGGCGTTGGTGACGAAGTAGGGCGAGATGTAGCCGCGGTCGAACTGCATGCCCTCGACGACGTCGAGCTCGGTCTCGAGCGACTTGGCTTCCTCGACGGTGATGACACCCTCGTTGCCGACCTTCTTCATGGCGTCGGAGAGGAACTTGCCGATCTCCTGGTCGCCGTTGGCCGAGATGGTGCCGACCTGGGCGATCTCGTCGTTCGAGGTGACCTTCTTGGAGTTCTTGACGAGATCCGCCACGACGGCTTCGACCGCGAGGTCGATACCGCGTTTGAGGTCCATCGGGTTCATGCCGGCGGCAACCGACTTGGCGCCTTCACGCACGATCGCCTGGGCGAGCACGGTGGCGGTGGTGGTGCCGTCGCCGGCCGCGTCAGCGGACTTCGAGGCGACTTCGCGCACCATCTGGGCGCCCATGTTCTCGAACTTGTCGTCGAGCTCGATCTCCTTGGCGACGGTGACGCCGTCCTTGGTGATGCGGGGAGCGCCGAACGACTTGTCGAGCACGACGTTGCGGCCCTTCGGACCGAGCGTGACCTTCACCGCGTTGGCGAGAATGTCGACGCCGCGCAGCATCTTGTCGCGCGCTTCAACCGAGAATTTGACTTCTTTGGCTGCCATCTGGAATTTTCCTTGGATGATGTGTGACTGGAGGGAGAGAGGGGGCTCTTAGGCCGCCTTCTTCTTGGAAGCGGGGACGTCGAGGACGCCCATGATGTCGCTTTCCTTCATGATCAAGAGATCGACGCCGTCGATCTTGACCTCGGTGCCGGACCACTTGCCGAACAGCACGCGGTCGCCGACCTTCAGGTCGATCGGGATCAGCTTGCCGGCTTCGTCGCGGCCACCCGGGCCAACGGCGACGACTTCACCCTGGGAGGGCTTTTCCTTGGCAGTGTCGGGGATGATGATGCCGCCGGCGGTCTTCTCTTCTGCGTCGATACGCTTGACCACGACGCGGTCGTGAAGCGGACGGAATTTCATGCAGCTCTCCTAAGCATTTGCACGATTTGAGGATTTTTCAGTCGTTAGCAATCTGCGCCCGCGAGTGCTAGCGCAGGCCGAGCTGAAATAGGACAGGAATTTTGCGGGGGCAAGGGCTTCTAGCAGAAAAATCGGCACTCAGAAGGCCCAAGTGCCAGAATCCTTTACCATCGTTAACCGAGCCGAGGGGCCCCTTCGGGCCCGTATTAGCACGGAGGCAACTCTGCTGCTAACGCTTTGAATTTCAACAGCTTGTTAAACTTTTGGGCTTGAGATGGGTTGTCAGTTTGCGTCACATTTCTCTCATGTGAGCGCATCGTTTCCGGGTGGCTCGTAGCAGCGTACCGGCAAGCCGCCCCCTGAATGCGCTCCTGCAAAGGAGGTTGGCATGGGATTGCGGGTTGGGGGCGTTTCCGAGGACTTCCGGAAACAGATGCTGGGCTACGGGCTGACCACGGCCCAAATTCTCTACCGGATGCCGGATCACCCGTCGCTGCTCCAGACCTATGTCTGGCAGAACTACGACATGTTCCCGAAATTCCCGGCGCTCTCGGACTTCCTGGCGTTCTGGCAGGAGAAGCTCGACGGTCCCCTGTTCTCGGTGACCGTCGCGCACTCGAAGCTGATCAAGCCCGCCGAGTTGCGCTCCGTGGACGGCGTGTTCCGGCTGCATTGAAGAGAGCACAGCTCTCGCAGGGTGGGCAAAGGCGCGCTTGCGCGCCGTGCCCACCATCTCTCTCTGATCGCACGCGGAAGGTGGGCACGCTTCGCTTTGCCCACCTTACGAGACCTGTTTCCGTGCTAGCCTCCACTCATAACAACAGGGAGGCGGCCCATGGCCAAGAAAACAAGCAAAAGGGCAAGCAAGACAACAAAATCGCGCAGCGCAGCCCAGACCGCGATGAAGAAGCGGAGCGGTGCCAAGTCCGCGGCGCGATCCTCGGCACGCAAGGCCGTGAAGGCAAAGGCGCGCTCCGCACCTGCCAAGACCGCGGCAAAGAAGCCCGCGCGCCCCAAGCAGCGCATCGCTATCAGCCATCATCGCGAGGAAGATTTCAAAGCCGACGGCTTGCGCGCCTACGCCAAGTACCGCGACCTCGGCATCGCGGAAGCGAGCCACGGCCTCGCGCAGGCTCACGTGATCCGCCTGCAGGGTCCCTGTGATCCGGCCGAGGTGTCGAAGCTGCACTTCCACGACGTCGAATTCCAGATGGTCTACGTGCTCAAGGGCTGGGTGAAGACCTACATGGACGGGCAGGGCGAGACCTTGATGCAGGAAGGCAGCGCCTGGACCCAGCCGCCGAAGATCAAGCACATGATTTTGGATTATTCGGACGACGTTGAGCTGCTGGAGGTCATCCTGCCGGCCGAGTTCAAGACGGTGGAGTTGAAGGCGTAGATCTCGCGGCATCGTCACTGCGAAAGAGCTCGCGACAAGATCGCGAAGCGATCTTGCGCGGGCGACGAAGCAATCCAGCCCGTTACCGAGGACGCATTTCTGGATTGCTTCGCTTCGCTCGCAATGACGGGGACGGTTTCTTCGTAGCCCGGATGAGCGCAGCGAAATCCGGGAAAGTCTCTCCGCGGCGAAGCGGGTCCCGGATATCGCTTCGCTCATCCGGGCTACGGCATCACTACCAGCGATCGCTAAAATGCCTGCGATCGGGGAAACCGGGCTGTTACCAGTCGGAAGGTTCCAGCCGTTCAATGCGCGGCCGCTAACCAGTCGAAAATATCTCTCGCGTCAACTCAAGGCTGTGAACATGCAGGATATGCTGTCATGGCGACTTTTGGCCGACGCGGCGCGGTGGCGCCAACCTCGAGAGGATCGTTTCAATCCGCATCGTTTCAGCCCGCCGCCGCGCCGATCGCGCCAGTGGTCACGCGCGACCGCGCTCCATTGTCCGATGAGGG
The DNA here is from genome assembly GCF_035935975.1 of Bradyrhizobium sp. Classification (GTDB taxonomy): domain Bacteria; phylum Pseudomonadota; class Alphaproteobacteria; order Rhizobiales; family Xanthobacteraceae; genus Bradyrhizobium. The sequence continues at coordinate 133,136 of NZ_DASYWN010000056.1, forward strand.
GACGCTCTTTGCCGACAACAAGCTTCTGGCCGATATCCCCTTCCTCACCATTGGCCTGATTTTCGGTCTGCTCCTGATCTTCGCTCTGCAACGCAGTCTGGCCATCGACGTTGCGCCGGACGGCTCACTCGATGTCCGCTCGTTGATCGCTTATGGCGCGACCAGCTACGACCTGGTTGTCGGACGGGGAGAGTGGTGGCGGATCGGCCTTGCACCGCTTCTGCATGGCAGCGATTGGCACCTCATCGGCAACTGCGTTGCGCTGTTCATCGTCGGCGTCAGGCTGGAGCCTCTGATCGGCCGCGGCTGGTTTGCGTTGATCTTCGTCGCCAGCGCGCTGGTCGGCGAAGCCGCCTCGCTGCTGGGCAATGCGCCCGGTCAGCCAGGCGTCGGTGCATCCGGCGCCATTACCGGTCTGATCGCGGCGCTGTTCGTCTCGAGCTTCGATCCTGAAGCCGACGCCGATCAGACCATATCGCGACTGAAGACGTCGCTCTTCTTCGGTGTTCCCGCGCTGCTGCCGCTTGCCTTCGGCGCCTCCGGCAATGTCGACTATTTTGCCCATGCAGGTGGTGCACTGGCGGGCGGCGCGCTTGCCATCATGCCGTGGCTCCTCTTCCGCTCCTACGACAGCCTGCCGCGGAGCGCGAGCATGACGCTGCTCGCAGGCTGCGTCGGATCCTTGATTTGCGCCGGCTTCGCCGCGGCTCATTATGCGTCCTACATGGCCGACGCCAGGAACTATGTCCGCATTTCGGAGTATCCGGACAAGGGTGGCAAGGTGGCCGACCGGTCTTTCGATCTGGTCACGCGCTATCCGAACGACCCGCGGGCTCATTTTTTCCGTGCTGTCTATTTCCTGGAACAAGAGAACCTCCGCGCCGCCGAGACCGAAGTGCGAGCCGCCATGTCGCTCGCAGCCTCCGATGTCGCGGGCGGGCCGGTGCGCGCCGGGGCGCAGGGCTTGATGGCGGTGTTGCTGTTGGTGCAGGGACGGACCAGCGAGGCGAAGGCCATGGCGGCCGAGCCGTGCCGCGGCAAGATGCCTGAGGTGCGCCGTATCTTGCAGAAGAACAAGCTGTGCGGTTGACCGGGACGGTGGAGGTTTCCTCGTAGCCCGGATGAGCGCAGCGAAATCCGGGGAAGTCTCTTGGAGTGCACCCCAAAAGTGAGACAAGAAAAACCGGGGACAGTTCTCTAAAGGAGAACGGATGCCCAACAAATCTCCCCGTAAGTTCGATCGAGAATTC
>NZ_DASYWN010000057.1:0-288569 GCF_035935975.1 Bradyrhizobium sp.
ACCTTCGTAACCCTCCTGCAGGGCATAAAGGTTGCTCTATCGACCTCTTGGCGAATATTCCAGCCCCAGATCGCAATCGCCCGGTTCGCTACGGCCTAGGACAGCCAACAAACCAATTCTTGCTCAGCCTCGTCGGGCAAAGCAAAGTCCCGTAGCCCGGATGAGCGACTTGTCCGACGTAGCTCGAAGAGCGAAGGCGGAAGCGACATCCGGGGTCTTGCCACAAGCAACAGCGGCCCCGGGTGTCGCTTCGCTCACCCGATCACGCGCTCGGACGGGAACCGAACGATACGGATGGTTCTTGAAGACCAGCCGTCGGCCGACTGCGCCGACTTCACGGAACGGTTGTCACGCCATCCGGCGCTCGGCCACGCGATCCACGTCTAGGCTTTATCCGTTCAGGGCGCCTGCGGCGCCGAGCCTTGCGCGTCGCCTGATCGGCGATAGACGTGACCCGGCTCGGCCCACAAGAACCCATTCGAGAAGGCCACGCCGGGATAGGCCGCGGCAAGGCGGCGGTTGCCGCCATCAAAATCGTCGCGACCGTCGAGCACGTCGCGAAAGATCCTGGTGACGGCGACCATATCGCAATCCTGCGGCGACAGGCGCAGCGAGCCGACCTGGCTCTCGCGCAATATATCAGCCTCTCCCAGCAAATTGGCGCAGGTGTGAGACAGGGTTTGCACGCCGTTGATGGTCAGGAAGTCCTGCTGCTCCAGCGTGTTCACGAGCAGGCCATCCGGGTCCTTCTCGCAGACGAAGCGGCAATTGTCCTTGGCGAGCTTGTGAAGGCGCGCATGATAGCAGCGGGCGGAGATCGCCAGCGGCACCCTGCCGAACGCGAACACCTCAATCGTGACGTCGGGAATCGCTCTCGCGATTGCCGCCACCGAGGACAGCGGCAACTCCGGCGGCAGGCAGATGCGCGTCGCCCCGCGCGCGGCGTGAAACGCAGCGCTGGCCTCGTTGTAGATGTTGACGAACGGCCCGATCGCGTGTGGGCGGCCGGTCAGCGCCCTGAGACAGGTCAGATCATTCACCTCGATCGATACGCCTTCGGCCGCGGCAAGCTCCTCGGTCTGGCGGCGCTCGCGCCGCTGCGAGACCAGGATCAGCGACCCCAGCAGAACCTGCTTGCCCGCCTTTTGCAACCGTTCGACCACGGCCGGGATGTGGTCTGCGAAGAACGGCGAGCGTTTCGAGCAGACGATCTCGCCGACGGAGACGACATCGACCGGCGCCTCGTCGGCGATCCGGAAATAGAAGTCGCGCCAGCGTTCCGGCGCCCAATTGTAGAGAACTGGACCGAGGCTGAGTTGCATCGCTGGATCTCGCTTGTTCGACGGGTTAGCGCCACGTCTTGCGATAGGCGCCGAGCGTGGAGGCCTGCCCTTCGGTGAACGGCTTCAGGCTCGCAATGTCCGCCTCGCTCCCGCTCTCGAGCGCGGCGAGCGCATGGCGGAAATGGCGCACCACGCTTTCGACATAGGCGCGGCCGCGCTGGCGGCCCTCGATCTTGAGCGCGGTCACGCCGGCATCGCGCAAGCCCTTCAGCAGCGTCGTGGCATCGAGGCTGACGGGATCCTCGAAAATGTAGCCGGCGCCCTGCGCGGTCGAGAAGCGCCCCTTGCACAGCGTCGGATAGCCCGTAGGCTCGCGTGGCCCGAACCGGTTGATGGTGAAGCCGCCCAGCCTGGAGTTCGTCCCCTGCCCGGTCTGCTCGTAGGCCACATGACTTGGCGGCGAGCAGACGCCCTGCATGTTCGGCGATTTGCCGGTGGCATAGGACGACAGCGAGCAGCGTCCCTCGGCCATCACGCAGAGGCCACCGAACACGAAGACCTCGGTCTCGTAAGCCGACTCCCGGGTGATCTCGGCGATCTCCGGCACGCTCAGGACGCGGGGCAGCACGACGCGCCGCGCGCCGAACGTCTCGGCATAGAAGGCGATGGCATCCGGGTTCGCGGCCGCCGCCTGCACCGAGACATGCAAACGCTGGTTCGGATGGCGCCTCGCCGCATAATCCATCAATCCGACATCGGCGAGGATCAGCGCATCGGCACCGGCCCCCGCCGCATCGTCCACCGCGCGCTCCCAGATGTCGACGGCGGAGGCGCGTGGAAAGGTATTGATGGCGACCAGGACCTTTGCACCGCGGCTATGCGCAAGGGCGATCCCCTTGCGCAGCTCGTCGCGGCTGAAATTCAGCCCCGGAAAATTGCGCGCGTTGGTTTCGTCGTTGAAGCCGCAATAGATGGCGTCGGCGCCGGCATCGATGGCGCTCCTCAGCGCAGCCGGCGTCCCGGCGGGACAGATCAGCTCCATCATCTCGATTCCTCGCCCTGACGCGGCGTGCCGATCACGCGACCACGCGCGACCTCGAAGGCACGCCGCGCCGGCGCCCCCAGCGGGCCAAACAGCGATGACAGCTCCGCGGCCAGATCGAGCTCGGCGTCGTCGATCGCATTGCGCAGCGCAAGCACCGCCTCGACATCACCCTCGACGACGAGCTCCCGCGAAAACAGTAACGCATCGCCATCGACCCTGCCTTCGAGCAGGGCCATGAGATTGGCGAGCGAGGCCGAGATCCGCGCATCCAGACCGCGCGGCAACTCGCGCACGACGGACAGGCGCGGCGGCATGGCCTCGACCACGAAGGCAAACGGCAGGTCGGTCGGCTTGATGCCGAACCGCGCCCGGGCGTGATCGCCGAGCCGGTCGAAGAGTGCAGGATTGCGCCGATGGATCCGCTGCAGGACGCCGGCGAGAACGAGCTGCAACGGCAGCAGAGGCAGGGGACGCATGGCAAGCGCGACGAGCGGCGGGATCGTCGGCAACGGGCCGGGCGGTGCGGCGATGGGATCATTCATGGGCCGACATCTGGACGGATTGCGCGCCGTTGTATTTGAGCCGGAACAATGAAGGCCGAGATCAACATCGCTAGCTCTGACTTTTTGAGGAGCTGGTTCAGTTGCAACGTGATGTGCCGCGCTTTCGCGACCTGCCCGACTTTCTGCGCTTCATCGAAAGCCGCGGGCAATTGCGACGTATTCGCGAGAAGATCTCCGTCGTCCACGAGATCACGGAAGTCCACCGGCGCGTGCTCGCCGCGGACGGACCGGCATTATTGTTCGAGCAGCCCGTTAGGGCGGACGGCCGTCCATCGGAGATGCCGCTCCTTACCAATCTGTTCGGCACGGTCGAACGGATCGCATGGGGAATGGGCATCGTGCCAGATCGTCTCGAGCAGCTTGGGACGCTGATGGCCGAATTGCGCGCGCCGCGGCCGCCGCATGGCATCAGGGATGCATGGGACAAGATCTCGCTTGCGCGCGCCGCGCTTTCGACACGTCCACGCACACGCGCGGCGGCGCCGGTGCAGGACTGCGTCGTCATGGGACCGGACATCGATCTCGAAAGACTGCCGGCGCAGATTTGCTGGCCCGGCGAGCCGGCACCGCTGATCACCTGGCCGCTCGTCGTCACCATGCCGCCTGAAACCGCGGCGGCCGACCAGGAGGAGAATGTCGGCGTCTACCGCATGCAGGTGCTCGGCCGCGACCGCGCCATCATCCGCTGGCTCGCGCATCGCGGCGGCGCCCGCCATCACCAGCAATGGAAGGCGATCGGACGTGACATGCCCGTCGCGGTCGTCATCGGGGCCGATCCCGCCACGATCCTTGCCGCAGTTCTGCCGCTGCCCGAAACGCTGTCCGAGCTGCGCTTTGCCGGCATCCTGCGCGGCGAACGGCCCGACCTCACACCATGCCTCACCGTCTCGCTGGCCGTTCCGGCCGCGGCCGAAATCGTCATCGAGGGCTTCGTCTCCGCGAACGAAACCGCGCCTGAGGGACCCTATGGCGATCACACGGGGTATTACAATTCCGTCGAAGAGTTCCCGGTGATGCGCGTGACGGCGATCACCAGCCGGCGACAGCCGCTTTATCTCTCGACGTTCACGGGCCGGGCGCCGGACGAACCGTCGCGGATCGGCGAGGCGCTCAACCGCCTGTTCGTGCCGCTGATCCGGCAGCAATTCCCGGAGGTGACCGACTGCTGGCTGCCGCCGGAGGCCTGCTCCTACCGGATCGCGATCGCTGCGATCAAAAAGCGCTATCCCGGCCAGGCGCGGCGGCTGATGCTCGGCCTGTGGTCGATGCTGCCGCAGTTCAGCTACACAAAACTCCTGATCGTGGTCGACGACGACATCGACATCCGCGACTGGCGTGCCGTGATGTGGGCGGTCGCGACGCGCAGCGATGCCTCGCGCGATCTGGTGACGCTGTCAGACACGCCGATCGACTATCTCGACTTTGCCTCGCCGAAATCCGGCCTCGGCGGCAAGCTCGGCATCGACGCCACGACGAAGATTCCGCCGGAGACGGATCGGGACTGGGGTGTTCCCCTGGCCATGGATCCTGCCGTGGTCGCGCGCGTCGATGCGATGTGGTCAAGTCTCGGACTCTCCGGCATGCCGGCACGCGCGCCGGTGCTCACATGACCGAGCGGCAAGGCATCATCGTCGGCGTCAGCGGCGCATCGGGTGCTGCGATCGGCGCGCGCATCGTCGAGCTGCTGGCCGACAATTCCGACTATGCGGTGCACCTCGTGGTCTCGCCGGCGGCCGAGCGGACGCTGCAGGAAGAGATCGGCGATGGCGCGCTCGCGCGGCTTCGCGCCCTCGCCTTCCGCCACCATCCTCATTCGGACATCGGCGCCTCCATCGCCAGCGGCTCCTATTCGGTCGCGGGCATGATCGTCGCTCCGTGCTCGATCCGAACGCTCTCGGCCATCGCCTGGGGACAGCTCGACAATCTCCTGGTCCGTGCGGCCGACGTGCAGCTCAAGGAGCGCCGCAGGCTGGTGTTGCTGGTCCGCGAGAGCCCGCTGCATCTCGGCCATTTGCGGGCGATGGTGCAGGCGACCGAGATCGGCGCGATCATCGCCCCGCCGATGCCGGCCTTCTATCTGAGGCCGCAATCGCTGTCCGAGGTGATCGACCAGATCGCCGCCCGGGCGATCAACCTGCTCGGCCTGCCAAGCCTTCGCGCACCGGCAGCCGCCTGGCCCGACACGAGCGTCGAAGGCGCGTAGAGAGCGAAGTCCTTAACTCAGGCTGGCTGCAAAACGCTCGATCTCGCCGATCTCCTCGGACAATTCGACGGAGAGCGTGCCGGCAAAATCCCGCCAGGCCTGCAAATTCGCCTTCGGCACGCCGATGACCACCGTAATCTCACGATCCATCGCGCTGGCGATCAGGTCGAGCAGTCCGCCGCCGGAGCACTCGGCCTTGCCGAATTTGTTGAGGACCAGCAGGTCCGGCCTGTTGTCCATGTTTCCCTCGATGCGGGCCGCGGCTTCGGTCAAGGCCGCCTCATCCAGCCTGCAGCCCGCGGCGCCCGCGCCGCGATCCTCGAAGATCGAGGTGCAGCGACCGGTGCCGAGATCTTCCAGCAGCACATCGCATCGCCGGTCGGGAGCCTCCGACACGCGGCGCTGGAGCACGCCGGCCAGCGACAGCCCAAGGCTGCGGCATCGCGCCACGAGGGCGGCAAAGGCCGCATCGGGATAGGCGTTGTCAGTGTAAACGATCGCGGCAAGCGATGGTGCAGTCATGGGAATTCACCTCGGTCCAAGTCACTTCGGCAGAGCCGATTGTGGCCGCGACGACGATAAGAGGTTGCAGCCACGACCTCTTTGTCGAGGCACAAACCCCGGCGCCTTTCGCGATGGTCTTTGCGCCGGCGCAAGGATCGCTGCGTGACAGCGACCGATGAATGGCTGCTACAGGAATCGGGAGGGCGGATTGCGAAAATTGCGAAGGCTGCGCTGGCGGAGCCGCAAGATCGCCAGGATCGAACGGAGGCTGTTCGAGACCGTCATCGTTGGTCTATTGCGCGAGCTGACCGTCGAGATCGAGCCTGGCCGTCTGATCGACCCGGCCGGAGCCGCTGCCGAGCGCGTGCCCGACAAACCAGCGAACTGACCGATTCGTCGCCACAAGCCTTTGGCACGCGAGAAGCCTTTGGCACGCAAGAAGCCTTGGGCACGCGAGAAGCCTTGCGCACAGCATCCGCGAGGACGCCGCGCCAGCTTCGCGCCAGCCTCACGCCATAAACAATCTCGACGGGACGCTGCGGTCGCGCTCGGTGAACTCCGTTGGCATAGCGGACGCCCCTTCCCGTGACCGAGAACCGGCTAGTATTTTTATAGTCATCTTCTGGTCAGCTTATGAATCGCCAAGAGCGCCCGGCCGCGGTCAAGCCATCTCAAACGGTCGTACCTCAACGTCTGCCGCAACATTTCGAGGCGTTGAGACAGGGCCAGTCGCTGTTCAATGTCGGCCGGTATGCCGAGGCGCTGGAATGCTTCAACCTGTTCGAGAGGCATAATCCGGATATCGCACCGCTCTATCAAACGCGCGGCCTTTGCTTCCAACGGCTGGGCCGGTTTGCGGAAGCGCAGGCCGACTTCGAGAGGTCCATTGCGCTGAGCCCGGGCGAGGCGGAGACGCACAAGAACCTCGGCACGCTTCATTCGCGATTGGGGCGGATGGAGCAGGCCTTCGCGAGCATCGACCGCGCGCTCAAGCTACGTCCGAATTTTCCCGCGGCGCTCAACGAGAAGGCGCGGGCGCTGTGGAGCCTGCAATTGCTGGATGAGGCCCTCGCGGCCTTTCACCAATCGCTGGCGCTCGACCCGCACAATGCGCACACGATCTGGAACCTCGCACTGCTTCAGATGCTGACCGGCGATTTCGAGCGGGGCTTGCCCGGGCGCGAAGCCCGCTGGAAGGCATCTCTCGGCCTCATCGAGCGCGGCTTTTCCGCGCCGCTCTGGCTTGGTGACGAACCGATCGAAGGCAAGACCATATTGCTTCATGCCGAGGAGGGGTTGGGCGACTCGATCCAGTTTGCGCGCTACGCACCCCTCGTGGCCGCGCTTGGGGCTCACGTCATCCTGGAGGTGCAGGCACCGATCCAGCAATTGCTCGGCGGCATCACCGGCGTCGCAAATTGCATCGGCCGATCGTCGACGCCGTCGCTGGCGTTCGACCTGCACTGCCCGCTCGGAAGCCTGCCGCTGGCGCTCGGGACGCGGCTCGATACGATCCCGTTCGCGGATCAGTATCTCCCCGCGCCCCCGGAGGCCCGCGTGAAAGCGTGGGACGACCGGCTTGGCCCTCACGATCGTCTTCGCGTCGGCCTGACCTGGTCGGGCAATCCGGACCACAACAACGATCACAACCGATCGATGGCGCTGCGCACGCTCGCACCGCTGCTCGATTGCGACGTCCAGTTCATCAGCCTGCAGAAAGGCGCGCGGGACCAGGACCGGGCTTTCCTCGGCGAACACCCCGATATCGTCGACCTGACCGAACATCTCACGGATTTCAGCGAAACAGCGGCGCTGGTGTCCTGTCTCGATCTGGTGATCTCGGTCGACACCAGCGTCGTTCATTTGGCCGGCGCGCTGGGCGTCCCGGTCTGGACGATGTTGCCTTTCAACCCGGATTGGCGCTGGCTGGTCAACCGCGACGACAGCCCATGGTATTCGTCCATGAGGTTGTTCAGGCAGCCGAAGCGAGACGACTGGGCGAGCGTGGTGGATCGTGTTCGCCTCGAACTCGGGCAGTTGGTTTCAGCATGGCGGTCGGGAACACCGCAACACCGGAGCAAGGCGGCGATACCACAGGATGCGGCCGCCTCTCATTGCCTCGGCAATCTGCTCTGGCAGCGCGGGCGCATGGACGAGGCTGTGCGGCATTTCCAGCGGGCGCTGCGGTTGCATCCGCAATACCTCAAGGCGGCGACCAACTGCGGAAGACTGTTGTTCAATCTCGGCCGGTATGCGGAAGCCCTCGACTGCCTGGACGTGGCCGCGAAACTGGATCCGAATTCCGCCCCCCTGTATCAAATGCGCGGCGCTTGCCTCCAGGAGGCGAACCGGTTCGAGGAAGCGGCGGCCGACTACGGGAAGTCCATTGCACTGGACCCCGGCCAGGCGGAAACGCACAACAATTTTGGCTTGCTTCATTCGCGACTTGGCCAAGCCGAGCAAGCACTTGCGCGTTTCGATCGGGCGCTTGAACTTCGTCCGGATTTTTATGTAGCGCTCAACAACAAGGCATTGGCATTGTTGAATCTGCAATTGCTGGATGAAGCCTCCGCGACCTTTCACAGATCGCTGGAGGTCAACCCGGGCAATGCGCCGGCGACGTTCAACCTGGCGACGCTTCAGCTGGTGACCGGAGACCTCGAGCGAGGTTGGCCTGGGCGCGAAGCGCGCTGGAAACTTCCTGTCGGCTTGCCCGATCGCGGCTTTTCCCAGCCACTCTGGCTCGGTGACCAGCCGATCGAGGGCAAAACCATATTGCTTCACTCTGAAGAGGGGATGGGCGACGCAATCCAGTTTGCGCGCTATGCGCCCATGGCGGCCGCACGCGGAGCGCGAGTCATCCTGGAGGTCCAGCCTCCGATCCAGCAGCTCTTGGGTGGTGTCGCCGGAGTCGCTGCGTGTATCGACCAATCCTCTTCAACGTCGCTGGCGTTCGACCTGCACTGTCCTCTTGGAACTCTGCCACTCGCGTTCGGGACACGGCTCGATACCATCCCGCTCGCGGAAGGCTACCTTCCTGCGCTTCCGACGGCGCGCGTGAAAGCCTGGGAAGACCGGCTTGGCCCCCGCAATCGCTTCCGCGTCGGTGTTGTCTGGTCGGGGAATCCGGGTCACAAGAACGATCACAATCGATCGATGGCGCTGCGCACGCTTGCTCCCGTCCTGGATTGCGATGTTCAGCTCGTCAGCTTGCAAAAGGACGTCCGGGATCAGGACCGTGCCTTCCTCGGCGGACACCCCGATATCGTCGACGTGACGGCACATGTCGCGGATTTCAGCGACACGGCCGCGCTGATGTCCTGTCTCGACCTGGTGATCTCGGTCGACACCAGCGTCGTTCATCTTGCCGGCGCGCTCGGCGTTCCGGTCTGGACGATGTTGCCGTTCAACCCGGATTGGCGCTGGCTGCTCAATCGCGACGACAGCCCTTGGTATCGATCGATGCGGCTATTCAGGCAAAACGCCTCGCGCGACTGGTCTGACGTCATCGCGCAGGTGTGCGCCGAGCTGCACAAGGTCGTTGCGGGCTGGAGCCCGGCGAAAAGGACGGTCGGCGCGGACTAGGGCGTGCACTCATAAATCCGCGATGTCCGCTTATCCCTCAACAGCGGCCATAGCACGAGGTCCGAGAAGGGCCAACAGGCGACGTTCGTTAGCCGGCACGGCGACCGTCAGGGAAAGGCCACTCTGGTGTCGGTCCCCGAAGGCCATCTCCGGAGATGGCGAAGTTTATTTCTGCCCGCCCTGAGGTAGTCTCAAGGCCATCGTTGGATACTGGCTCGCCTCTTGCGGCGCGGACGATCTGGGGGCAGCTTTCACGGGTCAAGCAGGTACCGGCGGACGATGATTTCTGTTGTTGTCCGGTCACAACAGCATGCCGGTTGACCGACGATCTTTACGTTGGAGGGTCGAACTATTTCGCTTCGCACGCCTCTGGCGCTTCTCATCATATCCCTGGGTGCGATCGCCGCGGTGTGGTGGTGGCTGGCCATACCGATCAACCTGGCGCGCGCACCGATCGATCCGGATGCCAAACTGCAATGCATATCCTACGCGCCCTTCCGCAACAACCAAACGTCAGAGTCGCCGACACCAGTGCCGCGAGACCAGATCGCGGAAGATCTCGCCCAGCTTGCCAAAATAACCGACTGTATCCGTACCTATGCGACTGATCTTGGTCTCGATCAGATCCCCGAACTCGCGTCCAACGTGGGGCTGAAAGTCATTCAGGGAATTTGGCTCGATAGGGACCGGCAGAAGAACGCGACGCAGACATCCACGGGCATACGCCTTGCCCGGCAATATCCGGAAACCATCATCGCACTCGTAGTCGGCAATGAGGTTCTGTTGCACCGGAAGATGACGCCTTCCGACCTTGCTGCCTTAATCCGCTCGGTCAAGGCACAGGTGCCGGTCCCGGTTACCTATTCCGACGTCTGGGAGTACTGGCTGCGCTATCGGGAACTCGATGACGCCGTCGATTTCGTCACCGTTCATATCCTGCCATATTGGGAAAATGTCCCGGTCCCGGCGAAATCTGCCGCTGCTCACGTCGACGCCGTCCGGAAGCAGGTGGCGTCAGCGTTTCCGGGCAAGGAAATCCTGATCGGAGAGACAGGTTGGCCGAGCCAAGGGCGGATGCGCGATTCGGCGCTACCGTCGCGTACCAATCAGGCGCGGGTGATCTCGGAGATCCTCGATCTTGCCCGGCGCGAGAATTTCCGCGTCAACCTGTTCGAGGCGTATGATGAATTGTGGAAGCATGAGTTCGAGGGCACCGTCGGCGGATCGTGGGGCTTATTCGATTCCGCGCAGCGCACGCTGAAATATCCGCCCGGCATCCCCGTCAGCAATTATCCGCTCTGGAAACTGCAAATGAGCAGCGGAATGGCGCTGGCGATCCTGGTGTTCGGAGTTGCGTGGCTGACCTCGCGCCGGAAGCCCTCGCAGCCAAGGCTCGTCTCATGGTTTGCGGTCGGAATATCGGCAACCACCGCCGGGGTCCTGTTTGGGGTGGCCGCTCAAAAGATGTTCTATGAAAGCTACGACGCGGGCGGCTGGCTTCTGGGGGGCGCACTTCTGGTGGCGGCAACTGCCTCGCCGCTGTTCGGTGCCAACGCCCTGATGTCCGGGCGCGCACCGCCCACCTTTCTGGAGTTGCTGGGTCCGGAGGACTACCGGACCCCATCGGGGCTGGCGATCATGCACGGATTGATCTTGATCGTAACCATCGTGATCGGCACGCAGACCGCGCTGGCCCTTGTGTTTGACCCGCGCGAAAAGGATTTTCCTTTTGCGGCCCTCACTATGGCGGCGGTCCCTTTTGCGGCTATGACTCAGCTCAATCGCCCCAAGAAAGGAATCCGCCCCATGGCGGAAGCGATATTTGCCGGCGTATTCCTGGTGGCGGCCATCTATGCGGCGCTGAACGAAGGGCCGGACAATTGGCAGTCGCTGTGGACTTGTGCTGCCTATATGCTGCTTGCGGTTACGCTGTGGCGGGCGCGCGCTTGAGAAAACCTGGTCGGCCGACTTTCGTTTTGGGTCAAAATCGGAAATGCTCTGATTGAGCAGAAAATTTCTGCTTAGGCCCCAAAGGCTGACGTCTTCGCGTTTATGAGTACACGCCCTAGGCGCCTGCCCGCCATTACCTCTTATCGGCCCTCTTCAACCGATCCGCCATGCGCTCGGCGATGGCGACCGTGGTCAAATGGGTGTTGGCGCGCGGCACTTCCGGCATGATCGAGGCATCGATCACGCGCAATCCCGTGCATCCGATCACCCGGCATTCGGGATCGACGACCGAGCGCGTATCGTCCAGCGCGCCCATCCTGCAGGTTCCGCTCGCGTGCTGCGCGTCGCTGCACTCGGCGAACAGCCAGTCGTCGAGCTCTGCGTCGCTGAAGGGCTCGTCCATGGAGCGTCCGCTGGCGCCATAGTCGACGCGGTCAGCAATCTCTTTCACTGCAGGCCGCAAACAGATTTCGCGCAGGCGGCGGACGCCGTCGCGCATGCGCGCGAGATCGCTGGGGTCGGACAGCATCCGCTCCTCGACTTCAGGATCGACCCCGGGGTCGATCGAGACGATGCGGACGTGCCCCTGGCTGAAAGCCTGGTAGACGGAAACGGCGATGCGTCCCAGCGCGACTTCCACCATCGATTGCTGGGATCGGGCAAGATTTCCGGCGATCATGATCATGTCGTTCTCGCCGGCGCCCGCGAGGCCGGACGAGTAGCGCAGGCAGCAATTGGTGTGCCGGTGCATCAGCGTGCTGACCTGGCTGCCGTCGCGCAGATGCAGCAATGCATTGACGATGGGATGATCGAGCAGATTCTCGCCGACCGGCAAGTCGGCGCGGACGGCAATGCCGAGCTTCTCCAGCAGGGCGGCAGGCCCGATGCCGGAGCGCTGCAAAATGGCCGGCGAATGGATGGCGCCTGCGCAGAGGATGACGTCGCGCGTTGCGCGCGGTGTGTAGGACCGGCCATTCACGCGGACGTGGACGCCATTGGCGTGCAGCCGGTTGCCTTCGAAAGTGATGGTGTCGACCAGCGCATGACCGACGATGGCGAGATTGGCGCGATCGCGCACCGGCTCCAGATAGCCGTCATTGGTGGAGATGCGTAAGCCCGCCTCGCTGTTGATGGCGTAGGGCGAGACGCCGGTGCCCACAGGCGCGTTGTGATCCTCGCACCAGCCATAACCGAGGCCGAGCGCCGAGGCGCGCAGCGCGCGGTCGACATTGCCCCAATCCGGAATCGGCGCGCGATACACCGGGATCGGGCCGCGATCGCCGTGATAGGGCGCGTCGGGGAAATTCTTGTCCGTCTCCAGCTTGCAGAAATAGGGCAGAAGCTCGTTCCACGACCAGCCCGTGCAGCCCGCGGCCGCCCAGCGGTCGATGTCTTCAGGGACGGCGCGGATCGCGATCTGGCCATTGATGGTCGAACTGCCGCCCATGGCGCGGCCGCGCCAGAGCAGCAGCGGCTGCTGCCGCTCGGTGCGTCGCGCCAACAATTTCGGCCAGCGGAAATCGTCGTCACCGATCGCGCGCATCGGATTGGGGATGCGGATATGTTCCGGTGTGGTCGCGGTGCGCAGATCCTGCCCGGCCTCGAGCAGCAGCACACGATGCGACGGATCTTCGCTGAGACGGGCGGCCAGCGTCGCTCCGGCGGAGCCTCCGCCGATGATGATCGTGTCGTATTCCTGTTCAATCACGTCCTGCGCGCTCCTTCGGCCGCCCCGTGGGACGCGGCGATCATTCCTTCAAACCTGTTCCAGCGACGCCACGTACGAAATTCCGGCGCATCAGCGAGAAGAACAGCGCACTGGGCACGAGGGCGACCGCGGCGGCCGCGCTGAGATGACCGATGTCCACGGTGAAGCCGGTCTGGAACAGCGCGAGCCCGACTTCGAGCGTATACGTATCCTTGTTGGTCGTCACGACGAGCGGCCATGCGAACGCGGTCCAGGCCTGGAAGAACGCCAGCACGCCCAGCGCTCCCAACGGCCCCCGCATCAGCGGCAGCACGATCCGCAGAAAGATCCAGCCCTCGCCTGCCCCATCCACGCGCGCGGCCTCCAGGAGCTCGTCGGGGATCGATGTCGTCACATATTGCCGCACCAGGAAGATGCCGAAGCTCATGACGAGGTAGCCGACCAGCAGCCCGGGCAGCGTGTTCAACATCCCCGCGGCCTGAACGTTCAGATAGAGCGGGATCATGTAGACTTCGAACGGCACGACCGATGTCGCGATGATGACACCGAAGACGGCGGGGAACCAGGGCAGATCGAACTTGCCGAGCACGTAACCGGCGATTGCCGAGGTGCAGACGATGCTGGCCGTCGAAATCCCGGCAAAGATCAGCGTATTGCCGATCCAGTGCAGCAGCGGTGTCTCGTGCAGCACACCGAGAATGTTCTCCAGCGTCGGCTGGTTCGGAATGATGGTCGGCGGCCAGGCCAGCAATTCGGGCGGCGTCTTGAATGCATTGCTGATCAGGAAGACCAGCGGCAGCAGCATCGTCAGCCCGACAACGGAGAGAACGACGTCGGTCGCAAGGCCGGCCGGCGTGTTGCGATCGATATCGTTGGACGGATGATCTGGATCGCTCACGCGCGGCTCCGATCCCGAAACAGCCTGAACTGCGCGCCCGTCAGAACAAGCACGATCACGAGAAGCACCACGGCTTCGGCCGCGGCATAGCCGACCCGGTAGTTTCGAAAGCTGTTTTCGAGCATGTCGAGCACGAGCACGCGAACCAGATGTCCCGGCGCGCCTTGCACGTCCGATGCCAGGACGAAGGCCTGCGCATAGATATTGTACGACGAGATCAGCGTGATCACCGACACGTACAGCATGACAGGCTTCAACAGCGGTATCGCCACGTAGCGGAAGGCCTGGAACGAGGACGCGCCGTCGAGGCGCGCCGCCTCATAAAGCGCCTCCGGAACGTTCTTCAGGCCGACGAGGAAGATCAGGACGGCGTAGCCGATCGCCTGCCAGGAGCACAGGACGATCAGACACACCACCGACAGGACGGGATCGAACAGCCAGGACTGCGCCGGGATTCCGAACCATCCAATGAACGCATTGAGCGGCCCGAGCCGCGCATCAAAAATCCATTTCCAGGCCATCGCCGCCGGCACCAGCGACACCACGTGGGGCAGGAAGATCGAGGTCTCATAGAAGCCGCTGCGCCGCAGCCCCTGCCGGCTGTTGATCAGCGCGGCGAGCGCGAGCCCGACGGGAATGGTGATCAGCAGGACACCGAAGGCGACGACAGTGGTGTTGAAGATCGCCTCGAGAAACAGCGGATCGCTCATCAGCTCGACAAAGTTGTCGAGCCCGACGAACGGCTTGCGCCGCGAGATGATGTTCCACTTGAACAGGCTGAGACGCAGCGTCTCCGCGATCGGGTAGATGCGCAGGCAAGCATAGAGGCCGAGAACCGGGAGCAGCGCCAGAACCGGAAACAGCCATTTCGGCTTGGAACGCATGAAGTCTCCCGGAGGGCGCCGGCTAGTGCTGCAATTGTGTCGTCGTGACCATTGATTGCGAGCTTACTTGGCCAGCAGATCTTCCCGGGCGAGGATCTTGTCGCTTTCCTCGGCCGCAGATTTCAGGAAGGCGTCGATGGCGGCATCGTTTCCTGCGAGCGACTTATCCGTGTATGCCTTCTCGAGACGGGCAGCGAGCCGGGTGAGGATTTCGCTGGCCGGGCTGATCGCGGGAACGGTGAAGAAGACGTGGTCGGCGGGGGTGTTCACGAACGCGCCGAGCTGCGGGATCTTGGCGAGGACCGCGGAGTAGTCGAGGCCCTTGCGATTGGGCACCCACGCCGTGTTCTCGAGCAGCCACAGCAGGTTCTCCGGCTCGTTCGCCTTCTGGACGAAATCCCAGGCGATCTGGCTCTTCGGCCCCTTGTTGGGAACGTAGAGGTCCACCGGGACCATCAGCGTTCCCTTCGGCAACGGCGCCGTCGCATATTTCAGGTTGGGCGCCTTCTTGGCGACGTCGCCGATCACCCAGGATTCGCGGATGAACATCGCGGTCTGGCCGAGCTCGAAGGCCTCGGCGTCCGCCTTCATCTCGGGCAACACCGTCCGGTAGGTCACGACATTGTCGAGATATTGCTTGAGCGCGTTGCGGCCGGCCTCGTTGGCATAGGCCGCGCGCCACTTCCCGCCCTTCTCCTCCAGCAGCGTGCCGCCGAAATTATAGAGGATGGTCCAGTATTTCTCGGCGATGCCTGAGCCGCCGCCGCTGAGACGCAGGCTCCAGCCGCTGACCGTCGGCGCGCCGGACGCGTCACGCTGAACGAGCTTCTGCGCATAGGCCGTGTATTCGGCCATCGTCTTCGGCGGCGAAGTGAGACCAGCCTTGGCAAACATCTCGGTGTTGTAGAACAGCGCGCCCTGCCCCTGGAACAACGGCACGCCGTAGATCTTGCCCTCGTACATGGCGGTCTTCACGCGCGTCATGTCGTAATTGGCCTTGACGAAATTCACGATCGAGGCCGGCGGCTCCGGAATGAGGCCCGCCTCCAGATATCGCGCCGCCTCGACCTCCATCTCGATGACGTCTCCGGCCGCGCCGGATGGAAGCGACAGCGCCAGCCGCTTCTCGTGCTCGCGCAAGGCGATGGCTTCGACGCTGACATCGAGATCGGGATACTTCGCCTTCAACTGGTCGCCGACGCGCTTGTAGAATGGGGCGAGATCAGGCCAGCCGCTCCAGATGGTCAGCTTCTCCGCGGATGCGGGCGAGGCCAGCATCGGCAGGGCGGCAGCCAGCACCAGCAAACGCGCAGCCGACAACCATGAGCGGCGCTTCTTCTGGGGAGAGGTTGGATATCCAAACGTGCCGACCGATGTCGCGATGAAGGCCATGTCCCCGCTCCCAGAACTACACAAATCCCGACCAAAGGCTGTCATGCAACCGGTTGCGTGTCAATTGCGATCCGTTGCCGCTTTCCAAGGCGATTGACCAAATCGTCAGCGGCTTTTCCGTTTGGCGGGAGCCGGACCGGTGCTCGCGCGAACGACGAGATGAGAGTTCAGCTTGTGACGGATCTCGCCCGATGCGCCGTCATTCATCTGGCTGAGCAGCAGTCCAACCGCGACGTCGCCGGCATCGGCGCAGCGCGCCGACACCGTGGTGAGCGGCGGATACGTGGTCTCGCCGAGCACATCGTCGCAGCCGACCACGCTGAACGATCTGGGCACGTCGACGTCGAGGGCCGCAAGCCCCGCCAGCAGACCCTGGGCAACGAGGTCGTCGAACGCGATCGCGGCGGTCACCCCGCTGGCGACGATCGGGGCAGCGGCGAGACGGCCGGTGTCGTAGGACGGCGGACGTGCCGGAATGGCGATCACCTTGATCCCGCGTTTTGCCGCCTCTTTCCGGACCGCGTTGCGCCGCTGCTGGTTGGACCATGAGGTCGTGGGGCCGCTGACATAGGCGATGTGCCGATGCCCGAGTTCAGCAAGATGTGCGATCGCGGCTGCAACGCCGGGCGCCGTATCGATCAGGACCCGTGTAATTCCTTCGATATCGCGATTGATCAGCACCAGCGGCCGGCGCGCTGCATAGGTCCGGATCTGCGCTTCGTCGAGACGGGACGAGGCGAGCACGAGCCCCTCCACCTGGCCGATGAAGCGGCCGAGCAGCAATTCCTCTCGGGCGGGATCCTCGTCCGAATTGCCGAGAAAGACGCACAGCCCCGCTTTGTCCGCATGAAGCTGTGCGGCCCTGATCAGCGGCGGAAAGAACGGGTTCGCGACGTCGGAGACGATGAGCCCGACATTGCCGTGCCGTCCGGTCGAGAGCGCGCGCGCGACCTGGTTCGGCACATAGCCGAGCTTGTCGGCGACCGCCTTGACGCGCCGGACGGTCTCCTCGCTCAGCATTCCCGGTCGCGTGAAGGCGCGCGAGACGGTCGCGCGCGAGACCCCGGAGAGCTTCGCGACCTGGCTGATGGTCGGCGCGACCTCTGGGCGCTGCTCCCTGCCGTCGGGATCGCATTTCACCGGGGGCGTCTCCTGTGCGGGATCTCAAGACTACACATGCCCTAAATCATCGCTCGCGCGCAAGCTTGACATGCAACCGATTGCATTACATCCTTGAACGCGCGGAGTGACAAGGCCCCGGCAAGAACCACGGATGAGCATGATGGCTTCGGTCGCTCCAGGAATCCCGACATCAGGAATCCCGACATCGGGGATCGCGATATCAGAGACGCGGGACGCGATGGGCCGGGCTGCGGCGTCGGACGTCGCCGCCGCGCTGCGCGAGCGCCTCGCCCGGCAAGGTCGTGTGCGGATGGTGTTCGCCGCCGCGCCGAGCCAGGCGGAGATGCTGGATGCGCTTGCGGGCGAGCGCGATATCGACTGGCGACGCGTCACCGCCTTCCACATGGACGAATATCTCGGGCTTGCCGCGCAGGCGCCCGAGCGCTTCGGCGCCTGGCTGACCCGCCATTTCTTCTCGCGCGTCCCGCTCGCCGCCGTCCATCTGATCGGACAAGAGCCGGATCCGGACCGCGAAGCGACGCGTTATGCGGCGCTTCTCAGCGAGGCCCCGATCGACCTCGTGTGTCTCGGCATCGGCGTCAACGGGCATCTGGCGTTCAACGATCCGCCCGTCGCGGATCTGCGTGACCCGAAGCAGGTCAAGATCGTCGAGCTCGACGCGATCTGCCGTCAGCAGCAGGTCGACGACAAGTGTTTTGCGACACTGGGCGACGTCCCGACGCATGCGATCACCCTGACGATCCCCCGGTTGCTGGACGCAAGCCAGCTCTTCTGCGTGGTGCCCGGCGCGGCCAAGCGAGCCGCCGTCGAGCAATCCCTGTACGGCCCGATCGGCGAGGCCTGTCCGGCCAGCGCATTGCGGACGCATCCGCGATGCACGCTGTATCTCGACCGGGATTCGGCACCGCCCCGGCTGCAAGCGCCGGCACGCGCATGAGCAGCCGGGCGACACACATCTCGGGCCGCGATCCCGAAACCGGACAACCTCACACGATCACGATTGCCGATGGCCGTATCTCAGCCATCGTCCCTGGTGGAGCCGACGACGGGCATTGGTTGTCGCTCGGGCTGTTCGATCTGCAACTGAACGGCTTTGGCGGCCACGACCTCAATGGCGGCACCGATCCACAGACGGTTCGCGATCTCGCGCTGACCGTCCATGGCAGCGGCGTATCGCGCTTTGCGCCGACGCTGATCACGGCATCGCGCGCGGCATTCATCGATGCGTTGAAGGCGATCGCGCAGGCGCGCGACAGCAATCCGCTGGTCAGGCACGCAATCCCCTTCGTCCATGTCGAAGGGCCCCATATCGCACCGGAGGACGGCCCGCGCGGCGCGCATCCCGCCGAGCATGTCAGGCCGCCTGATCTCGATGAGTTCGACGCCTGGCAGGCGGCCTGCGGAAACCTGGTTGGCCTCGTGACCTTGTCACCGCATTGGCCGGAGACGGCCGATTATGTGCGAGGGCTCCGGGCGCGCGGCGTTCATGTTGCGCTCGGCCATACCAACGCGACGACGGATCAGATCTCCGCCGCGGTCGAGGCCGGCGCCATGCTGTCGACGCATCTCGGCAACGGCATCGCGGCGCAGTTGCCGCGGCATCCCAACCCGATCTGGACGCAGTTGGCGGAGGACAGGCTATGGGCGAGCTTCATCGCCGATGGCCATCACCTTCCGTCCGAGACCTTCAAGGCCATGCTGCGTGCCAAGGGCCTCGAACGATCCATGCTGGTCTCGGACGCCGTCGCGCTCGCCGGTTGTCCGCCCGCGATCTACGACATGCCCGTGGGCGGACGCGTCGAGCTGAAGGCAAATGGCCGGCTCGAAGTCGTGGGCACGCCGTTCCTGGCGGGCGCAGCGGCCAGCCTGCCGCTCGGGATCGCGACGGCGAAACGCATGGCCGGATTAACGCTGGCCGAGGCATTGAGGCTGGCAACGATCAATCCCCGCGCGCCATTCCAGCTTCCGGCTCTGGCAGTCGGCGCGCCCGCCGATCTGCTGCGATTTCGTCTCGGCGGTGATGGATCCATCATCCCCGAGACCACCTATGTTGCCGGTCAGCCCTTTCCAGCGAAACCTTGAGGAATTGAGATGAGCCAGCTTCGCATCGGGTTGGTCGGTCCGGGCGCGATCGGTGAAACCCACGCGCGTGCAATCAATGCACTCGACGAGACCGTTCTGGCCGCCGTCGCCGGCGGCACGCCCGAGCAAATCGCCGCCTGCATCGACGGCAAACCTGTTCCGACATTTGCAACCACCGACGCCATGCTGGCCGGTGCAGACATCGACGCCGTCGTCATCTGCACACCGAGCGGCGCCCATCACGACGCAGCCCTTGCCGCCATCCGCTCCGGCCGGCATGTGCTCGTCGAAAAACCGCTTTGCGTCGATCCGGCCGAGGCCGCATCCCTGGTCCGTGCGGCCGAGAGCTCGCAGCTGACCTGCGGCGTGGTCTCGCAGCGCCGGCTCGAGCCGCAACATCTGGCGATCAAGGCGCTGCTCGATGCGGGCCAACTCGGGCAACCGCGGCTGATCGAGGCGGCGATCCATTGGTACCGCTCCGACGCCTATTATGCGGAGAAGCCATGGCGTGCCGAAGCCGATCACGGCGGCGGCTCGCTGTTCAACCAGGGCGTCCATAATCTCGACCTGATGCTCTGGCTGTTCGGACCGGTGACGAGCGTTCAGGGCAAGACGGCGACGCTCGGACATGCGCACGCGATCGAGGACACCACGGCGGCGCTGCTGTCCTTCGCGTCGGGCACGCTCGGCGCGATCGTGACGAGCACCGCGCTGCCGCCGGGACGGCCCGCCATGCTGCGATTGTTCACCGATCGCGGCAGCTGCGAGCTCGCCCACGACAGCATCGTTCGCTGGGATTTTCCCGGCGTCCCACAGCCGGCGAGCGCGACGGGACCTGGAAGCGCCGCCAACGATCCCAAGGCGATCGGCATCGAGGGACATATCGCGCAATGGCGCGACTTCGCCCAGGCGGTCCGCGAGCGACGGGCCCCCGCCACGCCGTTCAGGGATGGGTTCGAGGCTACGCGCGTCGTCACCGCCATCTATCGCTCGGCCGCGGACGGCCGGGCCGTCACCCCCAACGACATCTCGCCACTGGTGTAGCCCGATGGCCGGCAATGCTTCTTCCACGCTCGACATCGCCATCATCGGTGCGGCTCATCCGCACGTCGAATACGTTCTCTCGGAGATCGCTGTCAGGGCCGATGTCAGGATCGCGGCGGTCGCCGATCACGACGCGGCACGCCTCGCCGAGCTCGAACGACGCACCCAGGCACCCGGCTACGCCGACCCGATCGCGCTTCTGGACGCGCACAAGGTCCAGGCCGTCGCTGTTTTCACCGAGTTCGGTCTCAGGGCTCCGCTCGTGGCGGAGCTGCTGCGCCGGAACATCTTCGCGATCGTCGACAAGCCGATGGCGGTGACGCTGCCACAGCTCACCCTGATCGAGGACGCCCTTGCCGGGCGCAACCTGCTGACGCTCCTGCTCGAGAAGCGCTTCTATCCGGTGACGCTCGCGCTTCGTTCGGTGCTCGCGAGCGGCGAGTTGGGCGACATCGTCTCGATCAGCTCGACCGGGCCGCACAAGCTCGTGCCGAGCCGCCGTCCGGCATGGATGTTCGATCCGTCCATCTATGGCGGCATTCTCGCCGACCTGACCGTCCACGACATCGACCTGGCGCTCTGGCTGACCGGGTACACCAGCGGCACGATCAGCGGCTGGGTCTCGCCCACCCCGGCAGCCGGCACGACGAACTTTCCCGCACTGGGACGCGCCATCCTCGCCTGCGACAACGGCCCGCAATTTTCAATCGAGGTGGACTGGATCCAGCCGGAAGCCTCTCCCCGCCATGGCGACTACGCCATGCGGATCTCGGGGACACGCGGGCGCGCGGACGTTCTTTTCGCCGAGAACCGGCTTCTCGTTGAAACAGCAACACGACCGCGACGCGAGGTCGACCTTCCCCAGGGCGCCTCGCCTGCCGGCTTTGTCTTCGATCACCTCGCGCGCGGCGAGGCCCTGCAGATTTCGGCCAAGGACGCACTTCGAGCCACGCGTATCGCGATCCTCGCCGAGGACAGTGCGAAACAAGGCGGCAAACCCATACGGTGGGGTTGAGAGGCAAGGCCGCGGGCATGGCGGGAGAGACCGCCAAAGCTATCTGGACAGCAGCGTTCCAATACTCGAAAGAAGTACCCCCGGCAGGCAGCCTTCGCATTCCGGTGCAGCAGCAGCCCCGCCAACGCGCTGACAGTATGGCGGGGCCGCCTGCTCTACGGACTTCAGTGCTTAGCCTCGACCCGAAAGCCAACACATTCTACGCTCGGCGGCCGATAATGAGGATTGCTCCGAAGAGGCAGCCCGTTTGGAGCACTTCAGTCCGTCGCGCGGGCATGCTTCGGACAGCGCCTCGCCTTGCGAGCCGCGGCGCTGCGGAATCGGCGCAACCGGACGGACTATTCGACAGTCACGGACTTGGCGAGATTGCGCGGCTGGTCGACATCGGTCCCCAGGATCGCGGCGCTGTGATAGGCGAGAAGCTGAAGTGGCATCGCAAAGACCAGCGGCGTCACGATCTCCGGCATATCCGGCAAGCTCAGGACCGTGTCCGCACTGGATGCGGCGAGTGAAGCACCTCGCTGATCCGTCAACAGTACTGTCCGGCCGCCACGGGCGATGACCTCCTGCATGTTCGACATGGTCTTTTCGAACGTCGCACCGCTCGGCGCTATCACGATGACGGGCATGTCCTGGTCGATCAGGGCGATTGGCCCATGTTTGAGTTCGCCGGCCGCATATCCCTCCGCGTGAATGTAGGTGATCTCCTTGAGCTTGAGGGCTCCCTCCAACGCCAGCGGATAGTTGGTGCCACGGCCAATGAACAGCGCGTCGCGCGCCGTACAGATCTTGCGCGCGAGCTCCAGGACCTTCGGCTCCAGTTCGAGCGCGCGGTTCATATAGGTCGGAAGCTGGGCGAGAGCTCGAGCACATGAGCTTTCGTCTTCCGCCGAAAGCACGCCGCGGCTGCGGCCCGCCGTGATCGCGATGCAGATCAAGGTCGCCAGCTGACAGGTAAACGCTTTTGTGGATGCAACCCCGATCTCAGGGCCAGCCAGCGTCGGCAGCACGGTATGGCTCGCACGCGCCATCGTCGAGGTCTGCACGTTGACGACGGAAAGAACACGCTGATCGTGGCTCTTCGCGAATTCCAACGAGGCGAGCGTGTCGGCCGTTTCACCCGATTGCGACACGAAAATCGCCAGATTGCCCGCGCCAAGTGGAACATCGCGATAGCGGAACTCCGACGCGATATCGACCTCGACCGGGAGCTTGGCGTAGCGCTCAATCCAGTACTTCGCGACCAGACCAGCATAGAAGGCAGTGCCGCAAGCAACGATCGAGATGCGGTTGATCGCCTTGAAGTCCACATCCACGCCTTCCGGCAGCCTGATTGTACCGTCGCGCCCGACATATTGCGCAAGCGTCTCCCCGACCACCTTCGGCTGCTCGTGGATCTCCTTGGCCATGAAGTGGCGATGCTCGCCTTTGTGAACGATCACAGCCGACCGGCCGATTTTGGCCGACGCACGCCGCAGAGTAGCGCCATTCACGTCGAGAAACTCGATCTGGTCTCGCGTCACGACGGCGAGATCGCCGTCCTCGAGGTAAGCCACGATGTCCGTCAGGGGTGCGAGCGCGATCGCGTCCGAACCCAGGAACATCTCGCCGCGCCCATAACCCACGGCAAGAGGCGAGCCTTTCCGGGCGCCGATCAAGAGATTCTCATGCCCTTCGAACAGAAAGGCGAGCGCGAACGTTCCGTTCAAGCGGGGAAGCACTTTACGTACCGCGGCGACCGGCTCGCATCCGTTATTCCGCTCGCGGCTGACGAGATGCGCAACCACCTCCGAATCGGTTTCGGTCGTAAGGCGGGCGCCGGCCGCCTCGAGCTCATTGCGCAACTCGCGATGATTCTCAATGATTCCGTTGTGCACAATCGCAACGCCGTCGACCATATGAGGATGGGCATTGTTCTCATCCGGACGGCCGTGCGTCGCCCAGCGCGTGTGACCGATTCCGATCTGCCCCGACAGCGGCTCCGAAACGAGCAGGCTTTTGAGGTTGACGAGCTTTCCGACGGCACGACGCCGGGTCAACGAGCCGTTCTCGAGAGTCGCAATTCCCGCGGAGTCGTATCCGCGATATTCAAGCCGTCTCAACGCATCCAGGAGAACCGCAGAGGCAGGGCCACGCCCGACGACACCAATGATTCCGCACATATTCCGCCTCCGCGCATTTAACGGCCCGACCAATTGCAGGCCAAAGCTCACTGCGTCACGCTGCTAAGGCCCGGCTTCCTTTCGGCCGTCCGCGCGCTTGTCGATATCGTGCCACGCCCTGATCAGCATCCCCCAACCCGTAGTCCATTCGAAGAATCAACCATGCGCTGGGTTTGCTGCGGATCGCTCGCGAGCTCGGCCGCGATGCGATTCAACGGCTGAAACATCGGCAGTTGCGCCAAGCGACGCAGGTTGAACGCAAGGTGCTCCTGCTGGAACATCGAGAAAAGCGCGACCCCTGACGGATTTGCCGCAAGCGCATAATCCACCGCGAACGCGGCAGCAATTTCGGTGAGATCGCCCCGGTATCCCAGTTCGTGCAGCTCTTTCCGTAGCTGTTGCCTCGCACCTATTCTCGAGGCGAGCTCACCGACACACGAAAATGATCCATAGGTCACAAACGTCCTGTTCCGCGCGAAATGTCCCGATCTCAGAAGATTCGGCTCGAGCGGGTTGTTGGCGGTCTGTACCAGGCGGTATGGCAATGAATCATTCAGGCCATCTATTCCCGCCACGTCGTTTCCCGCAATCGAGATTGCAAGGGCTTTCCCATCCTGGACGATGCGCTCAACCGTCCGAATGATGTCTTCGCGAACAACTTCCTCGCGAGTGGGACGGTGGAGAGCCAGCACGTCCACATAGTCCGTCCGAAGACGTCGCAAGCTTTCCTCGAGGCTCGTCCTGATCAGTTCGGCCGAAAGCGGCACCTTGAACGGCTTTGGCTTGACTGCCGAGAGACGCGATTTCATCCCGGGAAACATCGCCAGACAAGCGCGCGCCATCGGCTTCAGGGCCCGTATGGTGGCGCCGGCAGCACTCGGGCGCATTCCGACCTTGGTGCAGATATGAACACTGCCGCGCCTCCTGGAGGCGAACTGGCCGCAAATCGATTCTGCCGTCCCATCGCCGTACGAAGGCGCCACATCGTACCAGGTTATTCCGGCCTCGTATGCGCGCTCCAGCGCCTCGATGCCGGCGCGCGCCCCAATGCGCCCTCCGAGAGACGCACAGCCGAAGCCGATGCGCGATACGCTGGTGCCGAGAGCATCAACATAGACCGTCTTCATCGCAGGCACTCTTGATAGGTCGCGGCCACGCACACTCCAGGCAGACCGTCACGTCATTCACGCCGGCCGTCGCACAACTCTGCAGGTTGTGCGCGGCCTATTCCTCATGCAAATGGAGGATGACCGGCTCGTTCAGGACATTATACGCGTGCCCATCGAATTCACGACGGTGGCAATGATGTGCGGAGTAGTCCGTTCGAGCAATCAGCCGCCGGCTGACTCGACCGCCATCGTCGGCTGCGTGCATTTGAGCACTGGCGAAACGGCAAGATTGAGCGTCCATTTGCGCGATCGATGAACTCCGACCGTTTCGACGAACGACATAACCTGGACATCAAGTGTCATTGCGCTCAGAACCAGCCTCCAACGACGTCCTGGTGACGGGAGCCGCCGGCTTCATCGGCTTTCATGTTGCACGTCGATTGCTCGATGAGGGACGCCGGGTCGTCGGATTGGACAACCTCAACGACTATTACGACCCCGCCTTGAAGCGCGCTCGTCTCGACATTTTGCGGCGCGATCCGCGTTTCTCCTTCATGCAGATCGACCTCGGAGATCGGTCGGCAATGGCGGAGTTGTTTGAGAATCATCGCTTCAAGCGTGTCATCCATCTTGCCGCCCAGGCCGGCGTTCGGCATTCGATCGATCAGCCGCACGCCTATGTCGACGCCAATCTAGCGGGTTTCCTGAATGTCCTGGAGGGATGCAGGCATCACGCCTGTGGTCATTTGATCTACGCCTCGTCGTCGTCCGTCTATGGCGCCAATACCGAGCTGCCGTTTTCGACGCGAGACAAGACCGACTTCCCCATCAGCTTCTATGCCGCGACCAAGAAAGCCAATGAGCTGATGGCCCACTCTTACAGCCACCTGTATCGTCTCCCGGTCACCGGCTTGCGGTTCTTTACGATCTACGGCCCGTGGGGCCGGCCCGACATGGCGATATTCCTGTTCGCCGACGCCATCGTCAAAGGCAGGCCGATCAAGCTCTTCAATCATGGGAAGATGCGGCGCGACTTCACCTATGTCGACGACGTCACGCGCGTTATTTCACAGCTGATTGATCGCGCTCCGGAAGACGGAGCTGATACGGCGGCCGCACCGGCCAAACTCTATAATGTCGGAAATCACCGCCCGGAAGCGCTCATGCATGTCGTCAACTTGCTCGAGAAGGAGCTTGGACGAACGGCCGACAAGGAGATGCTGCCGATGCAGCCCGGAGATGTTCCGGAAACCTTTGCCGACGTCGGCGATCTGATGCGCGATGCCGGCTTTTCGCCGTCCACACCGATCGAAACGGGCGTACGTAACTTCGTCCGCTGGTACCGCGACCACTATGAAGTATGACGCGTCGGCGATCCGCGGTCGCGCCCTCACGGGGCATCAGGACGGAACATCTGCGCGGCGGATTGCGATGGATGACCAGGCTCACCTGCAAAAGATCGCGGCCCCGGCGGGGGGCTAGGATTAGCAGGCCGGGGCCGCAACGCTGCGCCGAAGTGGGCTCCGTCGACGCACCACCATCGTAAACATGGAGGAGCGACCGTTCATGTCGAATTCGTGATCATTCCCGTTAACATTGGGGGTACCCATCCATGATGATGTATCCTCCTAGAATAGCGACTTGCCACGTGTGCCATTGTGGTGCGATGAGCCCACTCGATGCATAGGGCTCGGTGCAGTCATCGGGATGTGGGCGTGTGGGATGTGGGCGTTGTCCGGAGACATCGATGCCGCGGTATTTCTTTCATATCCACGACGGCGCTTCCGTGCTCGACGACGTCGGGCTGGATCTGCCGGACATTTTCGCAGCGCGCTCCGCGGCTGTTGAGCTGAGCGGCGAAATACTCAAGCATGACCTGGCGGATCCGCTCTTGCCCCACGTCTCCTGGCAAGTCGAGGTCAGCGACAGCCCCAGGCTTGGCGGCCGGTCGCTGCTCATTCTTCAGTTCTCAGTCGCAGGGTAGCCGACAAGAAGCTGAAGAGGCTGCGAATGGGACGGGTTGTCGCATGTTGCATTGCGGTCAGCGCGGAAAGGCATGCTAGCGCTCTCCCGTCACTGGATCTGATCCTGCCTGCGCGGGCCTGTCCTGCGCGGAATGGCCGCGGTCATCGTGGGAGATGGCGAGAGCAGCAAGCGCCGTACGATTACCGACCTCGAGCTTCTGGAAAATGTTGTGGAGATGCACCTTGATGGTGCCGTCGGCAATGTTGAGTCGGCGGCCAACTTCCTTGTTGGAGAGGCCGCGTGAGACGAGGCGCATGATCTGCCGCTCACGATCGGTGAGCACCGCGAGTGCAGTTTCCGGATTCGGACTCTGCTCCCGAGCCTGGGCCTGATCGGTGGGCGGTCCTGGAACGACGGTCTCGCCATTAACGATCGCGCGCAAGCATTGCAGCAAGTCCTGCCCCGCCGTCTCCTTCAGAAGAACACTGTGCCCCGCAGGAACGGCCGGCAAAACGAGATCACTATCGTCGCCGGACACGAAGAACGCCAAGCGCGTCGATCGAGCTTCCGAACCGTTGAACGAATTGTTCAACAGCGCCGCAAGCTCCGGCATTGCCGCATCCACGATGGCGACGTCGGGTGCGAGAGCCAAAATTGACTTGATACAGCTCGCAGCATCGAGGCAGGACGCAACGATCTCAAAATCGGATTCTGAACCAAGTATGCTTGCGAGACCTTGCAGTACAACGGGATGACGATCCGCAATAACTACAGTCGCTCGAGACATCGGGCGCTCCTGAATCTGCCGCCCCCCAAATTTTGCCGAAACAAGCAACAGACCCCAGCCGTTGCCGCTTCGAAATTGATTGATCACCAAAAACTTTTTGCCGAACCTAAAAAACAACGTCCCGCCAGAGCCCAGTGTTCCACTCGATTGAGTAAAACCTATGACGCGGTGGCGGTATGGGTCCGCAACCTCAGATAATACACCAAATTGCCTAACCCGGAGACAGTATGAAACCGGGGGTAGCCCGGATTCCGGTAAACCAAATTAACCAATTGGCCCCTCCAAATGCACGGAGACGGGAATATGCAGGCGTCGACTGGTCGTTATCTTACGACCGACATTCAAAGGTTGAACAGGTATTCCCGTTCGATCCCAGATCAAATCTTAACTGCGGCAACATAGCTCACCCAACACGCAGAAAGCCGTAGAATCCGGACGCGGTCTATAACGAAAGGTATATAGGCAACATCGAACAATTGAATCTAACCTTCGGCAAAGGCTAACAAAAGCCCCACTTCTATAAATCGGTAATCCCGGCGGCTTATTGAGCTTTGTTCTTTTTATCCGGGCTTCGTTTCAGGTCGCGTCATTGCGTTAGTTGCGGAGGTAAATATGAGGAGGCGACAATCTGGTCGAGTCGTTTTAATCGGTCGGAACATTTTACTTCGAGAAGGAATTTCAAGAATACTGCATTCAGCAGATTTCCACATTGCGATGTCGGTCTCGAGCACCGATGAACTCCCAAGCGCACTACAGGGATGCCAGCTCCTATTTGTGATCGTCCACAATCCCGACGAATTCGAGCTCGCACTGAAGCATATCGGATTTGTAAAGGAGCATTATCCAGAGGCCCGCGTGGCGATCGTCTCGGATCACCACCGGCCGCATGAGCTGATCTCGGCCTACAAGGCCGGGGCGAGTGGCTACTTCGTCGACGTGAATTCCTGCGACGCTTTTGTTAAATCCATAGAGCTCGTGACCATGGGCGAAACCGTGTTTCCGCCCGCATTTCTATCATTCGTGCTCGATGGTAGTCCCGATCGCGAGCCTCAATTGCAACCGACGGGTGATACGAGCGAGGAGCGATCGAGCTTCATCGTTACGGCTGAGCAACGGATTGCCCCTCATCTGTCGCCGCGAGAGCAGGCAATTCTCTCGTTTCTGATCGAAGGCAATTCCAACAAGTGCATTGCGCGAAAGATCGATATCGCGGAAGCAACGGTGAAGGTTCACGTCAAGGCGATCCTGCGCAAGATACGAGTCCAGAACAGGACGCAGGCCGCCATTTGGGGAATGAACAACGGATCGCTGGTCAAGCCTTCCAATGGTCACGCCCTGGCACTGGCGATCGATCGGACCGATGCTCCTGACCTGGCGCCACACAAGCGCGGAGGTCACGAAGCCGGCATCTCCAACCTGGACTAGGCTGGACTATCGGCTCTGACGTTCATCGAGTCCTCAAGGAAGCACGGGGCGGCGCCCGCCCCGTGCTCTGCAATGAACTTCGCCGGAATGCTCCATCAATCGAGGATCTGCACTTGCGCGAGGATCACGAAGCTTCGCGAGGTGGTTTTCCTGCATTCAGATGATGCGCATCGAGATGTGACGGATACAACGGATCAACGCGACCTATCCCAGGTCGCGGTGAGAGCGGCATGGCCGGCGGGCCCCTCAGCTCGGCCGTTTGCCCGCCTGAATGATCCCTGCCGCTGCTTGCTGTGGAGCATGAATCGATGTCTCCGTCCGTCCGCATCAAAGTTGGCATCGCCGGAGTTGCGGTGGTCGTGCTCGCATTGGCTGGCATAGCCGTCGCGCAGACGCTGGCAAAGGCGAAGCTTACAACACCCAGCAGCCTGGACCTGCCCGACTATCTCGTTCCGGTCACCGACCCTGACACCGGCGCCACGATCGTCCGGGTAACGACCCCCGGCCCTCTGGGCGCCGGCCTCGCCTGTCAAAAAAACTATTGCACCCACCGCTATTCGAGCGCGCAGGCCTGGAACGCCGACCAGACTCTGCTTCTGATCGCCAACGGCTGTAACGGTCTCTGCTTTCTCGACGGACGGACCTACGCTCCGTTGTTCCGCCGGCAACGCGAGGACGAGTGCGAATGGCACCCGCGGGACCCGGAGCGCATGATCTGCGTGATCGGGCGCAAGATCTCGCTCTGGACGCCGCGAACCAATGCCGAAGAGGTCTTGTTGATGGCCGAGGGCTATCGCAGCCTCCAGTTCGGACCAGGCAAGGGCAATCCTTCTCAGGACGGCGGACGCATCGCCGTGCGCGGCACACGTGTTGCCGACGGCGCGGTCGTCGCATTCGCGTTCGATCTCGTGAGCCGGCAGAAGTTTCCTGATATCGAGGTGGGAAAACTGCCCGGGCGAGACGGTGTGTGCGAGATATCTCCTCTGGGCCGCTACGTCAGATGCAGCCGTTGGGTCGACGGCAAGGATGAAGCATTCATCTTCACCGTCGCAGGCGATCTGGTGCAGAGCTGGACCGAACATCATCGGCCGAGTCATGGCGACATGACCGTGGACGCGGATGGACGCGAGGTCTACGTCGGAATCAGCAAATCTGATCCGTACATATACCAGGTGATCAAGCGCCGGCTGGATGACGGCCTGGTTACCGCCCTCGCTCCGCGCGGAGAGGCCTCACATGCGTCCACACGCGCGATCCACTCGCCTGGCTGGGTGATTCTGAGCTATGGCGGCGACCCGGCCGAGATTGCGCAACTCCCGACGTTTGCCCCCTTCGCCCGGGAAGTCATTGCCCTGCGCATTGACGGCAGCGGCCAATTCAGGCGCATCGCGTACACACGCAACGTCCCGTACAATTACTGGAACGAGACCCACGCTTCGCCGTCGCCCGATGGATCCCAAATCATCTGGTCAAGCAATTGGGGGGTACCGGGCGGCCCTGTATACGACTTTGTAACGCGCCTCGATCAACCTGGTCAGACCAGCGCTTTGTCCCGATAGCAGCCTACGGCGGCTGCGTCAGGCGCGACTCACGCGAGCCGGTGAGCCGCCGTCGGTGTATGCGTTCGCGCCCGCATGGCCTTTCTGCCGGCCTTGATCACCGAAGGACGCAGGATCTGGAACGCGTCTCCGACCGATGTGAGCCAGGATTGGTGGCGAAATCGTCCACGCAATCTTGCGACCCGCAACGCACGTACGATCGTGTCGGGATCCGGAAGCCCTTGCTTGTCCTCGAGGAGGCTCCACGTCAGATGCTTGAGATCAAGGGTCTCCTGATCGATCTGCGAGAACGATTTGGCACCGCTAATGCTCGCGTGAGACGTCATGTCGTAGAAGATCAGACCGTCGTCGATCGCCACCATGTCGCCACGACAGGCGAGATCGACGAAAAACAGCTGGTCCACTCCCCACGTGATCGACTTGTAGTTTCGCATCAGGCAACCGGCCCGGATGACCTCGCTGTTGATCAGCAGAGTCGACGGAACAATTCCCAGCGCTCGGGTCTTGCCGACCAGGTAGAGATCGGTCAGGCATTGCTGGCCCGAATAGAGCGTGACGCGCCCTCCACGTCGGTATCTTATTCCGCTGTCCAGGAGGAGATGAGATGTGGAGGTTATGAACGCGACAGTGGGGTACCTCCTCGCCAATTCCGCAAAAGTCTCGAGCGAACCTGGCGTCAGCCAGTCGTCGTCGTGCAGCACTTTGATCCAGTTGCCGCGGCCTGCGAGCATCGCGTTGTTCGTATTCTCGACTTGACCTGGAGGACGGAGGTTCTCGACAACCCGAATGCGCGAATCGATCCGCGCGTATTCGGATAGAACATCCCAGCTCATACCATCCGGCCCTTCGTCGTCGCTGAT
The DNA here is from genome assembly GCF_035935975.1 of Bradyrhizobium sp. GTDB lineage: Bacteria > Pseudomonadota > Alphaproteobacteria > Rhizobiales > Xanthobacteraceae > Bradyrhizobium. Next base: position 31,167 of record NZ_DASYWN010000057.1, read on the forward strand.
CACCATTTCCCAGTCGGAGTACGACTGCTGCAGCACACTTTCGATCGTGCGGCGCGCCAGGTCCGGCCGACGGAAAGTCGGAATCGCGATCGAAATAAACGGGCGAACCTCCCGAGCTCGAATGCTGTCGGACTCGTCGAGCTGCAACGGGTTCATCGCTTTTCCCTCAGGCTCAGTTTATCAAAGTGTCGGGCCTTGACGAACCCGCAATGCCTTTCGACTCTGCGAAGAAGTCTGGCCTCGTCACGCGGCAAGAAGGCACGCTAGTAGCTGGGTGGCGCCGGTCATCCTTCATTCGCATGACGCGATCATCGCGAAGCGCGACGCTTCGAAGCGGTCAACTCGGGTGGGGGAATGATCGTCAAACCGCCGGATTTCAGATTTCATGCAAACGAAGGATGGCCGGTCGCTCCTACGAGCTTACGTTCCGCAGCAAAGCCCACCGCACGAGATAAGATAGGTGAAGAACCCTTTGCGCAGATTGAATCAAATGCTCACGCGAATCCGTCAGGAGCCTGACAAGATTCGGTTCCTGCTGTCGCGCGCACTGTGGGTGACCGGATTGTGCCGGTTCATCACCTTCGGCTTTCCGGCCGGATACAGAATGCGCTTCTATCCCAGCTCCATGTCTGCGGGACTCTGGCGAAACCGGAACTTCCGCACTGAAGACGCCGACTTCGTGGCTGCCTACCTGCAACCCGGGGAGACCTTCGTCGATGTCGGCGCGAACGTAGGACAGCTGAGCCTCGCCGCCGCCATGCGGGTTACAGGATCCGGACGAGTCATCGCGATCGAGGCCCATCCGCGCATCTGCAAATATCTGCTGGGCAACGTTCGCCTGAACGGATTCGCGATTGAAGTCCACAATACCGCCATCGGCAGTACGGATGGAGAGATCGTTTTCACGGACTTTCGCAGCGACGACATGAATTTCGCATGCGCCAATCCTCCGCCCGGCAGCGCAGCGCTCCGGGTTCCGGTTCGTCCCCTCGATTCCATCATTGGAAATCGGACGGTGGATCTCCTGAAGGTCGATGTCGAAGGGTTCGAGGTTGATCTTCTCAAGGGCGCCGTGAAGACCATTTCCAATTGCCGCTGTCTCTACATCGAGGATTCCGAGCTCAACCTTCGGCGGGCCGGCACCTCGCGTGCAGAGCTATACTGCCGGCTGATCGATCACGGGTTCGAGCTCTTTCATCTCAGGGCGGGACAACTCGAGCGGGCCTCTCCGGACATTCCGGGACCCGACGACGATAACCTGATCGCCGTCAGACAACCTGCCCTGCTCGACCTGCTCGCGCGGACCGGCCTTCGACTTGCGCAGTCCACAGCCCGATGGCCGGTCGATAGCCGGCTGCGGTCCGAGCGGCTTGCTTGAATCACGATAGGGCTGCCCGCATCGTCTGCGAGCGCAAGCTGATCGTGCAAGCTTTCGATCGATTCCGGCGACAACTCGGTGATCTTCCTGCAAACGAATGATGGCGCGCGCCGCGCCCCATCCTACGATCCGACAAGAGCAGATCGCTCAGCCGTACGATCCTGCCTTGAACTTAATTCTGGGACTGAGGAAACTTCTCATGGCGGCGAAAACGGCTACCGCTCCGTCACGGACAGGGGCTCTCGTTCGTGCAGCGGCGGGCGTCTCCGCCCTTGCGCTCACCGGACAACTCACGCTCGTCGCGGCCATTCCCGTCCTGACTCGGCTGTATTCGCCGGAAGAGTTTGGCGTCTTCACGATCTATCTCTCGATCGTGAACATCCTTGGCGCGATAGCAGGGCTTCGCTTCAGCACCTCCCTGTACGTGGTCGAGGACAGAGCCCAGGCGCTGGTCGCCCTCAAGCTCATCTTTCTCGCGATCTGCGCTACGGCCTCTGCCGCGCTTGCCGGCGGATACCTGTTGTCAACCGTGATACCAGAACGACTGCAACATCTCGTCTACCTGATACCAGTCGGTATGGCGGCGGTCGGCGTTGCCGACGCCATGAACTGCTGGTGCTTGCGGTTCAATCATATCCGCGACTTCGGCATGGGCCGCTTGATCCTGCCGGCGACGATGGCAGTGCTCCAGGTGGCCTTCGGCATCGCCCACCTCGGGGACGATGCCATGATCCATGCGCACATCCTGAGCCAGGCTGTGCTGATCGCATTTCTGTGGGCTCGGCTTCTGAAGCGGGATGACATCCGCCGCATCATGCAAGTCTCATGGGAGGCCGTCGTGGCGACCGCGCGGCGAGAGTACAAGTTCCCCTTGTTCGAGCTGCCCTCGGCCCTTGCCGGATTTGCGATCATCAATCTCCCCGCCATCTTCATCGGCTCGTTGTTTGGTACAGCATTTGCCGGGCACTTTGGCGTCGCAGCCCGTCTCGTGACGGGTCCAGTCACTCTGATCGCCCTGCCGCTCAGCAATGTCTTCGTCGCCGAAGCCAGCAAAGGTTTTGATCGTCAGCATCTGATCGGCACCGCATTGGGCCTGTTGGCCGTTGCGGCCGGCCTGATCGCTCTGCCGGTACTCGGCCTTGGGTTCGTTTCACCCTATGTCGTCGTTCCGTTGCTCGGGCCGTCCTGGATGCCTACGGGTCAGATCATGGCCGCCCTGGCGGTCATGTGCGCTGCACAGGCCCTGTCGACCCCCATTCAAGAGGTTCCGACGCTCTTTCGTCGCCAAGAACTGCGCCTGCTCGTCGACCTGGTGCGGGCCCTGCTTGTATTTGCTCCGCTCCTCATCGGGGCACGTCTAGGCCACGATCCGTTGCAGGTGATCTTCACGATGGCTGCCGGAGGAGCGACCGGCTACGCCTTGGGAATTGGCGTGGCGTTATTCCTTTTGAACGGCCCCGGCGGCGCGCAGCGGTCGAGCGCACCGGTCAATGGGCCTGTCTGATCCGGAAGGTTGCGGGGGCGCATCCTTGGTGTGAGGCACGACAATGGACGACGGATGTACTCGGACCAGAGCAAACAATTCACAAGGTGCGACGATATGCATCATGCATATGAACGATGAGAGGATTCCGTCCGTCTCCATACTGCAACTTTTGAAACCCTGTCGGTCGGTTGTATTCTGATGACACTGCGGCCATTGATTGATGCGGGGCAGACTCCGGATTCTCCGCCTTCCCGTGTCGTGGCGGCGGCGCTACCCGTGCTTTTCCTGCTGCCCGGATCACTTGGTTATGGAGCGAGCCTATCGGCTCTGGCCGCCTCGATGCGGGAAATGGCTCATATCGTTCCGATTCGATATCCAGACCTCGGCAAGATGTTGCAGGGCCAGGACAGCGTTCGCGATATGGCCGCTGCCGCGCTGGAGCAGATCAATTGCGTCCAGCCGCGCGGCCCCATCAGGCTTCTCGGCCACTCCCTCGGTGGGGCTGTCGCTTTCGAGGTCGCAACGCGACTGTTTGCCTCTGGCCGATCCGTGAAGTTCTTCGGGATTCTCGACACCAGCCTCATGGGCGAGCGCAGTTCCGCATGGGACACGTTGAGCCGGACAGTTCACCGAATCCGCAACAACCGGGTAACCGCGTCCCGGATGGCGTGCCGGGCCGTCGCCAAGGCAACCGTTGCGATCGGCCGCGAAGCCAAGCTGGCTCGACTGATTGATCAGCGCGCGAACCGCCAGTTCAATCTCACGTCTTTCAGGCTCAAGCAGGAGTTGCAGGAGGTCTTGCGCGCCAAGGCCTACTTCCGCTGGTTGGCGGAGCCGAAGTCGATGCTGCCTATTTCCGCCGTTCTGTTCCGATGCGAGCGGAAGGAGATGCCGCCAGCTCTGGGGTGGGACCGTGCGTTTGCCCAGGTCGACGTCGTCCCAAGCGCAGGCAGTCACGTTGACCTCGTCGTGCCACCTTACCTCGCAATGAATTTGCACCTCGTACAGAACGCGCTGACGCGAACCTACTCCCTGGCCGAGTTCTCCAATACAGACGGATTGTTCACGTGACCATGCAGGCAGCTCCCGAACGGACCGAACGACAGTTCAGTGAGGACGTCCTGACCCTGGACGCGCCACTGGAAGTGGCGCGCATTGTCGCGTTCTTGCGCGACCGGGTTCTTGGCGCGCTTGGCCGACGCGGCGCCGTTGTCGGACTTTCAGGCGGCATCGACAGCTCCGTCGTCGCGGCGCTGTGTGTGCGCGCATTTGGAAGTACGAAAGTGCTCGGGCTGCTCATGCCCGAGCGCGATTCGTCCTCGGATTCACTGAGGCTCGGCCAGGCCGTTGCTGCGCAGCTGCGCCTGACGACGGTTGTCGAAGACATCGCGCCGGCTCTCGAAGCATTGGGTGCATACCGCCGGCAGCGGGAGGCAATCCAGGCGGTCGTACCCGAATACGACAACGATTGGAAATGCAAGTTGGTTCTCGGCTCGGTTCTGGAGCGCGATGGCATCAACATCACGCGCCTGACCGTACAGGACCCGACCGGCGAAACTTCCAGCGTGCGTCTCCCCCCCGAGGTCTACCTGCAGATCGTCGCCGCGACCAACTACAAGCAACGTGTCCGCAAGATGACCGAGTACTACCACGCGGACCGCCTGAAATACGCGGTCATCGGCACGCCAAATCGGCTGGAGCACGATCAGGGCTTCTTCGTCAAGCAGGGCGACGGCGATGCGGACGTGATGCCGATCGCGCACCTCTACAAGAGCCAGGTCTATCAACTGGCCGAATACCTCGGCGTCGACGAGGAGATCAGGCGACGACCGCCGACATCCGACACGTTCTCGATGCCGCAGAGCCAAGAGGAATTCTACTTCGCCGCTCCCTATCGCTTGACCGACGTCTGCCTGTACGCGGTCAATCACGGTGTTTCCGCCGATGACGTGGCCGAGGCGGTCGGCCTGCCGGCACGGCAGGTACAGAAGGTATTCAACGATATCACTTCGAAGCGTCGAGCGACACGCTATCTCCACACGCCGCCCCTGCTTGTTGACGTGGCGATCGAGGACTTGACGGCATGTGCGGTATCGCAGGCATCGTTGCGCTGAACGCAAACGCTCCGGGTCCTTCGCGGAACGCGCTGTTGCGCATGGTCGGCGCGCTTGCACATCGCGGGCCCGAAGAGCAGGGCCTGTACCGGGACCAACGCGCGGGCTTGGCGCATGCCCGCCTCTCGATCATCGACATAGCGGGCGGACAACAACCACTCGCTGATCCCGACGGGCCCTCCTGGATCGTGTTCAATGGCGAGATCTTCAACTACGTCGAGTTGCGCGAGCAGTTGATCCGGCTCGGCCATCGCTTCCGTACCCGGAGCGACACCGAGGTCGTCATTCAGGCCTATCGCGCCTGGGGCGAGGCAGCCTTCGAGCGGATGAACGGGCAATGGGCCGTCGGAATATGGGACGCCTCCGCCCGCCGCCTCGTCCTGTCGCGTGACCGGACCGGAATCTGCCCGCTCTACGTTTGCAGCCATCAAGGTCAGCTCTACTTCGCCAGTGAAATCAAGGCGATCTTCGCAGCAAATCCGGCAATTCCGCGGGCGATAGATCCGGCCGGCATCGACCAGACCTTTACGTTCTGGAGTACCGTGCCGCCGCAAACCGTGTTTCAGGGGATCACGGAAATTGAGCCGGGACACGTCCGCAGTTACATCCGCGGCGAGGTCAGGGATCGTGCATTCTGGGCTCCACGCTATCCGCCTCGCTCCGATCGGCATTTGATTTCATCCAGCGCCTGCAATGACGATGTGATCGATGCCGTGCGTGCCGCACTTGAAAGGGCTACTGCGCTTCGCGTGGTCCGCTCCGACGTCCCCGTGGGAAGCTATCTCTCCGGCGGGCTCGACAGCTCGCTTGTTGCGGCATTCGGGAGCCGATGCGCAGGCCGGCGGTTCCAGACGTTTTCCGTACGCTTCGCCGACGCCGAGTATGACGAGACGCCCTATCAGCGCCTCATGGCCCGCACGATCGCGAGCGAGCATCACGAACTCATGGTCACGCGGCAGGACATCGCCGAGGCATTTTCCAAGGTGATCTACCACACCGAGCGCCCCATCCTGAGGACCGCTCCCGTGCCACTGTTTCTGCTCTCGAAATTCGTACGGGAACGCGGCATCAAGGTTGTCCTGACCGGCGAGGGCGCCGACGAAATGTTCGCCGGCTATGATTTGTTTCGCGAAGGCAAGATCCGTCGCTTCTGGGGCCGCAACCCGGCCTCAATGCGGCGAGCCGCTCTCCTGAAACGACTCTACCCCTACATCTCCCGATCACCCGTCCATATGCAGGCCATCTCGCTCAAGTTCTTCGGCCACGGCATCTCTGACGTTGATATGCCCGGCTTTGCTCACCAACCGCGTTGGCGCAGCACGAGCACCATCAAGCGCCTGCTCTCGAGCGACATGCGTGATGCGTGTTCGCGGCGGGACCCCGTGTCCGAATTGCTCGACGAGCTGCCGGCGGATTTTTCCCGCTGGACACCGCTTGCACAAGATCAATATCTCGAGAGCAAGACCCTTCTGGCCGGCTATCTGCTCTCCTCGCAGGGAGACAGGATGCTGATGGCGCACTCAGTCGAGGGGCGCTTTCCATTTCTTGACAATGACGTCGTCGAGCTCGCGAACTCGCTTCCCGACGCCTGCAAGCTTCGTATCCTCGACGAGAAGCATGTCTTGAAGCGTGTAACGCAGTCGCAGGTTCCCCACGAGATCCTCAAACGCAAGAAGCAACCCTACCGCACCCCCAATGCACTCTGCTTCGCCGGCAAAGACAGCCCTTCATACGTGGACGAAGTGCTCTCAGATACAAGCATTCGCGCCGCGAACATCTTCGATCCGACGGCCATTGAGCGGTTACGCAGCAAGTGCCGAGCGCACGCGCAAACCGGCGATGGCGACCTGTCGAATTTCGATAACATGGCGCTGGTCGGCGTCTTGTCCAGTCAGCTGCTGTTCCAGCAATTCGTCGCAGACCGCCCGGAGGGACGTCACCGCCTCCGGCTCAGCGTGGACGTCGACCGCCAAGAGCTATCGGGAGCTTATGCCTGATGAACGATCCTGTACCGCTGCTGCACGATTACCTGATCCATTCAGCGCGGTGCAAAGGCGCGAAGACTGCACTCGTGTGCGACGGCCACCGGGTCACCTACAACCAGCTCGAGGCGTGGTCGAATGCGGTCGCACATCACCTGGTCGCGGCCGGCATCGAGCGCGGCGACCGCGTGATGATCTTCGCCGACAACACGGTCGAGGCGGCCGTCAGCTTCTGGGCCGTGCTCAAGGCCAATGCCGTCGCATGCATCATCAATCCGCTCACCAAGAGCGACAAGCTCGGCTATCTCCTGGACGACTGCCAGCCGACCGCGCTGATCACACAGTCGCGCCTCTACGTAACGTTCTGCGAGCCTGCACGACGCTGCCCGTCCTTGCGCCGTGTCATCATCTCCGGCGCTATCGGCGACGCCGACTTGAACGCATTGCCTCATGCCGTGCGATGGAGTGCGGCAACAGCCACCGAGCACAACACGGCACCCGCACGGCGCTGCATCGATATCGATCTCGCCGCCATCGTCTACACTTCCGGCTCGACCGGCGAGCCGAAGGGCGTCATGTTGACGCATCGGAACATGATGGTCGCTTGTACGTCGGTCGCGTCGTATCTGGATGTGCGCGACGACGACATCATCCTCAACGCCCTGCCACTCGCGTTCGACTACGGCCTGTATCAGATGATCATGGCCGTCCGCGCCGGCGCCCGTCTGGTTCTCGAACGCTCGTTTGCCTTCCCCGCCGAAGTGCTCCGGCATGCCGCCGAAGAGAGGATTACGGGTTTCCCGGGCGTCCCGACCATGTTCTCGACCCTTCTGCAGCTCGAATCGCTGAAGAGTTACGATCTATCCAGCATTCGCTACGTGACGAACACCGGCGCCGCATTGCCGGTTCGGCACCTGTTCCAGCTCAGGGACAGATTCCCCGGCGCACGCATCTACTCCATGTACGGCCTCACCGAATGCAAACGCTGCACTTACCTGCCGCCGGAGGATCTCGATCGGAAGCCCGAGAGTGTCGGAATTGCCATCCCGAACACCGAAATGTGGATCGTCGACGAGCGTGATCAACGGGTCGGCGCCGGCGTCGTCGGACAACTCGTGATCCGCGGCGCGACGGTCATGAGGGGCTATTGGCGAAAGCCCGAAGCTACTGCGCGGAAACTCAAGCCCGGACCGTTACCGGGCGAGCAGGTGCTGTACACGGGCGACTACTGCCGGATGGACGCCGACGGATATCTGTACTTCGTCAGCCGAAGCGACGAGGTCATCAAGTCCCGCGGCGAGAAGGTTGCGCCCAAGGAGGTGGAGAGCGCGTTGCTGGACATTCCCGGCATCAGGGAGGCCGCGGTCATTGGCGTCCCTGACGAGCTGCTGGGCCACGCGCTCAAGGCCTACGTGGTGGTCGACCAGGGCTGCCCCATCGGCCCAAAGCAGATTCAGCGAGAGTGTCAGAAGCGCCTCGAGAGCTTCATGGTGCCAAAGCATGTCGTCATCGTGCCGGAGCTGGCGCGCACCGACACCGGCAAGATCAACAAACGAGAACTCATCGCCGCATCGCTCTTGAGCGACCAATGAACCCAGTGCTTTTGTATGGAGCCCGAATGCAATGACACTCGCCTTGGCACCCGACCGCTGCAAGGAACAGATCCGCGCTTTCCTGACATCGAATTTCTACATCAGCGACGTCAAGACGTTGGAGGACGACACCTCCCTTCTCGACCAGGGCATCATCGACTCAACCGGAGTGCTCGAGGTGGTCGGGTTCATCGAGACGACCTTCGGCATCGTCGTCGACGACAGCGAGATATTGCCAGAGAACCTCGATTCCATTCGAGGCATGGCGCATTACATCGCCAGCAAGGTTCATGCGGCCGCCGATACCTGACCGGCCAGCGACCTCCGCAGGCATAGCGAGCGAGCTCTCGGGAGCTCGGATATCGGCGCGCCGCCCGAAATTGGCTTGGCCGCCCAGGGCTACCCTTTTGCTTTCACGCATGATCCTTTCCGCGCTGGCCTCGTCGCCAAGATCACGCCCGTGTCTTTCGAAAGGTATACGTCTCCGCTGCGCGGCGGCATGGTCCAACTGACGGAATGCGCTTCCGTCAATCGCGATGCTCTCATGCAAACGCACGAAGACGCAGGTTCGGTTTTGCTCCTAATTTTACTCCAGCGCGACGATACCCGTTTTTAAAATTTTTTTGAGTACAAGGAGGTAAAGATGAAGGCGGTAGTTCAATGCGGCGGCAAAGGAACTAGGCTTCGCCCACACACGTCCATTTTGCCGAAACCTCTCATGCCGATCGGTGCGCGTCCCGTGCTTGAGCTCGTTCTCAAGTGGCTGAGACGAAACGGGATCCGCGAAGTTTTCGTCACGACCGGCTATCTCGGCCACCTGATCCGCAGCGTCTGCGGTGACGGCAGCCAGTGGAATATGCAGATCACCTACACGCAGGAAGTCGAGCCCCTCGGCACGATCGGCCCGTTGTCCCTGCTGCGCGAACAGCTCAATGAGCCGTTCCTGGTCCTCAACGGCGACGTGTTGACTGACCTGAACCTGAACCAGCTCATCCACAATCACCGAAAATCAGACGCCAGCATCACCATCGGCACTTCCGTTCGCAGCACGAAGATGGACTTCGGCGTGATCGACGAAACGGACGGCAAGGTGACCGGATTCCGCGAGAAGCCGGAGCTGACCAACCTCGTTAGCATGGGAATCTACTGCATCAACCCCGTTGTCCTCGAACGTATTCCGTCGGGCGTTCCGTTCGGCTTCGACGATCTGATGTTCCAGATGCTCGAGGACGACGTCCGCGTCAACGTCTTCAAGCACACCGGCCTGTGGCTCGACATCGGCCGCGTCGACGACTTCCTCAAGGCCCAGGACATTGCCTGGGACGAGCAGTCGCCTGCGTTCGCAACTGCGGCTGCGTGACGCAGCGCCGTCTTCTGCACAAAAGAATGAACGGGAAGAGGAAGCCATGCTGTTGGTATCAGAGCCGACATTAGGAAGCGATGAGAAGGAAGCCCTTGCCGCCGCAATCGAGAGCGGATGGATCACCATGGGCGACCGGGTGCGGGAGTTCGAGCAAACGTTCGCCAGCATGCATGGCGCCGATGAAGCGATTGCCGTCGGCTCGTGCACGGCGGCACTTCACCTGATCCTGCATGCGCTCGGGATCGGCCCCGGCGACGAAGTGCTCGTTCCATCTCTCACGTTCGTCGCCACTGCCAATGCCGTGCTCTACGTCGGAGCACGGCCGGTATTTGTCGACGTCGAGTCCGGGGCGGTTCCCCTGATGTCGGTGGCAGACGCGAGGCGCAAATGCACTTCGAGGACGAAAGCCGTGATCCTCATGCACTTTGCCGGCTACCTCGCCGATCGGGACGAGTGGCAAACCTTCGCTCGCAGCAAGGGCCTGCTCTTGATCGAGGACGCCGCACATGCGCCCGGCGTCAAGGGCGTCGGCACGTACGGCGACGCAGCCGCATTTTCCTTTTACGGCAACAAGAACATGACGACGGCTGAAGGCGGCGCAATCATAACGCGTCACCGGATCCTGAACGACATGATCAAGCGTGCCAGATCGCATGGCATGAGCAGCAACACGCGCCAGCGTCTGGTCAGCCGCAGCCCCGAATACGACGTGACGCTCCTGGGATTCAACTATCGCATGGACGAATTGCGCGCCGCGGTCGGCCTGGTGCAGCTCAAAAAGCTGCTTGGTTGGAACGACACGAGGCGCCGTCTGTCGCTTCACTATCGGCGGCGCCTTGCCGAGCGTTGTCCGTCGGTCCTGGTGCCGTTCAAGGGGTCATGGGTATCGGCTCACCATCTGCTCCCGGTCGTGCTCCCCGCCGCAAGCGCGCGGCAGCCGCTGATCGAGCACCTCAGCAAACGCGGCGTTCAGACGACGATCCATTATCCTCCTGTTCATCGATTGACGTTCTACCAGGATCTTTATCCAGGCATCAGCCTGCCCAACACCGAGGATTTTTGCGGACGCGAGCTCACCTTGCCGCTCCATCCCGCCATGACCCCCGCCGATGTCGATCACGTGGCGGACAGCCTCGCAGAGGGACTTCAGGCAAGCTATCCCGCGGAGGTCGTCCAAGCATGAGTGAAACCGTAAATGCGGGATGCGCACAGGCGGCAGCTCCGGCCGTGCGCTTGCGACGCCTCGTCGATGTCTTCGGTGCCGCAGCCGCGATCACTGTCATGCTGCCGGTCCTTCTGCTCATTGCGCTCGCAATCTGGATCGAAGGCGGGCGACCAATCTTCTATTCGCAATTTCGCCTCGGACTGAACGGGACGCCGTTCCGCATGTACAAGTTCCGGAAGTTCAGAGCCGATTGCGATGATCGCGGAAGTCCGCTCACGATGGTGAACGACGACCGCATGACAACGATCGGCGAAGTGCTGGCGGCATTCAAGCTGGACGAACTGCCGCAGCTCTGGAACGTCCTGCGTGGCGACATGTCATTCGTCGGTCCGCGGCCCGAGTCGCTCGCATTTGCCGATTGCTTCAGAAACGGATTTGAAAAGATTCTCGAGCACCGGCCAGGCCTTATCGGGCCGTGCCAGATTCTGTTCCGGCACGAAAATACGCTATTCCCGCAGGGCGGCAATGCGGCGGATTTCTATCGCGAGGTCCTGTTTCCCGCCAAGGCGAAGATCGACCTGGCATACTACCCCAATCGAACCGTCGGGTCGGATCTCAAGTGGGTCCTTCATACCGCCTGGATCATTGTCGGGGAGCCGCTTCTCCGCCTCGCGCGAAAACCCCGGCACAACAACCAGAGTGGCATGGCGCCAGGATCTTTCGGTACGAACCTTATTTCAAAAGCAGACGGGTGCTCAAATGGCGATTGATAGGCGAACTGTGCTGCTCGTTGGTGGCGCTGGCTACGTGGGCTCGGTGATCACCGACCATCTCCTTCGGAATGGTTGGCACGTTCGGTGCCTCGATCAGCTCATCTACCGAAACGAGAGTTGTGTCTGGCCTTATCTGAGCTATCCGCACTACGAATTCATGCACGGTGACATTCGCGATCCGCATATCACTTCCCGGGCGTTGAAGAACGTGGACGCTGTCGTCGTCCTGGCCGGCCTCGTTGGCGACCCGATCACGAGCAAGTATCCCGACGAAAGTCATGCCATCAATCGAAACGGGGTCGGGTCCTTCGTCGACGCCATCCAGCGTCACCCGGTCGACCGGCTCATCTTCGTCTCCACCTGCTCGAACTATGGACTGGTGGAGGAAGACAAGGCCGTCGATGAGAACTACCCTCTTGCGCCACTTTCTCTTTACGCCAAGCACAAGGTGGAGATGGAGCAGAAGATCCTGGGTCTCAAGGGAAAGGTCGGATTTCATCCGACGATCCTCCGCTTCGCGACCGCCTTTGGTCTTTCCTCGCGGATGCGCTTCGATCTCACGGTGAACGAGTTCGCGCGGGAGCTTCATCTGGGGAAGGAACTGCTGGTGTTCGATCCCAACACCTGGCGTCCATACTGCCATGTTCGCGATTTTGCTCGCGCAATCGAGGAAGTGCTCCGCGCGCCTGCCGATGACGTCGGCTTCGAAGTCTTCAACGTCGGCTGCGAGGAAAACAACTTTACCAAGCTGATGGTCGTCGAGGAGATCTTGAAGCACCTTCCGCGATCGAAGGTGACCTATCAGGAGCGCGGCGCCGATCCCCGGAACTACCGCGTGAATTTCGACAAGATCCGCCGCGTGCTGAATTTCACCCCTGAAATCGGCGTTCAGCAAGGCATCGGCGAAATACTCGCCGCCTTGAGCCAGGGTCTGTTCGACCACGTCGAAGAGCGGAAACACTTCTTCGGAAACTACCGGATATTTCTTCCGACCGCCCACATCCCGGACCTGAAGAGGGCCGTCTAGGAAGGGCTGCAGTCAGCATCGCGCAAAGCGTCCAGGATCGTTGCAGTGGGAGTTTGTTCGTGAAATCCAAGAAGCGAGGCAAGCCCTCAGGAACGCTCCTGTTCACTCCTTTCGCGGCGCTGCTGTTTGCCGCCGCGAATGGGACATCCCTTGCCGCTCCGTACAAGCTCGGACCGGGCGATACGATCGAGATTTCGATCGGCGGCCTCCCCGATCAGCGTAACCGTACGCAGATCCAGATCGACGGCACCATCCCGCTTCCGGGAGGGGGGACCGTAGAAGTTGCGGGCTTGACCCCGGCGCAGTTGCAGAGCCGCATTGAAACGCTGCTGCAGGCCAGGATACTGCGTCAGCGACTAACTGATGGACGCGATCAGGCGTTCGTGGTCAAGCCCGGCGACGTCATGGCAAGTGTCGTGGAATATCGCCCGGTCTATGTATCCGGCGATGTACTCACGCCCGGGCAGCAGACGTATCGGGCTTCGATGACGGTGCGTCAGGCCGTGGCGGTTGCCGGCGGTTTCAGCCTGCTGCGATCGCGCGGCGTGCAACCGGGCGCCATCGACCCGGCGGATCTCGTGCGGGACTACCAGTCTCTCGCGACGGAATACACCAAGGAATACTTCCATATCGTTCGAACCGTCGCAGAGCTCGACGGCCGCGACACATTCGATGCCACGCCCCCAAACGACATTTCGCTGCCTGCGAACGTGATCGCTTCAGTCGTGCAATCCGAGAGGGACTCTCTGAAAACGTCGCAAAACGACTACCGCACGGAACAGCGCTTTCTGGAGGACGCCGTCAAGCAAACGGATGCGCAGTTCGCGACCCTGAAGAAGCAACAGGAAGGTGAAGAGAAGGGCGTACAGGCCGACGAGGAGGAACTCGAACGGGTGATGAAGGCTTTCGGCTCCGGTTTGCTGGCAAGCCCTCGCGTGAGCGAAAGCCGGCGCGCCCTTCTGCTGTCCTCAACCCGGCGCCTGCAGACGAGCGTCGAGCTCATGCGGCTCCAGCGCCAACGCGAGGACTTCCTGCGGCAAAACGAGCGCGTGACGAGCCAGCGGACCATCAATCTGCTCAGAGAGCAGAAAGACTCCAACGTTCGGTTGGCAGATCTCCGCGTCAGAATGCAAGCGCTCAGTCAAAAACTGCAACCGATCGGCGGCTCGGGCGCCATCCCCGTCAATGCGGGCGAGCTCAATCCCGACGTGATCGTCGTGCGGCGGCTCGGTCAGCAATGGGACAGGATTCCGGCGTCGGTCGACTTCGATGTCGAGCCCGGAGACGTGATCGAAGTCACGTTGCGCCCGGCCCCCAGGCTCTCGAACTGACGTTGCGAGAATAGGTACCCCCTTAAGGGTAAGCTCCACGCCCTCCCTCCGGAGTAGGCTGCCAGTACCCTGCGGGGTGTAGACCCGCCTCGTTACCCCTTCCTTGATCAGAACAGGTCGAAGCCCGAACGACGGACCGACCGCCGCCCTCTCCTGCCCCGCGGAGTACCCCCCATTCAACGTTTACCGCTCGGGGGAATTTTGGAATCTTTGTGGCACATTCACTCCATCGGCTGGGGAATAACAATGTTGAGCTTGAGCCAATCGGCGCCAAGGACCATTGCATTGCAAAATCATTCGACTGAATCGATATTCAACATTTCAACTGCTCTACCGTCCGTTCATTCTGAAGCTAGCAACAAATACGACGGTCTGCGCGGAGTGCTCGCGCGGATCGGATGCGGGCAGGTCATGCTCAGGCGCGGTCGGGTCGTCGAACTCAGTCCAGCCGGACGCGCAATTCTGGAACGTGAATCGCGTGCCAATGCGAGCAACGAAACCCTCTATGGCGCGGTGAAACAACTGGTCAGCCGCGCAGGCGCTCAGTTTCCGGCAGGCTCGACATCCTGGCTGGCGACCTCCACCAAGGAAGGGTTCACCTCCCTGATCAACCAGGTCGCGAACGCATGGTCGGACGAGACCATCGCGTTGATCCTGTTGGATCTTGACGCGCATCCGGAGCCTTCGCCGCGAACCCTGCAGCGCCTGTTCGGCTTCACCGCCGCAGAAACCCAGCTCGCCATCGAGTTGGCGCGAGGCAACAATGTGATCGACATTGCGCGTGCTCGAAAACTAAGTCGAACGACAGTACGTTCCCAGCTGGCTTCTCTGTTCGTCAAAACGCAGACACGCCGGCAGGCCGACCTGATCGCACTGCTCGGACGCCTCGCCGTCCTGCCGTAGCCGGGCGCGGCATGCGATATCGCGCTGCCTCGAACAGGGGGCATCGAAGTTACTCGTGGCGCGTGCGGAAAACACGCACGCGCTGCGTTGTCCGCGCGAAAACCCCTATCCGAGCAGGTTCGTGAAGCGCGCGTCGCTGCTGTCATTCGAACGCATGAAGACAGGGCACGGACACGTCCTAACCTGCTTCTGTGCAAGCTTTGCCGAGAGGGTTAGCGCCCTTCGCAAAGAACCGATGCCTCGGCGAAATTGCTCAAAGGTCTGAGAGAGGAACGAACATGGCGCTGCACTTGCTTTGCGTAGGAGGCGAGGATCACGCGCTGCGTATCCCGTTCCTGGCGGCGCTGCAGAACCGCGGCCTGCGCGTGAGTGCGGCCGGCACCGGTGCCGTATCCGCATTCGCGAAGAATGGCATCCCGTACCATCGATATCAGTTCGACAGATTTGGCGTCAGCCTCTCCGATCGCGCTGCCATGGGTCAACTGGCACAGGTTGTGAAGCACGCTCGTCCCGACGTGATCCAGACGTTCGACACCAAGCCAAACCTGTTTGCACCGTTGGCCCTTCGCGGTTCCGTCCCCATCGTGCGCACGATCAACGGAATGGGATGGGTGTTCTCCTCGACGGAGCTGAAAGCCCTCGCCTTTCGTCCCGTCTATCTGGCCATGCAACGCCTGGCGGCGTGCTGGACCGCAGCGACAGTATTTCAGAACAAGACGGACAAGAACTTCTTCCACCGGTACGGTCTGCTTGGAAAGAGCTCGTCTGTCGTGATCGGAGGCTCGGGGATCGATGTCGGCGCTTTCGAGGCAACACGAGCGCACATGGCCTCGCCTGCCGAGCTGCGCGCCGAACTCGGGCTGGGCGATGCCGAAATCGTCCTGACGGTAAGCCGGTTAACCGTACAAAAGGGCATCGCGACGCTGCTCGAAGCAGCGAAGATCGTTCATCAGGCACGCCCCAAGGTTCGCTTTCTGCTCGTCGGTCCGCGCGAAAGCGAGGGTCCGTTCGCGATAGATCAGGCACTGATCGAGGGGCACGCGCCCTACGTGGTTGCGACCGGTGCCAGAACGGATATTCCCGCTCTTCTGGGACTCGCCGACCTCTTCGCCTTTCCAACCGAATATCGGGAGGGTATTCCCCGCGTTCTGCTGGAAGCCGGATTGGCCGGCGTGCCGATCGTCGCCTCCCGCATGCCGGGATGCGACGACGTGGTCACCGATGACTGGAACGGCCACCTTGTGCCGCCGCGCGACCCGCGCGCGCTCGCGGCCGCGATTCTCGACCTTCTCCAGGATTCCGCGCGGGCAAAGACAATGGGGCAGCGCTCGATCGGCGTGGTGCGCCGCGAGTTTGACCTGAACTTCGTGGCGGATCGCTATGCAGAGCTTTACAGGCAGCTGCTTTCCCGAAGCCGTTCGAATGACATGCCGGCGGCAGCCTGCAGCAGCAGTGAAGTACAATGATCAGTAGTGCTCTTCTTGCGCTTGGCCTCATACTTGGGACGGCTTCGCAGCTGCGCCTCCCCGGCGTTCCCTTGGGGCTCGGTGAGGCCTGCCTCGTGCTGTGGATCGGTCTCGCATCCCTGCGTCTCCTGGCCGATTCAAGGATTTCAAACCCCAATGCGCTGCTCTGGCTCCTTGCATTCTGGGTCTGCTTCATCTTCATCCAGAGTTTCGGGGCATTCCTGGCGTTGCTGCGCCCGGAGATCATCGACCCCGAGCTCGTTGCGCACGATATCTTCGCATACCTCCTCGTGGCGGCCATCACTTGCCTGGTCGCGGCCACGTTGAAACCCGAAGGCACGCTGCGCCAAGCGCTGTGGTTCCTCATCGGATTCTGGATCATTGCCATGGTTGCGCAGCTGGCATTGGGCTGGGAATACGTCCGCATAGCGTCGGTGGATCCATGGTACTGGGACCGCTTTCGCGGATGGTCGGAGAATCCCAACCAGCTTGCGATCTACTGTGCGGTCTTGACGCCGTTATCGCTTCACATGGCTCTGACATCCAAGGGATTTGGCCGTCTCGCTGCGGTGTTCAGCTGTGTCGCCACATTCGTCGTAGGCCGGCTGACGAAGAGCGATACCTTCCTCATCTCGATGTCGCTCTCGATACCCCTGTTCGTTGGGCTGCGGTTGCGAGGCTGGCTGACGTCACCCGAGCATCGATTGAGTCTGCGTTTTGCGGCCGCAATGCTCGCCGTCGTGGCCTTTGTGCCCCTTGCTCTCTCGCTGCTCCCCTACGGGGTGGCAACGGCGAATGACGTCGAGGGACTGGCTGCCGGCATGATGAAGGATCGTGGCGGTGAGGCAACGAAAGCCACCGCCAACCTGCGGCTGAGCCTTTGGCAGGACGCCCTGCAAGCCGGACTGGAGTCCGGATCGCTTGGGCTTGGTCCCGGTCCGCACTTGGAGAAACCAACCGGCATCACGGACAAGGGCGTACCGCTTCCGGTGGAAGCTCACAGCACTATTCTGGACGTGTTCACCCAGGGCGGTCTGCCCGGGGTGATCATCATTTTCGGCCTGCTGGCAGGAACGCTTCTGCTCCTGCTGCGCGCGCGGCTTGACGCCTTGGCCGTTCTGATCTTTGCGCTCGCCATCTTCAGCATCAGTCATTTCGTCCTTCGGCATCCGACCGTGTGGTTCGCAGTCACACTGGGCCTCGTCCTGGGCTCGGCGCGGCGATCACCGGCGCATGCGCGCATTGGAAATTAGGCCATGTGTGGGATTACCGGAATACTTCAGACGCAGCAGGCTTCTCGATCCGCCGACCTGGCGGCGATCGGACCGATGACGGCTCGCCTGCGCCACCGCGGTCCCGATGCGGACGGCTTCTGGAGCGACCGGGACGCCGGAATTGCGCTCGGGCACCGCAGGCTCGCCATCGTCGATCTGTCCGATGCCGGGCGACAGCCGATGCTTTCGAGCGACGGGCGCTTCGTCATTACATTCAACGGCGAGATCTACAACTACAAGCCCCTGCGCCGGGAGCTCGAGCGCGAAGGCAAGCACTTCACCGGCAATAGCGACACGGAAGTGTTGCTGGCCCTGATCGAGAGATGGGGGCTTGAGAAGGCGCTCCAGCGCACCAACGGCATGTTCGCGATCGGCTTGTGGGACCGCCGGAACCGCATGCTGCATCTGGCCCGCGATCGAATGGGAAAGAAGCCGCTCTATGTCGCGCGGACGCCAGGTGCGATCGTGTTCGCATCCGAGCTGAAGGCCATCGCTGCATTCCCCGACTTCCACCAGGAGATCGACTCTCGCGCGGTCGCGGAGTTTCTGGCTCGCGGATGGTTGCCGGAGGATCAGTGCATATGGCGAGGCGTCTTCAAGCTTCCCCCCGCCGGCGTCCTCTCCATCCGTGCCGAGGACCTTTCGGTCATGCGGGACGTCGCCGCGCTACGGGAAAACACACGCTCGTGGTGGTCGTTGGCCGATGTCGCGCGCGCGGGTCGCGCAGCACTGGCAACCGCGGATGACCAGCAGCTCGTGTCCCAGCTTCACGGTCTGCTGGAAGCCGCAGTCGCCGACCGAATGGTTGCCGACGTACCGGTCGGGCTGTTCCTGTCGGGCGGGATAGACAGCTCGACCGTCGTAGCCCTGATGCAGGCCCAGTCGGCCCGGCCGGTGCAGACATACACGATCGGTTTCGGTGAGCGCGCCTTTGATGAGACGGCCAACGCCGCGGCCGTGGCGCGGCATCTCGGCACCAGCCATACCGAGCTGCGTCTCACCCCCGCAGAAGCCAGAGCGGTCATTCCCGAACTTCCGACCATCTGGGACGAGCCGTTTGCTGATGAATCGCAGATCCCGACGCTGCTTCTGTCCCGGCTTGCAAGACGGGAAGTCACCGTTGCCCTGTCCGGCGACGGAGGTGACGAGTGCTTCGCCGGATACTCCAGACATGTTCTGTCGGCCCGCCTGGCGCCTCTGCTGAAGTCCAACCGGCCAATACGGACGATGGCCGCAAGCGGCGTGGCGCTGCTTGGACGCGGCATGCGCGAAAGCGTCGTCGAAGCGCTTCGTCTCCCGGATTGGTTGCAGCGGATGACCCACGGCGACCGGATCAACCGCCTGGCAGACCTTATCGGCAGCAATGACGTCGACGAGATGTACCGCCGATCGACACGACTTTCCGAACTACAGTTGACGCGCGAGCAGGCGGAGGCCGATTCCGATGCGATCCCTCCGCTCAACGATCTCCTGTCCGATTTCATCGTCCGGGATATGCTTGGATACCTCCCGAGCGATATTCTCGTGAAACTCGATCGGGCCAGCATGGCGACCAGCCTGGAGGCTCGCTGCCCGATTCTCGACCATCGCGTTGTCGAGTTCAGCTGGACGCTGCCGAACTCCGCGAAGGTGCGTCACGGCCAGGGCAAATGGCTCCTCCGCCAGGTTCTCGGCCGCTACGTGCCCCCTCACCTGTTCGAGCGACCGAAACAGGGCTTCGACGTACCGATCGGCGCCTGGCTGAAGGGACCTCTTCGTTCATGGGCATCGGACCTCATTTCCGAGTCGCGTCTTCGTAACCAGCAGCTTCTGGACGTCGCGCGCGTGCAGGACTGCTGGCAGCAACATCTTAGCGGGCGCCGCGATTTCTCACGACCGCTATGGGCCATCCTGATGCTGCAGTCCTGGCTCGATTCATCAGTTGCTTCCGAAACGTCCCGAATGGCGGACGCGATGGAACCGGCGCAGTAGAGGAGCACGCGATGGACGCGTACGCAGGTAAACGAATTTTGCCGGTAACTGTCCTGTCCCAGGGACGGTCGAGCGCCGACGAGCCTCCTCCCGATGACGCCATCGCGGCCTTCAAGCACGTTCTGGAGAGCATCAGGCGATACCGGCGCTTCATCATCAAGATGATCAGCGCAGGCGCGCTGCTCGCGGTGCTGGGTAGCCTTTTCATGTCCCCGTCCTATCTCGCGACGGCCCAGCTTGTCGTGAACGCCCCAGGCGCAACCATTCCAGGAGCGCCGGGGAATGCCTCTGCGACCGGCGGCTCGGACGATCCGACCATCGACACGCACGTGACCGTCATGTCGTCCGACGCTTATCTGCGGCGGCTTGTCCCGGCAGTGAGGCTGCTCGACAACCCCGCCGGGGGCAAAGCGAGCGAGTCGCTTCTCGGCTCCTTATGGTCGAGGGTGAAGGTGCTGCTCCCGTTCCGGAAACATCAACCGAGCGATGGCGCGGCGGTGGGGGCCTTGAAGAGTCGCTTGAAGATCAGTCAGGAACGCAGGTCCAGAGTCATCAGCATCATTGTCAGCGACGCCAATCCGCAACGGGCCGCCGATCTCGCGAACCTGGTTGCACGATCCTACGCCGACGAGCTGGTCCGGCAAAAACAGGCTGTGGAGCAGCAAGCCCTGGACGCGATCGCAACACAATCGGCCATCGTGCAGAATGACCTGTCCAAGGCGAAGGAGGAATGGGACGCCAGCCATTCAGGTCAGGCCCCGTCATCACAGAGTGCCGCTGCGTTGGAGTGGAAGATCACCACCCTGGCGCAGCAATATGAAACCCTGCTGCGCAAACGGCAGGAACTGACCACGAAGGGCGTCGTCGCCGAACCGGACATCACGGTCATCGCGGATGCTACGGCATCGGACTCCCCCAGCTCGTTGAATCCGCTCCTCCTCGTTCCCCCGATCACGATTGTCTTCGCTCTCCTTGCTTGTTTCGTCGCCATCATCCTGCGTCACTTCGATCGAAGCCTGCACACGGAGGCCGAAGCTGCTGAAGCCCTGGATATCCCGTGCGTCGGGTTGATACCTTCGATCCCTCTGGAACTGAGCAGCTCGCCGCGGCGGTTCATAAAGGACTCGGCCATCTCGTATGACAGGGCCGTCCGCTCTAC
This sequence comes from Bradyrhizobium sp., assembly GCF_035935975.1. GTDB lineage: Bacteria > Pseudomonadota > Alphaproteobacteria > Rhizobiales > Xanthobacteraceae > Bradyrhizobium. Next base: position 52,151 of record NZ_DASYWN010000057.1, read on the forward strand.
TGTCGTATCCCTCATGGCCGCGGATCGGGTCTCGCCACGGGCGCAGCACGTTGTCCTGGTGACGTCCAGCTTGCAGGGTGAAGGCAAGAGCGCGATCGCCTGGAGTTTCGGCTCTTGCGCGGCACAGCTCGGACAACGCGTCCTGTTCCTGGATTTCGCCCAGATACCGCGACGCGCCGGCGGCGAATCTGCCGATCTGTTCAAGCTGCTGGCGCACGACGGAGCCGCGGCCAAAGCCATCCAGCACATCCCGGAGCTCGGTATCGACTACATATCGTCGAGCCTGTCCGAGGGAAGCCGCCTGGGGCCGCTGGCGGGGCCGAAGGTCGCTTCGCTGTTCGAGCACTTCAGAAATGCCTACGATCTCGTCGTCATCAATGCGCCTTCGCTGGATGATGCGCCGGAAGTACGACTTCTCGCCTCCTGGACCGATCACGTTCTACTTTGCGTCCGCGCCGGAAGCACGAGCCGGGACGTCGTACGGAGCGCTCTGAACCGCTTCGCCCGGTCGTCGGACCTGGATAGCCATATCAAGTTCTGGTGTGTCCTCGCGCACGGCGTGCCGACCGAGGTCGCCCCGTCCGACACCACGCGATCGTCGACTTCGACTCTCATGCTCTACTTCCACCGTTTCACAACGGCGGCGGCACGGTGGATGAGCATAGAGCCGGTCATCAATGCTGCCGAGCGAGCCGAACCTGGTTTGAGGGCACGGAAATGATCAAGCTGGGTGAACGTTAATCACCCGGCCCATTAAGGCGGCAAGAAACCGATAACCAGGCGGCGACGGCGGGCCGTCTCCTGGATCCGATGCCGTGTAGTTCTCAATCACACAACCGCATCCTTCGTTTGAAGTATGCGTCCCCAAGCCGGGGTGGCATACGTTAGGGCAGGAACATGACGGGGACGGTGATGCAGCTTCAAACCCTTAGCGGTAGCCATCCGTCTGGTGGTTCAAGCGACGCTCTCGACACGCACCCGTCCTCGACCGTTCAGCAACTTCCTGAGCGCTGGCTGAGCCCCGTGGAAGTGCCTCTCGATCTGAACGGCCCGATCGATCAAGCATTCGATCCTCTTGGCGCAGGCTTTGCCGACATCTGTGCGCTCGACCACCTGATCGCGGTGAATGCGAGGTTTGGCAACAAGATCGCACTCGACGACGGCACCTATTCCTTTACGTACTCACAACTGTTGTCCAGGGTCCTGACCTTGGCTCAGGCGATCGAGGCTCTCATCCCGGAGGGCGAGGCCGTTGGATGGCTGCTGCGCGCATCGGCCTGGCAGCCAATCGTCATGCTCGCCTGCATGGCGGCCGGACGAATCCTGGTCCCGCTCAATCCACGCGATCCGGTTCAGCGGCTCATCGGCATCGCCACTGCCGCACGAATTTCCGTACTGGTCGGACGGGATCCTGGCGATTCCGCCGAGTGGGTCGAGCAAACGGGCTTGCTCTGGCTTGACGCTGCGAGTGCCAGCGAACGTTCCGCAGAACACTCCGCGATCGCGAAGGTTTCCGTCGATGCGCCCGCCGTCGTGCTCTACACCTCCGGCAGCACCGGTGCGCCAAAGGGCGTCGTGAACAGCCAACGCAACCTGCTCCAGCGCGTCCAGCAATATGTGGACGCATGTCACATAGGCGCCGCCGACGTTTTCATGCCTCTGAGCGGCCCCACGACGATCGCCGGTTGCCGAGAGATGCTGTCAGCCGTGTTGACGGGGGCGAAACTGCACATCGTCGACGTCGAGCTCCTCGGGTTGCGCGGCGTTCTTCGCCAGATCGTTACGCAACAGGTGACGATTACTTACGTTGTACCAGCCTTGGTTCGCGCACTGATCAGCGCAAGCCGGCAAGCCGACTTCGAATCGCTTCGCTTGATTCGCATCGGCGGCGAGAAGGTGCTGTGGACCGATATCGCGCTGGTTCGAAAAGCGGTGAAGCCGAGTTGCTTCATTCAGGTCAGCTATCTGTCGACGGAAACCACCGGCACCCAGTGGTTTCTGCCCAAGGACTGGCCAGAGGACGGCGCCAGCGTTCCAGTGGGCTATCTTCTTCCGGGCATCTCCTATGCCCTGGTGGACGAAAACGGAAAGAACGTCCCGTGCGGTGAAGTCGGCGAACTGGTTATCAAGAGCAAGTACGTCATGCTCGGATACTGGGAAGGCGGACGGCTTTCTCCGGCATTGCCGGCCCCGAACGGCCCAAAATGCCGCATCTACCACACCGGCGATCTCGCCGTCGTGGATAGCCATGGGCTGATGCGGATCGTTGGACGCAAAGGGCGGCAACTCAAGATCAACGGTCAGCGTGTCGAGCCGGCCGAGCTCGAGAGTGCGCTACGCAAGCTCGCTTATGTGAAAGATGCTGTGGCCGTCGTGACGGATGCGAACGAACTGGTTCTTTTTGCGTCGCCGGTCAATCCACTGAGGCCCCACTTCAAGACCGAAATTCGCGACTCGATCCGACAGGCCGTTCCTGCGGCCTTGCATCCGACCAGGCTGCACGAAGTCATGGAGATTCCCCGCCTTCCGGGAGGAAAGATCGATCAGGCCAAACTGAAACTGCTCGATCTGGAAAGCAAGACGAGCTCGCCGGCGCCTGCGCCGGCTGCGCCGAGAATGGCCGATGCCAACAAAGCCGTGCAACAGGTGTGGAGCAGCATCCTCGGCGTCCCGGAGGCTGCCGGACGCTGGGACGAGGCCGGCGGCGATTCCCTGAAGCTTCTGCGCTGCGTCATGGATCTCGAAGAGCTGATCGGCCGAGAACTCAACATGGCAGCGTTCACGGTCGATATGAGCGCTGAAGACATGATCCGGGCTGTCGCTTCGGTGGATGGACCGGCGCAGCAGCGTCCCGACCACCAGCTCCTCCCAAGTCTGGTCATACTGCCGGGCTCCATGGGGTACGGCCCGAGTATGGCAGCCTTTGGCGCTCAGCTGGGCAAGGTGGCGCGGGTCATACCTATTCGCTATCCAGACCTGAGCTGGAGCCTCGCTGGATCCGATTCAGTCCAGGAAATGGCCGCCCTCGCGGTTGAACAGATCAATGCGGCCCAGTCACTCGGCGATGTTCGCATGATCGGCTACTCCCTCGGCGGCGGCGTCGCTTTCGAGGTTGCAAGCCGATTGATTGAACAGGGGCGCGCGGTCAAATTCCTGGGCATCCTCGACACCAATGTGGGTCCTCGCAAAGCAAATCACCGCGAAGCTTTTTCCCGCACGCTGCAGCGGATTCAATCTCATCGCGTGACGATCTATCGCATGTTTTGCCGCTCCGTAGCCAAGCTTGCCGCTCGTACGGGCCAGGAGGTTCGATTCTGCAGGCTGATCGACGCCATTCATTGGTCTCGCCTGGCAAACACATCTTTCATGCTCAAGCTGGAACTGGAAGAAATCCTCCGGATGCGCGCGTTCGGACGATGGCTTTCGGATAGCAAAGCTCGTCTGCCCATCAAGGGAACGGTCTTCGCCTGCCATCGGCCGGGCGTAACGCCGCGCCTCGGATGGGACTCTCTCTTTGAAGAACTCGAGGTGATTCCGATCGCCGGCGGGCATCTCGACCTGGTGGTCGAGCCGCACCTCTCGGTCAACCGACCCGTGATCGAGCGCGCGATCACGGCGTCCTGCCCTTGATCCACGACAAGTGCGTTTGAGGTTGCGCTCGTGGCGCGACAGCAAGATACGGAACAGTTGCGCCGGCAGCCCTCGAGCCGGCTCCGAACCGTCTTCTCCTCCGCGTGCGGCGTGCGACCGTCAGGGCCGCAGGTAGCTCCAGCCTTGCTCCTGAAGCTCCATCAGGCGGACGACCCCGGATTTGGTCATCTTCGCCTGGGAGATGATCGGAACGTCCTTGCCCTCGTTCTTCGTCATGTTTTCGCGCGTATTTCCACATGCCGAAAACGTAAGTCCGGGCGTGGTCTCGCTCATCGCCTTGATACGCCCTTTTACGGGGGACGTGTCATCTCGCAGCATGTGCAGTCCCGGCCCGTACGCGACGACTTCTATCTCCACCTTCTGGTTGAGATCGCTGTAGTACTGAGCCACGTTGCTGGCGTTGTTCAGAGCGAGATTCATCACGGCCGGATCGTTGACGTCGACATGGATGACAAGCCGGTGCGGAAGCTGCGTCCGCGACGTCGCCCTGGTCATTGCGGCATTTGCGTTTCTGGCTGAAGCGCCGGGAGGCCTGGTCGAGGGGGCGGATTGCGCAGAACCGGAGGCTTCGATTCCGCTGACGAGGATCAGTGCGACTGCCGTCACGCCGGCAACAATGGCGAATGATCTGCTCATGTCGAGCTTCCTGCGCGTGTGATGAATTGTGCCCGCAGGCTATTGAAGCTGGATCGCCGGGGTCAATACGATTTGGACACGGATCCGGTTCATCTACTTAATACCCTTATGCTGCTCCCCTACTCCATTTTGGCTACCGCGACTGCGATATCGACAGCACGCCAATGAAAGCGGTGTCATGAACGCAATGTCATGGTCTCCATCGAGCATTGGGCTGCAGTAATGGGGGTGCACGGATTCGATTCGCCGAGACAAGCAGCTGTCGCGCCGACCACCGCGCGCCGGCCGCACGCATGCGCCCTGGCTGGCACGTTCGCAGTGCTTCTGGCGACCTGTGTTCTGCCGCTTCCGATTGGAGCCGCCGACGCAAAATCCCGGGACGAAGGAGACCGTGGCGCGCACTTGATCGCAATGGCCGAGCTGGAACGAACGAGCTCCGCCCCCCCACAACGACAGATCGACGGGATCGTACGGAAGTTGATCCTGGCTCAACGCACAGACAAGGCGCAGCCTGCCGAAGCACAGCCAGTCCGCGGGCCCGCGGCAGCCGGCCCCGACGGGGCGCTGACTGCGAAGGAGAGGCAACCCGCTCCGGCTGACAGTCCTGCGCGCGAAGCGGCACCTTCATTGCCCGCCAACCCAAGCGCCGTTCAATCGGCTTTTGAAGCGGAGCGGGTCAGCCAGAGGCTGTTGCTGGATCAGGAGCGGGAACGAAGGGACCAGCTTGCGCGCGAATTGGCCGCGGTCCGAGCGGAGCTCGGCTCGATGCGGCAGGTCCAGGCGCACAACGCCCGCGCCATTGAGATCGGCATCCAGCAGACGCAGGCGCTCGAACAGGAACGGGAGAAGACGAACAATCTATCGCGTGAGCTCTCCTTCCTGAAAGCGGAACTCGAGGTCGCGCGGGTCGCGGCTTCGAAGGCTATGCAGGCGTCCGCACCCGAGCTCAAGCAAGAGCTCCCCCACGACCGGCGGAACGGAGCGAAACGTTTTGCGCTCCAGCTTGCGTTCCTACGCTCTGAACTGGACGCTGCGCGAGGCGCAGCATCAGAATCAGCGAAATCCACCGCGACCGAGATTGCACAAAAACAAGCTCTCGAGCGCGAACTGAAGCAGGAACAGGACAAGACGGAGGCCCTGATCAACGAACTTGGCACCCTCCGGACCGCAACCTCGGAGACCGCCAAGGCGAACGCGGCAGATGCCGATCAAAAGCAGGTCCTGACACGCGAACTCGAGACGCAGCGAGACAGAGCGGAGAGCGCTGTCCGCCAGCTGACCTCTCTTCGCTCGGAACTGGACGCCGCGCGGAGCGCAGCATCAGAATCCACGAAATCCAATGCGACCGAGGCTGCGCAAAAGCAAGCTCTCGAGCGCGAACTGAAACTGGAACGGGACAAGACGGAGGCCCTGACCAACGAACTCGGCCCCCTCCGGACCGCAGCCTCGGAGACCGCCAAGGCGAGCGCGGCAGATGCCGGTCAAAAGCAAGAACTGACACGCGAGCTCGAGAAGCAGCGGGACAGAGCGGAGAGCGCTGTCCGCCAGCTGACCTCTCTTCGCTCCGAACTGGACGCCGCGCGAAGCGCAGCATCAGAATCCACGAAATCCAATGCGACCGAGGCTGCGCAAAAGCAAGCTCTCGAGCGCGAACTGAAACTGGCACGGGACAAGACGGAGGCCCTGACCAACGAACTCGGCACCCTCCGGACCGCAGCCTCGGAGACCGCCAAGGCGAACGCGGCAGATGCCGGTCAAAAGCAGGCACTGACACGCGAACTCGAGAAGCAGCGGGACAGAGCAGATAACGCTGTCCGCCAGCTGACCTCTCTTCGCTCTGAACTGGACGCTGCGCGGAGCGCAGCATCAGAATCCACAAAATCCAATGCGACCGAGGCTGCACAAAAACAAGCACTCGAGCGCGAACTGAAACTGGAACGGAACAAGACGGAGGCCCTGATCAACGAACTCGGCACCCTCCGGACCGCAGCCTCGGAGACCGCCAAGGCGAACGCGGCAGATGCCGGTCAAAAACAGGTACTGACACGCGAGCTCGAGCAGCAGCGCAGTCGTGCGGACACTCTCGCACGTGAAGCGGCGTCGCGACAAAATGAACGCGACGCGGCACGGATCGAAGCATTCGAGGCCACCGCACGTGCGGACAGGGCGGAAGCAGCACGCGAAAAGGAGCCAGCAAGCAGCGGCAAGGCGCCGCCGCCGGCCCTTGCTTCCGCCGGGGATCGTTTGGCCGCATGGAATGCGTCCGCGGCCGTGGTGGCGCCCTCGCCTGGCGGTTCGGCGCGCGCACCGAGCCAAGGCGTCGTCCAGCCTCCCGCCTCACCTTCACCCAAGCCTCCCGCTTCGGCCGCAACGCCGCCGGAAGCCAAGCTGACAACTGGCGCCTCGTCCGCCCCTGCTGCGACAAACATCGCGGCGGCGGAGCGATCGATCGGCACGACTGCAGCGCCGCGTGCGCTTGCCAATGAGGAGCGGCTGCTCGCTCGCGCCAGCACATTGCTACGTCAAGCGGACATCAACGCTGCTCGCGGGTTGCTCGAATACGTTCTTGAACGTGGCAGCGCAAAGGCCGCCTTCATGCTGGCCGAAACTTACGACCCTCACGTGCTGCAATCCTGGGACGTCCGCGGTGTCGCCGGCGATCCGGTGAAGGCGCGCGAGCTGTACGAACGAGCTCGGGCTGGCGGCATTCGCGATGCGGACGGACGGATCGTGGGGCTCAGATAGCTGCGGGAGCGAGCCCTCGAAAACTTTTGCCAAAAGAGTGGAGAGACTCATGTCCCTGAGCAAGCTCGCATTCGTGGTCGCCCTGGCAATCCTCGGCTTGCAGCCGACCGCCAGCGCCCAATCTCGTCAGGCACGCGAGTCACAGGCGCCTGCGGCACAACGATCGGCCGAGGCGATCGCAAAAGAACGTATCAATGCATGGACGGTCGGGCTCGCCGGAGGATTGATCGAAGGCGCGCCGCTTCGCCTCGCCGCAGAAATCGCCCGGGTCGTCAATGAGGACGACAAGCTGCACGTCATTCCGATCGTGACGACCGGTGCAACCGAGAACGTCAATTCACTGCTCTATCTCAGGGGCGTCGACGCGGCGATCATCAACACGGATGCCCTCGAAGAGTACAAGGCACAGGTGCCGACGATCCAGCAGCGCATCGTCTATGTCCTCAACCTCTTCCCGGCCGAACTGCATGTCTTCGTGCGCCCGGAAATCAAGTCCCTCGACGACCTCCGGGGAAAGAAGGTCAACTTCAACACCCAGGGTACGGCGGCTGCCTATTCCGGACCGCTGATCTTCAGCCGGCTGGGATTGAATGTCGAAAAGATGTTCATCCCGCATCAAGTGGCATTGCAGCAGATGAAAAGCGGCGAAATCGCTGCGGTCGTCTTCATCACATCGAAGCCGGTCGACGCATTCCTGAAGGGACGCTGGGAAGAGGGCTTCAAGTTCCTGCCGATCGAATATGACCCCAGGTTTGAAGACTATTATCTTCCGTCATCCCTCGATTCAAAAGATTATCCAAACCTGGTTCCGGAGGGCAAGCGGATTGCAACCATCGCCGTTCCCACAGTTCTTGCCGCCTACAATTGGCAGCCGCAGACCGATCGCTATCGGCGCATGGCGCGCTTCGTGGAGCACCTGTTCGGACGGCTCGACCGGCTGCAATCTGCCGGCTTCGATACCAAATGGAAGGATGTGAATCTCCGCGCCAGTGTGCCCGCCCTGGCCCGGTTTGCTCCGGCGCAGGAATGGCTCGATCGCTCGCCGGGTGCGACAGTCGGATTATCGCGATGAAGCGCGCAGGTACCCTCGCAGCCTTCGCGCTCGCGGGTATCGGGTATCTGAACTACGCACTGGCGGAAGATAGGCCGGATCCTTTGAGAGCTTGTGCGAAGTTTGAGGGGATGGAGCACATGATATGCGTCGACGATCAGATCGGGAACGCACTTGGGCAATTCGTCGAGGCGCCGCCTCCAGGTCCGAACTGGATCGTGAGCGAAACCACGTCGCCGGTGGACTACAAACCACAGATCGCCGCGCAGACGACTTCACGGGCCGGCTCGAATAATCCGTCGTCCTCGCTCGCTATTCGTTGTCACGCCAATCGGACCGAGCTGTTGCTATCCGCGGCGAATTCCTGGACCAAGACCCCGGCCACCGACATCAAGGTCACATTCCAGTTCAATGGCCAGCCGCCGGTCGACGGGCGCTGGAGGGTTGCCGACGGCGGACGAAGTCTTGCTTTCCCGGGCGACGTCGTCCGCCTCGTACGCACCATGCCGAAAGCCGGCCTGTTTCTGATCAAAGTGTTTGCCGAAGCGGCTCCCGCTTACGAGAACCTGTTTGAACTGACCGGTATCGACGCCGTTCGCCGGCGATTTGTAGAGGTCTGCAGTTGGCCGCCAGGCTGAATAGCCTCGGGTTGGACTGAACGCTGTAGTTGACGCGTCACGTGGGAGATCTGACTGCGATGAGCGAAACGATCAATGTCGCCGAGGCGTATGAGCGAGGGCGCAGCCGGTTCATGGGCATCGAGCTTCTGGTTGGTCCTGGCGCACTGGTGCCGCGGCCGGAGACGGAGCTGCTCGGCAGGACCGCGATCGAAGCCACGCGCATCCCCGCGCCGCGGGTCGTCGACATGTGCTGCGGCGCCGGCAACCTGGCATGCGCGATCGCCCTCAATATCCCCGGCGCTCGCATCTGGGCCAGCGATTTGACGGACGGGTGTGTCGAGCTCGCCCGGCGCAATGCCACGTATCAGGGCGTCGCGTCCCGTATCACCGTGCTCCAGGGCGATCTGTTCGCGGCTCTGGCAGGTCTGCAGCTCGAACGAACGATCGATATGATCGTCTGCAACCCGCCCTATATCTCGGAGTCCCGGCTCAAGGGTGATCGCGCTTCTCTGCTCGCAGACGAGCCGCGCGAGGCGTTCGCCGCCGGGCCCTACGGGCTGAGCATCCATATGCGCGTGACGAAGGACGCGCCTCGCTACTTGCGGCCGGGAGGATCGCTGCTGTTCGAGGTGGGCCACGGTCAGGATCGACAAGTGGCAACCCTGCTCGAACGCAACGACGCCTACGAGAACGTTCGCATCATCATGGACGAGACGGCCACCGGTCGTGTCGTCATGGCGTATGCAAAGGGATAGCGAGGTTTGCGCGCTAAAGCGCGATGAGATGAGGATGAATCGTCATCACGCTTTAGGCTGTTGTTTGAGCATGATCTCTTCGGAAAACCGCTGCGCACTTTTCCGGATCATGCTTTAGTCAGCTCTCCCGCATGCCGCGCCGGATCGCGTCCGTGATCGGCTGGGTCAGATAAGCCAGGATCGTGCGTTCACCGGTTGCGATCAGAACGTCGGCCATCATGCCCGGCTTGAGCTTCTCGCGGACCTTCTCGGGGAATTGCATCACCTGGACCGAGACCTTCACCTCGTAATAGGGTTGATGCGTGGCATCGTCGCGCGTGGCGTCTGCCGCGATCGAAAGAACCTCCCCGACGGCGATCGGGGTGGAGCGCGCCTTGAACGAGGGAAGCCGAACCTCGGTCGGAAGGCCGAGCTGGACGTGGTTGATATCGAGCGCCGACACCCGTGCAGCCACGACGAGAACGTCGTTGTCCGGCACGATCTCCATCAACACGTCGCCCGCCTTGATCACAGCACCAATCGTGTGAACCTTGAGGTTAACGATCCGGCCGGATCGCGGCGCGCGGACTTCCATCCGGGCCAGGACATCGACCGCGACGCGCAGTTTCTCTCGCGCGTCGGCAAGCTGGGCGCGCGTGTCGGCGAGCTTTCCGGTCGCTTCCTCCAGCACCTTCTGTCCGACCTGGTCGATCTGGAGCCGCGACTCGTCGACGACGCGGCCGTAGCGCGCGATGTCCGCTTCATATGCTCCGATCTTGCCCTCGAGATCGGCCTTGGAGCGCTCCAGCGTGGCGACGCGCGCGAATGGCACGATGCCCTGGTCAGCGAGCGGCTTGAGCTTGGTGTATTCCTGAGTCACACTGTCAAACTGCGCGAGCGCGCCCTTGTTTTGCGCAATATTCCCCTGGATCTGCCGCTGTGCCTGTGCGATTCGCTCCTCCAGGATGGAGACCTCGATCTTTCGCGCAGCACGGCGTTCATCGAAGCGCCGCTTCTGGTCACCCATGGCGCGCATCGCGCTCGGATCGGACGTCTTCTGCAGCAGCTCGGCCGGAAATGCGATGCTGTCCTTTCCTTCGGCTTCCGCCTGCAGGCGTGCCTCCTCGGCAACCGCCGAGTACACCGCCGAGCGGGCGATCTCTTCCTTGGCCCGCTCCTGGGTCGGGTCGAGCCGCAATAGGACCTGACCTTCCGCAACATGCGCATCACCCGTCACCAGCAGGTTCTGGACGATTCCACCCTCGAGGTGCTGCACTACCTTGCGATCGCTCTCGACAACGACGGAGCCGTTCGCCACCACGGCGCCGTCGATCGACGCGAGGGCGGTCCAGCCACCGAACACGCCAAAGGTGAGGAAGACGATCAGGAAGCCCCGGCGCGCGGGTGTCTTCCAATCGCCGGACGGGCCCTCATTGTCGCCCGTTGAGTCCCTTCCGGACCAGAGGGCCGGCAGACTCGTCTTTGCAAGATGGATCAGCGACTTTGTCATGGTCTCCGCCCTCCCAAACAGTTTAGCCGGAGCGTGCGGCGCGCGCGCCGGTTCAACGGTTCTGTTGAACTGTCTCAGAAGCTCCGCCAGTTCATCGTGAATGGCGTCAGCCCCCCGTCGCAACATATTGTCCATTATTGCCTCGTCGCGTGCGCCGGACGCACTTGATTTGAAAGCTGCACGGGGCCGTGAGCACCGTCGGCATGATGATGGCGGTCGGCCTGATGTTCGGCGGGCCCGCGTACGTCGCGCCGCATCGGCGCAACCGTTTTTCCAAGCAGCGCAGGCAGCATCTCCTCGCGCGTGCCGATTTGCCCGATCCGCCCCTCGTGCATGAACACGATCTTGTCGACCGCGGCGAGCAGGTTCGGGCGGTGATTGATGATCACGATCGTCACCTTGTGCTGCCTCAGTCGCTGGATCGCGTCGGCCAGCGCGCGATCGCCGTCGCCGTCGAGATTCGCGTTCGGCTCGTCGAGCACGATGAGCACCGGCTTGCCGAACAATGCGCGCGCGAGCCCGATGCGCTGCCGCTGACCGCCGGAAAGGCCTGCGCCGTTATCCCCGATCACGGTGTCATAGCCCTTCGGAAGACGCTGAATCATCGCGTGCGCCGAGGCCAATTGCGCCGCTTCGATGACAGCCTCGTCGGAAGCGTCGTCGCGGAAACGCGCAATGTTGTCGCGCACGGTACCGGCGAACAGCTCGACGTCCTGCGGCAGGTAGCCAAGATTCCGGCCGAGGAAATTGGGATCGAAATGCCTGATATCGTTGCCGTCGATACGCACGCAGCCGTGTACCAGCGGCCAGGCACCGACCAGAGCCCGCGCCAGCGACGACTTTCCGGAGCCGGACTGGCCGACGACGGCGACGACCTCGCCGGGCGCCAGACGGAACGAGACGTCGGCAATAGCCGGCAATTGCGATCCGGGAACGAGAACCGTCGCGGCCTCGAGCGAGACCTCGCCCACCAAATCCGGCAGCCTCGTCGGCCGTCCTTCCGTCGCGCGCGACTCGAGCGCGCGATTGAGCCGGGCATAGGAGGTCCGCGCTGCGACCAGGGCCTTCCACTGCGAGACCGCAGCCTCCACGGGTGCGAGGGCGCGTCCCATGATCAGCGAAGCGGCGAACAGCACACCGCCCGAGACCTCCTGCTGGATCGCGAGGTAGGCGCCCACGCCCATGATGCTCACCTGAAGCGCCATGCGCAGGAATTTGGAGATTGCGAGCAAGGTCCCGCCGCGCTCACCGGCCGTCGCGCCTTCCAGCAGGCCCTGCCCGTGAGTTTGCGCCCAGGCCGCGCGGACCGCGGGGGCCATTCCAAGCGCCCGGATCGCTTCGGCGTTGCGCAGCGACGAGGTCAGGCGGTCGAGGGCATGGAGATTCTTCGACGCAGCCGCATTCAGCGGCGCCTTCGTCAGGCGCTCGTTGAGGAAGGCCAGCGTCAGGATGATGGCTGCTCCGATCAGGGCGACGAGGCCAATGAGCGGATGGAGCAGAAAGCAAATCGCGAGGAAAATCGGCGTCCACGGCACATCCATCAGCGATGTGATGACACCGCCCGACAGCACCTCTCGCAAGGTGTCGACGTCGCGCAGCAGCTGCACATGATGCGAGCTGCTCGTGCTCAGCGCCTGTCCGAGTGCAGTCTCGAACGTGTCCCCCGAAATGAGCCGATCGAATTGAAGGCCGGTTTGCACCAGAACCCGGCTACGAAAATGCTCGAGCGCCGCGTAGCTGATGAAGAGCACGAGCGCGATCACCGAGAGCAGCAACAGCGTCATCCCGTTGCGGCTCGTCAGCACCCGATCGTAGATCTGCATGCTGTAGAGCGGCGAGACGAACACCAGCAGATTGATGAAGATGGATAGTCCGCCGGCCGCGATCAGGCCGGGACGTATCCGACGGAAAGCGTCCGTGAGCGCAGATTGTTTTGCCGAAGCGTGCATGTGCATATCCGGGCCGCCCGTGATCGGGGCGGCGGTAAGCGGGTTGAAAATTGCATGCAATCGAGCGTCAGGACGCCCGCATTCCAACATTCCGCCGCGCGCGGAATGGCACCCCACCTCTCGACCACTGCGGTCGCGAGGAATTCCCCCAAGATCGAGCATACGCGCGGCGAACCGCGCGTATGCTCTTGTTGCAAACTACGCTACGAACTCACGAATGCCAGGCGTGATGGTCGTGATGGTGGGACACGAAGTCGGCCAGCTGCCCGACGAAGGATCCCGTGTCCGCCGTCGCCGTCTGGTCGGTAGTTGCCGCATCCGATGTCGCGGATGCCGCCGTGCTCGCACCTCGCCACGACCCATGACCTCCGGTCCAGGACGACGTGGCGTCACTGATCCACTGCGAGAAGTCGAAGCTCCCGTGGTGTCCACCGGTATCACCGCCCGTCGACGCAGACGACCAGCCACCATGGTGACCGGAGCCCGTCGTACCGCCAGTCGTCGGATCCGTCGTGCCGGTCGTCGGGTCCGTCGTACCGCCGGTCGAGGGGGCCGTCGTTCCGTCCGAACCGGAAGCCGTTGTCGTGCCCCCGTTCGAGCCGGTCGTCGGCGGGGTGGAGCCCGTCGAATCACCGGTGCTTCCGCTGGAGCCGGTCGTGCTGCCATCCGTCCCCGTGCTTCCATCGGAAACCGGAGTGGTGCTGCCGTCGGTGGGGTCCGAAACCGGCGTGGTCGGATCCGTCGCCGGAGGAGCACTCACGACGGGCGTCGCTGTGCTCGTATTGTGCGCGAGGAACACCTGCTGCAATTCCGGCAAGTCTTCGAGCGCCGTATCGCCGTTCTGCGAACCCCAGGCATAGGCATAATCGAACGCCGGGTTGGGAACGAGGTCCGCCCAGTGATTGATCATCGCCTGCTCTTGCTCGGCAGTGGGCACAGCGACCGAGCTACCGGTTTCGGTCTGCCAGCCGCCGCCGCCGAACGCCTGGTACACAGGAACGATCGAATCGAGCGGAATCCCGGCCTGCTCTGCAGCAGCAACGTACTTGTCGATCGTGCTGAGATCGACATTCGGACGGTCCGACCACACCGGATACCAATCGAGACCGAAGTAATCGATGTGGGTATTCGCCTGGTTGTAGCTGTTCATGTAGCTCGGATCGTCCGATGAGCCCATGTTCATCAGGACGGTGAACGTCTTGAGGTTGGGATCGTGCGCGTGAATCCAGTCGGATTCCGCCTTCAAGTCCGCCGCGCTGGCCTGCGGCCCCCACTGTCCGGTGGGATCCGGCTCGTCCACGAGGTAGAAGCCGAACACCTTCGGATTATTGAGGAAAGGCGTCACCTGATCGATGAAGTCCTGAGTCACGCCTTGGTACTGATCGAGCCAGACCAGACCCTGCACGCCATCGGGCAGTGCATTGACCTGATCGACATACGAGACGTCTGCAAGGTTGAAACCAGCTGCTGCTGGTGTGAAGTTACCTTGATCGTCCAGGCCCCCGCCCGCGGCGTAGTGTAAGGTAGCCAATGATATTCCCCTCTCTGCGTTGAAACCCCCAGTGACCCCTTGGGGTCAGAGCGCCGACAACCGATCGGGCGTCCCACGAAGGTGAACGTATGTTTACGTTTGAGGCGGTAATTTCTGTATCGTTGGGCAGAACCAAGGGATTGTTGTGCCCAAAATCTGCACAACCACCCGTTGGCCCCCGCTGCGTCATTTACGGGGTCTAGCCGTTTCAAAAGACGCTTCAATGATATGCGGCAGATTGAGCCGAGCAGATTCACACAAGACCCGGGCACAACGCCGCCCAAATTGCTTCAAGTGCCGAGGGCTGACGGCGAACCGGATGCCCGCGGAGTACTCCCGATGACGGATGTTCTCATCGACGCGTTTCCGTTGTTCAGTATCAAATGGTGCTCGACGGATTGAACTCATTGCGGACCCGCTTCGCTATGAATCGGTACTGAGACACCGAAGTCGATTTCGAGCCACAGTCGTGAACTTGCGGAAGCAAGGAATTCAGTCTTAGGCGCCGGGTTGCGTTTCGTCTTCAGTCCCTTTGTTGAAGAGTTCTTTTTTGCCTGGCGCTCAATCGAACAGGCCCGGTCCAATGCGCCCGTTCGCTTTGCCTTGGCGCGTCGTCGCGATTGTTCGAGCAGGGTAAGCTTATTCGCTGCCGAGGACACGATGTCAGGATCGGCCCAAACCGAGCGCAAGTTTCCGCCGAGCTCACGAATTCAGGTCAAGCCAGCAGCTGGCCCTCGCTTGGCCGGAAGGACCGGGACCGTGATTGGGGCCGGATACTACCCCAAGAGCCTCCGCGTGATCTTGGATGGCTCGAAGGGTCCGATCACTCTTCACATGGACTACGTGGCCATGATCAACACGTGACGCGGACCGCATCTTCAGCCCACCCGCAAGCATGAGGTCTTCTTCAGCGAACGGCGCCTTGGGAGTTACCCCAGAGGTATAGTCGGCCTCTCGTCCGGCGTTAGGCCGCATTTCCGGCCGATTTCAGCCAATCTGTGTTGGTTGCTCATTGGCCGGGGGCAGGATCCTTCAATCCGGAGCCTGCGATGTTCAAACAAGTTATTGCTGCGTGCTGCTTCGTTGTAGTCACCTCCCTCAATTCGGAAGCAAGACCTTCTCGACTAGAGCGCGCCTCCGAATGCAACGTTACTATGCCGTGTGACTTCTCATACTCCTCGCAAGTCTTGAATCAGCGAAAGGAGTTGACGCATTCATTACGGACTTACCGTTCAAAACAACTCGCCGTCGTGGCGGTTACAGATACTGCTGCAGATACTGCGTCGCCTGGTAATCCCGTCAACGCTCGGATCGTTGGTGGCCGCCCCGCGGGTTGCCCCTCGTCATTCTGCGGGTGTGGCGCCGCCCTGCGCCTGTTTGGCCGCATCGTGCCGGAGTTGAACCTCGCGGCCAACTGGCTGCGGTTCCCGCGCACGTCGCCGGCACCAGGGATGGTCGCGGCAAGGCGCGGGCACGTCTTCGTCCTGGAGCATCACATCGCGGGCGACGTGTGGATGGCATACGACGCCAACTCAGGTGGACACACAACGAGAATACACGCGCGCTCATTGAGAGGGTACACCGTCGTGAACCCGCGTGGCGCGTGACGTGAACCCTGATCGATCGGCAACACAACTGCCGAACACCGGCATGCCTTCGCCGGGGTTCCAAGCGATGACGTTCTGAGCGGGGATCATTCATCAATCTCCGGATAACGGCACAATCACGCGCCAACGCTCGCTGCGCTCAACAGGCGTGTGCTGCGCTGAATGCCGGCGTTTCGGAGGAGCGCCAGCACCGCCTGCGGATACGCGCTCGGCACCATCTTTCAATCCTCTAGAACTGAACACCGCGCGTCAGGGCACCGTCGACGACGAGGTTCGTTCCCGTGATGAAGCTTGCAGCGCGGCTGGCGAGGAAGACGACTGCGTTGGCCATTTCCTGCGGCGTGCCCATCCGCCCCGTCGGATTGAGAGCCAGCGCGGTCTTGTAGAGCTCGGGATTGTTGTCCTTGATCATGTTCCAGACGCCACCATCGAAGTACGTATTGCCCGGCGAGACCGAGTTGGCGCGAATGCCCTTCCCCGCGAGCTGATTGGCGAGTCCCTGAGTGTAGTGGATGATCGCTGCCTTGAAAGTTCCGTAAGGACCGGCCGCGAAATCGACCTCCCGCCCGGAGACGCTCGATATGGTGACGATCGCGCCGGCGGCGCTCTTCTCCAGATAGGGCATGGCCGCGTTCACCAGCCGAACCGTGCCCATCATGTCGGTCGAAAACTCCTTCTCCCAGCTTGCGTCGTCCTGTCCGATCGCAAGCGCGCTCACGTTGGCGACGACGACATCGATACCGCCGAGCTTTGCCGCCATATCGGCGACCCAGGCCTTCAACACGGCCGCATCGGCGACGTCGACCGCGCCGCCATGGGCCGCGACGCCCCTGGCCTTGAGCGCAGCGACCGTGCTCTCGACTTCAGACAGATTGCGCGAGCACACGCCGACATCGGCACCTTCGGCGGCAAATGTCTCGGCGATCGCGCGGCCAATCCCCTTGGTGCTTCCCGTGACGAGAACTTTGGCGCCCTTGAGTCCCAGATCCATGGTCGGTTTCCTCTTCCTGGCTTAATGGTTGTTTGCGGCAGCCTTGACCAATCCACGATAGCTGTGCGGCATTCGCATCGAAACCAAATCCTTTCGTCGCACGACATTGGTCGGATAGAGGCTGTCAAGATTCGTGGTGTCAACCAGCGCGGTAGCAAGGCCCATGCCGCCGGTCGCGATCGCCTCCCGCCGTGGAAACGCGAATGTATCAGGGCCAAATACACCGCTCAGCCCGGGATAGCCGCGCTTGGGATCAACGACATTGGCGAAGGCGAAAAACAGGTTGTTTTCGCCGGCGCGAACGCGGAAATGATGCCAGTGATGCGGATCCGGACCGGTCGGAATCGGCCTTGGCTGCTCGACTTGCGTGCCGGCATGCGACGAACTGAAGCCTCCCTTGATCGCGGCAGGACACGCAATGAGGTCGCAGCCGCGCAGCGCGAGAATCCGGCCCGCTTCCGGGAACGATGCGTCGTGGCCGATCAGCAACCCGATGCGGCCGATCGGCGTGTCGACGACGGTCCAGCCATCGCCGGACGTCGCCCAGCTTCGTTCGTCGGCAGCGAGATGCGTCTTCCGGTAGACCGAGATCTCCCCATCAGGCGCGACGAGGCAGGCGCTGTTGTAGATCAGATCGCCGTCCCGCTCGGCGAGGCCGCAAACCAGATACAGGTCGAGCTCCTCTGCGAGCTTGGCCAGGCTGTCGGTCGCCGGCCCCGGAACCGGTTGCGCGGATGTCGCGGGATCCGCAAGTCCCGTCAGGGCAAGCTCCGGAAAGACGACAAGCTCCGCACCGTCGGCCTTCGCCTCGCGCGCGAGCGCTGTGATCTCTCCGAGATTCTGGCGGCTGTCATCGCCAGGTGAAAACTGCGCGACGCTGACCCGCGACGTCTTGCCGGCCGGCCAAGGCTCATGGCCGTAGAGGCCGAAGAAGTCGCGCGGGTTCCAGCTGAAAGTATCGGTCAGCAGTTCCGGATAGAGCTCCGGCCGCCGCTGCGCGAATACCGTTTCACCGAGCACGCGGCGCGCGCGCGCGGCGTCGAGGTCGATCTCCGACATCAGCACTCCGTCGCCCTTGTCAAGCACGGCCGTCACCTGCCCGTCCGGCGCAATCACGCAACTGCCGCCGCTGAACTGCACCGTGCGCTCGAGACCCCATCGGTTGCTCTCGATCACATAGCAGCCGTTCTCGAATGCGCGGCTGATCCAGTATGGCGCCGGCGTGCGCTCCGCCAGCCAGTTCGAGATGTGGCAGATGACATCCGCCCCGCCCAAGGCCATCAGCCGCGCAGTTTCGACGAAATGGATGTCCATGCAGATCAGAAGCGCGATCCGCCCGATCGGCGTCTCAAACACCTGATTGTGCAAATCGCCGGCCGCCGCCCATTTCGGCTCGGAAATATAGGGATGCGTCTTGCGGTGGCGGCCGACGATGCCGTCGGGCCCGATCAGGACGGCCGTGTTGAAGTAAATGCCGTCCTCGTCGACCTCCGGCATGCCGACCACGATGTAGCAGCCATGCTTGGCCGCCAGCTCCGCAAAGCGGTTCGTGGTCGGGCCCGGGATAGTCTCGACGAAAGGCGCAACCTCGGCGCGGTCGAACCAGCAATAGCCGGTCGTTCCCATCTCCGGGGTGACGATGAGTTTTGCACCGGCCTCCGCCGCCTGCTCGCAGAATTCGAGCAGGCGCGCGATGTTACGCTCCTTCTCGAACATGGTCGGCTCGAACTGGACGGCGGCGACCTTGTGCCTGGTAGACATGATCCGGCTGGCCTCAGACGAGATAGGACTTCTTGATGGAAGCGCCGAGCGTGTATTTGGGATCGACCATGTTGCCGAGGCGGACACGACCGGCCTGGGTCAGCAGCATATAGGCGTCGATCTCTTCGAAGCCGTAATCTGCGGCCATCCAGCGGCAGAGCTCGCGATAGGCGATGCGGGCCGCATCCTCCATCGGCCGCGCCGAACCGATCGTCATGATGAAGTCCTTGGTCTCGAGCCTTGGCCAGGCGATGGTCCAGTTCTTGATGAGGTCGATCTGCACCGTCGTCACGGTCGGGTGCTCGATGGCGACGCCGCAGAGCTCGCCATCACCTTGCGCGGCGTGGCAATCGCCGAGGTAGAGCAGCCCGCCCTTGGTGTTGACCGGCAGGTAGATGACGGCGCCGACGCCGACATCCGGCAGGTCCATGTTGCCGCCATAATAATCCGGAACCAGCGACGAGATCGCCTCGATCTCCGGCGAGGTGCCGATGGTGCCGATGAAGGGCTCATAGGGGAGCGTGATCTTGTCGTTCCATTTCGTGCCCGTCTTGGCGTCGATCTCGAGCTTCTTGACGCGCTCCGGGAGCGCCGGATTGAGCAGCGCAGTGTTACCCGTGCTGACGAGACCGCCAAACTCCGGCATGATCACCGTCGTGCCGCGCGGCTGCGGCCCACGTGGCACGATGCTCTCGATGTAGACGGCAAGCGCATCGCCCTTCTCCGCGCCGTTGACGTGGATCGGCCCATTCTGCGGGTTGAGGAACGGGAAGTTGAGGATTTTTGACGGGCTATCCGTCTCCTTCTTGATGGCGCCTTCGAACGCGTCGTGCGTCTCGGCCGAGACGACCGCGCCGGGATCGACGGTCAGCACCGGGCTTACATAGGGCCCATAGACATAGTGGTATTTGCCCTGCTCGATCTCGGTGATCGTGTATTCCTTGCCGCGCTCGCCCCTCGCGACGCCTTTGCGTGCCATGATGGAATTGTTTTGCCAGGCCATTGCCGTTCTCCTTGGTTGGGCGTCGTTTCTTTCAAACTGCCAGATGCCGGCGCATTTCCGCTTCGTCGTCGAGCGCGGAGTGATCGAGACTTGCGACGATGCGGCCCTTGTCCATGACGTAGCAGCGCTGCGCCATGGCACGGATCATGTCGAGATTTTGCTCGACCAGGATGACGGTCACCCCTGTCCTGCGATTGAGCTCGACCATGTTGCGCGCGATGTCCTGGACGATATTGGGCTGGATGCCCTCCGAGGGCTCGTCGAGCAGGATGAGATTGGGATCGGCGATCAGCACCCGTCCGATCGCGAGTTGCTGCTGCTGGCCTCCGGACAAGGTGCCGGCGCGCTGATGCCAGCGCTCTTCGAGGATCGGAAAAGCCTCGACGATCTTGCGCCGGCCAGCCTCGGGAATGCCGCCGCTCTTGATCGCAGCGCCGACGGCGACGTTCTCGCCGACGGTCAGGCGCGGAAACACGTCGCGCCCCTGCGGCACATAGCCCATGCCGAGCCGCGCCCGCTTGTGCGCCGGCAGCGATTCTACGGCTTCACCGCGATAGACGATCGATCCGCTCATCGCCGGCACCAGCCCGATCAGGCTCTTCATCAAGGTTGACTTGCCGACGCCGTTTCGTCCGATCACGGCAACGATCTCGCCTTCCCGCACCTCGATCTCGAGGCCCTGGAGCACCGGCTTGCCGCCGTAGCCGGCGCGCAGACCCAGTGTCGAGAGGATCACTTCCTTGCGCGGCATATCAAGCATGGGCCTGCCCCAGATAGATCGCCGCCACGCGCTCGTTGGCCACGATCTCGTCGATCGAGCCCTGCGCAAACACCTGGCCGAGATGCAGCACCGTGACGCGCTGGGCGACCTGGCGCACGAACGCCATGTCGTGCTCGATCGCCAGCACCGTCATGCCGTCGGCATTGAGACGCTGCACCATCTCGCCGGTCATGTGGGTTTCCTCCGGTGACATGCCGGCGGTCGGCTCGTCCAGTAGCAGCAGGCGCGGCTTCAGGCTGATCGCCATACCGATCTCCAGCCATTGCTTCTGGCCGTGGCTGAGATTGCCGGCTGTCTGCGCCTGCTCGGCTTCGAGGCCAAGGAAGCCGAGCAGCCGATCGATCTCGGCTTCGAGCTCGGCGCCACGATGCCGGCTTTGCAAGGCGATCTCGAGGTTCTGACGGACCGACAGGCCCTTGAAGACACCCGGCACCTGGAACTTGACCGACAGGCCGCGGTGAATCCGCGCAAAGGATTTGAGTGACGTGATGTTCTCGCCGGCGAAGAGAATCTCGCCGCTACCGGGGTGATGCTCGCCCAGGATCAGACGGAACAGCGTGCTCTTGCCGGCGCCGTTCGGGCCGATCAGGCAATGGATCTCGCCAGGCTCGAGCGTGAGGTTCACGGCGTTCGTGACGTGCAGCCCACCAAAATGCTTGTTCAGTTCGCGCAATTCGAGCAGCGACATCAGCCGCCCCCCTGCGTAAAGCGGGCCGCGAGACGGCCAAGCCAGTTCATGAGCCCGAGCACGAGGCCGTTGGGCGCGATCAGGACCGTGAGCACGAGCAGCACGCCCATGAAGATCAGCGCATACTGGCTGCCATAGATCGTCAGCGCCTGGAACACGGCGAGCACCACCAGCGTGCCGATCACGGTCGAGGTCAGATCGCTGCGGCCGCCAACGGCCACCCAGATCAGCGGCAGCGCCGCCGCCGTCATGCCCATGCTCGACGGCGTGATATACTGCCCCCACACCGTGTAGAGCACGCCGGACAGACCTGCGAGCGCGGCGCCGATGACGAAGGTGATGAGCTGGTATTTTCGGATGTCGTAGCCCAGCATCTCCGCGCGCTCCGGATTTTCTCGGATCGCAACGATGACGTTGCCGAACGACGAGTTCATCAGGATGCGCAAGGCCAGATAGACGAAGACGAGCAGGCCGAGCACGAGGTAGTACAGCCCGACATCGGCGAACAGCACGATCGGCTCGCCCGGCCACGGGATGGTCAAGGGCGGCATCGCGCTCATGCCGTTGAAGCCGTTGAGCCGCGCGCTGCCGATGTGCCATTCCGGCCCGGCGGTCTGCGCCATGAAGCGTTCCAGCATCAAGGTTACGGCCAGCGTGACGATGCCGAGGAAGACGCCGGCGATGCGGCCGAAGAACATGAAATAGCCGAGCAGCACCGCGAACAGCGCGGCGATCGCGACCGCAATCACCAGCGCCAGCAGCGTGAAGCCGTAGGCCGAGCCGAAATTGATGGTGAGGACGCCGTAGCCATACCCTGCGATGCCGAAGAACGCCGTCTGGCCGAAGGACAGCGAACCGCCATAGCCCCAGATCACGCAGAGGCTGAGGGCGATGAACACCCAGACGAAGAAGTAGACGGTGTTGCCGACCGTGTAACCGTCGCTGAACAGCGGATAGGCCAGCGCAACAACGAGCACGAGTGCAAACAGCCCCCAGAAGGCCGGACCGCGACCGACGGTCTGCGGGCCTTCGAGACGGCGAAACAGCGAGAGGAAACCGGTCACGACGCCATCACTCCGTCAGGTGCGCTCGCGCAGCACGAAGCCGGAGATGCCTTTCGGCAGAACCCGGACCACGATGATGACGGCAACCAGGAGGCCGATCTGGCCGAACAGCTGCCCCTGCCAGGACGTCATCACCGATTTCACCACCGCAAGCACGGTGCCTGCCGGCGCCGTGCCGAGGAACACATCCGCCCCGCCGATCACCACGGTGACGAAGGCCTCCATGATGAAGGTCGCGCCCATGGTCGGCACCAGCGTCATGGTCGGCGCATAGAGCCCGCCGGCAAGGCCGGCGAGTCCTGCGCCACAGGCGAAGGTGAGGCTGTAGATCAGGCGCGTGTCGACACCGAGCGCGGCCGCCATGTGCGGCACCTGGATGGTGGCGCGGGCCAGCACGCCGAAGCGCGTCCAGTTGAACAGTGCATAAAGCGCCGCGAGCACACCAAGCGCAGCGCAAAACAGCACGATGCGGTAGATCGAGTAGGAGTAGTCACCGACCTGGAAACTGCCGAATGGCGTGCCGACACCCGCCATGGTCGAGCCGACCATGATCAGCGTGCCCTGCGTGGCGATCAGGCTCAGCCCCCAGGTGGCGACGATGGTGTCGAGCGGCCGGTCGTAGAGATGGCGGATGACCGCGAGCTCTACCAGCACACCGACCAGCGCCGACACGACGGTGCCCGCCAGAATACCCAACGGCAGCGGCAGGCCGGCATGCACCGTTGCCGCCGTCACATAGGCGCCGCACATGATGAACTCGCCGTGGGCGAGATTGATCACGCCCATCATGCCGAAGATCACCGCCAGTCCGCAGGCCGAGAGCACCAGGAACGCAAAGGCGTCACCAAATTGATAGAGCGCCGAAAAGACGTGGGTCGCGATGTCCATGAGCCAACCGATATCTGGGAAGACGCGACGTTGCCGTCGCAGGTATCCGTGATCGCCCCGGCCCGCCGGCTGCGCCAGGCGCGTGCCGGGAGGGCCGGAGCGATCAGCCGCCGGGTCAGGGTTTCGGCGGGGGATTCGACGGCGTGTACTGCGCCATCGGATCTTTCTTGGTGAGATCGCAGCCGGCTTCACCGAGCCAATACGGCTTGATGTCCTCCCAGACCTTCGGGAAGGAGATCGAGTGATCGGCACCGACCTTGGCGAGGTAGATCGTGTGCGACATGTGCTGGCTCTTCGGGTCGATGCAGACCTTGCCTTCCGGCGCATCCATGCAGACGTCGCCCATCGCGATCACCTTGCGGATGTCTTCGCGCTTGGTCGATTTCGCCCGTTCCACCATCTGCTTGTACAGATAGACGGCGAGATAGGAGTTCTCCGCCTCCTGGTTCACATAGGGCTCGCTCGGGAATTTCGCCTTGAACTTGGCGTAGAATTCCTTGCTCTTCGGCGAGTCGATTTCTTCGATGTAGTTGGTGGTGACGTACATGTCCTTCAGGCTCGGCGGCTTGAAGCGCTTGTGCTCGTAGCCTTGGCCGACATTGACCGAGGAGGCCATCGGCAGGTTGACGTTGGCGGAAGCCGCCTGCTCGTAGTAGGAGGCCTGCGCGGTGCCGACCAGCAGCGTGACCACGAAGTCGGGCTTGGCCTTCTGGATGTTCTGGATGCTCTGGGAGAACTGCGACACGCCGAGCGGGATGAACTCCTCGCCGGCCATCTTGCCGCCGTTCTCCTTGACGATCTTGCGCACCCATTCCGCCGAGATCTGGCCGAAATTATAGTCGGCGGCGAGCGTGTAGACGTTCTTGCCGTACTTCTCCATCATGTAGGGAATGAGCGTCGAGAACTGCTGCTCCGGCACCGCGCCGGTGACGATCATGTGGCCGTCGCAGACGCCGCCTTCGTACTGGTTGTTGTAGAAGGCAAAGCCGTTGAACTGGTCGACGATCGGGCGATACGCCTCGCGCGAGGCCGAGGAGAAGCCCGCGAACACCACGTCGACCTTGTCGCGCTGGAGCACGCGTCGCATAAACTCCTGGTAGCGGGTGTTGTCAGACTGCGTGTCGTAGGGAACGAGCTCGAGCGGCCGGCCCATGATGCCGCCGGCCTTGTTGATCTCGTCGGCAGCGAGCTGGATCGCGTGGACCTTGCCGATCGTCGCCGCGGCGAAGTCGCCGGATTGATCCTCGAGCACGCCGAGCTTGATCGGGTTTTCCGCCGCGAGTGCCGAGTGTGATCCAATGGGTGATCCGAGGACAAGCGTCCCCGTGAGGGCTGCGGCACGCAGCCCCCGCAATACAGACTTGCTCATTTTGCTTCTCCTAGATGGCTTGCTTGTTGCCGCCTTGCAGCATGGTGCCGGTCGTGCGGCCGGTCGTGTCGGGCGGCTTAGCCCGCTTGCTCAGAAACTCCTCGCAATAGAGTTCCATGTTCTGCCGCGCGCGCATGCTTTCGCGACGGAGCTGGGAATAGGCACCTTCCTCGTCGAGGGCGCCCTGCTGCATCAGCAGGATCACGGCCCGGATCACCGCGCGGCGACCGCGACGGCGTTCCTCGAGGTCCTGCAGCCGCTCGCTCATTTCGGTGCGCAGCAGGAACTGGTTGATGCCCATGAACAGGGACGTGTAGACCGCGCCGCCATGCACCGGCTTGCGCAGAAACGAGGTCGCGCCGAGATTGACGAGCGCCTTCAGCCGGCTTGGAGCCTCGACGCCAACGAGGCCGATCACCGGAACCGGCGGCAGCCGCGAGGCCGGATTGACCTCGATCGCGACGGCATCTTCGAGATCACCGTCGATGAACAGGATATCGCGGTCGGCCTGAAGGCCTGCAATCTCGATCTGCGCGCGGCCGTCGATGATCTCGGGATATTCGGTGGAGACGCCGAGCTTGGCGAGCGTCGTTTCGAGCGCGCTCTCCCATCCTCCACGACGGGTGACGACGATGGCGCGGCCGCCCTTGAAATTCTGCAGCAGTCGAGAGCTCATGATTGCACCACTTTCAACAGCGGAGCGCGCATTGCGCTGGCAAAGCGCGGCGACGACTGGACGAGATAGGGATCGGGCGCGATCGGCTCGCGGGACTCCAGCAGAACCTCGAACTGCCCGCTGGGAGATGAGCGGCCGATCCGCGGCGTGAGCCAGGCGTGAAAGGTCTGCCGGTCGATACGGACTTCGCCCTGCGGAGCACGCAGCCGCTGGTCGGCGACGGCGGCGCGCACCTTGCGCGCGTCATCGGTCCCGGCCTGCGACAACGCGGCTGCGAGCAGCTTGACGGCGATGTAGGACGACTCGGCATCAGCCGACGAGACCGGCCCGTCCGGAAAGGATCGTGTATAGGCATCGATGAAGGCGGCATTCTCCGGCGAATTCAGCGACGAGAAATAGACGCTCGACGACAGATGCCCGTCGACCGCATCGGGCCCGATCTCCGGCAATTCGGGCTCGGACAGCGTGCAGCTCGCAACCGGAATTTCCGCAGCCTGATCGATGCCGCGCGCCCGGCAGGCGGCCCGGAACGCACGGAAGAAGGCATAGGCACTCGTACCGATCAGATTGTTGAAGACGAAGTCCGGGCGCTGGTCGATGATCGCGGCAATGACCTGGTCGACCTCGGTATCGCCGACCGAGAGATAACGCTCGGCGAGCACGCTTCCGCCGCGCGCAATCAGCGCCTCGCGAAAGATGCGGTTGTTTTCCCAGGCCCAGATGTAGTTCGACCCGATGCAGAAGGCGCGCGAGCCGACCCGGGACGCCAGATAATCGACGAGCGGCAGCACGTGCTGGTTGGGTGCGGCGCCGGTATAGATGACGTTATCGGAGCTCTCGAAACCCTCGTAGTGCGAGGGATACCACAACAGCCCGTCGAACTTCTCGAAGCAAGGGATCACCTCCTTGCGGCTCGACGAGGTGTAACAGCCGACCACCTGCCGGATGCCAGAGCCAAGCAGTTCGAGGCTCAGCGAACGATAGCGCGCGAGGTCGCCGGAGGGATTGACCACGACCGGCTCCAGCTCGATATCCTGGCTGTTTGCATTGACCTCCTGAAACGCGAGCAATGCGCCATTGAGGATCGAGCGCGCGACGACGCTGTAGGAGCCCGTCGTCGAGAACATCACACCGATCCGATAATGCTTCCGCGTCATCACTCGATCCAAAAACAAAAAAGCGCCCGCCGGCTGTGAAGCCGAGGGCGCCCTCGCCGCCAACCAAACACGCTTGCGCGTGGCGTTGGAAATGGTTTGAACTTGTCGCGTTGACGGGCTGGCTTGCCCGACGCTTGTCCGTTACGGTCGTTGAGATCGATTGCGATGTCAAGCGCGTTGTTGCAGCGGAAATTGCCGCAATTCTTATCGGCCTGTAGCAAATCTGTGCAAGCGAGCGGCAAACCCGGCGCCGGCCCGATCAACGCGATCGTCGGTCAGCAGCAAGGATTGGGAGCGCGAGGCAAGCGCCTCAGCGAATCTCGTTCACATAATGATGGTGCTCAGTCGTGGCCCGGTGCTCGCTCAGAAGCGCAAGCGCACCGGCCTGATCGTACGCCTCCTCGCGGATCACCAAAACGGCGCTCGGAGAAGGTAGACCAAGCAGACGCCGATCCTCCTTGTCCGCAAGCTCCGCCAAGAGCTTCTCTCGCACCGCAGCGATGCGAATGCCGTAGGCATCGAGCAGGTGGAGATAGAGCAGCGCGGGCACGCTCGCCGCCTTGCGTGGAAACTCGGGCACGCGGCGCGCAACTAGCTGAATCCGCGAATGCATCACCGGCACGCGGCCGACGCGTCGGACGCGATGAAGACAGAGCAGCGGCTCGCCGACGGCTTCCGCAAACAGCACCGCCTCCTCCGCACTGGCAGGCCGCAGCAGCACGGACAGGACTTCAGGAACGGAACGCTGGAGGCTTCCGTTCTCGCCATGCAACCGGAAATACTGGAAGAAAAAGCGCAGACTGTGTTGCGGCGCGCGGCCCGTCACCACCGTCCCGGTCTTGCGCCGGCGCACCAGCATGCCGTCGGCCGTCAAGTCCGCCAATGCGCGGCGGATGGTCCCGACCGCAACGCCATATCGTGCGGCGAGCGCGACTTCACCGGGCAGCACCGTGCCGGGAGACATTTCGCCGACCAGGATCGCCTCGGCGATCTGCCGCTTGACGTGCTCGTACAACGGAACTGGCAGGCTCGATGGCTCGCTCATCGCTGCTTTTGCCTGTTTACCGGTCACGCCTGCCTCATTCTTTGGAATTGACAGCCATCGGCTTCGCCTATTTCTATATAGAATATAGAAATGAGCCAGTGCAAATGGTTTCTCCGCCGCCAAGTCCAGGACAAGCGAACCCGACACTCGTCGACGGTTTCGCCGAAATCGAGCGCACCGCCGAACATGCGGTCGACGATCTCGCGCGGATGGTGGCGGTCGACACGACCTTCCCGCCGGGTGCAGGATATGAGGCCTTTGCGGGACTGATGCAGAGCGCCGTTGCGGCGCTCGGTCTCGACTGGCAGCGCGTCGATGTGCCCGAGCATTTGTGGCGCGTGGCCGGCGGCCCCGCGCATGGGCGCAGAACCAATCTCATCGGGCGTCGCCGCTCCGGCAAGCCGGTGCTCGGACTCTATTTCCACATCGACACCGTGCCGGCAGCACCCGGCTGGACCACCAACCCATTCCGGTTGACCCGTGACGGCGATCGCCTGATCGGCCTCGGCGCCGCCGACATGAAGGGCACCATCGCAGCCGTGCTGCTGGCACTGCGCGCGGCCGACACGATCGGCCTTCCGCTCGGTTACGACCCGATGCTGCTGCTCTGCACCGACGAGGAAGGCGGGCTCTACCCGGGCGTGCGCTATCTCGCCGAGCAGGGCTTGCTCGAGGGACATATTCTCAATTTCAATGGCGCAGCCGCACCCCGCATCTGGGCCGGATGCTTCGGCCTCTTCACGCTCCTGCTGCGCGTCCACGGCAAGACCGTTCACGCCAGCGCAGCGGGGAGCGCGGGCGCGAGCGCCAACGCCATCGAGGCTGCGCTGCCGATTCTCAATGCGCTTGCGGCACTGAAACCCAAGATCGCCGCGCGAACGTCCACCCTGCCCGCGCCACCGCAAGCGACGCATCCGCTCGCGGCCCAGCTCGATATTTCCGCCGCCCATGGCGGCCAATGCGGCGGCCAGATTCCGTCGCTGTTCGAAATCCTCGTCTGCCGGCGCTATGCGCCGGAGGAAGATTTTCAAACAGCGCGCGCCGAGATCGAGAACGCCATCGCCGCGGCGGCGCCTGGAGCCGACGTCGAGGTGCTGCTCACCGGTCATCTGATGCCGACCTCCGACCCTACGGGCCCGCACTGGCCGCGCTGGCAGGAGGCGATGTCAGCCGGGTTCGGCTACGCGCCGGACGAGTTCGCCAAATGGGGCGCGACGAGTTGTTCCGATTTCGGCTGGGTGCAGCAGACCGGCATGCAGGAGATTCTGCTGACCGGGCTCGGCCGGCCCGACAACAAGGTTCACGCCCCCGGCGAATTCACCACACGCGCCGACATCGTCGCACTGGCGAAATCGGTCCTTGCCTATCTGTCCGCCGAATTCCGTCCCGACCTGTCTCCCGAGACAGCCGTCATCCACTCATTCTAGGGAGCACGCCCCCATGCTGTCCGTCACGCGCCGTCACTTCCTCGCCGGAACCGCAATCGGCCTCGCCATCCTGCCGAGGATCGCCCTTGCCGAGGCCCCCAAGCGCGGCGGTGTCCTGCGGATGTCGATCGACCAGGCGGCATCGGTCATCCATCCGATGCAGGCACGCGTCAATCCGGAATACCTCGTCACCGAACTGCTCTACTCCAACCTCACCCGGCTGAAGCCGGACATGACCGTCGAGCCGGACCTCGCTCTGTCATGGGAGCCGAACGCGGCACTGACCGAGTGGACCTTCAAGCTGCGTCCGGGCGTGACGTTTCACGACGGCTCGCCGCTGACCGCCGACGACGTCGTCGCCACCATCAACGCCATCCTCGATCCGAAGACCGCCTCCCCCGGCCGCACCAATGTCGGCCCGATCAAGGAGGTCGCAGCAGTCGATCCCTTGATGGTCAAGTTCACGCTCTCCGGCGCCTATGCCGACCTGCCCGTGGCTCTCACCTATCTCAACGCACGCATCGTCCCGGCCAAGGTCGTCACCGGCGACCTCGCCAGTCTCTCGACCAGCGCCAACGGCACCGGCCCGTTCAAGCTCACCTCCTACGAGCCCGATCGCCGGATCATCGTCGAACGCAACCCCGCTTACTACGATCCGGTACGCCCCTATCTCGACCGCATCGAGCTGCTGGTCTATCCGGATCGTACCGCCGAAGCCTCCGCAATGATCTCCGGCGAGATCGATTTGCTGCTTACGACGACGCCGGGCGAGTATGAGCGCCTCGTCAAGGCAAACGGCGTCAAGGCGCTGCGCACGCCCTCCGGCCAGTTCCTCAACGTCAATCTCGGCTGCGACCAGAAACCGTTCAACGACGTGCGCGTTCGCCAGGCGCTGGCCCTGGCCGTCGATCGCGAGGCGACGGTGGGCTTCGTTGCGGGCGGTTACGGCACGCCGGGCAACGACACGCCGCTCAGCTCCGCCTATCACTTCTACAAGAACATTCCGCTGAAGAAGCCCGATATCGCCAAGGCGAAGCAGCTTCTCGCCGATGCAGGCTACCCCAACGGCATCGACCTGACGCTGGTCGCCTCCGACCGGCCGGCAACCCGCACCCAGCTCGGCGTTGCCGTCCGCGAGATGGCGGCGGCCGCGGGCTTCCGCATCAACGTGCAGACCATGCCGCACGCCACCTATCTCGACCAGGTCTGGAAGAAGGGCAATTTCTACGTCGGCTTCTACAACATGCAGCCGACGGCGGACGCCATCTTCAACCTGCTCTACACGTCGAACGCGGCCTGGAACGAGACGCGCTGGAACAACAGCGAATTCGACGCCGTCATCAATGCCGCGCGCGTCGAGAACGACGAGGCCAAGCGCACCGCGCTCTACGCCAAGGCGCAAGACCTGATGAACGCCGAAGTCCCGACGGTGATTTCAGCGTTCTTCGACCTGCTCGCTGCGCAGCGCTCCTACGTCGACGGCTACGTCCTCCATCCGCGCGGATCGGTGTTCCGCCTCGACCTGGTCTCGCTCGGTGCCGGCGCGCCGAAGCGCGCCTGAGGCCGGAGTTGTCTGGTGTCGCTGGCCTGGTTTGCACGCCGCTTTCTGCTGATGGGCTACACCATCATCGTGGTCTCGATGCTGGTGTTCGCCATCACGCAGGTCCTGCCGGCGGATGCGGCCCAGTCACTGCTGGGGGAAAACGCGACGCCCGAGGTATTGGCTGCACTCCGGACCAAGCTCGGGCTCGGTGATCCCGCCTGGCAGCAATATGCGCGCTGGGCCAGCCACGTCTTCACCGGCGATTTCGGCGTCTCGATGCGCACGAGCCAGCCGGTCGGCCCGGAAATGCTCGCCGCGCTGTCGCGCTCGCTGCTGCTTGCGGCCTCATCCATCCTGGTCACGCTTGCGATCGCCGTGCCGCTCGGCGTCGTGGCAGCGGTGCGCCAGGGCCGGATCGCCGACACCGGCGTCAGCCTGATCGCCTATCTCGGCGTCTCGCTGCCGGAGTTCGTCACCGCAACGCTCCTTGCCCTCCTGCTTGCCGACACACTGCATTGGCTGCCGGCGACCGGTTATGTGTCGCCACTGGAGGATTTCAGCGGCGGCATTCGTCATCTGGCGCTGCCGGTTCTGACCGTCTCGGCGATCCTGATCGCCCACGTCATGCGCATGATGCGCTCCGAGACGCTCGACGTGCTGAAATCCGACTATATCCGCGCCGCACGATTGAAAGGGCTGCCGGGACGAACCGTGCTGTTTCGCCACGCCTTGCGCAATGCGCTGCTGCCGGTCATCACCATCATCGCGCTCGATGTCGGCTATCTGCTCGGTGGCATCATCGTGATCGAGGAGATCTTCGCCCTTCCCGGCATCGGCCGTGCGCTGATGGTCGCCATCACCACGCGCGACCTGCCGTCGATCCAGGCCGGCGCGTTGATCATGGCAACAACCTATGCCCTCACCAATACGCTGGCCGATATGGCCTATGCGCTTCTCGACCGGCGGATCCGCTATGACTGAGCTGTTCCGCCGCCTGATCCGGAAGCCGCAGGGTTTTGTCGGCATCGCGCTGCTCGCGCTCATCGCGTTCACCTGCCTGTTCGGGCCCGCGTTGACGCCTTATGCGCCGGAGAAGATCGATTTTCTCGGCAGGTTCCGCGCACCCGGCTGGCAGAACTGGCTCGGCGCGGATCAGTTCGGCCGCGACATCCT
Organism: Bradyrhizobium sp.; assembly: GCF_035935975.1. Classification (GTDB taxonomy): domain Bacteria; phylum Pseudomonadota; class Alphaproteobacteria; order Rhizobiales; family Xanthobacteraceae; genus Bradyrhizobium. The sequence goes on from NZ_DASYWN010000057.1 coordinate 83,751, forward strand.
GAGCCGCTTGATGATCGGAGCACGGTCGACCGTGCCGATGGCTCTCCTCGCCACCCTGGTCGGCAGCGCGGCCGGTGCGGTCATCGGCGTCGGCTCTGCCTATCTCGGCGGGCGCGCCGACGAGACGATCATGCGTACCAACGATGCCGTGATGGCGATCCCGGGCCTCCTGATGGCGCTGCTGCTGGTCTCCACCCTCGGCAACGGCACCGGCAACGCGGTCATTGCGATCGCGATTGCCTTTGCGCCCGGCATGGCGCGGGTGACGCGCTCGGTCGCGCTCAACATACGAAATCAGGACTACGTGAAAGCCGCAATCGCGCGCGGCGAAGGCGCGCTCTGGATCATCTTCCGCGAGATGCTGCCGAACGTCATGGCGCCGATCGTGATTGAATCCACCATCCGCGTCTCCTTCGCCGTGATGCTGTTCGCGACGCTGAGCTTCCTTGGCGTCGGCGCCCAGCCACCGGCATCCGAATGGGGGCTGATGGTGGCGGATGCACGCCAATACATGCACCAGGCGCCGTGGGGGCTGATCGCGCCATCAGTCGCGATCGCGCTCACCGCCATTGCTTTCAACCTGGTCGGCGACGGCCTTCGCGATGCCCTCAATCCGAAGGACGAGAGATGACCCCGGCGCTTTCGATCCGGAACTACACGCTCGACTACATCACGTCCGCCGGGCCGGTGCGTGTGCTGGACGACATCTCGCTCGAGATCGCGCCGGGTGAGGTGCTCGGGCTCGTCGGCGAATCCGGATCCGGCAAGAGCTCGCTCGCCTGGGCGTTGATGCGCCATTTGCCCGCCAATGCCCGGGAAGTCGCAGGCTCCCTGCGGCTGGGCAATGTCGATCTTCAGCATCTCGGACCGCGCGAGCTGACCGGAATCCGGGGACGCCGGATCGGCATGGTGTTTCAGGACCCTTCGACCGCGCTCAACCCGACGCTCACCATCGGCGCGCAGATTACCGAGGCGCTGGTCCGGCATCGCGGCCTCAAGCCGCGCGAGGCCTCCGCGCTCGCCATCGACCTGCTCGGTCATGTCGATCTCAACAATCCGGCCGCGGTGATGCGGCGCTATCCGCACGAAATCTCCGGCGGAGAAAAACAGCGCGTCGTCATTGCCACCGCCTTTGGCTGCCGGCCCGACGTGATCCTGTTCGACGAGCCGACCACGGCACTCGACGTCATCACCGGCGCGCGCATCCTCGAATTGTTTGCGAGGTTGCGACAGGAGACCGGCGTTGCCGCGCTCTATATCTCCCACGACCTCGCACTCGTGACGCGGGTCGCCGACCGGATCGCGGTCCTCAAGCACGGCCGCCTGGTCGAACAGGCGGCAGCCGCCGAGATTTTCCGCGCCCCGCGTCACGCCGAGACGCGCGCCCTCGTCAACGCCGTTCCGAGGCCCGAACACCGCATGGTCCATGACAGGCCGCACGGCGATATCCTGCTCGCGGCCGCGGACATCGAGGTTTACTACGGCAGCGCCGGGCTGTTCCGCAAAGCGTCCCCGCCAGCGACGAAGAAGATCGGGCTGGACGTCCGCGCCGGCGAGATCCTCGGCCTCGTCGGCGAATCCGGCTCGGGCAAATCGTCGATGGCGCGCGCGCTCACCGGGCTTGCCCGCTTCTCGGGCAGGATCTCCTTCGACAATCAGCTGATCCAGTCTGCGCGCGACATGAACGCCGCCTATCGCCGCGACGTGCAGATCGTGTTCCAGCATCCGGATTCTTCGCTCAATCCGCGTCACAGGATCGACGAGATCCTGTCACGCCCCCTCAAGCTCTACGGCGGCAATCCAGCCGATATTCCGCGCCTGCTCGACCAGGTCCGCCTGCCCGCATCCTATGCCGGTCGCTGGCCGCACCAGCTTTCGGGCGGCGAGAAGCAGCGCATCGCCATCGCTCGAGCCTTCGCGGCGCGGCCAAAGCTCGTGATCTGCGACGAGATCACCGCGCCGCTGGACGTTTCGGTGCAAGCCCAGATCATCGAATTGCTGCTCGCACTGCGCGCGCAGACCGGCACCGCCTTCCTCTTCATCACCCACGATCTCAACCTGATCCGCCAGATCGCTCACCGCATCGCGGTGATGCGGCGGGGTGAGATGGTCGACCTGCTTCCGATCGACGAGTTCGATGCGGATCACATTCATCCCTACACCCGCGAACTGATGGCCGCCTCCCCCGTGCCGGTCGGCTGACGACAAGGATTTGCTTCGATGGATCACAACGAACTGCTCGCCCGGATCGACGTTCCCGCCGCCCTCGATCTCTTGTCCCGCATGGTCCAGCACAAGAGCTATTCGAAGTCGGATGGGGAGAAGCAGCTCGCCGCCTTCATGGCCGGCCGCATGCGCGAAATCGGCCTCGAGACGGAGCTCACCTCCTTCGGCAATGAAGGGCGGGTCAATGCCGTCGGACGCTGGAAAGGCGCAGGCGGCGGCAAGAGCCTGCTGTTCAACGGCCACGTCGACACCAACCCGGTGACCGAGGGCTGGACCGTCGATCCCTGGGCCGGCAAGGTCGACGACGCCTTCATCCACGGCATCGGCGTCTCCAACATGAAGGCCGGCGATGCCGCCTATTTCTGTGCCGTCAAGACGCTGGTCGATGCCGGCGTCAAGCTCAAGGGCGACGTCATCCTGACCTATGTGGTCGGCGAATTGCAGGGCGGCGTCGGCACCTACTCGCTGGTCGAACAGGGGCTGCGCGCGGACTATTTCATCAACTCGGAGCCGACCGATCTGAAGGCGATGACCATGCATGCGGCCGCCTTCATGTTCATCATCGAGCTGACCGGCAACACCCGTCACCTGTCCAAGCGTGAAGAGGCAGTCGACGCGATCGCCGCCGCGTGCGACCTCATTCCGCGCCTCAACGCGATGAAATTCTCCGGCGCGCTTTCGCCGGAACATGAAGGTATCAACCGCGTCCATGTCGGTGTCGTCCACGGCGCGCTCGGCCGCGAGCTGCACGAATGGCGCGCGCCACAGGTCGCCGATTATGTGCGGATCAAGGGCTCCGGCCGCTATGCGCCGGGCCAGACCGAAGCCGGAGCGCTCGCCGACATGCGCCGCGAGCTCGACGCGCTGGAGGCGCGCTTTCCCGGCCTCAAGGCCAAGATCATGTCGGAGGACCGCGCCGGCGTGCCGACCATGCCGCCGTTCGAGGTGGCGCGCACGAGCCCGATCGTGGCCGCGGTCAACCGCGCCTATCGCACGGTGCGCGGCGAAGACCAGCCGACCGGGCCGGTCGCGCCGAGCTGCTTCTATGGGACCGACGCCGGTCACCTGCACTATTTCGGCGGCATGGAGGGCATCGTGTGTGGACCGGGCGGCCGCTACAACACGATGCCCGACGAACGCGTCGACATCGTCGATTTCGTCGACATGATCCGCATCTACATGCTCGCCATATTGGACGTTTGCGGCTAGCGCTCCGGGGCGCATATCCGATCACGCAACAGGGTGACATACTCGATGCTGTTCCCGATCGACGAATATCAGGCGCGAGTGGCGCGCGCACGCCAGCACATGGCGGCGCGCGACATCGATGTCCTGATCATCGACCAGAGCGAACTGCTCGCCTATCTCACCGGCTTTCTCATCTCGGAGAACATGTACCGGGCATGCGTTCTGCCGCGCGCAGGCGAGCCGATCATGATCCTGCGCGCCGTCGATCTCGGACCATTCGCCGAAAGCTCGTGGGTGACGGAGACCGTCGCATTTTCTGATTGGGAGGACCCGGTCGAGGTCCTCGCCGAAACGATCGCCCGCCGAGGTTACGGGACCGCGCGCGTGGGCATCGACGAAGATTCCTATTGCATGCCTCTGCGCCGCTTCAAGCAGCTCGCGAGCAGGCTGCCGAACGCAAATTTCGTGGACTTCTCAGGCGTCATGGCGACACTGCGCGCGCGAAAAAGCGACAGGGAGATCGCCGTGCTCAGGCGCGCCGCCGAGATCGGCGATCTCGGCATCGCGGCCGCGCTCAGGTCCGCCGGCGCCGGCAAGTCGGCGCGGGATACCGCGGCAGCCGTCTACCAGGTTTTCATGCAGGAAGGCGCGGACGCCGGGCGCCCGGGCATCATCACGGCGGGCGTCGGCAACGCCTTCCTGCATGGCGGGCTGACCAGCCAGCCGTTCGCCGAGGGCGATATCCTGCATATGGAGCTGCTGCCCTATATCGGCGGCTACAGCGCCCGATTGATGCGCTCGGCGGTGATCGGCGAAATCGAGCCACGCCGCGCGCAACTCGCCCGACGCCTGATAGGGATCCAGGACCGGCAATTCGACGCAATCAAGCCCGGCGCCAGGGCTGCCGATGTCGACGCGCTGGCGCGGAAGGCCATGCTCACCGACGGATTGCGGCCGGACTATCCGAACATCACCGGCTATTCACTCGGCTGCTACCCGCTTCATAGCCCGCGTACCAGCGACTTCTCGCGCGTTTTCTTGCCCGCGGCGGAATGGATATTGGAGCAAGGCATGGTGTTTCACATGTATGTGTCCGCCGACGGGATTGCGATCAGCGAGACGGTGCTGGTCACGGAGACCGGGCACGAATGCCTGACGCGATCTCCGCGGCAGGTTTTCCAAGTGTGATGCCGCGCGGCCGGCCCGCCAGGGTTTACTCAGCCCGACTGGGGATCCAGGGCAGGCAGGCGCATTTCCGGCACCGGGGACACGACAGCACCTGCGCGAAGGAATCCCTCGATGTTCTGCAACAGCAGCTTCGTCGAGACCGCATGCACTTCAGGCGCGAATGCCGCCACGTGCGGCGTGAGGATCACATTGCTGAGGTCCCGCAACGCAGACGGGATCGAGGGCTCCTCCTCGAAAACATCCAGCGCCGCGCCTGCGATCACCCCCGCTCTCAACGCGTAGACAAGCGCGTCGGTGTCCACCAGACTTCCCCGGCTGACGTTGACCAGGAAGCCGTTTGGCCCAAGCGCCGACAGCACCTCCTCGTCGATGATATGAAAAGTGTCGGCCCCTCCCGGAGCAGCCACGATGAGGCAGTCGACATTCTTGGCCAGTTCCTTGATGGACGCGTAATATCGCCAAGCGAGGTCCGGCTTCTCACTGCGGGAATGATAGCAGACCTCCATGTCGAAGGCCTCCAATCTGCGCGCAATTCGCTGCCCGATCGCTCCAAGCCCAATTACACCCGCGCGCTTGCCCGTCGGGATAGGGCGCGGCCCGAGATTGCCACGCCACAAATCCTGCTTCGCCACCATGTTGAACATGTGGATGTTGCGCATGATCGCAAGGAGCATCGCCACCGCATGATCGGCGACCGCTGATGCGTTCGATCCGGCGCCATGGGTAACGATCACGCCGCGCCGACGCGCGGCGGAAATATCGACGTTTTCGTAGCCGGTGCCGATGCAACAGATCAGCGATAGGTTCGGCATCATGCGGATTTCATCTTCCGACGCGCCAGCGAAGCCAGTCGTCACCAGGACCTTGGCTTTCGCCAGAACGTCGCCGCTCACGGGCGGCCGTCCCGACATCATGTCGTGGATGCTGTATTTGCCCTTTAGCGCCTCGCGATATTCGCGCGCCTCGATCTTGAAGACCACATCATTCAATGCCGCAGATTCCATCGTTCTCGCCCTGATGTCATTGGCGCCGGGCGGCACTTCCGCCACCTCGCGCGCTCCATTCGCCCTTGTTGAATAAGCCCCTGCCCGCAGTGCGCTCACGCCGGCCGCCACGACTGCAACGGCCGCGCCGAGGAACAGACAGATCGAGGGAGCACCGCCGGGGCCGAATTCCGTAAGCGCGATCGCCACGATGGCGGCCCCGAGCGATTGCCCGACCAGCCGCGCGGAGTTCAGGCTGCCGCTCGCCGCCCCGCTCCTGGCCGGAGGCGCCGCGCTGATCAGGGCCCAGTTGTTGGGCGACTGGAACAGGCCGAAGCCAACCCCGCAGACGGCCATGCTGCAGGCAATGCGGAGCGGGCTCGCTCCCGTCTCGAGAATGGCCAGCGAAGCGAGACCGGCCGCGAGCAGCAACAAGCCGCCCGTGCACAATTGCGCAGCCGACAATTTGCCGACCAGATTGCCGGCCACCAATGCGGTGACAATGACCGCCGCAGGCCACGGCGTGATCAGCAGACCGATCATGGCCGGATCGTGATAGCCGATATGCTCGATGAAGAACGGCAGGACGAGGATCGCCGACATCTGCGCGATGAACGAGCAGATCGATGTGAGCACCGCCATTCGAAACAGGGGCAGCCTGAGCAGGTCGATCGGCAGGAGCGGCGTCGACTTTCCACCCTCGCGCCGCAGATAGGCCCACCAGAGCAACGCCGTACCGAACACCAGCGCGGCCATGAGCCACCACGGCTGTTCGTGCCCGAACCCATTGAACGAGAACAGCAACAGGCCGAATGCCGTCGAATAGAGGAATGCGCCGCCGAGATCGAAAGGCCGCGCAAAGACCGGGGTTTTGGGAATTGAATAGAGCGCGACCAGGAAGGCGATGATGCCGGTCGGCACGTTGACCGCGAACAGGCCGTGCCAGCCGAAATATTTGATGATCAACGATCCGACCGGTGCGCCGGCCGTAAAGGCGGAGGCTGCCACGAACGAGTTCATGCCGATGCCCTTGCCGAGTTCGTTCTTGGGATAGACGAACCTGATGAGCGCGATGTTGACGCTCAGAATTCCGGCAGCGCCGAGCCCCTGCATGCACCTCGCCAGCATGATGGTGAGGAAGCTGTCGGACGCCGCCACGGCAGCCGACGAGATCGTGAACAGCGTCAATCCGCAGAGATAGATCCTGCGATAGCCGAAGATCTCACCAAGATTCGAAAGCGGCAACAGCGTCACCGCAAGCGCGATCTGATAGATGCTGACCAGCCAGATCGCGCTCGCCGGCGGGATATTCAGGTCACGCGCGACCGCGGGAACGGCAACATTGACCATGCTGTTGTCGAGGCTGCTCATGGTCACGGCGAGCGTGATCGTGGCGATCGACAGATACCTCAGAGGCGTGGGGACCCCATCGCTGAGATCCACGCGGTTCATCCAACCCGGCGTCACTTGTCTTGTCTTTCGTGTCTCTATGTCTCGACCGCCGGCATCATGAGTCGAGAACGACCCGCGCGCGGTCGGCCGACCAGCTTGCTATGACGTCGGTGCCGGCGACGAGGCTCGGCACCAGACGCGAGGCTTCCGTTCCGGACAGGTTGGACAGAAGCACTGCTCCGTCACGCATCTTCATGTGCACGTGAGTCGTCTGCCCCTTGAAGACGACGTGCTCGACTGTCGCAAGGACCTCATTCAAGCCCGGCGCCTCGCCAGTCGCAGCGACCCTGAGCATGACCGACTCGGGGCGGATCGACAGGAGACGCTCGCCGTCACTCACCCCCGCGCCGCAGACCAGAGCCTCCGTCCCGCACGACATTCTCATCTTTGTGCCGGTGGCATCCGCTGCAACGACGGATCCCTCAATGAAGTTAGAGACACCGATGAAGCTCGCAACGAACCGGCTCACCGGGCTTTCATAGACTTCCTTCGGTGTGCCTACCTGTTCGAGCCGCCCTCCGCGCATCACCACGACCCTGTCGGCCATGGTCATCGCCTCCTCCTGATCGTGGGTGACGAGGACGGCGGTGATACCCAGTCGCTTCTGGATTTGCCGCACCTCGAACTGCATGTTCTCTCTGAGATTCTTGTCCAACGCCCCCATTGGCTCATCGAGCAGAAGAAGTGCCGGCTCGATCACGATGGCGCGGGCCAGCGCAACGCGCTGCTGCTGGCCGCCGGAGAGTGCGGCCGGCAACCGATCGCCGAACTCCTTCAGGCGGACCATGGCCAGCGCCGCGTCGACCTTGGCTTTCATGTCCGACTTCCTCAGCCCGCGCATTTGCAGGCCGAAGGCGACGTTTTGAGCGACGGTCATGTGCGGAAACAGGGCATAGTTCTGAAACAGCATGCCGATATTGCGCTTGTGCACCGGCACATGCGTGATGCGGGTGCCTCCGATCAGAACCTCCCCCGAGGTGGGAGGTACGAGGCCGGCGACCATGCGCAGCGTCGTGGTCTTCCCGCAGCCGCTTGGCCCGAGCAGCGCGACCAGTTCGCCCGCTGCGATCCGCAGCGTCACATTATCCACCGCGGTGGACTCGCCGAACGTCTTGACCAGCCCCGACAGCGCCAAATCGGTTGAGGGCGACCTCATGATCACGCTCCGAACGTCTGATTGTACTTTTCGATGATCGCCCCGCGCTGCGGGTTGATCTTTTCCCAGTCGAGGATGATCAGGTTCTTGACCCGGTCCTCTCCGTACGGGATCGCCGCAGCGACCTCCTTCTTCAGGTCGACGCCGCTGACGGAGGGCGCGCCGTAAGTCTCTTCCGCCAGGATCTTCTGGACCTCGGGCGACAGCAGGCGGTTGATGAAGGCCGCACCGAGATCGGGCTCCGGCGCGCCCTTGACCAGCGTCACGCAATTCACACCCGCGAACGATCCCTCCTTCGGCCGCGACTGCACGATCGGCGCGCCCTTGAGAATGTAGGGCTGGACGACCTTGGAGAAGTCCGGTCCGCCCGCGTCTGCCTGCCCTTGCGCGGCCTGCAGCAGCGCGGCACCCGAGGTGTCGTAAACCGTCTGAACATTGGGCTTGAGTTCGGCCATCTTCGCCCAGCCCTTGTCGAGCTCGTACTGGGCTTGCTGGATCGGCTTCCCCGTCGCAAGCGAGGATGCCAGAGCCAGCAGCTGCACGCTCTGCGACTGCTTCGGCGTGATCAGCATGAAGCGGCCCTTGAACCGGTCGCTCCAGATATCGGTCCAGCTCTCGATCGGCTGCGACAGCGAGCTGACATACCAGGGCGAGATCTCGGAGATCGCAAAGGCGACGCCATGATCGTCGTTGTAGATGAAGCGCGAGAACGCCTTCTCGAGGTTCGGAATCTTGTCGCGCGGCAGTTTGTCGATGAGACCTTCGGCCTTTGCGATCGGGATACCCAGATCGTCCATCATCATGACGGAGTAGTTCGGATTGGCCTTCTGCGTCCTGAGGATCGCGATGTTGCCGAGCGTCACGTTCTCGGTCTGGAAGACCTTGCAGTCGAAATCCGCCTGGAATTTAGGGATGACCTTTTCCTTGATCACCTGGCCCTGGATGGACGTGTAGGTGCCGATGAAGAGGCTCTTGCCCGCGGCCCAGGCATTGCGCACGAAGAAGTTCGGGCTCGCGAGGCCGACGGCGGCTGCTCCCAACAGCGTGCGACGCGATACCGGACGGATGATCTTGTTAGCCATGGCTCATACCCCTTGTTGATCAGACACCCATTGCACGTCGAAGTCCGACGATCTTCTCCAGGCCGACGACGGCCAGGATTCCAGTCAGGATCATCAAGCTCGACGTCGCCGCGATCGACGGGTCGAAGATCCTCGTGAGGCTGTCGTGCAGATAGACCGGCAACGGCACGTATTCGGCGTCGCCAAGCCACATCGAGATCGGATAGTCATCGAAGGAAATCATGAAGGCGAACAGGCACCCGGCTGCGATGCTGGGAACGAGCTGCGGCACCGTCACTCTCATGAACGCGCGGACGGGAGACGCTCCCAATGTCAGCGCCGCTTCCTCGAGGGTCCGGTCGACCAGCTCGAGGCTCACCGTGATCGTGCGGACGACATATGGAAGCGTGACCAGGATGTGACCGACGAGCAGATTGATACTCGCATCGCGCATCTTGGCCTGCGAGAAGAGCTTGAGCAGTGCAAGTCCGGTGATCAGGATCGGCAGGATCATCGGGGACAACAGAACTGTCCGGACCACGCTCGCGCTCGGAACCTTCCAGCGATCGAGCGCGTAGGCCGCGGGAAGTCCGAGGCACAGCGACACCGTCGTCGCGCCGAGCGCGATCAAGATGCTGACCACGAACGAATGTCGGAAAGCGTCGGCGGACAACACCTTTCCGTACCAGGCGAGCGTAAAGCCCTTGGGCGGGAAGGTCGCGAAATTCGCTTCCGAAATCGACAGAGACACGATGACCAGAAGCGGCGCGACGATGAACAAGAGGATCGCGATCGCTGCCGTATAGGTGAGGAAGCCGCCTCCGCCTGAAAGCCTGCCGGTCGTCATTTGCGGCCTCCTGGCTGTCCATGCCGGGTCAACAGACCAATGATCCATGTGGACGCCGCATTCGAGCAGAGCGCGATCGCAACCATGACCGAGGCGATGGCGCCGGTCATGGGCCAGTCGAATACCGTCATGGCCTGCTGTTCGAGCAATATTCCGAGCATCGACGCATTGGTGCCGCCCAGCATTTGCGGCGTCACGAACGACGAGGCCGTGAGCGCGAAAACGATGGTGACGCCGGCTGTGAGACCGGGCACGCTGAGCGGCAGGGTCACGCGCAGGAACGCTCGCCAGGGCGGCGCCCCCAGCATGCGGGCCGCCTCGACCAGATATGGATTGATACGGGCAAGCGAGGTTGCGATCGGAAGCACGATCAGAGGCAGGAACACGTGGACGGAAGCGATGATCACCGCCCATTCCGTGTACATCAGCTTGATCGTCGCCGGATTTCGGCTGAGCGAGGCGATCAGCCAGTTCAGCACGCCGGCCTTGTTGTTGCCAAGCAGCAGCTGCCAGCCGTAGCACCGCACGATGACGCTCACCACCAGCGGCGCGACCACCAGTATCATCGTCAGTCGGCTCAGCGACGGCCGCCCGTAAGCGATCACCATGGCCAAAGGATACGCCAGCACGATCGATATGACCGAGGTCCATATCGAGATGCTCAGGGTTCGCAGAACCACCTTCTGGTAAGCCGGACTGAACAGCAGCCGATCGTAATTCGCCAGGGTGACGGGCAGACCGATATCACCCGTGCTCGACTGCGTCAGAACGCTGGCGCTGAGGAGCGACAGCGAGGGAACGATGAGAAAGATCAGGAGGAAGCCAATCGCCGGCAGCAGCAGGATGGTCCCGATCGAAACGCGGAGAGCTTGACGTCCACGGCGAGGCCTGGCGCTCGCAATGCTCTGATCCGCTGTCGATGCGAGGGTCATGGCTTGCGCTCCGTCGGGTCGGAGGCATGCTGCGCACGGTCCCGCAGCAGCTTCTCCAGAAAATGAATGTCGATCCCGCCGTGCACGAAATCCGCGTCGTCGAGAACCAGCCGATGCAGCTCGCGATTGGTGCTGACGCCCTCGACCCTGAGATGACCGAGCGCGTCCTTGAGCCGCGCGATGCATTGAGGCCTGTCGTCACCGCGAACGATCAGCTTTCCAATCAGCGAGTCGTAATAGCTGGGCACGATCGCGCCGGCGCGCATGTGGCTGTCCATGCGGATCCCTTCGCCCTTGGGCACATCCCAACCTGTAACTGTGCCCGCCGACGGCACCGACTCGAATGGCCGCTCGGCGTTGATGCGGCATTCGATCGCATGCCCCGCAAAGGCGATATCCTTCTGGCGAATGCCAAGCGTGAGGCCGCCCGCCACCTTGATCTGCTCGCAGACGATATCTACCCCTGTGATCTCCTCGGTCACGGGATGCTCGACCTGAACACGGGTGTTCATCTCGATGAAGGCGAAGGCACCATCCTGATAGAGAAACTCGAAGGTGCCGACGCCGCGGTAGCCGAGTTCGCGGCAGACGTCGGCGCATCGCTCGCCCAGTTTCGCGATCAGCGCGCGGTCGATGCCGACCGCGGGCGCCTCCTCGATCACCTTCTGATGCCGCCTCTGAACGGAGCAATCCCGCTCGCCGAGCCAAACGCAGTTGCCGAACTCGTCGCAGAGCACCTGGATTTCGATGTGCCGCGGACGTTCGAGGAACTTCTCGATGTAGAGATTTCCGTCGCCAAAGGCCTTGGCGGCGACGGCGCGCGTGCTGGCGATCGCCGGCGCAAGCTCGGGCCTGCTCCTGACGATGCTGATGCCGCGGCCACCGCCCCCGCCCGCGGCCTTCACAATCGCGGGATAGCCGATCTGGTCCGCGATCGCTTCGCAGGCCACGATGTCCACAGGGAGCGCACCGACACTGCCGGGGACGCAAGGGATCCCTGCACGCAGCATGGCCTCCTTTGCCGCGATCTTGTCACCCATCAACCTGATCGACCGAGAACTCGGCCCGATCAACGTCAGACCTGCGGCCTCGACAGCCTCCGCGAAGTCGCCGTTCTCCGACAAGAAGCCGTAGCCGGGGTGAATGGCCTCCGCACCCGTTGCCTCCGCCGCTAGCAGGATGGCACCGATGTCGAGATAGCTGGCGGCTGCGGCTGCGGGCCCGATGCAGACCGCCCGATCGGCAAGTTCAAGGTAACTCGCACCGCGGTCCCCTTCCGAATAGACGGCGACCGTTCTCAAGCCCAACCGCTTGCAGGCGCGGATGATGCGCAAGGCGATCTCTCCGCGATTGGCTATGAGAACGGTCTGGAACCGCATCGCGATCAACTCCCGCTGTCAGCTCGCCAATTCCGTCAGGGGCACGATCTTTCCTCCCCCCTTCTCGACGGTGGCGCGAACCGTCCTGGCAATCTCGAGGGCACCGGCGGTATCGCTATGAACGAGGACGCAGGCCGCTTCCATCTTGATGCGCTTGCCGGACATCGCCGTGATCGTGCTGTCATGCATGAACTGCTCCATGCGCTGCGCGACGGCGGAGAGATCGTTGATCAGCGCACCCGGCAGCTTGCGACTGACGAGGTGCCCCTCATCGTCATAGGCACGGTCCGCGAAGATCTTGCCCACGGTCCTGAGACCGATTTTCCTGGCGTACTTCATCGAGCTGCTGTTGGGCTGAAGGGCAACAATCAAATTCTTGTCGAACGCCGCGAAGACGTCGAGCATCAGCTGGCCGTATTCCGGGTTGCGCTTGGTCATGTCGCCGAGCGCGCCGTGAGAGCCTGCGTGCGTCACTTCGTAACCGCCGACCTTGGCGATCGCCGAGAGTGCGCCGAGCTGATACAGCGCGTGCTTCTGCCAGTCCCGCGGGTTGATATCCATTGCGACGCGGCCGAACCCGAGCAAATCCGGCAATCCGGTATGAGCACCGAGGGCAACCTTGTTTTCCTTTGCCGCCTCGGTCATCCGCGTCATGATCACGGCATCCCCGGCATGAAAGCCGCAGGCGACATTGGCGGAGGAGATCACCTTCATCAGGGCTTCGTCATCGCCACCCTTCCAGCGGCCAAACCCTTCGCCCAGGTCGGAATTCAGATCGATCTTCATGACATTTCACTCCATGCGTCAGACGGCTTTGCCGCGTTTGAGAAGGAACAACGGGCGCGCGTGATCGACGACGTCACCCGGATTGGCCAGCCGCTTCACGATCGTGCCCTCGACTGGCACGACGACTGGCCGGTAAATCCTGCCGCTCTGGATCAGAGCGACGCATTCGCCTTCCTGCTTGGTCTGTCCGACTGTCACGAGCTCTGCAGACATCGCCGGATGTCTCGCAACAAGCGTGCCAACTCCCGGAGACAGGATCTCGACCATGTCCGCTTCAACGCTTCGCGAGGACGCGGCTGCTTCGCCGGCACTCGCATGTCCCGTCGGTTCGAAGGAAAACTTGACGATTTCATCGGGGCTCGACAGCTCGAACGCATCGATCCCATGCCTGCGCATCAAATCCACAAGCGCCGCGATCCTGTGCAGCTTCTCGCTCATGCTGTCACCCGCATCCGGCAATAGCTGCTGAAGCGAGCGACGTCGTTCAGGTACTGCGACACCTGTTGCCGCGCGCGCGCGGCTTCGTCGAGTGACACAAGCGAGAAGCGCAACATCCGGCCGGGCGTGGATTGCGCCAGGCGCCATAGATCCGACTGAAGCACGTAGGCAATCTTGGGATATCCCCCGGCCGAATTGCCGTCCGCCAGCTGAATGATCGGTTGCCCTGACGGCGGCACCTGGACCACGCCCTGCACAATCGCCTGCGAACGCATCTCGGTCGGATCCGGCCGTCTCAAGGTTGGACCAGCGAGCCGATAGCCCATGCGATTGCTTTGCGCGGTGATCGTCCAGGATGCCTTCTTGAAAGCCTTGAGCGAGGCGTCGTCGAACTGCGGCGCTTCGGATGCGAGGATGGCACGCAGCACGACGTCGTCGTCCACGGACCAATCGTGGAGATTGGGTTCGAGCGCGGAGGCCGGCGGCTCGATGCCAAAGCCGAAGGGATCGCGAATGCGAAACGGCGCATGTGGACCGGCCGCCAGAACATCGCCTGCGGCCAATTGCCGTCCCGACAACCCACCGAAACCGTCGCGCATCTGAGTGCTGCGCGATCCGAGCACCTCCGGCACATCGATCCCGCCTGCCACAGCGAGATAGGAACGAGCGCCGCGCACGGGTGCGGCGAGCTTCAGGGTCTGCCCTTCTTGCACCGGCATCACCCACCAGGGCGGAAGCGCTCTGCCATCCAGCGTCGCCGCACAGTCGGCACCGGTCAGTGCGATGGCGCCGTCCTTTTGAAAACGAATGGTCACCGGAAACAGCTGAAACTCGATTCCGGCTGCATCCTGCGCATTTCCAAGCGCACGATTTCCAGCCGCAAGCGCCAGCCGGTCCATGGCGCCGGCAGTGCCGATGCCGTAACGACGGTAGCCGAACCGTCCGAGATCCTGAACGGTATTGAGTGGAGGTGTATGAAAGATCTCGATCATCGCTCGATCCGCTCCACGCGAAACCGAATGCGATCGCCCAGCGACACGATGCTCATCGGGTCGCGCGCAAGATCGAACGGCTCCGGCACGTCGGGCGCCCGGCCGATCACGTGCCATCCAGTCGGCTGGGTGTCCGCACCGTTCGCCTTTCTGGGCGAACCCAGAATGGCCTGCGCGCCGGCAATCGACACCACCCCGCCGACCTTTCTCATCACCGGAACGTTCCGGCGCGGAATGAAGAGGCGGCGGTTGAGTCCGAACAGATACCCGAACCCGGGGCCCGTCCCCGGTGCGAAGATCGTGTATTCGGCATCCGAATGGAGCTTGACGATATCCTCGGCGTCGAGGCCGTGGTAGCGCGCGACATCAGGCAGATCGATGCCGCCTTCGCCACCATAAACGACGCCGATCTCCAGCAACCGGCCGCGACGCGTGACACTGCGCGTTTCGATCCATCGACGAAGCAGCTTGTCCGCGGTTTCAACGAGGTCGCTCTTGTCGGGATCGAGCAGCACCAGGAGGCTGTTCATGCCTGGTTGCGTGTCGAGGACGCCTTGCCATTCAAGAACACGATCGTTGAGAGCCCAGATCCGCTCCTGCGTCGGAAGCGCGAGATCGCCTTCCGCTTCGAGAAGCAATCCCTGGTCGCCGCAATGTGTGACGCGGGGCTCGGCGAGGATATTGATCCGACCGCTCAAGCCGCATCTCCCGCTCCGGCGGGTGTAACGATCATGAGCGCCTGCCCGACGGAAACGTCGGTTCCGTTCTCGACGCTGATCTTGGCAATCGTCCCATCGATCGGCGACACGACAGGCATGAACACCTTCATCGCCTCGAGAATACCGATCTGCTGGTCCTTCGTGACCTTCGTACCGATCTCGACAAAGGGCTTCTCGCCAGGTGCCGGCGCCCGGTGAAACACACCATGCATGAACGCAGGTACGATCTCTTCCGTCTTGGCCCCCGCCAGCGCCACGCCGGCCATTGCGCTCAAAAGCGATGATGCCGGCGCTGCGGCGGTCGCGACGATCGCTGGGCCCGCCGAAACACCCCTGCGCAGCTTGACGCTGACATCACCATCCCTGAACTCGAATTCCGTCGCCCCCGACCTGTTGAAGAGATCGACGACACCTTCAATGAAGCTGATCGATGGAACGGTCATTTGGGGCCCTTTCGCGATCTCGATTACCTGAGGGCCGAAATCG
The DNA here is from genome assembly GCF_035935975.1 of Bradyrhizobium sp. Taxonomy (GTDB): domain Bacteria; phylum Pseudomonadota; class Alphaproteobacteria; order Rhizobiales; family Xanthobacteraceae; genus Bradyrhizobium. The sequence goes on from NZ_DASYWN010000057.1 coordinate 99,584, forward strand.
CCGATGTGATGCGGCGACAGGCTTCTTCCAAACGTTCGAGCGATGTCGCGATCGAGATCCGGAAGTGCGGCGAGAGACCGTAAGCTCCGCCGTTGACGACCATCACCTTGGCGTATTCGACGAGGAACTCGGCGACGTCCGTATCTGCAGCAAGCACCTTGCCGTCCGGCGTGCGACGTCCAAGCAAATCCGCACAGCCGACGAACAGATAGAAGGCGCCCTGGGGACGACTACAGCTTAGGCCGGGCACCCAGTTGAGCATCCCGATGACGCGGTCCCTGCGATCCTGGAACGCGGCCGACCGCTCGAGAAGAAACTCCTGGGGCCCGGTCAATGCCGCGGCCGCGGCGGCCTGGCTGATCGAGGAGCTGCTGCCGAGCGATTGCGATTGAACACGTCGCATCGAGTCGATCAGTTCGGCCGGTCCTCCGGCGAAGCCAACGCGCCAGCCTGTCATCGCGTACGCCTTGGACACGCCATTGATCGTGAGCGTCCTGCTCTTGAGATCCGGCGCGACGGCCGCGAAGCTGTGGAACTTGAGCCCATCGAAGATGATGTGCTCGTAGATTTCGTCGGTCATGACGTGAAGGCGGGGATGACGCCTGACGACTTCGGCAAGGGCCTCGAGCTCGTCGCGGCTGTAGATCGCGCCGGTCGGATTGTTCGGTGTATTGAGAAGCAGCCATTTCGTGCGCGGGGTGACGGCCTTCTCGAGGCTCTCGGCGTCAAGCTTGTAGCCGTTATTGTGCGAGCAACTGACGACGACCGGGCTGCCTCCGACCAGCACCGTCATATCCGTGTACGACACCCAATGCGGGGCCGGCACGATCACTTCGTCGCCAGCATCCAGACTGGCCATGAGTGCGAGGAAGACGACGTTCTTCGCACCGGCGGTGGCGAGGATCTCGTTGGGCGCATACTGGATGCCGTTGTCACGCTCGAACTTCGTGGCGATGGCACGCTTGAGCTGAACGGTTCCGTCGGACGACGTGTAGCGCGTCTGGCCCGCGCGCATCGCTGCGATCGCGGCTTCGATGACATGATCAGGGGTATCGAAATCAGGCTCGCCGGTCGCAAGCGAGATCAGGTCGACACCTGCCGAGATAAGCTCTCGCGCTTTTCTCGATGCTGCTTCGGAAGCGGAAGCTTTGACGCGAGACAGGCGAGCGGCAGTGAGTTGCATACGACGACTCCGGGATTCGTCGCTTACAAGGCGACGATTAGATCTGCTCCCGTGCCGTTCCCTCACCTCTGCGCTGCGGCCACTTCGTTGTGGCTCGCCACGACGAAATGATGCATCGTCCAAACCAAGGAGCGCGAATTTAATCGCTCTGTCATGCGATAAGTTTCTGCTAACACCCTGCTTAGATGCGACACATCCGCCTAAAAGAGGATCATCCTCTGCCTAATCTTCGGCACGTGCGCCTATTGACGCTCGTCGCCGAAGGGCTGAGCCTGCGCAAGGCCGCACAGCGATTGAGACTGAGTCAACCTGCTGTGACCCTGGGTCTTCGCGCACTCGAAGAGCACTATGGCGTGCATCTGTTCGAGCGGCGTGCGACGGGGCTCGTCGAGACGGAATTCGGCTCGGCGCTGGTCCGGCGCGCCGGGCGATGCATCTTCTATCTCACGCGCGCATTGTCAAAGTTCTGTCCGGATCCCGATCGCCCCTCGACCGCGCGCCTGGAACGCTTGCTCAATCTGTTGACGGTGTCACAGGTCCGCGCCCTGACGGCGATGGATGAGTTCGGTGGCTTCCGGAACGCCGCCGAGCACATCGGCTTGAGCGTGCCGTCGGTCCATCGCGCGATCGGCGGCCTTGAAGCTGCCGTCGGCGCCAAGCTGGTCCATCGGGCGAAATACGGCGGGTCGCTCAACGACGTCGGCCACGAGATCGCGATCCTGTTCAGCCTGGCGCTGCGGGAGCTCCGCTTCGCTGATGCCGACATGAGCGCACTCAATGGGCAGCTGGAAGGCACGATCGCAGTCGGCTGCGTCCGCGTCACGGCGGCCGTGCTTCTCCCAACCACCATCCAGAAATGCGTCGAAGCGTTTCCCCGCATCCGCTTCCTGGTCGAGCAGGATCACTACCAGGACATGCTCGAACACCTGAGAGCCGGCCGGCTCGACTACCTCTGCACCACGGTTCGGCCCGACATCCCGCGCGAATTCAAGTCGGAGAAGCTGTTCGCCAGCGAGCTTTGTATCGTTTGCGGGCCGAACCATCCGCTGGCGAACGAAACCAACCTCGACGGCAAGACGCTTGCATCATTTCCCTGGATCGGCGCCCAGCCCAGTACCGGCGCCGCGGCGCGGATGGCAGCGATGTTCGAGCTGGAAGGCATGCCTCCACCAGCCGCGGCCGTGACCACGCTTGAATTTTCGCTAGTCCAGTCTCTCCTGTTCCAGACCAACTTCCTGGCGCTGGCCACGCGCAGCAATCTCGGCGTTGACTATGCCTTGTCCGGTCTGCGCATCCTGCCAAAGGCGGTCCCGAACTCTCACCGCGATGTCTGGTTGCTGTCGCGCCGCGACCTGGAGCCGACTGCGATCCAGAAGGAATTCGTACGGGTACTTCGCGCGACAGCAGATCTGCCCTGAGCGAAGTACCGGAGCATCCGTCATCCAGCCGCCAACTCCAGAATCCGGCCTGGCTCTTCGCCCTTGGTGGCAAACGCAGAGCCACGAAGCTTGAGCCGAGCGACGACGCTCTGATTCCATTGCGGGACGGCAGAACCATCGCGCTTCGTTTCGGCTTGCGGCTAGTGCATGATCTGTCGCAGGAATGCACGCGTGCGCTGGTGCTTGGGATTCGAGAAGAACTCCTGAGGCAATCCCTCCTCGACGATGAGGCCGGCGTCCATAAAGACGACCCGGTCCGCAACGGTGCGGGCAAATCCCATCTCGTGCGTCACGCACACCATGGTCATCCCCTCTCGCGCGAGCGAGACCATCACGTCGAGCACCTCCTGGACCATTTCTGGATCCAGCGCTGACGTCGGCTCGTCGAACAGCATGATCTTCGGCTTCATGCAAAGTGCTCGCGCAATCGCGACGCGCTGCTGCTGTCCGCCCGACAACTGACTCGGATATTTGTCCGCATGCTCGGCGATCCGCACCCGCGCCAGAAACTGCCGCGCCGTTGCTTCGGCTTCCGGCTTGGGGATCCTGCGGATCTTGACCGGCGCGATCATCAGGTTCTGCAGCACAGTCAGATGCGGAAACAGGTTGAACTGCTGAAACACCATTCCGACATCGCGGCGTACCAGGTCGACGTTCTTGGTGGAGTGATCAAGCTCCACCCCGTTCACGATAATCCTTCCGTCCCGATGCTCCTCCAGCCGGTTAATGCAGCGGATCATGGTCGACTTGCCAGAGCCGGATGGACCACACACCACCACGCGCTCGCCCCGTGCCACCGAAAAATCGATTCCCTTCAACACCTGGGTCGCACCGTACCATTTGCTGACGCCCCGCAGAGCGATCACGGGGGCCGCGGTTTCAGTGTCGCCGGTCATCGATGTCTCCGTGCCTGTCATGCGGCCATCCAGCCGCCGTCGACGAGAATGTTCTCTCCGGTGATGAAGGTGGCATCGTCGGAAGCCAGAAACAGTGCCGTGTTTGCCACGTCGTCAGGCACGCCCAGGCGCGGCATCGGCGTCCGGCTGCTGGAATAATTCATCCAGCGCGGCTCCGCCGCACGCCCCGGCTTGCCGGTCACGATTTTCCCAGGCGCGACGGCGTTGCAGACGATATGATCCTTCGCGTAGTCCACCGCGATCTGCCGGGTGATGTAGACCACGCCGGACTTCGAAGTGCCGTAGGCAATATCCTCCGGGCAGGCGATCATGCCGTGCTGGGACGAGATATTGACGATCCGTCCGCGTACGCCGTTGTGTACGTCCTGCCTCAGCATCGTCGCAATCGCTGCCTTGCTCATCAGGAATACGCCGGTGAGATTGACCGCAAACGCCCGGTTCCACTCCGCGAGGCTGGTTTCGAGCAATGGCTTGCCGATGCCGATGGCAGCATTGTTCACGAGACCATCGAGCCGGCCAAATTTCTCCACGGCGAGCGCAACCGCCTGCCCCGTATCGGCCTCGGAGGAAACGTCGGTGCGAATGAACTCCGCCTCGTAGCCGTCTGCCCGCAGCCGATCGATGGTCGGCACGCCGCCCTCGCGAACATCGGTGGTGACATCGGCGATAACCAGCCGCGCGCCTTCGGCCGCGAACCGACACGCGATGGCACGCCCGATGCCAGACGAGGCGCCGGTGATCACGATGGACTTGCCGAGTAACCGCCCCGTCATGACGTACCTCCAGAGGCTGGGCCATCGAGACCCATCCAAGACAGATAATCCGCTGCCGCCGCGTCCACGGGATAGGCCGGGTTGAACCCGGTATCGCACACGAGACGCGCAATGCTCATCGGCGCGCGGTCAACAGGCAGGTTGTAGCGGATGCCGGCAGCCTCGCCCGGCTCGGCGTAGCGCCAGCGGAAATCCGGAAAGCGGGCTGCCAGCGCGCGGCACCAGTCCTGCAGATCTGACGGGCAACCGCCACCGACGTGATAGATCGCATGGCCCAGGGCCGCATCGATGGCGACCGCAGCGATACCGGCGGCGGCATCGCGCGAGTAGATCCAGTCGGCACGCATCGCGCGCGGCAGCACTGCTTCGTGGCCAGACCTGAGCGCCTGCAGGACCTGGTGGTGCGGGCTGAGCGCATCGCGCACCTGGGTCGGCCATTCCCAGGGACCATAGACCGGCCCGAGCCGGACGATCCGCGTGTCACAGCCGTGGAGATGCGCGATCCTGATCGCCGCCTGTTCCGCCGCAAGCTTGCTGATACCGTAGAGTGCGGCTGGCGCCGGATGACTGATCTCCTCCTCAAAACAGCCTGAGGGGGCAGGTGCAGAAAACCCGTAGACGGCCACGGAGCTCACCACAACGATACGTCGAATTCCGCCATGCGCGATCGCGCGCTCCATCAGGTTGACGGTGCCCCCGATATTGATGTCGACGATCCGGCGCGCGTCCTTGCGCTCGCGCTGCTCGTTCGGTGTCACTGCGGCCGCGTGCACCACGCGGTCGATCGGCGCGGCCGCGAGCGCCGCGTCGAGATCGGCCCGGTTTGTGACATCGCCGCTGACATACACCGCGCCCGCAAGCTCGGGTCGCGCGAGCAACTCAGTCGGAGCCGCCGGCAAGTCGAACAGCACGACGCGCTGACCCGCCGCCAGCAGACGCTCTGCCAGCGCAAGCCCGACGAATCCGGCACCACCCGTGATCAGCGTGGCCATGGCTTACCGTGCCGCGAGGGCCTGCCGCTCCAGACGCGCAACCCAACGCGCAATCGGATACAGCAGGACGAAGAAGATCACCGCAGCCGCCATCAGCGGCGTCGGATTATAGGTCTGCTCCTGAGCGACACGCGCCGAGCGCAGAAGTTCGGGCAACGCGACCAGCGCGCCGATCGAGGTGGTCTTGACGAGCTCCAGTGAATTGCTGGCCAGCGGCGCCAGCACATTGCGTACGGCCTGCGGCAGGACGATGTAGAGCACGACATGCAAAGGCCTGAAGCCCAGCGCGCGCGCCGCGTCGTACTGGCCGCGAGGCACGGACTCAATGCCCGCGCGAAAAATCTCGCCATAATAGCCGGAATTGTTGAGCACGATCGCGAGAACGGCGGCAGCAAAACCGCCCAGGGTCAACCCGAGGAACGGCAGGCCGTAGAACACCAGAATCAGCAGCACGACCACCGGAAACGCCCGAAAGAGATCGATATAGACCAGCAGGGCAACGTTCAGCCAGCGATGATGGAAGCTGTAGGCCACGGCGATGGACAGGCCCAGCAGGAGGCCGAGCGGCAGAGCCACCAGCGCCAGCGCGATGGTGTAAAGCACACCCTGCAGCAGTAGCGGATAGACCCGCATCAGTGCGTCGACATCGGCAAAATTGTCTAGCAGCGCTTGCATGGTCTTTTCAACGTCCCTGCGCTGATCGCCGCTCGATCCAGCGGCTGGCAATCACGAGTGGCAGAAAGAACAGCACGTAGAAGGCCGCGGCGAGCGTGAGTGGCGAGGGATTTGCGACCATCGCAGTTACGCTCTGCGCCTGCCCCAGCGTCTCCGGCAACGACACCGCGGTGCCCAGAGCAGTGCCCTTGCTGATCGAGATCGCCCGGTTGGTCAGAAGCGGCACCGACAGCCGGAAGGCCTGAGGCAGGATGATCTGCAGCAACGTGCGCACCCGCCCAAACCCGAGAGCGCTCGCGGCATCCCACTGTCCGCGGGGCACGGCCATGATAGCCGACCAGAATATCTCACTGCTGAACGCCGACAGCACCATCGCCAGCGACAGCACCGTGGTCACGAACGGCGAAAGGGTGAGCCCCACATACGGCAGGCCGAAATAGATGAACACGATGATGACGAGTTGCGGCAGCGTCCGCAGTACGTCCACGTAAACAACGATCAACGCATTCAATGGCCGCAGGTTGGCACAACGCAGCAGCGCCAGCAGCAGCCCCGTCGCGATGCCGAACACGATAATCAGCAGCGCGACGGCAACGGTCACCCGAAAACCCGCCAGCACGTCCGGAAACGCGAGCGCGATGACCTTCGGGTTGAAATAGTACTCGAGAATGCGGTCCATCGGCTGTCACCGTGTGGCAGCCGGACCGCTTCCGCGATCCGGCCGTGATGCCAGCTACTTCTTGCAGGCTGGAATATGGGCGGCCGGCTCGAAGCCCTTGAAGCCGGGAGGCCCGTAGCCGAAATACACCGTCTCGATTGCCGAGCCGGCATCCGGAGCGCCCCCGTACCACTTCTCGTGCAGCTTGCGCAGCCGCCCGTCGAGTTTCATGCATTCGATCACGTTCTCGACCTTGTTACGATACTCGGTGTCCTCCAGGCGGAACGCATAGGCGAAGTTGCGCCCATTGAAGTCCTTGTAGCCAACCTTGATCGCCTTGTTCTGACTGGCGGCATACACGGTTGTGGGGATTTCGTTGAGCGCAGAGAATGCGCGCCGGGTCAGCACGGCCTGCACGCTGTCCGGAAAGGTGTCATAACGCTGCACCTCGAATCCGTACTTCTCGGCATTCGCTGTTGCCCAGGTGTCCGAGATGGTGCCGCGGTTCACTGCCACCGCCTTGCCCTTCAGATCGTCAAAGCCCTTCATCTCGTCGGCGGAGCGAACCAAAAAGCCGTTTCCGGTAGTGAATAGCGGCTCGGTATAGAGCATCCGCTCGGAGCGTTCGGCTGTCAGATTCAGCGGGTTGACCAGGAATTCGACCCGCTTGGCAAACAATGCCGCAAATAATCCGGAGAAGTTGATATCCACGATCTCGACCTTCGGACGGCCGAGCTCCTTGCCGATCTCGTTGATCAGATCCACGCCGAAGCCTTCAGGACCGCTCGTGCCTCGCACCATCCATGGTGCGACACCGAAATCAGACGCGACAACCAGCGGCTTGTCCGAGGGGTGATCGGCCTCCTGGGCACGAGCCTGAATCCAGCCCGCGAACTGGACCCCGGCCATAGTCAGCGCGATTGCAAGAAGCTTCGATCGGAGCGTCATCGGTCGGGTCCTTCCATGGGTCAAGACTTTCGGGGTTGTGCGGGATGGTTGGCAATCCAATGCCGGGCGATATCGGCGCGTCGGCACACCCACACCGCGTCACGCGTCGCAACGTGGTCAAGAAAGCGCGCGAGACCCGCAGCCCGGCCCGGATGACCAACGATCCGGGTGTGGAGGCCTACCGACATCATCTTCGGCGCGGTCGTGCCTTCAGCATGGAGCATGTCAAAGGCGTCCTTCAGATAGACGAAGAAATCGTCGGCGGTCGTCATCGCGCCACGGATGAACTTGGCGTCGTTGTTGACCAGACCATAGGGGACGACCAGGTGCGGCTTGCCGACGACCGTGGTCCAGTACGGCAACTCGTCATTGTAGGCATCGGAATCGTAGAGGAAGCCCCCCTCCTCGGCCACCAGCCGGCGGGTATTCACTCCGGCCCCGTAGCGGCAATACCACCCGAGTGGTCGCTCGCCGGTGGTCCGGGTCAGGCTTGCCACTGTCTTGCGGATCCGCTCGCGCTCCTCATCCTCGCCAAGATGTTGATGTCGCTCCCAGCGCCAGCCGTGCGCACACACATCGTATCCAAGCTCGCGGATGGCCGCTGCCGCCTCCGGATTGCGCTCCAGCGCAAGGGCGCACCCCATGACGGTGGCCGTCATGCCGCGCTCGGAGAGCAACCGGATCAGCCGCCAGAAACCGACGCGGCTGCCGTACTCGAACATCGATTCCGCAGCGAGATCGGGCCCTTCAAAGCCTCCCCCGCCGCCCTCCGTCAGCGCAGCCTCGGTGACGCCGTCGCCATCGGCAAACGAAGCCTCCGATCCTTCTTCGTAATTGAGGCAGATGTTGAGCGCGATGCGAGCGCCGCCGGGCCACTTCGGATCGGGCGGGTTGCGCCCATAGCCGATGAAATCGCGATTCTGGTCGGCTTGCGCGGTCATGATCGTTACCTTCTACGAAGCTGCCGGCGGCATAACGATGGTCACGGCGACATCGAGACCGAAGAAAACATCGTCGTTCTGCTGGCCCGTCACACCCATCGCCACCGCGAACTCCATAGGGGCGTCAAGCACGGTCATCGGATGATGCCACACATTGCGCGCGTAAGTGACGATCTGGTCGGGACCCGCGATGAATCCGCGCAGCGTCGCCAGATCAGGATCTCCGTCGGATGTCGCAGCGCAGACGACGGCGAGATAGCGCGTGGAGCCGAGCGGCACGAAGGTCTGCGCCGAAAAGGGGTGGCGCTCGAGTGTGGTCGCCCGCAGCGGAAGCTGACCGAGCGCGGCCGCGCCGCTGATCCAGAGTGAAAATGACTTCGCCTCGTCGGCACAGTTCAGCATGGTCGGAAGGTAACGCCGTCGCTCGCCTGTCGGGCGCGAGACCACGTCGCCGAAGGGCGCAAAGGCCGCCGCGGACAGCGGCTCGAGCGAAACTGTGTACGAAGGAGAATAGTTCACTGAAAGCTCTGGTCCGGACACCGATGCAGATCAATCTGGTTTGTAATACCAGTGGTATACCATAGGAGCTTAGAGGTATCGCCTTGTCAAGGCCGCGAGCCGTGACCTCAACGCAGGGCAGCAATCGAGAGTTAAAAGCCGGGAGGGAATGCGGCGGGCCAAAACAGCCTCGCGCCGGCCGGGACGGGGCAGAGGCGATCAGCCGTGACTGTCGGGCAAAAATATCCCGAACGTCTCCAGCATCCCCTGGCGGACGTTGGCCAGATGCTGGATCATCGCGTGGCGCGCCACTGCGGCGTCCCGCTTGATGATCGCATCGACAATCGCGAGGTGTTCACGACAGGCGGGCAACAACCGCTCGGGACGGCGCTCCACATTGCACATCCTGATCTTGCGGCGGGTCTCTCCAATGAGCGTGGCAAGAGAGCGGTTGCCGCAGTGGCTGGCAATCTGGTCGTGAATCTCGTCATCCAACGTCCAGTGCCTGGCCTTGCTGATCTCGGCGGTGGACAGGATCTTCTCGAGGCTGGCCTTGATCGGCTGCAGCACATCGAGGCCGATACGGGTTGCAGCCAGCGAGGCTGCCTCGCTTTCCAGAATGAGCCGCAGATGAATTAATTCGAGCAACTCGGCGATACCGATGTTGCGCACGATCACCGAGCCGTTCGAAAGTTGTTCCAACCTGCCCTCGCCGAGCAGACGGCTGATTCCGGCGCGTAGCGGAGTGCGCGACACCTTCAGACGAAGCGCAAGCCGTCGCTCCTCGATGACCTCGCCCGGCGCAAGTTGTCGCGATTCAATCAGATCCAGCAGCTTTCGATAGGTCGTGTCGGTGACGTTGCCATCCGACCGCAGACGCTTCGGTGCCTCTGCTGCCGTTGCACGCGAAGGATTTGTCGCGGATAAACGTTTGCGCGCAATCGACTTGGTCACGTTCAATCCTCAGGGCGCCGTTCGCCAATAGCGGTTAATAATCGTGCTACCGCGGCTTGTCGAGATACAACGCGACCCTGGCTCTGCGATAAGCCGGGTGTATCCGGTTGGGATACCGCTGGTATGTTCTTCTCCGTTCCCCGCGCGCGACCGGCGGCAATCGTCGTCCGGCGCGCCGCGCTCATAAAGGGCGCAAGGTCGGCGCCATCGCCGGCGGCAATGATGGCGAAAAGCCAGCTCGCGCCACGGAAGCCGAGCTTGGCGCGTTTGCCGCTTTAAGGGATACGCCGGCTACGCCGAGATATTGGCCGACCTCGCCATCGGCCGGCCCATCAGATACCCCAGCGTAGCGCCGCGGTGTGGACTGGGGCGTCCCACAATTCTTTCGCCTGACCGTCGAGCACTGAGACGGTGATCGAGGCACCGGCCATGTCGAGAGACGTCACGTAGGAACCCGTCAGGAAGCGCGTCGCCGTGATTCCTGCTCCGTCCAGAATGCGCTTGGCGCTGTTGACCATCAGGTACAGTTCGATCAGCGGCGTTGCGCCAAATCCGTTGACCAGAAGCAGCACTTCGCTGCCCTTGCCCGGTGCGAGATCGCCCAGGATCGCGTTGAGCATCTCGGCAGCAATGGCATCGGCGGATGCCATCGGCACCCTGCGGCGACCCGGCTCGCCGTGAATACCGACACCCATTTCCATTTCATTGTCAGCCAGCGTGAAGTTCGGCCGGCCCGCCGCCGGAACGGTACACGGCAGCAACGCCACGCCCATCGAGCGGGTGCGCTGGTTGACGTCATCGCCGAGCGTCTTGAGCGCGGCGAGCGGCATCCCCCTTTCAGCAGCGGCGCCGACCATCTTTTCAACGATCAGCGTGCCTGCGACGCCACGACGTCCGGTCGTGTAGGTCGATTTCTCGACCGCGACATCGTCGTTGGTCACGACGCTTGCAACCTCACGCCCGGCCATCTCGGCGGCCATGGTGAAATTCATGACATCGCCTTCGTAGTTTTTGACGATGAAGAGCACGCCTGCCCCTGTATCGACCGCCTCCGCGGCCTCTATCATCTGATCCGGCGTTGGCGAGGTGAAGACCTGGCCCGGACAGGCGGCATCGAGCATGCCGTGGCCGACAAAGCCGGCATGAAGCGGTTCATGGCCGGAGCCACCTCCCGAGACGAGCGCGACCTTGCCCGGCTTCAGACTGCGGCGGCGTACGAACTTCCGCTCGGCGCCGAGCAGCAGGATATCGGCATGAGCTGCCGCCAACCCATCGAGACTCTCTTCGAGCACCGTGTCGGCGCTGTTGATCAGCTTTTTCATGGCGTCCTCCCGGTTATCGTTTTTTGCAGTTTCGAATTCGTCAGCCGATGCTTTCGGCGTAGCGGGCGAGTTGGGCAGCAAAGTCGACGATGAGCTGCTCCAGCGCGCGGTTCTTCTTGTCGTCGCCGAGATCAGGCACCGTCACGGTCACGACGCGGGTGCGCGCCTCGCGGTGGGCGCCGCGCAGCCGCCCCGGATGCGCGCGCCCATAGGCTTCGACGAACGCGGCACGCTCGGTACCGGAGAGATGGCAGACCTCGAAGATGATCGCGACATGCTTGGCCGGGATCGGCACCAGATAGGCCGGATTGGTAATCTGGCTGACGAAGGAGCGGTTCTTGCCGAGCGCCGCCGCGAGCTTCAACCGTGTCCCCGATGGCCGGTTGTCGAGGGCCCGCTGCAGGATGAGCTTGTAGTCCGCGACATTGCTGTCGCCCGGCCGGCTTGTGTCCTCGCCTGCGTCGTCGCTCATGCGGTCACCCCGGCAATGGCGGCCTTGAGCCGCGCCACCGCAATCGGCGAGACCGAGAGAGTCGTCAAGCCTGTCGCCAGCAGCGCGTTCGTCAAGCGCGTCTCCGCCGCGGCATCGCCGCAGAGCGAGACCTCGACACCACGCTTGCGTCCGGCCTCGACCGTCCGCGCGATCAGTGCCAACACCGCAGGATGGCCGGCATCGTTGAGGCCGGCGACAGCGCCGATGTCGCGCGCCGCAGCCATTGTGTACTGGGTCAGATCGTTCGACCCGATGGAATAGAACGCCGCGCCGAAGTCCTCTGCACACAACGCGGCCGACGGGACCTCGACCATGATGCCGAGCGGCGGCCGGGCGCAGGCGATACCCTCCGCCGTGAGGGCCGCAAACTCCGTGTCCAGCATGGCATTGGTGCGATCGAGCTCCGAGGGGATCGCGACCATCGGCAGCATCACCTTCAGCGTCCCATGGACGGCCGCCCGGCACAACGCCCGCAACTGCACGCGAAACACCTCCGGCCGCGCCAGCGAGAGCCGGATCCCGCGCAAGCCCAGGAATGGATTGCGCTCGCCATCGACCGTCACGCCGGGGATTGGCTTGTCTCCGCCGGCATCAAGCGTGCGGATCGTCACCGGCCGCCCTGCGGCCCATTCGAGAATGCGGCGGTAGACCGCGTATTGCGCATCCTCGCCGGGCAGGCCTCTTGATCCCTCGAACAGAAACTCCGTCCGCACGAGGCCGATGCCGTCGCAGATGGCGGGATCAAGGCCCGCGAGATCTTCTGGCGCAGCGACATTGAGAAGGACGGCGATACGCCGGCCATCGGCCGTCAGCGCCGGCTTGAGACGACCCGCGTCGGCAGCAATCTGCGCCGCATTCGCTGCCGCCATGCGGTGCTCGAACAGGCGGCGCGTTTCGGGCTGGGGATCGAAGATCACCGTGCCGGTATCGCCATCGACCATCGCCAGCGACGGCGGCTGTCCATTCCATGGCAATGGCCCCAGTCCGACCACCATGGGAGCGCCGCGCGATCGCGCGAGCATCGCGACATGCGACGACGGCGACCCGCTAGCGAGTGCAATGGCGCCGCCGCGGGTCCAGTCAACGGCGAGGAACGTCGACGGGGAAATATCATCACCCGTAACGACGGAATCACCGGAGATCTTTGCGATCGTGTTTGCGCCAGTCAGCCCGGCAAGCACGCGGTCGCGAATGTCGACCAGATCGGCAGCACGAGCCCGGAAGTATTCTTCATCCGCGGCGCGATAGCCGGCGATCTCCGCATCGAGTGCTGTGCGCCAGGCCTCATCGGCAGCCGTACCGGTCGCGATAGCTTCGTAAGCCCCCTCCGCAAGCGCATCGTCACCGAGCATCGCGACCTGGAACTCCAGGATCTCCGCAGCCTCACCATGAACCGTCGCGATCAGCTCTGCGAGCTCTGCTGCAGCCCCATCGATCGCCGCCTTCAGCGCTGCGGCCTCCTGCGCGGAATCGCCCTTCGCCGCCCTGCTCGCCACTTCAGTCGTCAGCACGGAGACCGGACCGATGGCGAGGCCTGGCGAGGCGGGATGGCCGGTGAGGTAGATCTCGCCCACGATTCTATGCCTCGCCGAAACCGTCATGCACCAGCGCCAGCATGGCCGCGAGCGCCGCGTCGCCATCGGGACCGGCGACACGAAAATGCAGCGTTGCGCCCTGCGGCGCCTTCACACGCATCACTTTCACCGGGCTCTTGGCATCGGTCCAGGGACCCTCGGCAGCAAGCGCAATTTCGATCTTTGCCGTAAAACCCTTCGCGCATTGCGTGAGCTTCACCGATGGCCGCGCGTGCAGGCCGACCGGATTGACGAGGACCGCCGAAGCGGTCAGCGGCGCAAACGTCTGGGCCGCCCGGTTGGCGTTGGCATCATGCATAGAATTCCTCCGCACTGCGCTTGACGGCGGCAAGCGACGAGCCGCCCGAAGATTCGGTCGCCGCGATCACAGCCCCCTCGACCACCGGGGCATTACAAACCAGCACGCGCGCGCGCCGGTCTTCAGGGAGCATCTCGACCGCCATTTCCGAATTGGTCTCGGCACCGCCGAGATCGACAAGGATCGCGACGCCTGCCGGTGACCAGGCCGTCTCGATCGCCTCGAGGATTCCTGCAACGTTCGTACCGAGCCCGCCATCGACATCGCCACCGGTCCAGGCCAGCGGCACTGCGTCCCCGACCATCTGGCGCACCATATCGGCCGCGCCTTCCGCGATCTTCGGCGAATGCGACACAATGACAATTCCGACGTTGCTCATGTATTGACCTCGAATTCCAGTGTCTCGACTGCTGCGCCGATCAGAAGGGACGCCGAGCGCGAGCCCGGGTCCATATGACCGATGGAACGTTCGCCAAGAAACGACGCGCGGCCGCGAATCGCCTGCATCGGCGTGGTGCGAACGGCCGCTTGCGCAGCCTCCGCCGCGATTGCCTTGGCATCGCCGCCTCCCGCCAGAACGGCGTGCACAGGCACCAGGACATCCAGCAGCGTCTTCTGTCCCGCCTCCGAACGGCCACGCGCCTTGACGGCCTCGATCGCCTTCTCCGTCGCCGCGATCAGATCGGCCCGGCTCGGTCGTTCCGGAAGCGCCTTGCCCAGTTCCATGAAGAAGGTTCCGACCAACGGCCCTGAAGCACCGCCGACCTTCATCACCAACGTCATTCCAATCGCCTTCAGCATTTCCGGGAGCGACTTGTCGGCAAGGCCCGGCAATGCCGCGAGCACGGCCTCGAAACCTCGCTTCATGTTCAGGCCGTGATCCCCATCGCCAATCGCCTGGTCGAGGCTCGTCAACTCGTCCGCGTGCTCGATCACTGACCCTGCCAGCGCTCGCACCAATCTCTCCCTGGCTACCCGATCAAGGCTCATGCCGCTACCCTCCCGCCCTTCGCATCGAAAAACAGCGGCTTGTTCAGACGGAGTGACACAACGTCTCCGGCGCCAAAGCCCGCCTCGGGATCCGCCAGGGTCACAACCGGCCGACCGGCGAGGTCGAGATGGAGATGGCTCTGGTCGCCAAGATGTTCGACCCGCTTGACAGTCGCCGAGACGTCGCCGCCACCGCGCGCGATCGTCAGGTGCTCGGTCCGCGCGCCGATGGTCTCGACGCCGGTTGGCGCGCCGGCGAACAGGGCCGCCGGCAGCAGATTGATCGTCGGCTGGCCCAGCCGCGCCGCGACATGCGCGTTGATCGGGTTCTCGTAGATCTCCCGCGGCGTGCCGATCTGCATCAGCCGCCCGCCTTCGAGCACGCCGATGCGCGACGCCATGGTCATCGCCTCGGTCTGGTCGTGGGTGACATAGAGAATTGTCGCGCCGAGGTCGACCTGGATCCGCTTGAGCTCGAGGCGGAGCTCGCCGCGCAGCTTGGCATCCAGCGAGGAGAGCGGCTCGTCCATCAGATAGATCGAGGGCGAACGGACCAGCGCCCGGCCGATCGCGACACGCTGCATCTGCCCGCCCGACAGCTGCGTCGCCTTGTTATCCAGCTTGGTCTCGATGTGAAGCAGACGCGCCACCTCCTGCACCTTCACGCGGATGTCAACTTCGGGCACGCGGCGGGTCGGCGCACGCAACGCGAAAGCCATGTTCTCGAACACGGTGAGATGCGGGTACAGCGAATATTGCTGGAAGACGAAGGCGACGTCGCGATCCGCCGGCGCATCACCGGTCACGTCACGCCCGTCGATACGGATCGAGCCAGAGTCCGGCTGCTCCAATCCGGCGATCAGGCGCAATGCCGTAGTCTTGCCGGCACCGGTCGGCCCGAGCAATGCCACGAACTCGCCATCGCTCACGGTCAGCGACAGATCGCTCAGGGCTTGAGTCTTGCCAAACGCCTTGGAGACGGCCTTGATCTCGACCTCAGCCATGCGCACCTCCTTCGTGCAGCGCGGTGCGAATCGCGCGGCCGGATGCCTTATCGAAGATCGACAGCGTATCGGGCCGAAAGTCGAGTCCGACAGTCTCGCCGGTCCGAAACGATCTGCTGCTGGGTGAACGAGCCTTAAGCGCACCGTAATGCGTCGTCACAGTCACGATCTGCGTCGTACCCAGATATTCCGTGCCATAGACCTCGCCGCGCACCATGCCGCGATCGGTGAAGCGCACATGCTCGGGCCGCACCCCGAGCACGAGTTCACTCTCCACCATCGCCTCGCGCGCCGCAGGAATGACCACATCGCGCTCGCCGAGCCTGATCGCCTCTGCACCGGTCTGCAGACCGCCGCGGAACGGCAGGAAATTCATCGGCGGCGAGCCTATGAAGTCGGCGACGAAGAGCGAAGCCGGCCGGTCATAGATGTCGCGCGGGCTCGCGACCTGCTCGACGACGCCGTTGTTCATCACCGCGATCCTGTCAGCCATCGCCATGGCCTCGAGCTGGTCATGGGTGACATAGACGGTCGTCGCTCCCAGGCGGTCATGCAGGGCGCGCAACTCATGGATCATGGCCTCCCGCATCTCGGTATCGAGCGCGCCGAGCGGCTCGTCCATCAGGAAGCATTTTGGCTTGCGCACGATCGCCCGTCCCAGCGCGACGCGCTGCCGGTCGCCGCCGGCAAGGCCTGAGACGGAGCGGTCGAGCAGGTGCGATATCCGCAGGATGCGCGCGGCCTCGACCACCCGCCGGTCGCGCTCGGCCGCACCGATGCCCTCGCATTTCAGGGGAAAGCCGATGTTGCGCCGGACATTCATGTGCGGATAGAGCGCGAAGAGCTGGAACACGAAGGCGATATCGCGCGCAGATGCGCGGTTCATCGTCACGTCTTCCCCGTCTAGCCTGATCGTGCCTGCTGTCGGCAGCTCCAGGCCGGCGATCATGCGGAGCGTGGTCGTCTTGCCGCAGCCGGAAGGTCCGAGCAGGCAAAGGAACTGGCCGTCCTCCACCGTGAAGCTGGCGGACTTGACGGCATGAAATGCACCGAAGGACTTGTCGAGCGCCTCGACCTTGATCTGTGCCATCGCCCCTACTCCCGGACCTTCGACACGATGGTGAACATCACCGTGCCAAACAGGGTCGTGGCAAACGACCAGGAATACAGCGTCAGAGAGAATGGCTGCATCAGCATCACAACACCGGCGGCGATGATCGTTGTCGCCACGGCTTCGAGCGGACCACGCCGAAGAACACGGTCCGCAAGACCGCGACGCACGATGGATGAAGTGGCATCGATGCTCATTTGCGGACCGCTCCAAAGGTGATGCCGCGAAGCAGATGCTTGCGCAGAAGCACCGTGAACACCACGATCGGCACCAGGAACAATGTCGTGCCGGCGGCCACTGCGGGCCAATCCTGTCCACCCTCGCCGATGATGATCGGAATGAATGGCGGCGCCGTCTGCGCGTTACCTGAAGTGAGAAGCACGGCGAAGGCGTATTCGTTCCAGGCGAAGATCAGGCAGAAGATTGCGGTTGCCGCGATTCCCGTGGTGGCCTGCGGCAGCACCACCTTCACGAAAGCCTGGAAGCGGGTGTAACCGTCGATCATCGCCGCTTCCTCGTACTCGCGCGGGATTTCGTCGATGAACCCCTTGAGCAGCCAGACCGCGAGCGAGACGTTGACCGAAGTGTAGAGCAGGATCATGCCGAGCCTGGTGTCCGACAAACCGATGGTGCGGTACATCAGATAGATCGGGATCGCGACCGCGATTGGTGGCATCATCCGGGTCGATAGAATAAAGAAGAGCAAATCGTCTTTCAGCGGCACGCGGAACCGCGAGAAGCCATAGGCCGACAGAGTACCGAGCGCGACGGCGAGCACCGTCGAGCCGAACGCGATGATCAGCGAATTGACGAAGCGCGGCACATAATTCGACGGACCGGCGACCACCATGTTGCGGTCGCGTGCGATGCTGTCGCAAAGCCCCTGCGGCGGCCCCAGCGAGCGGATGAATTCCGGCGTCTGGCGCGAGCGGGTCGTGAACAGATTGCAGAAGCCTTCGAGCGACGGCTTGAACATCACCTTCGGCGGATAGGAGATCGCATCATCAGGCGACTTGAATGCGGTGAGCATGATCCAGACCAGCGGGATCATGGTGATGATGGCGTAGAGCACGACGAGCGAGCCGGCAAAGCGCCGCGTCGTGGCCGACGGCTCGACGACCGAATGGGCTGTGGTGGCTGATGTCATCGGCTTTTCACCTTGTTCAGCGCCTTCACATAGATATTGGCGAGACCGAAGACCGTCACGAACAGGATGATCGCGAAGGCCGAGGAATAGCCGGTGCGCCAGCTCTCGAACGCCGCACGCTTGAGCGTGATCGAGGCGACTTCCGTGGTCGATCCCGGCCCGCCGCCGGTGAGCAGGTTGACCATGTCGAACATCTTGAAATTCTCGATGCCGCGGAACAGCACCGCCAGCATGATGAACGGCAGCGCCATCGGCAGCGTAATCGACCAGAACTGCCGCCATTTCGACGCGCGATCGACCTCGGCGGCCTCATAGATGTAATCCGGGATCGAACGCAGACCGGCAAGACAAATCAGCATCACGTAAGGAGTCCACATCCAGGCATCGACGATGACGATGGCCCAGGGGCTCAGCGTGACGTCGCCCAGCATCTGGAAGGACGAGGCGGCGCGGCCGGTGAAGAAGGCGACCACGTAATTGAACAGGCCGATCTGCGGCTGGTACAGGAACGTCCAGAAATTGCCGACGACGGCGGGCGACAACATCATCGGCAGCAGGATGATCGTGGTCCACATCCCGTGGCCGCGGAACTTCTTGTCGATGAGATAGGCCAGGCCAAATCCGAGGACGGTCTCGATCACCACGGTCCAGATCACGAAATGCGCGGTGACCTGCATCGCCGCCCAGATATCGGGGTCGGTCAGGATCGACTGGTACCAGTCGGCACCCAGCCAGATCGTCGGCACGTTGGCCCTGTTGGCGCGGTAGTTCGTGAACGACAGATAGATCGTCCAGAGCAGCGGGAAGATATTGATCGCCAGCAACAGCACGATCGTCGGCGTGATGAAGAGCCAGGCGAGCGTCCTGTCCGACAGGCCCCGGATACGACGCGCCACGCCTGGGCGGACCATGACGGCCCGATATGTGATCCGCGATGAGGCACTCAATTCGTTCATTGCAGCGACCGATCCTGGCACCCGGAGCCGACGATGCGACGGTTCCGGTCATCTCGAAGGAAACCCGGAGCGCGAGCGCACGCGCGCTCCGGGCAGCTACTTCAGAACTTCTTGCCTTCTTCCTTGAAGATCGCCTTCCAGTCCTTCACCAGACCGTCGAGCGCTTCCTGCGCGGTGCCTTTGTCGGCCACCACATAGTCATGCACGCGCTTCTGCTCGGCTTGCAGCAGCTGGGCGTAGGATGGCTCGGCCCAGAAGTCGACGACCATGCCCATCGATTGCAGGAACTCCTTGGCGAAGGGCGCGCTGTTCGGGAAGCTCGGGTCGTTCAGCACGGACTTCGCACAGGAATAGCCACCGAGCGCCCACCACTTCTTCTGGACGTCACCGCCGGAGAACCACTTGATGTATTGCAGCGCCTCGGCCTGGTTCTTGGAGTAGGAGACCACCGAGATGCCCTGGCCGCCGAGCTGCGTCGCCTGCGCGGC
Source organism: Bradyrhizobium sp. (assembly GCF_035935975.1). GTDB lineage: Bacteria > Pseudomonadota > Alphaproteobacteria > Rhizobiales > Xanthobacteraceae > Bradyrhizobium. Next base: position 118,966 of record NZ_DASYWN010000057.1, read on the forward strand.
GGGACCGGCCGGATTGACGAAGAAGCCGATCTTGTCGCCGCCGACATTCGGGTCCTTGTAGAGGCCCGGGAAGAAGGCGAAGAAGTTCATCTGCAGCGCGACCTGGCCGGACTTGAAGGCATCAAGTCCCTCCGACATGTAGGAATTGGAGGCGCCGGGCGGCGTGCAGCACTTGTAGAGCTCCTTGTAGGCCTCGAGCCCCTTCACGGCGCTTGCCGAGTTCACGAACCCGTCCATCGCGTAGGGCTTCTTCGGATCGTCGTATTTGAAGCCGTAGTCGTAGAGGTAGTTCGACACGCCCATGGTGATGCCTTCCGAGCCACGCTCGGTGTAGATCGAGGCACCATAGACCTTCTTGCCGTCGATCTCGCGGCCCTGGAAGAATTGCGCGATGTCCTTGAGCTCATCGAGCGTCTTCGGCACGGCGATCTCGCGGCCGTATTTGGCCTTGAAATCCTTCTGCACGTCCGGCCGCGCGAACCAGTCCTTGCGATAGGTCCAGCCGACAGCATCGCCCATCGCCGGGAGCGCCCAGTAGTTCGGCGTGTTCTTCGGCCACTCGGAATAGCCGACCACCGTGGCCGGCATGTAGTCGTCCATGCTGATTCCTTCCTTCTTGAAGAAATCGTTGAGCTTGACGTACTGGCCGTTCTCCGCGGCGCCGCCGATCCATTGTGAATCGCCGATGATGAGGTCGCACAGCGAGCCGTGCGAATTGAGTTCGTTCAGGAATCGATCTGCGTAATTGGTCCACGGCACGAATTCGAACTTCATACCGATGCCCGATTTGGCGGTGAAGTCCTTCGACAATTCGACCAGCGCGTTGGCCGGGTCCCATGCGGCCCAGCACAGCGTGATGGTCTTGCCTTGCGCCTGCGCGGGCGTGGTGCCCGCTCCGACACTGAGCGCGGCGGCAACTGCCCCGCAAGCCACTACAAGCGTCTTCATTGTCCGTTTCATTACACGTTCCCTCCGAGTGGGCCGGCCATCGACATGGCGCGGCTTTCCTACCCGCTCGAATGCTTCGAGCGGAGCGACACAGTCCATGACGAGCTGAACAACTAAACTGGCGTTTCCTCGCGCCACCCGGATTCTATAGGCCCGGCAGGCTCGATTTGTTTAGTGAACCACCAATTACTAAACATTGCAAGCGGAGTCGGCCGATTCTTCGACACCGCGCCCGATCCAGCGCTCGAGCTTTGTGTTGGTCCGGCGATCCCACCAATCCATCATTGGACAAGCGCGGCGCCACTCCTGGCCGTCGTTTGTGCCGAGTTAAGCCGCGACCGAGCCCATCGCGTCGTCGCGCGCTGGCTGATCGCTGGTCGCAAGAAAGGACCGTTTGAAAGCTCTGCTGCGCAAACGCTTTGTCTGGGTAAGTGATCGATATGGTGGGCGCACCAAGGCTCGGACGCCTCTTGGCTTGAAGAGTCGCAGCGACTCACGCCAAATCGCCGCGCACAGGGGGATTTTCAACGATCATGCATCAGCGTCTACACGACCTTCCGCTCGAAGGATTTGCGATCATTGTAGATGGCCGCACAAAGACGACATTTACGACCAGAGAAGGCGCGCACAGAGCGGCCATCGAGCTGAAGGACCGGTTTCCGGCCATTCAGATCAAGATCTATGACGCGGCAGCCAAGCAGGCCGAATTTGCGCGTTGAGGGAATGACCGACGCTTCCTTCACAGTATGAGGCCCCGGCAACTCAGGCCGGGATGCCGCGCACGGTTATCGTGTCGGTATTCTGAGCGATCGTGTTGTCCACGAAGTTCAGCTTGCCAGATTTGCCGTACATGCGGCCGTTGGGCAGCCGGAGCCGGATGACCACGGCCTCCAGACCTCCTTGCAGACCGTAGCGTTCGCGCAGTTCGATCGCGTCAACCACGCCGACAGCGGGCGGAGCGCCCGGGGGGGCCTGTGGCCAGGCCGCGCCGCCAGCGGCGAATGTCAGGAAACCCGCCGCCAGCACCGTGACTGAGACTTCCGCAAGGTCCATTGTCGCGCGAGCCTCCGGTTCCGGGATGAGCCGCTATCGCCTTCCGCGCGCGCCGAGAGTCAGATTCGTCACGCCCGCCGCAAGGTTCAATCCAATCGACCGTTCGATCGACAGGGGCTGGAGTGCAATCGACCGGCGCGAGCCTCCGATCAGAACATTCGCGCCAAGCCCGGGGCCGAGCGCAAAGTTGCCGCTCGCTCCGACGTAGTTCCCCCGCAGCGTGCCGGGTCCGACGCGCGAGTTCCTGGCGAAGACCGCCCACGAGAGCGTCCCTGCGCTGGTCACGCCTATGTCGATACCAACCCGCCTGATCCGCCCCTCGTAGACGTATTGCCGGGTCGGGCGCGTCGTAGTGAAGACGCAGCGAAGCTCCTGTGCAGAACCAAGCACCAATCCGACGCGCGGGGTACTGGCACATACGAGCCGGCCGACCCTGAACGTCGCGGCGTGCGCAGGCAGCGTATCGACGCAGATCAAGGCGGATCCGCAGACGATCGTGAGCAACAGGTGGATGCGCATTCAGGCCTCCGTTTGGCTTCCCGTGTTGGCAGGCGAGCTCCCTGGGCTGCGATCCTGGCTAAGCCAGAACGTGATGCCGAGGCCGATCAGCAGGACGGCGCCCAACAGGAAGAAGATGATGGATTGCTGCAACCAGGAGATCGCCGGAACCGTGACGCCCATCGCCAGGCCGAGGAAGGCAATCTGCGGCGACAGAAGACTGACGCCCGCGAGGAAGGTGCCGAGTGCAAGCAACGTGAGAAGAACGAGGCTGGTTGCCGGTGTCGGCAGCAATTGCTGGACGCCTGACATCAGCACGATGTTCATCGCGACCAGGACGGCAACCCAATGCATCGCCTGGGTCCAGATTAGCCGCCACCGGTCCGCCTTGCTATCGAGCTCCGGCCATTTGGTGACGACGCACACGACGCCGATGGCGAGGGCGAGAAATTCCCAGTAACCGACGAGCGGCTGGTGCGAGGCGTTGGTATAGGCGACGCCAGCGACGGCAAGGACCAGTGCAATGATGTAGGGCAGTTGCTGCCACAGAAAATGCGTCATCCCCGAATGCTTCGCGGATGGCTCCATTCCACCGTCCGGTTCGGCTCCGATCTCGGTCATAGCGCACCCACTTGCGATGGTTCCTTGTTGAACATCCCTCCGCAGTCATCGCCGAGGTAATCCTCAACGTAGAATCTGATGATTGCGACCCGGCCGACGGCGACGAGCGGCATGGCGAGTGCGATACCCATCACCCCCAGCGTCGCGCCCAACAGCACGATCGCGACCAATGTCCACGCGGGGGGCGTTTCGACCGCCTGGCGCTGGATCAGCGGACCGATGACGTAGCCCTCGATCGATTGAATGACCGTATAGACGACGAGAGCCCAGAAGAGCAGTGAGGCGCCGAGCGGCATCGCGACGAGCGCGATCGGTATCGCGGCAAGGATGGGTCCCAGATACGGAACGAAGTTGGACAGGCCGGCCTGCAGCCCGAGCACGAACGGACCGGGAAGTCCGATGAGATAGAGTGCAATCCAAACGCACAGCGTCATCAGGAGGATGCGGATCAACTGTCCGACGAACCACAACCGCAGAACGCTTCCCATCTCGTTCATCACGGCGCGCATTCGCGCACGGCTGGACGGCTTTGCCAGTATCACGAGGCTTTCGCGATGGCTGGTGGGATCGAACGCAAAGAGGATACCGAGAAACACGATCACGAGCACGCCGGTCAGAAAGCTTGAGGCCCTGCCAAGGACGAGTTGGGCGTGGCTGAAAAACCGGCCTTGATCGGACAACAGCCACTGCGCAAGGTCTCGGCCCCATTCCGGACCGAGAAGATCGACACCGTAGGTCAGAAGACGTTCCTGCAAGACGTCGAACTGGGCATCCATGACCTTCAGCAAGATGCGCGTTTGCTCCGGCAGCTTTGCGCCGCCCCAGACGAGGCCGAGCCCGATCACGGCGGTGAACAGCAGCAGCACCAATGTCAGCCGCCAGATGCGATTGAGCGGCATAACCGACGCCAGCGCCCGCGCGGCGGCGTCCAGAAAGGCCGCAAACAGCACGCCTGCGAAGATAATGAGGAGGCTCGAAAGCGTCTGCCATACCAGGAAGAGAGCAACGCAAGTGGCGAGCAAGGCGAGCCCCGTTGCGAGCGCGCCGCGCCGCTGGCCGATCCCGGCCCGGCTTGAGGGCTCACGGACCATCACCTCGCGTGGCCGCTCCAGGTCTGTCCTCTCGTCGCTCATCGGTAGATGTCTCGGCGGGTTACGATGACGAACCGTCGTGCCGGGCTCAGGTGCGAACGCGGCGGCTTCCATAGTGCGGATGCTGGCCGCCGCGATGGCGCCAGTAGCGATGCTTTGTCGGGTTCGTATTCATATTTGGCGCACTCGGCACAGGCGTCGTGACCTGCTTTGGCGCGACGGCGGCCGGATCGGCCGTCTGCGCCTAGGAGCTCGGCGGCTGCGCGGCCGCGATTGATCCGGCAAGGATCAGAGTGCCCCAAGCGGTCCGGACATTCATGTTGGCCTCCATTCGAACACACGACGTCAGATCGAGATAAAGCCAACGGCAAGCGCATAGACACCCCCACAAGCCGCGAACGCGAGTATCGCAAAGATGACGACCTCGAACGGCTGGAAGACGGCCTCCTTGCGCTCGCGCTTGGCGAGGAAAAACAGAAACGTTCCCGGCGCATAGAGTATCGACGACAGCAGCAGAAACGTCGGGCCGCCCGCGTAGATCATGCCGATGGTGTAGAGCGTTGCGATCGCCGAGCGGATCCCGTCGACGGTGCGGGCACGTTCGCCCGCATGGTAGGACTTGCCGACACACGCCAGCTTGAGGCCGTACGCCGCGACCAGAAAATATGGGACCAGCGTCATCGCGCTCGTCATTTTCAAGGCGAGCGTAAACGCATATTCGGCGAACCAGGTCACGAGAAGAAATGCCTGGATGACACAGTTGGTGAGCCAGAGCGCGCCCGAGGGAACCTGGTGGGTGTTAACGATCGCGAGAAAGGAAGGCATCGTGCGGTTGATGGCCGCGGAGTGCAGGACCTCCGCCGCAAGCAGTGACCACGACAGGTAGTTGCCAAGAATGGAGATGAGCAGGGCTACGCTGATGAAGAGCGCGCCCCAACGCCCGACCATCGCTTCCATCACGCCGGCCATCGACGGTGTCGGCAGGCCCATCAGCTCCTGGCGCGGAAGGACGCCATAGGACAATAGCGTCACGAGAACGAGAAGGCAGAGAACCGACAGGAACCCGGCGACCGTCGCAAACCCGATGTCGGAGCGATCCCTGGCGTAGCGCGAGTACACGCTTGCGCCCTCAATTCCGACGAAGACGAATACGGTGAGCAGCATGGTGCTCCGGACCTGCCCGGACACCGCTGCCACGCTGGGCTGCTCCGTTCCCCAGAAATTCTGTGAGATCAAGTCCGGATCGAGGACGATAAAGCCGACGACGATGAAAATCAGGATCGGAATGATCTTGGCGTAAGTCGCAACCGTGTTGAGGGTCGCGGCGCCCTTGATACCTCGCAGCACCAGGAAATGGACGGCCCATAGCAACACCGATGCCGCCGCGATGGCCGTCGGCGTCGTGCCATCGCCGAAGACGGGAAAGAACTGTCCGATCGTCGCCTTGATCAGGATGAGACAGGCCACGTCGGCGAGGCAACATCCGATCCAGTAGCCGGCCGCTGAAGCAAATCCGACGTACTCTCCGAACCCGGCCTTGGCGTAGGCGTAGATGCCTGCGTCCAGATCCGGCCTGCGGCGGGAGAGCGTTTGGAAAACCAAGGCGAGCATGAGCATGCCGGTGCCGGCAATGACCCAGGCGATCAGCGTTCCGAGCACACCGGTGAAGCGGCCGAACGACGCCGGCAGCGCGAAAATGCCGGAACCAACCATCGACCCGATCACGAGCGCAACGAGCGCGCTGCGCGAAAGCTTCTGGTCGACCTGGTTCGTCGAAGGAGCCATGACGACACTGGCTTTCCGGCCGGCAAAAGCGGAGGCGCAATGATCGCGCGAGCGGATGGGCCGGCCACCCTTTTGCAACCTTAGAGGCGAACTCCGGCGCCGGACATCAGGGAATCTATGTAGAGGGCCCAGCCGGAAATCGGCCGTCGTACCCTAGTGCCGCCTGGTCGAGCCAGGCGCTCCGGCACTGGCGACCAACACGAAGCTGGACCGGAAGAACTCGCCCGCCTTGGAGAGTTCCATCGCGATATGCCGGGCGTGCAACGCGGCGGCTTCATGGTTCGCGCATTCGTGGCCTGTCCCGTCCCGGGACAGGCCATACTTGTCGACGATATGAAAGAAATAGCGCATCGAAACGGATTAGGCCGGCGCGGTCCCGGCTTCCAGTGACAACTCGGAAAGAAAGTCTCAGCAAAAAGGGTGAAGAGCGCTTCCCGATTATCGCGTTACCTCCCGGCAAGTTTAGAAGCTGCGCAGCATTCATGGTAAGGTGATGCATCTCACCCTACTCGGGTGATCATCCGATTTTCTCGCCGGGAGCAGGCCCATAGCCTTGTTTCTTCCTGCGGAGAATATGAGGAGGCGGGTGATGACAAATTACGACCCGAACGCGACGGTCTCAGCTCCTGTTGGCGGCTCGCTCGCGATTGATCCCGGATTGCGCGCCTACATGCTGCGCATCTACAACTATATGGCCGCCGGCGTCGGCCTGACCGCCCTCGTGGCGTGGGTGACTTATCAGGTCACGGGTCCTGCCTTCCTTCAGAGCCCGCTGATGTGGGTTTTCATCCTGGCGCCGATCGGGCTGGTGTTTTTCATCGGCGCGCGCATCAATACGCTGTCGGCGGGCACGGCGCGGCTGTTGTTCTTCGTCTATGCCGCGCTGGTCGGAATCTCGCTTTCGATCCTGCTGCACATCTATACCAGCTCCTCGATCACGCGCGTTTTCTTCATCGCCGCCGCAATGTTCGGAGCGCTCAGTATCTTTGGCTACACCACGCGGCGCGATCTGTCCGGGATCGGCAGCTTCCTGTTCATGGGCCTGATCGGCGTCATCATCGCGAGCCTGGTCAACATCTTCCTGAGGTCGACAGGACTCGACTGGCTGATCTCGATCGTCGGCGTTGGCGTCTTTGCCGGCCTGACCGCGTACGACACGCAGCGGATCAAGGCAATGTATGACAGCCGGGATGATGAGACCGCGACAGGCCGCAAGTCGGCACTTGCGGCGCTGTCGCTCTATCTCAACTTCATCAACCTGTTCATGATGCTGCTGCGCCTGATGGGCGGTCGGCGATAGGCGGCTCGGCCGGCGTCTGTTGGGCTGCGCTCGCCAGCGCGTCGCGCAGGATCTTTTCCTTGCTCTCGTCCAGGGACGTCTTGAGCACGATCCCGCCGGCCCCCTTGATCTCCTTGAGCACCTTGTCGGCTGTCATGTTCTTGATCAAGACGAAAAGGGCTGCGTTGCCCGGCTGGAGTGATGCGGACAATTCCTTCACGAAGGAATCGTTGATGCCGAAGTCCGACAGCGCACCTCCGATCGCGCCCGATGCGGCGCCGACCGCGACCCCGATGATCGGATTGAGGAAGAGTACGCCGACCAGGAGGCCCCAGAAGCTGCCGGTGATGGCACCGGTCGCTGTCGTATTGACAAGCTGATTGAGCTTGATGCTGCCGCCTTCAGTCTTCACCGCGATGACGGCGTCACTGATGGTGATCAAGTACTCCCGTTGCAGCTTGAGCAATTGTTGACGAACCTCCTCGGCCTTCGCCTCGCTCGGGTACACGATCGCGACCAGATCAGACATGGGAGATCTCCTGATATTTCTCGCGAGAGCTGTCGCCCTCGGCAAGACCGATGCAAGCGACATATGCGGGTCGAGACTAAGGGGGCATCGGTGCCCCTGGCATCCGGGAAAACCCTCGGGCGCCGCAAGAATGTTCCGGACGTCAAGGCGACACCAGCTTCTTGCGAATGGCATAACGCACGAGCTCCGCGGTCGATGACATCCCAAGCTTGCGCATGGCTGCGGCCCGATGAGTCTCGACAGTCTTCACGCTGAGCTTCAAGATGGCGCCGATCGACCTGTTCGTGTGGCCCTCCGCGATGAGCTGGACCACGCTCTGCTCGCGCGACGAGAGCGGTACGTCGGACCTGTTCTGCTTGTTTGCCTGGTAATCGTGCAGCAGCTTTTCCAGGAGGACACTGGTGAAGTAAGGCCGGCCGTCAAGCAAGGCCTCTATTGCGGAAATCAAGTGCTTCCTGGCGTCCGACTTGAACAGGAAACCGCGCACGCCGGCCAGGATTGCCTCGGTCAGGAGTTCCTCGCTCTCGTGCATCGTAAGAATCAGCACTTCAGTTCGCAGATGCATCAGCCTGAGACGGCGACTGACCTCGATGCCGTTCATCAGCGGCATCGAATAGTCGACGATCACGATATCGGGGAGCGTTTCCAGCGTCAGCGCCACAGCCTGCTCGCCGTTGCTGGCTTCTCCGCTGACAATCCAGTCGGAGCGCGTGTCGACGATTGCGCGAAGCCCGGACCGCACGACTTCATGATCATCGGCTATCACGATGCGCTTCACGGCGTCGTTCCCGCATGTCGACCCGGAACTGATCGGGCAATCAACGGTGATGACCGGCAGCCAAGTCGGCTGAACATATCGATCATCCATCCAGGAGTTATCCTACAAAACCCTGATCCTTCCCGGCGATTTTACCAACGGCAGGCGCTCCGTCACTCGTCGACCAGTCTCGCCCGAACCGCATATCTGACCAGACCGGCCGTCGAACTCACATCGAGCTTTCGCATCGCTGCGGCCCTATGAGCCTCCGTCGTCTTCACGCTGAGGTTCAGTATGGCGCTAATGCCCTTGTTGCTGTAGCCGTCAGCGACCAGCTTGACCACGAGCCGCTCGCGCGGTGTAAGCCCCCGATAATCGGTCGCGTCCTCGGACATTCGCCGGTCCAGTTCGTGCTCCCCGTTCCTGCCAAGAAACGGCCTGTGTGCCAGCAGCGAATCCACGGCGGCGAGCAGCAGCTTATTGGCGTCGGACTTCACCAGAAACGCCCGCGCTCCGGCCTGATAGGCCTGCTGCGCCAGCAGGCTGGAATTGTGAACCGTGAAGATCAGGACTTCGGTCAGCAGCGGATAATCCTTGATTCGTCGGGCGACTTCGACACCAGTCATGCGCGGCATGGAAAAGTCGACGATCGCGACATGCGGCTGGCTCTCGATCGCGGCCGCGACGGCCTTGCTGCCGTCGCTCGCCTCCGCCACGACCTCCCAGTCGGCACGTTGCGCAAGCACCGCTCGGAGGCCCGAACGGACCGCCTCGTGATCATCGGCGATAAGGATTCGCTTCATGGAAGGAACTCCTAGCCTCTGGCCCCAATGTCTCGCGTATGGAGCCGTGGTCAGACGCAGCTTTGGCGTCGAATAGCTATCCCTCTGTCGGGCAGCCGCGTGGGTACTCACGATTGCAAGGAAGCTCGCCGCCTGCGCCTTTTTGTTTCATCGCGATGCGGGAACACCGCGCACAATGTTGTACCGCCGCGCCCCGCTTCCGGATTGGATTGAATCTCGAGCGAGCCACCGAGCTGCTTCAGTCTCGCCCTCATGGCCGGAATGCCAACTCCCATGGACGTAGCCCGATTGCTGTCCTTGGCTCGGCGGACCGGAAGGCCGCGGCCATTGTCGCTGATCGTCAAGCGGAACTGTCCGTCGGTCGCGATGACAACAATTTTCACCTCGGTCGCCTTGGCGTGGCGGAAAATGTTCGCGAGCCCCTCCTGAACAACCCGCAGCAGCGAGCGCTGGCCATCGTAGGACAGCCGATCAACCGTCCCATCGATATCGGTGCGGACACGCAACGCCGTTCGTGTTGCAAAGCCTTCGGCGTAGGATTCGATCGTCGCCTTCAATCCCTGCAGCATAGGGTTCTGGGGATGCAGCACATAGGTAAGCGAGCGTATCTCTTTAAGGGCCTGATCGATCGACGCATCGACGTCGTCGCAAATGTGCTCGAGCCCGTCGTTCGCACCAAGACAGCTGCGGATTCGCATCATGCCAAGGCTTGCAGCGACCAGATGTTGGCACGTCGAATCATGAAGCTCGGCTGCGATCCGCTGCTGGATGTCTTCCTGAATGTCAGCCAAGTTGACACTATCACCGGGATCAGCTGCCTCGTCGAGGCCATCCGGGACAATCAGCCGCTCCGCGATGCTGGGCCGCACCCGGGAGCTCGCAGCAGAACTGTATTTCACGGCACGCACCCAACTTTCCGGGCCGTTCCCGGCATCGGCTATCGGCGTCGATTACGAGAACTGCCCTCACGGTGGGGCCTCGCAGCTAAGAACGTCCGCAAGGGCCACCCTTAGGGGTTTGCCCCAGAGTATACCTCCGCATTTCTTCCACAACCACTGGGCTATATTCCATGCGCGCTAAACCACGCATAACTGACATGAATTTCAGCATATGGATATGCAGTTCGTGCCAGCGGACGGCCGGACCGGCGTGAAGCCCGACAACAATGATTAAAACTCTCGACAAGCCGCGCTTCGCATCCAACGGTCTTGAAGCAATCAACAGATGCCGAACGAGTTCGGCGCAAGCGAGCGATGGCCGCTGTCAGTTGCTACTGCCGCTCGCACTCTTTTTCTTCTTTCCTTTGGAAATCGGAGTGGGCTGGGGCTGCGGCGCGATCACGAGCGGATGAGATGGCACTCGAAGACGATTTGTCCTGATGTCGTCTCTGAGCGCATCAGTATCCAGGCGCTGACTTCGTTCGACGGCATCACGAGGTTCGGCGACTGCAACGATCGGCGCAATCGTTCCGAAAACCATTCCTGACAGCACGATCAGGCGTCTCGCAAGCATTCCTGAACTCTCACAATTCTTGGACTCTCTTGATTCCCGGGCTCTCTCAAAAGGCGAAGTCCAGTCGGGGACCGATCCGAAGATCCCTGTAATGCCGAAGCGGAACATTCGACGTCCGCAATTCGTACAATACGGTGGTGGTGAGCGAAACATTGCTGGCGAAATTGTACTTCAGCCCGACATCGGCGGAATAGAGCTGGTCTTGCCGTCCCGAGTTCAATCCGTCGGTGAACCAATAGGCTTCGAACAGCGGCGCGCTCACGATCGACCATCTGGAATCGAGTTTGACCTCGATGCCGAGGACAGCATCAAAGCGCCAGCGGCGCGCCTCCGCCAGATCCGAGAACCGATAGGTCAACAGCAACAGGGGGGACAGGGTCACATTATTGAGCTGGAAATCGCGAGCCACGGACCCCATCACGTCGTTGGAGGTGAAGGCGAGATCACGATAGACGCCGTCGAAATCGTAGCGGTTTTCGTAAATGGCCGAGAACCGCCAGCCGTTCCAGTTCTCGGTCAGCCGCCCCCCGAGGCGGGCGACAGCGAAGTTTCCGTCCTTCTCCTGCGCGAACGCTTCGTACTGCGAACGCGCATAGAGCCGATATGACAGGTCCCCTGTCAAATAACCGTCCAATCTGACGCTGACGTCAGGCTCGTAATAGGCGTCGGACCTGCGGACGTCGCGGCTGAACAACGCATTGTCGGTAAACGTTGGCAATACCGAGCCAACGACGCTCCAGGAGGGCAACGGGACGCTGCTTTCCCTCATCTCGGCGCGGTCGAGTTCAGCCGCCCACGCGCTGCCTGAGCTGAACATCGCGATCGCCGTCAGCACGGAAAACGAGCGTCGCATGGCCAACCCCATCGCTCTGCGAACACCACGACTTGTCCAAATTGGGCAGTAATTGTGGCGTGTTAATGTTCCTATTTTATATCCTTGGTTGTGCACACGGAGCGAAGCCGGCTTCGCCTCGTGTCGAAGCGAAAACACGAACTGGCCGGTGCGCCTAATAATCCACCGCGTCCCTGATGATCGGGCACGTCATGCAATGACCGCCGCCGCGACCACGCCCCAGCTCCGCCCCCGCAATGGTAATGACCTCGATTCCCTCCTTGCGCAGCAAGGTATTGGTGTAGGTGTTGCGGTCGTAGGCGAACACGACTCCGGGCGAAGCGCAGACGAGATTGGCACCGCTGTCCCATTGGGTGCGTTCGCGCATATAGGCATTGCCGCCCGTCTCGACGACACGCAGCTTCTTCAGACCCAGCGCTTCCCCGACGACATCCACGAACGGCTTGTCATCCTTGCGGAGCTCGACGCCTGCGGAGTTGTTCGCCGGCCGATAGGAGAACGCCGTGATGCCATAGACGATGTCCGGATAGAGCAGGACGCAATCGCGGTCGGCGAAGGTGAACACAGTATCCAGATGCATTGCCGCACGCAGCTTCGGCATCGCGGCTACGATGACACGCTCGGCCGCGTTCTTCTCGAACAGCGCCGCGGCAACCTGGCTGATGGCCTGCCGTGAGGTGCGTTCGCTCAAGCCGATCAGGACGTTGCCCTTCCCGATCGGCATCACGTCGCCGCCTTCGAACGTTGCAAGGCCGTGGTCCTTGGTCGGATCGCCCCACCAGACATTGACCTTGCCAGCGAAATCCGGATGGAATTTGTAGATGGCGGTCGCGAGGATCGGCTCTTCGTGTCGTGCCGGCCAGTACAGCGAATTCAGCGTGACTCCGCCGTAGATCCAGCAGGTCGTGTCCCGCGTATAGAGCGTATTGGGAAGCGGCGGCAGCAGGTATTCGGTCATGCCGGCCGCCTCGCGCACCAGCTTGAGCGCTTCCCCGCCATGAGCGTCGGGGAAGTCGTGGGTCGATACCCCGCCGATCAGCGTTTCCGCCAAATCGCGCGGCTTGAGACCCTCGAGATAGGAGCGCAGCTCATCGACCAGGCCCAGACCGACCTGATCGGGAACGACCTGGTTGTCGAGGATCCACTTCCTCGCCTCGGGAATCGCGACGGTCTCTGCGAGCAGATTGTGCATTTCGACGACATCGATGCCGCGATCGCGCATCTTCTGCACGAAGTCGAAATGGTCGCGCTTGGCATTTTCGACCCACAGCACGTCGTCGAACAGCAGCGTGTCGCAGTTGGAGGGCGTGAGGCGCTGATGGGCGCGGCCCGGCGAGCAGACCATCACCTTCCTCAGTTGGCCGACCTCCGAGTGGACCCCGAACGGGGCCGAGGAGTCCGAGGCGTGATTTGTCATGGCAGTTCTCCCGGAGGTCATCCGCTCAGATGGTGATGTAGCCCGTTGCCAATCCGTGGATTCCGACTGCAGCGGCGACGGCGACTGCGATGAAGATGCCCCACTCGATCGAGGTGAAGACCCTGGCCTTCTGCTCGAAGCGAGCCCACAGATACAGCACCGTACCGGGCGCGTAGAGAATGGCGGCCAACAGCAGGTATTTCATTCCAGCCGCATAGATCAGAAAAAGAGTGTAGACGACGGCGATGCCCGTGAAGATCAGGTCGCGTCTGCGTTGGTCCGGCTGCTTCTCATAGGTCTCGCCGCGCCTGACCAGTAGGAGTCCGTAGGCGGCAACCAGGAAAAACGGAATGAGGTTCATGACGCTGGTCAGATTGAGCATCAGCGCAAAGGCGTCCCGCGACCAATAGGTGCTGATGACGAAGAGCTGAACGACCACATTGGTCAGCCACAGCGCCGGCGCGGGAACCCTGTTCGCATTCTCGGTACCGAAAATGGCCGGCATGTCCCTGGTCCGGCCGGCCGCCGAAAGCACCTCGGCACAGATCAACGACCAGGCAAGATATGCCCCGAGCACTGAAATCAGAAGTCCGATGCTGACGAAGACGGCGCCCCAATGGCCGACCACCGCTTCGAGCACGGTTGCCATGGATGGTTGCCGCATCGCGGCGATTTCGGCCCGGGGAAGCACCGCATAGGGCAACATCGTGACGAGCACCATGAGGGTGGTCACGACGACAAAGCCCAAGATCGTCGCAGCGCCGACATCCGATCGCTCCCGTGCGTAGCGCGAATACACGCTGGCACCCTCGATCCCGAGAAAGACGAAGACGGTGACCAGCATGGTCGCGCGGATCTGATCGAACAGACTCGTGTCCGGCATGCCCTCCCCGCCCCAGAAATTTGCGCGGAACATGTCGGCCTTGAATGCAAAGATCAGAATGACGATGAAGATCAGGATCGGTACGATCTTGGCGATGGTGACGATCGTGTTGATCGCTGCAGCCTGCTGCACACCGCGCAGGATCATGAAGTGGAATAGCCAGATCCCGACCGACGCAACGATGATCGCGATGACCGTATTGCCGTCACCGAACACGGGAAAGAAGGCGCCCAGCGTCGACTTGATCAGGACCCAATAGGATACGTTGCCTATGCAGCTTCCGATCCAGTAGCCAAGCACGGACAGGAAACCGGGATAGTCGCCAAATCCCGCCTTCGCATAGGCATAAACACCGGCGTCGAGATCGGGCTTGCGCTCGGCCAGCAGCTGGAAGACGCGGGCCATTGTGTACATGCCCCCACCGGCGATGCACCAGGCGAAGATGGCGCCAAACGGGCCAGTGGCGATACCAAACGTTCTGGGTAGCGAGAAGATGCCCGAGCCGACCATTGAGCCGACCACCATCGCAGTCAGGGCGAACAGCGACAGTTTCTGAATGGATGGCGTCCCGGTCATGAGAAAACCTCGAACCGCAGCCGACCGGCACCCTGGCCGGGCAGCGTTCCTCGACACCATGCGCCGCGGGCAGGAACCACGACATCGGGTGGACTACCGAGCCCGTCGTGAGGAATTTCCCGCGTCCCGCAGCTAGGCGGGAGGCGATTCCGTTGGAGGCCGCCATTTTTCGTCGCGACCAAACCAGGTGACATACAGTGTCGGAAGGAAGATCAGGGTAAGAACGGTCGCAGCGAGCAATCCCCCCATGATCGCGAAGGCCATCGGCCCCCAAAACACTGTCGGCGCGATCGGGATCATTCCAAGAACAGTCGATATGGCGGTCAACATGATCGGCCGGAACCGGGAACTGCTGGCGTCCATCGCGGCCTCCCAGGGAGTCTTGCCCAACGCGCGTTCGGCATCGATCTGACCGATCAGAATCACCGCGTTCTTGCTGATCATGCCGAGGAGAGCAAGCACGCCGAGAATGGCGACGAAACCAAGCGGCCTGCCCGACAGCATCAATGCCGCGACAACTCCGATCAGGCCGAGTGGCGCGACACTAAGGACCATAAACAGCCTCGGAAAGCTCTGAAGCTGCACCATGAGGACCGTAAACATAGCGAACAGCATCACGGGCACCACAGCGAGCACGGACGCTTGTGACTTCTGACTCTCCTCCACCGTCCCGCCCACGACCACCTTATACGAAGGTGGAAGCGTCATTCTAAGGCCATCGATCCCTGCCGACAGCGACGTGACCACGCCCTCCGGCAACTTGCTGCCGCCGATGGCAGCCTGGACGGTCAAAGTCGGAACGCGATCGCGCCTCCAGATCAGGGGAAATTCCTGGTCATATTCAAAGGAGGCGAACTGGCCGAGAGGAACGGTCTTCCCGCCCGGCAGCGCCACTTGCAGATTACGCAAACCGTCCAGCGAGCCCCTCTGCTCATCGGTCGCGCGGGCCACGACGTTGACAAGGTAAATATCGTCGCGAACCTGGGTGACCGGCGTTCCCGTGATCACCGTGTTCAAGGCGGATGCAACCGCCTGCGAGCTGAGGCCGAGTAGACGCGCCTCGTTCTGGTCGACGCGAATGCGCACCTGTCGATCGGGCTCCATCCAGTCGAAATTGACCTGCTTGATATCAGGACTGGATGCAACGATCTGCCCGACCTTGAGCGCTATCTCTCTTACCCGCTCCACGTCTGGCCCGCTGACCCGGTACTGCACCGGCCATCCAACCGGTGGTCCAAGCTCGAGCGGAGAAACGAAAGCGATCGCCTTCGGGAATTCCTGCGCCAGCAGCTTTTCAAGCTTGGCATGCAGACGCTCTCGTGCGGCAACATCCTTGGCGACCAGCACGATCTGCGTGAAGAAATCGTTCGGCAGCTGCACGTTGAGGGGCAGGTAGAAGCGGATGGCACCACGGCCGACATAGGTGCTCCATTTCGCCACGTCAGGATCGGACGAGAGGACGGCATCCAGGCGCTTCGCAGCGGCTTCGCTCGCGTAGATTGACGCGTTTTGCGGCAGGCTGATATCCACCAGCAATTCCGGACGATCCGACGAGGGAAAGAACTGCCGCGGGATCAGCGGCATCACAAGGACCGAGGCGACGAAGAGCGCCGCCGAGAGCGCGATCGTCAGCCATCTGACCCGCATCGCGGATATCAGAAACTTCCGGTATAGGCCGAAGATCCGTCCCGGATCTGTCGTGCTGCTCTGCCTGGGCGGAACGAGGATCGCAGCGCCAAGCAGCGGCGTGAAAATCACCGCAACGAGCCACGACACCAGCAGGGCAATCGTGACCACGGCGAAAAGCGAGAACGTGTATTCGCCGGCCGAGCTCGCCGCGAAGCCGACCGGGATGAAGCCCGCGATCGTCACCAGCGTACCGGCGAGCATCGCCATCGCGTGAGTTCGATAAGCGAAGGTTGCCGCTTCGACCTTGCTCGCTCCCTCCGCCAGCTTGGCCAGCGTGGCATCCGTCGTCGTCATCGCATCGTCAACCAGCAGCGCAAGCGCGATGATCAGGGCCCCGAGCGATATGCGTTGCATGTCGATGCCGAGAAGCCCCATGACAGGAAAGACGATCGCCAGCGTGAGCGGTATGGCAAGGGCGATGATCAGGCCGGGCCGCACGCCGAGGCTGATGAAGCTGACCGCCATGATGATCGCGATCGCCTGGATCAGCGAGACCATGAATTCACGGATGGCCAGGTCGACCACGACAGGCTGGTCGGCAACCAGGATCGGCTCGATTCCGATCGGGAGCTCCGCGGTGATCTGCTTCATCGCCCTTCTGATATTGGCCCCGAGCGCCAAAATATCGCCGCCATCCCGCATGGCGATTGCAAGTCCGATTGCGGGATGCCCGTTAACTCGAAACATCGGCTTGGGCGGGTCGGTGTAGCCGCGCCGCACCTGCGCAATATCGCTCAGGCGAAGCATCCGGCCGCCCGCCGAGAAATTGATATTGGCAATGTCCTGCTCGGACTGAAAGCTGCCCGATACGCGAATCGAAATGCTTTCGGAACTCGTCTGTATCGCTCCCGCCGGACGCACGACATTTTGGGATTGGAGCGCGGCAATGAGGGCCGACCTGTCGATTCCGAGGGCCGCAAGCTCCTTCGTGGAGAACTCGACGAAGATCACCTCGTCCTGCTCGCCCAAAAGTTCGATCTTCGACACATCAGGCACGAGAAGCAGCCTCGAGCGAATATCCTCAACCCGATCGCGCAGCTCGCGCTGGCTGAAGCCATCGCTGGTGAAGCCGTATATGATGCCGAACGTGTCTCCGAATTCGTCGTTGAACCCCGGTCCGATCACGCCGGCGGGCAGCGTATGCCGCATGTCGCCAATTGACTTGCGCACATGATACCAGGTGTCTGCGACCTCCTTCGCGTTGGCACTCCCCTTGAGGTTCACGAAGACAGTCGAGACGCCGGCCCTCGTGAAACTGCGCAGGAAATCGAGATGCGGCGTTTCCTGCAGGTGCCGCTCGAGGCGCTCCGTCACCTGCTTCATCGTCTCTTCCACAGTTGCGCCGGGCCAGGCAGCCTGAACAACCATTGTCTTGATGATGAAGGCGGGATCTTCGTTGCGACCCAGCCGAAAGTAGGAGAGTACACCCGCGATCACCGCGACGATCATCATATAGACGACCAGCGACCGGTGTCTGAGCGCCCAGTCGGAAAGGTTGAATCCGCTCATTGGCCTGATCCGAGAACCCGTACCTTCTGCCCCGGATGCAGCGCCTGGACTCCCGCGGTGACCACCACCTCACCGGTGTCGAGGCCCTGCGAAATCACTGCCTGGGCTTCGTCGAAGCGCAGCACGTCCACATTGCGCACGGCGACCGTACTGGTGGCCGGATCGACGATCCAAACAGCGGGGCGTTGGTTCATCCTGGTCAGGGCGGAGGACGGAACATCGATCATCGGGCCTGCTCGCGTGCTCACGCGTCCGACAACCGTTGCGCCAAGGCGCATCGCTGGCGGCGGATCGGTCAGACCGACCCTGACCTCAAATGTCCGGGTCACGGCGCTGGCCTGCGCAGCAACTTCCCGAATGCGCCCCTTCGCGCTTATCGCCCGATCATCCGCGAGGCTGACCTCGACTTCCGGATCGGCAGACGCCGATCTGATCAATTGAGAGGGGACATCGAAGACGGCATCGCGGCCGTCCTGCCGCGCGATCCGTGCTATCATCTGCCCGACCTGAACCACTTCGCCAGCCCCTGGCCCGGTAGCGGTGATCACGCCGGGGGCATCGGCCTTCAGTTCAGTGAAGCCGACGAGATCATGTGCGGCGCTCAACTGCGCTTCAGCCGCCTCGACCTGGGATTGCGCTGTTTGTTGCGCCTGGGTCGCGGCGTCGAAATTGGCGCGTGTTGTCCATCCCTGCGCCAGCAGAGTCTCCTGACGGTCGAAATGATTGCGTGCCTGCGTCAGTTGCCCCTGCGCCGCGGCGAGAGCCGCCTGTGCCTGCCGAAGCGTATTCAATTCGTTCTGGGACTCCAATCGCGCCAGCAGCTGGCCTGCCGTGACCCGGTCGCCAATCTTGGCGTCGTTGTTCAACAGCCGCCCGGATATGCGGAAGGACGCGTTCACTTCGTCTTCGGCTTCGATGCGTCCCGAGAATGTTAGCGGCGTCTCGATCTTTCGCTTTTCCACGGTCGTCGTCCGCACAATTCGCGGTGCAGGCGGATCATTCGTTGCTTCCTCCCTTCCGCAGCCCGCCAGCATCGGCAGCGATGACGTCGCGAGCGTCAAAGTCACGAACGTGGCAATGTATCGGGGCGTGCGGCGGCTGCGCATGAACATGATCTCTTCCGTTCCGGGAGTGAGACGTTGCGGGGCAGATCGTCCTTCCTGGTTGCGGTATCCCAGATGTCGCCGTGCCGATTTTTGCCAAACGGGTCCGCTGCCGACATCGGTAAATCTACTCGATGCAAGCGGATGAAAATAGTGGTTTGCCGATGTCCGCGCCTCGGGAGATTCCCAGGACCTGATCAGGCAATCACCCGATATCGCCGCCTGCGCCAAGAACCGATGATCCAATCATCAGGTGAAGCACACCGCGCGCAGCAATGTCGCCGCGGGCGACTTGCGCTTGGCCTGATCGGCGTCATCGATCCCAGGTGTCGCGGCTAACGCGGCTCCGATCTGCCTTGCTGCCGCCAAATCGATATCTGGCACGCCTGGCCGGTATGTCTGCTTCCGGCAAGGGCGCGTCGTCGAGGCACCGTAAGGTTCGACAATGCAGATCGGGGCCGAACGAGGAAGCCGACATGACAAGAGCTTCAATTGGTGGGGACGGGCGCGCGGCCGTCGCGGACGGACGATTGTGGCCGATCGCGACGTTCCGGGCGGTATTGTTCCTCTGCCTCTGGCTCATCCTATCCGGCGCCAATCCTGGCGATGTTCCGGCCGCAGCGGTCGCAGTCGCGGCAGCAACATGGACAAGCCTGCGCCTCCTCGCACCGAACAACTCGCGGCGGTCGCTCCCGGCGCTCGCCCGCCTGGCGTTGCTTTTCCTGTATCACTCCGTCGTCGCCGGAATAGACGTCGCGGGACGCGCGCTGAATCCGCGGCTGCCGCTCCATCCGGGATTGATCGCCTATCCCACCGGTCTTTCACGCGGCGTGCGCCGGAACGTGTTCACCACACTCACCAGCCTGTTGCCGGGTACGGTGCCTGCCGGCGAGGAGGATGGACAGATCATATATCATTGCCTCGACGTGACGCAGCCGGTCGTTGCCGATCTTGCCGCCGAAGAAGCGGCGCTGGTTCGAGCCCTCTACAATGACTGAATTCCTGACCGCCGCAGTCGGCCTGATCCTCGCGCTTCTCGGGCTTGGGCTGGTGTCGATATTGCGCGGTCCGGGCGATGCCGACCGGATGATGGCGGCACAATTGATCGGCACCGCGGGCATCGCCGTGTTGCTTCTTCTCGGCACCATAACCGGCGTTCCGGCGGCTATCGACGTGGCGTTGATCCTCGCATTGCTCGCCACTTTCGCCTCCATCGCGTTCGTCAAGAAGGGGCTTTCCCGCCTCGAGGCCGATTATGCCGGTTCACCGGAGGACCAATGAACATCGCCGGCGATATCCTGACGATTGTCGGCGTGTCGGCGGGCGCGTTCTTCTTTTTCGCCGGCACCGTCGGCCTGCTTCGCTTCCCCGATACTCTGACCCGCCTGCACGCGCTGACCAAGGCCGACAACCTCGGCCTCGGCTTCGTGGTGCTCGGGTTGCTCCCGCAGGCAGCAAGTCTGCGCGACGGGTTGAAGTTGATCAGCATCTGGATGTTCGCACTCCTTGCGGGCGCCACGGTCTCCCAATTGATTGCACGCGCGGCACGCCAAGGCGGATCAGGCAGATGAGCATCGCAACGGTCTTCGAGATCGGTCTCGCCGCCGTGGTGCTGGGCCTTGCTGTCTGGACCATCGCCGTGCCGGAAACCTATTCTGCAACGGTCGGATTCGTCGCCTATGGTCTTCTGGTTGCGCTGATATGGGTTCGTCTCGATGCGGTCGACGTCGCCCTGACCGAGGCGGCTATTGGTGGAGGCCTGGGAGGTGTCCTGCTGTTGAGCGCGACCGCGCGGTTGCGCGATGGCGAGGCGATGGCAACCGAGCGAGCCGGCCGGATCGTGCATCTGGGCGCCGCGATATTATCTGCTGCGATCACGGTGACATTGGCCCTCGCGATCCTGCTGCTGCCTGATCCGGCACCGACACTCGCGCCGGCCGTCGTCGCGAATGCCGGAGCGACCGGAATGGCCAACCCGGTCACCAACGTGCTGATGGCCTTTCGCGGACTAGACACGATGCTGGAGAAGGTCGTGCTCCTGATGGCGATTGTCGGTGTCTGGTCCCTCGCGTCGGAACAAGCCTGGGGCGGCCGTCCCGGACCGCGGCACGAGGCCGATCCAAACGGCGTCCTCACGTTCCTCGCCCGGCTATTGCCTCCGGCCGGGATCGTCATCGGAATTTATATCCTTTGGGCAGGCGCGGATGAACCCGGCGGAGCATTCCAGGGCGGCGCAGTTCTGGCATCCATGTGGCTGCTGGTCATGATGGCCGGGCTGGCGGATACGCCACCTGTGAGCAGCCGGCGGCTGCGGCTCGTCCTGGTCGCCGGGCCCGGCTTGTTTCTTGCCGTGGGCATCGGTGGGCTCTGCTTCGCGCCGGCGTTCCTTGCCTATCCGGTTGCGTTTGCCAAGCCTCTGATCCTGGGCATCGAGGTCGCGATGATCCTGACGATTGCCGCCACTCTCGCCCTCCTGCTCGCCGGCGTACCGGAAAGGGGAGCGTCGCAATGAGTGCCGTTACGGTATTCGGCCTGTGCGCGGCTGCAGCGGTCGGACTTGGACTCTACGGTCTGATCACCCACCCGCAACCGCTTCGCAAGATCGTCGCGTTCAATGTGCTCGGGAATGGCGTGTTTCTCCTGTTCGGCGTCGTCGGACGGAGAGGTGCTGCGGCGGGCGTTGGTAACGATCCAGTGCCACAGGCCCTGGTGATCACGGGAATAGTGGTTGCCTTTTCCGCAACGGCGTTGGCGATCGCCTTGCTGCTCCGGTGGTTCAACATCGCCGCCACGACGGCCGACGACCGCGCGACGGAGCATCTGCGCTCTGATCCGTCCGGTGGCTGATGCCATCCTCTGCCCCCGCACTGGCGACGACCGCATCCGGCCTCCTGCTCGTGCTGTCGATCATCGTGCCGGTCGGAGGCGTCCTGCTGGCATTTGTTCTCGGCGACCGTCACGTCCGGCAGATTGCCTTCGCGGTGATACCGCTGGGGCTGGCGATCGCCGGGGCCGTTGTCGTGACCTCGGCGCAGACCAGCCCCCTAGTCTATCTGCTCGGTGCCTGGCCGCCTCCGTTGGGAGTGGCCCTGCGCGCGGACGGACTGTCGGCGGTCATGCTCGCGATAACCGCTGTCGTGATCTGTGCGGTAGCCGTCTCTGCCGCACCGGTCTTCCGCCCGGCAGCAGCGGATGCGCAACGCACATCCTTCGCATTCTGGATCCTGTTGCTCGCGATCTGGGCGGCGCTGAACATCATCTTCGTCGGCGGCGATCTCTTCACTCTCTATGTCGCCCTGGAATTGCTGACATTCGCCGCAGTGCCGATGGCCTCTCTCGAAGGACGTGCGGAAACGGTTCAAGCTGCGCTGCGCTATCTTCTTTTCGCGTTGCTCGGTTCGGTCCTCTACCTGCTGGGCACGGCCCTGCTCTATGGCCTCTACGGCACGCTCGACATCATGCTCTTGTCGCATCGCGTCCGTGCAGAGCCCGGCGTCTACGTCGCGGCGGCCTTGATGACGACCGGCCTTCTCGCCAAGACCGCGCTCTTTCCCCTGCACCTCTGGCTGCCACCTGCTCACGCAGGCGCACCTGCGGCGGCGAGCGCGATCCTGTCCGGCCTGGTCGTGAAGGGCTCGTTCTTCATCCTCTTGCGGCTTTGGTTCAACGTCCTGCCGGGCCTGTCCGGCTTTGCCGCGGCGCAATTGCTGGCGGCCCTGGGAGCGGGCGCAATCGTGGTCGGAAGCGTGGTCGCCCTGCGGCAAGAGCGCCTCAAATTGCTCGTCGCATATTCGACGTTGGCCCAGATCGGATACCTCTTCCTGATGTTTCCGCTCGCCGCCAATGCCTCGGGTCGCCTCGAAAGCGGATCGGCGCTTGCGGCCGGTGTGCTGCAGGCGATCTCTCACGCCGCCGCAAAGGCAGCAATGTTCCTGGCCGTCGGATCGATCTATGCCGGGCTGGGCCATGACCGCATCACCGGGCTGAGCGGTGTCGCACGGGTCCTGCCTATCAGCGTCCTGGCCTTCGCAATCGGCGGCTTCGCACTGATGGGTGTCCAACCCGGCGGCGCGGCCCTCGCAAAGGAGTTATGGCTTCAAGAGGCGGCGAGCACCGGACAATGGTGGTGGGTCGTCGTGCTCCAGGTCGGCGCAATGTTCACGACAGCTTATGTGGTGCTGGTTCTGGCCCATGCACTCGCGCCCTCCGATCAGCGCATCTCGCTCGTCCGAACATCGCCGCCGGGCCGCGATCTGGCAGCGCTCGCCCTGGCAACCTGCTCGCTGTTGCTCGGCCTGGTACCGTGGGAAGCATGCCTGCCGATTCCCCCGGACGTGACGGCGAAATCATTCGGCATCGATGCGCTCGCCGAGCTGCTCCTGTCCGTGCTGGGAGGTGCGGCGCTCGCAATCCTGTTCAGTCCCTGGGCACATCCACCGAATTCTTCGGACGCCTGGAAACAGCTGACAAGGCCGATCGAGCCGTTGCGGCGCACCT
Source organism: Bradyrhizobium sp. (assembly GCF_035935975.1). Classification (GTDB taxonomy): domain Bacteria; phylum Pseudomonadota; class Alphaproteobacteria; order Rhizobiales; family Xanthobacteraceae; genus Bradyrhizobium. The sequence continues at coordinate 142,369 of NZ_DASYWN010000057.1, forward strand.
GCGTCGAACTGGGCAGCCTTGTCGAAAGAGGCGACGGCGTCCTTCGTCAATGGTCGACGGCGGGTATTTGCCTGCTCCTGCTCGTGCTGACGCTCGCTGCATTGACGTACGCCGCGAACTGAACACCCCGCACGCTCGATTCGAACCGTGCGATGCCATGGCGCGTCTTCCGCTGACAGGTCAACTCCATCGCGAACTCGATCGACGCCGGCTCGAGAGGCCGCCCTGTGCAACTCGTCGGTGTCTTTGATCGCATCGCGTATTGGTGGTATGAGGATGCGCGCTGAAGCCCGTGGAAAGCCGAAAGTGTAAGCCAAGGTTGTCGTTGCAATGCGGACCAGGCCCCAACTTCGCGACGTGACCAAACGCCTGGGCCAAGCGACGGTGGGCGCGTTGACGATCGGAATACTGCGTACCACTCGCTATTTCGATCCAACCAAGACCGCCAACTTGTTCGCTCGGATCACTCGCTCAATCGGGCCCATGATGCGGGAGCAAAAGATTGGTCGTGCCAATCTAACCGCCGCATTTCCGGAAAAGTCGCCTGCAGAGATCGAGACCATTCTCGCGGGCGTCTGGGACAATCTCGGTCGAGTCGGCGCCGAATTCGCGCATCTTGATCACATCTGGAACTATGATCCCGCGCGGCCCGAGGATAACCGGATCGAAATCGACAAGCGCTCGTATGATTTGTTTACGCAGCTGCGGCTCGACGGAAAACCGGCGCTGATCTTTGCGAGTCATCTCGCTAACTGGGAACTTCCAGCCCTGGCAGCCGTCGCGCACGGGCTGGATACCGCGATCCTGTATCGCCGACCCAACATCGCGTCCGCCGACCGCATCATCCAGGATTTGCGCGCCGTGAAAATGGGCACGCTCATTCCAGCGGGTCGTAGCGCGCCCTTAAGACTTGCCGAGGCCCTTAAAAGTGGCCAGCACGTTGGAATGCTGGTCGATCAGTATCTGACCAACGGCGTCGAGGTCACTTTCTTCGGCCGCAAGACCCGGGCCAATCCGATGCTTGCCCGGCTGGTACGGCAGATTGAGTGCCCAATTCACGGCGTGCGCATCATCCGTCTGCCCGGACACCGCTTTCGTGGTGAACTATCTGAAGAAGTGAAGCCGGTCCGCGATGCCTCAGGACAAATCGACATTCAGGGAACGATGCAGGCGGTTACATCGGTCATCGAGGGCTGGATCCGCGAATATCCCGATCAATGGCTGTGGCTACACCGTCGCTGGAGGTAGCACTTGACTGACTGCGGTTGCCCTTAATGGAGGCACATCGTCCAACTCGGCAATGCGGCGGTCAATCTCGCCGATCACGCGCTCCGAGAACGGCCCGAGGTGTATGTACAGCGCCATCAGCATCACGACGTAACGCAGCGCGCCCGGATTGGTCTTGGCGACTTCGACAAAGGTCTTCCAGAACGGCTCACGGACTTTCGGCAGAGACCGCATGATCTTGTGTAGGCTGTCGATGCCACCAAGCCTCTTGCGCACATCGCCATCCGGCAGATCGCGGCGCCGGTCGGACCGGTCGAGCATGGCTGCGAGACGGGACAGCCTTCCCGCATATGCCGCAGGACTGTAGACGTGCCCGAGCACGGCTTTGTAATCGGAAAGGATGTCACGAAGCGGACGCTTGGTATCGAAATTGCACCCGAGCGTGCACTGATCACCCGCCTTCTCGACGTTCATACGGTCATGGCCCCGGTGCAAGCGACCTTCCGTGGCCAACCGCCGTGTGAGCTGCGTGCCAGGCAGCGCATAAAGAAGTCCAACGATGGAGACTGGAATGCTCGCCTCCTCGATGAGGTCGGCCATCGCCTGTCCTATCGAGGCCCTTTCATTGTCGAACCCGACGATGAAACCAGCGGTGACGAACATTCCGTAGCCGTAAATCTTGTGAATGCACTCGGCGATATTGCGCTTGGTGTTCTGTTTCTTCTTCATCTGCACGAGCGTCTCGGGATCCGGGCTCTCGATGCCGACGAAGATCGCGAAGAAGTTTGCATCCTTCATTGCCTGCAACAGCTCGCTGTCGTCCGCGATATTGATCGAGGCTTCGGTTGAGAACTCGAATGGATAGTCGTGCTCTTCCAGCCAGGCCTTGAGCCGCGGCATCAAGGTGCGGAGGTTCTTCTTGTTGCCGATGAAATTGTCGTCGACGAAATCGACATGCCCGCGATAACCGTGATCGTAGAGCGCCTGCAGTTCGGCGAGAATCTGATCGTTGGTCTTGGTACGCGGCACGCGACCATACAGCTCGATAATATCGCAGAACTCGCAGGTGAACGGGCAGCCACGCGAATACTGCATGCCGATGTATAGATAGTGATCGAAGTTAAGCAGATCGTAGCGAGGCATCGGGCTCAGCGTGACGTCTATCTTGAATTTCTCGGCGATGAACACGCCCTTGCGTTCGCCGCTTTCCCAGGCGGCGATGAACTGCTCGATGACATGCTCGGCCTCGCCGATCACCTGAAAGTCCGCGTCCGCGTAAAGATGCGGGCTGGAGGAGACGTCCGGCCCACCAACACATACTGGCTTGCCGCGCAGGTGGGCGAGGTCGATCAGGTAGATGGCATCCGGCTGCTGGTTGAGCATACCACCGATCATCACAAGATCGGCCCAATCGAGGTCCGCATCCGTCAACGCCTCGGTATTGCGGTTGACGAGCCGGATGTCCCAATGCTTCGGCAACATAGCGGCGACGGTGATCAGGCCGAGTGGCGCCGTGGGGTACTTCGCACCGACGAGTTCGCAGGCCTCCGCATAGTTCCAAAACGAATTCGGAACGAACTTCGGATAGATCATCAGGACGCGGCACGCGATTGTCATGCTGTTCCAGCCCCGGGCGTTGATGGCACAATGCCCCGCTGTTTATCGGGGCTCAAGGGTTCGCTTCGCTCGTCGATAAGGCGTTTGAGTGCTGGTCATGGAGGTGAGCACTGCGATTCAGTTCACGCACCTCGATGGTAGTGCATTGCGAATCAATCAGGACTGACACGGACATCGCAGACCGTGAGGCTAGCATCGGCAGCCACAAATACGCGTTTTAATTTGTTTTTTTGGGGGCACGCTTTTTCGGGCCAGTTCCGGTGGACGGCCCGTCCCCGCGGCAGGGCCAGGCATCCCTGAATGCTTCAATAGCGACGGTGATCCCCGGTTCATTCACTCGATCCGGATTGTTATCAAGGTACTGCAGAAAAACCTTCGCACTTTGCAAAGGGCTGCCTTGCGCGGGGGGGCACGCACGCACATCAGCGGGCAGATTTGGTGAAAAGAGCATCGCGGTCTCGATCATTCCCTCACATGCGCCTGCGGACCGAGCTTCGTCCTGACTGCGAAGCGAGTTCTTGACAAGCAGTTCGCAAGACTTTTGCGCGTCGGTTCCCTTATCGACAACAGTGGCACTGGCCTTCCCGATGATCGCTAGGATAAGGCCGGCAACAATCATATGGACCCGCATCCACGTCCCCCGAATTCCGGCGCGATAGCTTGCGGGCATTGAGTATGCCGCAATAGAGCGGCCGCCCGCGCCGTTCCAGGCGGCTCAGACGGCTTAGCTCAAAAAATGCGCCTGATCCATCGCGCTCGAATACGAGCGACGTGAACTCAACTCTTCCATTTCCACAAAGCCGAAAGAGCGCTTGTCGACTTGACAGCACGCAGATTTCCACGCCGTGACCGCCGCAAAGGTCGGTTACACCGCGATCATGATCGCGGATCAACATAGGCGGCAAGAGTGTAGACATGACCAAGAGGAGGCATGCACCTATTCTCCCCGCAAGGAAAATAGAATGAACCCTATCCGAAGGTGCTAGCCGCGACCGGGTTCAAGCTGAACCGTTTTTCGTCCGCCGTTCAGCTCTCTGAGCCTGTTGACGTATTCCTCGGGCTTTAGCAGATGAAAAGGAGCGTTGAGGCCCATAAACGTTGCTATGCGGCCGATGAAAGCAGTGCAGTTGGTTGTTGCTGCATTCCAGAGCGGCGAAGTCTCCTGCTGGCGCTTGATATAAGCAAAGACCTTCTTGGCGTCTGCCTCAGACAAATAGACGCGATAGCTGGCCGTCAGATATTGCTCGTCAAGATCACCGTAGGTCGCACCAGTCTCGGAAGGGACAAACATGAGGTGTCCCAGGATATAGGGCACCTCGTCGCCGGCCGGAGCCAGACCAGCGACCTCGACCTGCTTCTCGCCCGTCTTTCCGTACCAGACAAATGCATGACCGTACGTTGCCGCCGTGCGGGCACGAAAATCAACGTAATAGGGGCCCGTGGCGGCAGCTCTTCGGGCTGGCTTTACATCAGATATCGCCGGCGTAACAGCAGCCATGCTCGCCGCATGCTTCGTCGCCGAACTTGGGAGAGCATCCCGTTGCTGCTGGTCGGTACGCGCCACGATTGGTTGCGCGCTACTGATCCCGGTCCCCAAGCCTACAAAGGCCGCCAGCATGGCGGCCTTTGCAAGAAGCTTTAGACCCGGATATTTCCGAATCACTTCCGCCATCTTCGAATCCCCTTGGATCCAAGATCCGATGCCACAGGTAACCTGCTACCCCAAACGTACGCCGCTGGCGTACGTTTGGGTAGTCAGATCAGCCCTTGGTCACCAACGGAGCCGGGGCAGCGACCGGGTATTTGCCCACGGGGCTCTTACCCACGGGATATTTGCCGATCGGAGCTTTGCCAACCGGCGCGGCGGCGGCGACCGGCTGAGGCCGTGGCAGGTCGGCAGCAACTGCGGTTCCCACGAAGGCCAAAGAAGCGATTCCCAGTACAACGAATTTCAGCATAGGTTCCCCACCATTGTTCGGGAGCGATTGGAATTCACCCTGAGGCCCATAGGAATAACCCGACACTCGCCACGACACCAACGAATAGACCGGGGAGTCCGCGCCTCCGACAGCTTTTTCTACCGTATGTTGCGGAAATGGCACGCAAATTGAGGCATAGGGTTCCATGTCGATCTTCGCGCAATGGATCGAGGCGCGCCGGAACCTACTTCAGAGGACCCGCGGGAAGACCCGACCGGTCCGCGCCATATACTCGCGATAGCTGTCGCCAAACGTCTGCAGCATCATTCGCTCTTCTCTTGCGACGCGGCCAAAGAACAAAATCCCGAAGCCGACCAGGCCCGCGAAACCGGCAATCCAGTTAGGCAGCAGCAATGCCTGGGCGATAGCCCACAGCCAAAACGCCGAATACATCGGGTGTCGAACTCTCCGGTAAATCCCCTCCGTCACGAGTTCATGGTTCTCCCGCACGTCGAGACTTACCGACCAGTTCCGGCCGAGTGCACGGTGAGTGAGGTGAAACACGCCCAAAGCCGCAATCGCAAGGAAAGACCCCAGCCAAGCCAACGAGGGATAAAAGCTGTGATCTGCGAAACGAGGCATTCCTGTCGCTACGTAGACAAGCGGAATAAGCCCGAGTCCCGAAAGAGATATGAGCAGGAGGGCAATTTCCAGGGGGCCGCGAGCGCTCCACACGACCCTGGCACGGCGCGAACGCCGCGCGTACTTATAACGTATGACGTACCAGCCGATCGCCAACGCAACGAAGATGATTTTCGAAATGGTGGGCGTCATTTGAACCCGGCTACCGCGCCCGGAATACCTGGCAGTTCGCTTGCTGACGGCGGCACGCTCGCAATAAGTCTTCCGTCGTCAGCGATCATCGACAGGGCGCCATCCGGCGCGAGCGTCTGGGATTTGGCTGAAATAGGTCCGCAAGTCAGCATGAAGTAGTCATACGATGTTCGCTTATCATTTCCGCTGACGAACTGGTTGTGCACGCGGAAGTAGTCGAAGCGGATGCGTCGATAGATGTCGTCGTCAAGCATTCGACTAAGTCTCACGATCCTAACGATCGCCTCGTTTTCTGTCGACAAGCCCATTTCGGCCATTGGCCGGCTTTTGTAAAAGTTCAACAGGTCGACGAGGGCCTGATAGTCGCCCCAGAAGATCGCACGTGACTTGGCGACGCGGTCCATAGCCGTGCGAAAGCGTATTGCCTTCGGGTGCAGGCCGATCTTGAGTATGGATGATCCAACGCTCAAGAATGTCACGGGAGTTTTGTTCCGATCGAACGCAGGGTCCAGCCTCAAGGCGCGATCAAGTAGATCGACCGCAAGTACGGCGCCAAGACTGTGCCCTATGACCAAAATTTCGTCTGCGGCAGAGTTGCTCGCCGCAGCCACGAGCTCGGCGGCCAATCTGTCTAGTCTCTGCTCAATTTCCGAATTACCGCATCGAATATACTCGCGAGAGAAAATCCAGTCGTCGAACAAGTTGCCTAGGTGGAGCCAGCGCCACGGGCCTGCAAAAACGGCGACGATCCCGAAGAAACCGCCACCGGCAGCGACAGGAATGGATCCGGTGATCTTGAATGCAGCCAGGGCAATCAAAAAGGCGGCCGCGATGAGCACTCCAAACATGACCAATGGATAGAGAAAGAACAATGCGTAGCGCCAGTTGGTCAGCAAGTATCGCCAAAGCGTGCCGGTCAGAACGAAATCCAGAAACGCAAGAATCCCGACGGAAATGCGTGAGCCGATGCTTCGACGCCCGAAGGCCGCAATTACGTCGTGCCATTGGACCAGACGGTAGTCGGTTTCGACGAGCCAATCGGGGCCAGTTGTCGTCACATTCCATCGGATCTGGTCGGCGGTATCATGCAAACCGTCAACGGCCGCTTTCACTGACCAAGTACGTTGGAACCTCGCAATTTCGCGCACAAAGCGTCGTTGCGCGCTGGCATGCGACGTGATTGGATCATAGCCGCCGATATGGAATACCAACCGTTTCGCCACAGGCTTGCCGGACATTGCCTTATCCCCGGACTCATGCGAACTGCTCGCCGCCCACGCGTCTATCGATCTGCAATCGAAGACAGACGTTTGAAGCCAAGGGTTGTCAAGAGAGAATCGACAAGTTATTGGGGAACATGGGTCGATTTGTCCTGCCATGCGGAAGCCGAACCGCTCGAACAATAGCGTCGATTGGTGCTGCCGTGATTGTCGGTTTGTTCAGCACGTCGCCCTCTCGAGCGCAGGACGAGGCATCATCTGGCGAGAGATGCCTTGCTGCAAATTTGGCTGTCTCGCTGGGCGCACAGTTGCCCCGCACGGCGGCGCGTTTGAAATCTGGTGAGCCGCTAAAGATTGTCGCGATCGGATCATCGTCGACGGTGGGGCTCTGGGTACTTAGGTCCGCAGCCACATATCCGGAAGTGATGCGCCGAGAACTCTCGAGACTGAGATCCAACGCCACGATCGAGGTCATCAACAGCGGTCGGGTCGGCGATACGATTCCGAACAACATCGCACGGTTCGGGCGTGACGTTTTCGCGCACACGCCTGATCTCGTTATCTGGCAATTGGGTACTAATGACGTCGCCTGGGGCGGCCGGCCGGACCAAGGGCTCAAAAGAAGCGTTCTTGAAGGGGTAAGGGCACTTAAGGCGGGGTCTGCCGATGTCGTGTTGATGGATCTGCAATATGCGCCACAGGTACTCGCTTCCGCTAGCTATTCAGTGATGGAGGGCATCATCGCCGATGTCGCGAAGCAGGAACGGGTCGGGCTGTTCTCTCGTTTTGCGCTGATGCGAAACTCGATCAATGCCGGAGTTGCGCAGAGCGCGCTCGTAACGTGGGACGGACTGCACAACACCACCGATGGTTATGATTGCATTGGACGAGCCCTTGCCCGAGCTATCTCAACGAGTGCGCGTTGAGAGGCCCCAGCTTCGAAGGCTGTGGGTTCGCACGAGTTTGGGCACCGGCCGTGACAGCGATGCCGAGCGTGCAAATGCCCACCAACGCGAACGAAGACCAATTATCGTCGACAATCACCGCATCTCGCGCAGCGGTGACAGCAAGTCGCGCCGACGCTGTCAGGAGGTGCGCTCGTGCACCATTATGCCAGCCAACTTGTTGACCTGTTACTGGTGCTTGTCGCCGCGTGGATGGTGCCGGCCACCATTTTTATCATCTACGCCTATTTCGCTCGCCTTAAGAATCCGGTCAGCGAATCGGTCTTTGGACGTGTGGTCATCGTTTCCTTGTTCATCATAACCACGTCGATTTGGCTCCCGATAATTGTGGCTGCCATAGTCCTATCACTGATCGGTCATTTGTGGTTCCGCTTCAAGGGACAACTCCGCAAGTAGCTGGATCTTGAAAAAGATGGAGTCGGATTAGAGCGGCCCCTTAGCAAACTAAAAAAGGGAAGCGAAGCAATGTCCGCGTTTCTCCCAGCTCTGGCGATAGCTGCTATCAATTTTATAACAATCGCCACGGCCGCAGAATGGCGACCGCAGTTTCTCTCAGCGTGTCGAAACGGTTGCGGGCAGCAAAGCGGCTTTTCGACAGACGCTTGCTTGCAGATTTGCATCTGCATGGCTTCAGAATTGGAGACGAAGTTTAGTACCGAGACTCTAGGCTCCGTTGATCCCCCGAGTGCTGAGCAACTACACCAAACTAACGAAATCAGAATGCTATGCGTCCGGCGAGTGCTAGGACGTTAGAGCTGTTGCCTTTGGCGCGGAGGTCATCAGCTTGACCCTGACGTACTCTCCGTCCTTCCAAAGCCGCAAAATTGGCTGCCCCGGTTGTTCGAGGACAATATCGCGCCGACGGCGCATCCGGGTTCTCCTTGCGAGACCATCTCAGCCCTGAACTCGAAAATGGTCTTTGAACCGACGCTCCCATCGTTGAGCGCGCAAGCTCCAAGAAGCTGATCCACGGCGTCCCGCTCAAGAACGTCACCTCGCACTTCGCGATGGAGAAGATCAAGTCGATCACGGGCGCTGCCGATGTCGGCCCTGATGGCCGAGTAAACACCGGACCGTTTGCAGGACGCGATGCTCCCCGGGGACAGGCAGAACTGATTGTCGGTTTTGCTCGCCCGAATATCCTACTTCACGACGAGTCCCCGATCGACCCGTACCATCGAGTCTGCATACTCTAGGACGGGTCTTGGTACAAAAGCGAAGGAGAAGTCGTACAGCGATGGCGATGCGGTCGACATAGGAAAGGTCGCACGAGACCCATTTTGTCTCGGCGATCACTTCGGAAAGGTCTTGGAAAGTATGACCTTTCTAATGGTGGGCGCACCAGGGCTCGAACCTGGGACCCGCTGATTAAGAGTCAGCTGCTCTACCAACTGAGCTATGCGCCCGAAAGGCGGTCAAATGCCTTGCGAGGCCGGTCGTTTAGCAAAGCGATCCGGGGATGGCAAGCGATGTGGTGAAGGTTTTTCCACAGTCCCCAAAAAGCGAAAAGCCGCTGGATTCCAGCGGCTTCGCCAAGGCAACCCGAAGGTTAATCCCGCGGGAAATACGGGGTGGCTCAGAGCCGGCCCTCGCGATCCCGGTCCGGGCCGCCATCGCGGTCGAAACGGTCGCCGTGGAAGCGGTCCATGCCGCGCTCCATCATCCGGTCCATGCCGCGTTCCATGAAGTGGCGGGGCGGGCCGTCCTCGCCGCCGCCGAACGGGCCGCGGTGGCGGGTCAGCACGGCGAGGCGCCGCTTCTGGCCCTCGTCCAGGGTCTTGTAGAGGGGATCGGCGGCATCGGCGATCTTCTTCAGGGCCGCGGAGGTGGCGCCCATGTCGTCGGCGCGCTCGCGCAGGCGGGCGATTGGATCCTCCGGCTTGTCGCCGTCCTTGGCGCCGCCGGGGCCGGCGTTCATCCGCGCATTGGCGCGGTCGATGCGCAGCTTGGCGAAGTCGCGCACGGCGGCCTCGACCGGCGGCCACAGCTTCTCCTGATCGGCGTTGAGCTTCAGCCCGGCATGGACGGCGGCGATCCGCGCGTCGACGAAGGCGGCGCGGTCTTCCGGGTTCATGCGGATGTGGCGGAAGTGCTCCATCCACGGGCGATGATATTGGGCATAGACCGCGCCCGAGCCGGCGATGCTCAGCACGGCGATGGCGGCGATGGTGAACTTCCTCATACGTACCTCCTCTGGAAGGATGCACTGAAGATGAGCGCCGAACCGCTGACGCGCAACTTACAACTTGGACAGGGAAGCCATTCTTACAGAGATGTAACTACCGTGAATGCCTGTTCAGATGCAGACTGAAACGATTTGCAACAAAAAGGGCTTCCGTGCCGGCACGGAAGCCCTTTGTTCATTGCACTATATATCCACGCAGGATGTGAGCTGGTTCGTGGCGTTCTCAGTTCGTCATACGCTCAGTTCGTGGTGCTCTCAGTTCGTGGTGCTTTTGGCTTCCTTCAGGAACTCGTCGATCAGCGGCTGGCCGACGCGGCCTGCGGCGTCCTTGTAGACCGGCTCCATCGCCTTGCGCATCGCCTCGTCCTGCTCCGGCGTGAGCTTGATGATCTCGCTCTTGCCGCTCTTCTTGATCTCGGCGAGCGCGTCGTCGTTCTCTTTCTGCGACTGTGTGTTGTTGAAGTCGGTCGCTTCCTTCATCGCCTTGCTGAGCTGGTCGCGGATGTCGGCCGGCAGATCGTCCCAGAACTTCTTGTTCACGATCACGACGTAGCCGATATAGCCGTGATTGGTCTCCGTGATGTACCTCTGCACCTCGTGCATCTTCTGCGTATAGATGTTCGACCAGGTGTTCTCCTGGCCGTCGACGACGCCGGTCTGCAGCGCCTGATAGACTTCAGAGAACGCCATCACTTGCGGCAGCGAGCCGAGCGCCTTGAACTGGGCCTGCAGCACGCGCGAGGACTGGATGCGGAACTTGACGCCCTGATAATCCGCCGGCGCGACCAGCTTCTTGTTGGCGCTCATCTGCTTGAAGCCGTTGTCCCAATAGGCAAGGCCGGTGATGCCCTTGGAGTCGAGCAGCTTGAGCAGCCGCAGGCCGAGCGGGCCTTCCGTCACCTTCCGCAACGTCTTCAGGTCGGGAAGGATGTAGGGCAGATCGAACACCTCGAACTCGCGGATACCGAGCGGGCCGAACTTGGAGTTGGACGGCGCCAGCATCTGCACGCTGCCGAGCTGCAGCGCCTCGAGCTCCTCCTTGTCCTTGTAAAGCGTCGAGTTCGGGTAGACCTCGATCTTGACCTTGCCGCCGGTGTATTTCTCGGCGAGCTCCTTGAACTTCTCCGACGCCTTGCCCTTCGGCGTGTCGGTGGCGACGACGTGGCTGAACTTGATGATGATCGGCGATTGGGCCGATGCCGGTCCGGTCGACGCCAAAGCCCCGGTCAAGGCCGCAACCGATGCCGCAGCCAGAATGAATTTCCGCATGCTTCCTCCCGCATATTATCGTGGGGCGCGGATCGCCGGCCCCCAACACTTGAAGTCGAGACTTAAAGTCGAGACTTGAGGGCAGGATTATAGAGAAGCAGGCACAGGCGCCATTGCCCCTTAGCAGGGGGCGGCTTGCAAAAATGCGGTATCCGGAGGCGAAATCCGCCGGATCAGCGGACGCAGAAGGATGGCGACGGCAGGGACCCCCGCCATCGCCGGTGTCGTCTCTCGCAGCCTCAGCCGTGCAGCGCCGGCGCGAGCTGGGCCTGCTGCACCACCGCCGGATCGGTGATCAAGGTGCCGCCATGCCCGTCCGCGGACAGGGCGAAGTCGGCGGCGCTGTACTGGCCGAGCAGGCTCAGGGAGGCGGTATGGGTGCCGTCCGAGACGGTCAGCGTGCCGCCGCTGTTGTCGCCGTTCGCAGCATAGGCGAGCGAGGTCACGCCGTCGCTGAACAGGATATCGCCGAGATCGATGCTGTCATGATCCTGCCAGCCGGAAATCGTTCCGGTGAAGGCCGACGCCTGGGCAAGAACCAGCGACGCATTGGAACCGGCGAAGATCACATCGTCGATCGTGCCGCCCGCATGGACGAAGGCGAGCCCGCCCGAGCCGATCGTGGTGTCGTCCGCGCTGCCGCCGGACTGCACATATTGCGTACCGGACAGGACCGTCGTGCCGGTCGCGCTGCCATACACAAATTGCACGCCGCCGTTGACGATGGTGGCGCTGGCGGCGCCCCAATCGACCTGGACGCCGCCGGCGTTGACCGTGGTGCCGGTCGCGACACCGTCGGCATAGACGCTCTGCTGGCCGCCGGCGTTGACCGTCGTCATCGACGCGCTGCCGTGGAGGATCTGAAGGGCGCCGTTACTGATCGTGGTCTGGACCACCGTGCCGCCGGAGACCGACTGGATGCCGCCATCCATCGTGGTGTTGATCGCGGTTCCACCCAGATAGACATCCTGCCCGCCGCCATGGATCGTCGTGTCCGAAGCGATGCCGCCGCCTTCCACGGCCTGCAGGCCCGAATTGATCGTCGTAAGGCTCGCCGAGCCGAACACGTACTGGGCGCCGCCGCTGATCGTCGTGACGATCGTGAAGCCCCAATCGATCTGGATGCCGCCGGCATTGATGGTGGACCCGGTCGCACTGCCTTCGACATAGACGTTCTGCTCGCCCCCGGCATTGACGGTGGTCGAGAAGGCGTTGTTGTGAACGTGCTGCATTCCGCCGTTGGCGATCGTGGTGTCGATCGCGACGCCGAAGACGTTCTGGGTGCCGCCGTCCACGGCGGTGTTGCTCGCGATACCGCCACCGAGGATGTCCTGCTCGCCGCCGGTCACGATCGTCGAGCCGTCGGCCGAGCCGCCGATCTGGATGTATTGGTTGCCCGCAATCACGGAGTTCGAGGCCAGACCGAACACCGCCTGCGCGGCGCCTGCGGCAACCACCATTCCGTCGGCCGTGCCCTCGAGCACGACCACCGCGCCGCTTTCGACCTTGATGTCGGAATAGCCGGTGGCGTCCTCGATCGTCCAGACCCCACTCTTGACGTCGAGCTTCTCGACATTGACCACGGCGCTCGCCAGTACGCCGCCGCCCGAAAGCGTGAGCGTGTCGAACCCGTCGCCGCCGTCGATCGTACCGGCGACGGTCGAGCCGGTGAAAAGGTCGATGGCGTCGTCGCCTGCGCCCATCGAGACGTCGCCGATGATGAGGCCGCTGTTGGTGAGCGTGTCGTTGCCGCCGTCGGTGGTAACGCTGCCGAAAATGCTGCCGGTGTTGGTGACGCTGTCGCCGAACGTGCCGACGATCGAGATCGCCTCGCCGTTGTTGCCGCGAATGGTGCCGTCGTTGATGATCGTCATGATGCCGAAGGCGCTGCCGTCATTGCTGTCGTCGACGGTGATCGCCCGCTGGTCGCTGACGATGACGCCGCCCGCCTCGTTGTGGACGAAACCGCCGCCGATCGCGAGCGCCTCGTTGAGGCCGTTGGCACCGCTGGTCAGGCCCACCGCTCTGATCGTCCCGAAATTGTCGATCGAGACCAGGCCGTCCACATCGATACCGTCGGCGTCGGCACCGCCGACCGCCGTGCCGGTGATTGTGCCGGTGTTGGTCACGATTGTCGTCGTGCTGGCGGCGCTGTCCATGTTGATGCCGGAACCGCTGCGGCCGATGATCGTGCCGTCGTTGCTGACGGTGATCGGCTGGTCGCCGGTGATGCCGTGACGCGCGCCGTCGATGATACCGCCGGCGAAGTTGTTGACGACCCCGCCGGTGTTGACCGACTGGAAGTCGATCGCGTCGTTGCCGCTCGAAGCAGCCGAGGCGTTGTGGCTGACGATCTGGCCGTAATTGTTGATCGTGGCGTTGGCACCGGCCCGGACCGAATCGGCATCGGCCGCCGAGATCACGCCGGTGGCCGCGTTGTTGATGACGGTGTGCACGCCGGCCGAATTGATGTCGTCGAGGTCGAGCGCCTGTCCGGCATTGCTGCCGGTTCCGGTTGAGGAGATCGTGCCGTCATTGTTGATGGTGAGGGTACCGCTGGTGCCCGAGACCAGATTCGAGATCTTCACCGCGTCCTTGGTCGCGGTGATGGTGGCACCGACCTTGTTGTTGATGGTGAAGCTGCCACTGGTCGAGCCGCTGGTGGCGATCGCGCGGCTGGTGCCGGTGATGGTGCCGGAATTGTCGATCAGCGCGCCCGGCGAGGTGCTGCCGCCGATCCAGGTGACCGGTGTCGAGCCCGATAGGGTCGCGCCGGCGAGGACGGCCAGATGATCATCGTTGGCGAGCGTGATCGGGTTCGACGAGTTGCCGGAGACCAGGGTGCCGTCGTCATTGGCGATGGTGCCGGTCGCCGTTGCCGTGCCGATCGTGACCGCTGCGCCCGGATTGCTGGCGCTCGTCAGCGTCAGAGTGAAGCTCTCGTCGGGCTCCGCGGTGGTGTCGCCGGAGATCGTGACGGTGATGGTCGCCGAGGACGCGCCGTCGGCGAAGCTGCCGCTGAAGGTCGAGGCCGGCAGCGTGCCGCCGAAATCGGCTGCATCGGTGGTGCCGGCGGCGAAGCTGCCGGAGAAGCTCAGCACGCCGGTGGTGCCGCCGGTGCGCACGATCGTGAAGGTCATGGTCTTGGTGCCGCTCTGCCCCTCGGCAACCGACACGCTCGCCGGGGAGAACGAGACCGTCTGCGTGGCGGGCGCGGCCACGGTGAAGGCGGTGGTCGGGAACGGCGCGTCCGGCGCGGTGCCGTCGGTGCTCTGGTCGCCGCTGCCGTTCTGGGTGACCCAGTTGGCGGTGTTGCCGATCGCAGCAAGATAGTCGGCGAAGCTGGCAAAGCCGGAGCGCGGGCCGTTATAGCCGACGATGTCGAGGCCGCCGGTGAAGCTGACCGCGGTCTGGCCGGCGACGAGGCCGGTGCCGGTCAGCGTGCCGTCGGAGGTCGCATAGCCGACATTGGAGATCGCGGCGAGGAAGGTCGGCGCGGTCGAGGAGCCGACATAGGCGTAGACGACCTCGCTGTCGTTGGACAGGCCGGTGTTGTTGGCATTGGTGAACGTGGCCGAGCCCGCGCTGGTACCGAACGTGCCCTTGCCGATGTTGTTGATATCGATGACGGTGCCGGCGGCGATAGCGCTGGTCGCGGTCCAGGCGATCGTGCTTTCGGCACTGCTGCCGGTGGCAAAGCTGGTTCCGTTCCAGTTGCTGTCGGTGAAGTTGATCACCGTGCCCTGCGGGATGTCGGTCAGGGCGACAAAGGACAGATTGTCGTTGCCGTCGCCGTTGAATCCGGTGAAGGCGATGGAGCCAGCAGTAAGGGGCATTTCAATTCTCCAGCAGCGGGGCGCGGCCCGTGACACTGCCGGTTAATGATATGATAACGTGACATGTTAATAACATATTTGTTGCGATACACCCCCACATGACGTGATCGTGTGCCAAGCGAAAAACGCGGCGCTGAGGGCGCCGCGATCCCGCAACTACGGCACCTTGGCCTTCCCGGCCTCAGCCATGCAGCGCCGGTGCAAGTGCAACCTGCGGTGCAAGCCCCGGATCGGTGAGCAGGGTGCCGCCATGTCCGTCCGAGGACAGCGCGAAGTCGGCAGCACTGTACTGGCCGAGCAGGCTCAGCGTCGCGATATGCGTGCCGTCGGAGACCGTCAGCGTGCCGCCGGTGTTGTCGTTGTTCTGTGCATACGCGAGCGAGGTCGCGCCGTCGCTGAACAGGATATCGCCAAGATCGATGCTGTCATGATCCTGCCAGCCGGAAATCGTTCCGGTGAAGGCCGACGCCTGGGCAAGAACCAGCGACGCATTGGGACCGGCGAAGATCACATCGTCGATCGTGCCGCCCGCATGGACGAAGGCGAGCCCGCCCGAGCCGATCGTGGTGTCGTCCGCGCGGCCGCCGGACTGCACATATTGCGTACCGGACAGGACCGTCGTGCCGGTCGCGCTGCCATACACAAATTGCACGCCGCCGTTGACGATGGTGGCGCTGGCGGCGCCCCAATCGACTTGAACGCCGCCGGCATTGACCGTGGTGCCGGCTGCCGTGCCGTCGGAATAGACGTTCTGCGCGCCGCCGCCGTTGAGGATCGTGGTGACGGCGGTGCCATGGAGATGCTGGATCGCGCCGTTGCCGATCGTGGTCTGGGTCACCACCGCGCCGTAGACCTCCTGGCTGCCGCCGTCCATGGTGGTGCCGGTCGCTGTTCCACCGCCGAACACGATCTGATCGCCGCCGTGGATCGTCGTAGCGTTGGCCGCGCCGCCGTTCTCAACGACCTGCAGGCCCGAATTGAGGATCGTCGTGCTTGCCGTGCCGAACACATATTGAGCGCCACCTTCGAGCGTCGTTCCGCTCGCCGCGCCCCAGTCGTTCTGAACGCCGCCGGCATTGACTGTGGTGCCGGTCGCCGTGCCGTCGGAATAGACGTTCTGCCCGCCGCCGTCGTTGAGAATCGTGGTGACGGCGCTGCCATGAAGGTACTGCACCCCGCCGTTGCCGATCGTGGTCTGGGTCACGACCGCGCCATAGACGTTCTGGCTGCCGCCGTCGAGGATGGTGCCGTTCGCTCTGCCGTCACCCACAATCCACTGTTCGCCGCGCACAGTGGCGCCGTCCGCTTTGCCGTACACGTAGAGCGCAGCGCCCTGCGCCACCGTGCCGGCTGAGCTTGAACTCTGGCCTTGCATGAAAAGGTTGGCTCCGGTCTCGACCGTGACAAATGCATAAGTCGTGCCGGCGCTGGTCGTCCAGTTTCCGCCACGCACATCGAGATTTTCGATGCCGATCGTCTTTCCAAGCGTCCAGCTGCCCGACCCCGACAGATTGATCGTGTCGTTGCCATCGCCGCCGTCGAGCGTAACGGCGACGATCGAACCAGTGACAAGGTTGATGCTGTCGTTTCCGGTGCCGCCGTCGACCTTACCGGCGACGGTCGAACCGTTGAAAAGGTTGATGGTGTCGTTTCCGGCACCCAACTTCACATCGCCAGAAACGGTTCCGCTGTTGGTAAAGGTATCGTCGCCGTCGCCAAGGTCGATCACGGCAACGGGATACAACAAGATCGAGCCGCTGTTGATCAGCGTGTCTGCGCCGCCGTCCGTAGAGATGCCGCCGGACATTCCTCCCCTGTTGATGATGGTGTCCTCAAAGTCGCCCAAAGTGCCGATGGTGGCCGAGATCCCGCCCTCGTTGTAGATGGTCTTGGCGCCGAGCGATGGGGCTGGGGCCGTATCAGTGAAGACCACCCCCGCTCCTGCCTTGACCTTGACAGAGGAATAGCCGGCGATGGCTTGGGTGAACCAGCTCCCGCTCTGTACGTCGAGATTCTCGACGTTGATCACGGCGCCGAGTTGGTTGAAGTCCCTGCCGGAAAGCTTGAGCGTATCGGTGCCCGCACCGCCATCGATCGCCCCATTCAGGGCGGAGTGCCCCGTGGTCAAATCCGCACCGTTGAAGAGGGAGATGCTGTCGTCGCCGGCTCCCATCGACACGTCACCGGTGATGATGCCCCAGTTGCTTAGGACATCATTGCCGCCGCCCATGTCGATGCTGCCGACGATGGTGCCGGTGTTGGTGATGGTATCGTCGAACGTGCCGGTGATGGAGATCGCCTGGCCGTTCTTGCCCTGGATGTAACCATTATTGACGATGGAGACGGCGGCGAAGGCGCTGCCGTCGTTGCTGTCGTCGACGGTGATCGCACGCTGGTCGCTGACGATCAGACCGTTGGCCTCGTTGTGGACGTAGCCGCCGCCGATCGCGAGCGCCTCGTTGAGGCCGTTGGCCGCGGCTACGAGCCCGATTGCCCTGATGGCTCCGAAATTGTCGATCGAGACCAGGCCGTCGACGTCGATGCCGTCGGCGTCCGCACCGTTCACGGAGGTGCCGGTGATGGTGCCGCGGTTGGTGACCACCGTCGTCGTGGTGCCGGCGCTATCCATGTTGATGCCGGAGCCGGCCTCGCCGGTGATCGTGCCGTTGTTGCTGACGGTGATCGGTTGGTCGCCGGTGATGCCGTGGCGCGCGCCGTCGATAATGCCGCCGTCAAGATTGTTGACGACACCGCCGGTGTTGGAGCGGAAGTCGATCGCATCGTTGCCGGACGAGGCCGCCGAGGCATTATGGCTGACGATTTGGCCGTAATTGTTGATGGTGGCGTTGACGCCCGTCCGGATCGCATCGGCATCGGCCGCCGAAATCACGCTGCTCGCCGCGGTGTTGATGACGATGTTAGCGCCGCTCGAATTGATGTCTTCGAGGTCGAGCGCCTGGCCGGCATTGCTGCCGGTTCCGGTCGAGGAGATCGTGCCCGCGTTGCTGATGTTGAAGGTGCCGCTGGTGCCGGAGACCAGGTTCGAGATCTTCACCGCGTCCTTGGTCGCGGTGATGGTGGCCTTGCCCCTGTTGTTGATGGTGAAGCTGCCGCTTGCGGACCCGGCGGTGTCAATCGCGCGGCTGGTTCCGGCGATGGTGCCGAAATTGTCCAGCAGTACGCCGGGCGAGGTGCTGCCGCCGACCCACGTGACCGGGGTAGAACCGGATAGCGTCGCGCCTCCTAGAATGGTGAGATAGTCGTTGTTCGCCACCGTAATCGGGGTCGACGAATTGCCCGACACCACCGCCCCATCGTCGTTGATGATCGTGCCGGTCACGGTCGCGGTGCCGATCGTGGCCGCTGCGCTGGGGTTGCTGACGCTGGTGAGCGTGAGCGTGAAGCTCTCGTCGGCCTCCGGAATGGTGTCGCCGTAAACCGTAACGGTGATGGTCGCCGAGGTCGCACCATCTGCGATGCTGCCGTTGAAGATCGACGGCGGAAGCGTGCCGCCGTAATCGGCGGCGTTGGTGGCACCGGCGGCGAAGGTACCCGAGAAGCTCAGCACGCCGGTGGTGCCGCCGGTGCGCACGATCGTGAAGGTCATGGTCCTGGTACCGTTGTCGCCTTCTGCGATCGACACGTTCGACGGCGAGAACGATATCAATTGCGCCGCCGCGGGCGCCACGGTGAACGCAGTGGTCGGGAACGGTGCGTCCGGCGTATTGCCGTCGGCGCTCTGATCGCCGCTGCCGTTCTGGGTGATCCAATTGCCGGTGTCGCCGATCGCGGCGAGATAGTCCGCGAAGGTGGCGAGGCCGAAGCGCTGGCCGATATAGCCGACGATGTCGAGGCCTCCAGTGAAGCTGACTGCGGTCTGGCCGACGACGAGGCCGGTTCCGGTCAGCGTGCCGTCGGAGGTCGCGTAGCCGACATTGGAGATCGCGGCGAGGAACGTCGGCGACGTCGAGGAGCCGACATAGGCGTAGACAACCTCGCTGTCGTTGGAGAGGCCGGTGTTGTTGGCATCGGTGAAAGTCACGATTCCAGCACTGGCGCCGAGCGTACCCTTGCCAATGTTGTTGATGCCGATGACGGTGCCGGCGGCGATCGCACTGGTCGCAGTCCAGGCGATCGTGCTCTCGGCGTTGCTGCCGGTGGCGAAGCTCGTTCCATCCCAGTTGCTGTCGGTGAAGTTGATCACGGTGCCCTGTGGGATGTCGGTCAGGGCGACAAAGGACAGATTGTCGTTGCCGTCGCCGTTGAACCCGGTGAAGGCGATCGAACCAGCGGAAAGCGACATTTCAGTTCTCCAGCAGCGGGCGCGCTTGCGGGCCCACGCGGCAGAGCGGGCATGCTCTGCTGCGTCAGGACACGAAGCGGGAAAGACCGGCACGATCAGCCGAGGGCACGGCCCGTGACACTGGTGGTTAATGATATGTTAACATGACATGATAATAACAATCTTGCGGTGATGAGCCCTTGCTCCACATCTTCAAGGCCTCAAACGAAAAACGCGGCGCCGAAGGCACCGCGTTTCCGCCGATCTAATAGAAGCGTGAGCCTCAGCTCGCCGCCGCCGTCGTCACCGCGTCGCGCTGGCGCTTCATGACGATCTTGTTCAGCGCGCCGAGATAGGCCTTGGCGGACGCCACCAGCGTATCCGGATCCGCCGCGCGCGCCGTCATCGCACGTCCCTCATGCGACAGCCGCACCGAGACTTCCGCCTGCGCGTCGGTGCCTTCGGTCACCGCGTGGACCTGGTACAGCTCGAGCTTGGCCTCGTGCGGCACCAGGCGCTTGATGCAGTTGAACACCGCATCGACAGGACCGTTGCCCTCGGCCTCCTCGATCTTGATCTGACCGTCGACGTCCAGCTTCATGGTCGCGCGCTGCGGGCCATGGGTGCCGGCGATCACGGTCAGCGAGGTCAGCTTGATGCGATCGTGCGAGGCCGCCATCTCCTCGTCGACCAGCGCCTCGATGTCCTCGTCGTAGATGTCCTTCTTGCGGTCGGCGAGCGCCTTCATCCGCGTGAACGCATCTTCCAGCTGGTTCGGGCCGAGCTTGTAGCCCATCTCCTCCAGCTTGTGCACGAAGGCGTGGCGGCCGGAATGCTTGCCCAGCACCAGCGAGGACTGCTTCAGGCCGACCATCTCGGGCCGCATGATCTCGTAGGTGGAGGCGTCCTTCAGCACGCCGTCTTGGTGGATGCCGCTCTCATGCGCGAACGCGTTCCGGCCGACGATGGCCTTGTTGTACTGCACCGGGAACGAGGTCGCCGCCGACACCACCTTCGAGGCGCGGGTGAGCTGCGTCGTGTCGATCTTGTTCCAGTACGGGAATTTGTCGTTGCGCACGTTGATCGCCATCACGATCTCTTCGAGCGCGGCGTTGCCGGCGCGCTCGCCGATGCCGTTGATGGTGCACTCGACCTGGCGCGCACCGCCGACCACGCCGGCCAGCGAGTTCGCCACGGCCATGCCGAGGTCGTTGTGACAGTGCACGGAGAACACCGCCTTGTCGGAGTTCGGCACGCGTTCGATCAGCGTCTTCATGAAGTGGGTGTATTCCTCCGGCACCGTGTAGCCGACGGTGTCGGGGATGTTCACCGTGGTCGCACCGGCCTTGATCACGGCCTCGACGATGCGGCACAGATAGTCCATCTCGCTGCGGGTGCCGTCCTCGGCCGACCATTCGACGTCATCGATCTGGTTGCGGGCGCGCGCGACCATGGCGACCGAGGTCTCGAGCACTTCTTCCGGCGTCTTGTTCAGCTTCACCCGCATGTGCAACGGCGAGGTCGCGATCACGGTGTGGACGCGGCCGCGCTTGGCAAACTTCACCGCTTCGGCGCAGCGGTCGATGTCGGCCGGATGGGCGCGTGACAGGCCGGCGATGACGGAATTCTTGGAGCGGCGGGCGATCTCGCTCACCGCTTCGAAGTCACCCTGCGAGGTGATCGGGAAGCCGGCTTCGATGACGTCGACGCCCATATCGTCCAGCAACTCGGCGACCTCGAGCTTCTCCTCGAAGGTCATTGTGGCGCCGGGGCACTGCTCGCCGTCGCGCAGCGTGGTGTCGAAAATGATGACGCGGTCCTTGTCGGACTTGTTCACGGAGGCCATTGCAAATTTCCTTTTGAGCTTTTGCGCCGTCGGTGTGCTGGGCGCTTGAGGTGTCTGGTGATCTCGACCAACCCCTGAGTGCCCAGGCGCGCAGCGCCCAGCCGGCCCTCAGGGGCAGCTAAGAAGAAGCCCGCCAAGAAGCAGGGTGGGCAGCGCGGCCGGGATCGTGGCGGCGGCCAGAGCCACCTCCCCCGAAAATCCCTCGATTTGGCCGCGAATCAGCATTGCCAGACCCTTTTGAGCCCTCAAATCCTCGGTCAAAACCGTTGACGGTTGGTTGCCGGGAGGCTCGATGCGCCTGTTTCTAGACGAGAAACGGGCGCAACTGCAACGCCAAAAGATGGTCAGTATAGGTGACCTAGTTTCGGATCGGGAGCTGGCGATCGCGCCGGCCCGAGATCGGTGACGTCCCAGTTTTGTGCTCCGCAGGACGCTGCCGCAAGCAAGGATCGAGCGTGCGCTCATCGCACGCAAAGTTGCATGCGTCGCCTCGACAGAGAGACAGTCCGAGAGATTGCGACCACGGGAGGTGGACGGCGTCGGCAGCTGTGGGCACCACTGCGCGTCACGGGTCGCGCTACGACAGCGCACGTCTCATTGGACTTCGAGATTGAACGCGGCCGGCAGGGCGGCCGCTCGTCACGCCAGGGCGGCGGCTAACCGGTCCGGCGGGCGCGGGCGCGGCTCTCCCAGCGGTCGAGCATCTGGCCGAGTTCGCCGACGGCCGGGACCGGCGGGGTTTCATTGGTGTTGGCGGGCGGTTTTGCAGTGAGCCAATCCGGCTGCTGCTCATAGCCACGCCAGCGACGGGCTTCGGCACGTCGCTGGCGGGACATATAATCGCGCAGGAAATAGCCGGCCGCGAATGCGATCCCGGGCAAGATGATCAATATGGCAACGCCAACCACACGCAACTCCAGCCTTTGCTTCTGAATGTTTCTGCGCGGCAAACCGCGCGAAATCAAGGCTTGTAAATGCCGCGAGGCCGGTCTCGTTCCATCCGTACCAAGCGAACGAGTGGTTATTCACAAGCGCGGAACAGCCCGATGCGGGCGAGCCGCATCTCGCCGCTCACCGTTTTGGGCAGACCTGCGACGAATTCACGGCACCACGCCGACATCGCGCTGAGGATGCGAACCGCCCCCTCGCAACCGGACGCGGACCGGACTAACCTCAAGTTGCTCGGCCGGAGCAACCGGCCAGCCAACATGACCGGGAGGACGCGATGACACGCCAACAGGCTTGTGACGACGCGGCTCGTGACCACGGGCCGCGTGACCATGAACTTGCGCTTTCACGACGAACACTTGTCCGGGGCCTTGCGCTCGGCGCCGCCGCCACGGTAGCCGGCCCCGCACTGGCCCAGACCGGACCCGCGGCACCACCGACGACCATCACCACCCCGCCGCGTGATTTCGGCCCCAACGGCGCGCCGACCACCTATTTCTGGGACCCCGACATCATCGCGGTCGATCCATCCTTCAACGACCTCGCGCAGCCCAACACGGCGATCAAGCGACTTCACACCGGTCTGTTGTGGGCCGAAGGGCCGGCCTGGAGCGCCCAGGGACGGTATCTGTTGTGGAGCGATATCCCCAACAACCGGCAGATGCGCTGGACCGAGGACGACGGCCGCGTCAGCGTATTCCGCTCGCCTTCGAATAATTCCAACGGCAACTCGTTCGACTTCCAGGGCCGCCAGCTCTCCTGCGAGCATCTGACCCGGCGCGTGACGCGCTACGAGCACGACGGCACCGCCACCGTGCTTGCGGACTCCTACCAGGGCAAGCGGCTGAACTCGCCGAACGACATCGCCGCGCATCCCGACGGCAGCTACTGGTTCACCGATCCGCCCTATGGCGGCCAGCTCTATGAAGGCGAGCCCGACGTCGCCGGAGGCCCGAGCAATTCCGGCGGCAAGCTCAATCCGCGGATCGGGCAGCCGGCCGGCTTCGTGCCGGGCAAGCGCGAGTTGCCGACCAATTGCTATCGCATCGACCCCTCCGGCCGCATCGACCTCGTCGTCACCGAGGACCAGGTCCCCGATCCGAACGGCCTCTGCTTCTCGCCCGACTACAAGAAGCTCTACATCGCCTCGACCGGCAAGGGACCCGGCGACACCGGCCCCGGCGGCAACGGCGATATCTTCGTGTTCGACGTCGGCACCGACAACAAGCTCTCCAACCTCAAGAAGTTCAGCGATTGCGTGATCGACGGCGTCAAGTGCGGGCCCGACGGCTTGCGCTGCGACGTCAACGGCAATGTCTGGTCCTCCAGCAATGCCGGCCGCGCTGTCGGCTATAGCGGCGTCACGGTGTGGTCGCCGGAGGGCAAGCTGCTCGGCCGCATCCGTCTGCCGGAAGTGTGCGGCAATGTCTGCTTCGGCGGACCCAAGCGCAACCGCCTGTTCATGGCCGCGAGCCAGTCGCTCTATGCGGTGTACACGGCAACGCAAGGCGCAGGCCCGGGCTGAACGGCACGGGTCCTTGACCGCGACACGGCGCCGGCGGGCCTCGCCGGCGCCGAATTGTTTGGCCAGTGCGTCAATCGGGAGCAACAGAGGTGACTTCCGGACGGAGCGCGTGATAATTGAGCCATGGCAGACAAAACGCGCGTTGTTGTTCTCTATGGCGGCAGGTCCGGTGAGCACGAGGTCTCGCTGAAATCGGCGGCCTCTGCGTTCAGGCATCTCGACCGCAGCCGCTTCGAGGTGATCCCGGTCTCCGTCGACAAGGCCGGACGCTGGCAATTGAACGATCTTCATGCGCTCGATCTGGCGCAAACGGTGTCCCTGCCGATCCTGCCCGACGCGCCCGAGATCCGGCTCGCCAGGGGACCTGACGGACGCGGCGTCCTCATGCCGATCGCGCAAGGAGCCCCCGTCGAGATCGACGTCGTCTTTCCGGTCATGCATGGGCCGCTTTGCGAGGACGGTACCGTGCAGGGCCTGCTGGAATTGGCCGACGTCGCCTATGTGGGATCGGGCGTCCTCGCCTCCGCCGTCAGCATGGACAAGGATGTCGCCAAGCGGCTCGCTGCATTCGCCGGCATTCCGGTCGCGCCCTATCGCGTGCTCACCCGCAAGGAATTTGCGCGGGACCGCTCCTCGTCGCTCGCGAGGGCGGCCGAAGGCCTGAGCCTCCCGGTGTTCGTCAAGCCGTGCAACATGGGCTCCAGCGTCGGCATCCACAAGGTGAAGACTTGGGATGCGCTCGGCGCGGCGCTCGACGATGCATTTCGCTATGACGTCAAGGTGCTGGTCGAACAGGGCATCGACGCGCGCGAGATCGAGGTCGCGGTGCTCGAGGGCGAGACGCTGTTCGCGAGCCTCGCCAGCGAGCTCAATCCCAACGCCCATCACGAATTCTATTCCTACGAGGCCAAATATCTCGATCCCGATGGCGCCCGGGTCGACCTGCCGGCCCGGCTCGACGCGGCGCAGATGGCGCGCGTGCAATCGCTGGCGACGCAGGTATTCGCGGCGCTCGAATGCAGCGGCTTCGCGCGCGTCGACTTCTTCCTCGACCGGAAAAGCGGCGAGTTCTGCTTCAACGAGATCAACACGCTGCCCGGCTTCACGTCGATCAGCATGTATCCGAAGATGATGGAAGCCTCGGGCGTGCCCTATCCGGAGCTGTTGACGCGTCTCGTCAACCTGGCGCTGGATCGGCACGAGCAGCGGCAATCCCTGGAACGGGGTTACGTGAGCTAGGTTGTTTCCGCTCAAGCTCTCGGAGTTGACCGGGACAAGGAGAAACCATGCGCGTGGTGATCTGCGGCGGCGGCGTGATCGGGGCCTGCATCGCCTATTTCCTGCGCCGCCGCGGCATCGACATCATCGTCGTGGAGCGGGCAGAGGTCGCGGCCGCGGCCTCCGGCAAGGCCGGCGGCTTCCTGGCACGCGACTGGTGCGCCGGCACGCCGCTCGATGCGCTGGCCCGGCGCAGCTTTGCGCTTCACGCCCAACTGCCGGAGGAGATCGCGGGCGATTGGGGCCACCGCCCGATGAGCGCCTATAGCGGCTTCGTTGCCGCCGAGGGCGATCTGCGTCGGACAGCGCCATCCGCGCTCGGCTGGCTCAGCGACGGCGTCGTCATCGCGCAGCGCATCGGGACGCCCGAGACGACCGCGATCGTCCATCCCAGCAAGTTCACATCGGGCGTCATGAACGCGGCGATCGCGCAGGGCGCCGAGCTTCGCGTTGGCCGCGTCACCGGCATCGTGCGCGACAGAGACGGCACGCGTGCGAAGGGCGTCGCGGTCGACGGCCACGTCATCGAAGCGGACGCCGTCGTGATCGCGATGGGACCGTGGTCGCTGCTCGCGGCACAATGGATGAGCCTGCCCGCCGTCTACGGCCAGCGGAGCCCGAGCATCGTCTACGATCTCGGCCCGAACGCGCCGGCCGATGCATTGTTCCTGGAGCACGAGAACGGTGACGGCGCCGTGTCGATCGAGGTCTTCCCGCGCGCGGACGGCAGCACGCATATCGTCGCCCTCTCCGACATCGCGCCGCTGCCGCTCGATCCGGCGGCCGTCACACCGGATCAAGATGCGATCGCGCGCCTGCAAGCCATGTCGGAGCGATTGTCGCCATTGTTCGCACCTGAAAAGATCATCGCACGGCAGGCCTGCTTTCGTCCCGTGACTCAGGATGGCCTGCCGCTGATCGGCCGGGTCCCGCAAAGCGAAGGGCTTTATGTTGCGACCGGACACAATGTGTGGGGCATCCTCAACGCGCCCGCGACCGGCGAGGCGATGGCGCAACTGATCGCCGATGGCGAGGCACGCGACTTAGACCTCTCGGCGTTCGATCCTGCGCGACTCGAGCCGCTCGATCCGTCGTTGCTGCAGGCACGCTGAACCAGCAGCATCATCGCTGATCGACCGCGCTGTTTGCGCCCGCGATAGCGACGCATGCCCGTCGGCGAAATCTGCATGCCTGCGCGCGAAACGGGTCTCACACCTCCCCTGCCCGCAATTTGCGCAGCGGTAGACTTTAGTCCTCTCTCACAATCCTGAACGCGGTTTCACTTGCCGAGAAAGTCTCCGCCGTTATAGTTGCGACACAATGGCTCACAAGAGGCCTGTTCGAAGGGAGAGAACAATATGAATAATGCACTCTCTGTTGCATTGCGAATAGCGCGCGACACGGCCGCGACCAGCGCGCCGAAGGATGTTGCAACGGCCGACGCAAGAGCAAGAGCCACCGTCAGGCTCCCCGGCCTCGTCGAACCCATCACAAGCTGATCGGGACTGCTTCCCCGGGCGAAAGCCCGGAAGCATTCACATGCGCCTCCACGCAGCACCTTCCCTCCAGAGACAGCTCGTCTGTCCGGCCAATCATTCATGCGAGTCTTCCAGATCCTGATCGATGGCTTTGCCATCAGTGCTCTCTACGCTCTCGGTGCCACCGGCTTCACCCTGATCTTCGGCGTCTCCGGCGTGCTCAACCTCTCCCACGGTGCTATCATGGTGGCCGCAGCGGTCGCGGCCTGGGCCGCCGCCAGCGTGCTCAACGTCGGCACTTATGCCGGCGCACTGATCGGCGTCGGCGTCGCCCTCCTCACCGCCTTCGCTACCTATTTCGCGGTGGTGAAGCCGATCCAGGACTCCCGGCGTATTCCCAATGAAGAGAAGGAGATCTTCGTCCTCACGGGAACGCTGCTCTGGGGCATCATGATCCAGGAGCTGATCGCCTATTTCTTCACCAACAACGCCAAGACCGTGCTGCCGATCGTCGAGGGCGTGGTCGAGATCCTCGGCGTGCGCACTCCAAAGAACGAGATTTTCACCGCGATCGTGTGCTGCCTCGTCATCGCACTCTTGTGGCTGCTGGTGAACCGCACCCGCACCGGCAAAGCGGTGCTGGCGGCCTCCATGAACCCGCGCGGCGTCACCCTGCTCGGGCTCGAGCTGACCAACATCTACATCGTGGTGTGGGCGATCTACGGCATCCTCGCCGGTATCGCCGGCGTGCTGCTCGGCATGTTCCTGGGCGTCAGCTCCTACAGCGTCGGTCCGCTCACCGCGAGCGCATTCTCGATCGTCGTCCTCGGCGGCCTCGGCAGCGTCTCCGGCTCTCTGATCGCGGCCTTCGTGGTCGGCTATCTCGAAACGCTGACGGCCTATCTGGTATCGCCGGCCTATCGCACCATTCCGGCGCTACTGCTGCTCGTCTTCGTGATGTATATCCGGCCCCAGGGCCTTCTGGGGAGGCGCTGAGATGTCGAACTTCTTCACCTCGCGCCTGTTCTTCGTCTCGCTCGCGCTCGTCGTCATCGCAGCGACGCTGCCGCTCTATGTCTCCGGCTATGTGCTGGGCCTGCTCACCGTCGCGTTCTATTTCGGCGTGTTCGCGATGGCCTGGGACCTGCTGTTCGGCTTCGCCGGCGAAGTCAATTTCGGCCCGACCTTCCTGATCGGTGTCGGCGCCTACACCGCCGGCATCCTCAATGCACAGTTCGGCTGGTCGGTGTATCTCTGCATCGTGCTCGGCGCGCTCGCCTCCGTTGTCGCCGGCCTCGTGCTGGCGCTGCCGGCGCTGCGGGTGCGCGGGCCGTATTTCGGCCTGACCACGCTGGTCGCGGTCTTGATGCTGCAAAACTTCATCGTCGTGTTCGCCGACCTCACCGGCGGCGAGATCGGCCTCACCATCCCCGACGTCATCAGCATCAATGCCGGCACGAATTACTGGATCGCGCTCGGCTTCATGACGATCTCGGCCGCGATCCTCTACGGCCTGTCGCAATCGCCGATCGGCCTCGTGCTCCAGGCCAGCGGCCAGGACCCGGTGCAGGCCGGCGCGCTCGGCTTCAACATCGTCAAGCACAAGCTCGCCGCCTTCATCGTCAGCGCCTTCTTCTCGGGATTGTCAGGGGCGCTGCTGGTGTTCTATTTCGGCACCGCCTCGGTCGGCACCGTCGTCGACGTCGCGGTCGGCGTGAACGTCATCGTCTCGGCCGTGCTCGGCGGCCGGCGCACCGTGCTTGGCGCGGCGCTGGGCGCGATCTTCCTGATCGTCGCCGGCGAATTCCTGCGGCCGACCGGTGAGCTCGCGACCTTCATCGTCTCGGCGGTCGCACTGCTCGTCGTGCTGTTCTTCCCCGGCGGCTTCCTCGGAGCGGCCCTCTCACGCGAGGCTCGCTCGTGATGGATATGAGGCTTTCAAACCGGGCCGTGCTCGACGTCCGCGGGCTGACGAAACGCTTCGGCGGATTGACGGCAGTGAAGAA
Source organism: Bradyrhizobium sp. (assembly GCF_035935975.1). Taxonomy (GTDB): domain Bacteria; phylum Pseudomonadota; class Alphaproteobacteria; order Rhizobiales; family Xanthobacteraceae; genus Bradyrhizobium. The sequence continues at coordinate 170,804 of NZ_DASYWN010000057.1, forward strand.
CCTCGGCTTCGAGGTCAACGCCGGCGAGATCTTCGGCCTGATCGGGCCGAATGGCTCGGGCAAGTCGACCGCGATGAAGAGCGTGATGGGGATCGAACGGCCCAGCGCCGGCGAAGTGATCTTCGAGGGCGAGAACGTCGCCGGCCTTCCCGCGCACAAGATCGCGCGAAAAGGCTTCGGCATGGTGTTCCAGCACTCGCGGCCGCTGAACCGGCAGACGGTGCTGGAGAACATCCTGGTCGCGCTCCTGCCGGACAGCCTGTTCATGCTGTTCCCGGACAAGGCGCTGGTCGAGAGGGCCAAATGGATCGCCGATCGCGTCGGCCTCGGCAACGTCATGAACCGCCGCCCGCCGACACTGCCTTTCGCCGATCTGCGCCGGCTCGAGCTGGCCAAGGCCATTGCCCGCGATCCCAAGGTCGTGCTGGTGGACGAGCCCTTCGCCGGCCTGACGCGGGCCGAGGTCGATGTCTTCTCCGACCTGATCCGCAGCTTTCGCGACGACGGCCGCGCCGTGATGCTGGTCGACCACAACGTCAAGAGCGTCGCGGCGCTCGTCGACCGCGTGCTGGCGATGTATCTCGGCGAGGAGATCGTCACCGGCAAGGCCGAGGACGTCATGAAGAACGAGACCGTGCGGCGGGTCTATCTCGGCGGCGCGATCGAGACCCATGCGCGGCCCGAGACCAGCTTCAAGGACAAGGTGCCGCTGCTCCAGGTCGAGAATGTCAGCGTGTTCTACGGCAAGGCACAGGCGCTGGAGAACGTCTCGATCCACGTCCATGAGGGCGAGTTCGTCTCGGTCGTCGGTCTCAACGGCGCCGGCAAGACCACGCTGTTCAACACCATCTCCGGCTTCCTGCCCTATAGCGGCGAGATCGTGCGCGGCGGCGACAAATTGCGCGGCACCAGCCCGGCGAAGATCGCGCGCAGCGGCCTCGTGCAATGTCCGGAATCGCGCGAGCTGTTCGGCGAGATGAGCGTGCGGGAGAATCTCGATCTCGGCGGCCAGCACCTTGCCGACGACAAGCGCGCCGCGCAGCTGGCCTGGCTGTTCGAGCTGTTCCCGATCCTGAAGGAGCGCCAGGGCCAGATGGCGCAGACGCTCTCCGGCGGCGAGCAGCAGATGCTCGCGATCGGCCGCGCGCTGATGATGCAGCCGCAGATCCTGATCCTGGACGAGCCGACACTGGGCCTTGCTCCCGTCATCCTCGAGCAATTGTCCAAGGCGCTGACGAAGCTGCGGCAGACCACGTCGATCACGGTGCTGCTCGGCGAGCAGAACGTCACCTTCGCGCTTCCGCATGCCGACCGCGTCTATGTGCTGGAGCATGCGCGGATCGTCTGGGAGGGCGATCCCGGCCGCTTCGCAAGCGAGGCCGGCGCCGATTTTCTTTAAGTAACGCATACCAACAACAAACAACGAAAGGGAAACGACCATGCGACCTTCAATTCTCGGCGGCGGCCTTCTCACCTCCGCGCTGGCACTGTGCCTTGCCGCGCCCGCCTACGCGCAGTCAGGCGACCCGATCAAGATCGGCGTCATTGCCGAGGTGCAGTCGATCGCGGGTGCGGCGACGCCGGGCGGTGCGCAGATCGCCGCCGACGAGATCAACGCCAAGGGCGGCATCCTCGGCCGCAAGGTCGAGATCGTCACCTATGACAACAAGAGCTCCTCGGCCGACTCCGTGCGCGCGTTCCAGCGCGCGGTGAGCGAGGACAAGGTGTCCGCGGTGATCGCGAGCTACATCTCCGAGGTCGTGCTGGCGCTGGAGCCCTGGGCGGCACGGCTGAAGATGCCGCTGATCACTCCCGGCGCCGCGTCGAACGAGATCACCAAGGCGATCCACAACGACTATGAGAAGAACAAATACACCTTCCACGGCTACCTGACTTCGGCCGCGCAGGCCCAACTCGTCTGCGACGCCGCCAAGGACCTGCTGGTCGACAAGCTCAAGTTCAAGACCGTCGCGATCATGAGTGAGGACGCGGCCTGGACCAAGCCGCTCGACGTCGGCTACGAGGCCTGCCTGCCCAAGGCCGGCCTGAAGGTCGTCGAGCATGTCCGCTTCTCGCCTGACACCACCGACTTCACGCCGATCTTCAACAACATCGAGGCCAAGAAGCCGGACGTGATCGTGACAGGCATCTCGCATGTCGGCGTGCAGCCGACGGTGCAGTGGAAGAACCAGCAGGTGCCGATCCCGATGTTCGGTATCAGCGCGCAGGCGCTGAGCCCGACCTTCTGGAAGGACACCAATGGCGCCGCCGACGGCGTACCCTCGCTCGCAGTCGCAACGCCCGACGTCGCCGTGACCTCCAAGACGAAGCCGTTCGCGGCCGCCTTCAAGGCCAAGTTCGGCGCGCCGCCGGCCTATACCGGCTACACCGCCTATGACGAGGTCTACATCATCACCGACGCCATCAAGCGCGCCGGCTCGACCGATCCCGACAAGATGGTCGCCGAGCTCGAGAAGACCGACTTCGAGGGCACGATCGGCAAGATCCAGTTCTACGGCAAGGACGACGAGTTCACCCACGGCATCAAGTCCGGTCCCACCACCGTGACCGGCCTCGTCTTCCAGTGGCAGGACTCCAAGCAGGTCGTGGTCTGGCCGGAGAAGATCGCCGAGGGCAAGCTGAAGTTTCCGAGCTTCGTGAAGCTGTCGCAGTAATCGGCTCGCACCGGCATCTGCCCATCGCTCATTCGCGAGCGGTGGGCTTTTCTTTGCCTTTCGCAGATGCGTTCGGTCCGGCTGCTGCGTCGTATCGACCTTGTGCGATGTTGACTTTCCGCAGTCCCCCTCCCCATACTTCGCAAAAAAATAACAAAACCAATCAACCGACAGGTTTTGAGGGAGGATAGGATGCCGACTTCACGCAGGCAGCTGCTGAAGAGCTCGGCGGCTGCCGCCGCCGCACTCAGCCTCGATTGGACAAGGGCACAGGCGCAAGCCGAGAATTTGCGCATCGGCCTGATCTACGACCTCACCGGCCCCTTCGCCGCCGGCGGCTCGGTCGCCTCCTCGGTCGGCGCGCAGATTGCCATCGACCTCGTCAACGAGAAGGGCGGCATCGGCGGCAAGACCAAGATCGTGCCTGTTGCGGCCGACTCCCAGAGCAAGGCCGATGTCGCGATCAACGAGGCCGAGCGGCTGATCAACCAGGAAAAGATCGACATCATCAACGGCGTCTATTCCAGCGCACACGCGGTGCCGATGGCGGCGAAGGTCGAGCAGCAGAAGAAGATCCTCTGGATCACGACCGCGGTCTCGACCGCCGTGTTCAAGGACAAGAACCTGCAATACGTGTTTCGCGCGCAGATCCATTCCGACCAGTATGGCCAGGCGTTCGCCGGCTTCCTCACCGAGCATGCGCAAGGCAAGCTCGGCATGGATCCGAAGGACGTGAAGGTCGCGCTGATCCACGAGGACGGCCCCTATGGCGTCGGCGTCGCCGCGGCCGACGAAGCCTATGCCAAGCAGGCCGGCATCCAGGTGGTGCTGCGCGAGGGTTACTCGGCTTCCGCGCCCGATCTCTCGGTGCTCGTCACCAAGATCAAGCGCGCCAAGGCCGACGTGATCTCGCATGCCGGCTACAACCCCGACATCACCCTGTTCCTGCGCCAGGCCCGCGAGAGCGGCTTGCGCTTCAAGATGCTGTTCGGCGCCGGCGCCGGTTACAGCCAGCTCGACAAGCTGCGTGCGACCTTCGGGCCCGACATCGACAATTTCTGCAACATCGATCCGGTGCCGGCGCAACTGCTCGACCCCGCCAAGCTCGCGCCGGGGATCGGCGATCTCACCAACGCCATGGTCACGCGCTACAAGGCCAAGACCGGCGCCACCGACGTGCCGCCGCACTGCTCGATGGGCTTCAACCAGACCTGGCTGCTGCTCAACAACGTGCTGCCGGTCGCCAAGGAGAAATACGGCAGCTTCGAGCCCGAAGCGATCCGCAAGGCCGCGCTCGACGTCGACATTCCCGCCGGCGGCACCATCCAGGGCTATGGCGTCAAGTTCTTTCCGCCGGGCACGCCGATGTCGGGCCAGAACGAGCGCTCGACGCCGGTGGTGATGCAGAATGCCGGCGAGCACATCTCGGTGGTGTGGCCGACCAACATCCGCACGCAGGACCCGGTGTTTCCGCTGCCGAAGGGCTCGACTTACGGAGCGTAGTTTTACCCGTCACGGCGACGGTGCTATCCCTTCTCCCCTTGTGGGAGAAGGTGGCGTAGGCGGCCTTCGGCCGCCGTTCTTAGGAACGCCGAAGCTAAGCTTCGGCTATGGCGCCGGATGAGGGGTATGTCTCCGCGAGTTCAGTAGTGAGAGAGTCGGGTACGGAGACAGACCGCTCACCCGTCTCGCCGCTAAGCGGCCAGCCACCCTCTCCCACAAGGGGGCCCACAAGGGGAGAGGGTGCTCCGTGCGTGCGGCATTCAGCGCGACTCAAACCACCAATCCCACCAATCGCGTTGCAGCCGATGATGCTTGCATCCACTGGTCATCCCTTTCGCGCTGTAGTTGGATTTTTCGCCATGCAGCAGCGCGCTCTGGTTGTGAGACGAAGTCCAATTGAAACAAAAGCTTTCTATGATGTGTGAACTGGATAATGAAAGCTGCTCCATTTTCGGACGTATAAGCCGAATAGCCACCTCGTTCAGCTTTGGGCTGACGTAAACGGCAAACCGCTCGCATCACCGAGCCGTCGAGCAGAAAGCAGAAAATTTCAGAACGCGAATTCCGGCGATGGGGGTGACGATGCCCGCCATACTCGAATTGCTCTACCAGGAATTTTGTCGCGCCCGCCTCGCCGAGATGCGCAAACAGCTTCAGCTCACGGGCAAGCATCCCGAACTCTTTCAGATGGTCGACGATCCCTCTGATCCGGATGGCACTGACGGGACGGACGCGCAGCACGAAGCAGAAGCGAAACGCTTCGAAAAATAGGCGGCAATGACATTTTGGAAAGGAAGCACTTTTCCAGGAGGCAACAATGAACACACCCGAGTTCTATACTGCATTGACTGCCTGCCTCTCATGCATGACCATCGCCATCATGATGGCTGTCGGGACCTGGTAGCCGCGCCTATAAAATGGAATCGTGCGCAGCGTTTGCACTTCCCCTCTCTCCTTGCAGGTCCTTGCAGGAGAGGGTGGCTCGCAGCAAAGCGGCGAGACGGGCGAGAGTATCTCCCCACGAATGAGCCGATCGGTGGGCATTCAGGTGACGGGGCGGAGCCCTTCCAGCCCGACGAAATTCTGGATTTGGTCAGCACCACTGTCGTCCTCGTAACTCCACGGCAACTATAAGTAAAAAAAGTGGGATTGCCGCAATTGGCCGCCATACTTGCGGCGATTCCTTTGCTGACTGTGGCAATGGCTTTTGTAAACCAACTGATTCTGAATTTGCGCGTCATCGAGTGGCGCGAAACAAGGACTACTTTTTTCGTTCCCAACCGACCCGGGCAGCCCCGGTATTTGATTTGGTCGTCTAACGTTGGGGAAAGCGATGAAGTACAGCGCCATAGCTCTCGGCGTTCGTGCGCCGCATTCGAGCATCTGGACTGCGCCAAATTCTACGGGCTATTTTGCGATCATCACACGCCACGACTTGGCAGGTAGTCTTGGCCGATGTCACTCACCTCGCTGCCGGCTGCTCTCCAGCGTTTCGTTAGCTTTTATTGTAACTGCCGCCGCCGCGCTCGATTCGGGCCAGTCGCCGGCGCGAGCAACCAACGAGTGCGGGTTACTCGATGCCTCCGGCAGCGCAACCTGCACGACCGCAGGCAATCCTTATCCCAACGGCATCAACTACGATCCCGCCGACTCCCCCATTCATCTCACGCTTCAGCCCGGGGTCATCGTCACCATCCCGCCGGGTCTAGGCAGCGTTAACGCTGTTAACGGTGCCAACACGGGAGGCGTGTCCAGCCCCGCTGACGTCTCCATCGCTGCGGATGGTGTGACCATCAACAATACAGCCAATCCCGCGACCAGCAACAATACTGGGCTTCGGATTCAGTCCAGCGGGGACGCCATCATCAATGCAACAAACACAACGATTAACGTGAGTGGCACCGACAGCACCTGGGCGATACTGGATTTTTCGCACCGAAACACGTTACTGCGGCCTGATTTGGCGAGCGTAATCTTTCAAGGCACAATCATAGCCACTGCCGGAAGTGAAGGAGGCGCCATACAGGTGGACAACCGCGGCACCGGCAACGCGAGCCTCGTCGCTTCGGGAGATATCAGAGTCCTGTCAAACGCTGGCGCCGGTACCACCCAGTACGGCTTGCTCGCTCATGCCGGCGACCCACTCTTTGGCCCCTCGGGGCCCGGCGATGCGTCCGTGACATTCAATAGCGGTGCGCTCAATGTGAGCGCTGTCCGGCCCCGTGGTATCCTCGCGTGGGTTGATGGCAACGGGTCGGCTACGGCCAGCACCGCGGCCGGCACCGTCATCAACGTCAGCGGCACGGAACGTGGGGGCCCCGGCGTCTATGTATTTTCGGGTTTTGACTCGTCCACCGCGGCGAACAAATTAACTGCGATCGTGGCATCGCAAATTACGAGTTCCGGGCCAGACACCACGAATCCCAGCAGTCTGCCGGCTGGTATTCGCGCCGTGGCGGCTGCAGGTGCACAAATCGATGTGACCTATACCGGTCCGGGGATTACAACCTTCGGCGGGAATGGCACCGGCATCACAGCCCTTTCTTCCGGCGCCGGCAACATAACGGTGAATTCGGCAGGGCCGATCAACACGACGACCGGCTCAAACGCAGTCGGCATACTCGCCGACAGCAGCGGCACGGTACTCCGTCGAAGCCCTGGATTACTGACGGATATCGAATCAATAAATCCGGTGCCGACCGCGACAACCGGCTCGGTGCAAATCAATACGAGCAACGATGTGCTCGTCCGGGGAGAGTTTGGCACCGGGATCAGCGCGACGAGCGGCAGTGGTGGCGTGACTGTCAAGGTTCAGGCCGGATCCGTGATGGGCGGTTGGCAGGCTGATCTTGCCAGCTTCGGCCCGACCTACGGTCTGCCGGCTGCTGGTGTTATCCTCGGTTCGTCGATTGGCGCGGCGACGTTGATCAACGATGGCACCATCGGCGCCCTGTCCGATCGGGCCGTCGCCAGCAGTCCACTCTTCGCCAGCAACAACACCAGCATCATCAACCGCGGCACCATCACGGGCTTCGTGCAGCTTGTCGGCGACAACAACAGCTTCGAGAACAATGGCCTGTTCAACCTGCGGCACTTCGCGGACACTGCAGGAGCCGTTGACGCAAGTGGCAACGGCGTACGCGATACGTTGCGCGTCGCCGTTACGGACCTTGGCCCCGGCACGTTCACCAATAATGGAACGCTGGCGTTGCTGGGAGGTCCCGGCGCGACCAAGCTCGATTCCACTGGACAATATCTGCCGCTGAATCTGACCTTCAACAGCATGGCGCTCGGCGGTCCCGTGCAGGGGCAGATTCTTGGCGCAACCAGCTTCACCAATTCCGGCACCATCGATCTGCAGGCCAATCCCGTTCCCGGCGACGTGCTCGTGATTACTGGCGGACACCAGGTTGGCCTGGCGCCCACGCCGCTCATCGCGGGTAACGCCGCTGGAACATTCATCTCCAACGGCGGCACGCTGAAGCTCGACACCGTGCTGAACCAGGGCGGCCCCGCCTCACGATCCGACGTGCTGGTGGTGGATGGTACCTCCCTTGGTTCCGGCGGCTCGACAAAGCTATCAATTCGCAACGCCGGGGGCACCGGTGCGCTGACCGTCGGTGACGGCATCCTGGTGGTGCAGGTGCTCGACCCCAACCGTTCGGCACCCGGCGTTTTCTCGCTCGCGCCTTCCGTCGAAGTCCGCAGCGGCTTCTTCAGTTATGATCTCTTCCTTGGTGGCGTCAACGGCAGCAATCCCGCAGACTGGTTCCTGCGCAATACCTTCATCGTCGGACCAATCCCGCCCGAGGAGATCATGCCGCCGGAGACCACCCTGCCGCCCGATCCACCGCCGACGGTGCTGCCGCCGGGCGTCTACCCGATCATCGGGCCGGAGGTTGCGACCTACGGCGTGGTCCAGCCGATCGCGCGGCAGATGGGACTGACCACGCTCGGCACCCTGCATGAGCGCGTCGGCGACGCTGCGGCAGACGCCGCCTGCCTGAACACCGCACCTGACTATGGCCTCATCACCAAAGCGCCAGCCATCACCAAGGCTCCGCCCATCCCGTACGGCAACTGCCAGCTGGCCGTGTGGGGCCGCCTGTTCGGCCAGCAGATCGACAACCACTACCGGGCCTTCGCCGACCCGCGCGCCAGCGGCCAGGTGGCGGGCATCCAGACCGGCGTGGATCTCTGGCGCGGCAGCCTGATCCCCGGCCACAGCGATACTGCCGGCCTCTACTTCGCCTACGGCAATGGCAATGTGAGCGTGGATGGCCTCGTCACCAACGCGGCCGTGAGCGCGTATATCCTGCAACACACCGGCTCGCTCAATCTCAATGCCTATTCGGTGGGCGGCTACTGGACCCACTATGGCCCCGGTGGCTGGTACATCGATGCGGTGCTGCAGGGCTCGTTCTACAACGGCAACGCGTCAACGCAATTTGCCCGCCTGTCGACCAACGGCACCGGCTTCATCTCATCGCTGGAAGCGGGCTATCCGATTCCGCTGCCGTGGCTCGGGCCTCGCTTTGTGCTGGAGCCCGAAGGCCAGATCATCTGGCAGCGGGTCTCCTTCGATGACGCCAATGACGGCTTGGGGCCAGTCGGGCTCGGCACGACGTCCGGCGCCACCGCGCGGCTCGGCCTGCGCGGCAAGTGGACCATCAACGATCCCGCCGGGCGGGTGTGGCAACCGTACGCGCTCGCCAATGTCTGGCGCGACTTCGACGCCAATGCCACCACGATGTTCGGCACCGACGCGGTGCGCTTGCTCGAACAGGCGACACGGCTGGAGTTTGCCGGCGGTCTCAGCGCGAAGATCCTTCCCGGCCTGAGCCTCTACGCCCAGGCCGGCTACCAGTTCGCAGTGAACGGCACCGACGGGGGCAAGCGCGATGGCGTCAAGGGTGACTTCGGCGTGCATTACCGGTGGTAGGCTCCGCCGATAGCGAGTACGGCCAACAGGATTGCAGCCTGCTCTACAGCACCACGCGCCGCCCCTCCTCCGCCGCCGAATAGCCGGCGTAGTTCACCTTGATCGTCTCGTAGGCCAGCGCCAGATCCGACAGCGGCTGTCGTCCGGTCGCGGCACATTCCATGAAATCCTGGATCTCCTGCAGATAGCCGCGCGTCCATTCCTCCTCGAGGCAGACATATTGCCAGCCGGTTTTGCGATCGACCTTCTCGGTGATGTAGACGCTGGCGAGCTTTTCCTCCGAGGTCTGGTAGCTCATGAGGTGGTTATTCGGCGTGATGTTGGCGAACAGCGAGCCGCCTGACGTGTAGGTCTCGATCAGATTGCGCACGCCGCCCATGATCATGTCGCCGGAGAACACGGTGGCCTTGGTGCCGTCGGAGAAGGTGGCGGTGAGCGTGCCCCAATCCTCGACATCAACAGGATTGGCCTTGATGTAGCTGCGCTCCTCCGGCTTCAGGCTGGCCGTGACGTTGCCGACGTCACCGGTGACACTGGCAACACGGATGGTCTCACCGCGCGCTTTGGCCTCGACCTGCTTGAGATAAAGCACCGCCGAGAGCGGATGGCAGCCCATGCGGATCAGCGAGCCGCCGCCGGTCATCGCCCATTGCGCGGCATGCGCGGCGTGCGAGCCGGAATGGCTCTCCTCGCCCTTCATGAACAGGATCTTGTCTTTGGTCGCTTTCAGGATTTCCGCGGTTTTGGTCACGGCGGGCGCGTAGATCCAGTCCTCGGCATACATGAAGAGTTTTCCGGTGCGCTCGATCGCCGCGCGGGTCGCGTCCATCTCTTCCAGCACGCGCTCGTACATGACGGCCTTCGGCACATGCCTGCCGATCGGCTGCGCGTCGCCGTCGCGGCCGAAATAGCCGGCGAACGGCTTTTCGCAAATGACATGCTTGCCCGCCTGCATGCTGGCGACGATCATCCCGGTATGGAGATTGGGCGGGGTGCAGATGTCGACGACGTCGATATCGGCGTCCGCGATCAGATCGGCAAAGCTGCGGTAGACCCGCGGGATGCCGTGATGCCCGGCGAATTCGACGACGCGGCCGCCGCGCGCGGCCACCGCCGTGACCTCGACATCCACGCCATAGACGCGCCGGAACGCATACATATGCAGCTCCGACACGAAGCCGCAGCCGACGAGTCCCACCCTGATCCTGGCCATAGCGCCCCCTCACCCTTGCTTTGGGCGGCACTATAGCGTGCTTATAGGCCTATTCCACCGAGACGCGCACCACGCCGGCGCTCATCATGCCGAGCGCGCGGGCAGCGGGCACGGAGAGATCGACGATGCGCCCGCGGATGAAGGGACCGCGATCATTGACGCGGCACTGGATGGTGCGTCCGCTGTAGGACACTTTGAGCACTGTGCCGAACGGGCGCGTGCGGTGGGCGCAGGTCAGCTCACCTTTGCCGGCTTTTCCATATCCGTAATATGAGGCAAGCCCGCTCTCGGCATTGGCAATCGAGATGAGGGCGAAAGAGGACGTCGTCAAACAAAGCAAAAATGTCGTTTGCGCTCGCACGGCACCGCTCCCCGGTTGACCCCGCCCAGCGCTGCAAACGACGATTTGTTCCCCAAAGTTCCCCAAACACCGCCGGGCGATGCCCGGCAGTGCCATCACAGTTTGTTACTGTTTGTGGAACACCAGCGTGCGGATCTCGATGCTTTCGCGCGGCGCGGCATCTTCAGGCGTGGTCGGATCGATGAAAGCCGTGTGCGGCCCGAAGCGGGTGCGGCCGTCGGTTGCGGAGTCGTAGCATTTGAGCAGCAGCGCCTCGTCCGGCGTCATCTCGGGGAAATAGAACCAGCGATGGTTCGGATTGTATTTCACCGAATAGGTCTCGCCGCGGCGGTTGGGATAGATCAGGTCGGACGCGACGAGATCCTCGGGCGCGACCGTGGTGCCGTCGGCCATCGCCAGCGGTGAATCGCGCAAGGGACCGCGGATCGGCCGCCACAGATTGATCACCTGCACGCGGCCCTTCAAGAGCTCCTCGGCCTCGTCAGGCAGATGCTCCCGGACGCGGTTGGCACCGGAGACCGCGGTCTGGTCGACATGGACGCGCGTCGCCGGCTGGCGCGGGCCGCCGTCACGGATGTCGGCGGCACCCTCGACGCGCTTGCGCACGGTATGATCGAAGACGACGACGCGATCGGCCTTCAGCGTCGCACGCAGAAACGCCTCGACCGCGGGATAGTAGACCGCCCTCACCTCGGCGTCGTTGTAGAAATCCTTCACCTGGGTCGGATGACGCACCAGCGCAAAACCCTCGCGATCGAGCGAGAAATTGTCAGCGATCAGCCGCGCATCGAAGATCGGCACCTGATGCGGCTCCGGCAGCGAGGTGCTTTTCGGCTCGCCCGGCGGCGGATCGAACGCGTAGGTGCGCGGCTTGCCCGAAACGGGCGCGAGATAGTTGAGTTCGGCGGTGACGAAGGGAAGCGATTCGATTCTTGTTTCTTGCAGGCCCATGGCCGGTCTCCCGATGTGGTCGTCGGATTGATTTTTGCGGGGTTGTGACGTGGTGCAAGGGTGGGGATGCAAATAGCAATGAGGGTGTTGTCACGCGCTTGGAATGCAGAACAAAAATTCTGGAGAGACCATCGGAATGGAAGGCATTCTCTTCGCTTCACGGATGCTTGAGAGCCCCGTGAAGTCTCGTGCCCCGGACGCAGCGCATCACGCAGTGGTGCGCTGCTGAGCCGGGGCCCATCTCACCGAGAGCATCATGCTTGGCATGGGTCTCGGCTCTGCGGAGCAGCGCTGCGCGCTGCACCGCGTCCGGGACACGAGTGCGCCGCTACAGCCCCGCCTTCGCATCCGAAAACGAGCGGTCCACGATTTCGGCGGCATCGAGCTTCTGCTTGATGAGGCCCCAGCGGAAATAAAGATCGATCGTGCTCTGCTCGTCCGCGACCACGCCGTCGTCGATCGGCGCGACCCGGATCTTTGCACGTGACAGCCAGTTTTGCGGCACGGCCACCGGGATGTTCATCAGCCGGCCCCAGGTCTCGGCATAGCCATTCACATTGTTCAGCGACCACGCCCGCGCCGCGGTCAGGCGTCGCACGAAATCCGAGAGCTCGGCGCGCTTGTCCCTGATGGCGTCGGGCCGCGCGACCTGGAAGCTCAGCCCCGGCGTCACGCCCTCGGAGGTGATGATCCGGCGCGACTTGAACAGTACCTCTTCCTGGCTGACATAGGGCTCCCAGGTCGACCACGCATCGACCGAGCCTTGCGTGTAGGCGATCTTGGCGTCGGATGGCGCCAGGAACGCGATCTGCACGTCGCTCGCGCTCCAGCCGTTCTTCTCCAGCGCGGCGAGGATGAGCTGATGGCCGATCGAGCCGCGGCCTGTCGCGATCTTCTTGCCGCGCAGATCGGCAAAGCTCTTGATCGGCGAATTCTCGGGCACGAGGATCGCGAGGCCCTCGCGCGTCTGCCGGATCGCGGCGATCGCCTTCACCGGCGCGCCTGAAGCGGCGGCGAAGGTGAAGGGCGCATCGCCAACCAGCCCGGTCTCGATCGCGCCGGCGCTCAGCGCCTCCAGCAGTGGAGCTGCCGCCGGAAACTCCTTCCACTCGATCTTGTACGGCACGTCCTTGAGCACGCCGGCCGCTTCCATCACGGCCTGCGAATTGCCCTTCTGGTCGCCGACGCGCAGAGTGGTCTGCGCCGCCGCTAGCTCGAAGGAGGCGAACAGCAGCGCGCCGGCCAGCATGAGGCGGATCATTCCGCCGCCTCGCCGCGCACGGCCTGGCGCTTGGCGATCAGCTCGCGCGTCAGCGGGATCAGCGCGCGGCCATAGTCGATCGCATCAGGAAGCGGATCGAAGCCGCGGATCAGGAAGTGGCTGACCCCGAGCTCATAGTAATCGGCAAACACTTCGGCGACCTGCTCGGGCGTGCCGACCAGCGCGGTCGAGTTGCTGTTGGCGCCGGTGAGCTTGGCGATCTCGGTCCACAGCCGCTTGTCGATGCGTGCACCCTGGTCGGCCAGCGCCAGCAGCCGCTTGGCACCGTCGGTGGCGTGGTTGGGCCGGCGGTAGCCGGTCTGGTCTTGCAGCGCGGTGGCGCGTTCGAGGATTTCGTCGGCCTTCTTCCAGGCGGCCTCCTCGGTGTCGGCGAGGATCGGCCGCACCGACAGGCTGAAGCGGGGCGCCGGCCGCCCGTGCCTGGCCGCCGCCGCACGCACCCGCGCGGTGACGTCACGCACCTGCGCATAGGATTCGCCCCACAGCGCAAAGGTGTCGGCATGCTTGCCCGAGACCTCGATCGCGGCATCGGAGCCGCCGCCGACGAAGGTGTAGATCCCGCCCTTCTGCTGCGGCTTCACCTGCGAGAAGCCGTTCTCGACGGTGTAATATTTGCCGCTGTAGTTGAACGGCTTCTCGCTGGTCCATTCCAGCCGGACGATGTCGAGGAATTCGCTGGTGCGGGCGTAGCGCTCGTCCTTGTCGTCGAGCGCATTGCCGTCCTGCTTGAGCTCGACGGCGTTACCGCCGGTGATGACGTGCAGTGAGACGCGGCCGCCATAGAGCTGGTCGAGCGTGGCGAGCTGGCGCGCCAGCACCGTCGGCGCGGTGAAGCCGGGCCGCTGCGCGATCATCACCTTGAGCTTCTTCGTGATGGTCAGCACATGCTGGGCGACCTGCAGCGAATCCGGCGTGGTCGAATGGAACGCCAGCAACGCGCGGTCGAAACCGGCGAGCTCATGCGCCTTCGCCACGGTCTCGATATAGGCGGGATCGAGCACCGGCCCCCGGCGCACGATGGTCTCGGAAGCATTGCTGTTGGCGATAAAGCCGATGAACTCGACCGACATGATGGTCTCCCTTTTGTGTTCTAAAGTCCGAGCGCGGTGCGGCCGAGGCCGGTGCGCGTGGCATCGTCCTGCGGCGTGTGAACGCGCCCGCACAGGACATCACGATAATGCCGCTCCAGCGGATTGCTGCGGGACAGGCCGTGATTGCCGGTCAGCGACAATGCGTCCTCGACCACGGCGACGGCATTGTTGGTCACCGTCAGCTTGATGGTGTTGGATTCGCCGGTGGAGAGATCGACACCGTCGTCGAAATCGCGGGCGAAGGTGTCGAGCAGCCGCGCATTGACTGCGAGCCTAGCCTCGATGGCGCCGAGGATCTCCTGCGCGCGCGGCAGCGTCGCAAGCGGCGCGCCGAGGCTCGCCGGCACGCGCTGCTTCAGGAATTGGACGAACCAGTCGCGCGCCGCGCGGGCGACGCCGTCATAGATCGCGGCAACGAAGACCGTGTGGACGGTCGCCTGCGCGACGTCGGGCGCGCGCCAGTCGACAGGCTTGCGGACATCGACCTCGGCATCGAGCGGGATCACGACCTCGTCGAAGATGACGTCGTGGCTGCCGCTGGCGCGCAAGCCGTGATGGTCCCAGGTCTCGACGATGCGCGTGCCCGGCAGGCCCGCCGGCACCAGGAACTGGCCGACCCGCGGCTCGGCCTCGTCCGTCCGGGCCCAGACCAGATACCATTTCAGGATCGGCGAGCCCGTCGAATAGATCTTGTGGCCGGAGAGGCGCCAGCCGGTTTCGGTCCGGCGCGCGATCGTCGCCGGCAGTCCGCCGCGTGAGGGCGAGCCGAGCTCGGGCTCGACCCGCAATGCGTTGACGAGCGCGACACCCTCGACCGTCTCGCGCGCGAGCTTGCGCGACAGCCGCTGCGGCCAGGTCGGGCTCCGCCCCATCACCAGATGGTTGATGTAGTGCATCGACAGCACCAGCGCAGTCGACGGATCGGCCTTGCCGATGATGCCGAGGACACGCGCGGTGTATCGTGCGCCGGCGCCGGCCCCGCCAAGGGCCGCCGGCACCGTCAGCGACAGCAGGCCGGCCTCGGAAAGCTCGCGAAAGTTCTCGAAGGGGAAGCTCCCCGTGCGGTCATGCTCGGCCGCACGCGCGGCAAAGCCCGGCGCCAGCGCCTCTGCGCGCGCGATATAGTCGGGCTCGCTGTGAGGCACCCGTCCCTGAGCTACCGAAGTCACCATGTGGCATCCAATCCCAACAAGCCCAAAATCTGGCGGCGCAGGTCGGCGAGATACGGATCGCCGCGATGGCGCGGATAGGGACGATCGACCCGAATGTCGGCCTTCACGCGCGCTGGCCGGTCACTGAAGACGATCACGCGGTTGGCGAGCACCAGCGCCTCTTCGGCGTCGTGTGTCACCAGCAGCGTCGTAAAGCCCTTGCGCTGCCAGAGCGAGACGAGCTCGGCCTGCATGGTGATGCGGGTCAGCGAGTCCAGCTTGCCCAGCGGCTCGTCGAGGATCAGGATCTTGGGATCGTTCACCAGCGCCCGCGCCAGCGCGACGCGCTGCGCCATGCCGCCGGAGAGCTGGTGCGGATAGGCATTGCGGAACGACGCCAGGCCGACGAGATCGAGCGCGTCGTCGACGCGCCGGCGTTGGCTCTTGAGGATGCCCTGGGCCTCGAGGCCCAGGGCGACGTTGTCCCAGACCGACCGCCAGGGAAACAGCGTCGGATCCTGGAACACGACCACCCGCGAAGGATGCGGCCGGGTGATGCGGGCCTCGTCCTCGCGCAGTGTTCCGACCTTGGGCTTGTCGAGGCCGGCGACCAGCCGCAGCAAGGTGGACTTGCCGCAGCCGGATGGGCCGAGCAGCGCGACGAACTCGCCGGGCTCCACGGAGATGCTGACGTCATCGAGAACCGGCAGCTCGGCGCCGTCGATGTCGAAGGCGTGGCTGACCTGCTCGATATCGAGCGCGGCGCCCGCGGCCAGCGGCGCTGCGACTTCGGCCAATGCGGCGGCGGCTACCATTTCACGGTCCCCTTCTGCCAGACCAGCAGGCGGTCGCGGATCGCGAACAGCAGCGTGATCGCGCCGGAGCAGAGCAGCGACATCACGATCAGCGCCGCATACATGTTGGCGTAGGCGGCCCAGCCCTGCGCCCATTGCAGGTACCAGCCGAGCCCGGCCTTGACGCCGATCATCTCGGCGACGACGAGCACGGCAAAGGACGAGCCGAGCCCCATGAACAGGCCGACGAAGACGTGCGGCAGCGCGGCGGGGATCGCGACCTTCAGCACCAGGAAGGTCGGCTTTGCGCCGAGCGTGCGCGCGACGTCGTAATAGGCGTTGCTGACGCTTGCGACGCCCGACCAGGTCAGCACGGTGACCGGGAATCCGGTTGCGAGCGCGATCAGGAAGGTCGAGGCGCTCCAGCTCGACGGAAACGTGAAGAACGCGATCGGCAGCCAGGCGGTCGCCGGCAGCGGGCCGATGAAGCGCAGCACCGGATGCACCCAATAGCCGACCGCGCGCGACCAGCCGATCGACACGCCGGTCAGGAAGCCGACCGTGGCGCCGATCAGATAGCCGCCGAGCTGCAGCTTGACCGAAGCGAACACGCTGTCGAGCAGCTTCGGCAGATCGTCGGTATAGACCTCGATGATCGACTGCGGCGGCGGGAAGAACGGCAGCGGCAGCCAGGCAAACTTGGCAGTCGCCACCTCCCACACCGTCAGGAACGCGCCGAGCGCGACCAGCCAGGGCCCGCGCTTGTGCAGGGCCTGTCCCGCCGAGCCGAGATAGTCGGCAGCGACGGTTCCGAACAGCGCGATTGCCGCGATAACGAAGGCGGCGATGCCGAGCGAATGCGTGCGCGACCAGTCGCCGACATCCTCCCACCACAGGCAGGACGCGCCGAAGGCGATCCAGGCAACACTGGCGAGAATGCCGACGCCCGACTCCCGGAGCCAGCTCGCCAGCAGCGGCGCGCGCGAGGTACGCGGCGCGCCGGAGGTGAGGCCGTCAGACAGCGAATACGTCGACATAGATGCGCTCCGCGAATTTGGCCGTGTCGGTGCTCGCCTTGAAGACCTGCACGCTCTTCAGATCGTCGGCATAGCCCTTGAGCTCGCGCTTCAGGACCTCGCCGACGGGATGATGATGGTGGGTGTGGTAGCGCACCATGCCCTCGATATCGGCAAGCGTTGCCGTCTTCGGCGCGTAGGGCTGGAACGACTTTGCCGTCACCGACGGGTTCTGCGCGGTGAACATCGCGGCGTCGAGCAGCGCCTGCGTGATCGCGCGCGCGACCTGCGGCTCCTCACGCACCAGGCTGCCGCGCAAGCCGAGGATGCAGCAGCTCTTGTCGCGGTATTCGCCGTCGAGATTGGAGGCAACCTCCTTGTACTGGCTGTCCTTGAGCCAGAGATAGCCCAGCGGATCGGACGACAGGAACGCCTGGACCTCGCCCTTCTCCACCGCGACGTTCAGGAGATTGCCGGGATAGGCACGCCAGTCGACGTCCTTGTTCGGGTCGATACCTAGCCTGGCCAACTGGATCGAGAAGAAGTTCTTGTCGGGACCGGCGAGATCGCCGACCGCGACGATCTTGCCCTTGAGATCGGCGAGCTTGCTCACGTTGGAATCGGCCCGGGTCAACACGCGCATGCAGCCGCCATGGGTGCCGGCGGCGATCTTGACGTCAAAGCCCTGCTCCAGCGGCTTCAGCCAGCGCAGCGCCATGCCGAGGCCGGCATCGCTCTTCCCCGTCGCGATCGCCTCGAGCAGCTGGTCGGTCGAGCCGGAATAGTTGACGAGCTCGACGTCGAGATTGTGCTTCTGGAAGAAGCCGTGCTCGATGGCGACAGGCACCGGCGCAAGGCACACCGCGCCGGCATTCCACGACAGTTTCAGCTTGCGCGGTGCACCGGTGAGTACGGGGCCATCCGCAGCCGTCCGACACAGCGGAAACTCCGAGAGGTCGACGCCGGGCGCGATCGCTTGCGGCGCAAAGGCCTGCGCCGTACCGAACGCACCGAGCGGCGCGGCGAACGCAGCCGCCAGCCCTGCCTGGAGCAAATGCCGCCGGTCGAGGCCCGATCCGCCGCGCTTGTTATCCTTGTCCATCAGCCCCGCTCCTGAGTTGGCACAGCTCCGCCGTTGGCGCAGCGCTTCGCGTTGCGCATGTTCCGTGTGGAGCTGCGTTGAGAGAATATTCTTCATCGGCGCTTCACGCGCCGCTTTGATGCGATGCGCAAATCATGCGGCGCGGGTGCTGCATCGTCAATGAAATGGAATTTCGAATGTGGCGCGCAGCGAAGTCATTCTCTCCATCAGCCCGCTCGACGGCGATGAAACGATTTTCACTGACGCATCATCGTGCAAGCAGGCAATGCTGCTCCCTCTCCTGCTGCATCCGTACGCATCTTCGGCCGCGCACGCCGCTCGTTCTCGAAAGCGGCGCGTTGCTGAAACGTCCTTGCCGGATTCGCGCGCAATACGAATGGCCATTTCATTGACTGCGCATCGCGCGATCATAGACTTGATCGTCCCGCTCAATCGTTCGCTCACAAATCGTGAGCAAAGCAACAAGACAGGCCACATGAGCACCAACTTCGACGATCATTCCATCACCCGCCGGCTTGCGGCATCGCTGCTCGCGGCAGCCATCACGCTGTCGACGGCCGCCGCATCCTTCGCCGCCGACACCGTCGTGCTGCGCGTCGGCGACCAGAAGGGCGGCAACCGCTCGCTGCTCGAGATCTCCGGCTATGCCAAGGACCTGCCCTACAAGATCGAATGGTCGGAATTCCCCGCGGCAGCGCCGATCCTGGAAGCGCTCAACGCCGGCGCGCTCGACGTCGGCTACACCGGCGATCTCTCGTTCCTGTCGGTGTATGCGGCCGGCGCGCCGATCAAGGCGATCGGCGGCACCAAGTCGGATGCGAAGACGCAAGCCATTCTCGTGCGCCAGGATTCACCGATCAAGTCGGCGGCTGATCTCAAAGGAAAACGTCTCGCCGGCACGCGCGGCGGCTGGGGCCAGTTCCTGATCGACGCGACGCTGGAGAAGGCGCAGATCAAGCTCGAGGACGCGACCTTCGCGCCGCTCGGCCCTGTCGATGCCAAGATCGCGCTGGTCGCGGGCTCGATCGACGCCTGGGCGGTGTGGGAGCCCTATGTCTCGTTCGCGACGCTGAAGGACAAGGCCCGTGTCATCGCCGACGGCGAAGGCCTGACGCCGACCATCACCTTCATCGTCGCCTCCGACAACGCCATCGCCACCAAGCGCGCGGCGGTGCAGGACCTGGTGCAGCGGCTGAACAAGGCAAGGCTGTGGTCGCTGGATCACCTCGCTGAGTACGCGAAGAGCACGGCCGAGTTGACCAAGTTGCCGGAGGACGTGCTGCTGTCAGCCTACACCGCGCAGCGCACCAGCCCGATCGTGATCGACGAGAACGTGGTGAAGGAGGTGCAGGAAGCCTCCGACCGCTCGACGCGTTACGGCATCCTGCCGAAGACGCTCGATGTCAGCAAAGCCGTCGACCGCAGCTTCACGGCTGCGGCCGCGGGATCGAACTAGCGCGGGGGCGCGGCGGGATGCACAGGCCTCGCTTCAAGGCCGGTCCGTTGCATCTCGCCGCGATCGTGCTCGCGCATTTCGCCTGCATGAGCCTGATCGTGTGGCTCTCGCTTTAATCTAACCGCACTTACCAATAGCCGCGATAATATGGCCGGTAGTACGCGCGAGGCCGGTAGTAGCCATAGCCGTAATACGGGCGGTACGGCCGATAGTAGCGCGGATAGGCATAGGCCGGCCCGTAGCCGTAATAGGCGGGCGCATAACCATAGCCGTAGCCATAGCCGGGGTAACCATAGCCGCCGTAATACGGTCCGTAACCATAGGCCGCGCTGCTGGCGATGGCGCCGCCGATGATCGCGCCGGCTGCGAAACCGCCGAGGCCCCATCCCCAGCCGCCCCCACGCCAATGCACCTGCGTGACGTCGTCACCGACGGCGGCCTTCATGGTCGCGACATTGGTCGGCAGCGGCGCCGCCGTGGCCTGCCCGATTTGGCCGGCCAGGACCGCGCCCGCCAGAGACCAGGCAATCGCCGATTTCCAGATCCTCATCGTCTTGCTCCCTGTCTGACGTTTCGCTTGGGAAAAAGGATCGCATTCCCATGATCGGGCATCCTTGCGCGAAGTCAAAGACTCCATTTTGCGTGCGGCGCACAACACAATCCGCGCATGCCTTAATCGTGGTCGGCCTCGCCGCCCCGATGTGACACCGATGCGACGCGGCTGGAGGTCGCAGACCACGGCAAAGCGTTAAGCTTCCCATCCGTTCGCAACCAACAAGCACCTTCCCGATTTACTATTCGTACCGTTACTATCGGTTCCAATGGCGCGCGGCCGGAAGGCACTTCGCGAAAGCCTTGGTTTACGCCAGAATTTGGCTTGCGCCAGACGAGTGGGAGGATGACATGAGTGCCGCCGGAAATGAGCCGCTTGCCCGCCAGGCCCTGGCATTCGTCCTGGCCGGCGGACGCGGCAGCCGGCTGCTGGAATTGACCGACCGGCGCGCCAAGCCCGCGGTCTATTTCGGCGGCAAGTCCCGCATCATCGATTTCGCACTTTCGAACGCGGTCAACTCCGGCATCCGCCGCATCGCGGTCGCCACCCAGTACAAGGCGCACAGCCTGATCCGGCATCTCCAGATGGGCTGGAACTTCTTCCGCCCCGAACGTAACGAGAGCTTCGACATCCTCCCGGCGAGCCAGCGCGTCTCCGAGAACATGTGGTATGTCGGCACGGCGGATGCCATCTACCAGAACATCGACATCATCGAGTCCCACAACTGCCGCTTCATCGTCGTGCTCGCCGGCGACCACATCTACAAGATGGATTACGAGGTGATGCTGCGCCAGCACGTCGACAGCGGCGCCGACGTCACCGTCGGCTGCCTCGAAATGCCGCGCGAGGAATCCTCCGGCTTCGGCATCATGCATATCGACGAGAACGGCTGGATCCAGCAGTTCCTCGAGAAGCCCAAGGATCCGCCGCCGATGCCGGGCAAGCCCGATGTCTCGCTCGCCAGCATGGGCATCTACGTGTTCGACATGAAATTCCTGTTCGACCAGCTCAAGCGCGACGCCGAGGACCCGAACTCGAACCACGATTTCGGCAGGGACATCATTCCCTACATCGTCAAGAACGGCCGCGCGATCGCGCACCAGTTCTCGACGTCATGCGTCCGCTCCGGCGAGGACCCCCGCGCCTATTGGCGCGATGTCGGCACGGTCGATGCCTATTGGGCCGCCAATATCGACCTCACCGACGTGGTGCCGGAGCTCGACCTGTTCGATCGCGCCTGGCCGATCTGGTCCTACGCCGAGATCACGCCGCCGGCGAAATTCGTCCATGACGAGGAGAGCCGGCGCGGCCAGGCGGTGAGCTCGCTGGTCTCGGGCGGCTGCATCATCTCCGGCGCCTCGCTGCGCCGCTCGCTGCTGTTCACCGGCGTGCGCATCAACTCCTATGCCAATGTCGAGAACGCGGTGATCATGCCTTACGTCAATGTGGGGCGCGGCGCGCGGCTGAAGAACGTCGTGATCGATCGCGGCATCGAGATCCCCGAAGGACTCGTGGTCGGCGAGGATCCCGAGCTCGACGCAAAACGCTTCCGCACCACCGAGCAGGGCATCTCGCTGATCACCCAGCCGATGATCGACAGGCTCAATACATGACGCCCGTTCGCGTCCTCGCGGTCGCCTCTGAGGTCTATCCCATCGTCAAGACCGGCGGCCTCGCGGATGTCGCCGGCGCGCTGCCGATTGCGCTGAAGGCGCACGGCGTCGAGATGCGCACGCTGATGCCGGGCTATCCCGACGTGATGCGGCTGGTCTCGAACGCGGCCGAAGTCTGGCGCTGGCCGGATTATTTCGGCGGCCCCGGACGCCTGCTCGCCGGCTCGTATGACGGGCTGGACCTGTTCGTGCTCGACGTGCCGCATCTCTACGCGCGGCCGGGCAACCCCTACGTCACCACCGAGGGCGTCGACTGGCCTGACAATGGCGTGCGCTTTGCGGCGCTGGCGCGCGTCGCCGCCGATATCGGTTACGGCCTCGTACCGGCCTTCGTGCCCGATGTCGTGCACGCCCATGACTGGCAGGCAGGTCTCGTGCCCGCTTACCTCCACTATGACGATCGCCTGCGGCCCGGCACGGTGATGACGATCCACAACATGGCCTATCAGGGCAAGTTCGACCGCGAATTGACGAGCGCGATCGGCCTGCCCCGGGAAGCCTCGTTCGATGTTCACGGTCTGGAATATTTCGGTGGCATCAGCTTTCTCAAGGCCGGCCTGCAGTTCGCCGATCGCATCACCACGGTGTCGCCGACCTACGCCCATGAGATCCAGAGCGATGAAGGCGGCATGGGGCTCGGCGGCCTCCTGCGCGAACGCGCGGGCGTTTTGAGCGGCATCCTCAACGGCATCGACACCGAGGTGTGGAATCCGCAAACCGATCCGCACATCGCCTATCGCTTCGGCGCGGAGGACCTGACGTTCCGCTCGGCCAACAAGGCGGCGCTGCAGCAACGGTTCGGCCTCGACCCGCGGCCGGATGCGCTGCTGCTCGGCGTCATCAGCCGCCTGTCGTGGCAGAAGGGTCTCGATCTCCTGCTCGAGGCCATGCCGATCGTCCTCGGCGAGGGCATGCAATTGGCCCTGCTCGGCAGCGGCGATGCCGAGTTGCAGGATCGCTACCAGGGCGCCGCGCGGGCCTGTCCCGGCCGGATCGCGGCCATCATCGGCTATGACGAGGCGCTCGCGCACCTCATCCAGGCGGGCGCCGATGCGCTGCTGGTGCCATCCAGGTTCGAGCCCTGCGGCCTGACCCAGCTCTGCGCGCTACGCTATGGCGCCGTGCCCATCGTCTCGCGCGTCGGCGGCCTCGCCGATACCGTGAGCGAGCCGGCGACAGGATTTACGTTCGGGCCGGTCTCGTCCGAAAATCTCTCGGCGGCGTTGCGGCGTGCGAGTCTTGCTTTCCACGACAAGGCGGCGTGGCGGCAATTGCAGTTGACTGGCATTGCCACCGACGTCTCCTGGCGTCATCGGGCCGGCGAATACGCCGCGCTCTATCGCAGCCTGATGGCATCGCACCGCCCCTGAGGCATCACCATCGTCGAATCCATGTTATAGAGCGCGCATGGACCCGTTCGTGATCAAGCTGATCGGCTTTGCCGCCGCCACCTGCACCACCGTGGCCTACGCGCCGCAAGCCCTCAAGGTGTGGAAGACCCGCTCCACCGGAGACATCTCGCTCGGCATGTTCCTGGTCATGGTGCTGGGCCTGGCGCTCTGGCTGATCTACGGCCTGCTCAGCGGCGATGCGCCCCTGGTCGCCGCCAATGCCATCACCATGGTGCTCGCCGGCGGCATCCTGTTCATGAAGCTGAAGTACGGCTGAGCTTGAAAGCTGCGTAGGGCAAATTAGCCGAAGGCGTAATCCGCCATCCTTGTTGCGGCCCGACGGCGGATTACGCTTCGCTAATCCGCCCTACGAGACTGATCACGCTGCCACGGCCATCATTGGACTCTGCTCCTGTTTTGCCCGACGAGTCAAATGTCGCCAGGACGCCGCCTCGTTATCCAGACCGGCAAAAGCCCCCCGCTAACCCATTCAAATTGCTCAGCCGTTCTACTGTGCATGGGGTTGTTTTCGTGGTTTTGCGTCAGAGGCATCATCCGAACACGTACGACGCCATCGCAACACTCGCGACCTCGTCGACGAAGACACGCTTGCCGACATCGCTGCCGGCCGCACCCGACGCCACCATCAGCGGCAGCAGATGGTCCTCGCGCGGATGCGCCAACCGCGCGCTCGGCGCGCTCTCCCAATCGACCAGCATCGCGTTGCGGCGCGCCGCATCCGGATTGCTGATGGCTTCGTTGAGATAGGCCTCGAAGTCGTAGGAGACGGGCTTGGACTCCGGTCGGTTGAAGCCGCGCATGTTGTGGTAGGTGAGCCCGCTGCCGACGATCAGGATACCTTCGTCGCGCAACGAGGCGATCGCCTGCCCGGCCTTGATGTGCTCGGCCGCATCGTAAGTCGACTTCAGCGACAACAACACGATCGGCATGTCCGCGTTCGGATACATCAAGCCGAGCGGGACGAAGGTGCCGTGATCGAAACCCTGGTTGGGATCTTCCCGGCAATCGAGCCCTGCGTGCTTGAGCAGCGCCCTCACATCCGCTGCGAGCTCGGGCTTGCCCGGCGCCGGATATTTGATGTGATAGGTATGCTCGGGGAAACCGTAATAGTCATACACCATCGGCGGATGCGCCGAGGTCGAGACGGTGAAGGCGTCGGCCTCCCAATGCCCGGTGATGACGAGCACCGCCTTCGGTCTTTCAGGGAGGAGCTGCGGCAGCCGACCGAACTCCTCGGCGGTCTTGGCATATTGCACCCGCCTGTCCTCCATGAAGGGCCAGGGGCCGCCGCCGTGCGACAGAAACAGGGTCGGAAAGCGCGTCATGGATACTGGGCTCGTCTCGTTGGCAACATGCGCGTGTAGCTGTGCGCGCGATCGGCGGCGAGCATAGGCAAACCGGTATGGTTAGCAAGTCGTTAACGATTTGCCGCCCAAAATCGCCCCTATGGCCGAAGGAGTCGGCCTGAAGACAAGCGAGACGTGAGATGAAGAAGTTTGCGCTGGGGGACGTCGTCAACAGTGACAAGGGCCGCCGCGGCGTCGTCCGTGCCGCCTACCGGTCAAAGGAAGGCCAGCAGTTCTATGCCGTCGAGAAGGACGGCGCGATCGACTATCTGGAAGAAGACCGGCTGACGCCGGCCCCGCGCGTCGAGCTCGCAGCCTAAATCCAATTGCTTTCGTCGCGCTAGCGCGCGATCCGGTCGAGACGCTCCGCGAAGGGATCCTCGCCGCTCGCGATGCGCTCGTTCGTCATCAGCAGCAGGCGATCGTTGCCTGCGGCAGCATCCCAGCGTGGCAGGTCAGGACCGTTGGGATCGCCGCTCCTCGCGAAGTTGACCCAGTAGGCGCGCATGCGGCTTGCGACCTCACGATCGCGCCGTGAGAAGATGCCCGCGCCGGGCACCCCCTCCACGCCGAAGATGAACTGCAATTCCCGCCCGTGACCGCCTTCTAAAGTCTTGCGCCGGGCTTCCGGCACATAGGCGAAGCGATAGCGGAAGACCGGTGCGCCGGTTGCGGCATGCAGGCGCGCGAGCAACCTCACCGGCTCGGAGAAGACCTTGTCGGTATAGAACCGCGCCGCAAGGTCCGAATCCTGAGCGAGGTCGGGATAGAGCGTGCGCAACTCATCCGTGGTGATGCCGGACGATGCGAGCGCCTGCGCGATGTCGGGTTCGCTGTCGAAATCCGTCTCGTCATCGTTGGCGCCGATGATCAGCGGAATCCGGCTTTCATGTCCGGCCGCAAAGCCACTAGCGATATCTTCCGTCACGAGGCTTCCGTCGATCACCGGCGCAAAGCTATGCGGTGATGTCGCGAGCAGCTTCTTTTCGGCGGCCAGAAGACGCCGGGGCTCGGCGCCGCGCAGATCTGCGGGACGCCCAAGTTCAGTCGCGAATTGCAGGCCTGCAGCCCCCGCCTCCTGCCGCGAGCGCAGATGCACGCGGCCGGGCACCGATTGCAGGACGGCTTTGTGAAACAGACCGCGCGCCGCGTCGCAGAGCATCAGCAGCGCAATCGACGTCGCGCCCGCGCCACTGCCGAACAGCGTGACGTTGTTCACGTCGCCGCCGAACGCCGCGATGTTGTCGTGGACCCAATGCAGCGCCGCGATCTGGTCCATCAGTCCGTAATTGCCGGAGCCGCCTTCCGACAGTGCGGGATGAGTGAGCCAGCCCAGTGCGCCGAGGCGATAATTCACGGTCACCACGATGAGGCCGGCCTGCGCGAGCCTGGCACCATCGAACAGCGGATCGTTCGCGGTGCCGCTGACGAACGCGCCGCCATGAATGAACACCAGCACCGGCAGCGGACCGTCGACGCCGAAGGGGCGGAACACGTTCAGCGTGAGGCAATCCTCGCTCGCGTCAGCCAGCAACTGTTGGGCACAGGGCGCGCCGTACTCGTAAGCGGTGCGCATCTCGGAGCTTTCCTCGACCGTTGCCTGCGGCGGCCGCCAGCGCAGCGGTCCGATCGGCGCGGCGGCATAAGCAAGCCCCCGGAAGAAAGCCACCTCGCCTTCGACGGCGCCAAGCATCTGGCCTTCGCGCGTCAGCGCAAACGGGAATTGCCCGACCGGCTGGGCCACGACGGGGCCAGCGAGGCAGAGCAATGCGGCAACCACGATGAGCGCAAACACGGACCGCATCTTGGAATCTCGATGCGTGGACAGATTCCCGAGAGGTTAAGTCCGCGGCCTGCGGCGAGGCAAGTCTGGCTGAGGCGCCTGACCGCTCTTCTAACCGCCCTTGGCGCTGATCTCCGCCAGCGCGCGCCTTGCGATGATGCCGAGCTCGCCGAGCGTCGAGTGTCCCGCCTGCGCCGCCTCGATCAGGCGCTCGGCAATGAACCGGCGGCTGTCGTGATCGCCGCCATGCGGCAATTGGCGGCACGTCTCCTCGAGGACGACGTCCATGTTGGCTCTGGTTCGCTCACTCAACTCTGTCATGACGCCCGGTCGGCACGCGTGGCTTGTAACCGCAAGCATACACAGAAGGATGTGGTCTGATAGACCGGGCAATCCCGGCGATTGTGCATCGCAGTGCGTGTATCGCCGCAATCTTCGCGCGGCCACGACTGCGCCGCAAACGACTACCGAAGATTGCACTTGTCCTGATGACAGAGAAAACCTGCAGGGCTAGCCTGCCGGCAAAACAAAATACACGGGAGGAATACCATGCCAGACGCAATGGTCGCCGCACGTGAGTCCAAGGCGGCGAGTGGAACAGCCCAACAGGTCGACGTCGCCGTGGTCGGCGCCGGATTTGCCGGCCTCTATCTTCTCCATCGCCTGCGCAAGGCAGGCCTCTCGGCAGTCGCGCTCGAAGAAGCCGGCGATGTCGGCGGCACCTGGTACTGGAACCGCTATCCCGGCGCGCGCTGCGATATCCAGACCATCGACTACAGCTACACGTTCGATCCGGAGCTCGACAAGGCCTGGACCTGGTCGGAGAAATACGCGGCCCAGCCCGAGATCCTGCGTTACCTCGGCTTCGTCGCCGACCGCTATGATTTGCGCCGCGACATCCGTTTCAACACCAAGGTCACCGAGGCCAAGTGGGACGAGACGGCCGAACGCTGGCAGCTCACCACCAGCAACGGCGCGCCGGTTTCAGCCCGCCACTACATCATGGCCACCGGCTGCCTCTCCGCGCCCAAACCGCCGGAGATCGACGGCGTCAAGGATTTCAAGGGCGAGATCTATTTCACCGGACGCTGGCCGCATGACGGCGTCAACCTCGCGGGCAAGCGCGTCGCCGTGATCGGCACCGGCTCGTCGGCGATCCAGTCGATCCCGCTGATCGCCGAACAGGCAGCACACCTGACCGTCTTCCAGCGCACGCCGAATTTCGCGCTGCCTGCCCATAACGGCCCCTCGCCGGCCGATCGCATGGACCTGTTCCAGAGCGACCGCGCCGCCTATCGCGAGCAGGCCCGCCAGTCGATGACCGGTGTGCCCTATCCGCAGCAGACCGTCGTGAGCTGGCAGCTCAGCGATGCCGAGCGTCGTGAGCGGTTCGAACGCGCCTGGGCCGCCGGCGACCTCGTCCACATCCTGACGCAGCTCTGGGCCGATCAGGCCGTCGATGTCGACGGCAACAAGATCGTCCAGGACCTGATCCGTGAAAAGATCCGCACTGCCGTGAAGGATCCCGAGACGGCCGCGGCGCTGACGCCGGACGATCATCCGTTCGGCGCCAAGCGTCCCTGCCTCGATACGAATTACTACGCGACCTACAACCGGCCGAACGTCACGCTGGTCAATCTGCGCCAGGAGCCGATCAAGGCGATCACCGCGAGCGGCATCACGACGGCGAAGCGTAGTGTCGACGTCGACGTCATCGTGTTCGCGACCGGCTTCGATGCCATGACCGGCGCGATCCGCGCCGTGCATCCGATCACCGGGCGGGGCGGCAAGTCGCTCACCGACGTCTGGGCGCACGGACCGCAGAGCTATCTCGGTCTCACGGTCGAGGGCTTCCCGAACTTCTTCATGATCACGGGGCCCGGCAGCCCATCGGTGCTGTCGAACATGGCGGTCTCGATCGAGCAGCATGTCGACTGGGTCGTCGACCGCCTCGCCGCGCTGCGCGATGCCGGCTTCACCACGATGGAGCCGACCGAGACGGCGCAGGCCGGCTGGGGCCGGCACATGGCCGACTGCTCGATGGTGACGCTGCACCGGCTCGCCAACACCTGGTACACGGGCGCGAACGTGCCCGGCAAGGTGCAGGGCCTGATGCCCTACACCGGCGGCGTCGGTCCCTATCGCAGCATCTGCGACGAGGTCACGAGCCGCGGCATGCTCGGCTTCAAGCTGACCGGCCCCAACGTCGCCGCGCAGTGCAATGACGGCGAGGTGGTGAAGCTGCAGCCGGACGTCCGGCTGGTGCTGAATCTGCTGGCCTCGCTGAACCTGCCGCCGATCGAGTCGATGGGCGCGATCGGCGCGCGTGCCTTCGTCAACGAGTTCAACAAGGGCCGCCCCGCGGGACGGCTGATTGGCGAGATCGTCGACGGCACCCTGCCCGGCGCCGATGGGCCGCTGCCCTATCGCGTCTACAAGCCGGCGACGCCTGGACCGCATCAGGTCGTGGTCTACTTCCACGGCGGCGGCTGGGTGCTCGGCGACGAGCAGTCGGACGAGCCGTTCTGCCGCGACATGGTGCGGCGGACCGGCATGATGTTCGTCAGTGTCGGCTATCGCCACGCGCCGGAGCATCGCTTCCCGACCGCGGCCGAGGACGGCTATGCGGCCGCGCGCTGGATCGCCGAGCACGCCATCGAGCTCGGCGGCAAGCCCGGCCCGGTGCTGGTTGCCGGCTGGAGCGCCGGCGGCAACATCGCCGCCGTCACCTGCCAGCTCGCGCGCGACCGCGGCGGGCCCGAGATCGCCGGTCAGCTGCTGGTGTGCCCGGTCACCGACTGCACCTTCGACCGGCCGTCCTACAACGACAATGCGACCGGCTACTTCCTGACGCGATCGCTGATGTACTGGTTCTGGGACCTCTACTGCTCGCCGGCCGACCGCACCGATCCGCGGGTCTCGCCGCTCCGTGGCAAGGTCGCCGGCCTGCCGCCGGCCTTCGTCGTCACCTGCGAGTTCGATCCGCTGCGCGACGAGGGCATCGCCTATGCCGAGGCGATGGCGGCCGCCGGTGTACCGGTCGAGCAGCTCAAGGCGCGTGGCCATTTCCATTCGTCCTTTGCGATGGTGGACGTGGTGATCACCGGCGTCCAGGGCCGGGTGCAGATGGCCGAGGCCCTGCGGCGCTTCGCCGGGCTTCCGCCGGAGGTCAGTCGCGGCGACGAGACGAGCCACAGCCAAACCAGCCCGGGGCACAAGATCGCGGCAGCTGCGAGCTGATCTCAGCGAGGCGGCCGGGAACCTTTTCCCGGCTGCTGCGTTGGGCGGTCGTGGCATTGAGATGCAGCGATAGGAGTGAGCCCCGGCGCGCAAATCCGCGAGCTGGGGTTCTTTTTTTGCGTGAGGTTCTTTTTTGCGTGAGGTGGCGTGATGAGGGATGTAGTCGCAGACTCAAAGGTTGATTTCGGTGCGCTCGCGGCGCTGCATAAGTGGCCGTCACTGGCCAACCAGCGCCGGCCGGACAGGGAGCCTTATCAAGTCAGCCAGGGCACCCTCGACGAGTGCATCTCGGCGTTCATGGGCAAGCCGGCGAAGACCCGGCATCTCTATGAGATTCACACGATCTCGCAGCCGCCGCTGGTCACGGATGTCCTCTCGCCTGAGCACGTCACCGAGCTTTCGCGGCTGAGAGAATTTCTCTGACTGCACGACGATTCCGGTATTGCACGCACACGACAAGCGTCTCGCTTGCATCCTGTGATTTCCGCAGGAACCTTCTTCCGGTTTTTCCCGTTAACGGTGATCGGAAGCCAAAGGCGTGAGTGTCCAAGATGCTTGAAGCTGGCGTGCCATCCCCGGTCGTGCCCTATGGCGCTGACCAGACCTTGTTCGTGGTGATCGATCGCCTCGACAAGGCAACCGAAATCCGCATCGAGCGGAGCGATCTCGAAGCCACCATCGGCGAACTCGTCGCCGGCTGCTTCAACGATCCGATCAAGGTGATCTCGTTCAACACGCTCGAGCACTGGATGAAGGACATCTCGACCGATGTCGCCGGCGAGATCCAGGCGCGTTGCGACATCGATGGTGTGACCTTGCCCGACTATCTCAGCGACTTCGTCGAGAGCCACACCTGAGCACGCATCACGCTCGATGCAGTCTCGATGCAGGCAACAAAAAAGCGCCGCTCCCGCGGCGCTTTTCGTATTGCAAGTTTAGTGATGCCAGAACAATGCCAGCAGCAGAACGATCGGCAGCGGCACGCCAAGCAACCAAAGCAAAGCACCTCGTCCAAAGCCCATGATGTCCTCCTCCTCATTCACTGCGCAGATGACGCAGCAGAGAAGAAGAAGTTCCGCGCCTCGCGGCGAGGTGGAATGCGTTCAGTGCATGGTTTGAAAGCGTTATGCGCGCCGGTATTTACCGGCGATGACTTCGATCTCGCGGCGGCGGTCGCCGGCGAAGGTCAGGAGCTTTTCGATCGTCAGCGTATCCGTGATCCGTTTGGCAAGGCGCTCGGCGCGTGCAGCCTGATCTTCGAGATACTGGATCGTGTTCAAGCGCCCGCCTCCCCAAAAGCCCGATTTGTTTGGGCAGCCATGGTGCTTGAGAAGCGCCTAACAGGCGGTTAAGCGCGGCGCTTCAGATCGGCGAAACGCGGCTCATCGCACGACGTCGAGCCGGACATTGGCGAGGCCCTTGTCGACCATGCCGAGCGCCTCGGCCGCGGATGGCGAGATGTCGACGACACGCCCGCGAACATAGGGGCCGCGATCGTTGACTCTGACGGTGACGAAGCGGCCGGAGGAGACATCGGTCACGCGCAGCTTGGTGCCGAACGGCAGCGTCGGATGGGCCGCGGTCAACTCGTTCTTGTCGAACTTCTCGCCGCTCGCAGTCTCGGTGTCCGAATAGAAGCTGGCGACACCATGCGCGGCGTGTTGTCTTGCCTCACCGTTGGCGATGCGCGCCCGGCGGATCGGCCGCGGATGCAGCGCTGCGACCCTGTGGGGGCGCTCGACCGCAGCCTGTCTGCTGGTGCCGAGATCCGCCCTCTGGCGACCGACCGGTGATTGCGCACACGCGGCGAGCGATGCGGCACTGACGATTGCGAGCAGCAACCGGCTCGAGGTTCCCAGGGAGATCCGGGCAGTTTCGGCACTTGCAATGCGAGACATGATGCGCCCTCCGAACAACCCCAAGTTTCGGTGGGCAATGAGGGCAGAACCTTGTCGGAAGAGAAGCGGGCCTGAGGCCGTGGCCGTTTCGAGCCGGCTGTGACGATTCCACCACAGTCGGTGTCCTGAATCGGGACAGGTCGACGGAAAATCAGCCCGATACGACGCGCCAGAGGATCGGGCGCGCGCCGGGCTGATCCTCGCCGGGCTCGGCGTTGCCCTTCAGCAGCCGCATCAGCTCGCGCCGATAGAGCCTTCGCCAGCCGGTCTTGAGGCTGGCGAGAAAGTCGAGCTCCCGTTGTGTCAGTGTGCACATCATGAACCCGGTTCCAGTTGCGAGGACTGCCCGTCAGCCGACGAGGCCTCCCAGCGGCTTGACGTCGGCGCTGCCCGGGAACACCGCTTCGGCCAGCACCTTCTCGTCGACGCGCAGATGATCCCTGAGCAGCCCCTTCAGCACGGCGCGCAAGTCCGCGGTCGGCTTAAGATCGCGATCCTCGAGGAGCTGCGCCGGCTTCAGGCCCGGCCAGTCCGCGATCACGCGGCCGCCGGTGAGCCCGCCGCCGATGAGGAAGGCGACCGTGCCGGTGCCGTGATCGGTGCCCTGCGTCCCGTTGATGCGCGCGGTCCGGCCGAACTCGGTGACGACGGCGACGACCGTCTCGCCCCACGCTTCGCCCATATTGGTCTCGATCGCGGCAAAGGCGCCGTCGAGTGCGCCGAGCAGATTGTAGAGTTGCCCTGAGGCTGCGCCTTCGGCGATGTGCGTGTCCCAGCCGACGAAACCCATCGCACCGACGCGCGGGCCGTCGGACTTCGCCAGATAGCGCGCGGCCGTGCCGGCGGCTTCGGCAAAATAGGCGCGCACGCGTGCCGCACCCGGCGGCATCAGCGTCGGATCGTCCGACATCGGATCGCCGGCACCGGGAGCGCCGCCGAGCGAGGCGAGCTTCATGCGCGCCTGCAGCACGGTCGCAAGCTTCGGATCGGTGTGCTGGTAGAGATCGAGCAGGCGGCTTTGCGTGTCCTCGCTCGCCGGCAAAAGCTTTTGCGGCACCCACGTCATGACCGGCGCCGAACCGCGCACCACGAGCGGCGTCACCGAACCGATGCCGAGCGCGCGGCTGCCGCGCGGGTCGACACGGCCGCCGGATTCCATCGCCAGCAACGCGCGGT
The DNA here is from genome assembly GCF_035935975.1 of Bradyrhizobium sp. GTDB lineage: Bacteria > Pseudomonadota > Alphaproteobacteria > Rhizobiales > Xanthobacteraceae > Bradyrhizobium. The sequence continues at coordinate 203,422 of NZ_DASYWN010000057.1, forward strand.
TAAGCCATCCCGAAGCGGTCGCGCCGGGCTTGGTGAAACCGCTCTCCAGCACGTCCTGCCCGTCGAAATGCGAGCGTTCGCGATAGGGCGTCGCGGTAGCGTGCACGATCGCGGCCTTGCCGGTCTTGTAGAGCCGATGCAGGTTCGGCATCGCCGGATTGAGCGCGAAGAAGGCATCGAGCGGCAGCGCCGGCGGCTTGCCATCCAGCATGAGCGCACGATCCCCGCGCAACGAGATCCAGTCGGGATCGCCGACCGGCGCGACCGCACCGAGACCGTCGAGCGCGCCGCGCAGAACGATCACGAGCAGGCGCGGATCGCGGCCCTCGGCGCGCGCAATGCGCGGCATCTGGCTCCATGCGAACAGCGCACCGGAGCCGACCAGAAGCTCGCGCCGCGTGGGCAAATGAGTGACGACGCCCATGCTCACCTCCTCTGAAAATCAGCCGACATGAACAGCAGCGCGAGCGCTTGCTGCCGGCTCTCGGCGCGGCCGACGGCCTGCTTCACTTCGGGTGCGATCTCGGACGCGAAGACGTCCTCGATGATGACTTGCGGATCCGCCAGACCAGTGATGCGCTCGGCGAAATAATTGGCGATGTCGAGCCGTCGGCCGACGCCGTCGATCCAGCTCGCCTCGTCATCCGGATAACCCTTGGGCGCGGACGGACGCCACAACGCCTCGCCGAGCAGCTCCTGCCCCCCGGTGTAGCGGACGGGATCGACGGTCGTGATGCCGGTCGCGCGCACCATGCCGACGACCCATTCGCCGGGACGCTTGAGCTTGGTCGGTGGTCCGCGCCAGGCCTCGTCCGACGACACCATCGCGATCGCGACCTGCTTGAGATCGCCTTCGGTGTCGCGAAAACTCTTCGCCATCTGCTCGACCAGCACCGGCGGCGGCACGTCGGCCACGAAGTGCCGCGCGAGCTTGGTCGCGACGTGGGTCGCGGTCGCCGGGTGCGCGGCGAGATCGCGCAGCACCGCGCGGCCCTGCTCGACGTCCTCCTGCTCATAGCGCTTGCCGAGCACGGTCTGCTCGCCAGGCTCGTGCAGCCGCGGATTGAAGGTGAACTCGCCGCCATGCTGGGGATCGGCGCCCGGCGGCACCAAGGTCCACCCGGTCATGACATTGGCGAAGCTGATCACGTCATCCTGGGTGTAGCCGGTGCGTACACCGAGCGTGTGCAGCTCCATGATTTCGCGCGCGATGTTCTCGTTGAGGCCGCGGCTGCGGTTGATGCCCGCGATCGAATTCGCGCCCATCGATTCGAGATTGTCGAGATAGAACAGCATCGCCGGATGGCCCTCGACCGCCTGCAGCAGATCGACGAAACGGCCGAGCGCGTTGGCGCGAACCGCTTCGCGCTCATAGGCGCCGGACATGCTCTGGATCTTGTTGGCCGAGATGCAGAAATGGTTCGACCAGAACCACACCAGGCGCTCGGCAAAGCCGATGTCGGCGGCAAGCGCGGCTTCCATGCGCAGCTTGGCTTCCTGCAGATACATTGGACGTCCGGGATCGGGGACGGCGTCGGCAGCCTGCTTCGCTGCCATCTCGGCGGCGTCCTTCTCCTGGCCCTGACCTTGCGTCTGGCCCTGATCCTCCGACATGGCCTGCGCGGCCGCGACCTGCTGCTTCTTGGCCTGCTGCTGCGCCTGCTTGGCGCGCGCGGTCCGCCGCGCATTGGCATCGGCCACGGTGCGATAGGCTTTCGCGCTGGTGGGAAGGACAGCAGCGGCGGTCAGCGCGAGCGGCCGGTCGAGCTCGGCGATCAGCGCGCCGCGCGGGTCGGTGCCGACTGCCGCGATCGATCCCGGCCGCGGCCCCATGCCGAAGCGATGAAGAGCCAAGACAGCTTCGGCCTTTGCAGGATTGCTCATGGCGATCGCCCAATTCTGTCGTGCCCACCGGCAGCGGCTGAGGCTACGAACCGTAATGCTACAAACCGTAACACTAAGCGCGTGACCCGGCAAGCGGAGATTGTTGGATCCCAGTCCACATGCCTGAGCCGCCCATCCGACGCGACGGATGGGCCACAAGCGATCCTAGAAGTTGGGCCCGAGCGCGATCTTGGTGATCGTGCCGTTCCTGACACCGATGCGCCATTCCGCCGAACCGTTGGCGAACTGGGCGATGTAGATGTCGCTGTCGAGCGCGGTGACGCCGCGGAACGAGACCGCACGCAGCGCACCGAGCCGCGCCAGGATCGCCTGGTCGAACGGAAGCTGCTGGCGCGTGATGTCAGCGACCTCTGGCGTCATGTGCTCGTAATCGGGCTGCCCTTTGCCGATGCCATCGATGTAGTGGCGCAGCATCTCCTCGCCATTGGCGATCGGAATGGCGCGGCGCGCCGCACGCCCCGGCTTTGCCCCGATGTTCGAAGCCTCGACATTGTGAAAGCGCGTCTGCCGGCCCGGCACCAAGACTTCAAGGCACCGCCCCGACTTGTCGGCAATCACCCAGGGATTGTTCACGGTGGTCGTGGTGGCCCAGCTCATGTTGGGCCTGACCACGCTCTGCGATTTGCGATTGCCGTCGGCATCGAGATTGAAGACGCGAATATCGTCGCCCATCTCGTTGTAGACCATGATCCGGATCGGCGAGGTGGCGGCGCGGCCACGCACATTCGCCTCTTCGGCGCAGGAAACGATGCCGCCGAGCTCGTCATTGCCATCGGCCCGGAAGATCACGTCACCGACCTTGCCGTCGGGTTCGAGCAGCAGGCGGAATTCCGCCGTGCCGTTCTCGAACTTGGCACCATAGATGTCGTAGCCACCAGGGCCGACGCCGCGGAAGAAGATCGATTCCACCGCACCGAGCGCGACGAATGTCGCCTGCGTTTCAGTGAGCAGACGTTGGATCTTGGCAGCCAGCGGCGCGCTCATACGATCGTAGTTGGGTGTGCCCCGACGCATATCCTCGATCCCGCGCAGGATCATCTCCTTGCCGCCGGCGACCGGAACCTGCTCGCGGAAGCGGTCCGGCACTTCCGCGACCCGTCGTGCGAAATCGGCCTCGATCGCCTGCGCCTGCGCAGCGTCGATGCGCGGTGCGATACGGGCGCCGAAGACGGCGTTCTGGACCAGCACGCTCGAGACCTTGGCCTGCTCGTCGCGCAGGAACACCAGGAGATTGTCGCCATGGATGGAGAAGACGTCGGCCCCCTCGGCGAGGAGCGCGGCCCGGCCCTGCACGGTCTCCTGCACCTGCAGCCGGTCCCCGTCGCGGCGCACGGTGAGCACACGGTTCGGCGCGGCCCTGTACCAGCCGACATACTGGTCGAGCGAACCGGGCTCGCTGGCGGCCACCGGCATCTCGAAGATATGAGCCGCACGGATGTCGCGTCCGTTCATGCGCAGCGTCAGCCCGCCGGAGCGGCGCTCCGCATCGAGCGCGAATGTGATCTCGCCGGACGAGGCCGGATAGGACGCGGTGCCGTCGCTGCCCACCGTCAGACGCAATTTGCGCTGCCCGGTGAGCTGGCCATAGACCTCATCACCCTCGCGGAAGATCGCGAACACCGAGGCCGGGCCCATGGCGTAGAAATTGACGAAGGGGCGGTAATGCTGGGCCGGTACCTCGCCGAGGTCGGCCACGGCGGGCGCGGGATCCGGCGTGCGATAGGCGATCATGCCGGCGGACACGACCACGACCGGAACGATCGCCGCGGCAATCCACAGCCGCTTGCGCCAGCCGACCGCAGTCGGCATTGCGGCGGCCGCGATGATGCGCTCGACGCGGGCGCGGACGGTCGAAGCCCGCGCCATCGCGAGCTCCACGGGGCGAGGTTTCACGCTGCTGGCAAAGTCGAGCAGGATTTCCGCGTAGGACAGCCGGTCGTCGATGACTTCGATCGCCTGGGCGTCGCTGATGATCTCGGCGAGCTCGGCAAGACGCGCGAGCTGCCACCACGAGAACGGGCTGAACCAGAACACCGCGCGGTTGAACGCCGCGAGCAGGAGGACGTAGAAATCGCGGTTGGCGACATGAGCCCCCTCATGCGCGAGCACCGCAAGACGCTTCTTGGCGTCCCAGCCGGCGAATTGCGGCGGCACCAGAATGGTCGAGCCGAAGGTGACGGGACCGCCGACGTCGCGGCTGACACGCACGTCGGCACCGATCGTCTGCGCGCCCTTCATCGGCTTCGCCGCGCGCGCCAGCCGCCAGGTCAGGCAGAGGCCGATCGCAAGCCGCAGCAGCAACATGCCGGCGACGCTGGCATAGACCACGGTGGCCAGCAGCCACCAATTGATCGAGACGACGCTCTTCACCGGCGGAGCAACGATCGCACCGGGCGGAATCGGCAATGCCGGCTGCGGCGTCTCCAGCGACGAGAGGTCGGCCTGCCACGCCTCATCCGTGACAGGCACGGACAGAGGCAGCCGATCGATGGTGAGCGTCGGCCAATGCATCACGAATGGCATCGCGAGCGAGGCCATGAGCACGACGACCCATGCCGTCATGTGGACGTGCGGATTGCGCACGCGAAACAGGGTGAGTCCGAACCAGACGACGCCTCCCAGCACAAAGGAGCGCAGCGCCGCCTCCGCCAGAGTTGCGATCATTCTTTCTTCACTCCCCTCGCTTTCTTCGCCTTGGCCACCTGGTCGGCCAGCGTGCGCAATTGCTGCTGGTCGAGCATCGCATTATCCACCATCCCGACGAGGACCTCCTCTATCGAGCCGTTGCAGAACCAGTCGACGATCCGCTGCACCGCCTTGGCCGCGACCTTCGCGCGGGGTTCGGCAGCCTGGTAGACGTAGGTGCGTCCGTTCACGGTGTGGTTAGCATAGCCCTTTTCCTCGAGCCGGCGCAGCACCGTGCGGACGGTCGATTCCTTCAGACGCCGCGACAACCGCTCGCGAACCACCTCGGCGGTGACAGGACCATGGGCCCAAACCAATTGCATGACCTCGTGCTCGAGGTCGCCCAGTTCGGGCAAACGATCGTCCATGGTGGCGTACCTTGCGGTTGGATTTTTTCTTGTAACGCTACAGATCGTCGCATAGACGCCCGCGCGGCGCAACGGCGATTCCACTGGACATGGTATCGCCGTGCCGACCTGACCGCGGTTTGCGTCAGACGGTCGTGATGCCCGGGCCCGCTCCGGACCCGGCTTGCTCAGTATTTGGGCTCGTACATCTGCGACTGGACCAGCCCTTTCACATCGTTCGGCGCGGGTCCGTCCGCAAGGCCGCGCTGATAGGCGACATCCGCGACGGCTGCCGCAATGCGGGCTGAAACCTCGCGGATGCGCGGCAGTGCCGGATAGAGGCTGCCCTGCGCGAGGTCTTCCTTGCCGACGCAATCGGCGAGGGTGTGGGCGGCCGCCATGAACATCTCGTCGGTGACGAGGCGCGAGGCGCTGGCTATGACGCCTAGGCCAACACCGGGGAAGATGTAGGAGTTGTTGCCCTGGCGCGGCACGAAGGTGCGGCCGTTGAGCTTCACCGGATCATACGGGCTGCCGCAAGCAAACAGCGCGCGGCCCCCGGTGTAGCGATAGGCATCCTCCGCCGAGCATTCGGCCTTCGACGTCGGGTTCGACAGCGCGAACACGATCGGCTGTTCGTTGAGCTCTGCCATCGCCTTGAGCACGTCGGGGGTGAAGGCGCCACCGACCGCAGCGACGCCGATGATCGCCGTCGGCTTCAGCGTCTTGATCGCAGTGAGGAAGTCCGAGATCGGCGCCTGGTCGGTATGGGCGTAGCGGAGCTTGTGGCCGTGAAGGCCGTCGCGGCCGCTGACGACGAGGCCGCGGGAATCCACCAGCCAGTTGCGCCGCAGTGCGTCCGCTTCCGACGCGCCCTCAGCCATCATCGCGGAGACCACGAGATCGGCGATGCCGGTTGCCGCCTCGCCCGCACCGAGGAACAGGATCCTCTGATCCTTCAGCTTGCCGCCGGAGACGCGCAAGGCCGAGAACAGGCCGGCAAGCGCCACCGCCGCGGTGCCCTGGATGTCGTCGTTGAAGACGCAGGCCTCGTCGCGATATTTATGCAGCAGCTTGAACGCCGAGTGATTGGCGAAATCCTCGAACTGGATCAGGACGCCCGGAAAGGTTTTTCGCGCAGCCGTCATGAACTCGTCGACGAAGCTGTCATAGGCCTCGCCGGTAAGCCGCCGCTCGCGCAGACCGAGATAATAGGGATCGTTCAGGAGCTCTTCGTTGTTGGTGCCGACGTCGAGCACAACAGGCAGGCACTGCTCGGGGTGCACGCCGGCGCAGGCCGAATAGAGCGAGAGCTTTCCGACCGGAATGCCCATGCCGTTGGCGCCGAGGTCGCCGAGGCCAAGGATGCGCTCACCGTCGGTCACGACGATCAGCTTGGCCGGATAGGGCCAGTTCTTCAGGATATCAGCGATCTGGCCGCGATCGCGCGAGGAGATGAACATGCCGCGCGGCCGCTGGAAGATCAGGCCGTATTTCTGGCAGGCGAGCCCGACCGTCGGCGTGTAGATGATCGGCTGGATCTCGTCGATATTGTCGACGACAACGCGGAAGAACAGCGCCTCGTTGCGGTCATGCAGCGCGTTCAGCGCAACGTATTTTTCGAGATCCGTCGGCAGCGTACGCAGATTGGTCAGGACGCGCTCGGCCTGGGTCTCCATCGTCAGCACGCAAGGCGGCAGCAGGCCGCGCAGGCCGAGCGAATCGCGCTCCGCCTCGGTGAAGGCGGTGCCCTTGTTGAGCAAGGGATCGCGCAGCAATGTCATGCCATGCGCGGTGTCGGATGATGTTGAATGGGCGCTGACCCGAGCCGGTCTATTCACGAAATCCCCCAGGGAGTTTCTTATTGAAGGGCTGACATTGTCGGCCAGCGGTCCCCTGAGATCAAGGACGTAGCACTCCGCGCATCGATTGTGATCTCGCACCGCAGCGAGATTGGCACGAGAGCTGCCGAGACAATGGTTAATGCGGCAAGACTCCCGCCCCTCATGGTGAGGAGGCGCGTCAGCGCCGTCTCGAACCATGCAGACCCCCGATATCACCCGCGGCGCATCCTTCGAGACGGCCGCTGCGCGGCCTCCTCAGGATGAGGGCGTGTTGTGCGACGACGGCGCTACTCTGGCTTGATGTCGGCAGCCTTCACGATCGGCCACCATTTCTCGGTCTCGGCCTTCTGGAAGGCGGCGAGCGCTGCGGGCGTTTGCTGGTCGGGCGGCGGGATCTCCTGCCCCAATTCGCCGAAGCGCTGCTTGACGGCGGGATCGGCGAGCACGGCGACGATGGCCGCGTTGAGCTTTGTGACAATCTCTTTCGGCGTGTTCTTCGGTGCCCAGATGCCGTGCCAATAGGAGATGTAGAGGCCGGGCAGGCCCGCCTCGTCCACGGTCGGCACATCAGGTGCGGAGGCAAGCCTTGTCGGCGAGGTCACCGCGAACGCCTTGATCGCACCGTTCTTGTATTGCGGCAGCGAGTTCGAGGCCTGGTCGAACATGATGTCGATCTGGCCCGCGACGAGATCGATCATGGCGGGCCCGGCGCCGCGATAGGGCACGAACTGGAAGTCGGTGCCGGTCTTCTCCTTGAAGAAGACGCCGGCGACATGTGCGCCCGTCCCGGCGCCGGCCGTGCCCGCAGTAGCCTTGCCGGGATTGGCCTTGAGCCAGGCGATCATCTCTTTCAGGTTGTTCGCCTCGAGCGATTTCCGGCCGACGATGAGCTGCGTGCCCATCGCGATGGTCGCGACCGGCTCGAAATCGGCGATCACGTCATAGGGCAGCTTGAAGATCGCCCCGTTGAGCACATGCGTGCCCCAATGGCCGATGGTGATCGTCGTGCCGTCGGGCGCGGCGCGCGCAACGCGAGCACCGGCGATGCTGCCGGAGGCTCCGGCTACGTTCTCGACCACGACAGTCGTGTGCAATTCCGCAGCGATCCGTTCGGACAGGATGCGCGCCAGCGTGTCGGTCGGGCCACCCGCCGCGAACGGCACCACGAGGGTGATGGGGCGGGACGGAAACGGCTGGGCGCCAGCCGGCGAGATCAACGCACCGCAAAGCAACGCGCAAATGACGAACACATGACCGCGAAATCCGGCCCACAGCCCCCGCATCGTTCTCTCCACCCTTTTTGCCGCCCGCATGTCGTCAGCGGGCTGGAGCCGGAGTGAACGCTGCTGGATGAGCGGAGGCAAGCGGTAAGTTGACCGGACTGTTATCCGGCGGCGCGCCGCGGCGTGAGGTTGGCGGCACTGTCGGCCGGCGGAGCGATGTGCATCAGGATGGTCTGCGTGGCCGATGCGACCTCGATGCCGTTCTGCTGGAAGCGCTGCTTCATGCGACGGTTGAACTCGCGCTGGACCGGCCAGCGGCCGGCCTCGGTGCAGCGGATCTGGCCGACGATCGACACCATGGCGCCGTCAACCTTGTCGATGCCCCAGAGCTCGAGATCGCCGCGGATCAGGGCACGGAAGTCCGGCTCGCGGCGCATCTCGTCGACGATGTCCTTGAGGATCTGACCTGCCCGGTCCGTATCCTCCTTGTAGGCCACGTTGACGCTGACCGAGGCGTTGCCGGCGCCGCGGCTCGCATTGGTGATGGTCGTGACCGCGCTGAACGGCACGATATGCACGGCGCCGTCGCCGGCGCGCAAGCGGATGGTTCGGATCGAAACATTCTCGACGACGCCCGAAAGCCCCGACACGCTGACGGTGTCGCCGACCTGCACCGTGTTCTCCAGCAGCAGGAACAGGCCGGTGATCAGATCCTGCACGAGTTTCTGCGAGCCGAAGCCGATGGCGATGCCGACGATACCGGCGCCCGCGAGCAGCGGGGCGACATTGACGCCGATTTCGCTGAGCGCAGTGAGGCCCACGACGGTGGCGATCAGGCAGAGCAGCGCGGTGCGCAGCATCGGCTGGAAGGTGCGCAGGCGCGCGGCGCGGGCATAGTGGCCGTCGCGCGACAGCGCGTTGATCTGGCGGTCCAGCAACGCGTTGGCGATTTCCCAGATCGCCGCCGCGACGAACACCGCGATGCCGATCGTCACCACCGCCGAGATCAGCCGGCTGCCGATCTGCCCGCCATAGAACCAGACGATCGCGTCCACGCCCCAGACCTCGAGCACGGCCACGAAGCCGATGAAGGCGATCACACCGGAGACGACCTTGCGCAGCAGCGGCAGATAACGGTTGGCGCGGATCTCCAGCCCCGGAAAGCGCTGGAGGATATCCGGCTTGATGCGGAAGCCGCGGTCGATCAGGCCCAGCGTCAGCATGATGGCAACGCGCGTGAGCAGCGCCACCACGACGGTGCCGACGAAATACTGCAGCAGCAGCGAATAGCCGTTGCGGATGTTCAACGCCCACACCGCCCACAGTGCGAGATCGAGCGCGATGGCAAGATAATGCCAGCCGCCGGCGATGCGGTTGCGCAGCCGCGCCGCGATCCCCTGCCGATCGGCCGGCGCGCGGATGGCTTCGGCGACCTGACGGCGGCACTGCAGGATGATGACGACGATGAAGAGATGCACGATCAGCATCACCATGCGCAGCAGCGCGGCATAGCCGGCACGGTGCAGGCCGAGCAGCAGCGCCACATTGGCGAAGGCGATGCCGGAAACGCCGACGCCGACGATGCGGCGCGCCCAGATCTCGATATAGGCTGCGGTCTCGGGGCGAACCGGAAGCAGGCCGAACGGCCCGGCCAACGCCCGGACCACGCAGATGAGACCGCGCGAGAACGCGTAGGCATTGACGACCGCGAGGATAACCAAGCGGACAGTTGTGGGCTCGCCGATCTCCGTACCCAGCAGCGCGGTCGAAACGCCCATAAGGACGAATACGGGAAGCAGCTCGAGCACGAAGCGCCCGAGCACGAAGGGCAGCCGCAGCATCACCTGCCAGATCCGCGCCAGATTGTGGCGGCGCCTGTGCAGCTCGGGCGCGGGAGTGACGTCCGCCACCGATGACGGCGGATCGGCAATCGGCAGCACCTGCGTCGGCAAATGCGCGGCTTGCGGCACGCGTCCCTCCAGGAACGCGACAGGACGCCGGATCAGGCGGAAGATCAGCCATTCGGCCGCGAGCGCGCAGCCGAGCACCAGCGCGAGCTTCCAGGCGATTTCGATCAGGAGATTGTAGGCCGCCGGATCGTTCGCGGTGCGCACGATCCAGTAATAGAAGGCCGGGAAGTGCGTGAGGGTTCGCGCCATGCTCGCGATCTCGCTCGAGATCTCGCCGATCTGCTCCGAGACCGTGAGCAGAAGCTGGGCACCGAGACCGTCAGCCGAGAGCGGGATCGGCGATTTCACCTCCGGCGCGGGCGACTGCTGACCGGACGCGCTCGCAATGGCGCGCAGCGTGTCGATCATCTGCGCGCGCTTCTTGTCGTCCTGAAGGGTGTCCAACGCCCGCTTGGCCTCGTCGGGCGACAGCGCGGCCGTGCTATTAGCCACCGACGCAGGCGGCTCTGCGTGGGCCGGAGAGAAGGCGAGAAAAAAGAAGACAGCGAGAAGCGTCGAGGCAAGTTTATGCGACACGCGGATTCCCCAAAATAAATGAAATGCGCCTGCGGAATCGTGACCGCGCGAAGCACTGCGTCATGTCGGATCGTTGGTATTCGCCCCTATCCTGTGTCGGAAGTTTGCCAATGAGGCGACATTCTCTTGGCATTTGCTGCAACGCAGATGTGATGGAACCCCGCCATGGTCTGTGTTCCAAAAGCATGCGAAATTGCCGCGGGAATTCGGGGGTATCACGTGACAGATTTCGATCGGCGCAGGCTCGTGCTTGCGGGAGCTGCGGTCCTGCTCGGCACGCGATCCGCGATCGCGCAGAGCGGACCGACTTTCACCTATCGCGGCATCGCCGTCGACGCCAGCGCCGCGCAGGCCGCGCCTGACATCAAGGACGTCGTTGCCTCGCTGAAGCACCAGATCGACATCGTCGTCGGTTGCGGGGCCAAGCCCGAGATCATGACCTTCTTCAAAAGCCAGCCGGTCGCGGTCAAGCCTGGACAGGGCGACGGCGGCGGACATTTCTCGTCGAAGGTCGAGGGCGTGACGGTCGATGCATCAGTCGTTCCGCCCGAGAAGCCGGTGCTGCTGCACGAGCTGCTCCACGCCTATCATTTTCGCGTCCTGCCCGGCGCGTTACAGAACCCCGACCTGCTGCGATTCTACGGTATCGCACGGCAGAACGAGCTCTACCCGCCGGACGCCTACGTGCTGAAGAACGTGCAGGAATATTTTGCCGTGACGGGATTGGATAGCGGATTGAGCGGGATGTAGCGGCTAAAAAAGCCTTCGGCCGCCGTCACCACTGATATCTTGCGACGGCCTTGCCGGCGTAGCTGCTGGAATTGCCGGAGAACTCGCCGTCGAAGGTGCCGGCGAGCGAGAAACCGTTGCGCCAGACGAGTTCGGCGGCCAGGGTCGTCAGCGCCTTGTCCGGCAATTGGGCCGCTCCGCTCACGACGAAGGAGGCGCCCGGCAGCGTCTGGAAAGTGGCGCCGATGGCGCGGTCGTTGCCGTAGTCGTGCGCCCAGGCGAAACGGCTGCGCAGGGTCAGCGTCGTCTCCGGCAGCGTGCCGACCAGGATCCAGGATCTGTCGGTGCGGAAGCCGAGTTCCGAGCGCGGTGCCGTGACGTCTCTGGCGCCATAGCTCAGCGCAAAGGCGTTGCTGCCGATGACGGCCGCCTCAGTGTAGGCCGGCAGGTTGAAGGTAGTGAACTGGCCGGCCGCATAGGGCGTGATGGCGACGCCCATCCAGGGACTGACGAAGCGATAGCCGCCTTCGAGCCGGCCCGACCAGGCGTTGGCCTTGAACCGGGCCTGCAACTGGTCGAGGCCGGCCAGGGTCACCGTGCGGTTGGTGGTGATATCCTGCCAGCCATAGGCGAGCGCGGCTGCGACATAGGCCGCCCCCATCGTATGCCTCGCATAGGCGCCGGCCTGGAACAGGTCGGAGCGGCCGCTGCCGAGAGCGCCAGCAACAGTGAAATTGGTGCCACCGCCGGCAAGCGCGAAGCCGGCGATCGTGTTGGGCGCGATCAGATAGTCAGCGCCGACCGCGCCGGCCGCGATGCTACTGGTGGTCGAATTGCTGCCGACTGCGGCATTGCCGCCGGTAGTCTGCGAACCGCCGAAGCCCGCGGCCCAGACGTTCCAGCGTGCCGCGAAGTCCTGTTGCATAGGCGCCTTGGTGACCATCGCATAGGCCTCGCGCTCGGCCGCGGTGCGTTGCCGTCCGGCCGAGGCATAGGCGCCGGCCTCGCCTTCGGAGGCGTAGCCGCTGACGCCGCTGCCAGCCGGTGTGACGGTGCCGCGATTGAAGGGATCGAGCATCACGCCGACGAACTGGCCCATTGCATCGAAGGTGACCTGCTGAGTGCCGGTGGCGCTTTGGCCGGAGAGCTGGTTGAGCATGCCGCGGTAGCCGTCCAGCGATGTCGGGCCGTTGAGCAGCAGGTTGAAGATTGGCCCGCCGAGGCCCGAGCCCTGCGCCGCCCCGTTGAGCGCATTGCCGAGCAATGTCTGGTTGCCGTTGAGGCCGGAGGTCACGAAGTTGATGGAGGTCCTGATCGCGACGTCGTTGGCGTTGGGATAGACCAGTTCGATGTGCAGGACCGGGCTCGCCTGCAGCGCCTGCAGCGACAAGCCGTTGTTTGTGACGCCGCCCGCGGCCGACACGATGGTCTGCTGGGACACGCCAGCCTGCGCGTTCAACAGGCGCAGCTGCACGGTGCCCGCCAGGTTGGCGGTTCCCGACACGTTGACCCGGTCAGCGCTGCCCCCGCCGGCCATGTTCAAATCGATCGCCAGGCGCCCGGTCGCGGTCTGCACCAGGTTGCCGGTCAAGGCCGTGGTCAGGACCGTCCCGGCGCCGCCGGGCGACAGGGTGCCGGCATTGGTCAGCGCGTTGCCGGCGCCGAGACTGACGGTGGCGCCGGAATTGAACAGGCCGCCCGCATTGTTGTTGAAGACGTTGGTGCCGGTGCCAAGATCGACATTGCCAGTCACGGTGCCGAAATTGCTGACGGCGTCATTGCCCGTGCTGGCCGCGATCGCCAGCCCCGACAAGGCCATCACGGTGCCGCCGTTGACCAGCGTGTTGTCGGTGCCGCCGATGAAGGAGACACCCGTTCCGGAACCGGTGCCGCCGGACACCGTGCCTGAATTGATGGTGACCGCGATCGGCCCGCCCACGCTTTGGGCGGACATCCCGCTCGCGTCGGAGCCCGTAGCGGTGACGTCGCCGGTCGAGGTCACCGTCACTACGCCGTTGCTCTGGGCAGAAATGCCGTTCGAGCCGGCGCCACCAGTGATGATGTTGCCGATCGAGGTCACCGTCGCCACGTCGGAGCTGTTGGCCAGGGCAACAATCCCCCGCGAGTTGTCGCCCGTGGTGGTGATGTCGCCGGTCGAGGTCACCGTCACCGCGCCGTTGCTCTGGGCAAAAATCCCGTTCGCGCCGGCGCCCGTGGTGGCGATGCTGCCGGTCGAGGTCACCGACGCCGCCGTGCCGTAGCGCGAGTTGTTCGCGGCATAGATCCCGTGGGCGGCCTTGCCCGCGGTGGTGATGTCGCCGACCGAGGTCACCGTCAGCGGGCCGTACAACGGGATGCCCACCGGCAAGAGGCTGGCGACGGCCTCAATCCCGATCGAGAAGTCGCCCTTCGTGGTGATGTTGCCGGTCGAGGTCAGTATTACAAAGCTGCCGCCGCTGGCAGAAATCCCGTTCGAGAACCAGTCCGTCGTGGTGATGTTGCCGGTCGAGGTCACCAGCATCCTGCCGGCCTGGCTCTGGGCAAAAATCCCGGCGCCCGTGGTGGTGATGCTGCCGGTCGAGGTCACATACACATTGTTGTGGGCGCTGGCCTCAATCCCCTTCATGGAGGAGCCCGTGGTGGTGATGTTGCCGGTCGAGGTCACCGTCACGGCGGTGTTGGCGTGGGCATAAATCCCCCGCGAGTTATCGCCCCTGGTGGTGATGTCGCCGGTCGAGGTGACCACCGCCGTGGGGCCGCCCCGGGCATAAATCCCATCCGCGCCGACGCCACCAGTGGTGATGTTGCCGATCGAGGTCACCGTCGTCGCGCCGGAGCCGAAGCTGCTGGCCAGGGCAAGAATCCCCCGCGCGTTGTCGCCCCCAGTGGTGATGTTGCCGGTCGAGGTCACCGTGACATCTTCTGTAGAGTGAGCAAGAATCCCGACCGCACCTTTGCCCGCGGTGCTGACGTCACCGGTCGAGGTCAGCGTTACAAAGTCGGCGCCGTCGGCCAGAATCCCACGCGCGTAGGCGCCCTTGGTGGTGATGCTCCCGGTCGAGGTCAGCGTTATCCCGCGTAGGCCGCCGGCATAAATCCCGCTCGCGTTGTAGCCCTCGGTGGCGATGCCGAAGGCACCGGTGTCGCTGCTGATGGTGAGGTTGGCGGCGGGGGAGTTGAAGCGGATGCCGGAGGTTCCACTGGCGGGCGCGATGGCCTTGGTGAGATTGTTGACGTTCAGCGTGGTGACCGGCGGGACCGAAAAATCGGTCCCGTTGGCGATGCCGGCGGATTGATCGCCGCTGCAGGTCGCGACCGCGCCACTGATCACGCAGGGCGTCGGCGCCGCCGCAGCCGGGTCGCCGACCGCGAAGCTGAGCGCGCCGGCGGCAGTGGTGCCGAGCAGCGCCGCGCGCCAGCTCGCGCCGGGCCAGCGCAGGAGCCGCAGCGTCGGCGTGTCGACACCGCGATCGAAGGCTGGATTGGCTTGCCGCGTGGTCTCAGGCTTCGAAATTCGTTTAAGTCTGCCCCGACGCTTCATGCTTCAGCCCACCACGATATCTGCATTGCAACCTAAGAAACATCGAGTTGCCCCCAGACATGCTCTATCAAGCAATTGTTTGCTCAATATTTGAGGGGCACGGCCATATCCGCCTCGGGTGGCGTTTGTACGCGAGCATGTTCAGCCGGAGAGGTCAGACCGATACTCCGGAGAACAAAGGCAGGAATCACCTGCTCGCCGTAACGCCTCGTCACATGCGCGATCAGGTTACGCATGAGGTTGGCCCGCGCCTGCTCCGAAACGAGGTGACGCGCCGACGTGAAATAGAGATATTCGACCGCGCCGATCGCGCCCTCGGGGCCGATCGCGGCAAGCGCATCCGCGGACGCCCGCGGCAATTCCTGATCGGCCGGCGCGAACGTCCAGGCAATCATCATGGCGATTTCGGGCGGGCAAGGTATCTCGGGATCGATCGTGGGGACGGCGCCTTCAAGCGCCGCATGGTTGCCGGCAGCAAGGAGGGCAAGGCATTTCAGGACCCGGATATGGATGTGGTACAGAGGGTTCAGTTCGACCATCGCGATGCCGCGGTCAAAGCATTGGACAGCTTCGTCGAATTGACCGCGCGCATAGCGCAATTGTCCCATGACCGGCAAGGCCGCGGCAAAGTCCGTTGTTCGGGCGAAGGCGCGCTGGACGATATCTTCCGCCAATTCGAGATGACCTCGATTGATGAAATACAGCAACTTGGCGGCTGCCAGCATCAGTAGCGGGTTCGCCTCGATGGCTGGCAGGCAGTCCAGCACCGTGGCGTCGATCTCGCTTTCCATGCGGTAGCGTTCTTCAAGGCTCATCTCGCCGAACGGATTGCTCGTCGTGAGGCGCGTGAACAGATGCAGGCACCATTGCAGGGCGATATCGGCATTGTCCGGATCCTGCTTGCGCTCCCTGTCCAGTTGCTCGCCACCTTCCACCCACCTCGGATTGGTCGACAGCAACACGCTCGAAGCCTTTTGAAGGCGCGTTTCAGCTGGTTCCTCGGCGCGGATACCGAGCCCTGTCGAGGCGTGGCCGAGCGCCTTGCGCAGCACCTCGATGACGCCATTCGAAACCCGGCTGGCCTCATTCGTGATCGATGCGGCGTCGGCCATGTCGAGTTGGAGCCGCAATGCTTTTGCGATCCGCCTCGACGGCATTTCCCTCAAGGTGGCCGCGCAATCGAGGTGCCCGTTGCGGGCAAAAAAGCTCACTTGCAGGAAATAACGCAGCCTGTCGGTGGGGGTCCAGTCCTCGGCAACGATGACGTTGTGGCCATCGCCAACACCCTCAGCAATCATCTCGCGTAGCTGATCGATGAGCGAAGACGCCTGCCGGCTGAAGGGAGATCCGGGCAGCCCGAAAGCCGGTGCGATGACCAGGAGAGCGTCTATTGGCGCTACCGAAGATGGAACGGCGATCCAGACGTAACCCTCGCCATATTGTGTGGCGATAAAATTCGGCGATTTGGCGCTATCGCCGAGCTTGGCCCGCAACCTGTTGACCAGAAAATCGATGTTGCGGTCGGATACGTTGGATTCCGACGCGATCTCGTCGAGCAGACGGTCGCGGGGCATCAGGCGACGAGGGTTGCGCGTCAGAGCCAGCAGCAGCGCGCGCTCGTTTCTGGTGAATTGAATCTTCCGCCCGTTGCGGTGCGCGAAGAGGCATGTTTCGTCGAGGACCATGTCCCCGAAACGGACACCGCTTGCCTTCTCCAACTTCCAAGCCCCACTACAGCAATCAAGCAAATGTCGACCAAAGGCTAATATTCTGGTCGATGGCCCTGTCGCAAGCATAAAGAAGCAGTGCACTCAATTCACTGGCGACCAGAAGTCCAGACGGTTCAGCGACCATACCCCACAAACAAAAACGGCCCGCATGATGCGGGCCATTTTCGTATCGAACCGGTCATTCCGAATTTGGTTGCGGGGATAGGATTTGAACCTATGACCTTCAGGTTATGAGCCTGACGAGCTACCGGGCTGCTCCACCCCGCGTTAAACCGTTGCTTTGCCTTGGCCAGAATGCCGGGGACGGTGGATGGAGGGCCGACGCTGTTCGCGTGGCTTGCTTCGTCCGTCCCAAAGGCTTGCTTGGAAGGCAACCGGGGCAAAGCCCGTCGGGTGCGGGGCGTATGTATCAAGGCGGGCTGCCTTTGGAAAGGGCTGCGGGGACGTTGCCGCGCCTCGATGCCCGATCACCGACGCGATCGTCCGACACCCGGAAATGGTCAGATGAATCGCGCTTCCAGACCGTGCCACACAGCAGGACGAGTCCGATCGCGAGACTTGCTTCGCAGCAAGAGATGCCGCATAGCGAGACTTGCCGGAACAAGACTTGCTTGAGCGAGACGCCGCCTGATGTTGCTGCAACGAACGGCGCGTTCCCGAGAATCAAGGACCTGAATCATTGAGCGACGCTGCGCCCAGCCCCACATCATCAGCCGCCACGCTGCCGCAACTGACGGCCGCGCACATCACCTGTTCGCGTGGCATGGCGGGCTGGCTCCAGGCCAATCAGGTCAGCCTCGTCTTCACCTCCTATCAGACCGGCCGGCTCTATCTCGTGGGCGTCGATGGGGCCGGAGGGCTTGCCATTCACGAGGTCGGCACCGGCCGCGCCATGGGCGTGTGGGCCGATCCGCAGCGCCTGGTGTTGGCGACACCGTTCCAGGTCTGGCGTTTCGAAAACGTCCTGGCGGCCGACCAGACGGCTGATGGCGCCGACCGCTATTATGTGCCGCGCGTCGCGCACACCACGGGCGAACTCGACATTCACGATGTCAGCGTGCTCGGCGACGGCCGCATCGTGTTCGTCAATACGCTCTATTCATGCCTGTCGCTGCTATCCCCGGTGCACGCCTTCCGGGTGTTTTGGAAGCCGTCCTTCATCTCGAAACTGGCGGCCGAGGATCGCTGCCATCTCAATGGCCTTGCGGTCAGGGACGGCGAGGCGGCCTTCGTCACCGCGACCAGCCGCAGCGACGTCGTCAATGGCTGGCGGGCGCGGCGGGCCGAAGGCGGCATCGTGATCGACGTGGCGAGCGGCGCGGTCGTCACCGAGAAACTCTCGATGCCGCACTCGCCGCGCTGGCACGGTGACCAGCTCTGGGTGCTGAACTCCGGCACCGGACAGCTCGGCACCGTCGATCTCGCCAGCGGTAGCTTCGCGCCGCGCGCGTTCTGCCCGGGCTTCCTGCGCGGGCTGGCGTTCCACAATGGCCACGCCGTGGTCGGCCTGTCGCTGTCGCGCGACGGATCATTTTCCGGGCTGGCGCTCGATGACGAAATGAAGAAGCGCGATGCCGACGGCTGGTGCGGCGTCCAGGTCGTGAACCTCGCCTCCGGCGACATCGTGCAATGGATCCGCATCGAGGGCGCGGTGACGGAGTTGTACGATGTCGCGGTGCTGCCCGGCGTACGCCGGCCGATGGCGGCCTCGTTCACCGGCGCCGAGATCAACAATCCCTTGACCTTCGAGGAGTGAACTGCAATCAGCCGCTCGCGCGGAGGCCGCACGACAAGAATCCATACGCTGAGCGAACCGCTCGGCTGGAAGCCGAATTGATCGACCCTTCGGGTCGATTTGCACAAACAACCTTGAAATTGTCGTCCGGCTCTTCCGGCTTTTGATCTTCGATGTACTTCTTCCAGACTTCATCGGTAACATTTCGACCGGTTGCCACCCAATGTCCCCGCGATCACAGATGCTGACCCCAGTAGCGCTTCCTCAATGACTGGTACTCCGTCAGAAGCTTATGGGAACTCTTTCCCTTCAGATACTGCACCGCGCGCGACATCACCATCAGCATGAGCAGGCCGGGCAATCCCTTCGACAACGCCAAGGCTGAAAGCTTCATGAAAACGCTCAAGGCTGAGCAGATCAACGGCAAAGCCTTCGCCGACCTGGTCGACGCCCGCGCCACATCAACAGCTTCATCGCGGAGGTTTACAGTAAAGAGCGCCTGCATTCGGCGCTCGGATACCAGTCGCCTCTTGAGTTCGAAACTGCGTTCGCGCAAAACAAAGCGCGGTAACGCATCGTGACAACCCCACTGTCACTGAAATTATCGTGTCTCACCTAAGGGGTGCAGTCCAGGAAGCCTCTATCTCTGGGGCAATGTCGACCGTCCGCCGATCAACCGCGTCACGCTGCATGACAAGCAGCCGGTCTACTATCAATGGCTCGGTGATCTCTTCGGCGTGCAGAAGAAGGCGTAGCGCGCTCCTCCCAAAACGCACAGCGCCGGGTAGGTAGGGGCTTTGCCTCACTGATGCAGCCCTCTAACCAGTCCCCGGCGTGCCGTTCGCGGTTTCCGCCGCTATGCGATAGTCCGAACGAGCTCCATCGCACTTAACGCGGCTGGATTTGCGGAGGTGGCGTCATAGACCTCCCCTTGCTCAGAAGGTGGACGTTACGCGTCGCGTATTCGCGACCATCACGATGCTCCTCCCGTGACATAAAACTGTCAAGCGGGATCAATTGCTTTCGGATCACTTTTGCGGACGTGTTCCATGCTTTGCCGCGACAGATTGGCCGTGAAACAGCGGAATAAATCCCTCGACGCAGCGTTTGTGTCGAAGAGAATACTTCGCCTCTTCCGCCCTTATCATTTTTCCAGAAAGCCAGAGATGAAAGCATCATTCTGCATCGCCGTTCTCGCTGCTCTCGTGACCGGGTCAGCGTTCGCGCAAAACCCGCCGCAGACCTCGACCCGCAAGGTCGATGGCACCGACAACGTCTACATCTTCCGCTATGGCGGCCATCAGTCCATGTTCGTGGTGACGCCGCAGGGCGTGATCGCGACCGACCCGATCTCTTATCTGCGTCCCGCAAAGCCGTATATCGACGCGATCAAGGCGGTCACCGACAAGCCGATCAAATACGTCATCTACAGCCATCACCATTACGACCACATCGCGGGCGGCCAGCCCTTCAAGGATCTCGGCGCCACCTTCGTCGCGCACAAGCGGACCAGGGAGCGCCTGCTCGAGCTGAAGAAGCAGAATTCGCTGCTCGCCGACGTCGTGATGCCGGACCAGGTGGTCGGCGACCAGAAGATCATCAAGCTCGGCGGCACCACGCTCGAGCTCGACTATGTCGGCCGCAACCATTCCGACAATTCGCTGGTGATGCGGCTGCCGAAGGAGAAGATCGTCTTCGTCGTCGACTTCGCGCCGATCGAATCCGTCCAGTTCCGCAACATCCCCGACAACGCCTCGCCGCTGGAATATATCGCCTCGCTGAAGAAGCTGGCCTCGCTCGACTGGGAGCGGATGATCCCCGGCCATCCCTATGCCGGCGGCCGCTTCGGCACCAAGAAGGACGTCGAGGCCGACATCGCCTACATGGAGGATCTGTCCGCCGAGGTAAAGAAGGCGGCGGACGCCGGCAAATGCTTCGACACCGCGATGAAGGAAGTGAAGCTGCCGAAATACGAGAAGTGGGCGAATTACGAGGCCAGCCTTCCCGCCAATGTCGAGCGCTTCTGCTACTGGTGGGGCCGGGGGTACTGACGCGCGGCTAGCTTAGGAGCGTAGAGTGGGCAAAGGCGCGTCAGCGCCGTGCCCACCACCTCTATCCAATCGAACATTGGTGGGCACGCTTGCGCTTTGCCAACCCTACGAGAGCGGGGATCGCGGCACTCACCGCTTCCCCTTCCCTTCCCGCTCGAGCGCCTTGCGCACTGCCTCGAACTCCGCCAGCGACGCCTTGTCGGCGCGGGGGAAGCGCAGGTCGAGCTTTTCGAGCGCGGCATTGATCACCGAGCCGATCACGACGCGGGCGAACCATTTGTGGTCGGCGGGAACGACGTACCACGGCGCATGGGACGTTGCGGTGTGGCGGACGATGTCCTGATAGACCGCCTGGTAGCGCGGCCACAAGGCGCGCTCCTTGATGTCGTCCATCGAGAACTTCCACTGCTTGGCCGGGTCCTCCAGCCGGTCGAGGAATCGCTGGCGCTGCTCTTCCCTGGACACGTTGAGAAAGAACTTCAGGACCACGGTGCCGTTGCGGCAAAGATAGCGCTCGAAGGCCGAGATGTCCTCGAACCGCTCCTTCCAGATGTTCTTGGTGACGAGCTTCGGCGGCAGCTTCTCCTTGGCGAGGATCTCCGGGTGCACGCGTGTGACCAGGCATTCCTCGTAGTGGGAGCGGTTGAAGATACCGATATGGCCGCGCTCGGGCAGCGCGATGGCGTGGCGCCAGAGGAAGTCGTGATCGAGCTCCTCGCTGCTCGGCGCCTTGAAGGCGTGGACCTCGCAGCCTTGCGGATTGATTCCCTCGAAGATCGCCTTGATCGCAGAATCCTTGCCGGCCGCGTCCATGGCCTGGAACACGATCAGCAACGACCAGCGGTCCTGGGCGTAGAGCTTTTCCTGGAACGCGACCAGCCGCTTCTTGTTGGCGTCGAGGATCTCCTGCGCTGTGTCCTTGTCCAGATCGTCCTTCTCGTCGGTCTTGTAATTCTTCAGGTGGAACTTGCCCGAACCATCGTAGCGGAACGGCGTGATGTAGCGGTCAAGTTCCTGGGCGAGCGATTTGGACGGCTTCTTGCTCATGAGCGCGGGGCACCTTGCGTTGCGGCTTCAGTCGGTCGAGCAAGCTACCAAGGATGCCCTTGGGAAGGAATATGATGAAAAGCACGAGCAGCACGCCGTAGACGAGGTTGTCCCAGCCGACCGCCTTGGTGCCGAAGCCGATGCGCAAGGTCTCCGCCAGCAGGATGGTGATGATGGCGCCCACGGTCGGGCCGAGCGAGACGAACAGGCCCCCGACGATGGCCGCGAACACCATCTGGAGCGACACCGCGATGCCGCTGACGGTGTCGGGCGTGATGAACATCTGGTACTGGCAATAGATGGCGCCCGCCAGCGCCGTCATCAGCGCGCTGAGCAGCGTGATCTTCAGCTTCTCCGCGGTGACGTCCACGCCGGCGGCCGCCGCCGCGTCCTCGTCCTCGGAGATCGCCTCCAGCGCATAGCGGGCCATGCTGCGGTCGATCCAGTGCCAGACCACGATGCCGAACAGCCAGACCGCGAGCGCGATCAGGTACCAGGTCGTCTTGTCGTCGAATTGCAGCGCCAGCAGCTTGTTGCCTGTGGCCCGGTTCGGCGTGTAGCCGAGCGAGCCGCCGGTATAGTCGCGCGTTGCGGTGATGACCTGGAGCACGATGCCCGACAGCGCCAGCGTCACCAGCACGAAATAGTGCCCGGTGATGCGGAATCGGAAGCAGGGATAACCGACGATCAGCGCCAGCGCGCCGGCCGCGACCATGCTGATGGGGATGCCCACCCAGGGCGATAGTCCCAGATGATTCCAGAGCAGCGCCGTGACATAGGCGCCAATACCCATGAAGCCGCCATGGCCGAGCGAGACGAGACCGAACCGCCCCATCATCGACCACGACGTATAGGCGAACGACCAGATCAGGATCAGCACCAGGATGTGGAGATGATAGGGATCGCGATAAAGGAAGGGCAGCGCGACCAGCGCCGCCAGTCCGATCCCCCAAGCTGCAAGCCGCCCCTGCCCCGTCATCGGCGCCTCGCAAGCAGGCCCGCGGGCCGGATGAACATCATGACGATGAAGAAGGCGAAGGCGAGCACGTAGCCCCATTCGAGGTCGGAGAACAGGCCGCCGAGCGAGATGATCTCGGCGAACACGAAGGCGGCAATGAAGCCGCCGATGAAATTGCCGAGCCCCCCGAGCACGCAGATCAGGAAGGTGATCGGCCCGAAGGACAGGCCGACGAAGGGATGCACGTCATATTGCAGCACCAGCAGGCACGCGGCGAGCCCGGCCAGCGCGCCGCCGAGCGCGGAGGTGATGAGATAGATCCGCTTGGTGTCGACGCCCATCAACGCCATGATCTGCCGGTCCTGCGAGATCGCGCGGATCGCGGTGCCGGTGAAGGTCCGCGTCATGAACAGATAGACCGCGACCATGCCGACCAGCGCGGCCAGAAACGAAAGCAGCCGGGCGTAGCTGAAGTTCATGTCGCCGAAGGCGAGCACGGGCAGGCGGATGCCGAGATTGCGAAAGTCGATGCCGAAGGCGACGGTGGCGAAGCTCTGCAGCACGAACAGCACGCCGCCGGTTGCCAGCAGCTGGTTGATCGGCGGCGCCGTGAGCAGCGGCGCGATCACGAGGTAATGCAGCGCCGCGCCGAGCACCGCGACCAGCAGGATCGTCAGCGGCGCGGCAACGAAGTAGCTGACGCCGTAATACTGCACCATGAAATACATGGCGTACATGCCGATCATCACCAGCTCGGCGTAGCAGATCCAGGTCACGTCGATGACGCCGAAGATCAGGTTGAGCCCGAGCGCGAGCAGCGCCAGCACACCGCCGAGCAGGATGCCATTGATGACAGCCTCCAGCAGATAGATGTCGAATATGTCCAGGAACGCCTGCATGAACCTCACACCCCCAGATATGCTTCCTTGACGGTGTCGCTCGCCAGCATCTCGGCCGAGGTGCCCGACGCGCGGATGCTGCCGGCCTCGATCAGATAGGCGCGGTCGACCACCTTCAGCACCTGCTGCACGTTCTGCTCGACGATCAGCACCGTCAGCCCGCTGGCGCGGATCCGCTTCACCAGCTCGAACACCTGCTGCACCACGACCGGCGCCAGTCCCGCCGAGGGCTCGTCGAGCAGCAGCAGCTTTGGATTGGACATCAGCGCCCGGCCGATCGCGCACATCTGCTGCTCACCGCCGGACATGGTGCCGGCCATCTGGTGACGGCGTTCCTTCAGGCGCGGAAACAGGTCGAACACGACCTCCAGCCGCTCGGCATAGTGATCGCGCGCCTCCTTCATGAAGGCGCCCATCTTGAGATTGTCGTCGACCGTGAGCTGCGGAAACAGCCGCCGGTTCTCCGGCACATGCGCAATGCCGAGGCTGACGATCTTGTGCGGCGGGGTCGCGACGACGTCGACGGTCTCCATCTTGATCGCCCCGCGCGAGGGACGGATCAGGCCGGAGATGACGCGCATCAAGGTGGTCTTGCCGGCGCCGTTCGGGCCGATGACGCCGACGGCCTCGCCCGCCTTCACGTCGAGATTGACGTCGAACAGTGCCTGGAAGGTGCCGTAGCCGGCATTGACGCCGCGGAGCTCCAGCATCACGGCCCTCCCGCGCGGCGGCGCGCTTCAGCTGCCGCGGCCTGCGTGGTCTCGGCATCGGTGCCGAGATAGACCTCGATGACGCGCGGATCGCCCGCAACCGCACTCGGCAGCCCTTCCGAGATCTTCTCGCCGTGATCGAGCACCATGACGCGGTCGACGACGCGCATCAGCACACCCATGATGTGCTCGACCCAGATGATGGTGATGCCGAGCTCGTCGCGGATGTTGCGGAGCATGTCCGCCGCCTGGTCCATCTCGGCCTCGTCGAGGCCGCCGAGGCTTTCGTCGGCAAGCAGCAATTTTGGCGCGGTGGCGAGTGCCTTGGCGAGCTCGAGCTTTTTCAGCCCCGCAGCGCCGAGGCCATCGACGCTGGCATGGCGATCGGTCGGAAGTCCCACCATGGCCAGCGATCGCTCGGCCGCCTCCTCGGCCTTGATGCGGCTGTGCCGGCCCTGGCCGTAGAAGCCCGCGAGCGCGACGTTCTCGAAAATGGTCAGGCGACGGAAGGGGCGCGGGATCTGGAAGGTGCGGCCGATGCCGCGGTTGATGATCCGGTGCGGCGCAAGGCCCGCGATCTCGTGCCCGCCAAACAGGATCGAGCCGGAGGTCGGCGCCAGCGTGCCGGAGAGCATGTTGAAGATCGTGCTCTTGCCCGAGCCGTTGGGGCCGATCAGGCCGAGGATCTCGCCCTGATCGACGCGAAACGACACATTGTTCACGGCGGTGAAGCCGCCAAACCGCTTCACCAGCCCGCTGACTTCCAGCACCGCCCCGCTCTCCTTGTTACAAGTATTGCGCTACTGGTTGCTGTAGGTGGTGCCCTTCGGCAGCGGCAGCACGGCTTCGCGCTGCGCCTGGCTCTTGGGCCACACCACATGGGACTTGTCGTCGATGTACTGGATCACGACCGGGAACGAGCGCTCGTTCTGCCCCGCCATCGGCGTGCCCTCGCCGTAGAACTTGACGCCGAAGCCGAGCATGGTGCCACCCTCGGGGATGTCGGTGTCGAGCGCGGCCTTGCGCAGCGCATCGGGATCGACCCCGCCGTACTTCTTGATCGCACGGGGCAGCACGTCGCTCATGAACACATAGGTGTTGGACGCACCGATGCCGACATGGGCCGAACGGATGGCGACGCCGGGCCTGATCCTGTCGAACTCCTCACCGACCATCTTGATCACGGCCGGGAGCTTTGGATCCATCGTCTTCTGGTTGGCAAGCCAGATCGAAATCGGATCGGTGTTGAAGATGTAGGTGGCGTCCGCGCCCATGCCCTCCTTGAGCTTTTCATAGACGCCGTAGCCCGCGCCATGGCCCATCAGCGCGCCGAACTTCAGCCCCTGCTCACGGGCCTGCCGCAGCAGCAGCGTAATGTCGGGGTTGTAGCCGGTGTGGAAAATGACGTCGGGCTTGGCGCGCTTCAGCTTGGTCACGAGCGCGGAGAGATCGGGCGCGGTCGCCGAATAGCCCTCCTTCATCACGACGTTGAAGCCCGCCTTCTTCGCGCCGGCTTCGTTGCCCTTGGAGACGTCGACGCCATAGGCGCCGTCCTCGTGGATGATGGCGACGCGCAGCTCGCTCGGCTCCTTGCCGAACTTTGCCTTGGCATTCTGCGCGATGAAATCCATCGTCATCATGCCGAACTGGTCGCCGCTCGCCTGCGGGCGGAAGACGTATTTGTAGCCCTTGTCGTTGAACACGGCCGACGAGATGCAGGTCGTCATCCACATGAACTTCTTGAGCTGCTCGACGCGCGCAGCCACCGGCACGCACTGCGCCGAGGAGAAGAAGCCGAGCACCATGTCGACCTTCTCCTGCTCGAGCAGGCGGACGGATTCGTTGATGGCAATGTCGGGCTTGCTTTGCGCATCGGCATAGACCGCCTCGATCTTGTAGCCCTCGACGCCGGTCTTGGCGAAATGGTCGAGGACGATCTTTGCGCCGATATAGCCGAGCTCAGATCCACCACCCGCGAGAGGCCCGGTCAAATCAAAGACGACGCCGATCTTGATCTTCTTCTCCTGAGCCTGGGCGGACACCGCCAAGCCCGTCGCTGCTATCGCGACCAACAGCCCACGTACCAAGCGGGCAGCCATGCGCAGGCGCATCTAAACCTCCCTGGACGATTGTGCATTGCATTCTTTTTGGTTTACTTTTTGCCCATCACATGGGCTGCGCGCAGCGATGTCAAGCCTCGGCATCAGCGCGAGGCGAACTGCTGCTCGACGAAGGCCGTGACAAATCGCGGCATGGACGGCTTGAGATCATCGATCCCGCGCACGAGATGGATGGCCGACAATTCGGGCTCGGCCTCGCGCGCGAGATTGGCTTCGATGCGGGCACGGGCGACGTCGCCCGGCACATCCAGGTTGAGGACCCGTATCATTGCAAGCGACGGACCGGTGAAGACGCAGTGCCAGTCCGGCTCGGCCCGGCAGTCGGCCGCGGACAGGCCGGTCTCCTCGGCGAGCTCGCGGACGACGCTGCCGGGAATGTCGAGCATCCCGTCCCTGACGTCGTCGAGATCGGGCGTGCCGGACGGGAAATAGATGCGGCCGCCATTGGAGGTGTGATGCGCCATCTCGCCCATGATGAACGCGCCATCGGAGGCGCGCAGCGCGCCCATGCCAAAACCGTTGAACACGGCCTTGTCGGGATAGCCCCAGTCGCGCCAGGCGAGGAAGCTGGCGAAATCGGTCTCGAAATAGGTCGCGGAGAGATGGCCGTCCGTGAACACGGCATCGCGCCCAAGCAGGACGCGGCCGTTCCAGATCTTCGGCCGCTCGCGCTGCTGCTGGGCAAAATGCGCCGCGATCTCGTCGCGGCGCTCCTCCGCGAACGGCCAGACGGCCGGCCGCACGGCAAGATCAAGCGTCGTGACGCGATGGATGGTGAGTGACGTCATGACGCCTGATTACAACGCGTTCGCGTCAGTTATTTGGCGCTTCCGGTGGTCTTCTTGGCCTGATCGACGAACTTGTTGGTAAAGGTCTTGCTGACGTCGATCTTGGCGTTGGCGACCTCGGGCGAGCCGACGCTGAACACCGCGAGCACGGCGTCCGCGCCCTTCGGGTCCATCTTGCCGGTCTCGGAGAACATCGGGATCGTGTTCTTCAGCGCGGCGAGATAGAGGTCCTTGTTCTTGCCGACCATCTCCTCCGGCATCTTCGCCATGATTTCCTCGGGCGAATGCGAGTGGATCCAGGCGATCGTCGCGAGCATCGCGTTGGTGAGCGCCTGCGTCTCCTTCTCGTGGCCGTTGATCCAGGCCACGGTCGAATACAGCGCCCCGCCCGGATATTCGCCGCCGAACGTCTCGAGCGTGTCCTTCTGGGTGCGGGTGTCAGAGAGGATGCGCAGATCCTTGTGGCTGCCCTGGAGCACGGTCACGGATGGATCGAGCATCACGGCCGCGTCGAGCTGCCCCTGCTCCATCGCGGCGACCGCCGTCGCGCCGAGGCCGACGCCGATCACGGCGGTGCCCGCGGGATCGAGCCCGTTCTTTTTCAGCAGATATTTCAGGAAGAAGTCGGTGGAGGAGCCGGGCGCGCTGACGCCGACCTTCTTGCCGGAGAGATCCTTGACCGACTTGATGTCATTGGTACGCGAGGGCGCGACCACCAGCACGAGGCCGGGATAGCGGTCATAGACCACGAAGGCTTGAAGCTCCTGCTTCTTGGCGGCGAGGTTGACGCAATGGTCGAAATATCCGGAGACGACGTCGGCGCTGCCCCCGAGCACGGCCTTGAGCGCGTCCGAGCCGCCCTTGAGGTCGACCAGCTCGACATTGAGGCCGGCCTTCTCGTATTCGCCGAGCTGCTTGGCCAGCACCGTCGGCAGATAGCACAGGCAGGCGCCGCCACCGATCGCGACGGTCACCTTGCTTTGGGCCGCGGCAAGACCGGTGGTGAGCGTCAGCGCGAGCAGTGCGCCGGCGAGCCTGGCAATCGTGTTCTTCATTGGTTTCCTCCGTTCGGCTGGCGGCACCATAGAGCAGCGGGACCAGCTTGAGAAGCACCGCTTAAGTGCGACTAGCCATTGGCCTATCGACGAAATAGCATGCGCCCACAACAACAATTCTTGATGGGGAGGATCATCCATGAATCGCCTTGTTGCCGGACTGTCGATCGCCGCCGCCTTTGCCGCCGGATGCGGCGCGAACCAGCTGCTTCGGCCGGCGCTGGCCGCCGAGAACATCACCGCGCAGATCATCCATACCGGCGAGATGGAGGGCGATGCGCTCGGGGCCGCCAACAATGTCGGCTACCGCTCGAAAATGTTCGCCAGCGCCGACGGCGCCACCATCTCGATCCAGGTCGGCAATGTGCCCAAGCACATGCACCCCAACACCAACGAGATCCAGTACATCCTGGACGGAACCGGGACGATCTGGCTCGGCGACAAGGAGGTCACGGTGAAGCCCGGCGATCTCGTGATCATCCCGAAGGGCACGCCGCATGGCGGCACCAAGCCGATCAGCGGCCAGGTCAAGGCGATCGCGATCA
This sequence comes from Bradyrhizobium sp., assembly GCF_035935975.1. Lineage (GTDB taxonomy): Bacteria > Pseudomonadota > Alphaproteobacteria > Rhizobiales > Xanthobacteraceae > Bradyrhizobium. The sequence continues at coordinate 231,820 of NZ_DASYWN010000057.1, forward strand.
AGACGCCGCCACAGGCACCTGACGACACCAAGCTGCTGGATTGAGATCTGACGATCAGGCAACGGGGCTCGCGCCAGTGTGCGGGCCCCTGTCGTGTCTTCCAGGCTAGATCGGGCGCGCCTGCTTCCGGATCTCGTTCGCGATCGGCTTCAGGGTGTCCCCCGGAAGCTGGCCGACGAGCGTATAGCCCATGCCGCCATCCGCCCATGCGAAGCCCGCGACGTCGCCAGACGCATGCGGCATCATCGGCGCATCCCGACTGCCGCTGTTCATCGGGCGTGTCAGCACGACGAGGCGATCGCCAAGATCGTCGTCATACATGAACATCGCGGCCGGCCCATGCGACGTCGCAACCAGGCGCCCACCCATCAGCCGATAGCCGGACATCGAGAGATCAGGCACCTTGACCGGCTGCTTCAGCCGATTGGACACCCATTGCGTCAGCTCGGCACTGTCGGAAGCCCGAATCTCGACCGGCCGCACGCGGTCCGGTGCATAGACGCCATAGGAATAGGCGGCCTCCTGCGCCAACGCGGACAGTCCGCTCGAGCCATCCTGCTGCAGGCTGCGCAAGGTCCATCCGCCGAGCCCGCCGATGCCCAGCAGCAACAGGGCCGCGATTGCTCCCCATGCGCGCAACGGGCGCCGCCTCCGGCGCTCAATGATGTGCGACAGGTTCAGCTCGGACGGCAATGGTTCATCGGCGATCGAGGCCAGCGCACCTCGCAACTGCTCGCGCTGGGTGGCGAACGTCGCGACACGTCCGGCGACCTCAGGATGATCGTCCAGATAGGAAGCAACCTCGACACGCCGCTCGGGCTCGAGCGCCTCGTCGACATAGGCGTGGAGATCATCTTCCGTGATCGGCCGTAGGCTCATTTCATGCTCCGCAAGGTCACGACATTCCCCGGCGCAGCCGCCTCCATCTCCTGCTGCAGCCTTTCCCGCGCGCGTGACAGACGCGACATCACCGTACCGACCGGGACATCCAGCATTTTCGCCGCCTCGGCGTAGGAAAAATCCTCGACTGCAACAAGCAATAGCACGGCGCGCTGCTCTTCCGGCAGCCTTGCGAGCTTGTTCAGGACGTCCTGATAGGCCAGCCTGTGCTCCTGTGCGGCCGCACTGACGAGCTCGCGTTCGCCTGCGTCATCAATCGGCATATGCCTTCCCCGCGTTGCAGCCTGACGAAATTGACTGACCGCCAGATTGTGGAGAATCGTGAACAGCCAGGCGCGCACGCTGCCGTCGCGCCGCTGATGCCAGCGGCTGACGGCACGCTCCAGGCAATCCTGGACCAGATCGTCAGCCGCCGCGCGATCGCGCACCAGCGCACGCGCATAGCGACGAAGCGCGGGGATCAGCGGCTCGACCTGAACCAGCATGTCCTTCATGACGCGCTCCGTCACATCTTCATTGCTGCCCTGACCTCGGTCATTGCGCCTCGATCTGGACGGCCTCGCCGGGCGCGGCCGCATCGCCGGCCGCAATCACCAGATAACGCTTTGCGGCTACGGCGGACTGGTCGACGATCTGTCGGATCGGGCCGGCCGCGTTGACGATAGCAGATCCGGCTGGATTGGTCATGAACGCCGCCAGCGGCTGCAGCGGGCCGCTGCCGTCGCCATGCTCCGCCAGGGCAAGCACATATTTCTGCTTGGGCTGAAGTCCCGTGACCGATGCCTGCAGGATCTGAATCAGACCCTGATCGAACAGCGACACGCTGGTCGGGGCCTTGCCGTCCTTTGCGCCAACCTTCGATGCGAGCGACAGATGGGCCACTTGGCCGGCAACGCCTAGCGCCTGAAGGTTCTGGCGGTCATCGGGATTGGGCGCAGCATTTGGAACATAGGCGATTGCCTGCGGCGCCTGGCCGATCGGAACGTTCCCGACCACCGTGTTGGTCGCCGTGTCGATGGCCGCAAGCGCATCGGCATTCTCCAGCCCCACATAGATGCGGGTGCCGTCGCCAGACGGCCACACACCGTGCGGCAGGCTGCCGACCGGGATCGTTGCGACGAGCGAGAAGTCGTCGGTGCGGAACACCTTGATTTCGTTCAGTCCACCGATGGTGACATAGGCGAACGTGCCCTTGGCGGTATGCGCGAAGTTGACGTGATTGGTGATCGGGCCGGTGTCGATCGTCTTGATTGCGTTAAACGGCGGCTTCGCGTTGAACACCTGGGTGCGGCCGACATCCTTCAGCGTGAACCAGACCTGGCTTCCATCCGGCGTCGCCGCGATGTTCGGGCAGAACGGGCTTTCCTGCTTCACCTTGGCGATGATCTTGTGCTCGGCCACCGCGACGACATCGGTCTCGGGATTGAACGACGAACAGATGTAACCGTATTTGCCGTCGGGTGAGAAAATCTGCATGCCCGGCCCGTTCGGGGTCGTGATGCGGGTCTTCTCCTTAAAGCTGACGGGGTCGATGACGGAGATGTAGTTCTCGCCGCGAACGGTGACCCAGACCTCCCTGCCGTCAGGCGTGAAGAACGCCTCGTGCGGCGATCGTCCGACATAAGTGGTGTGCTTGACCGCGTTGGTCGCGGTGTCGATGAACGTCACCGAATTCGAGCCGATCGACACCACGGCGAGCGTCTTGTGGTCGGGCGAGAAGCCCATGCCGTGCACGAGCACCTGCCCCTTGTACAGCGGACTAAAATTGCCGGGCTGCGGATCGCCCAGCCGGATCACGCCAAGCAGCTTGTTGTCGACGGGGTCGGTGACCGAAACCGTATTCGAGAACTGTTCGGCGGCGTAGACGCGGTCGTGGTGGCTGACCTGAATATCGGGCGCGGACAGCGCACCCGGCGCCTGCCCTGCCCATGCGGCAGAGCCGGTGGCGAGCATGGTGGCTGCCAGGAAAAGGCTCTTCATCGTCATGCTTCGTAACGTGGTCATCTGCGGCTCCTACTTCTTCATTCCATTGGACATGTCCATCTGCATGCCCGGATGATGATGGCCGGTTGCGACGGGAACGGATGGCGACTGGGTCGGAGCAGGCGTGGTGTCCGCGGCCGGCTCGCCGATGGCGAGCTTCATGGCCGCGATCTCCTGCATCTGGTCGACGATGATTTCCTGGGCGATGCGCCGCAGCTGCTCGTTCTTGCCGTAGCGCAATTCGATCACCGCCATGTCGATCGCGCCCTGATGATGCGGGTTCATCATCGCAACGAAGTCACGATCGACATCACCGGTCGGCTTGACCGCCATATCGTTCATCATCTTCGTCATCGCGGCTTCGTTTTCTTCCAGGAACGCACGCTCCTCCGCATTCACCGCAGCCGGCGCGGCGGCCGGATGGGATTCATGCGCGAACGCGAGCGGAGGCACCGCGAATGCGATCAGGAGGCGCGCGGCAAGGAAAGCCGTGCCGAGGCCGGGCCGGGGCCATCGACATCTGCCTGCAAGCGTTGCCAAGGCGCTGCGAAACTGTGAGGAGGGCATCGAAAACTCCCATGCGGGTGGTTGCATGGGGGTTTGACGCGCGGGCGCGCGTTCTATTCCGGCCGGCCAATCACATAAATGTCAGCGCACAAACGAGGCGGATCAGCCGCGCCCTTCCGAGGCGGTCGGCCGCCACACCAGCAGGCGGCGCTCGACCAGCGTGACGCCGAAATCGATCAGGATCACGAAGGCCGACAGAACGAACATACCGGCGAACACGCCCGCGACGTCGAACACGCCCTCGGCCTGCTGGATGAGATAGCCGAGCCCCGCCGCCGAGCCCAGATATTCGCCGACGACCGCGCCGACCACGGCGAAGCCGACCGAGGTGTGCAGCGAGGAGAACATCCAGGACAGCGCCGATGGCCAATAGACGTGCTGCATCAATTGCCGCTCGCTCATGCCGAGCATGCGGCCGTTGTCGAGCACAGTGCGGCTGACTTCTTTCACGCCTTGATAGACGTTGAAGAACACGATGAAGAACACCAGCGTGACGCCGAGCGCGACCTTGGACCAGATGCCGAGGCCGAGCCACAGCGCGAAGATCGGCGCCAGCACGACGCGTGGCAGCGCGTTGACCATCTTCACGTAGGGATCGAACACCGCGGCAACGAGCGGCTGGCGCGCGAACCAGAAGCCGATCAGCACGCCACCGAGCGAGCCGATCACGAAGGCGAGGATCGATTCCGCCAGCGTGATGCCGAGATGCTTCCAGATCACGCCGGACGAGAACCATTTGACGATCTGGGCGAAGACGTCGACCGGATTGGAGAAGAAGAACGGCGGCAGCAGGATTTTTCCGAATACCGGCACGCTCGAAAAGACTTGCCACATCGCGAGGCAGACGACGGCGACCAGGACTTGCAGCGCAAACAGCGTAACGCGCGACATCAGACCGCCTCCGCCGGCTGGGTGGATTGCGCGTAGCCCTTCATCACCTCGTCCTTGAGCACGCTCCAGATCTCGCGGTGGAGTGCGTGAAATTCCTTGTCGAGCCGCACTTCGAAAATGTCGCGCGGACGGGGCAGCGTGACGCGCCAGTCGCCGATGATGCGCGAGGACGGTCCCGCCGACATGATCACGACGCGGTCGGCGAGCGCGATCGCCTCTTCGAGATCATGGGTGACGAACAGCACGGCCTTGCGGTCGGCGTTCCAGAGGTCGAGCAGCAGATTGCCCATCACCTGGCGCGTCTGCGCATCGAGCGGCCCGAACGGCTCATCCATCAAGAGAATCTTCGGATCGCGGATCAGCACCTGTGCCAGCGCCACGCGCTTGCGCTGGCCGCCGGAGAGCATGTGCGGATAGCGGGCGGCGAAGGCGCCGAGGCCGACCGACGTCAGCCATTTCTGCGCCTGCGGCAACGCCTCGGCGCGCGGCGTACCCTTGATCTCGAGCCCGATGGCGACATTGTCGAGCGCCGTCTTCCAGGGGAACAGCGCATCGGCCTGGAACAGATAGCCGGCATCCCGGTTCAACCCCGCGAGCGGCCGGTCGAATATCTTGACGCTGCCGGCGGCCGGCTTGAGCAGGCCTGCGGCGACGTTGAGCAGCGTCGATTTCCCGCACCCCGTGGGGCCGACGATGGCGACGAACTCGCCCTGCGCGACCGAAAGATGGGCCTTCTCCACCGCCGTATAGACCCGCCCGTCCCCGAGCCGGAACGCAACCTTGGCATCTTCCAGCGCCACTGCCGTGGGCGTTGTCATGTGTTCCCTCCGAACCTCGCCCGATGCCTTAGCCGCTCGCGCGGCCAAGTTCAATCAACCGGCCAAGCGTGCTACGCATGGGCCTTGTCATCCCCTCCCTCCATGGGCGGGGCAGCGAAGCGAGCCCCCGCCCGATGCCGTCCAGGCCGATGATTGGCTATGCCCACGTCACCAAAAGCTTCGGCTCGCTTAGGGCCGTCGACGACGTGTCGCTCGACGTCGCCGAGGGCGAGTTCGTGGCCATCGTCGGCGGCTCGGGCTCAGGCAAGACGACGCTGCTGCGACTCGCCAACCGGCTGATCGAGGCGGATCGCGGCACCATCACGGTGGAAGGCAAGGATGTGCAGAACATCGATTCGGTCGCACTACGGCGGCGGATCGGCTACGTCTTCCAGAGCGGCGGACTGTTCCCGCATCTGAGCGTCGCCGACAATATCGGGATCACGCCAAAACTGCTGGGCACGCCCGCAGCCGAGATCGCCGCGCGCGTCGACGAGCTGATCGAGCTGGTGCAGCTCGACCGGGCCGCGCATCGCGACCGGCTGCCCGAGGCACTCTCCGGCGGCCAGCGCCAGCGTGTCGGCGTGGCGCGGGCGCTTGCGGCAAAGCCCCGCATCGTCCTGATGGACGAGCCGTTCGGCGCGCTCGATCCCCTCACCCGCGATGCACTGGGCGACGAATATCGGTCGCTGCATCGGAGCCTCGGCCTGACCACCGTGATGATCACGCACGACATGACGGAGGCGATTTTGCTCGCCGACCGCATCGCGGTGATGCGCGGCGGCAAGCTGCTGGCGCGGGGCACGCCCGCAGAGCTCTCGAAGAGCAGCGATGCCTATGTGCTGGAGCTGCTGCGCACGCCACGGCGCCAGGTCGAGCGGCTGAACACGCTGCTGCCTCAGAGCGGTGCGGCATGAGCTTCCTGAGTGATCCGCGCTGGGGCGAGGCGCTGGCGCATCTGCCCGACTATCTCGGCAATCATGTGCGGGTGAGCCTCGCCGCGCTCGCGCTTGGCCTCGCGATCAGCCTGCCGCTCGCGATCCTGACGCGCAACCGGCCGGCGCCGCGCGCCGTCCTGCTCGCGCTTGCCAGCATCGTCCAGACCGTGCCCGGGCTGGCGCTGCTCGCGCTGTTCTATCCGCTGCTGCTCGCCGCCGCCTCGGTCACGCTCGCCTGGTTCGGCGTCTCGTTCTCCGCGTTCGGCTTCCTGCCGGCGATGCTGGCGCTCGCGCTCTATTCGATGCTGCCGGTGCTGCGCAACGGCATCACCGGCCTCAACGGCATCGATCCCGCGCTGATCGAGGCGGCGAAGGGGGTCGGCATGACGCCGCGTCAGTCGCTGACGATGGTCGAGCTGCCGCTGGCGCTCCCGGTGATGATGGCGGGGATCCGCACCGCCGCGGTCTGGGTGATCGGCACCGCGACACTGTCGACCCCGATCGGCCAGACCAGCCTCGGCAATTACATCTTTGCGGGATTGCAGACCCAGAACTGGGTGTTCGTGCTGTTCGGCTGCCTTGCCTCGGCCCTGCTCGCGCTCGCCGTCGATCAGCTGCTGGGCCTGATCGAGAGCGGCCTGCGCCGGCGCAGCCGTCTGCGCACCGCGCTCGGCGGCATCGGGATCGCGGCGCTGGTCGCCGCCACGCTGGTGCCGACGATGAGCCGCTCGTCGCAGAGCTATGTCGTCGGCGCCAAGACCTTTGCCGAGCAATATGTGCTGTCATCCCTGCTCAGGGATCGCCTCCAGGCGGCAGGTCTTGCCGCCACCGCGCGATCGGGCCTCGGCTCCAGCGTGATCTTCGAGGCGCTGAAGGCGGGCGACATCGATCTCTACGTCGACTATTCCGGTACGCTCTGGGCCAACCAGTTGCACCGGACCGACATCAAGCCGCGTGCCGAGTTGCTCGCCGATTTGAAGACCGCGCTTGCCAGGGACAACATCACCCTGCTCGGCGAGCTCGGGTTCGAGAACGCCTATGCGCTGGTGATCCCGAAGAAGCGCGCCGAGGCGCTCGGCATCCGCAGCATCGCCGATCTCGCCGCGCATGCGCCGACACTGTCGATTGCCGGCGATTACGAGTTCTTTTCACGCCCGGAATGGGCGGCACTGCAAAAGGCCTATGGCCTTCAGTTCCGCGCCCAGCGCCAGATGCAGCCGGACTTCATGTATGCCGCGGTCGCCAGCGGCGAGGTCGACGTCATCGCCGGCTACACCAGCGACGGCCTGATCGCGAAATACGACCTCACGGCGCTCGACGACCCCAAACACGCAATTCCGCCCTATGACGCCATCCTGCTGCTGGCACCGAAGCGCGCTGGTGACGAAAAATTGCAGGCGGCGCTGAAGCCGCTGCTCGGCAAGATCGACATCGCCACGATGCGCGAGGCCAACCTCCGCGCCAGCGGCAATGACGCGAATTCGTCACCCGAGGTGGTGGCGAAGTGGCTGTGGGAGAAGGTGGGCCGGCGCTAGGCTTGCCTCCCAGCGCCGCCGCCCCTTTTTGCTAGGCCTTCTCGGTCGCCTCTCCGGCATCGACCCAGTCCTTGAAGCCGCCGACGTTGTAGACATGGCCATAGCCCATGTCCTGAAGCAGCTTGCCGGCGAGCGCGGAGCGGCCGCCGGAGGCGCAATAGAGGATCACTGTCTTGTCCCTGGCGAGGGCCTTGTCGTGATAGGGCGAGTCCGGGTCGGCCCGAAACTCCAGCATGCCGCGGGAGATGTTCAGTGCACCCGGGATCTTGCCGCTCTTCTCGATTTCCGGTGCATCGCGCACGTCGAGCACGAGCGCACCCTTCCCGATCATCTCCTTGGCCTGGGCCGGCGTGATCTTCGGCACGGCCGCGTTGGCGGCCTCCAGCATCTGTTTCACTGAAATTGGCAATGACGTCTCCTTAAGGTTCGCGGTTGGTCGAGCGCCCCATTACCCGGCATTATCCTTCATCGCGTCCCTCGTTCGGACGAGGACGCCGGGCCTAAATATCGACGGATGCGGTGGCGAATGAATGGCCGCGATGGAAACTACAGCCCGCGGATCATCCCGGCATTGATCAGCAACCGGTTCAGCCGCCGCGCCTCGGCGCCGTCCTTGCAGCCGTAGAAGATGCCCTTGCAGCGGAGCATGATCTGCTTCTGCTCGGCGAAGGACGGGTCGAGCGGGATACCGGCGGCCTCCTGGATCACCAGCGGCAGATACGGGCCGTCGACCGTGTCCATCACGGCCTCGCTTTTCACCGGCTCGAAATTGACGGCGTCGATTGCGTAATAGGTCGCGTAGAGGCGCGGGTCGTAGGCGTCGAGCTTCTTGCCGATCGCGCCCTCGTCGAGCCCCGGCTCGAGCAGGTTCGGCGCGAATTCCGGCTGATGATCGCCATAGCGGACGATCAGGAAGGGCTCGCCGGGGAAACTCTTCTTCAGGCCCGCAAGGAACGCCTTGTACTGCTCGGCGCTCATCGCCTGGCGACGCAGATATTCGTCGATCGACGCCGCATTGCCCGGCGCGCGCCAGGTCGGCATCAAATCGGGGCGGAAGCGCGTCTCCCAGGGGAAATGATTGGCGCCGAGATAGATGAAGGTGAACAGCGGCTTGTTCGGCGGCTGCTGGCCCATCAGCTGCAGCGCCTTGTCGTAGAAGAAAGAGTCCGGCTCGACATCCTTGGCGCCGAGATCCTTGGAATCGAGGAAGCGTTCGACGCCGGTCGTGATCTGGAAGCTGCGCGCGCCCATGAAGCCACCATAGGCGGGATAGAGCGACATCGTATCGTAGCCGCAGCGGCGCAGCGCCAGCGGCAGGCCGCGCTCGACGCGGTTCGAGGCGATGCGCGTCACGAAATAGGCGAAGCGGCCGAACGAGCGCGACGAAAGCCCGGCGAGCACGTTGTATTCGGTGAACCAGCTCGGCCCGCCATTGCTCTCGGCGAGGAAGGTGCGCTGCTTGCCGTCCCAGGACTTGAAGTGATTGCCATAGCCCTGGGGCAACTTGATGCCCTGCGCGGCGCGGATGTCGAAACTCGATTCATCATGGATCATGATGATGTTCGGCCGGCGGCCGGCGGGATGACAGGCATCGACCAACGGCATGTTGAGCCGCTCGTCGGTCGAAGCGGCCGATTCCATGAAGCCGTATTGCGCGAAGTCGGAGACCGCGGTGACGCCGGAGCGGAAGAATTTCGAGAGATAGCCGTCGTCGTAATAGCCGCGCCAGGCCTCATCGGGATGATACAGCGAATAGCCGACGAGCGCAGCAAGACAGGCCAGCTTGCAGGCCAGCGCCGGCAGGCGGCGGATGCGGAACGGATCGAGCCACCACAGCGCATACATCAGCGGCAGCGTGACGAGGCCGGCCAGAATCACCGACCAGCGCAGATTCGGGAAGATCGTGAACAGGAATGCGACGGTGTCGCGGTCGATCATCATCAGGTCGATGAAGTTGACCGTCATCTGCACGACGTCGTGCTTGAGCCGCGACAGCAGCACCAGCACCACGACCATGGTCAGCGACAGCGCACCCGACAGCGCGGGCCGCCGCAGCAGCGTAATCCAGAAGAAGTTGAGAATGCCCCAGGCCAGCGCGAACGACAGGCGCGAGCCGAAATCGGTCTCGGTCTCGTACATCAGCGCGAGCGCTGCCAGGTGCGGCGCGGCGACCGCGAGCAGCCGCCAGATTCCGAGCGCGGCGACGCTCGCCAGCACGGCGGTCGTGGCAGAGGGACCTGGATTGGGCGCGGACGCCATCGACGACACGCAACAGCTGGTCCGGCGCAATGAAACCTAGCCGTCTGGCCGGCCTGGCGGCGGCTAGGGCGTCCGGCGCAGCCGGATGCCTGCACCATGTCACAAAACTGTAACGGAACGGTCAAGGACAGGCAACGCGCGGCGCGACGCGACTTTGGCTTAATCCTGGTGGGCGGCGACGTGCCGCATGCGCCAGTCTCTCCCCTCACCCTGAGGAGCCTGCGAAGCAGGCGTCTCGAAGGGCGAGGCCCGGATCAGCAGGCGGGCCTGCACGGTTTCGCGGCGATGCGAAGCATCGTCCGCAGGCGGCGCTACGCGCTCCTCACCATGAGGGTCAGGCGGACTTCGCGATCCCCGCGATGAACAAGTCGATCACCCCCTCCGCCATCCGCTCGATCTCGCCCTCGTCGACACCCCAGCGCGGAAAGTGGCCGTCGAGATTCATCCGGGCAAAGCCATAGACCAGGGCGCGTCCGGCGATCTGGATGCGCTTGAGGTCGGCCGAACGCAGCAGGCCCTGCGCAGCCGCGTCAGCCAGCATCTGCTCGGTCAGGGCGATCAGTTCGGCATTGTCCCGGGTCAGCTCAGGGGAGCTGCCATGGGCAAAATAACGCCCCGTGGAGATGATCTCAAAATGCGCAGGGTTTCGCATCGCCCAGCGCAAATAGGCGAGGCCGAAGGCGCGGAAGCGGCCCAGCGGATCGGTGGCCGGTGCCTGGCCAAGCGCCACCTCGATCTCGGAGCGAAAACGCCGCTGCGCCTCCTCGGCCGCAGCCGCCATCAGGGCATCGCGGTTCGGGAAGTGCCGGAACGGCGCCCCCGGCGATACCGCGGCCCGGCGCGCGGCCTCGCGCACGGAGACCTCGGCGCCCTCGGACGCCAGCTGCAGCGCAGCATCGATCAGCACCCGGCGGAGGTCGCCGTGATGGTACGGCCGGGCTTCAGGTGTTTGGCGGCTGGCGCGCGGCTTGGACGGCTGTCGGGCAGGCATGGCGTTGTCCTAGCATCACCCGAACGTGAATGTAAGCAGCGATTACATCATTGACGATCTCGCCACCATCAAATGTAATCGATGATTACATAAGGGAGGAGATCGCCGTGTCGCAACGTCAAGGCTGGTTCGAAGGCTGGCGGCTGCTGGCCGCGCTCACCCTGAGCCTGATCGCGCTCAGCCTGTGGATTGCCTCGATGCGGCAATTCGAGGTCGAGGGCGTGCGGATGGTGATCCGCTTCACGGCCCGAAGCTCGCTGCTGCTGTTCTGCCTCGCCTTCAGTTCCGCGGCGCTGGCGCGGCTGCGGCCCAATGCCTGGACGCGCTGGCAACGTCGCAACCGCCGCTATCTCGGCTTGAGCTTTGCCGCCTCCCACGCCATCCACGCGGTCGCGATCATCGCCTTCGCCAACATGGATCCGGCCGGCTTCGCGGAGGCCACCTCGCCCACCTCCTACATCTTCGGCGGCATCGGCTATGCCGTCATCATCGCCATGAGCGCGACCTCGTTCGACCGCACCGCCGCGCTGATCGGGCCGCGTGCCTGGCGCGTGCTGCACCTCGCCGGCGGCTATTACCTCTGGCTCCAGTTCATGGTGTCGTTCGGCAAGCGCGTGCCGGCGATGCCGCTCTATGCCGCCTTCCTCATTCCGCTGCTCGCCGTGATGGCACTGCGGCTGATCGCGATGGCCGCCCATCCGCGCGGGCGAACCATCGCGGCAGGCTGAACGCCAATCAGGCCTGCGGCAGGAATCCGAGCCGCTTGGCGATGATGCGATCGACCGTCCGTTTCGGCAGCAATGCACCGATCAGATGGCGCAGCGGGTCGGGTGTGATCTGGTACCGCACCTTGGGGCTTGCCGCGGTCAGCGCCTCGAACACGACCTCGGCAATGCGCTCGGCCGGCAGGCCCTTGGCGCCGAGGTCCATCATGAACGCCATGACCTTGTTCAGCGCCGGCAGATAGGGCGAGTGCTGGTAGACGGAGAGATCGATCTGCTCGGCCTTGCTCCAGATCGGCGTTTTCACCGCGCCGGGCGCGACGATGATGACGTCGATATCGAACAGCATCAGCTCGCGGCGCAGGCTCTCCGACAATCCCTCGATGGCGTGCTTGGAGGTGCAGTAAGGCGCCGACAGCGGGTTGCCGTTCTTGCCCGCAACCGAGCTGATCATCACGATCCGCCCTTTCGGCCCCTTCAGCGACGGGTCCGCGCCGAGCAGCGGCCCGAAGGCCTGCGTCGCGATGATGGGGCCGATGACGTTGATGTCCATCTGGCGGCGAAAGTCGTCTGCCGACAATTCGAGCACAGGGCCGGCCACGGCGATACCGGCGTTGTTGACGAGGCCGGCCAGCGTCTCGCCACCCAGCGCCTCGCGGACCTGGCGGGCCGCAGCCAGCACGGCGGCCTCGTCGGTGACGTCGAACAGCAGCGGCGTGAAGTTCGCGCCGAACTCACCCTTGAGCCGGTCGGCATCGGACTGCTTGCGGACGCTGCCGAAGACGCGGTAGCCGCGCCCGATCAGAAACTTGGCAATGGCCCAGCCGATGCCGGTGGACGCGCCGGTGACGACGACGGATCGCATGGTCGTTTCCCCCTGTTGAATTCCCGCGATCATGGGGGAGGAAGGCCTTGGTGCGCAATGCCGCCCAGCGCTCAAGCTGAGGTTGCAGGTGTCGATTCTTAAGATGAAGCGACAAGTGAACGTCACGACACGAGATGGATTGCGCCCTGAAAATGCAGATGAAGAGCCGAATCCTTGACTCTGAAGACGCTGGGCTTTTGGCGATCGGCCGCTTCTGAAAAAGCTCTGAAAAACGACGCGAGCTCAAGAATGTGGTTTAAGCGTCAGTTCTTCGTGCTCAGAGGGCACATCAGCTCGCGAAGAATTTGAATGAAGCAGCAATGCTTCGCGCGAGATGAAAGGAGCGAGACCGCTGTTTGCGATCTCGCTCGAATATAGTCGCGAAGGTTTAAGATTTGGTTTGGCGACCGAAGCTTGTGTTTCACCTGTCATTCCGGGGCGCGCCTTAGCGCGAGCCCGGAATCCAGAGGTCGTCGGTCGAGATTCCGGGTTGCGCTTCGCGCCCCCCGGAATGACGGCGCAGCCGTCAGTTCTTCGACTTGTCGACCAGCGCGCCCTTCTTGATCCAGGGCATCATGTCGCGCAGCTTGGCGCCGACCTCCTCGATCGGGTGCGCAGCGAGCTTGGCACGGGTCGCCTTGAACGAGGTCTGGTTGACCTTGTTCTCGAGCATCCAGTCACGGGCGAACTTGCCGCCCTGGATGTCGGCGAGAACGCGCTTCATCTCGGCCTTGGTCTCGGCGGTGACGATGCGGGGACCCGTGACGTACTCGCCGTACTCGGCGGTGTTGGAGATCGAGTAGTTCATGTTGGCGATGCCGCCTTCATAGATCAGGTCGACGATCAGCTTCACTTCGTGCAGGCACTCGAAATAGGCCATCTCCGGCGCGTAGCCGGCTTCGACCAGGGTCTCGTAGCCGCCCTTGATCAGCTCGACCAGGCCGCCGCAAAGCACGACCTGCTCGCCGAACAGGTCGGTCTCGCACTCTTCCTTGAAGGTGGTCTCGATGATGCCGGCGCGGCCACCGCCGACAGCGGAGGCGTAGGACAGGCCGAGGTCATGGGCGTTGCCCGAGACGTCCTTGGCGATCGCGATCAGGCAGGGCACGCCGCCGCCGCGCTGATACTCGGAGCGCACGGTGTGGCCGGGGCCCTTCGGCGCGATCATGAGCACGTCGAGGTCGGCGCGCGGATCGAGCAGGTTGAAGTGGACGTTGAGGCCGTGCGCGAACACGAGGGCGGCGCCCTTCTTCATGTTGTCGTGCAGGTGCTCGCGATAGATGTCGCCCTGGAGCTCGTCCGGGGTCAGCATCATGACGAGGTCGGCCCATTTGGCGGCTTCGGCGACTTCCATCACCTTGAAGCCGGCGGCTTCCGCCTTCTTGACCGAGCCCGAGTCCTTGCGGAGCGCAATCGCCACTTCCTTGACGCCGGAGTCCTTCAGGTTGAGCGCATGGGCGTGGCCCTGGCTGCCATAGCCGACGATGGCGACCTTCTTGCCCTTGATCAGGTTCAGGTCGGCGTCGCGATCGTAATAAACACGCATAGTCGTTTCCTCGTTCAGGGCCAGAATCGGCCGATAGTCAGTGTCCGAAGGGTGAAATTTGCGGATTTCGGGGGCTGTCTAGGACATTTTCAGCCCGTAGGGAAACCCGTTTCTGCATGGAAATCCGCGACATCATGCATCCATGAAAACGGGGTAGAGGGAGGCAAGCAGTAGGAGCGCCATCAGGATATTGAAGGCGCGGACCAGCCGCTCCGAGGTCAGCACCGGCCGTAGTGCAGTGCCGAACAGAGCCCAGACCACGGTCGAGACGGTGCCGACCAGCAGGCTGATCAGGGTCTGAATCGCGATGTTCAGGGGGAACTGGGCGATCGCCGCATAGGCGGTGATGGTGCCGATCACGATCACCCAGCCCTTGGCGTTGATCCACTGGAACATGGCTGCGCCCCAGAAGGTCATCGGGCCGCGTCCGCCCTCCCCGCCCGGCGTGGTCGGGCCGGACATGGCGATCACGACGGCGAGATAGATCAGGTAGGCGGCGCCGGCATATTTCAGGATCGTCTGCAGGATCGGATAGGCCAGAAATACCGTGCCGAGCCCGAGGCCGACGGTGGCGACCATGAAGGCAAAGCCGAGCACGATGCCGACGATGTGCGGAATGGTGCGGCGGAAGCCGTAGGTGAGGCCCGAGGACAACAGCATGATGTTGTTCGGCCCGGGCGTGAAATACATCACCACCATGAAGGCGAGGAAGGCATAGAACAGCGAATAGGCCATCATCACCTCACGCGGTCTTCGGCAGGATCTGCGGGCGCTTCGCCAGCACCATCACGGCGATGCCGCCGATCACGGTCAGCATCCCGGCGAGGCGCAGCGGCCCGAACCGCTCGCCGAACACGATGCTGGAGGCCGCCGACCCGACGAACGGCACCAGCAGCGCGAACGGCACCACCTGCGCTGCGGGATAGTCACGCAGCAAACGGCCCCACAGCCAATAGGCGATGCTGGTGGAGATCGCACCGATCGCCAGCAGGCAGACGAGGCCGGTCAGCGACATGTGGATCAGCGACTGGAAGGTCGGCACCGGCCCGTTGACGACCAGCGCCAGCGCGAACAGCGGCACGGCGGTGGCAAGGCAGAGCCAGGCGAACAGGTCGAACATTGGCACGCCGCGCGCGCCGCGCAGCAGGAGATTGCCGACCGCGAAACTGACCGGCGCGATCATCAGCACCGCGAAGGCGCCGACGCTGAAATCATAGCCGACGGTGCCGCAGATCATCAGCAAGCCTACCGCGGCGATGACGACGCCCAGCGTCTGCACCGGCGTCGGCCGCTCGCCGAATGCGAGCGCGGCAAAGCCGATGGTGAACAGCGCCTGGCTCTGCACGACGACCGAGGTCAGGCCGACCGGCACGCCATGGGCGATGCCGTAGGCCTGGCTCAGGAATTGCCCGAGAAACAGCGTGAAGCTGATCGCGATCAGCAGCGACCAGGCAATCTTGGGCCTGCGGATGAACAGGCACGGCACCGCGGCGATGGAAAAGCGCATCGCGGTCATCAGCTCCGGCGAAAACTCGTCGAGCGCGATCCGGCTTGCCACGAAGGCAAGCCCCCAGATGATCGCCACCAGGAGGGCGATGAGGATGTCGGCCGGCTTCATTGTTGTTTCCGGTTCTGCTTTGTCGTGCAGCCCTGCTTGTTGTTCTGGTCTAGCCTTGCTCGCCGGCTTTCGGTTTGCGCAGCAGGTAAGTGCCGTGCATCGGTGCGTGATAATCGGCCGAGACCATGATGAAGCCGACGTCGGTCAGCATCCGCTCCATCACCCAGCCGAAGGTGGAATATTCGTCACGCATATGCGTGACGACGCTTTCGCGCGAAAAATCGTGGTTCTTGATCTGGTAGTCGGCCCATTGCTCGACGTCGCGCTCGACCGCGTCAGGCATGGACGCATAGACGATGTCGCGCAGGTAGAACGTCGCGCCCGGCTTCAGCGCGCGAAAGATCCGCGACATCGCCACGACCTTCCAAAAATCCGGCAGATGATGCAGCGTGAACTCGCTGACGATCAAATCATACGACTCGGGCCGGTAGGCGAAGCTGAGCAGGCCGGCGGATTGCGTGCGCACCGGCGCCTTGCGGTCGCGGGCATAGATCTCCGCAAGCGCCAGCATCGCCGGCGAGATGTCGATCGCATCGACCTCGGCGCCCATCAGCGCGGCTTCGGTCGCCAGCACGCCGTTGCCGCAGCCGATATCGGCGATGCGCCAGCCGCGCTGTACTCCGAGCATTTTCAGCGCGGCGCGCGCCCGCAGGTCGGCATCGTCGTGGCTGTCGTAGATCGACGCCACCGCGGGCTCGATGCCCATCCGGTTCCGCTCGTTATAGTACCAGTCGCGCGCCAGCATGGTTCACATCCCTTCGGGACCGCGGCCGATCGCGGCAACGCCGGTACGCGACACCTCGACAAGGCCGAGCGGGCGCATCAGGTCGATAAACTGGTTGATCTTGTCCGTATTGCCTGTGATCTCGAACACAAAGCTCTCGGTCGTGGCGTCGATCACGCGGGCGCGGAACGCATCTGCGAGCCTGAGCGCCTCGACGCGATGCTCGCCCTGCCCGCGCACCTTCACCATCGCGAGCTCACGCTCGATCGAGCGCTTGGTCTGGGTCATGTCGACGACCTGATAGACCGGGATCATGCGATCAAGCTGATGCTTGATCTGCTGGATCACCATCGGCGTGCCCGTGGTGACGATGGTGATGCGCGACAGGTGCTTCTGCGCCTCGGTCTCCGACACCGTGAGGCTCTCGATGTTGTAGCCGCGGCCCGAGAACAGGCCGATGACGCGCGCGAGCACGCCCGGCTCGTTCTGCACGAGCACCGCGAGCGTGTGCGTCTCGTTGGGATCGTGGCGCTCTTCGATGAAGTAGGCGGATGCGGGCTGGTTCATTGTCGTCCCCTCTTGTCTTTCCGTCACGCCATCGCTGGCGCGTCCGTCCCGACCCAACGGCGGAACAGATCGAAATCGATATTGCCGCCGGACAGCACGAGACCGACGCGCTTGCCCTTCAGCTTGCTTTTTTCCTGCAGTGCCGCGGCGAGCGCGGCCGCACCGGCGCCTTCGGCGAGATTATGCGTATCGGTCCAGTATGCGCGGATCGCGGCGGCGACCTCGTCGTCGGTAACCTGCACGATGCGGGATGCACCCTTGCGGATCAGGGCGAGCGCATCCTCGTCGGGGATGCGCGTCGCCATGCCGTCCGCGCGCGTGTTGGCCGTCTCGGTCGTCACGATCTTGCCGGCCGCAAACGAGAGCGCGTAGGACGGCGCTTCCGTCGACTGCACGCCGACGATCTCGGTCTTCAGGCCCAGCAGGTCGCGCGCCATGATGCAGCCGCAGATGCCGGAGCCCTGCCCGATCGGCACGTAGAGAATGTCGAGATCGGACGCAGCCTTGAACAGCTCAAGTGCGTAGGTCGCGACACCCAGCACGAGGTCGGGATGAAACGACGGCACCATGTGGAGGCCGGCAAACTGCGCGCGCCGCTCGGCTTCCTCGCGCGCGGCCTGAAAGTCTTCGCCGTGCTCGACGAGCTCGGCGCCAAAGGCCTTCATCGCGCGGTTCTTCTCGACCGAATTGCCCCGCGGCACGTAGATCACCGCGGGCACGCCGTGGCGGCTGGCGGCAAAGGCCAGGCTCTGGCCGTGATTGCCGCGCGTCGCCGAGATGATGCCCGGCGTGCTGGGCCGCTCGCGCTTCAGACGGTCGAGATAGACCAGCCCACCGCGCACCTTGAAGGCACCGATCGGTGTGTGGTTCTCGTGCTTGACCACGACCTCAGTGCCGAGGCGCTCAGCGAGCAGCGGCCAGCCGCGTGCCGGCGTTGCCGGCACCGCCTGCCCCACGATCGCATGTGCGCGCTCGAGCTCCGTCAGGTCGAACATGGCCTCACACCAGCGCCTTGCCGCCGGCGAACGCCTTCGCGGTCGCCTCGTCGTTGGCCTGCTCGGGCAACAGCATCTCGTTGTGCGCCTTGCCGGAGGGGATCATCGGGAAGCAGTTTTCCAGCGCCGCGACGCGGCAGTCGAACAGCACCGGACGCTTGACCGAGATCATCTCCTGGATGGCGCCGTCGAGATCGGACGGCTTGTGCACCTGCAGGCCGACGCCGCCATAGGCCTCCGCGAGCTTGACGAAATCCGGCAGTGCTTCCGAATAGGAATGCGACAGGCGGTTGCCGTGGAGCAGTTGCTGCCACTGGCGCACCATGCCCATGTACTGGTTGTTCAGGATGAAGATCTTGATCGGCAGCTCGTACTGAACAGCCGTCGACATCTCCTGGATCGTCATCTGCACCGAGGCATCGCCCGCGATGTCGATGACCAGGCTGTCCGGATGCGCGACCTGCACGCCGACCGCGGCCGGCAGGCCATAGCCCATGGTGCCGAGACCGCCCGAAGTCATCCAGCGGTGCGGCTCCTCGAAGCCGTAGAACTGCGCTGCCCACATCTGGTGCTGGCCGACTTCGGTCGTGATGTAGGTGTCGCGGCCGCGCGTCGCCTCGAACAGGCTCTGGATCGCATGCTGCGGCAGGATGACGTCGTTGCTCTTCTTGTAATAGAGCGAGTTGCGGGCACGCCACTGCGCGATCTGCTGCCACCACGCCTTGATGTCGGGCTTCTTCGCCTCCGCCTTGAACACCTGCAGGATGTCGCCGAGGATGTTGCCGCAATCGCCGATGATCGGCACGTCGACGCGGATGTTCTTGTTGATCGAGGAAGGATCGATGTCGATGTGGATCTTCTTCGAGTTCGGCGAGAACGCATCGACGCGGCCGGTGATGCGGTCGTCGAAGCGCGCGCCTACGCACAGCATGACGTCGCAATCATGCATCGTCATGTTGGCCTCGTAGGTGCCGTGCATGCCCAGCATGCCGAGCCAGTTCTTGCCCGACGCGGGGTATGCACCCAGGCCCATCAGCGTGGAGGTGATCGGGAAGCCGGTGACCTCGACCAGCTCGCGCAGCAGCTTGGTGGCTTCGGGACCTGAGTTGATCACGCCGCCGCCGCTGTAGATCACCGGGCGCTTGGCGTTGGCGAGCAGCGACACGGCCTTGCGGATCTGCGTCGCATCGCCCTTCACGCGCGGCGCATAGGAACGGTGCACGTCGGACTTGCGCGGCGGATGATAGGTGCCGGTGGCGAACTGCACGTCCTTGGGCACGTCGACCAGCACCGGGCCCGGACGGCCCGTGGTCGCAACGTAGAAGGCCTCGTGCAGCACCTTTGCCAGGTCGTTGACGTCGCGCACCAGCCAATTGTGCTTGGTGCAGGGACGCGTGATGCCGACCGTGTCGCATTCCTGGAACGCGTCGTTGCCGATCAGATGCGTCGGGACCTGGCCGGAGATGCAGACCAGCGGGATCGAGTCCATCAGCGCGTCGGTCAGCGGCGTCACCATGTTGGTGGCGCCGGGGCCGGAGGTCACCAGCGCAACGCCGGGCTTGCCGGTCGAGCGCGCGTAGCCCTCGGCGGCGTGGCCTGCGCCCTGCTCGTGGCGAACCAGGATGTGCTGGACCTCGCTCTGCTGGAAGATCTCGTCATAGATCGGAAGCACCGCGCCGCCGGGATAGCCGAAAATGTCGGTCACGCCATGATCGATGAGCGCGCGGACGATCATCGCGGCGCCGGTCATCTGGTTCGGATCGTGGCTCTTGTCGCTCATTGTCTTGCTCCGGATGCGCTGTTGTCAGCGGCTTCGTTCGTTCTGGGTTCGGGAAATAAAAAAGGCCCCGAAGAGGGACCCTGCACACCGCCTGTCATGTGGATGGCAGCTAGCCACCCCCGGCGGTGTGCCTGGGTACGACGGCGATAAGGAGTTTGGTAATAATGTTACGCATTGCAGGTGCTCGGCATCCCAAAGGTTGCGCGAAACATAACGACCAAAGCCTCGATGTCAAGGCAAAGCGGCCGCTTCCGCACGATTTTGGCAGTGTAGCGGTGTTCCCGGGGTTCGGCGAGAGGTAAATGCGGGAACCCGGGCACAAAAGCGCGTCAATCGGGATCCCGGGCCGCGCTGACAGCCGCCGTGAGCCAGCCCCTCGCCTCCTCCAGCTTCACCCATTCGAACTCAGGCAATTGGTGCCGGAACCAGGTGAACTGCCGCTTGGCGTAGTGACGGGTGTCGGCCCGGCCAATGGTTGCGGCCTGCTCCAGGCTGAGTTCGCCGCGCAGATGCCGGATCAGGGCCGGCACGCCATGGGCCTTCATCGCCGGCAACAGCGGATCGAGGTGCCGGGCGGCGAGCCGTTCGACCTCCTTCAGCGCGCCGGCACCCAGCATGGCGTCGAAGCGCGCGTCGATGCGGGCATAGAGCTCGTCGCGCTCGGGCGCGAGGAACACCGCGCGAAAACTGTCTTTCGGCAGCAGCGGCGGCTGGCCCTCATGATGCCAGTCCAGCAGCGAGCGGCCGGTTGCCTCGACCACTTCGAGCGCGCGCGCGATGCGGGTCCGGTCGCGCAGGTTCAATCGCTCGGCTGCGCGCGGATCGCGGCGCGCGAGTTCCGCGTGCAGCGCCTCGACGCCGTTCCGCTCCAGCCGCGCACGCACGTCCTCGCGCACGTCTGCCGGGATCGGCGGCACCACGGAGAGGCCTGCCGTCAGAGCCTTGAAATAAAGCCCGGTGCCGCCGATGAAGATCGGCAGACGGCCTTCGCTTTGCGCCTCCCCGAGTGCCCTGGCTGCGTCAGCCACCCACGCGCCGGCCGAGAAATTCACCGCCGCATCGACATGGCCATAGAGACGGTGCGGCACGCGCGCTTCCTCGCCATGCGTGGGGCGCGCCGTGATGATGCGCAGGTCACGGTACACCTGCATGGAATCGGCATTGATGACGGTGCCGCCGGCGCTGAGGGCAAGCTCGAGCGCCAGCGCCGACTTGCCGCTGGCGGTCGGGCCTGCGATAAGCACCGCCTTGCCAACATGCTTTCTGCTGACCTGCTCCTCGCTCACGAAAACCTCAAATGTCCCTCGTCGCCACGCTGATCTGCAATCCCGACAATCCCGCCCTCGACTCCACCATCGTCGACGGCGCCCGTGCCGTGCTGCCTCAGGCAGCGCCCGCGCACTGGCTGTTCGACGGGGTCGCGGTCGATATCCCCTTCGGCGCCGACAGTAACCTCGAAGGCGACCGTCACGCCATCGAAGAGCGGCTCCGCGAGCTGCGCGGCGACCTGCCGATCGACATCGTGGTGCAGCCTGTCGGCGTCCGGCGCAAGAAGCTTTTTCTCGCCGACATGGATTCCACCATGATCGGCCAGGAATGCATCGACGAGCTCGCCGACCTGGTCGGGATGAAGGCCCACGTGGCCGCCATCACCGAACGCGCGATGCGCGGCGAGATCGAGTTCGAGCCGGCGCTGCGCGAGCGCGTTGCACTGCTGAAGGACCTCCCCGCCAGCGTGGTCGACGAAGTGCTGGACAAGCGCATCACGCTGACCCCGGGTGGCCGTGAGCTGGTCGCGACCATGCGCAAGCACGGCGCCTATACCTGCCTCGTCTCCGGCGGCTTCACGCTGTTCACGCGCGCGGTCGCCGCCAAGATCGGCTTCCAGGAGAACCGCGCCAACGAGCTCGTCGTGCGCGACGGCAAGTTCACCGGCGAGGTCAAGGAGCCGATTTTGGGCCGCGCGGCCAAGCTCGCGACGCTGGTGGATCTGATGGAATCGTTCGATCTCGATGACATCGACTCCGTCGTGGTCGGCGACGGCGCCAATGATCTTGCGATGATCCAGGCCGCGGGGCTGGGTGTGGCGTATCACGCCAAGCCCGCAGTGGCCGCGGCTGCAGCGGCGCGGATCGATCACGGCGATCTCACCGCGCTGCTTTATGCGCAGGGGTATCGGCGGGACGAGTTCGTGGAGGCGTAGCACGCCGTCTCCTTCGATCTCCCGATCTACTGCCGATGCGGCCCTTTCTACCTGAGGTGATGTGCTGTAGCCTATTCGCTCTTTGTAAACCACATTGCAGGGAGGTCATACGTGCTCATACCGCGTCGTCAATTCCTCGCAGCAGCAATCGGCGCATTTTCAGCCGCCACGAACACGGCCACATTCGCCGCGGTTGCGGACAGTGATGCCCAATTGATTGAAACATGGCTGGGCGCGGCGAAGGTCGTCGGCGATCGCACCGCGATCGGCACGCTCCTGCTCTCGCGCTTCGTGGAGCGCGTCTATTTTCTCATGAAGCCGATCGCCTGGAAGCCGGGCCCGAAGCAGGACCAGCAGCTGCCGTCCATCGAGGTGCCGGTCGGTTTTGTGACGGATTTCGCGAGCGTGCCGAGGGCGTTCTGGTCCGCGCTCCCGCCGGACGGCGAATATACCTATGCAGCCATCTTGCACGACTATCTCTACTGGAACCAGGCGACGGACAGAGCCACTGCGGATCTTGTGCTGAAAGCCGCGATGGAAGATTTCGGCGTGTCGACCACTGACGCATTTCTCGTCTACAACGGCGTCAAGATCGGCGGACAGGGTCCTTGGAACGACAACGCCGCGCTGAAGGCTGCGGGGGAGAAGCGGATATTGAAGGTCTTCCCGACCGATCCGACCACGCGATGGGAGGACTGGAAACGCCGGCCCGACGTGTTCGCGTAAAGCGCGATGACATTTGGATGAATCATCATCGCGCTTTAGGTTGTTGTTTGAGCATGATCTTCTTGGAAAACCGCTGCGCACTTTTCCGGATCATGCCTTAGCTCGCGCGGCGGCGAACAGAGCGTGTGGGCACAGCACACGCCCTAATCATACGCGATCGGAATATGCTGCCAGGCCGGCGATTTCGACGTTTGTGGCGTTTGCCGTCCCGGAGACGCAAGCCGGGGAACGCTGGTAGCGAGCCAGACGCCCAGTTCATCCGTTCTCAGGCTATTGCCCTGGTGGGGCGCGTTGCCTCCGAAGGCATCGACAAGTGCGCTTGTGAAGAACGAGTTTCTCCCCTTGGTGAGCGAAGTCTCGGCTCGATTGGACGAGGCATAGGTCATGACGCGGATCGTCTGCCACGACGACGTTTCGTTGAGAAAGTCGACCGTATCGAGTCCGTTGGCCGCGTAGCACGCATCGACGAACAGGATGAGGCCGCCATTCACCTGCCGCAAAATCTCGAACAGCGAGGCCTTCGAGATTCCGCTTCGCGACGGCTCGCCATCGTAGTCCACGGGCAGCAGGTAGGAGCCGATTCCGCCGGGCAAGTTCTTCCCGTGGCCAGAAAAGTAGACCAGCGCAATGTCCTCGGGAGCCTGCACCTGGTTCTTGAGCCATATCAGCTTTTCGATGATGTTCTGCTTTGTCGCCGGTTCCGGTCCGCGGTCCTTCAGCTTGACCACCTTGATTTTCCCGAATGCCTTGTTCGCCTGCCGATTGAGCAGCAGATCGAAGTCGTCGACATCGTTTCCCGGCGAGGGAAGCGCGAGCGACTTGTCGTCGTAATCGCTGGCGCCGATCAGCACCGCATACAGATTTGGTTTGACGGCCGCGGCGTCCGTCTGCGGCTTCCACCACAGGAGCGTCGATCGCGCCGGCTCGCTCGCGGTATCCCCCGTCTCCGCCACCAGGGATATTTCGACATCGCGGGAGGGGATCTTGACCTTCATCGTTCCGGTAAACTCGCCATCGGAGTTCATGATCCAGAGATCGCTGTTGCTCTGGGCGTTCGCGAGGATGCCGTCGACGAATAGGGTCAGCTTCTTGACCGGAGCACCGGTGGGAGAGCGAATAATGTAGGTCACCGTGATCTCGTTCGACGTGGCAACCGAGCGCGCGCTCGGTGACACGATTCGGGCAACCGGCGGCCGATGCGTGAGCACCTCGCCGGCCGCCGCAGGATCATTGCTTCGCTCTGCCGCGGCAAGAACCCGCTGCACGATATCGGGACGATAGAACGTCTTGCGAAACTGGGAGGCAGGGAAGAAATCCGCGCTTTGGTTCCACGCGCGATTGACGCTCCATCCGATCAGCTCCTCGCCCCCGACCGACGTCGTGAAGTAGCCATCCGGCGTCCAGGCTATCCAGCGGCGATCGGTCCGTTGAACAAACATCGACAGCAGCAGCGTTCCGTCCGACAACCGATACCAGCGCAGCGTTCCGTCACCGCACGCGGCGACGACGAGCCCGCGTTGCCTTGCGATATTGACGCCCCAGACGACCCCAGGTGCCTGGGATTGCCATAGCAACGCACCGCTCTTGTCGTAACTACGCAGAAAGTAATCCGTACCCAGAACGAAACCATCCCTCTCGGGCGTGATGGCCACGGATTGGGATCGCTCACGCGGAGTGAGGTCCAGCGCGTTTCCTTCCAGCCTGGGCGCGGTGGTCGATTTCCAGTTGGTGATCGGCAGGCTCTCGTCGTTAGGCGGAAACAGATCGTCCGGCTTGGTGGGCGAATCCGTCAGTGAGCCGGCCAGCATATCGAGCAGGACGGGATCCTGGCCGCCCGCCCGCAGGCCGAAGCGGACCCGCAATCCATCCTCCGAAACCGTGAAATCGCCTTGCAGCTTGCCGCGCATGTCGGCACCGGCCGATTCAAGCCAAAGCCGGCGCGCTCCGTTCGGATCGACCAGCCCAAACGCAGGGTCAGCGGCAGCCACTGCCACGCCGCTGCCGCAGGGAAACAGATTCGTGACCGCATCGCGTGACCCCGCAATGGTCCGGCGGTCTCCGGTGCCCTTGTTGCCCCATACCTGCAGCACGACGTCCCTTGCGATCGTGAAGCTGCCGCCGGCATACAGAGACTGGCCGTCGGCCGACCATGCGACGCTGCTGAGCGCACCCGTGCCGGCGGGGTCGGCCTCGAGCGGATACAGGCGGTTGAGAGAGGCGGCATCATAGACGTCGATCCGGCCGACGTCCCCATAACCTATGGCAACGAGGCCTTCGGACGGATGCACCGAGATGGAATGCGGTTGCAGGCCCGCAACGATCTGTGCCGTCTTGCGCTCAAACCCGGGTGCATAACGGCGAAGCCTCCGGTCGTAGCCGACCGTGTACAAGGCGCCCTCGCGATCGAACGCCGCACCTGTCGAATCCCTGCCGCCGTACTCCCGATCGTCGAGCGCGAGCTGCCACGACCCAAGCTCCGAGCCCGATCGCCGCCAGACGCGCGCGCCAAGGCCGCCGCGAAACGTCGCAGCAAGGAAGCGCCCGTCCACGGACGCAGTCAGATGTTCGACGACCTGCGGAAACGGCCCGAAGCTCCTGACCATGGACCCGGTCGAGCCGTCGAACAGATAGATGAAATGGTAGCCGGGCGTCCGCGAGAAGCCGCCGGCCGCAATCCACTCGCCCTTCGGCGCCAACGCCACCGCGTAGACCTTGCCGTCGTTTCCCGGACCGATCGGAGGATGCAGCACCTTCATCAGCTTGCCGTCGGGAAGGTGCCAGAGCCGCACTGTCTTGTCCTCCGAACCCGTCACCGCAAGAGAGCAAGACGGGTCGGCAGCGATCCGACGCACGACGGCCGTGTGCATGCCGGCTTCGATTTGCAGGATCGGATCACGCGGCGGCAAGTCCGAGTCCTGGGCCATGCAGGCCCGCGAAGCGCTTGCGCAAAAGACCAGCACGCGGACCAGAGGGCGGATCATGCTCATATCCTCGCGACGATTTCCGAAGCTAAACCCGATCGCGGCGAGGTGTAAACCGCGAGTTGAGTTTGGCGGAAGCCACAGCTAAGATAGGCCGGTGTCGGAATTCATTCCTGACTGCATTTTCTGATGAGACCGATTTCGTCCGTCCTGATATTTCTGGCGGGCTGTTTGCTGCAAGACGCCCGCGGGACTGCGTTCGGCAACGATACCGATCACGCAGCGCGATTTCTTGCGGGCATCGTCACGCCTCACGAACCCTCGCATGCATCGAATCCGCCGGGCTGGTGGTCGGCCTATGCACGCGACATCGAGCGGCGCTGGAACGCGTTCGACGACCAGAAGCTCGCTGCGGCGCGCACGTTCAGCCGGGAGCGTGTCCGATCGCACCATGAACTCGCCTACTACATGTTCGGCGGCCCCGACTTCCCGTTCCTGAATGCCTTCTTTCCGCAGGCGACCACCTATGTCCTGAGCGGTCTCGAAACCGTGGAAGACCCCGCTCAATTGCCGCAACGGTTGTGGACCGGCGCCGGACTGCAACAATTGCGCAAGTCGCTCGACACCTATTTCGATCTAGGCTTCTTCAGGACGGACCAAATGACTCCGCAACAGGGCTTTGCCGGCGTGACGCCGCTGCTGCTGGCTCTCATCGCCAGATCCGGAAACCACATCACCGAGGCAACGGCCCTCGACCTTGGGGACGACGGAATAGCCGTCGACCATCGTCCTTCGTCGACCCCGCTGGGCGGCCTCCGGATATCCTTCATCGACTTCCACGGGAAAGCGAAGACGCTCTACTACTTTCAGGCGGACCTCTCCGACGGCGGCAAGGGATCGGCAGCCCTATGGCAGTTCTGCCGTGCGCTTGGCCACGGCGACAATCTCCTCAAGAGCGCATCCTATCTTCTCCATGAAGATCGATTTTCAACCGCACGTGACTTTCTGCTGGGCCATTCCAGGCTTCTCGTGCAGGACGACAGTGGAATTCCGGTTCGCTTTCTGGACCGCACGAACTGGGAGCTCGGCCTGTTCGGGAAGTATCAGGCGCCGATCGGACGGTTCGAGAAATACTACCAACCCGAGCTGGCTGCGATGCGACAGCCCGGTGGCTTCCGGGCCTACACGTTCGGAACCGGGTACCTGGCGCAGGTTGGAGGATCCAACTACCTGCTCGCGAAGCGGCGAGGTGATCAATGACAATTGACCTGCCCGAAATGTTCAGAGCCAACATGCCGTGCCGGAAGGTGCTTGGTCTCATTGCGGCGAGCATGCTTGGTGCTTGGGCGGCGCTTGCCCCGTCCGCAGCGCAGGCCGCAAGCTGCACGGCCAAATATTCGCCTCTGGGCGGCATCCCGAACATGCCGCCGGTGCGCGAGCAAGTCTGCACATCCGAGGCGGACCACGCCGATCTGAAGGTCTCATTCCTGCGCCTGAGCGAAGCGGTCGCCGGAAGTCTCGCGCGGAAGCAGCCGATCGGCGAGCTGGAGAGCATCCTGAAGGGAATGACGGTCGCCGAGAACGACGTCTTCAAGGCGCTCAAGACGATCTACGACAAGTTCGGACATCAGGTCAGCTATCCGGCCGACAGCGTCAGGCTCGTCCTGAACATCAAGACCGCGCCCCCGGGCGCCGCACCCGGCTGGAAATCGGTCGAGCTGCCACCGGCTCCGCGGCCCGCCAACAGCGCGCAGAAGTTCTGGTCCGTGACGTCGCCGTTCGGGAATTCGTCCGAAGGCGTGTCGATCACGTTGAAGCAGGCGCTGGCGTCGATTCTGAAGACCGATGCCTGGCCCGCAGGCTTCAAGCAGTTCTATATCTGTCGCAGCTCGGAAATCCTCTGCACCCGGAACTGGACCTATCTCGATATGGCCGGTCTCGAACAGATCGAGCGCGACACAGCCGCTGCTGAGCGCGAGGCGAACGGCACTCTCGACCAGGGGACGGGGAGCAATGACACGGTTGCGGCCACCGCCGATGTGGACGCCGATTCCGCCGAATGGCCCTCACCGCAATATCCGGCTAATTTCTCATTCTATCGCTATCTCGGCGCGCAAGGTTGGCCGCGCGAATTTCTCCCGGCGAGCAGCGGCAATGACGAGTGTGGGGGCGGGTATTATTTCAACTATCATCCCCGCCCCCTCGCCCTCGATGTAGCCGTCGTCGAGAACGCTTCGGCCATACCGGTTGCAATGGTCGACATCGTCGGCAGTCGCAGTGAGCAGCAAGGCCTGAGGCAGGCCGAAGCCCTCGATCCGTCCGCCCCGCAGGCACCGCTGTCGCAGCCCGGCGCCACGATTGCGCCACAGGGACGACTCGTCATCCCGCTCAGGATCGTATTTGCAGATCCGGTCCCGGAGTGGCGCACGCCGCGCCGCATCGGCGAAGCACAGGCCATGTACCAGAAGCTGCGGTCGAAACCGCCGCAGAGCATCGCGACGGTAAGGATAGGCAACCTCCGGCCGCAGACCACAGTCAGGAAAAAGTTCGCGAGTTTCGCGGCTCCGGAGCTGCCCGACGTCCGGGACATCCTGTTCGGCCCCGAGATCAGACTGCGGGGCTTGATGATCAAGGCTCCGCTGTCGCTCAACGGCTCCTCATTCGACCTGTTGACCCTGATCGACAACGATCTGGAGCATTACGAAGAGCCCGACATCATCCAGCTCACGCAGCCCACTCCGGGCGGATCCTGCCCGATCCTCTATTCGTTGGTCGATGGCGAATGGATCAGCCATGGCAAGGTGATTCATACAGCGAACGGAGCCGGCAATGTCCAGACCAGCATCGTTCCGGTTGATCCCAGGGCGCGCAGGTTTCGCATTGCAGAGGAAGAGCCGGAGCTCGCCACAATCAAGCGCGTCAGTCTCGCACTCACGCTCAAGGACGGGCGCCGCATCATTCTCGATCCGGCTCCCTTGTCGAACGGAAAGCCCGCGCAAGACGTCCGCGTCCCCGCCTATTCGAGAATGAAGCTCGAATTTGTCGTCCCGCCGGAGCATGCGACCACGGAGATAACCGGCAGCGAGGTCGTGGTCAGCGGATTCTACGAACGCTACAGCAAGGTGGCCGGACGCTGATCCTGCTCACGGAACACGCTTCAAGCGAGGAGGCCTGATCGATGCTCCGAGGGAGCACCTTTGTGAAACGCCGCCTCGCGATGGCGTTGCTGCTCGGGTGGGCAGGCACGGCAAGCTCGCCCCTGATCGCACAGACCATGCGGGAGAACATGCACTTGCCGGCAGACGCCGCGCAGACCCGCTCGATCTCCCCATCGTGGGAGAACGCACGGCCGGACAGTTCGGATGTCAGGCCCAAGGTCGTCGGGGGCGACCCGGCGAAACCGCAGGAGTTTCCCTGGCAAGTTGCATTGATCCTGGCTTCATCGCCGAAAGAGGATCCCTTCCGCGGTGTGTTCTGCGGAGGAACCCTGGTCGCGTCCCGATGGATCCTGACCGCGGCTCACTGCACATACGAGAGCGATCCGCGCAGCGCAACGCTGCCGCCGGTCGAGATGGCTCCCGAGCGGATCGACGTCTACGTCGGATCGATCGATTTTGTCCATGGACAGCGCATCAAGATCACCAGGATCGTGCGCCATCAGTACAATCGGAGAACCAAGGACAACGACCTTGCGTTGCTTGAGCTCTCCACCGAACCATCGGCCGATTACCGAACCGGGATCATCAAGCCGTCGCGGCGAGCTGGACAATTCGCCAGGGTCGTCGGCTGGGGCTCAACCGAAGGCGGCATCCTCCCGCCTGCGTTTCGCAAGAGCGCGGATCACCTGATATCCGCGGAACTCAGCTTCAAGGACTCCTACGAATGCAACAGATTCTATGTCCAGGACCGGCGAAAGAAGCTTTCCGATCTTCTCGTCCTCCAGGGCAAGAGCCAGGATGAGTTGCGTGAGACGCTCGACAAATGGATGCCATTGTCGACGGTGCTGGTGACCGACAACATGTTCTGTGCAGGCACTGATGGCAAACAGGATGCCTGCTTCGGCGACAGCGGAGGTCCGCTTGTCATCAAGTCGCAGGATGGCTACCGCCAGGTCGGCATCGTCTCCTGGGGACCAGACGAGGGATGCGGCCTGACCAACCTGAATGGCGTCTACGTCAATCTCGAAGTCTATCTCGACTGGATGTCCCAGATCATCAACTGACGAGGCGCTCAAAACGGAGATGCGCCGGTCAAATCCGCGCATCTCCGTGAGGATGGGATCAGCCAGCGCCCCTTACTGCACGCTCAGCGCAACAAACCGCAGCTCGCCGTCGGCGTTCGAGACCAGCAGCAGTACGGATTTCTTGCCGTCCTTCTTGAGCTGGTCGACGCGCTTCTGGATGTCGGCGCCACTCGACACCGCCTCCTGCGCGACCTCGACGATGACGTCGCCGGCGGAGAGGCGCTTCTCGGCGGCGTCGGAATTGGCGTCGACATTGGTCACGACGACGCCCTTGACGCTGTCCTTGATCTTGTAGCGCGTGCGCAGATCCTTGCTCAGCGCGGCAAGATCGAGGCCGAGCGCCTTCTGCGTCACCGGCTTCTCGGGCGCGGGCTCGTCGGTCTTCACCGCGGCCTGCACCTTGTCCGGATCCTGCAGACGGCCGAGCGTGACCTTCTTGGTCTCCTCTTGGCCCTTGCGGATGATGACGACGTCGACCTCCTTGCCGACTGCGGTGTCGGCGACGACGCGGGAGAGATCCTTGGGGTCCTTGACGTCCTTGCCGTCGAATTTGACGACGACGTCGCCGGGCTCGATGCCGGCGGGCTTGGCCGGGCCCTTGTCGTCGATGCCCGCGACCAGCGCGCCGCGCGGCGGCTTGATGTTGAGGCTCTCGGCGATCTCGTCGGTGACGCTCTGGATGCGCACGCCGAGCCAGCCGCGGCGCAATTCGCCGAACTGGCGGAGCTGGTCGACGACACCCGCGACCGTCTTCGAGGGCACGGCGAAGCCGATGCCGATCGAGCCGCCCGAGGGCGAGATGATCAGCGTGTTGACGCCGATGACGTCGCCTTCGAGGTTGAACAGCGGACCGCCGGAATTGCCGCGATTGATGGCGGCGTCGGTCTGGATGTAGCTGTCATAGGGCCCCGAGGAAATGTCGCGGTTCTTGGCCGAGACGATGCCCGCGGTGACGGTGCCGCCGAGGCTGAACGGGTTGCCGATCGCGACCACCCAGTCACCGAGGCGCAGCTTGTCGCTGTCGCCGAACTTCACCGCGACCAGCGGCTTCGGCGGCTTGAACTTGAGCACGGCAAGGTCGGTCTTCTTGTCGACGCCGACCAGCTCGGCCTTGATCTTGGTGCCGTCGTTGAGGATGACGTTGATCTCGTCGGCGTCCGCAATGACGTGGTTGTTGGTGACAACGACACCTGATGTGTCGATGATGAAGCCCGAGCCGAGCGAGTTGGTCTTGCGCGGCGGGCCGCTGCCGTTGTCGCCGCCCTTGCTGCCGCCGCCGGGACCCCTGCGGTTCTTGAAGAAGTCGTCGAAGAACTCCTCGAAGGGCGAGCCGGGCGGCAATTGCGGCATCGTGTTGCTGCCACCGCCCTTGGCCTCGACGGTCTGCGAGGTCGAGATGTTGACGACCGCATCGATCACCTTCTCGGCGACGTCGGCGATGCCCTCCGGTCCGCGCGCCTGAGCGGGCATGCCGAACGCGCTGAGAGCACTGATGGCGAGCGCAGCCAGCCCAAATCGCGCACATCGGCGCAAGCGGGACGGGGCAATGATGGCAGCGGTCATTGGTATCTCCAGAGAAAAGGATTCTGCGCCAGACTGCGCTCGAACCGGGGGACGGCGCAAGCGCGGACGTTAACGGGCCTCAAGACCCCGACAATATGGCGAAAACCGGCTTCTCGCCTTCACTTTGGCGTTGGCCGCGCGGCTAAACCGGGCGCCGCATCACCCAGATCAGGATCAGGCCGGCCACGGCCGAGCCGATCCCGACCACCCGGAGGATATTGTCCGGCGTGGCGATGGCGCTCTTCATGGCCTTGCGCATCCAGTTCGGACTTGCCGCGAACATCAGGCCTTCCAGCACAAACAGGATGCCTAGGCCGATGAGGAAGTCGGCGAACGCAATGGACCTCATCGGATGGGAACCTCCCGTTGTGCTGTTCTTGTCTGGACGAAGGGCGGCAGAACTGCCGCCCCCTGTCTAGCTTACGGTTTCGCCGGCGTCTCGGTCGCCGTCTTGCCGGACGGGCTACCGAAATACCGGAAGAAATCCGAGTCCGGCCGCAGCAGGAAGCGGGTGTCGCTCGACTTCAGTCCAGTCTCATAGGCCGTCATCGACCGGTAGAAGGCGAAGAAGTCGGCATCCTTGCTGTAAGCTTCCGCGAACAGCCGGTTGCGCTCGGCATCGCCCGCACCGCGGGTCTGATCAGCCTGCGAATTGGCTTCCGCGATGATCACAGTCGCCTCACGGTCGGCCCTCGACTTGATCTCCTGCGCCCTCTGGCCGCCCTGTGCGCGGAACTCGGCAGCTTCGCGCTCGCGCTCGGTCTTCATGCGCTGGTAGACTGCCTGGCTGTTCTGCTCCGGCAGATCGGCACGGCGGATCCGGACGTCGACGACCTGGATGCCGTAGCCGTCGGCCTCACGATCGAGCTGGTCGCGGATGCGCAGCATCAGCTTCTCGCGATCGTCGCGCACCACGTTGATGAAGGTGACCTCGCCGAGCACGCGGCGCAGCGCCGCGTTCAGGAGCGTGGTGAGCTGGATGTTGGCGGCCTGGATCGAGCCGACGCTCTGATAGAAGCGCAGCGCGTCCTTGATGCGGTAGCGCGCGAAGGCGTCGACCACGAGACGCTTCTGGTCGGACGCGATCGCTTCCTGCGACGGGTTCTCCAGATCGAGGATGCGCTTGTCGATGTTGATCACCGAATTCCACGGCGCCTTGAAGTGCAGGCCGGGATCGGTGACGACGTCGACGGGCTTGCCGAACTGGAGCACGATGGTCTGCTCGGTCTGCTGCACCGTGAACAACGACATGTAGCCGACGATCACGACGATCAGGAGCCCGAGCAGCGTGACGATACCTGTGACCGGAGACCTCATCTTGTGCCTCCGCTCGAGGGCTGACCGGTGGTAGGCGCCCGCTTGGTCGTCAATTCGCTGAGCGGCAGATAGGGCACGACGCCCTGGCCGGAACGGCCGCCATCATAGATGAGCTTGTCCGAGCTGCCGAGCACACGCTCCATCGTCTCCAAATAGATCCGTTCACGCGTCACGTCGGGCGCCTTCTTGTATTCCTCGTACACCTTCAGAAAGCGCGCGCTCTGGCCCTTGGCCTCGGCGATCGCCTGCTCCCTGTAGCCTTCGGCGGCCTGCTGGATCTGCGCCGCCCGTCCACGGGCCTGCGGAACAACCTGATTGGCGTAGGTCTGCGCTTCGTTCTGCAACTGCTCCTGATTGGCGCGCGCAGCCTGGACGTCGCGGAAGGCGTCGATGACCTGGGCAGGCGGGTCAACCTTCTGCATCTGCACCTGGGTGATCTGAATACCCGCGCCGTAGCTGTCGAGGGTCCTCTGGATCAGCTCCTGCACGTTCTGCTCGGTGACGTTGCGCGCGCCGGTCAGGATCGGCTGGATCTGCGATCGGCCGATCACCTCGCGCATCGCGCTTTCGGCGACCGCCTTCACGGTGCCCTCGGGGTTCTGAATGTTGAACAGGAAGTTGCCGACACCGTTGGGCTTGATGCGCCAGAGCACGGTGAAGTCGACGTCGACGATGTTCTCGTCGCCGGTCAGCATCAGGCTCTCTTCCGGCACGTCACGGATGGAGCGGCCGCGCCGCGCCGGATCGTCGATCAGCGTCATGCCGATCGAGAGGGTGTTGACGCGCAGCGCCTTCGGCAGCAGCACGGTCTCGATCGGATAGGGCAGATGATAATTCAGGCCCGGATCGACGGTGCGGACATGCTTGCCGAAGCGCAGCACGACGCCCTGTTCTTCGGACTGAACGCGGAAGAAGCCCGACAGCAGCCAGAACGCGATGATGAGCAGGACGATCAGTGTGATGCCGATGCCGGAGAAATAGCCGCCCGGCATGATCTGCTGGAGGCGGTCCTGGCCACGACGCAGAAGATCTTCCAGATCCGGCGGCCTGGGCCCGACCGGTTGCGGGCCTGTGCCCCATGGTCCCTTCGGACCCGAGCCCCAAGGGCCACCGCCCTGATTCTTCCACGGCATTCGACGCTCTCCTCGGCAGGGTAGACTTGCCCCCGCCCGCTTTGTCCGGTCCGGCTTTATAGGGGACAGGCAGGTCCCTTACAACGCAGCCCTCGCCGTCTTCCGAGCTATGCTCGGGCAAGAAAAAGTCAATGTAAACATTGGAGAAAGCGGTTAATGGGGCGACCGCCGACGATATGTCACATAGGAGAAGCCGGCGCTGTCGTCGGGTCCGGCAGGATGACGAATGCGCGCCGTCTCCTCCCATTCTGCCCTGTCGATGTCGAAATGCGTGTCGCCTTCGGGCCGCGCATGCACTTCGGTGATTTCGAGGCGATCGGCGCGGTCGAGCCATTGCCGATAGATCTCGGCGCCGCCGATCACGGCGATCTCGGCGACCGAACGCCGCAGGGCATCGCCGCGCGCAACCTCGCCGGCATCATCAGACGATGTCGTGACGACGGCCCCCGCGGCGCGATAGTCCGGATCTCGCGTGATGACTATGTTGGTGCGGCCCGGCAACGGCCGGCGCAGGGTCTCAAAGGTCTTGCGGCCCATGATCACGGGCTTGCCGATGGTAAGCGCCTTGAAGCGCGCCATGTCGGATTTCAATCGCCACGGGATCGCATTGCCCGCACCGATGATGCCGTTCTCCGCGATCGCAACGACGAAGACGATCTCCATCAGGATGCGCTCCCCGCAAGTCGCGTCAGTGCAGGTCCAGACACGCGGCACAACGTCCAGTCGTCCATCATGACCGCCCCGAGCGATTTGTAGAACGCGATCGACGGCGCATTCCAGTCGAGCACGGCCCATTGCAGGCGCGACCAGCCGTTGTCGACGCATTCTTTCGCGAGATAGACCAGCAGCGCCTTGCCGAGGCCCTTGCCGCGATGCGACGGCCGCACATACAAATCTTCGAGATAGATGCCGTGGCGGCCGCTGAAGGTGGAGAAGTTCAGGAACCACACCGCGAAGCCGACCGGCTCGCCGTTCCACTCGGCAATCGCACAAAACAGCCTGGGATCGCTGCCGAACAGGGCGTCCGCAATGTCAGCCTCGGTCGCCTCGACCTCGTGCGAGAGCTTTTCGTACTCGGCGAGCTCGCGGACGAAATCGAGGACGAGTCCGGCTTCGCCGGAACGCGCGCGGCGGATGTTCAACGCCATCGGCGCTAGACCGCGACTTCCGCCTTGATATGCGGATGCGGATCGTAGCCGACGAGTTCGAAATCCTCGTAACGGAAGGAGAAGATGTCCTTCACATCGGGGTTGATGCGCATCACCGGCAGCGCACGCGGCGCGCGGGTGAGCTGAAGCCGGGCCTGCTCCAGATGGTTGGAATAGAGATGGGTGTCGCCGAGCGAATGCACGAAGTCGCCGGGCTTCAGGCCCGTGACCTGCGCCACCATCATGGTGAGCAGCGCGTAGGAAGCGATGTTGAAGGGCACGCCGAGGAACACGTCGGCCGAGCGCTGATAGAGCTGGCAGGACAGCTTGCCGTTGGCGACATAGAACTGGAACAGCAGGTGACAGGGCGGCAGCGCCATCTTGTCGACGTCGGCCGGATTCCAGGCGGTGACGATCAGCCGGCGCGAATCCGGGGTGCGCTTGATCATGTCGATGACCTTGGCGATCTGGTCGATGCTGCCGCCGTCCGGCGTCGGCCAGGAGCGCCATTGATGCCCGTAGACCGGGCCGAGATCGCCATTGGCGTCAGCCCATTCGTCCCAGATGGTGACGCCGTTGTCCTTGAGGTATTTGATGTTGGTGTCGCCCTTCAGGAACCACAGCAGCTCATGCACGATCGCCTTCAGCGGCAGCCGCTTGGTGGTCAGCATCGGGAAGCCGGCGGACAGATTGAAGCGCATCTGATGGCCGAACACCGACAGTGTGCCGGTGCCGGTCCGGTCGGTCTTCTCGGCGCCGTCTGAAAGAATCCGCTCGAGCAGGTCCTGATACTGGTGCATGTGCCCAAACCTTTAGAAAGACGGCAGCCTTTGGGGAGGCGGCGAACTTAACGGCCACCCCCGCACTGCGACAGCAGCGATTCGCTGCCTCCACCGATTATACCCCGAAAAGTGGCTGTTCCCGGGGCAAACGAAAAGGGGGCGGAACTTGCGTCCCGCCCCTCGCCTATCGGCTTGAAAGTGCTGGTTAAGTTGCCGGCTTGAGCACCGGGGTCCACTTCGCGATCTCGTTCTTGACGAGGGTCGCCAGCGCCTCCGGCGTCCGGTCCTTGGGCGCCGGGATGACGCTGCCGAGCTCGAGCAGGCGCTTCTTCACGGTCTCGTCGTCGAGCGCCTTGATGGCGGCGGCGTTCAGGCTCGCGATGATCGCGGGCGAAGTTCCCTTCGGCGCGAACATCGCGTTCCAGGCCTGGGCCTGGAACGTCGGCAGGCCGGCTTCGGTCGTGGTCGGCACGTTCGGGAGCGACGGATTACGCTCGGGCGTTGCGATCGCATAGGCTTTGATGGTGCCGGCGTTGATCTGCGGCACCGCGTTGACGATCTGGTCGCACATGTAGTCGACCTGGCCCGCCACCAGCGCGTTCATCGCAGGGCCCGTGCCGTTGAAGGGCACACCGACCGGCTTGACGTCGAGGATCGAGTGCAGGAGCTCGCAGGAGACGTGCGAGACCGAGCCGATTCCGGCATGCGCCGCGTTCACCTTCTCGGCGTTCGCCTTCACATAGGCGACGAACTCCTTCAGATCCTTCGGCGGAAAATCCTTGCGCGCAAGGATCAGGATCGGCGTGCCCGCGAGCAGCGCGATCGGCTCGAAGTCCTTTTCGGGATGATAGGCGAGCTTCGGATAGAGCGGCACGGAGGCGGCATGCGTGCCCATATGCCCGGTGATGAGCGTATAGCCGTCATTGGTCGCCCGCGCCGCGCGGGTGGTCGCGGTGGTCCCACCGGCGCCGACCACGTTCTCGATGATGATGCTCTGGCCGAGCGTCTGCGCCATGTGCGAGGTGACGATGCGCGAGATCACGTCGGTCGGACCGCCGGCCGCGAACGGCACGATCATGGTGATGCCGCGCGTCGGATAGGTCTGCGCCTTGGCCGGTGCGACAAAGGCGCACAGCGATGCGAGCACGGCAGCACATGCGCCGGTAGCGAGCGCGCGAATAGAAGTCATTTCGTTTCCCCCGGGACACACAAAAATGCCGGCCACAAGGGCCGGCATTTTCATTTCACGAAGACATCACACAAGTCGATTCGACTTCCGAATGCGGCGCGCGGACGCAGGGCGCCGCGTGGACGCAGGGCGCCGCGCGCGGCGCGCTCAGTTCTCGGATTCGGTGAACACCTCGTCGCGCTTGGCACGCAGTGTCGGCAACACCGTGAGCACCAGAAGGCCCGCCG
Organism: Bradyrhizobium sp.; assembly: GCF_035935975.1. GTDB lineage: Bacteria > Pseudomonadota > Alphaproteobacteria > Rhizobiales > Xanthobacteraceae > Bradyrhizobium. The sequence goes on from NZ_DASYWN010000057.1 coordinate 268,971, forward strand.
CGATCGCCAGCAGCACCGCCGACAGCGGACGCGTCAGGAACACGCTCCAATCGCCGCGCGAGATCAGCAGCGCACGACGCAGGTTCTCTTCCATCAGCGGTCCGAGCACCATGCCGAGCAGCAGCGGCGCCGGCTCGAAATCGTGCTTGATCAGCCAGTAGCCGACCAGCCCGAACACGCCTGCGAGGATGACGTCGACCGGTGCGTTGTTCACCGAGTAGATGCCGATCGCACAGAAGATCACGATCGAGGGGAACATCAGCCGGTAAGGCACGCGCAAGAGGCGCACCCAGATGCCGACCAGCGGCAGGTTGATGATGATCAGCATGAGGTTGCCGATCCACATCGAGGCGATCATGCCCCAGACGAGGTCGGGTTGCTTCTGCATCACCTGCGGACCCGGCACGATGCCATGAATGGTCATCGCGCCCACCATCAGCGCCATCACCGCGTTCGGCGGGATGCCGAGCGTGAGCAACGGGATGAAGGAGGTCTGCGCCGCCGCGTTGTTGGCGCTTTCCGGCGCCGCCACGCCCTCGATCGCGCCGCGGCCGAACCGCGACGGGTTCTTGGCGAGCTTCTTCTCGAGCGTATAAGCCGCGAACGAGGCGATCACCGCGCCGCCGCCGGGCAGAATGCCGAGGATCGAGCCGAGCACGGTGCCGCGCAGGATCGCAGGCGTGGAGTCAACCAGGTCCTTCCTGGTCGGCATCAGGCCGGTGATCTTCTGCTGCACGAGGTCGCGGTTCATCTCGGCGCCGGCGTCGAGATTGCGGATGATTTCGGCGAAGCCGAACACACCCATCGCCACCGTCGCAAAGCCGAGACCGTCGGCGAGCTCCGGAATGTTGAAGGCCATGCGCGAGGCACCGGTCTCGATGTCCGACCCGACCATCGACAGCAGCAGGCCGAACACGATCATCGCGATCGCCTTCAGCACCGAGCCCTTGGCCAGCACGACCGCGAAGATCAGGCCGAGCACCATCAGCGAGAAATATTCGGCCGGACCGAACGCCAGCGCGAGCTTCGTGAGCGGCGCGCCGAGCACCGCGATCAAGACGGTCGCGACGCAGCCTGCGAAGAACGAGCCGATCGCCGCGATCGCCAGCGCCGGCCCGGCACGGCCCTGCTTGGCCATCTGGTGACCGTCGATGGCGGTGACGACCGATGTCGCCTCACCTGGAATATTGACCAGGATCGACGTGGTCGAGCCGCCATATTGCGCGCCGTAATAGATGCCGGCGAGCATGATCAGCGCGCCGACCGGCGGCAGTCCGAAGGTGATCGGCAGCAGCATCGCGACCGTCGCGATCGTGCCGATGCCCGGGAGCACGCCGACCAGCGTGCCGACGAGGGCACCGATCAGGCACATCAGCAGGTTGATCGGAGAGAGCGCGACGACAAAGCCGTGAGCGAGGTTCGCAAAAATATCCATCACGCCCTCACTGGATCAGGAAACGCGGAAACATCGGCATCGGTAGCCCGAGCACGTAGGGAAACAGGACTGCACAGCCCAGCGTCAGACAGGCGCCGACAATGGCGGCCTCCAGCCAGCGCGTCTCGTGCGATCCCGTCGCTGCGATCATGAAGCTCACGAACGCCGTGACCACCAGGCCGAGCGGCCGGATCGCCAGCGCGAAGAACACGATCGCGACCATCACGAACAGCGGCCCGCGCCAGGAATAATGCGACATTCCCGGCCCATCGACCAGAAGGCCGCTCAGGGCGATGCCGGCGGACATCGCGACGAGGAGCGCGCCGAACATCCGCGGCGCGGTGCCCGCGCCGAAGGAGAAGCCGCGCATGCCCTGCAAATCGCTCGAGGCCCACAGCGCGAACAGCGCCAGCGCCATCAGAATGACGCCGCCGACATAGTCCTGCGCAGACCGGATGGTCATGAACAGCGTGACGATCGCCACCGCCAAAATCGGATAGGAGTAGATCAGCACAAGCAGCACATCCGATGACGCCTTCTTGGCATCACCGCTGGCCGCTCCGATTAGCGCTGCAGGAGCGCCCGTGACCAGCGCGGTTGCGTGGCTGATCAGGACGGTGGCCGGGCCGCGTCCGGCGCCCCAGCCGAAAATCGTCCCGATCGACCAGATGAATTCGAAAATCTGTGGCGCTATCGCCAGCAGGCAAAAGCCGATCGCCACCGATGTGTTTCGGGTGGTTGTCGCTGAGTGGCCCATCGTCTCGGCCATGTATGTCTCCTCCGCGACCCGTAAGTCACGAGCACTGTTGTTCTAAATCGGCTGGAAGTGGATCCCCGGCCCGGACCATTGCCTAGCGATTTTCATCACACAATGCCAGCAAAACCAAACAGGCCTCCTACGAGCAGAAGCCAGAGTGGATTGATGCGCGAGACCGACGCGACCACCGCAACCAATGCGGTCAGAAGCAGTGCAACAAACGTACGATCGGTCGACTGGGCCAGGATCAGGGCGCTGGCTGCCATCAATCCGATCGACAGCGGAACCAATGCAGCCTGAATCAAGCTGGGCCAGCGCGATTGGCTGGGCCGGCTCAAGAGACGGCTGACATAATAGGCAAGCAGCGCTGTCGGCAGGCACATCGCGAGCGTTGCGGCCAGCGCGCCGGGGATGCCGGCGACCGCATAGCCGATTAACGTCACGATAAGCACGTTTGGACCTGGTGAGAGTTGTGCGATCGCATAGGCATCGGTGAACTGCTTGTCGGTCATCCAGTGATGCACGTCGACGGCGATACGATGCATCTCCGGCACGGCCGCCGCGGCGCCGCCGACCGCGAACAGCGACATTAGACCAAAGGTGGAGATCAGCGCCCAGATCGGGTTCTCGCTGTTCATGCTGCTACCTTCCGCCGCATCAGATAGGTGACGCCGATGCTGACGGGGATCGCGACCAGCAGCACCGCCTGAAGCGGCAGGCGGAGCACGCCGATGGCCACGAACACCCCGAGCATCAGGATGATCACGACAAAGTCCATTCGCTTGAGCAGCGGCGTCATCATCCGGAGCACCACCGCGATCAGGAGGCCGACCGCCGCGCAGGAGATGCCCGCGAGAATACGTCGCAGCACCTCGACGTCGCCGAACCGGGCATAGACGATCGCGAGCACGGTCATGATCAGTGTCGGCGGCAGCAATAGGCCGGTGAAGGCGGCAACCCCGCCGGCAATCCCGCGCAGGCGCGAGCCGAACACCATCGACAGATTGACGATGTTGGGTCCGGGCAGGAAATGGCAGAGCGCAAAGGTCTCGTTGAACTCGTCCGCCGTCATCCAGCGGTGCTGGTCGACGATGGCGTGCCGGGCAAACACCAGGACGCCGCCGAAACCGGCCAGCGACATCCGGGCGAAGGCCACGAACAGCGCCAGCAAGCCGGGCGGTGGGGCGTGGGCGGCGGGGATATCCGGCTCTTGGACGGCCGGTGCTGAATCCGTGGACATGTCAGGAGCTTAGAATGAGGGCCGCGCCGCGGCCAAGATCGGACCTGTGGCGATCCGGGACCTATCCAAAGGGAACCGTACCCTCTCCGCTCGAAACCTCTGTTTTTTGAAACCTTTGCCCCCTATATTGGGAGTGCCGGTTCGCCGGCTATGGAAATAAACGGTCGTCGCAATAAACCATTCGGACCCGGGGGCGGTACCCGGCGCCTCCACCAAAGCTCATCGGGCTCAAGCCCATCGAAGGTGAGTTTCGGCGGGGGCGAAATAGGATCGACGAGGGCGTAAAGGGCGTGCTTTTTCCCGGTATTGTTCCGCCGTTATCGGGCTACTGCAATAGTTGCCAACGACAACTTTGCTCCGGTTGCTCAGGCTGCGTAACGCAGTTTGAAAGACCACTTTAAAGTCCTAACGGGTTAAGCTCCGTTAGGCGGGGTTCGGAGGCACCTGGCAACAGAAGCCTCCACTTGCCTTCTATTTCCTCCCCGGCGGGGACTCCTGCTGACCCGTCAGGCGCGGTACTATTGCGGCTTGGCGAGTCGGGCCGGCAGGGCCCAACTCCTGGAATGCAACAGGACCACCATGGCGACCGATCATATCCGATACGATGTGCTGGCCCGCGACGCGCTGCGCGGCGTGCTGCGGAAGGTGCTGACCGATGCCGCCTCCCACGGCCTGCCCGGCGAACACCATTTCTTCATCACCTTCGTGTCGAAGGCCGAGGGCGTGAAGCTGTCGTCGCGGCTGCTCGCGCAATATCCGGAAGAGATGACGATCATCCTGCAGCACCAGTTCTGGGACCTGACCGTACTCGAGGATCGTTTCGAGGTCGGCCTGTCCTTCGGCGGCATTCCGGAGCGGCTGGTGGTGCCGTTCAGCGCCATCAAGAGCTTCCTCGATCCGTCCGTGAAATTCGGCCTCCAGTTCGACACCTCCGATGTCGCCGAGGTCGCGCCGGAGACGCTGCCGGCGGCCCCTGCCCCTTCGGCATTGTCGGTGCCCGCGCCCGACACGGAGAAGGCGGAGACCGCGGAAGAGCCGACCCCGCCGAGCCAAGGCGGCGCCGAGGTCGTGCGGCTCGATCGTTTCCGCAAGAAATGATCTAGGTTGGGCGCCAACCGGTCGCGCCCGGCCAAACTCCCTATATAGAGAAGCACATGAAGAGGCCGCGCGGCACCTCGCGCGGCGGAATGGATGTGCTCATGGCCAAAGCTGCCCGCGCGAAGACCTCGTCCCCCGCCACCCGTATCGAGACCGACAGTTTCGGTCCCATCGAAGTCCCCGCCGATCGTTATTGGGGGGCGCAGACCGAGCGCTCGCGCCAGAATTTTCGCATCGGCACCGATCGCATGCCGATCTCGCTGGTGCATGCGCTGGGCATCGTCAAGCTTGCCGCGGCACAGTCCAACCTCGCGCTCGGCCTGCTCGACCAGCGCCGCGCCAATGCGATCATCCGCGCCGCGCGAGAGGTGATCGAAGGCAAGCTCGACGACCATTTCCCGCTTGTCGTATGGCAGACCGGCTCGGGCACCCAGAGCAACATGAATCTCAACGAGGTGATCGCCAACCGCGCCAATAAGCTGCTCGGCGGCGAGCTCGGCGCCAAGAAGCCGGTGCATCCGAACGACCACGTCAACATGAGCCAGTCGTCCAACGATTCGTTTCCGACAGCCATGCACATCGCGGCAGCAAGCCGCATCAATGTCGATCTGGTCCCTGCCCTCACCGAGCTGCTCCGCGCCCTGCGCAAGAAGGAGAAGGCATTCGCGAAGATCGTGAAGATCGGCCGTACCCACACCCAGGATGCGACGCCGCTGACGCTGGGCCAGGAGTTCTCCGGCTATGCCGCGCAGGTCGAGAGCGGCATCGCCCGTCTCAAGGTCGCGGTGAAGGACCTCTATCCCCTGGCTCAGGGCGGCACCGCCGTCGGCACCGGCCTCAATTCGAAGCCGCGCTTTGCAACGTTGTTCGCAAAGCACGTTGCCGGGATTACGAAGCTGCCCTTCACCAGCGCGGCCAACAAATTCGAGGCGCTGGCCTCGAACGATGCCTATGTGCTGGCGCACGGCGCCATCAATTCCGTCGCGACGGGCCTGTTCAAGATCGCCAACGACATCCGCCTGCTCGGCTCGGGCCCGCGCTCGGGGCTCGGCGAGCTGATCCTGCCGGAGAATGAGCCGGGCTCCTCAATCATGCCGGGCAAGGTCAATCCGACGCAGTGCGAGGCGATGACCATGGTGTGCTGCCAGGTGTTCGGCAATCACACGGCCATCACGGTCGCCGGCAGCCAGGGCCATTTCGAGCTCAACGTCTACAAGCCCGTGCTGGCCTACAACATGCTGCACTCGATCCGCCTGATGGCGGACGCGGCGCGCTCCTTCACCGAGCATTGCGTCGACGGCATCCGCGCCGACGAAAAGCGCATCAAGGAGCTGATGCAGCGCTCGCTGATGCTGGTGACGGCGCTCGCCCCGAAGATCGGTTATGATAACGCCGCCAAGGTCGCCAAGACCGCGCATCACAACGGCACCACGCTGAAGGAGGAAGCGCTCCGGCTGGGCTTCGTCTCCGCCGACGAATTCGATCGCCTGGTGCAGCCGGAGAAAATGACCCGGCCCGGGTGAATTCCGAATTCCGATAGTCATCCGTAATGATACGGAGCCCGAGGCCCTATAATTATAAGGTTTCAGGGACGGGATTTGATTACCGTCAATGTTGCAGGGAGGCGGCGTGCTAGGCAGGCCTCTCTGCCCTTGACGGGGCTAATTCATCGTTTGATGGCCCGAGGGCCGATTGACGAGGACAAGCTAATGGCGATCAAGTCTTGTAGGGCGCAGCGCGGCACCCTGTTTCTGAATGTTTCATCCCACCTGGAGAGGATCGGATGATGGAGACGCGGCATGGGGAACGTCATCAACCTGAATCGTTTCCGGAAACGCGCCGAGCGGGAAGCCTCGGCGAAGCAGGCGGACGCCAATCGGGCGAAGTTCGGCCGCACGAAGGCGGAGCGGTCCGCGGAGGAGACCCGCGCGGACAAGGCGAAGACGCATCTGGACCAGCACCAGATCGATCACGAGGATCAGCCATGAAGTCGCCTGTGGTGAAACGATCGATCGTCGTTGCCGGCCACAAGACCAGCGTCAGCCTGGAAGAGGCGTTCTGGAACGGCATGAAGGAGATCTCGGGCCTGCGTAACATGACGCTGTCCGAGCTCGTCGGCGAGATCGACGGCGCCCGCCAGCAGGGTAACCTGTCCTCGGCGATCCGCCTGTTCGTGCTCGACTACTTCAAGAGCCGCGCCATGGCCGCCATCCAGCCGGAAAAGGTCCCGGCCCAGTAGCCGCCGGGGCGTCTTTTCGACGCCCCCCATCAACTGCACTTTAAAATCACTCTAAGGTGCAGTTTCGGCGAGCCCGCGCGCTTGACCTCAATGCCCTGCGTTGAAAATACAGGGCATGACCGACACCCATGATACGCGCCCACACATGCCGCTGGGTCTGGCCTTGCGCGGCTACACCGGCGTCATTCAGCACCTTTCCACCAAGGACGCAGGCTCGGCGCTCTCGGACATCGAGCTCGAGAGCCGGCTGATCGAGCTCGGCTTCGTCGAGGGGGCCCGGGTCGAGGTCCTGCACGAGGGCCTGGTCGGGCGCGACCCCATCGCCGTGCGGGTCGACAACATCACGATCGCGGTGCGCCGTCGCGAAGCCATGGCCATCATCGTCGCCTGAGATGGCGACCGGATATTTGTTTCCATGGAATTACCCCTGCTGCATCTCGCCCTGGTCGGCACGCCCAACAGCGGCAAGACCTCGCTGTTCAATGCGCTGACCGGCAGCCGCCAGAAGGTCGCGAACTATCCGGGCGTCACCGTCGAGCGCAAGGAAGGATTTTTCGTCAGCCCGCAGGGACGCCAGGTCTCGGTGGTCGACCTGCCCGGCACCTATTCGCTGCGCGGCCGCAGCCCGGACGAGGAGATCACCCGCGACTTCGTGCTCGGCAAGGCCTCTGGCGAGACCGTGCCCGACCTCGTGCTGTGCGTGGCCGATTCCACCAATCTGCGCCTGACCATCCGCCTGCTGCTCGAATTGAAGCGCACCGGCCGGCCGATGATCCTCGTCCTCAACATGTTCGACATCGCGAGCCGCCGCGGCATCACGGTCGACGTCGAGCGGCTCGCCAAGGAGCTCGGCGTGCCCGTGGTCACCTCGATCGCGGTGCGCAAGGGCGGCACCGCCGACCTGCTGGCGCTGACCGACGAGATCTCGGCAAAGCTCGCCGCCGAGCCGCGGCAGGAGAACAGCTGGCGCGCGCTCAGCGTCGCCGAGCTGCGCGCCACCCAGCGCGAGGCTGACCGCATCATCGCCGACTGCGTCAGCCTGCCTGCTAGGCCCGACACCTGGACCGCCCGGATCGACGCCGTGGTGCTGCATCCCGTCGGCGGCCTGATCGTGCTGGCGCTGATCCTGTTCGTGATGTTCCAGGCGGTGTTCGCCTGGGCGCAGCCGCTGATGGATCTGCTCAACAACGGCTTCGACGCGCTCGGCGAGTTCGTGCACGCCACCCTGCCCGCGGGCCTCTTCCAGAGCTTCCTTCAGAACGGCGTGATCTCGGGCGTCGGCAGCGTCATTGTGTTCCTGCCGCAGATCATCATCATCTTCCTGTTCATCCTGCTCTTGGAAGATTTCGGCTACATGGCGCGCGCGGCGTTCCTGATGGACCGCATCATGGGCGGCGCCGGCCTGCACGGCCGCGCCTTCATTCCGCTGCTGTCGAGCTTTGCCTGCGCCATTCCCGGCATCATGGCGACGCGCGTGATCGACAACAAGCGCGACCGGCTGACCACCATCCTGATCGCGCCGCTGATGACCTGCTCGGCACGCATCCCGGTCTACACGCTGATCATCTCCGCTTTCATTCCCGCGAAGGACGTCTGGGGCTTCATCAACCTGCAGGGCCTCGTGATGTTCGGGCTCTACGCCACCGGCATCGTCAGCGCGCTTGCCGTCTCGTTCGTGATCAAGTTCTTCATGATCCGCGACTATGCGCCGGCGCCGTTCATGCTGGAGCTGCCGGACTACAAATTGCCGCGCCTGAAATCGGTCGCGATCGGCATCTTCACCCGCGCAAAGATGTTCCTGTACCGCGCCGGCACCACGATCTTCTCGATGATGGTGCTGATCTGGTTCCTGGCCTCGTTCCCGCAGCCGCCCGCCGGCGCGACCGAGCCCGCGATCGATTTCAGCCTGGCTGCGATCATCGGCAAGGCGCTCGAGCCGCTGCTCGCACCCGTCGGCTTCAACTGGCAGATCGCGGTCGCGCTGATCCCCGGCATGGCGGCGCGCGAGGTCGCGGTCGCGGCGCTCGGCACCGTCTATGCGATCGAAGGCGGCAAGGAAGCCGCCGAGCAGATCGGCCAGGTGCTGGCGACGAAATGGTCGCTCGCAACCGCCCTGTCGATGCTGGCCTGGTACATCTTCGCCCCGCAATGTGCGTCCACACTCGCCGTGATCCGGCGCGAGACCGGAAGCTGGGGATGGATGGCCGTCACCTTCACCTACATGCTGGTGCTGGCCTATGCGGCGAGCCTCGTGACGTACAACATCGCGGTCGCACTTGGGGCCGGCTAAGGCCCCCTCAAAACAAAAAACTGCGAAAACAACCCCATGCACAGTAGGCGGGGTCTGTGAAATCAATGACTTACGCGAGTGCTGGAATCACCGGCCGCAGCCTGGATAGAACGAGCGCGCCGGTTGCACCGTCGGGCAAAACAGGAGCATGATGGCATCCTCGGCGGGTGCCCGCGGCACATCATCGGGTATCGTCTCGCCCATCCTCCGGATCGCTCTCCGGCTCCTTGGTCAGCACCGCGTCCGGCTCCTGGATCAGCACAGCCGGTTCGTCATAGCCCTTGCGGCTGCTGTAGAACACCAGCGCCATGAGGCCGATGCCGACGACCAGCGAGAACACCACGCCGAGCACCAGCGCGACATAGCCGGCCTCCGGCACGTCGTGATCCGTCCTGAACCAGCCGAGATAGCCAAGCGCGCCGGCGCCGACGAGCATGGCGCACAGCACCGCGATGACGAGCCATCCGGCGAGCTTGGAGTCGCGGGGGCTGGACGGTGTCGGTGACTCGTTGGTGGTGCTCATCGACTTCTCCCGACGGTCCGCATCAGGGGGCGCTCGTCGCCTTGGCGGCGATCGCCTTCAACGCGCCCGACATCGCCTCGACCGGAGCCTTGGCGGCATCGCCGAGGCCGTGCCGGTGCGTGAGATAGGCTGGATCGTTGTAGCTGAGCCATGTCGCGCCCTGCTCGTCCTGCCAGACCAGCGCCTTCAGCGGCAAGTCGATCCCGATGGTCTGGGCCTGTTGCATCAACGGCGTGCCGCCCTTGGCGTTGCCGAAGATGATGAGATCGGTCGGCCGCAGCGGCAGGCCCACCGCAGCGGCGCCCGCGGCGTGATCGATATGGGCAAACACGGTGAGACCCTTGGCCTTCACTTCCGCTTCCAGCCGCTTCATCGTGTCTTCCGGTCCAAAGCTGCTCTTGATGGTAATCAGTCCGTCTGCGGCCATCGCTTGCGTCTCCCATGAACATGTCGCTGCAACCAGAGCGAGGATTGTGACCAGTGCCGAAAGCCTCATGACCACGCGCTCACTTCTTACGGAATAATTTCGCCGGGTCGAACTCCGGTTCCGGAATGAAGCCGTCGCGATTGGGCATCTTGATCTTCGGCAGGCTGTCCTTGTCGACCTTGCCGTCGGCAGGAACGATGCCGTTGAGGCTCAGTATGTAGGCGGTGACGGCATAGGTCTCATCGGTGCTGAGCGAGCCCGGCGTCGGATACGGCATCGCGCGATGGATGTAGTCGAACAAGGTCGTCGCATAAGGCCAGAAGCTGCCGACGGTCTTGACCGGCATGTTGGAGGCAAGCGTACCCTGTCCGCCGGCGAGACGATCCTTGATGCCCCCCTGGCCGTTGTCGCCATGACAGGCCGCGCAATAGTCTGAGAACACCTGCTTGCCTTGCGCCGCTGTGCCGCCACCATCAGGCAGGCCCTTGCCGTCGGGGCTGACATCGATGTCCCACAGCTTGATCTCCTGCGGCGTTGCGGGGCGGCCGAAATCGAACGCCAGAGCGGGTGCGGCGAGCAATCCGGCGGCGACGATACCGGCAAAAAGCAACTTGTCATGCGAGGACATTGCGGACCCTCCCGGCCTCGTCGATGCTCCAGGTCTGCTGGGCATTGTAGTGAAACAGCGCGTTGGTCCCCATCGCGGCGATGAAGGTCTGCCGGTCCGGTTGAACGTTGCGTTGCTCGTCGGTCGAGCGGCTCACGATCTTGGTCGGCTTGCCGTCCCACACCCAATCCATCTGGAAGCGCACCTGGGCCTTGGAGAGGACGGGCTGGCTCAGTTGCGCCTGCTTCCATGTTTTGGCGCCGTCGGTCGAGATCTCGACCTTGGCGATCTTGCCGTGGCCGCTCCAGGCAAGGCCGGAGATGCGGTTGTAGCCCGGCTGGATCTGCATCATGCCGGAGGGCTGGGTGATGACCGAATTGGTTTCCATCCGGAGCTGGAATTGCCGCGCCTTGCCGTTCGCGAGCAACTGCGTGTAGCGCGCCGTCTCCCAGCGCGTCATCCAGGGCGCGTTGCCGAACTTGAGACGGCGCAGCCATTTGATGTTGAGGTTGCCCTCGAAGCCCGGCATCACCAGCCGCATCGGAAAGCCGTGAGCGGGCCGCAGCGGCTCGCCGTTCTGCCCGTAGGCGACGAAAGCCTCGCTCACGATCTCGTCGGTGAGCGGAATGCTGCGATCGACACCCGCGCCGTCGCCGCCCTCCGCAAGCATCCAGCTCGCCCCCTTGTCCCTGGCGACGAGGTCGATCAGGAACTTGAGCGGCACGCCGGTCCACTCGTTGGTGCTGACGAGGCCGTGGGTATTCTGCACCGTCACGTCGGGGTCGGCCTTCTTCCAGTTCTCCCAGCCGTTGCCGGTGCATTCGATGAAGACCACGCGCGTGACCGACGGCATCCGCTTCAAATCGTCCACGCTGAACACCAGCGGCTTCTGCACCATGCCGTGGATCAGCAACCTGTGCTGCGCGGGATCGATATCCGGCACACCCGAATGGCTCCGCTCGTAATGCAGGTCGGTCGGCGTGATGTTGCCGACGAGCTTCTGATGCGGCGTCTTGGAGTTGATGGCGTCGCCGGGATCGACGTTGCGCTTGCCCGGCGTGGCCTCGGGGATGCGATCCAGCTTTGCAAACCGGGATCGCTCACTGTGTGCGCTCAGGTCGGCGCCGGGCCCGCGATCAGGCACGTCGGCCAACGACTCGGCTCTCGCCGCCTCGGTCGAAACCGCGGCAACGATGCCGGTCGAAAGGCCTCCCACGAAGCCACGGCGCGACATATTCGCGGGCCGTGGCAACACTTCGATTGGCGCCTTGGATGTCATGTCATCTCCCGTCGACATCGTGCTTTTTTGAAAATCTCCGCCGCTGTCGTGCCGCCACATTTAGCGAACACGGCGGCGATTGCTCGTTAGGTTGTGTTAGAAACAATGAGCCTCGTGCGCATGATCGCTCAGGCGGCCCTGAAGGCCTCGTGCGCACGCGTCGAATAGACCAGCGCGGCGCCGGCATTGACCGAGATCGCGGCGCCGAGTGCCTCGGCGACCTCGCCTTCCGTCGCGCCATGCTTCTTCGCTTCAGCGGCATGGACGGTGATACAGCCATCGCAGCGCAAGGTGATTGCAGCCGCCAGCGCGATCAACTCGCGGGTCTTGGCATTGAGGTGACCGGTCTTCGAGCCCGCGCCGTTGAGCATTGCGTAGCCCTTCACCGTATCCGGCGTCAGCTTTCCGATTTCGCCGACGCCGGCCACAACCTGGCGGCGGTAATTGTTCCAGTCGAGCATGGACATTCTACTCTCCGTGTCTTGATCGCTATGATCTAGAAGCGCTTGCAGCCGCGAGGTATGGCCAGGCGGCTCGCAGTCATGTCCGGGCGGATCAAGGAGCACGAATGTCGGGGGCGGAAGCCGCGGAATTGTTGAAGGCGATGGTGCCGCTGCTCAGAATCCGGCCGGTGATCGACGATTCCTGTCGATTTGGCGGCAGTTGGGAATCGCTTCACGCGCCGAACGGCCGGGGCTGGGCGCAATTCCACATGGTCACGCGCGGCTCGTGCGTGGTCGAAAGGCCGGGCCTGGGCTCGCAGCGGTTGAACGCCGGCGACATTCTGCTCTTGCCGCACGGAGACAGCCATTTGGTCCGCAGCCAGACCGGCGGCGTTGCGGCGCGGATCGCGAGCGACGTCCGGAACGGGGTTCGACAACGCACGACGGTCGACGCCCAGATCGACACCGAATTCCTATGTGGCCGGTTCCTGTTCGAGACAGCGGACGGAAACCCGCTGATCGCAGCGCTTCCCGATGAAATCGTCCTCCGCACCGCAGGAGAGCCGTTACTGGAAAGGTTCCGGCGACTGCTGATCGATATTCGTGACGAGCTGGATGCAGGCAGGGTCGGATCGGACACGATCGCGGCCGATCTGGCGAGGGCCTTGTTCGTCATGATGCTCCGCGACCATCTTGCGGACGATGCTGCCGGGAATCATACGGTTTCGCTATTGCGGGACCGCACGACGGCCCGTGTCGTGTCGGCAATCCTCAACGATCTTTCCAGGGACTGGACGCTCGACGAGATGGCGACTGTTGCAATCACCTCCCGCGCGAGCCTGGTCCGCGCCTTTCGAAAGCACGCAGGGATGGCGCCGATGACGTTCCTGTCCGATTTGAGATTGACGGTTGCGCGCCAACGTCTGGCCGGCACTTCCGACTCCATTGCCAGGATCGCAGGCGAGGTCGGCTATGCATCCGAAGGCGCCCTCAGCAAGGCCGTTATGCGCAAATACGGCCTGCGGCCCGGCGCGCTGCGAATGGCGGAGCAATAGCTGCCGCCGGACCTGTGGCTCCGGCCCAGTTGACGCTGCTGGTCCTCGACACCTGCGAGCATCTGATCGAAGCGATCGCCCGATGGCACGCGCGGTTTCGCCTCCACGCGAAGCCGCCGGCGCGCGCGCCACAGGCAGCCACAGCGCTGATATAGATCAGCCTTGGACCAGGGCTATGCTCACCGTGCCGCGGCCCGACATCGGGAGGCAGAATGCGCAACTTCATTGTGGGTCTGATTGTTGTTGCGCTCGCTTTTGCGGTTGAGCCGGCCGGAGCCGCCGACGGACCACCCGTGTTCGATATCGCCGGAAACTGCAGCATGGAGACGGCGGGATCCGGCATGGGGAGGAATTGCACGATCGACAAGGACCAACTGACCCGACGCTGGTCTTCGTTCAGCGCGCGACAGAAACAAGAGTGCATCGGCGAGACCACCGCTGGCGGCGACGAGACAAGCTACGTCGAACTTTTGACCTGCCTCGAAATGTATTCGGGGCAATTCGGAGACAAGAAATGAGCCGCGCTGGCGTCATGTCGGCTTGTCCCGACGCAAGACGCCGGTTGACGTGCACCCCGACTGGTTTTCGCCACATCAACTCGCGTGACTGGTGACAAAGCGGCCAGCGTCGATGACGTGTCCACCGCAAGCACACCGGATCGATCAGTCCACGGCCTAGCGCGGATACCACTGACTGCCAGGATCGCGCTGATACGCGAAGGCGTAGCTCGGATCGATGCCGCAATACGCGTTGGTCCCTGAAGCGGTTGCCATGCACTGCTCATAGGTCGCGAATTGGCAATTGCCTGGGTATCCCCAAATCCGCCCTTGCAAGCAGTAGCGCACAGGAACGCTCGGGGCGATGTAGCCATGGCGATACTGGCGTTGCCCCGCGGACGAGGTCGAGGCCGTCGACACCAGAATTAAGCTGGCCGATATGATTGCGAAGAGCAGGCGCGTCATGTCGATCTCCTGAATTCAGATCCGTCGGTTGCTATGCGCGAATCCGCCTAATGCCGTCGCCCCCTTGGGTGCGAGCCAGCCTACCCGCCAGGTTGATCTACATCAACGTGATCGGCCCTGCGAGGAGCAGGTTGTAGTCGGCGCAGGGAAAGCGGCTCATCCCGCAAACGCAAAGGGGAGGATCATCATGACTCCGAGACAGCGCTTTTCGATCAAGTCCATGACGGTTTCAGGCATCGCCGCCAGCGCCCTGCTGGGGCTTGCCGGCGTCACGCTCAATCCGTCCCCGGCCGCCGCGGTCTATTGCCAATACGTCGACTACCCCGTCGGTTGCGTTGCGAGAGCCGGCGTCGTGCTGAGGCCCAGGCCCGTCGCACGTGCCGCGGTCCGCCACAATGCCGGCGGCAACGCCAATGGCGGCGTCAATCGCATTGGCGCAGGGCGCTAAAGGTCTGGCTTGAGGGTCACGTGCTTACCGACATACGATGAGGCTGGTGGTTGACACGTTGCGTCAATGCCCCGAAGCTGCGCGGCAGTCCCGGTTGAGTTGCTCGCAGCTTCGCATTCCACACTCAAATGACTTGAATCGGGACGTCGTCGCTGGGCCCATTGTGGGGGGCACGGAGCGACTGAGATGCCGTTGTTGGCGTATTTCTGGAAGGTCGGCGCGGCGATACTCGCGCTCCTCTTCGTTGCGGACTTCTGTCTGCCCAAAGCGCCGGTTACCGAGAAGACAGCCGGGGACCGGCCGGCGATCCTCATTCACTCGGATCGCAAATGGCCCGAGCGCGTGGTCCTCGATACCAGCACGCAGGTCGTCGTCGCGGCTGCACCCGCAGTTTCGACCTCGCAGGGCGCCGCTCCTCCCGACCGCGCAGAACCGCCCGTCATCCGGGCAGAGACGCCAGCGGTTGGCAACGCACTCGCCATGGCGCAGAGGGAAGCGCCGCCGCGCGACGTCGTCGATCACAAACGATCGCGCAAGACCCAACACGTTGCGGCGCGATCGAAGCGGCACGCGCCGCCGCAGATGCTTCTGGCGGCGCGGCCGGGACAGTTCGGGTGGTTTGGCTACAGGTATTGGTAGTCCGCGGCTCGAATGCTCGTGGTGGCAAGGACTGTCACAGACAAAGGGAGGCGGCGCGCGGCCGCCTCCGGTCTCGCGTCCTATTGGCAAACATACATGATGCCGTCGCCGCCCTTGACCAGCGTACCCGGCGTGCAACCGATACCGTTGCGGAGGGCATAGTCGGCCCAACCGCTATAGCCATAGACCCATGGGCCTCCGGCGTAATAGGCACGCACCGCGTACCAGGGCAGGCCGGTCTGGTCGGCGATGTAACCACCATGATAGAGCGGCCCGACATAGAGCCGGTCTCGTGCCTCGGCGCCGCTGATCGAAAGCATCGAGGTTGCGCACGCGAACGCGGCAGCCGCCACAGTCAATCGCTTTGCATCCATATTCGCCTCCGTAAGCTGGTGAAATCCAGCATCCGGAGCATCGGAAGCTGCCGGGCGCGCATGTTGCGCTAGATCAAACTGCGGCTCCTTCCCTCACGGGCATATCCGCTTCATCGCGCCGCACCCGAGCGGGTCGACAACCAACGGCGAACGCGTGAGAGGCAGGTGGCGATAAGGGACCGGCTGCGGTTGAGCCTCAACGATTGGCTCCTCACGCTGCCGACGGTCCTGCTGATTTTAATCGTATTCGTTCTTACGCCCATGCAGGCGACAGGGTTCTTCGCGCTTCACGCCGGAGCGATCACCATCCTGCTGGCGGTCATGGCAGGCATGGCCATGATCTCGAAGGGCAAGACCGCGATCCTCATGATCGTGCTCTCGCTTCTCGTCAGTCTTCCTCGAGCGCTATTACTATTCGTAGCCTTACAATCTGCATGTCCCGGCCGCAGCCCGGCTGGCGATCGCGGCGACACTCGGCGTCGTGGTCACGAGAGCGGTGTTCGGCCGGGGCCACGTCAGCTACCACCGGATCGTCGGCGCCGTGCTGGTCCATCTGCTGATTCAGTCGGATTTGCTGCGTATTCACGTTTTTGGGCTTATCTATCGACGGAGCATTCAAGGGGATCGAGTTCGGGAATGACCGCTCGCTCGCGAGCAAGGTTTTCTGCCTCAGCTTCGCGACGTTGACGACCACCGGATACGGCGACATCGTCCCCGTCCGTCCCTGGGCAAGAAGTCTTTGCAACGCGGAGGCCGTGATCGGGCAACTCACGCTCGAATTCGGCGAGCCAAACAATACGCGGATCGATGATGCGTTGCCGAATGCAGCTCTGTCCTGTCCGTTGGGACAATGAACCTTAGGACGATAGTCATCGGTTTCGCTTTCGAACAAGCTTCGCGTCAGCAAGAACGAGGCGGCGCGACGCCACCCCGGTGTCACACGCGCTGCGACTGACAAGCCCGATCGCCATGGGCTTGAGGAGTTGGTCCGATGCTGATGCACATGACCTCGGCCTCCCTGCCCCGCCCGCATTCTCTCAGCGAACTCGGAATGACCGCGGACTCGGATCCGATGGTCAGCCTGAGCGAGTTCACCTACCGGCGCGGCAGCGAGATCTACGGCGAGAAGGAGCCCGCAAGATATGTCTACCAGGTCAAGTCGGGCACGGTGCGAAGCTACAAGCTGCTGCCCGACGGACGCCGGCAGATCAGCGCATTTCATGTCCCCGGAGACATCTTCGGACTGACGAACGGCGGCATCCATCGTTTCACCACGGAAGCGGTGGTGGACACGACCGTGCGGCTGATCAGGCAAGAGAGCCTCGAAGCCGTTGCCGGGAGCGACGGCACCCTGACCAGAAGCCTGCTCTACATGACCACGATGAACCTGCGGCATGCCGAGGACCACATGCTCCTGCTTGGACGCAAGACGTCGATGGAGCGGGTTGCCGCGTTCCTGATCGAGATGGACCGGCGGCTAACCGCCGCAGGCGTGCTTGCCCTGCCGATGACACGGCGTGACATCGCGGACTATCTCGGCCTCACGCTCGAGACTGTCTCGCGGTCGCTGTCGCATCTGCGCGAGCTCGGCATCCTCGGCTTCATCGACAACAACCAGCGTCACATCGTGCTGCTCGACAGGAAGCAGCTGGCCGCGCTCGACCGCAGGAACTGACGCCGGACGTCCTCGCGTTCTCTTCAACTTCGCATGAAAAAGGCCCCGGTCGATGCCGGGGCCTCAGTTCACCGGGAAGACTCTGGATCAATAGCGAGCCGCGTACGGCGCACCGTAACCGCCGAAGCGGTAGTTCAACCGAACCGTGATCATGTCGATATCCTGGGTGACGCCGCTGCCCGTGAGGGTGACACCACCGGGGGTAACCACGCCTGCGAAGCCGGCGCTATCACGCCCCATCCAGAGATGGTCGTATTCGATACCGGCCGTCCAGTTCGGCGAGAAGCCATATTCCCAGCCGACACCCAGGGCACCGCCCCAGCGCGTGTGACCTGCCGAGGCAAGGCCAACACCGGTGACGTTGTTGAAGATGTCGAAGCGATTGCGCGTCACGGCGGCGCCGCCCTTCAGGTAGAGCAGCGAGGCGTTCCATGCCCAGCCCACCTGGGCCGTGAACAGCCCGATCGCATCGGTCTTGCCCGTGGTCGAGATCAACGGATCGATCAGGCTGACGCGCGTGTTCTTGAGCTCGGCCCAATCGCCCTGCGCTTCCAGGCCGAGCACGAATTGATTGGTCTGCCAGCGATACCCGATCTGTCCGCCCGCGAGGCCGCCGGAGCGATCGGCGCAACCACTTCCGACTCTCCCTGCGGGCGTCAAGAAATCGACGCAGCCGTGGCTCTGCCCCCAGCCTCCGTTGGCGCCAATGTAAAATCCGGTCCAGTTGTAAACCGCCACGACGGGTGCCGGCGGCGGCGCCTTGACCGCCATATCGGCCGCCATGGCGGGAGCCGCCATGCTCAGCGCCGCGAGGCCGATCGCCGCGATTGAAAGCTTCTTCATTGTTTCGTCCCCTTTGCTCAAATCTTCTTCCGTCAGAAACGAGGCCTTATGCAGGCTGGCGTGCATAAATACCGCGA
Source organism: Bradyrhizobium sp. (assembly GCF_035935975.1). Lineage (GTDB taxonomy): Bacteria > Pseudomonadota > Alphaproteobacteria > Rhizobiales > Xanthobacteraceae > Bradyrhizobium. Next base: position 287,382 of record NZ_DASYWN010000057.1, read on the forward strand.
ACATCCTGGAGTTTATGCGCGAGGGGATTTTTGGCCCGTATCAAAATGGCAACACTCTAGCTGGATCGCTGTGCACAGCAGAGTGCTTAGTCGCTATCTGAAGTGCCGGGCGCCGCAGCGCTGTCCTGGTCGTCGGCAAGCCACGCGTTGATGCCCGAGGATGGGATCAGCCGCTTCGGCAGATGCGGGTTGATCGTGCCTGCAAAGAGGGCGAGGCCCTCATCGCGCTTGGCACGCGCGAACAGCTTCGCTTCCTGCTCCGTCGCAAAGGTCTTCGTCTCACGCGGACTGCGTTGTCGCGGCAGAATGCCTCGCCGTTGCACTTCGAAGGTGACGTACCAGGTCGGACTCATTTCGCACACCAACTTGTCACCAGCCCCTGGAGTCGGGTTGTGGGGTGGTTGTCATGCGCGGGCTTGATTCAGATCAAGCAGCGGTTGATGCGCCGGGGGACGAACCGCGCCGGTTGACCCGCCGGGCAGAACAGCGCAACAACGAGATGAGATCGCCAGCAGTTCCAAAGCGACGAACTACTTCCATGGACCAATTCAGCACGGACAGACTGACCGCCGAAAAACTCAATGAAAGCCATCTCGCCGACCTCGTCGCACTGCATCTCGATGCCGAGGTGTCGCGCTATCTCGGCGGCGTGCGCTCGGCGGAGGCGACGAAGACCTATCTCGACGTCAACATGGCCCATTGGGATCGGCACGGTTTCGGGCTGTGGGTGCTCCGGACCAAGGAAGGCGCCTTCGCCGGGCGGGCGGGCATCCGGCATCTCCTCGTGGATGACGTCGACGAGATCGAGATCGCCTACACGTTCAGGCGCGATGTCTGGGGCCGGGGACTTGCCAGCGAGATCGCGACCACACTGACGGAGATCGGGCTGTCGCAGCTCGCGCTGCCGTCCCTGATCGGCCTGGTGTTCGTCGCGCACGGGGCGTCGCGCCGCGTGCTGGAGAAGGCGAACTACGTGCTGGAGAAGAGCACGACGCATCGCGGCGAAGACGTCGTGATCTACCGTATCCGACGGTGACAGCCCACCGCTCGTAGAGCCTGAGAGCCATTTCCAGATTCGACATCAAGGGGCGTTGGCGGCCCCTGATGTGGGAGGCGAGCGGCGTGGGGCGGACGGGTATGGTTCTGCGGTCTATGCTTTTGCGAGTTGGTGTCCTTGCAGGATGTTGT
>NZ_DASYWN010000058.1:0-89404 GCF_035935975.1 Bradyrhizobium sp.
ATTGGCCGGCCTGTTCCTCCTTAGAACCCCATCAGGCGACGGCCATAGCGCCGATCCCGTACAGAAGCAGGTTCCCGGTGAGAGGATGACGCGAAAAAGGGATTGACTAACCGAGGCCCGTTACAGAAGCCCGGATGAGCGCAGCGATATCCGGGACAACAACATCCCGGATGCCGCTTCGCTCATCCGGGCTACAGACATCGATAGAAACACTGCACATTGCGACCCTCACCCTAAGGAGCAATCGCTGTGTCGCTCGCCGACGATCGCATCCACCACTAACCACCCATTCACCATGACGCCGCGCGCATCGTTCGAACGAACGTCGCGGCTTGCGTGAATCTACGGGGCCACTGGCCGACCGGATAACGCGACATTCACCATCTGCTTAAAACTGGCAGCATCACTGCCCATCACATTCGGCCTCGCAACACCCCTTATACTTTTACTCCCTACTCATCGACGCAGGGAACCCGCCACGTGCGGTTCGAGTGCCCGCGTAAGAGTAGAAGCGTATGAACACCGCACGCATTGTCGTTCTCGTCATCGCGCTGGGCGCCGGCGGCGTCGCTGCGTATCTGGCAAGCGGCTACGAGAACAAGCCCGCGGCCGTCCTCCCCGTCGCCGAGAAGCTGCCGACGGTCGAGGTTCTCGTCGCGAAGAACGACATCCAGCTCGGCCAGGCCGTGAAGCCCGACGACCTGCAATGGCAGCCCTGGCCCGCGTCGACCGCGAGCAACGCCTTCATCCGCCGCGACAGCAGGCCCGAAGCGCAGACCCAGATCGCCGGCTCGATCGCGCGCGTGCCGCTGATGCAGGGCGAGCCGATCCGCGAGCAGAAGCTGGTCAGGGCCGAGGGCTCCGGCTTCATGGCCGCGATCCTGCCCCAGGGCATGCGCGCCGTCTCCACCGAGATTTCAGCCGAGACCGCGGCCGGCGGCTTCATCCTGCCGAACGACCGCGTCGACATCGTGCTGACCCGCCGCCTGAAGAATCCCGACGGCAACAACAACGGTCCGACCGCCGGCAATGACCTCATCATTTCCGAGGTCGTCCTGACCAATATCCGCGTGCTCGCGATCGACCAGGCGCCGAAGGAAAAAGAGGGCCAGAACGCCGTGGTCGGCAAGACCGTCACGCTCGAGCTCAGGCCGGACCAGATCTCGATCCTCGCCGCCGCCCGCCAGGGCGGCACACTCCAGCTCGCGCTGCGCAGCCTCGTCGATGCCAACGCGGCCGACGGTACGGCCGACCAGGCGATCAGGCGTCCGGCCGATGGGGTCAACGTAATCCGCTACGGGGTGCAGGCGCGGCAACTGACGTCACAGAAGTGATGGGGACATGATGAACTTTGGGGATGATCGGACGGGCCTGCGCATTCGGGGGAAGCGCGCAAGCTCGTTCTGGATGGGGACGATGCTGATGCTGGGGCTGCTCGCAGCCCCTCGCATGGTCAGCGCTGCGGCGGATGCGCCGGTCGGCGACCAGGCGCCGATGCAGGCACCGGATCTCGGCCTGACATCGGTCGGAACGATCGCGCCGGCGAAGACGCGTTTTCTCTCGCTTGGCGTCGGCAAGTCCGTCGTCATCGACCTGCCGCGCGAAGTCAAGGACGTGCTGGTGGCCGATCCCAAGATCGCCAATGCCGTGATCCGCTCGGCCCAGCGCGCCTATATCATCGGCGGCCAGGTCGGCCAGACCAACGTGGTGTTCTTCACCGCCGACGGCCAGCAGGTCGCCTCCTACGACATCGCGGTGAAGCGCGACCTCAACGGCATGCGTGCCGCCCTGCGCTCGTCGCTGCCGGGCGTGCAGATCGAAGGCGTCGGCGACAGTGTGATGCTGACCGGCTCGGTGTCGAGCCCGGTCGAGGCGCAGCAGGCCGGCGACGTCGCCGCCAAGCTCGTCGGCGGCTCGGACAAGGTCGTCAACAACATCGTCGTGCGCGGCCGCGACCAGGTCATGCTCAAGGTCGTCGTCGGCGAAGTCCGCCGCGACATCGTCAAGCAGCTCGGCGTCGATCTCAGCGCCAGCCTGAACGCCGGCACCGCGGTGGTGAATTTCAACAACTCCAACCCGTTCTCGGTCAGCGGCGGACCGCTGGTCAGCGGCAACGGGCTCGGCGTCAGCGGCCTCGCCAAGGGCGTGGCCACCGTCAACGCCACGATGCGGGCGATGGAAAGCGCCGGCGTGATGCGGACGCTCGCCGAACCGAGCCTGACGGCGATCTCGGGCGAATCCGCGACCTTCATCGCGGGCGGCGAATTCCCGATCCCCGCAGGCTATTCCTGCGATCCGACCACGCATGTCTGTACCACCCAGATCACCTACAAGAAATTCGGCATCTCGCTGAACTTCACGCCGGTCGTGCTCAGCGAAGGGCGGATCAGCCTGCGGGTGATGACCGAAGTCTCGGAGCTGTCGAACCAGAACGCCATCACGGTGACGCAGGCGCTGTCCTCGACCTCGTCGAGCTCCATCACCATCCCGTCGGTGCAGACCCGACGCGCCGAGACCACGCTGGAAATTCCCTCCGGCGGCTCGATGGCGATGGCCGGCCTGATCCAGCAGCAGACCAAGCAGGCGATCAACGGCCTGCCCGGCGTCGACCAGGTGCCGATCCTCGGCGCGCTGTTCCGCAGCCAGGACTACGTCAACAACGAGACCGAGCTGATGGTGATCGTGACGCCTTATGTGGTGCGCGCGGTGGCCCAGAAGGAATTGTCGCGGCCCGACGACGGATTCGCGCCGGCCTCGGACGCGCAGACCGCGCTGCTCGGCCGCATGAACCGCCTCTACGGCATCAATCGCCGCGTCGATCCGATCAGCGGCTCGCCCGGCGATTTCGGCTTCATCATCGACTGAGGCGGACGGTTTGGGGACCGGGGCAAGAAACGGGGCAGGACATGGGGCACGAGGGGACACGGCGATGACGAAGACGACTTCCGATCGGCGTCGCAATTTGAAGCTCGCGCTGGCGCTGACGGGGCTCTCCGTCATGCTGGGCGCGTGCAACACCACCGGCGAGATCGTCACCCAGACGGTGCCGACCGACTATCGCCAGCGTCATCCGATCGCGGTGCAGGAAGGCAAGAAGTCGATCGTGATCTTCGTCGGCAAGGCGCGCGGCGGCCTTACGGCTGCGCAGCAGGCCGACGTCGCGGGCATCGCCCGGGACTGGACGCGTGAAGGCACCGGCTCCGTCGTCGTTGACGTGCCGGTCGACACCGCGAATTCGCGCGCCGCGTCGGCGACCTATCAGGACATCCGTTCCGTGCTCGCCTCCGGCGGCGTGCCGTCGCGCGCGATCGTGCGGCACCCCTATCGCCCGGAGGATCCCGGCCTGCTGCCGACCATCCGCCTCAGCTATTCCAGGATCGCCGCGGTCGCCGGCCCCTGCGGGCTGTGGCCGGAAGACGTCGGTCCGTCGATCCTTGATCCCGGCTACAACGAGAACCGGCCGTACTTCAATCTCGGCTGCGCCACCCAGCGCAATCTCGCGGCGATGATCGACAATCCCGCCGACCTCGAGCAGCCGCGCTCGGAAACGCCGGTCTATACCGCGCGGCGCGACATCGCCTTCGAACGCTATCGCAAGGGCACGCCGATCGCGTCCCCGTCCCCCGAGGCCGACAAGGCCAAACTCAGCGACACAGGCAAATGACAGGCGTCAACGAAGAAGAAGCGGACGACCCGCGGCACCCCGAGGACCACATTGCGCCGGTTCCTCGCATCTCCGTGCAGGCGTTTTGCGAGACCGACCAGACGCTCAAGGCGGTGACCGCGGCCGGACAGGACCGCCGGCTCGCCAAGGCACACCTCACCGCCAAGGACGGCGGCCTCGCGGCGGCGATCGAAGCCTATGAATCGATGCCGACGCCGAACGTGATCGTGATCGAATCCGACGGCACGCGCGACATCCTTGAAGGGCTCGACGATCTCGCCGGCGTCTGCGATCCCGGCACCCGCGTGGTCGTGATCGGCAATCCCAACGACACCGCGCCCTATCGCGAGCTGGTTCGCCGCGGCGTCAACGACTATGTGGTCGGACCAGTCGAGACGCTCGACGTCGTCCGCTCGATCTGCAGCCTGTTCTCGGCGTCCGAAGCCATCATCACCGGCCGTGTCATCGCGGTGGTCGGCGCCAAGGGCGGCGTCGGCGCATCCACCGTCGCGCACAATCTGGCCTGGACCATCGCGCGCGACCTCGCGCTCGATTCCGTCGTGATCGATCTCGACCTCGCCTTCGGCACCGCCGGCCTCGACTACAACCAGGACCCGGCGCAGGGCATTGCCAACGCGGTGCTGTCGCAGGACCGGCCCGACACGGCGCTGATGGAGCGCCTGCTCGCCAAATGCAGCGAACGCCTCAGCCTGCTGGCGGCACCCGCCACGCTCGATCGCGTCTACGATTTCGGCGCCGAAGCCTTCGATGCGATCTTCGACACGCTGCGCATGACGACGCCCTGCATCGTGCTCGACGTTCCCCATCAATGGTCGGGCTGGACGCGCCGCGCGCTGGTCAACGCCGACGACATCGTGATCGTGGCCGAGCCCGATCTCGCCAATTTGCGCAACACCAAGAACATGCTGAGCGTGCTGAAGGCGGCGCGGCCGAACGACCGGCCGCCGCTATATTGTGTGAACCAGGTCGGCATGCACAAGCGCGCGGAGATCGAGGTCAAGGCGTTCGCCAAGACCATGGAGAGCCAGCCGATCGCGGTGATCCCGTTCGATTCGAAACTGTTCTCGACCGCCGCCAATAACGGCCAGATGATCGCGGAGGTCTCCAAGACCCATCGCACCACCGAGCTGTTCCAGAACATGGCGAACCGTCTCGCCGGGCGCGGCGAGGTGAAGAAGCCGAAGCGCTCGCTGCTCGGACCGCTCCTGAAGAAGCTGAAGGCGCGGGCGGGCCGCCCATCCGCCCCGCATCGCAAGGCGTCGTAATCACAACAAAAGGAGAGCGGATTATTTCTCCGCCCTCTGCTGCTGCTTCTTCGCCAGCAGCTGGCGCAATGCCGTGACCTTGGCCGCAGCCTGATCCGGCGGCAGATCACCCTTCACGATGGTCTCGGCCTCCGCCTGCTTTCCTTCCAGTCCCAGCACCAGCGCGAGATTGGCCCGCACGCGGGGATCTCCAGGATTGCGCTGATGGGCGCGGCGCATGGTTTCCTCGGCCCGCGGGAGATTGTTCTGCAGCACGTAGGACAGGCCGAGATTGGACAGGACCTGCGGCTCGTCGGGCACGATCTTCAGCGCCGCGGCGTAATATTGCTGCGCCTCCTCGTTGCGGCCGAGCTGGTCGAGCGCCGCGCCCTGCGCCGAGAGGATGCGCCAGTCGGGATCTTCCGGCGTATGCGCGCGGCTCAGCACGTCGAAGGCTTGCTGGAAATTGCCGTTGTCGGCGAGCGCGCGGCCGTAGCCTGCGAGCAGCGCCTTGTTGCTGGGATGGGCGAGCACCGCCTGCTCCATCACCGCGACCGCCTGGCCGCGCTGACCGGACTCGCGCAGCGCCTTGCCGTATTCGAGCGCAATGGCGGGATCGCTGGGCTTGGCGCGGTAGCGCTCGCGCAGGGCGTCCATGTCGGGCTTAGCGTCAGGCTTGCCGTCGGCCTGGGCCGCGGGCTCCGACTTGATGCCGAGCGCGCCCGTCACGTCCTCGAGGCTTGTGGTCTGGCAGCCGCCGAGCCCGAGCACCACGAGCGCGGGAAGCAGCAATCTCGCCGGCGACGAGGCGAGGGGCGAACGCTTGGACATACTCTGATCACTCGGCGACTGATCAGAGATGCTTTGCCGATTAACGCTAAAGTCCCGTTAAGGACGCGCGCCTATCGAGCTCAATCGGTGAATTCAGCGCCAAATTCGCAGCCGATGCGCCAGCGCAGGCGGCACTGGCGGGAATAGTCAGGCGCGAAGATGATGGTGAATTGCGGCGGCACTTCCAGGAATTCCGCCACGACTTTCACGCCGCCGTCCGAAATATCCGTGATCGTGCAATCCCTCGGCAGCGAGCCCGCCCCAAAATGAATCTTGGCGAGCCGGCTGCACACCCGTCGTTCGCTTCTCCGGCGATTTGCAAGCATTTTGATTTGTTCACTTGTTAGATCACGGCCCATCCCGCGCCCTTAGCTGTAGCGAACATTCGTTGGGATGTGCTGATGAGAGCCGCTCGCATTCGAGGCGTAGTGTCTGGAGCGCGTTTACGACTGATTAGGGGTTTGGCGGCCCGAATATGTTCCCGTATTGTTCTTGCAGCGGATGGCGGGTTCTGCTACCCTTGATTGCACAAGAGGGCAGGCTGGTTCAGGCATGGTTCAGCGGGTTTCTACCGTCGCCTTTGAGGGGATCGAGGCCCGCGCGGTCGACGTGCAGGTGCAGGTCGCGCCGGGCTTGCCGGCCTTTGCCATCGTCGGCCTGCCGGACAAGGCGGTGTCGGAGGCGCGCGAGCGGGTCCGCTCGGCGCTGATTGCGTCCGGCCTGGCGCTGCCGGCGCGGCGGATCATCGTCAATCTGGCGCCCGCGGACGTCCCTAAAGAAGGCAGCCATTATGATCTTCCGATCGCGCTCGGGCTGATGGCCGCAATCGGCGCGATCCCGCCGGATGCGCTGACGGGTTTCACCGTGCTCGGCGAGCTCGGGCTCGACGGCTCGATCGCACCCGTTGCCGGCGTTCTCCCGGCTGCGATCGGCGCCAATGTGCGCGAGGAAGGCTTGATCTGCCCGGCCTCGTGCGGCTCCGAAGCGGCGTGGGCGAGCCCTGATATCCAGATCATCGCGGCACATTCGCTGATCCAGATCGCCAACCATTTCAAGGGCACGCAGGTGCTGTCGCGGCCCGTGCCGAAAGTGCATGAGGCCGCCGCCTCAAAGCTCGACCTGCGCGACATCAAGGGCCAGGAGAGCGCCAAGCGCGCGCTGGAGATCGCGGCCGCCGGCGGACATCATCTCTTGATGATCGGCGCACCCGGCGCCGGCAAGTCGATGCTGGCCGCGCGCCTGCCCTCCATTCTTCCGCCGCTGTCGCCGGGTGAGTTGCTCGAAGTCTCGATGATCGCCTCCGTTGCCGGCGAGATCAAGGGTGGCGCACTGACCGCGCGACGGCCGTTCCGCTCGCCGCATCATTCCGCCAGCATGGCCGCGCTTACCGGCGGCGGCATGCGCGCAAAACCCGGCGAGATCTCGCTCGCGCATCAGGGCGTGCTGTTCCTCGACGAGCTGCCCGAGTTCGATCCGCGCGTGCTGGATTCGCTGCGCCAGCCGCTGGAGAACGGCGAGGTCGCGGTGTCGCGCGCCAATCATCGCGTCACTTATCCGGCGCGCTTCATGCTGGTCGCCGCGATGAATCCCTGCCGCTGCGGCAATGCGTTCGAGCCCGGCTATGCCTGCAAGCGCGGCCGCATCGATCGCTGCACCGGCGACTATCAGGCGCGCATCTCCGGTCCGCTGATGGACCGCATCGATCTGCGCATCGAGGTTCCCGCGGTGACCGCGGCCGACCTGATCCTGCCGCCGCCCGCGGAAGGGTCCGCCGAGGTCGCCGCGCGCGTCGCCGCCGCACGCGATATCCAGCTCGCGCGTTACGCGGATGCGGGCCTGCCCAAAATCCGCACCAACGCCGAGGCGCCGGCCTCGGTGCTGGAAGACATCGCCAAGCCCGATGCACAAGGCCAGAAGCTGCTGCGCGATGCCGCCGAGACGATGCGGCTGTCGGCGCGCGGCTATCACCGCGTGCTGCGGGTGGCGCGCACGCTCGCCGACCTCGACGGCGCGGAGAAGATCGGCCGGCTGCACCTCGCCGAAGCGCTGTCCTACCGCGCACTCGCGGAGGATGTGCGGCAGATGGCTTGATCATTCCGCGCATCAACCCGGCGGTAACGAGTTTCCTTTACGCTCTGCAAACCATAAGGCCACGAGTTACAGGGGTCAGTTCCCGAGCGGCCTTCGCGAGTCCTTGGCGAGTAGAGTGTCATGTTGCGTTTCAAGATCCTGGCCTCGGTTATTCCCCTGCTGGCGGCTGCGGTGTTTGCCCGCGGCGAGATCGGATCGGTCTCGCATCCCTGCATCGCTGTGGGCGACACCTCCGTCGAGCTGACGACCCTGTTCTGGACCGCCGGCGTCCATGTCGCCTTCACCGACGACCCCGACCGCGCCACGGTGCGGGTTCAGATCACCGACGATGCGAACGGTGCGGACTTCGCGGTCGTGGACGATGGTCTCGGCTCCGAGACCGATTCCTGCGAGGCCCATCCGGCCAACCGCCTCATCACCATCGCCGCGCAGCCAGTCGACGGCGGCCCTGTGATCTACCTCTCCACCGACGGACCGGCCGATTACCGCATCTATGTACGCTCGAAGACGTTCTCGCAGCGCGAGGCGGCGGCGCTGATCGTCGGCGCGCATGGCGGCCACCGCCCGCTCCCGCTCCAGGCGGCCTCGCTCTGAGCCATTAACACCTCGCTAACCCTGTTTGGAGGCAGAAACAAAGCCTCAAGCTGTTCGCAAGGTCGGCGCGACATCGTCGCACGCGGCGGCGGTGGGGTTTCGGAAAAGAGTCGGGGTCGGTGACGATGGGTCGGACATTCCGGATCAAGGTGCGCATGCGCCGTTTCAGGCGGCAGCATCCTCGCATCCACTTCGCGATCCGCTCCTTCATGATTTTCTCGGCGACGTTCGGCGGCGCCTATGGCTTCGTCTCCGGCAGCCGCTCCGAGAATTCCGGCTACGATCCCAACACCTTTGCGATCGGCGCGAGCTTTCTGTTCGCCCTCGCCTGCCTTGGCCTCGCCACGCTCAGCATGCGGCTGCGCTTCGTCAACAAGCGGCTGCGGACGCTCGCCGCCCACAACGAGGCGCTGATCGACCGCAATTGGGAGCTGAAGGAGGCGGAAGAGCGCGCCCGCAGCCTGTTCGAGCAGCAGGGCGACCTCATCGTGCTGCGCGACCACCAGGGCCGCATCACCTTCGCCAATGACGCGTATTGTGCGCTCGCCGGCCAGGAGCGCGGCGCGCTGGTCGGCACGCGGTTCGATTTCGACGTGGTGGAGCAGGGCGACAGCGCCCGCGAAAGCAACGGCACGCGCATCCACGACCAGCGGATCACCACCCCGCTCGGCGCGCGCTGGATCGCCTGGCGCGAAGGCTATGTCCGTCTCGATGCCGGCCAGGCGGCCGAACTGCAGAGCGTCGGCCGCGACGTCACCGACCGCACCGAGACCGAGCGCGCGCTATCGGAAGCGCGCGACCAGGCCGACGCCGCCAACCGCGCCAAATCGCGCTTCCTCGCGATGGCCTCGCACGAAATCCGCACGCCGCTCAACGGCATCATCGGCATGGGCGGCCTGCTGCTCGACACCACGCTGACGCCTGAGCAGACGACCTATGCCCGCGCGGTGAAAACCTCCGGCGAGGCCCTGATGGCGCTGATCGAGGAGTTGCTCGACTATTCCAAGATCGAGGCCGGCAAGCTCGATCTCGAGCAGCGCCCCTTCGCGCTCTCGACCCTGATCGAGGAGATCACCGAGCTGCTGGCGCCGCGGGCGCAGGCCAAGCAGCTCGAGATCGCCGCCTATGTCGACGAACGCCTGCCGCTCGAAGTGGTCGGCGATTCCGCACGGCTGCGCCAGGTGCTGCTCAATCTTGCCGGCAACGCCATCAAGTTCACGGCTCATGGCGGCGTCGCGCTGATCGTCGAGCCCGGCATCTGGCCGAACGAGATCAGCTTCCTGGTCCGAGACACCGGCATCGGCATCGCGCCGGAAGCGCAGCAGCGCATCTTCCGTGAATTCGAGCAGGCCGACGAGCGCGTCGCGCGCACCTATGGCGGCACCGGGCTTGGCCTTGCCATCAGCGAACGCATCGTCAAGCGCATGGGCGGCCGCATCACACTCACCAGCGAGCCGGGCAAGGGCGCGACCTTCGAGGTCGCGGTGCCGCTCACGCTATCGCAAACCGGCGCCGGCCAGACAACATTCCCGAGCCCCGAGCTCGCGGGCAAGTCGATCCTCGTGGTTTCCGACGGCATCGAGGCCTCGCTGATCGCGCGGCGTCTGGAGCGCTGGGGCAGTCAGACCTGTCTGGTCTCGGATCCCGCCGTGGCAGAGGCGCTGCTGCCGGAACGCTCATGGCACGCGGTGCTGGTCGACCGCGCAATCGGCGCTGCTATCGCCGACCATCTCGGCGAAGTCGCCCGCGCGCACGCGCCGCAACGGCTGGTGCTGCTGACGTCGAGCTCGCGCCACGAAAAGCTCTCGCCGGCCTTCACCGGCTTTCTGGTGAAGCCGCTGCGTGCAGCCTCGCTCGCCGCCCGCCTCGCGCTGACGCCGGAGGTGGCCTCGCCCGACCTTGCACCGGAGCCGCCGGCTGAAGCCAAGCCCGCGACACCGGCAAAGGGACTCTCGATCCTCGTTGCCGAGGACAACGAGATCAACGCGCTCTTGATGCGCTCGCTGCTGACCAAGCTCGGCCACCGCGTCGTCATCGCCGTCCATGGCGAGGCTGCGCTGGAATCCTGGCTGGCAGCGTCGTCGGCCGGCACGCCCTATGATCTCGTGCTGATGGACATCCAGATGCCGCAGCTCGACGGCATCGAGGCGACCAAACGCATCCGCGCGCACGAGGCCGCCACGGGCGGCCACCACACGCCGATCCTCGCCCTCACCGCCAATACGCTGGTGGAAGATCGCTACGCCTGTTTCGAGGCCGGCATGAACGGGTTTCTGATCAAGCCACTCGATCGCGACAAGCTGGACGAGGCGCTGGCGGGACTGGCTGCATCACGGCATCTGGCGGTGTAGCCCGAGCGCGCTCGCAATGACGATGTGGTGAGAGGCGCGCCCCATGGGTCTCTCGCCGACCATAGGCAATTGAAATCCAACGCAGTGCGCGTCATCATCCTTCGGGGGCCCGGTTTCCGACGAGGATATCGCGCATGAATGTGCTTTACCGCCTCTCCGTCGTCGTCCTGCTCGCCGTTTGCTCCCAGGCCGCCGCAGCGGACACGTCGCAGCTCATCGCTTCGTTGAAGCAAGGTGGCTACGTTCTGGTATTTCGGCACACCGCAACCGACGACAGCCAGAAGGACGTCTATCCCTTCAAGTTCGACGACTTGAGTGCCCAGCGCCAGCTGAGCGAGAAGGGCAGGGATATGGCGCGTCAGATCGGAGCGGCAATCCAGGCGCGCGCGATTCCGATCGGGGATGTCTACACAAGCCGTCTGAACCGCGCGATCGAAGCCGGCAAGCTGATCACCGGCAAAGAGTGCAAGCCGGTCGACGCATTGACGGACAGCAACAACGCCAGCGCATCGGGAATGGCAAACCCCACCGCTGCGAACGCAAAGGCCGGAGCGGCCGTGCGCCAGCTGGTCGATCGGTCGCCGACGGCCGGCACGAACAACGTCCTCGTCACTCACAAGACGAACATTGCCGATGCCTTCGGCAAGGAGGCCGGAGACGTTCAGGAAGGCGAAGCCTTCGTTTACCGGGCGAACGGCTCCGGGCCCGCGACTTTCGTTGCACGCATCAGGGCCGCGGATTGGACGGCGAAGGCCGACCAATAGGAGACCGCGACCTACAGGCGCCGCAGCGCCACGCTTTCCACCACGTGATCCGCGCCCTTCTTCAGGATCAGCGTCGCGCGCGGTCGGGTCGGCAGAATGTTGTCCTCGAGATTGGCGAGGTTGGTGCGCTCCCAGATCGCGATCGCGGTCGCGGTGGCTTCCTCGTCCGACAGCAGTGCGTAGCGGTTGAAGTAGGACTTTGGATTGGTGAACGCGGTGTCGCGCAGGGCCAGGAAGCGCTTGATGTACCAGCGCCGCAGCGCCGCCTCGTCGGCGTCGATGTAGACCGAGAAATCGAAGAAGTCGGAGACGACGGGCACCGCCTTGCCGTCACGCGGCAGCTTGCCGGTCTGCAGCACGTTGACGCCCTCGACGATCAGGATGTCGGGCTGGTCGATCTCGGCCCACTGGTTCGGCACGATGTCGTAGGTGAGATGCGAATAGACCGGCGCGCGGACATTGCGGCGACCGGACTTGATGTCGGAGAGGAAGCTCAGCAGCAGCGGCAGGTCGTAGCTCTCCGGAAAACCCTTCTTCTGCATGATGCCCTGCCGGTCGAGCACCGCGTTGGGATAGAGGAATCCGTCGGTCGTGATCAGCTCAACCTTCGGCCGCGGCGACCAGCGCGCCAGCAGCGCCTGCAGCACGCGGGCCGTGGTGGACTTTCCGACCGCGACCGAACCGGCGACGCCGATGATGTAGGGCATCTTGCGGTCGCGGATGTTGAGGAACTGGCGCTCGGAGTAATACAGGCGCTGCATCGCATCGACGTAGATCGACAGCAGGCGCGACAGCGGCAGGTAGATGTCCTCGACCTCCTGCAAGTCGAGGCGGTCGTGCAGCGAACGCAGCCGGTCGAACTCGCCTGGCTCCAGCGTCATCGGCGTGTCGTCGCGAAGTCGCGCCCATTCTTCCCGCGTGTAAATGCGGTAGGGATTATATTGCTGCTCGGGTGCGCGGATATCCATGACGCGACCTTTCCGTTGGGGCTTATACTAGCCCTTACGCGAAGCTTTCTCTTCCAACCCTGACATATTCGTACGCTTGTCGAGCGCTGACTCAACCTCCTCCAGCTTTACGCCGCGGGACTTGAGCAGCACAAGGAAGTGATAGAGCAGGTCGGCGCCCTCGGCGATCAGATGCGCGCGATCGTTTTCGACTGCTGCGATTACGGTTTCGACTGCTTCCTCACCGAACTTCTTGGCGCAATGCTCGGCGCCCTTGTCGAGGAGCTTTCGGGTGTACGAGGCCTCCCCACCTGATGCCGCGCGGGCGTCGATGGTCTCGGCCAGATCGTGGATCGTAAAACGCGGCATCGGACTTACTCAGAAACACATGAGGCCGTGGAGGCCATTCCCCGCCGGCCTGTGTAGCATTTTTAGGGGCGGGAGTCGTCAGGCATCCAGGCGCATGGGCAGCCCGCGCCGCGCCATGTGCTCCTTGGCTTCACGGATGGTGAATTCCCCGAAGTGGAAGATCGAGGCGGCCAGCACGGCGGTGGCATGCCCGTCGCGGATACCGTCGACGAGGTGGTCGAGATTGCCGACGCCGCCCGAGGCGATCACGGGAACGGGAACGCTGTCGGCGATCGCCCGGGTCAGCGGGATGTCAAAGCCCTGCCTGGTGCCGTCGCGATCCATCGAGGTGAGCAGGAGCTCGCCGGCGCCGAGCGAGACCACTTCCTGGGCATATTCGATGGCGTCGATGCCGGTCGAGTTGCGGCCGCCATGGGTAAAGATCTCCCAGCGGTCGCCGCCGGGGCGCTTGACGCGCTTGGCGTCGATCGCGACCACCACGCACTGCTCGCCGAATTTTTCGGCAGCTTCCTTGACGAACTCGCGCCGCGACACCGCGGCACTGTTGATCGAGACCTTGTCCGCGCCGGCACGCAGCAGCGTCTTGATGTCGTCCACCTTGCGCACGCCGCCGCCGACGGTGACGGGCATGAAGCAGGCCTCCGCCGTGCGCCGGACCACATCCAGCATGATGCCGCGGTTCTCATGGGTCGCGGTGATGTCGAGGAAGGTCAGCTCGTCGGCGCCGGCGGCGTCATAGGCGATCGCGGCTTCGACGGGATCGCCGGCGTCGCGCAAATCGACGAAGTTGACGCCCTTGACGACGCGGCCGTCCTTGACGTCGAGGCAGGGGATCACGCGCACCTTGAACATGTGTCAGCTCCCCGGCGCGCGCGCGTTGCGGATCAGGGTGAGGGCGGCGGCGGGATCGAGCCGGCCATCATAAAGCGCGCGGCCGGCGATCGCGCCGGCGAGCTTTTTCGCGCGTGGCATCAGCATGGCTTTCACATCCTCGATCGAGGCGAGGCCGCCGGAGGCGATCACCGGAATGGAGATCGCGTCTGCCAGCGCGATGGTTGCATCGAGGTTCAGGCCCTTGAGCAGGCCGTCGCGCGCGATGTCGGTGAAGATGATGGCAGCAACGCCGGCATCCTCGAATCGCTTGGCGATCTCCAGCACCGTCACCTGCGAGGTCTCGGCCCAGCCTTCGACCGCGACCTTGCCGTCGCGCGCGTCCAGCCCGACCGCGACACGGCCGGGGAATTTCTTCGCCGCGGCCTTCACCAGCTCGGGATCGCGCACCGCGGCGGTGCCGATGATGACGCGGGTGATACCCTTGTCGAGCCAGGCTTCGACGGTGGCGAGATCGCGAATGCCGCCGCCGAGCTGCACCGGGATCTTGATCGTCTTCAGCATCGCCTCGACGGCCTGCGCATTCACCGGCTTGCCGGCGAAGGCACCGTCGAGATCGACGACGTGGAGATACTCAAAGCCCTGCTCGACGAAGCTCTGGGCCTGCGCCGCTGGATTGAGGTTGAACACGGTCGCGCGCGCCATGTCGCCCTGCTCGAGGCGCACGCACTGGCCGTTCTTGAGGTCGATTGCCGGAAAGAGAATCACGGTTTCCATCGCAAAAAGTTCGAGATCAAAGCGAGGCCGAAGCGCTGGCTTTTCTCGGGGTGAAACTGCGTGCCGATGGCGGTGTCCTTGCCGACGATCGCGGTGACAGGCCCGCCATAATCGGCGCGCGCGAGCACGTCCGCCTCGTTGGCGGCATTGAGGTGGTACGAGTGCACGAAATAGGCGTGCTGGCCCTTGGCGCCGAGCGGCAGCTTGTTCAGCACCGGGTGCTCCTGCAGCAGCTCGAGCGTATTCCAGCCCATGTGCGGGATCTTCAGGCTCTCGTCACGCGGCGTGATCTTCTCGACGTCGCCGCCGATCCAGTTCAGACCCTCGGTGATGACATGCTCCTTGCCGCGGCTCGCCATCAACTGCATGCCGACGCAGATCCCGAAGAACGGCCGCGCCTTCACGCGCACGGCTTCCGTGATCGCCTCGACCATGCCGTTGACGGCATCGAGCCCGCGCCGGCAATCGGCGAAGGCGCCGACGCCCGGCAGCACCAGACGGTCAGCCTCGTAGGCCTGATCGGGATCGCTTGTGACGAAAACCTTTTGCGGATTTTCGAGGCTGCGCGCGGCGCGCTCGAAGGCCTTGGCCGCGGAATGCAGATTCCCGGAACCGTAATCGATGATGGCGACGCTCACCTTGACCCTCCCGGTTCTGGAAACAAACCAATGATGCCGCCGGCCGGAAGCGGCGGCGGGTTCGAGAATTGCTGACCCGGCGCGGTGCGGGTCGGCGGCGGACCGCCGCGATCGACGGCCCATTGATCGTTGACGATGCCGTGCTGCTTCTGGCTCCAGCGCTCAAAGAAGCGGCGCTCGGCGGTGTCTTCGTCGTCGGCAATGACGACGTCGAGCTGACGCCACTTGCCGCGCGACAGCGTCCAGCGGCGCAGGCTGGAGGCTTCAAAGCCCATCAGCAGCGCGATGATGAGATTAGCAAAGAAGATCCCGCTGCGGCCGACCCCGAGGCTATGCAGCCCGGCATCGAATGCAGCCAGGAAGATCACCCAGCCGATCAGCGCCAGCCAGAGCCTGTTCCAGAGCAGCCAGAACGGACCGAGCACCATCGCCCAGAAATGAAAACCGTCGCGCACGAACACGAACTTGTCGGTCGCACGCAGATCGGCTCCACCAGGGAAGGGAGCGTGAACTGTGTAGACAGGCATGGTGATGCCCCGTTCTCGAGAATTCAGTGATGCCGCCCGCAGCGTTTGCCGCAAAACGGAAATGTCAGCCGCCCAGCGAGCCCTTGGTGGACGGGATCTCGCCCACCGCCTTCGGATCGATCGCGACCGCGGTGCGCAGCGCCCGTGCCAGACCCTTGAAGCAGGACTCGGCGATATGGTGGCTGTTATCGCCATATAGGGTCTCGACGTGGAGAGTCACGCCGGCGTTGATGGCGAAGGCCTGGAACCACTCGCGCACCAGCTCGGTGTCGAACTCACCGATCTTGTCGCGGGGGAAGTCGGCCTTGAACACCAGGAACGGGCGGCCCGAAATGTCGATGACCACGCGCGACAGGGTCTCGTCCATCGGCATGTGCACGCCGGCATAGCGGGTGATGCCCGCCATGTTGCCGAGCGCCTGCTTGACCGCCTGGCCGAGCGCGATGCCGGTGTCTTCGGTGGTATGGTGATAATCAATGTGCAGGTCGCCCACCGCCTTGACCGTCAGGTCGATGCGGGAATGGCGGGCGAGGAGATCGAGCATATGGTCGAAAAAGCCGATGCCGGTGGCGATATTGGCCACGCCGGTACCATCGAGGTTCACGGAGACCTCGATGTCGGTTTCCTTGGTCTTGCGCTTGATCGTCGCTGTGCGCATTGAAAGCTGGCTTTCGCTTCTTTTTGAGCATGATCTTCACCGGAAAACCGGTACCCACTCTTCCGGATCATGCTCGGGGCCGAAAACGCCAGTCTCTTAACAGCCAAATGACACCTTCGCTACTGCGGGAACGGCTGGCGGGGCCTCTACTTCCGCCTATGGTGAGCGAAATTGGGCCCGGAGCGGCCCGTTATGCCCTGGTTGTCCCGCTGGTTGTCCCCTTGGCCCCGACCGCCTAAATCAGGCCGGACAACGAGGTACTTCATGCAGGATTCCCAGAACAGCTCGCCGGGCTGGCACGGCACCACGATTTTGACGGTCCGCAAGGACGGCAGGGTGGTGGTCGGCGGCGACGGCCAAGTCTCGATCGGCCAGACCGTGATCAAGTCCAACGCCAAAAAGGTCCGGAAACTCGGCAAAGGCGACGTGATCGGCGGCTTTGCCGGCGCCACCGCCGACGCCTTCACCCTGTTCGAGCGGCTGGAAGCCAAGCTCGAGCAATATCCGGGGCAGTTGACCCGGGCCGCGGTGGAACTGGCCAAGGACTGGCGCACCGACCGCTATCTGCGGCGGCTGGAAGCCATGATGATCGTGGCCGACAAGGACGTCTCCCTGGTGCTGACTGGCACCGGCGACGTGCTCGAGCCCGAGGCCGGCGTCATGGCGATCGGCTCCGGCGGCAATTACGCCCTGGCGGCGGCGCGGGCCCTGCTCGACACCGACAAGGACGCCGAGACCATCGTCCGCCGCTCGCTCGACATCGCCGCCGACATCTGCGTCTACACCAACCGCAATCTGACCATCGAGAGCCTGGCGACCGGCTAGGTCAGACCGAACAGGACATGCCGCCCGCCTACGCCTTCCGCCCGATGACCGTGGCCGACCTGCCGCTGATCCGGCGGTGGCTGGGCGCGGCGCATGTGCGGGAATGGTGGGGCGATCCGGACGAGCAGTTTGCGCTGGTCAGCGGCGACCTCGACGAGCCCGCCATGGACCAGTTCATCGTGTTGGCCGGCCAGCAGCCCTTCGGCTATCTTCAATGCTACCGCCTGACCGCCTGGAATACGGGCTTTGGGCCGCAACCGGAGGGCACGCGTGGGATCGACCAGTTCATCGGCGAAAGCGACATGATCGCGCGCGGTCACGGCTCGGCGTTCATCCGCCAGTTTGTCGACGAGCAGTTTGAGAACGGCCTGCCGCGCATGGTCACCGATCCCGATCCGCGCAACGCACGCGCCTTACGCGCCTATGAGAAGGCCGGCTTTGTCGGCGACCGCATGGTCGAGACGCCGGATGGAGCGGCGCTGCTGATGGTGCGCCAACCATGACACTGACGCACGCACACCCGAGCAAGGTCGCAGTCCCGCCGCTCGCCTGGGTCGGCATCGCGCTGCTCTTGCTGGCGCTGCAGGCTTCGATCCTGTTCGCAATGGGGCGGGTGCCGATCTGCACGTGCGGCTACGTCAAGCTCTGGCATGGCGCGGTGAACAGCTCGGAAAATTCGCAGCACATCGCCGACTGGTACACCTTCTCGCACATCCTGCACGGCTTCCTGTTCTACGGCCTGACCTGGCTGCTGTTCGCGCGCCTGCCGTTCGTGCAGTTGCCTCTTCCAAGTTTGTCCTGGCCGGCGCGGCTGATCATCGCGATGCTGATCGAAGGCGCCTGGGAGATCGTCGAGAACTCGCCGTTCATCATCGAGCGCTACCGCGCCGGCACGATCTCGCTGGATTATTATGGCGATAGCATCGTCAATTCGGTCTCGGACAATCTGGCCATGGTGCTGGGGTTCCTCGCCGCGCGCGTGCTGCCGGTATCGGTCACGGTCCTGATCGGGCTCGCCTTCGAAATCATGCTGGCGCTCCACATTCGCGACAATCTGACGCTCAATATATTGATGCTGATCCACCCGATCGATGCCGTGAAACAATGGCAATCGGGTCCGCCCATCATCTGACCCAAAATGCGGCTTGTCCTTGGCCGCCTCCCGCCCTAGCTAAGCAGACATGACAGACTTCTCCCCCCGCGAAATCGTATCCGAACTCGATCGTTTCATCGTCGGCCAGGCCGACGCCAAGCGCGCCGTCTCGATCGCGCTGCGCAACCGCTGGCGCCGGCAGCAGCTCGAAGGCTCCCTCCGCGAGGAGGTACTCCCGAAGAACATCCTGATGATCGGCCCCACCGGCGTCGGCAAAACCGAGATCGCGCGGCGGCTCGCCAAGCTGGCGAACGCCCCGTTCCTGAAGGTCGAGGCCACGAAGTTCACCGAGGTCGGCTATGTCGGCCGCGACGTCGAGCAGATCGTCCGCGATCTCGTCGAGGTCGCGATCGCCCAGGTGCGCGAGCGCAAGCGTAAGGACGTGCAGGCCCGGGCGCAGCTTGCCGCCGAGGAGCGCGTGCTCGACGCGCTGGTCGGCGCCAATGCCAGCTCGGCGACGCGGGAATCCTTCCGCAAGAAGCTGCGCGCCGGCGAGCTCAACGACA
The DNA here is from genome assembly GCF_035935975.1 of Bradyrhizobium sp. Lineage (GTDB taxonomy): Bacteria > Pseudomonadota > Alphaproteobacteria > Rhizobiales > Xanthobacteraceae > Bradyrhizobium. Next base: position 18,792 of record NZ_DASYWN010000058.1, read on the forward strand.
AGGAAATCGAGATCGAGACGCAGGGCGGCGGCAGCGGCATGCCGATGTTCGAAATCCCGGGCATGCCGGGCGCGCAGATGGGCGCGATCTCGATCGGCGACATCTTCGGCAAGCTCGGCGGCCGCAGCAAGACGCGGCGGCTGACGGTCGAGGGTTCGCACGAGATCCTCGTCAACGAGGAGTCCGACAAGCTCCTGGATTCCGACCAGCTGACGCTGGAGGCGATCAGCGCGGTCGAGAACAACGGCATCGTGTTCCTCGACGAGATCGACAAGATCTGTGCCCGCGAAGGCCGCGCCGCCGGCGACGTCTCGCGCGAGGGCGTGCAGCGCGATCTCTTGCCGCTGATCGAAGGCACCACGGTCTCGACCAAGCACGGCGCGGTCAAGACCGACCACATCCTGTTCATTGCCTCCGGCGCCTTCCACGTCGCAAAGCCGTCCGACCTGCTGCCGGAATTGCAGGGCCGCCTGCCGATCCGCGTCGAATTGCAGGCCCTGACCCGCGACGACATGCGCCGCATCCTGACTGAGCCCGAGGCCTCGCTGATCAAGCAATATGTCGCCCTGCTGCAGACCGAGGGCGTCACGCTCGACATCACCGACAGCGCCGTCGACGCGCTGGCCGACGTCGCGGTGGCCGTCAATTCCACCGTCGAGAACATCGGCGCGCGGCGGCTTCAGACCGTGATGGAGCGGGTGCTGGACGAGATCTCCTTCACCGCCCCCGACCGCAGCGGCGAGACCGTCAAGATCGACGCCGATTTCGTGCAGAAACACGTCGGCGACCTCGCCAAGAACGCCGATCTGAGCCGGTTTATTTTGTAATTCGGCCGGGCTCGGCTATCTATCCGCTGTCGTCCCCGCCTGGTGCGCAATTGCGCACGTGGGCGGGGACCCATAACCACCGGCGGTCCTTGCTTAAACAGATGTCGACCACGATCCCGACTCAAACGGCCGCCTGTGGTTATGGGTCCCGGGTCGCGCTTCGCTTGCCCGAAACGACAGCGACGATAGATCGCGCCAGCTCGGGTGCGGCGTGATCGCTCAGATCCAGAAGAACCCCTGGCGGCTGCTGCTCGCGATCAACGCGGCGGTCATCGTCGGCGTGTTCATTCACAAGATCCAGCTGCCGCCTTACGTCCCCTACATCCATCTCCTGGTCGACTACCATCTCGGCTTCATCAAGCGGGCGCTGATCGGGGCGATCGTCGCGCTGTTCACTGACAAGGTGCCGGTCTGGCTGGTGTTCGCGCTCGGTGGCGCGACCTGGCTGGTGACGCTCGGGCTCTACGCAAGACTGTTTCGGAAGACCTTCGGCTTCACCGCGAAGACGCTGCCGCTGTTCGTGTTCATCGCGGGCTCGCCGTTCTTCCTGAAGAACTTCATGCATACGCTCGGCCATTTCGACATTTATGGCTGCGCGCTCGCGATCATCCTGCTGTTGATGCCGGCGGGTTCATTGCTGTTCGTGGCGACGGCCGCGCTGTTCTCGATCGTCCTCGTACTGATCCACCACATCCATCTCTTGATGTATGTGCCGACGATCATCACTATCGTCGTGGTCAGGCACTACCTCGCCCATGGCTGCAATCGCACCAATGTTGTCTTCGGTATCGTCGCCTTCGCCATCGTCTCCGCGCTGTTCTTCGCGGCGCAATTCCTGGGAACGATGCCGATCCCCGAGGCGGATTTCGTTGCGTATCTGAAGACCCGGATGGCCGATCCGTCGCGCACCGACCTGCTGCAATTCGCCTATATCTGGTACCAGCCGCTGGCGAAGGAGATCTCGGATACCTGGGGCCGGCTGCCACACAACATTCTCGGCGTGCCCATGTTCGCGCTGCTGATCTGGCTGCACACGCCGCTGTGGCGCTTCTTCGCCAATTTGATCGGCGCGCTCGCAAGCGAGCTGCATCGCCGTCTCGTCATCGCCGCGCTTGTGGGCGTCAGCCTTGCCTATCTCGTGATGTTCGCGATGGTGTTCGACTATTCGCGCTGGATCTCGAACTGGGCGGTCTGCATGTTCCTGATCCTGCACGCGGTGAAGATGCTGCCTGCCGCGCGGGAGACGGCGTTGATTCCGTCGGAGGATCAGAAGACAAACATCTTCGGCCTGATCATCACGCTGATCCCGCGCGTCGGAATCGTCCGGCCGTTCTAGAACCTGGCGCGCCGAATCCGCACATACAGCGCGCCCTCGCCGCCATGACCGATGGCGGCCTCCTCGAACCCGACCACGAAGGTGCGGAATTCCGGCAGGCTCAGCCATTCCGGCACCTGTCGCCGCAGCACGCCGCTGTCGCCGCCGCTGCGGCCCTTGCCGGTGATGACGAGCACGAAGGTCATGCCGTCATGATGGGCGCGGTGCAGGAAGCCGGTGAGGGCGCGATGGGCGCGCATCTGGGTCATGCCGTGCAGGTCGAGCCGCGCCTCGATCTCGCTGCGTCCGCGCGACAGTTTGGTCCGCTCACGCTTGCCGAGCGGCGCCAACGGCGGCATTGCGGGTTTCGCCACCCGCGGCGCCGGCGCGGCAGCAATCGGACGGGGCGATGATGCAGGTCGCGTGACCGGTGCGGCGGACGAAGGCTCGGCGCGCGGCACGGCCTGCGGCTTCGTCGCCACCTTGGCCGCGCGAAGCTTCTTCAGCGGCTTGACCTGTTTTGCCACGAGATCCCACAGCTCGCGCTCTTCCTCGCTCAGCACGCGGCGGCGCTGCGGGGGGCGAGGCTCCAGCACGGGCGGACGGGACGATCGCTTCATTGCTGTCGATGGGATCGATTCTTCACCGGCCGCCGCGGCTCCTGATCCGGCTCGATCGCGGGACGCGGCACCGGCAGCGGCACGGGGTTGGCGACGGCGACCGTCTCACTTTTGCCTTGCGCCACGACTGCGCCCGGCTTGGCCGGATCGGTCTGCGGAAACAGTTTTGCGATCTTCTCCGAGGGCCGCGGGTCCGGAACCGGCAGCTTCGCGCCACGCGCTGAGGGATCGACACCCTTCGGCACCAGCATGACGAAATGCATGGGATGGCGCAGCCGGCCCGAGACGCGGCCCGCCTCCTGGCCGGCACCAAAATAGAGATCGGCGCGTGCGGGGCCGATGATAGCCGAGCCGGTGTCCTGCGCGATCATCAGCCGGTGGAACGGCGTCCTGGCGCGTTCGGAATCGATCGGCAGCTCACCCTCGATGAAGAACGGCGTGCCGTAGACATGCAGCGCCTTGTCGACCGCGATCGAGCGGCCGGCAGTCAGCGGAATGCCTTGCGCGCCCACCGCCTCGTCCTTGTCGGAGAGATTGACCTCGCGGAAGAAGATGTAGGAGCGGTTCTGCCGCCGCAGCTCCTTGGCGCCGTCAGGATTCTGCGCCATCCACTCCCTGATCTTCTGCATCGACATCTCTTCCTTCGGAATGATGCCGCGCTCGATCAGGATGCGACCGACGGCGGTGTAGGGAAAACCGTTATAGGCGTCGTAGTTCAGCCGGACCGTGCCGCCGTCGTCGAACTTGATCCGGGCCGAGCCCTGGATCTGCGCGAACAGGAGATCGGTCGGATCCTTCAGCCAGGCGATCTCCAGCCCACGGCCGGCGATCTTGCCGTCCTCGATTTCACCCCGATCGTAATAGGGCACGAGCTTGCGGCGGCCGATCTTGCGATAGACCGGGCCCTTGTTGGGCAGGCTGACGGAATCCTGCTTGTAGCCGCGCACGAACAGGTTCGACGGACGGCGATAGACCGGCACGTTGAAGACATCGGTCTGCGTCCGCGAGCCCTCCAGCACCGGCTCGTAATAGCCGGTGACGAAGCCGTCGGGCTCGCCCAGGCGCGAAATCCGCAGCGGCGAGAAATTCTCTTCGAAGAAGGTTTTTGCTTTCGCGTCGTCGCTGAGCTCGAGTGATTTGACGGCGCGGCAGGGCTCGCTCAGCGAAGCGCCCAGCGCCTTCGGCTCGGGCGCGCCGGTCTGCGCATTGATCGTCTTGCAGCTGGCACGGAACGTCTTGTACGCGGCGAGATGATCGTCGTCGCTCCAGCCCTTCACGTCGGCCCAGGCCAGCGGCATATATTGCGCGCCGGGAATCTCGAACGGCAAAGGAAGCTGCGGATAAGGCAACGCCCGCGGCGGAGCGGCGGGCAGTTGTGGCAAATGATGGTGGTGGCTGCGATAGTGACGCCGCGCCGCCTCGGCACCGAGCGAGAACGACGAAAGCACGACGGCACCCGCGCAAAGCGCCGTCGCGCCGTTCTTCAGAAAGAGCTTAATTCGCGCTTCCGGTGCCAACCAGCTTCCAGTTCGGATCGCGAGAGGTGATGTCGCGGGCGAAAGTCCAGATATCGGTGATATCGGCCACCGTGTCGGCGCTGCCGTCGACGATGTTGCCGGTCTTGTCGCGGGTCGCCGAGATCATCTGCGAGACGAAACGGATCGTGAGCTGGGCCGTGCGGTCACGCAACTCGGCGCCGACCAGCTCGGCTTTGTCGATCGAGACGAAGCGCGTCTCGGTCTTCTGCTCGTTCTTCTCGCGCTCCTTGATGGCGGCGTCGAAGCTGTCATAGACCTCCGACGACAGCAGGTCGCGCAGGGCGCGGCGGTCGCCATTGGCGAAGGCCAGCACGATCATCTCATAGGCGCCGCGGGCACCCGAGATGAAATGGCGCGGATCGAAAGTGGAATCCTTGTCGACGATGGCGTCGAGACCCTGCGCCAGCACAGTGCCCGGTTCCGCCAGGCCCTTCCAGCGATCGGAGGGCGGGGTCGGCTCGACCGTCGGCGCCAGCGGGGCCTGGTCGATCACCTTGCCCGGCATGGTCACGACGTTCGGCTCCTGGGCACCACCCAGCGCATTCCGGGCGGCGGTGCGGTCGAACGGCGGCCGTTCGTTGCCGGTGCGCTGCCCCAGCACGCTGCGCAGCCTCAGGAAGATGAAGACCGCCAACGCCAGGAAGATGATGGTGTAGATGTCCACGTCGTATTCGCTTTCTGGTCTTCTCAAGAAGGGCCGACTAGAAGGGGTCGTCGCCGGGAAAATCGATCCGGCCAGTAGACCGTTCCATACGGGAACGGCAAGTCTACATCACCATTTTTGGGTCCGAGCGTCAGGTCCGTGGGATGTAGGCACGAAATCTTGCCCGGCCAATGGCGCCTTTTGGCACAGCACTGATTGTAGCGCGTTTTATGCTTAAGGGGAAACCCGATCCTGCCCGGAAATCGCGCATCTTCAATCGTTTAAGGTGCGATTTCGCCGAAAGGCCGGCCTGAACGTCACAGTTGTGGGCACGGTCCGGAACCCCCGTCCGGGGCCGTTCGTCCTTGTGGAATGAGGCGGCCCTATGTTAGCCAACCGCCGCGAAATTCAGCCCCAATCGGGTAAGGAGAGACATTCATGACCAACGGTAACGGCACCCCTCCCGAGGCGGCCCAGGCTCCCCAGCTCAACGTGCTGGCGCAGTACACCAAGGACCTTTCGTTCGAAAATCCGAACGCGCCCACCTCGCTCCAGCAGCAGAGCCAGCCGCCCCAGATCAACATCCAGATCAATGTCGGCGCCAACAATCTCAGCGAAACCGAGTTCGAGGTGACGCTGTCGGTCGAGGGCAAGGCGGAGACCGCAGGCAAGATCATGTTCTCGTTCGAGCTCGCTTATGCCGGCGTGTTCCGCATCACCAACGTGCCGAAGGAGAACCTGCATCCGCTGGTCATGATCGAATGCCCGCGCCTGCTGTTCCCGTTCGCCCGCGAGATCATCGCGACCGCCGTGCGTGATGGCGGGTTCCCGCCGCTGATGCTGGATCCGGTCGACTTCGTCGGTCTCTATCGTCAGAACATGGAGCGGCAAATGGCCGCCCAGGGCGGTCAGACCGGCCAGGCCTGATTAACGGGCCTAACCAGCCGGATTGGCGGAAGCTGGAGCGGGCAGAAACTCGTTCCAGATCGCCTTCTCGCCCATGGTTGCGATGAAGGCACGATGGGCCTCGCGCTCGGCATCAGTCACCCGCGGCGCGAGCGGCACAGACCGCTGCCGCCGCGGCGCATCGCCGGCGGCATTGATCCTGATTTCTTCGCTCTCCGAAGCCAGCAGCAGCTGCGACTGCCGCGCCCCGACCAGATCGACATAGACTTCGGCCAAAAGCTCGGAGTCGAGCAACGCGCCGTGCTTGGTGCGGTGTGAATTGTCGATCGAATAGCGCGAGCAGAGATCGTCGAGCCGGTTCGACACACCCGGATGCTTGCGCCGCGCCAGCAGCAGCGTATCGACCAGCCGCTCGCGCGGGATCGCCGGGCGCTTGATGCGATCAAGCTCGGCATTGATGAAGCTGATGTCGAACGAAGCATTGTGGATCACCAGCGGCGCATCGCCGATGAACTCCAGAAACGCATCGACCACTTCGTGGAACAGCGGCTTGGTCGAGAGGAACTCGGCCGACAGCCCGTGCACCGCGAAGGCTTCCGCCGGCATGTCGCGTTCGGGATTGATATAGACGTGATAGGTCTGGCCCGTCGGCATGCGGTTGAAAATCTCGACGCAGCCGATTTCGACCAGGCGATCGCCGCGGAGCGGATCGAGGCCGGTGGTTTCGGTATCGAGAACGATTTCACGCATGATCTGGGATGCCGTCTGAAGCCGGCGAATCAGCTCCGCCGCTGCGGCATCTTAACCACCTCGGCCAGGATGTGCGTGATTTGGGCGCGCACCGGTTCAAGTCCGTGTGACGTATCCACCACGAAATCCGCGCGCTTGCGCTTCTCGGCATCCGGCGTCTGCTTGGCGATGATGGCATCGAGCTTGGCCTCGTCCATCGTGCCGCGCGCCAGCACCCGCTGACGCTGAACTTCCGGCGAGGTCGAGACCACGACGACGGCATCGACCCGCTTCTCGCCGCCGGTTTCAAACAGCAGCGGGATGTCGAGCACCACCACCGGCGCCTTGGCGGCTTCCGCATCGGCGAAGAATTTTTTCCGGGACGCACCGAGCATCGGGTGGACGATCTGCTCGAGCTGCTTGATCGCGGCGGGATCGTGCACGACGCGCGCCGAGAGTTTGGTCCGGTCGACCTTGCCGTTCGCGGTAGTGCCGGGGAAGGCGGCCTCGATCGCAGGCGCGGCCTCGCCTTCATAGAGCTGATGGACGGCGGCATCGGCGTCATAGACGGGCACGCCCGCCTCCGCGAACAATTTCGCGGTGGTGGATTTGCCCATTCCGATCGAGCCGGTCAGTCCGAGGATCCGCATCAGCGCCCAGCCATTTTATCGTTCAGACCGCAACTAGCCGCTCGCGCCGCAGGAACGCAAGCAGCGGCAGCAGCGGCAGGCCGAGAATGGTGAAATGGTCGCCCTCGATGCGCTCGAACAGATGGATGCCGAGCCCCTCGAGCTGATAGGCGCCGACGCTGGTGGTGACGGCATCGCGCGCGGCATCGAGATAGGTCGAGAGCTCGGCGTCGGTCATCTGCCGCATGGTCATGCGGGCGATCGAAACATCCTCGAAGACAATCTTGCCGTCATGCGCCACAGCCACCGCGGAGTTCAGCTCATGGCTGTTGCCGGCGAGATCCCGCAACTGCGCCAGCGCCTGCGCGCGGCCGGCGGGCTTGTTGAAGAGGCGGTTGCCGAGCGCCAGCGTCTGGTCGGCACCGATCACGTAGCTTCCGGGATGATTGACCGAGACCGCCTTCGCTTTCTCGCGGGCCAGCAGCAGGCCGATCTCGCGCGGATTCGAAAGCTTGGACGCGGCCTGAATGCCGCGCTCGTCGATGTCGGCTGTGATCGCCTTGAATTCGAGCCCGGCATTGGCTAGCAGCATCTTTCGTGCGCTGCTCTGCGACGCCAGGATCAACGGAGATGTGCCGCGCCAGAGAGCCATTTATTCCGAAGGCCGGTTGCGCTGGCGATCGCTGTAGAGCTTCATGATCGCGGCTGCGGTTTCCTCGATCGAGCGGCGCGTCACGTCCAACAGCGGCCAGTCGTGCTTGGCGCTCAGCTTGCGCGCGAACGCGACTTCCTCGGTGACCGACTGTCTGTCCGTATAGGTATCGCTGCCGGACTCGGCGCCCATGGAGAGCAGGCGGTTCTGGCGGATCTGGATCAGGCGCTCCGGCGTCGCATGCAGGCTCACCACCAGCGGCCGAGTCAGCTTCTCCAGTTGTTCGGGCACCGGAATGCCGGGAACCAGCGGCACGTTGGCGGTGCGGATGCCGCGATTGGCGAGATAGATCGACGTCGGCGTTTTCGAGGTGCGGGACACGCCGACCAGCACCACGTCGGCATCGTCAAGGCCTTCGACATGCTGACCGTCGTCGTGGATCATCGTGTAGTTCAGCGCGTCGATGCGCTTGAAATATTCCGCATTGAGGACGTGCTGGGCGCCGACGCGGCCGGTGGTCGCTGCGCCAAGATAGGCTTCGAACAACTGCATCACCGGCCCGATGATCGACAGGCTCGGAACGTTGATCCCCTTGCACTTGTCCTCGAGCCTGGAGACCAGATCCTTCTCCAGCAGCGTGAACAGCACGATGCCCGGCGCTTCCTCGATCTCATCGAGCACGCGATCGAGCTGCTTCTGGCTGCGCACCAGCGGATAGACATGCTCGACCGGCGTCACATTGGCGTATTGGGCCGCGACCGCCCGCGCCACGGTGATCAGCGTCTCGCCGGTGGAGTCGGAGACCAGGTGCAGATGGAAATAATTGTTCGAGGTCGGCACAGAAACTCTTTGTATGAAGGCGGTGTGATTTGTGGATTTCTGTGGAGCTTAACCCCTCGGAAAGGGATGTGCGACACCAGGGGCGGGACAAGTGCCAATTTTCTTCACACCACTGCCCGTCAGAACAAGTCCGGCGCCTCGCCAAAAGGGAAGCGGGATTGCGCGGACAACCCCCTTGATAAGCTGCCGACAGAAACGCGCAAGCCTTTGAAGCTGGCCGAATTATCGCAAATCGCAGCAGCGCCTCGGGATATGTTGAGAGATGTGAACAAGCACGCACGAACGCGCGGATGGAATTGCGTGAGTCCAATCCACGGTCACTAAGACTCAAACCTTAAGAATCTAAGATTCTAGATTTGAGGAAGGCGCTACGGACGGATATGTGTGCAGGGTAAGACCTTAACGGGTTCTTACTATCCCCAGTTCCCTTTGCGGGCAGACATCCGGGCGCAAGATATGTTCGAAGACGTCTATCTCTGGATCAAGGCGCTGCATGTGATCGCGGTCATCGCCTGGATGGCCGGCATGCTCTATCTGCCGCGACTGTTCGTTTATCACTCCGAGGCCGAGATCGGCTCGAAGCAGTCCGAAACGTTCAAGGTGATGGAACGCCGGCTGCTCAAGGCGATCATCAACCCCGCCATGATCGTCACCTGGCTCGCCGGGCTCTATCTCGCCTGGGCCGGCCACTGGTTCACATTCGGCTGGCTGCACGTAAAACTGGCACTGGTCCTGGCGATGTCGGCGGTCCACGGCTTTTTTTCCCGCTGGCTGAAGGATTTCGCTGCCGACCGGCGTCCGCGGAGCCAGAAATTCTATCGGATTATCAATGAGGTGCCGACCGTCCTGATGATTTTTATCGTCATCATGGTGATCGTGAAGCCGTTCTAGGCAGACCGCGCGACGAATCGCTCAGTGCTTCGTCTTGCGGAGCGGGAAGCGATTTTCTATATTAGCGATATCCCACCCAACGCAGGCGGATGTGGTTGTGTCTGAGCTTTCCAGAGGCCGGACACCGCATCAGGTTTGAAGCCTCACCCGGCACTCACCTTGCCAGACCTGCGGACCTAATCTTCTCACGTCCGCATTTCAGAGCCTCCTCGCATCCCCTCCCCAAAGGTTACCCCACAGGACCACCCCAATGCGGGAAATTAAACTCCAGGACCTCAAGTCGAAAACGCCGGCCGAGCTCGTCTCGTTCGCGGAAGAGCATGGGGTCGAGAATGCCAGCACGATGCGCAAGCAGGAGCTGCTGTTCGCCATCCTCAAGCAGCTGGCGCTGGCCGAGACCGACATCGTCGGCGAGGGTGTCGTCGAGGTTCTCTCCGATGGCTTCGGCTTCCTCCGCTCGCCCGATGCGAATTATCTGCCGGGCCCGGACGATATCTACGTTTCGCCCTCGCAGATCCGCCGTTTCGGCCTGCGCACCGGCGACACCATCGAAGGCCACATTCGCAGCCCGAAAGAGGGCGAGCGCTATTTCGCGCTGCTGAAGGTCAACACGCTCAATTTCGAGGATCCGGAAAAGGCCAAGCACAAGGTCAATTTCGACAACCTCACGCCGCTGTTTCCGAATCAGCGTTTCCGCATGGAAATCGACGATCCGACGCGGAAAGACCTTTCTGCACGCGTGATCGACATCGTCGCGCCGATCGGCAAGGGCCAGCGCGCGCTGATCGTCGCGCCGCCGCGCACGGGTAAAACCGTGCTGATGCAGAACATCGCGCACTCGATCACGCACAATCACCCCGAATGCTATCTGATCGTGCTGCTGATCGACGAGCGTCCGGAAGAAGTCACGGACATGCAGCGTTCGGTGAAGGGCGAGGTCGTGTCGTCGACCTTCGACGAACCGGCGGTGCGTCACGTCCAGGTCGCCGAAATGGTGATCGAGAAGGCCAAGCGCCTGGTCGAGCATGGCCGCGACGTGGTGATCCTGCTCGATTCGATCACCCGCCTCGGCCGCGCCTACAACACCGTCGTGCCGTCATCCGGCAAGGTGCTGACCGGCGGTGTCGACGCCAACGCGCTGCAGCGCCCGAAGCGCTTCTTCGGCGCCGCCCGCAACATCGAGGAGGGCGGCTCGCTGACCATCATCGCGACCGCGCTGGTCGATACCGGCAGCCGCATGGACGAAGTCATTTTCGAAGAGTTCAAGGGTACCGGTAACTCGGAACTGATCCTGGACCGCAAGGTCTCGGACAAGCGCACCTTCCCGGCAATCGACATCTCGCGCTCCGGCACCCGCAAGGAGGAGCTCATCACCGATCCGCAGGTGCTCAAGAAGATGTACGTGCTCCGCCGCATCCTCAATCCGATGGGGACGATGGACGCGATCGACTTCCTGCTCGACAAGCTGCGCTCGACCAAGAGCAATTCGGAGTTCTTCGACTCCATGAACACCTGAGCCAGGGTGCGGCAAGACATCAGAGGGCGCCTTCGGGCGCCCTTTTTGTTGTGCAGCTTTGCTGCGGTAATAGTGCAGCATGGCTGACAGATTGCCCGGGAACTTGGAATCACGATAAGCTGTTGATATCTTTATGGTATGATTGACTTCGGCCGGCCGAATGGTTCCGAGCCAAGCCAGTTTTGCAGCAAAATGCTGCGTCTTATATTGCACTGCAATAAGGTGATTGCTGCGGACCAAAGCGCAGCAAAAGGTGGCGCCGGCCGCGCAAGAACGAGCTGTTTGCCTTTTCTTCGCCAGCCGGACAAATAGGCCATGCATCCGCGAGACCAGACCATCTTTGCGCTGTCGTCCGGCCGTGCGCCGAGCGCGATCGCCGTGGTGCGCGTCTCGGGCCCGCAGGCCGGCCTGGTCCTGACGACGCTCGCGGGCAAGCTGCCGGCGCCGAGGCAGGCGAGCCGCCGGCTGCTCCGCGACGTCCAGGGCCAGCCGATCGACGATGCCGTCGTACTCTGGTTTCCAGGGCCGGGCAGCGCGACCGGCGAGGACATCGCCGAATTTCACGTCCATGGCGGCCGCGCCGTGCTGGCGGCGTTGCTTGCAGATATTTCGATAATTCCGAATACGCGCGCGGCCGAGCCCGGCGAGTTCACGCGGCGGTCCTTCGAGAACGGCAAGCTCGACCTCACCGAGGCCGAGGGCCTCGACGATCTCATTCACGCCGACACCGACCGCCAGCGCCGCCAGGCCCTGCGCCAGTTGCAAGGCCTGCTCGGCGATCGCGCGCGCGACTGGCGCGAGCGCATCATCGAAGCGTCGGCGCTGATCGAGGCCGGAATCGATTTTTCCGATGAAGGCGATGTGCCTGCCGAATTGAGGGCGCCGGCCGTCAAGGCGATCAGAGCCCTGCATGATGAAATCACAAAAGTCCTTGCGGCACAGGGACATTCTGAACGCCTGCGCGAGGGCTTGGTGGTCGCGATCGCAGGCGAGCCGAATGTCGGCAAGTCGACGCTGATCAACCAGCTCGCGCGCCGCGAGGTCGCGATCGTCTCGCCGCACGCGGGCACCACGCGCGACGTGATCGAGGTGCAGCTCGATCTCGACGGTTATCCGGTCACAATCATCGACACCGCCGGCATCCGCGAGACCGACGATCCGGTCGAGCAGGAAGGCGTGCGCCGGGCGCGGGCGCGCGCCGAAGACGCCGACCTGGTGCTGTGGCTGGTCGAGGGCGAGCAGGCCGCCGATCCGGACGCGCTGGGGTCCCTTCGGAAGTCCGGAGACGGCGAGCAGCCGGACGGGCCGGTCTGGATCGTGCGCAACAAGATCGATCTCGACGAGCCCGGGGGCGCTGGGCCGCGCGACGAGTTCGGGATCTCGGCGAGCCGGGGCGATGGTATCCCCGAGCTCGTCGAGGCCCTTGTGGAATTCGCGTCGAATTTTTTCGGAGCCAGCGAAGGCGCGGTCGTGACCCGGGCCCGTCAGCGAGACCTGTTGAGCCGGGCGTCAGAGAGCTTGCGCCGGAGTCTCGAGCTTGTAGAAGAGGGCGAGGAACTCGCTGCCGAAGAGCTGCGCGCCGCTGCCTATGCCCTCGGCCGGCTGCTGGGGCGGGTCGACGTCGAGGACGTCCTGGGCGCCATTTTCCAGAAATTCTGTATCGGAAAGTAGTGCTAGTTCTTCAATCTAGAACTAACGCTTGTTCCATTACTTGTGTTTCACGTGAAACAGGGCCGCCTATTCCGCGTAGAGCATGCTGCGGCTTTCTTCGTAGCCTGGATGGAGCGCAGCGCAATCCGGGACCTCTTTCGCTCCGGCGGACGCCTGTCCCGGATTTCGCTGCGCTCCATCCGGGCTACGGGTCCCGCTGGTCTCACGTGAAACAGCAGCAACTGATTCCATCCTGTTTCACGTGAAACGCCAATTGCGCAGGTCAGCCGCCTGATGTCGTAAGACGAGCGGAAGACTGTGTCTCTCCGCGAGCGAGATGGTCATTCGCAATGGCGAGACGCCAGCCGGGTCATTGCGAGGAGCTCTTGCGACGAAGCAATCCAGACTGCTACTGGGAGGGGATTCTGGATTGCTTCGCGACGCTCGCAATGACGAGTGTCGCGCGAGCTGTTGCTCCTTGATCGGCCGGCCTGCGGCGAGACAATCCGAATTGACGGGCTCGCTCCAGTTCCGCGGGACCTATCTTTCGCCCTCTGCGGCCCATTTCGTTTCACGTGAAACAGTAATCTCTTCAACACTCCTCCTACTGTGCATGGGGTTGTTTTCAGGAAAATGCTTTGCTGGCCTCCGAAGCCTGTCGTCCGTTTCACGTGAAACACCCTCTCACCCAGTTTCTACTTCCGGCTTTCATACCTCTGAGCTAGAAGTCCGCCATGCGAACAGAGCGAGAGAGTTTCGACGTCATCGTCATTGGCGGCGGCCACGCCGGCTGTGAGGCCGCGGCTGCTTCTGCCCGGATGGGCGCGGCGACCGCTCTGGTGACGCACCGTTTCTCTACGGTTGGCGCGATGTCCTGCAACCCCGCCATCGGGGGTCTCGGCAAGGGTCATCTGGTCCGCGAAGTCGATGCTCTCGATGGTCTGATGGGCCGTGTCGGCGATGCCGGCGGCATCCAGTTCCGCGTTCTCAATCGTCGGAAGGGTCCCGCTGTGCGTGGTCCCCGGGCCCAGGCGGACCGGAAGCTTTATGCGGCCGCCATGCAGGCCGCGATCCGGGAGACCGAGGGTCTTTCCGTCATCGAAGGCGAAGCTGACGAGCTGCTTGTGGTCGACGGGCGGGTTACCGGACTGCGCCTGGCGGATGGCCGGGAGCTTCGGGCAGGGGCTGTCGTCGTCACCACCGGCACCTTCCTGCGTGGTCTGATCCATCTCGGTGAGAAGAACTGGCCCGCTGGCCGGGTCGGTGAGGCTCCGGCAATGGGCCTTTCCGCCTCCTTCGAGCGTGCCGGCTTTACCCTCGGACGGCTCAAGACCGGCACGCCCCCGCGTCTGGACGGTACCACGATCGACTGGTCTGCGGTCGAGATGCAGCCAGGAGACGAGCCGCCGGAGCCGTTCTCGGTCATGACCGAGCGGATCACGACCCCGCAGATCCAGTGCGGGATCACCCGGACCACGTCCGCTACCCATGAGGTGATCCGGGCCAATGTCCATCGCTCCCCGATGTATTCCGGCCAGATCAAGAGCTCCGGACCGCGCTATTGCCCCTCGATCGAGGACAAGATCGTCCGCTTCGGCGACCGCGATGGCCACCAGATCTTCCTGGAGCCGGAAGGTCTCGACGACAGCACGGTCTATCCCAACGGCATCTCAACCTCGCTCCCGGAGGAGGTCCAGCTCGCGATCCTCGCCAGCATCCCCGGTCTGGAGCGGGTGAAGATGGTCCGTCCGGGCTACGCCATCGAATACGACCACCTCGATCCTCGGGAGCTCGATCCGACCCTGCAGACCAAGCGTTTGCGTGGTCTCTTCCTGGCCGGGCAGATCAACGGCACCACCGGATATGAAGAAGCCGCCGGGCAAGGCATCGTGGCCGGCCTGAACGCGGCGCTATCGGCCAGTGGGGCAGTACTGACGGTGTTCGACCGCGCGGACGGCTATCTCGGTGTGATGATCGACGACCTCGTGACCCGCGGGATCAGCGAACCCTATCGGATGTTCACCTCAAGGGCCGAATACCGGCTGACACTGCGGGCCGACAATGCCGATCAGCGCCTGACCGAGAAGGGGATCGCTTTGGGATGCGTCGGCATCGCTCGTACCCAGCATCACCGTACCAAGATGGACGCCCTGAACGCGGCCCGGACGCTCTCGAAGTCGCTGACGATCACCCCCAACGAGGCGATCAAGCACGGGCTGTCCCTGAACCGGGACGGCCAGCGCCGGTCGGCCTTCGAACTGATGGCCTATCCGGATATCGGCTGGAGCCAGGTCCGGGCGATCTGGCCGGAGCTGTCCGCGATCGATCCCGTCATCGCTACCCATCTCGAGATCGACGCCAAGTACGACGTCTATCTGGAGCGCCAGAGCGCCGACGTCGAAGCCTTCCGGCGAGACGAGGGGATGGTGCTGTCGGAGGTCGACTACCAGCAGGTCCCAGGTCTTTCCAACGAGGTCCGCGCCAAGCTGGAGAAGGCACGACCGTTCACGGTCGGCCAGGCCGGCCGGATCGACGGCATGACGCCGGCAGCGCTCGGCATCCTCGCGGCCTATCTCCGCCGCGAGGCGCGGAAAACTTCCAAGGCAATCGCATAGGCGTTTCACGTGAAACAGCGCGGACCGGGCGGGGACAGGCCGCTATCCCGACGACCCGGAGCAGGTGAGGGCGGCGGTCGTCGGCCTGAGCCGGCGCCGGCCAAACCGAGGATCGACAAGGCCAGCGCCAACGATCAGGCGCTCGACTCCATCATCGCCGCCGACAAGCGCGCGGCGTTGAAGCTCGCTCCCGTTTCACATGAAACAGAGGCACGGCTCGATCGCTACATTGCGCTGCTGCGGGAATGGCAGGCCAAGACCAATCTGGTCGCGCCCTCGACCCTGCCAAACCTCTGGACCCGGCACATCGCCGATTCGCTTCAGCTCGTCGATCTCGCGCCAACCGCAAAGCGCTGGGCCGACCTCGGCAGCGGCGGCGGCTTTCCCGGCGTCGTGCTCGCCTGTGCCATGGCAGGGACGCCGGATGCCAAGGTTCATCTGGTCGAGCGAATCGCCAAGAAGGCTGCGTTTTTGCGCGAAGCAATCCGCGTCACCACATCTCCGGGAGTCGTACATCTCGCTGAGATCGGGGATAATGTGGATAGAATCACCGGCCCCGTCGATTGCGTCACCGCGCGTGCGCTGGCTCCGCTACATCAACTTATCGGCTTTGCGGAGCCGCTGATGCGCCAGGGCGCAAAGGCGTTGTTTCTCAAGGGTCAAGATGTAGAGGTTGAATTGACCGAAGCCGCTAAATATTGGAATATTCAGCCGCAGCTCCACCAAAGCCGCACCGGCGATGGGTGGATCGTCGAGCTAACTTCAGTTGAACGGCGCGGGTGAGACGTTCAGGGGTTGAGTGGGGATTTCGATGACCGTGATTGACGAGCCGCAGCAAGAGCAGACCGCAGAAGTCCCGCATGGCCACCCGCGCATCCTGGCGCTGGCCAATCAGAAGGGCGGCGTGGGGAAAACAACCACAGCGATTAACCTCGGCACGGCGCTCGCAGCGATTGGCGAGCGCGTCCTGATCGTCGATCTCGATCCGCAGGGCAACGCCTCGACCGGCCTCGGCATCGATCGCCGCAACCGCTCCTGCTCGACCTATGACGTGCTGATCGGCGAAGCCCCGCTGCGTGAAGCGCTGGTCTCGACCGCGGTGCCGCGGCTGCACATCGCGCCCTCGACCATGGACCTCTCCGGCCTCGAGCTCGAGCTCGGCACCACGCCCGGCCGCGCCTTCAAGCTGCGCGATGCGATCGGCGCGCTCAACAACAACGTCTCGCCGGAGGCCGACTACACCTATGTGCTGATCGACTGCCCGCCCTCGCTCAACCTGCTCACGGTGAACGCGATGGCCGCGTCGGACGCGATCCTGGTGCCGCTGCAGTGCGAGTTCTTCGCGCTCGAAGGTCTGTCGCAATTGCTGCAGACGGTGGAGCAGGTGCGCTCGACGCTGAACCCGAACCTGTCGATCCACGGCATCGTGCTGACCATGTTCGACTCGCGCAACAACCTGTCGAACCAGGTCGTCGCCGACGTCCGCCAGTTCATGGGCGAGAAGGTCTACAAGACCATGATCCCGCGCAACGTGCGCATCTCGGAAGCGCCGTCCTACGGCAAGCCGGTGCTGGTCTACGATCTCAAATGCGTCGGCAGCGAAGCGTACCTGCGGCTCGCCACCGAAGTGATCCAGCGCGAGCGCGAGCTGCGCGTCACGCATTGAAGCGACGTTGATTCGTAGGATGGGTAGAGCGCAGCGAAACCCATCATCGCACGTACGAACAGCGATGGGTTTCGCTTCGCTCTACCCATCCTACAAGTTACGACAATTCAGTTCTGGAGTGCTGCACCGTGAATCCAAGGGAGCTGGCGATGGCCGATGAAGCGCGTTCGCGACTGGGCCGGGGTCTTGCAAGTCTGATCGGTGATGTCGGCGGCGAGGCCCAGCATGTCGATCGTCCGCGCGCGCAGCGCAAGGTGCCGATCGAGTTCATCAAGCCGAACCCGCGCAATCCGCGCCGCACGTTTTCCGACACCGAGCTTCGGGAGCTCAGCGATTCCATCAAGCAGCACGGCGTGATCCAGCCGATCGTGGTGCGTCCGGTGAAGGGCGCGCAGGATCGCTACGAGATCATCGCCGGCGAACGGCGCTGGCGCGCCTCGCAGATCGCCGGCCTGCACGAAGTGCCGATCGTGCCGGTCGACATCAGCGACAGCGATGCGCTGGAGTTCGCGATCGTCGAGAACGTGCAGCGCGAAGATCTCAACCCGATGGAAGAGGCGCTCGGCTATCACGCGCTCGCCAACGAGTTCAAACGCAGCCAGGACGACATCGCAAAGGTCGTCGGCAAGAGCCGCAGCCACATCGCCAATATGATGCGGCTGACCAAGCTGCCGGCCGAGGTGCAGGCCCTGATCACGAGTGGCGACCTGACCGCCGGCCACGCCCGCGCGCTGATCGGCGTGCCCGATCCGGTTGCGTCGGCCAAGCGCATCGTCGAGGAAGGCCTCAACGTCCGCCAGGCCGAAGCGCTCGCGCATGAAGAGGGCGTGCCCGAGCGCAAGCCGCAGAAGGCGCGCGCCAGCGGAGGCAAGGAAAAGGACCCCGACACGATTGATCTCGAGAAGCGCGTCAGCGATGCGCTCGGTCTCAAGGTCACCGTCAATCACCGCGACCCCGGCGGCTCCGTGCAGATCAACTATCGCAACCTCGACCAGCTCGACGAGGTGATGAAGCGGCTGGCCAAGGGCGCGTTGTAGTCTCGGCTTCCGTTCCGGGCTCGCGACGCGGGACCCGGAATCTCCCGCGATATAAGCAGTCTATCCCCTCACCCTGAGGAGCCGCGAAGCGGCGTCTCGAAGGGCGAGGGCCCGGGCCTTCCATCCTTCGAGACGCGCGCAAAAGCGCGCTCCTCAGGATGAGGAACTAACGCCGTCATTGAGACGCGCATCTCTCTCCACATCGTCATTGCGAGGAGCGCAAGCGACGAAGCAATCCAGAGTCTCTCCGCGGAGGGTTTCTGGATTGCTTCGCTTCGCTCGCAATGACGTGGAGAGACTGCGCCTACCCCCGCCGCTTCGCATTCGCGGCGATCGCCATCAGCGTGCGCTGGGCGATGGCGGCGGCGAGCGTGGACTGCTTGCGGGTGTCGAGCGCGGCGGTGGCGAGCTGCTCGATCACGGCGGCGAGCCTCGTTACACTGAAATTGCGCAGCGCCGTCTCCACTGCGGGCTTCCTTGAAAAATGCAGCCGTGGATATCCGCCGTCGAGCACGGCGGAGGCCGGCGTGCCGTCGGCGATGGCGAGCGCGGATTTGTGCAGCCACGCGGCCTGGCGCTGTGCTGCGGAGATGATCACGCCGGGATAGGTGCCGGCGATCATGGCCTTTGCGAATTCGGTCTCGACGATGTCGGGCCGGCCGGCGAAGGCGCCGTCGACGATTGGATCGAGCTTCAGCTCGGACGCATCGGCGACCACGGCCATCACGTCGTCCAGCGTGATCTCGCCTTTGCCATGGGCATAGAGCGTCAGCTTGCGCAGCTCATTGCGCGAGGCCTGGCGGTCACCGCCGAGGAACGACATCAGCGCGGCGCGGGCATCCTGTGCGATCCGCAAATTCGCGATGCGGAGTTCGTCTTCCATCAGCTTGGCGAGGTCGCGCTCGGTGTCGGGATAGCAGCCGATTGCGACCGCCGTCTTGGCCTTCTCGCAGGCCTTGCGCAGCGGCGATTCCGGGCGCAGCTCGCCGGCCTCGATCACGATGCGGCAATCCTTCACGTTCATCTCGGCCAGCGTATCGACGCCGCTGGCAAAGCTGCGCGAGCCGGCGCGGATGCGGATGGCGCGGCGGCCGCCGAACAGCGGCACCGTCATGGCTTCGTCGACCAGGCGCGACGGCTCGGCGGAGAGTTCGTCGCCGTCGAGCTTGACCATTGCGAACGGATCGTTGGGATCGTCGACGGCGGAGGCGATCAGCGCATCCGCGCGCTCGCGCACGAGGCCGGCATCGGGACCGTACAGCAGGATGATCGGACGGCCCGCATCGGGGCGGGCGAGGAAGGCGTCGATCTCTTTTCCGCGCAGCGCGACCATGATCTAGATCGTCGTTCCGGGCGCGCGCAGCGCGAACCCGGAATCCAGAGGTTAGGGATCGAGATTCCGGGTTCGCCCTTCGGGCGCCCCGGAATGACAGGTGTGACTTACGTGCCCGCGGTGAAGAACGAGGCGAGCCGGGTCGTGATGTTCTCGGCGATCTCGTTGGCGGCACGATCTTCCGCATCGCGCACGGCGCGGTTGCGGGCGAAGCGCTGGTAGGAGCCGGGCATGTCATAGGACACGCGCGAGAACGTGGTGCCGGTCATCACCGACTTGCCGCTGACGACCTCGATCAGATTGTACTGGGCGTCGATGCCATAGTTTTCGCTGTTCGGCAGGCCGGTCGCGGGGTCGAGGATCAGCGACGATTTGCTGGAGGTGAAGCGGATCTCCAGACGGTGGGTCGGCGGCATGCCCGTGGCGGTGCCGTAGAGCTTGAAGGCGAGGGCGTTGCGGACCTCGACGCCGACGCGGGCTTCGCGGGAGGCATTCGGCTTGTTGATCGGCGGAAGGTCGACCCCCATCAGCTTCTCGCGCAGGCCGGGGGTGCCGTCGGTATGCTCGGCATACATCGGCTGGAAGCAGCCAGCCGTCAGCGCCGCCAGAGCGGCGACCGCCAGCAAGCGGGCTGCGATGCGGATCCTAGCCGACAACATTCACGATCCTCTTGGGGACGATAATCACCTTGCGGACGGGTTTGCCGTCCAGGGCCAGCTTTACCGCATCGAGGGCCAAAACGGCAGCCTCGATTTCCGGATTCTGGGCCGCTGTTGCAACTGTGACCTCACCCCGCTTCTTGCCGTTGACCTGGACCACCAGGGTCACGCTGTCTTCAACCAGCAAATCGCGTTCGATTTGGGGCCAATTGGCCTCCGAAACCAGCCCGGAGTGGCCCAGAACCTGCCAGCACTCCTCGGCCAGATGCGGCATCATCGGTGAGAACAGCTGGACCAGGATCTGGCTGGCTTCCCGGATCGCCCAGGCCAAGTCCGCGGCCGGCTGGCCGGGGCGCTGGAGCACCTCCGAGAAAATATTCGTGAACTCGCGAATATGGGCGAGGCAGACGTTGAAATGCAGCCGCTCGACGCCGGTGGTGACCTTGTCGAGCGCACCGTGGGCGGCCTTGCGCAGGAGGAGCGCGTCGTCGCTGAACGAGGACGGCCGGGCCGCGGGGGCGGCCTTGCCGAGTTCCACCGCATCGTTCACCAGCCGCCACAGCCGCTGCACGAAGCGCGAGGCGCCCTGGACGCGCTCGTCGCTCCAGATCACGTCGCGGTCGGGCGGGGAGTCCGACAGCATGAACCAGCGGGCGACGTCGGCGCCGTAGGTTGCGATGATGTCGTCGGGGTCGACCGTGTTCTTCTTCGACTTCGACATCTTCTCGATCGGACCGATCTGGATGTCTTCGCCGGTCGCAAGCAGGCTCGCGCGGCGGTCATTGCCGGCGCCTTCGATCTTCACCTCGGCCGGCTGCACCCAGCTGCCGTCGGCCTTCTGGTAGGTCTCGTGCACCACCATGCCCTGCGTGAACATGCCGGCGAACGGCTCGTCCAGCGTGACGTGCCCGGTCGCCTTCATCGCGCGGGTGAAGAAGCGGCTGTAGAGCAGATGCAGGATCGCGTGCTCGACGCCGCCGATATACTGGTCGACCGGCAGCATCCGGTTGACGACGGCGGGCGTCGTCGGCGCGGTCTCGTTCCAGGGATCGGTGAAGCGCGCGAAGTACCAGGACGAGTCCACGAAGGTGTCCATGGTGTCGGTTTCGCGTTGCGCCTTGCCGCCGCATTTCGGGCAGGTGACGTGCTTCCACGTCGGATGATGATCCAGCGCGTTGCCCGGCTTGTCGAAGCTCACATCCTCCGGCAGCACCACCGGCAGGTCTGCATCCGGCACCGGCACCACGTCGCACTTCGGACAATGGATCACCGGGATCGGGCAGCCCCAATAGCGCTGGCGCGAAATGCCCCAGTCGCGCAGGCGGAAATTCACCTGCCGCTCGCCGACCGGCGCGTTGCCGCGCAGCTCATTTTCCAGGCGTTTTGCGACTTCGTCCTTGGCCTGGTCGATCGTCATGCCGTCGAGGAAGCGCGAATTGATCATGCGGCCGTCACCGTCATAGGCGGTGTCGGTGATGACGAACGTCTTCGGGTCCTGGCCCTCGGGGCACACAACGGGCGTGTTGCCGAGATTGTACTTGTTGACGAAGTCGAGGTCGCGCTGGTCATGCGCGGGGCAGCCGAAGATCGCGCCGGTGCCGTATTCCATCAGCACGAAGTTGGCGACATAGACCGGCAGCTTCCAGCTCGGATCGAACGGGTGCACCGCGCGGATGCCGGTGTCGAAACCCTGCTTCTCCGCGGTGTCGATGATCGACTGCGCGGTGCCGATCTTCTTGATGTCGGAGATGAACTCCGCAAGCTTTGGGTTCTTCGCTGCGGCGGCCTGCGCCAGCGGATGATCCGCCGAGATCGCCATGAACTTCGCGCCGAACAGCGTGTCCGGGCGCGTCGTGAAAATCTTCAGCTCGCTTTCGCCGGCGGGCGTGGTTGCCGCATCCAGCGCGAAGCGGACCAACAGGCCCTCGGAGCGGCCGATCCAGTTGCGCTGCATCAGCCGCACCTTGTCGGGCCAGCGGTCCAGCCCATCCAGGGCCGACAGCAGTTCCTGCGAGTACTTCGTGATCTTGAAGACCCACTGGCTCATCTCGCGCTGTTCGACAACGGCACCGGAGCGCCAGCCGCGGCCGTCGATCACCTGCTCGTTGGCGAGCACGGTCATGTCGACCGGATCCCAATTGAGCTTGCGCTTCTCGCGCTCGGCGAGGCCGGCGGTGAGCATGTCCAGGAACATCTTCTGCTGATGCTTGTAGTAGCTGGGGTCGCAGGTCGCGAATTCGCGGCTCCAGTCCAGCGACAGCCCGATCGAGCGGAGCTGCTTCTTCATCGCGGCGATGTTGTCGTAGGTCCAGGCCTTCGGGGCGACCTTGCGCTCGATGGCGGCGTTCTCGGCCGGCAGGCCGAACGCGTCCCAGCCCATCGGGTGCAGCACGTTGAACCCCTTGGCGCGCATGAAGCGGGCCAGCACGTCGCCGAGCGTGTAGTTGCGGACATGGCCGATATGGATGCGCCCGGACGGGTAAGGGAACATCTCGAGCACATAGTATTTCGGGCGCGAATCGTCGTTCTTCGAGACGAAGATCGCCTGCTGGTCCCAGGCAGCCTGCCAGCGCGGTTCGGCGTCGCGGGCGTTGTAGCGTTCGGAGGTCATGGAATCGTTGGGTTTTGTTGGATTCGGCCGTCTAAAGAGGCCGGACTAGGCCATAGAAGTCCTCGGGGGGTCAATGGGTTGCCGCAGGCGCTGGCGCCCCGCAATGCTGCTCCGCAAAAGTACGGAGGAGGGTATTGGGATCGGATTAAGGGGTCGGTGCGAATTTGGCCGCCAACAGCACCCGCGCCAGGCGATGGATTCAGGCTTCGACGATCCCGATTACGACTATGCCGCGTCCATCGCCGGACGGGCGATGCGGAGCATGGCCGAGCAGCAGATTCCGCCGACGCCGACCAATTTCGCGATCTGGTTCCAATATTTCGCCGGCAGCCATGACGATCTTCGCAACGCCGTCGATCTCCTGATCGATCACAACCGTCCCTTCGACACCCGCACCAATCAGGACCTGTTCGAGACCTACGTCGCCCCCCAGGTGAGCGCCGTCGTCGTCACGTCCGAGCGGCTGCACGCCCTGATGGGGACGGCGAAGGAGTTTCTGGCAACCGCGATCGCCGACAACCACTCGCAGATCAAGGCGATCAGCGAGGTCGCCGACCAGGGCAAGGCCGGCGTCGATCCGAAGGCGCTGGTGGCCCAGCTCATGAACGAGCTGGCGCGCGCCGCCACGCGGGCGACGCGGCTCGAGGCGGGCTTTGCCGAAAAGACCCGCGAGCTCGACGTGATCCGCGATTCGCTCTCGAGGTCGGAGGAGCGCGCCCGGACCGACACCCTGACGGGCCTTGCAAACCGGCGGGCGCTCGACGAGTTCCTGCGCAAGGCGCAGACGACGGCGGACTGGGGCGAGCCGCTCAGCGTGCTCCTGCTCGACATCGATCACTTCAAGACCTTCAACGACAGTTTTGGCCATGGCGTCGGCGATCAGGTGCTGCGCCTGATGGCCAAGGTGCTGCGTGAAAAGGTGCGCGAGCAGGATCTGCCGGCCCGCTATGGCGGCGAGGAGCTGATCGCGGTACTGCCCGATGCCGATCTCGCCACCTGCACCGAGATCGCCGAGCGCATCAGGTGCGCGATCGCCGAATGCACCATCACGCGGCGCTCGACCGGCGAGACCCTGCCCGGCATCAGCGTGTCGATCGGCGTGGCGCAGTACCGGGCGGGTGAATCCGTCACCGACCTCATCGAGCGCTGCGACCGCGCGCTCTATCTCGCCAAGGGTGGCGGCCGTAATCGCGTGGTGACGGAGATCGAGCTCGATCGCGCGGGAGCTGCGGGCTAAAGCATGATCCGGAAAAGTGCGCAGCGGTTTTCCGAAAAGATCATGCTTAAACAACAACCTAAAGCGCGATGACGATTCATCCTAATCTCATCGCGCTTTAGGCGCTGGCCGCGAGCATCATCGCGGTGCCGCCGTTCTCGATCGCCTGCACGCCGTGCTCGACGACGTTGTTGCGGCCGCGGTGCTTGGCGGCGTAGAGCGCGGCGTCGGCGGCTTCGATGAGATCGCCGGGGCGCAGCGTCTCGTTGGGCTTCGTCGCGGCAACGCCGATCGAGACCGTGACGATCATGTGGGCCGAAGTGATGTGCGGCAGGCAGAGCTTCAGCACCGCCGCGCGCACCAGCTCGCCGATCTCGACAGCGCGGTTCACATCGGTGTTCGGCAGCAGCAGGCAGAATTCCTCGCCGCCATAGCGGGCCGCAAAGCCCATCGTGTCGGCGGCAATACCGGAGAGCGACTCGCCGAGTCTCGTCAGGCAGGAATCGCCTTCGAGATGGCCGTAGGTGTCGTTGAACAGCTTGAAGTGATCGACGTCGATCATCAGCAGTGCGAGCTCGCTGTTATATTGCTGTGCGCGCATCCATTCGAAATCGAGCCGGCTCTGGAAGCCGCGGCGGTTGGCGAGGCCCGACAACATGTCGATTGAGGCCATCACCGTCAGGCGGTCGTTGCTGGCGATCAGCTCGCGCTCGCGCTGGCTGAGCTGCGCGGCCATCGCGTTGAAGGCGCGGGCCAGCGGCACGAATTCGGACGGCAGGCGGTTGCGCGCGGCGCGCGCCGAGAGGTCGCCCTCGCCAAGGCGCTTGGCCATGTCGGCCAGCATCTCGATCGGCTTGATCACGAGTTTCTCGGCGGCGATCAGCGCGCCGAGCAGGACGAACAGCACGACGAAGGCGAGCTGAAGATAGGCGGTGCGGATGTCGCGGCTCACCGCCGCGGACACCTTGTCCTCGTCGATGCTGGCGATCAGGCGGGCATTGGTGCCGGCGATGCGGATGTAGCTGACCGCGCGGCGGGAGCCGTCGGCGGCGAGGAAAGACAACGATCCCTCGTCCTGGTCCGACCGCAGCGCCTTGTCGGCGATCGCCGACATCAGCGGCATGTTGTCGAGCGGGCGGCCGATCGCGCCGTGCTGATCGGCCGGTGCGGCTAGCACGGTCCCGGCGCTGTCGACCAGCACGGCGGTAATGCCGGCGCGGCCGCCGAGATTGTTCATGACCTTCGACATCCAGTCGAGGTTCACGGTGGCGAGCACGACGGCGTCAGTGACGCCGCTGAACGCGGACACCGGATAGACCGCCATGACTGTCGGCGACGGCACCGGGCGCGACAGGATGAAATCGCTCAGCACGAAACGGCCGGTTTCCTGCGCCTGCTGAAAGTACGGCCGGTCACTGAGATCGAGGCCGACATACATGTTGTTGGTGGCGCACTGGATGCGTCCGTCCTGGCCGGCGATCAACAGCGTGCGGATCCAGGGAAGGTTCGACGGCAGGCTCGCGCGCAGCACGTCGCAGCTCTTGGTGATGCCGCCGGCGGACGCGCGAATGAAGGCCTCGGATTTAAGGATGGTCTCGACCGACGAGATCACCTCGCGCTGCGCATCGGCGCTGTGCCGTGCAATATTGGTGAACTCAGCAGCGGCCTGCGCGATCTGCTTGGCGCGCGTGTCCTCGAGTGAGCGGATCCGCTCGAACATCAAGGGCGTCACCAGAATCACCGCGAGCAACGCAAGCCGCGCCCGGATTCCGAGAAGCTGCTTGAGTTTCACTCGTTTGCGGTTGAAACTGACGTTTGCCATCTTCGCTACCCACCCCGCGGGCAAGGTAAAGCGAAGGGTTCAAAAACTCTTTCTTGAACTCGGTAAAATTGGACTTACCTCGGTTACGATCGTAAGCAATCGTCGTCATGACAGATGAAAACGTAGCGCCGGTAACCGGCCATTCACCAAACGCGCTCGCCGCGGTCGAGGCCGAAATTGCACGCGCCTGCAAGGAAGCGCGCCGGGATCGCGCCTCCGTCACGCTGATCGCGGTCTCGAAAACGTTCGACGCCGATGCAATTATCCCGGTCATCGCCGCCGGACAGCGCGTATTCGGCGAGAATCGCGTGCAGGAGGCCAAGGGCAAGTGGCCGGCGTTAACGTCCATCCACCCCGATATCGCGCTGCATCTGATCGGGCCGCTGCAATCCAACAAGGCCAAGGAGGCGGTTGCGCTGTTCGATGCCATCCATTCGGTCGACCGCCCGAGCATTTGCCAGGCGTTAGCCAAGGAAATCGAATCCCAGAAAAAGCACCCGCAGCTCTTCGTCCAGATCAACACCGGCGAGGAGCCGCAGAAGGCCGGCGTCGCGCCTGGCGAGGCCGACGCCTTTCTCGCGAGCTGCCGCGACACCTACGGGCTGACGATTTCAGGCCTGATGTGCATCCCGCCGGTGGACGAGCCGCCGGCGGCGCATTTCGCGCTCACGGCCAAGATCGCGGAGCGCAACGGCTTGAAGAACCTGTCGATGGGCATGAGCGCGGATTTCGCGACAGCCATCATGTTGGGCGCCACCCATGTGCGCGTCGGGAGCGCGATCTTCGGGCATCGGTAGAAGCTATTTGCGCCGGTGCGTAGCCCGGATGGAGCGAAGCGAAATCCGGGACCGGCATCGCTTCCAGCTACCAGCGTCCCCGGATTGCGCTTCGCTCCATCCGGGCTACGGGTCGTCGCTTCGTTCGCAATGACGGCGAGGCCTACACAAACCCCACCGACGCCTTCCCCAGCACGCCAAAGTCCACCGCAAAATGATCGCCGGCCTGGATCGGCAGCGGCGGATGGCATGTGCCCGTCGTCACCACCTCCCCTGCCCGCAAAATGATGCCGAGCCCGCGCAGTTCGTTGGCGAGCCAGGCGAGCGCGACGCGGGGATCGCCGAGCACGTTCTTGCCATGACCGGTGTAGTGCTGGCCGCGCAGCGTGATCTGCGGCCGCTCCTCGACGAGATCCATCGCGCGCCAGTTCGCTGACGTTGCTGCGCCCAGCACGAACAGATGCGCGCACGCATTGTCGGCGATGAGCTGCGCTTCGCCGGCGCCGGCGAAGTCGGCAAAGCGCGAGTCGGGAATCTCGATCGCGGGATGCAAGGTCTCGACGGCGGCGAGCACCTCGTCGACGCTGTACGGTATCGCGCGCGGCGGCAGATCGCGTCCCATGCGGAAGGCGAATTCGGGCTCGCCGACGCGCATCTCGTTGCCCTTCATCGACGCGGTGCCGCCATCGGCGATCACGGTGTCGCTCATGATGCGCCCCGCGAGCGGTCCCGCGACATTGATGTGCTTCTGTCCGGCTTCGCTGGTTGCGGCGATCTTCCAGCCAAACAGTTTTCCGAGCGATTGCGTTTCGAGGACGGCCTGGATCGCATAGCCATCAGCGCGGCTCTGTGGCCGCAACTTGGGCTCAAGCGCGTCGAGCTTGGTGCCGTCACGCCAATGCTTGACCAGGACGTTGGATGCTGTGGCGATCTGATCCCTGTCGAGCATGTGTCCTCACCCGATGATGATTTTTGTTCTTGGTCCCAGTCGTCGCAGCAATTGTAGCATCGCCGCCCTGGTCATCGAGACGCAGCCCGCGGTCGGTCCGAAATTATCGCGCGCCAGATGCAGGAACACGGCGCTACCGCGGCCGGCGATCCGAGGCCTGGTGTTGTGGTCGATTTCGATGATGAAGTCATAGAGATGGTCGGCCCGCTTGAGCCGGTCACCGCCCTGCTCCCGGCCCAGCCGGATCGCCTGATTGTAATGGCGGTCTTTGGGGTCCTCGCACCAGGCGTCGGTGTCGCCAATCGGCCTTGCCGGTAAAAAGGTCTGCGGCCGGCTGTGCCGGTCGCCCCGCCACCACAATTGCCGGGGGTGGAAGCTGCCCCTGGGGGTGCCGCCATCGCCCTCGCGCTTGTTCGCCAGGATGCCGCCGCGCCCCAGCGCCACCGGAGTCGTCAGCGCTCCGGCGGTCAGCCAGCCCCGGCGCGGATTCCCGGCGGCAGGCTTAACGCGGATCGCGGACAGTGGTCCGGAGCTCCGATTTCGGGTATAAGCGGCTGACACAGCTTTGTTTTTCATGTGAACGGGCGATGTCGAATTCATTACAGGACATTCATCAAAACGCCCTGCTATTTTGAGTTAGAGTGGTTCTGGCTTGTGAATCGGTAACAGCCCACTACTTCAACACGAATAACAATAATAAGCGCGACCCCTAAACTTCCCCTCGCGGCTTGGTGCAGCATGGTTGCGCGCCTCGTCGGACTCCAAAAGGATGACCCCCTATGGCCAATGCCCGCAAGATCCTGATCGTGGATGACGATACCGATCTGCGCGACACGTTGGTGGAGCAATTATCGCTGCACGAAGAATTTGAAGCCTCTGCCGTCGATACCGGCGCCAAGGGCGCCAGCGCCGCAAAGGCCAATTCCCCCGATCTCGTCCTGATGGATGTCGGGCTTCCCGACACCGACGGCCGCGAGGTGGTTCGCTCCCTGCGCAAGGGTGGCTTCAAGGCCCCGATCATCATGCTGACCGGGCACGACACCGATTCCGACACGATTTTGGGCCTTGAATCCGGCGCCAACGACTACGTCGCAAAGCCCTTCCGTTTCGCGGTGTTGCTGGCCCGCATCCGCGCGCAGCTCCGCCAGCACGAAGCCAGCGAGGACGCTGTGTTCTCGGTCGGCCCCTACTCCTTCCGTCCCGGTTCGAAGATGCTGACCGCGGCCAATGCGCGCAAGGTCCGCCTCACCGAGAAGGAAACGGCGATCCTCCGCTTTCTCTACCGCGCCGGCCAGATGCCGGTGTCGCGCGAGACCCTGCTCCAGGAGGTCTGGGGCTACAATTCCGGCGTCACCACCCACACGCTGGAAACCCACATCTACCGCCTCCGCCAGAAGATCGAGAAGGACGCCGCCAACCCGGAAATCCTGGTGACGGAAGCCGGTGGCTACAAGCTGGTGCCGTGATACGTTCCGGAAACGCGCGATTCGTCGTAAATTCGCGCGTTCCTCGAGCTTCGGACCGGAATGTCAATCGACGACGACGTAGCGCTACTGGAGCGTGTCCCGACACTGCGCCTGTTGGGAGACGCCTCGTTGCGCATGCTGGCGATCGGCTCGGAGCAGCGTAACTTCGTTCGCGGCGATGTCCTGTTCAATCTCGGTGACGACGCCGATGCCGGCTACGTGGTCCAGCGCGGCGCCTTCCGCGTCGATGATGGCGCCGGCGCCGAGATGATCGCAGGTCCCGGCGCGCTGATCGGCGAGCTTGCGCTGGTGGTGCCGATGAAGCGGCCGTCGAGCGCGACTGCGCTGGAGCATTCCTCCGTCATCCGCGTCGCGCGCAGCCTGTTCCAGCGTGTGCTCGAAAGCGATCCCGCCGCCGCGGTTCGTCTTCGTGATGAATTCGCAGTGCGCTCCAGCCAGATCGCCAGCGATATCCTGATGGCGGGCGCGAAGCTGACGAGCTGAAGATCGCAGCCTCGTAGCCCGGATGGAGCGCAGCCGTAATCCGGGATTCGCGCCTCCGGAAAGACCGTCCCGGATTTCGCTGCGCTCCATCCGGGCTACGGAACCTCAAACGTCCAGCGTCACCGTCACGGGCACATGGTCCGACGGCCGTTCCCAGCTCCGCGCATCGCGCAGAATCTTGAAATCCTGGACCGCTTCCTTCAGCGCGCGCGACACCCAGATGTGGTCGAGCCGGCGGCCGCGATCGCCGACGGTCCAGTCGGCGGAGCGGTAGCTCCACCAGGTATAGACCTTCTCCGACAACGGAATGCGGTCGCGCGCGACGTCGATCCACTCGCCGGCTTCGAGCGCGGCCTTCAGCTTCTCGGTTTCGACAGGCGTGTGCGAGACGACTTTGAGAAGCTGCTTGTGCGACCACACGTCGTTCTCGTGCGGCGCGACGTTGAGGTCGCCGACCAGGATGTGGCGATCCTCGCCGCGCGGATGCAGCGGCTCGCACGCCTTCATCTCGTCGAGGAAGCGGAGCTTGTGGTCGAACTTCTCGTTCAACGCGGGATCGGGAATATCGCCGCCGGCGGGCACGTAGAAATTATGCAGCACCAGCGGCTTTGCGATGTTCGCCTTCTCGCCGAACGACACCGAGATGTGGCGCGAATCCACCTTGTCGCAGAAGGTTCGGATGTCGGTGGATTCGAATGGAATCTTCGAGACGATGGCGACGCCGTGATAGCCCTTCTGTCCGTTCAGCGCGACGTGCTCATAGCCGAGCCGCTTGAAGCGCTTCAGCGGAAAGGCATCGTCGATGCACTTGGTTTCCTGCAGGCACAGCACATCCGGCCGCGCGCTCTTGAGAAACTTCGCGACGAGATCGATGCGCAGCCGCACCGAGTTGATGTTCCAGGTTGTCAGGGAAAAACGCATGGGAAATGCGTCTTAGCAAGCTCTCGCAGGGTGGGCAAAGGCGCAAAGCGCCGTGCCCACCGTCTTTTCCCTGCGAATGGCCGGACGAACTCTCTCGTGCCCCGGACGCTGCGCGGCACGAAGTGACGCGCTGCAGAGCCGGGGCCCGTCTGCGCGGCATTCTGGGTCCCGGCTCTGCGCCGCACCGCTGCGCGCTGCGCCGCGTCCGGGACACGAGACCGAGCTAACCCGGCGACGGGCCGTAATTGGTGAAATCGATCTTGAACATGCCGGGATCGAGCTTCTTGGTCGAATCCAGATTGTAGACCGCGATCGTGGTGTCGTAGCCCTGCGGATCGGTGACGGTCCACTGCTTGAGCTGGCCGTCCTTGGCGCCGAACATCAGCAAGAGACGACTGGTGCCAACCAGCGCCTGCTTCTCCTCGATGGTGACGCTGACGAAGACGTCGTCGGCCGAGACGTTGACGACGTTGGTGTCCTTCATCAGGTCGATGCGGTCGGACAAGAGAAAGCGCAGCGGCGTCTGCGACAGCGGATAGACGTCCTGGGTCGCGAGCTTGCGGTCGCGCACCACCAGCGAAGATCCGTCTGCGACGATGTCGATCGGGCTTGGCGCGTCATATTCGAAGCGCACCTTGCCGGGCTTCTGAATGTAGAAATCGCCCTGCGTCTTGCTGCCGTCCGGCCCGACCTGGACGAAATTGCCGACCAGCGTCTGGAGCGAGGACAGATAGGCGCTGACCTTGGCGGCCTGCGCCTTCTGGTTGGCGTCGAAGGTCTGGAAGATGCTGCTCGGCACGTTGCGGCGCGGGTCCGGGATCACCGGATTCGGCGGCGCCTGCGTCGCGCCGGTGACGGAGGGCCCGCCGGCGGAGGCTCCGCCATCACGGCCCTTCGGCGCGGGTTTGGGCACGGGGACGCTCTGCGCGAACGACGCGGCAGTCACCATCGCGGCGGTGACGAGAAGCACGCCGGCCACGCGCGCGCTTCGCGCAGCAATGGTGGCAGCGAATCGAATGTCCGGATGTCTGATCAACGCGTCGTCCTGTGTGGCTGGGCGCCTTTTTAACGTGATTTCGGGCAAAAGCAGATAACGATTTCGCGTGAAATTATGTTTTGAAGCCCCTCGCCTCACATATGGCTGTCTTCTTCCTCGACCAGAATCTCGCGCTTTCCGGCGTGGTTGGCGGGGCCGACGATGCCTTCCAGTTCCATGCGCTCCATCAGCGAGGCAGCGCGGTTGTAGCCGATCTGCAGGCGGCGCTGGATGTAGCTGGTCGAGGCCTTGCGGTCGCGTTTGACGATCGCAACAGCCTGCTGGAAGAGGTCGCCGCCGCCATCTCCGCCCATGCCGGTCGCGTCGAACACCGCGCCGTCCTCGTCCTCGGTCGGCTCCTCGGCCGTGACCGCCTCGAGATATTCCGGCTGGCCCTGGGTCTTGAGGTGACGCACTACCTTCTCGACTTCCTCGTCGGAAGCAAAAGGTCCGTGCACGCGGCTGATGCGGCCGCCGCCCGCCATGTAGAGCATGTCGCCCTGGCCGAGCAGTTGCTCGGCGCCCATTTCGCCGAGGATGGTGCGGCTGTCGATCTTCGAGGTGACCTGGAAGGCGATGCGGGTCGGGAAGTTCGCCTTGATGGTGCCGGTGATGACGTCCACCGACGGACGCTGCGTCGCGAGGATCACATGCAGGCCGGCCGCGCGCGCCATCTGCGCGAGGCGCTGCACCGCGCCTTCGATGTCCTTGCCGGCGACCATCATCAGATCGGCCATTTCGTCGACGATGATGACGATGTAGGGCAGCGGATCGAGCGAGAGTTTCTCTTCCTCGTAGATCGCCTTGCCGGTCTCCTTGTCGAAGCCGGTATGCACGGTGCGCGTCGGCTCCTCGCCCTTGGCCTTCAATTCGCCGAGGCGCGTGTTGTAGCCGTCGATGTTGCGCACACCGAGCTTGGCCATGTTCTTGTAGCGCTCTTCCATCTCGCGCACGGCCCATTTCAGCGCGACCACCGCCTTCTTCGGGTCGGTCACGACGGGCGTGAGCAGATGGGGAATGCCGTCATAGACGGAGAGTTCGAGCATCTTCGGATCGACCATGATCAGGCGGCACTGGTCCGGCCGCAGCCGGTAGACCAGGCTGAGGATCATGGTGTTGATGGCGACCGACTTGCCGGAGCCGGTGGTGCCGGCGATCAGCATGTGCGGCGTGCGCGCGAGGTCGATGATGACGGGGTCGCCGCCGATGGTCTTGCCGAGGCAGAGCGGCAGCTTCGCAACCGTGTCGGTCGCTTCTTTAGCCACCAGCAGCTCGCGCAGATAAACCTTTTCGCGATGCGCGTTCGGCAGCTCGATGCCGATGGCGTTGCGGCCGGGCACGACGGCGACGCGCGCCGACAGCGCGCTCATCGAGCGGGCGATGTCGTCGGCAAGACCGATCACGCGCGACGACTTGATGCCGGGCGCCGGCTCCAGCTCGTACAGCGTGACGACGGGACCCGGATTGGCCTTCACGATCTCGCCGCGGACGCCGAAGTCCTGCAGTACGCCTTCGAGCGCGCGCGAATTGGTTTCCAGCTCGGCCTTGCTGAGCGGCTGGCGATCGCCGGCCTTCGGCGCGGCCAGCATGGAGACGGACGGAAGATCGAACTTGTCGGAGCCCTTCTTGGAAGCGGCCTTCGGCGCAGATTTCTTCTTCGGCGCGCGCGCGGCGGGCTCCTCTTCTTCCTCTTCCTCCTCCTCGCCTTCCTCTTCTTCTTCCTCGTGCTCGTCCTCGTAATCCTCGTCCTCGGCCTGCGGCGAGATCGAGGGCGCAGCGCGGCCGCCGCCGAGATTGGGCTCCTGGCGGCTGAATGCGACGGCCTTGGTTTTCGGTCCGCTCGACACCAGCGAGCGGTAGGCGGCACCGCACAGCCAGATCAGCCGCGCCTTGGTGCTCATCAGCGCATGGAACAGCCAGCCGAGCGACACCGAGCCGCGATCGCTCTCCTCGTCCTCGTCGAGCGGCTTGTCGTCATCCTCGATCTCGGCGAGCTCTTCGTCGTGCTCGCGCGCGCCGAGGCCGCAGGCGATCAGGAAGGTCGCGGCCATACCCGCGAACAGGATCACGCCGAGCACGGTGCGATAGATCGTGCCTGGTGGTCCGAAGATCACCGCGGGCGCGCGCACCAGAGCGTCGCCGACCACGCCGCCGAGGCCGGTCGGCAGCGGCCAGGCGCCGCCATGCGGCCAGCAGCTGACAAAGCCGGCCGCAATCACCGTGCAGAGAATCCAGGAGCCGAGCCGCAGCGCCTCGCGGTCGAACGGGCGATGGGTCATCATGCGCCAGCCCCAGACCGCGACGGTCAGGACCAGCATGATCGCGCCGAGCCCGAGGATCTGCATCGCAAGGTCGGCGCCGATCGCGCCGGCATAGCCGAGAATGTTGCGGATCGGCCGCGAGGTCGCGTGGCTGAGGCTGGGGTCCTGCACCGACCATGTCATCAGCGCCGCCGAGGCGACACCCGCCAGGGCGATCAGGCCAAGGCCGGTGAGCTCGCGCATGCGCCGCGCCAGCCCCTCGCGGAGCGAGGGCGGCAGATGGCCGACCAGTGGAATGACACGTTCGATTGCCGACATGCTCATGGGCCCCGCCTAACCCAGAGTTTCGACCAGCCGGTGCAGCGCCTGCGCCGTGGTCTCGCTATCCTGCACCAGTGCGAGGCGAATGTAGCCGGCACCGGGATTGAAGCCGTCCGGCTGCTGCCGTGCCAGGAAGCTGCCGGGCACCACGCGCACGCCTGCTTCGGTGAAGAGCTTCAGGCACACCGACACGTCGTCGCCGATCTCGGACGTGTTGAGCCAGACGCAGAAGCCGGCGTCGGGCCGGCGATAGCCGTAGCGGTTGCCGATGATCTGGTCGGCGAGATCGAACTTGATCCGGTAGAGCCTGCGGTTCTCCTCGACATGCGCTTCGTCGCCATAGGCAAAGGTCGCGACATGCTGAAGCGGCACCGGCACCTGCGGCGCCGCGATGTTGCGCAGCTCCAGGAACATGCCGATGAACTTCTTGTCGCCGGCGGCGAAGCCGACGCGCAGGCCCGGGAGGTTGGAGCGCTTCGACAGCGACTGGAACGCAGCCACGCGGGTGAAATCGGGGCCAGCGCATTCGAGCGCGCTGCCCGGTGCTTCGCGGGTGTAGATCTCCGAATAGCACTCGTCGCTGAGGATCATGAAGCCGTAGCGATCGGCGAGCTGCTTCAATCGCCTGAAATAGTCGGGCTTGGCGACCGAGCCCTGCGGATTGGCGGGCGAAGCCAGATAGAACGCCACCGTGCGCGCCAGCGTCGCCTCGTCGATGGCGTCGAGATCGGGCAGAAAACCGTTTTCGACGGTGGTCGGCAGATAGACCGGCTCGCAGGCGGCTGCGAGGGCACCGGCGCCATAGACCGGGTAGAACGGGTTCGGCATCAGGATGGCCGGCTTGCCCGGACGCGGGCCGACATAGCGCGCGGCTGCGATCGCGGCGAGGAACAGCCCCTCGCGGCTGCCATTGAGGACGAGAATCTCGGCCTTGGGGTCGAGCGGCCGCGGCAGCCTGAAGCGCGACGACAGCCAGGCGCTCGCGGCCTGGCGGAACGGCTCGGTGCCCTGGTTCATCGGGTAACGGCCGAAATCGGCGATGTGCTTGGCCAGCACCGGGCCGACGAAGTCGGGCACGGGATGCTGCGGCTCGCCGACCGCGAGCGAAATCAAGGGCTTGCCGGGTTGATGCGGCGCCAGCAACTCGTTCAGCCGGACGAAGGGCGAGCGTGCGTTGTTGGAGCTTCCACCGTCCAGCGGCGCACGGGTTGAAGCGGTCATGACCATTCTGGGCGCCAGTACTCTTGGAACGGCCGGTCGCACGAAAGCGCCGGCGGGAAACGGTTCAGTTCACCATAGATAGGGCGAGGTTAAGACGCGATTAACCATCGGCTTTCCGCGCCATCAAGAGTCATTTCCGTAACCCAGATGAGAGGTTCCGGCCCGGCGGGCGGAGCCTTGCCGGTGATTGTATACGGAACAGCCGCCACCCCGCTCGCGCGGCGGCATGATCGGCCGCGCGTCGGTCGTCGTCTGGTGATGTGCCGATCGCGGTCTCGGCCTAATGCCCCGGCAGCTTCTCGAACGTCGCCATGCCTGCGGGGATCGCGTGGAACTCCTGCTTGTCGCAGGTGTAGATCGCCATCTGCGGGTGGAACTGCTCCGGCTCGTCCAGCGTGCCGACCTTCAGGATCGCGGCAGGCAGGCCTGGAACCTTGGTCACCAGATGCGTGCCGCATTCGGGGCAGAATTCGCGCGTCACCGCCCGCTCGAGATCCTTGCGCGTGAACTGCTTGGGTTGTCCGATGATGTAGCTGAAGCCGTCCGCCGGCATCGCGATGAAGGTGTTGGGCGCGCCGCCCGAGATGTACTGGCACTCGCGGCAATGACACTGGGCCTGCATCATCGGATCGCCCTCAGCCACGTAGCGCACTTCGCCGCAATAGCATCCGCCTTCCAAACGCATGACGACCTCCCGTTTTGTTGTTCGTTGTGGTCGATATTTCTGCGCCGGCAATCTGGAATGGCAATCCTTTTCTTCTTCACACCCGCCAAAAAGAAAGGGGCTCCAACTTGCGCTGGAGCCCCTCAACGGTCGGGGCATTGCCGGGTATGTGCCCAAACCGTAGTTGTGGACGCGGCCCCGAGGAGAGCCGCGCCCGGGAGGAGAGTTACATGTTGTAGGCGCGCTCGGTGTGCTCGGTGATGTCGAGGCCTTCACGCTCGCTCTCGACATTGGCGCGGAGGCCAACGATCACATCGACGACCTTGTAGAGGATCGCCGAACCGATGCCCGACCACACCAGCGTGGTGCAGACGCCCCAGATCTGGGAGATCATCTGCGCCGCGAAGTCGTAATCGGCAACCTTCGGCGGGATCGCGGTGTAGTCGATGATGCCGGCGCCGCCGAGGGCGGGGTTGACGAGGATGCCGGTGCCGAGGGCGCCGACAATGCCGCCGACGCAGTGCACGCCGAACACATCGAGGCTGTCATCGTAGCCGAGCGCGTTCTTCACGACGGTGCAGAAGAACAGGCAGACCACGCCGACGATCAGGCCGAGGACGATCGCGCCCATGACACCGGAGAAGCCGGCGGCAGGCGTGACGGCCACGAGGCCCGCGACAGCGCCGGAGATGACGCCGAGCACCGACGGGTGACCCTTCACGATCCACTCCGCGAACATCCACGACAGCGCGGCGGCTGCGGTGGCGACGAAGGAGTTGGTCATGGCGAGGGCAGCGCCGCCGTTGGCTTCGAGGTTGGAGCCGGCGTTGAAGCCGAACCAGCCAACCCAGAGCAGCGAGGCGCCGATCATCGACATGGTCAGCGAGTGCGGAGCCATCAGCTCCTTGCCGTAACCGACGCGCTTGCCGATCAAGAGAGCGCCGACGAGGCCCGCGATGCCGGCGTTGATGTGCACCACGGTGCCGCCAGCGAAGTCGATCGCGCCCTTCTTGAAGATCCAGCCGGCGTCGGCGTTGATCTCGTCGAGCTTGGCCTGAGCCGCAGTCTTCGCCGCCGCATCACCCGCCGCAGCCAGAGCCTTGGCAGCGTCCTGGATCGCGTCCGGGCCCGGCCAGTACCAGACCATGTGCGCGATCGGGAAGTAGATCAGCGTGACCCAGAGCGGGATGAACAGGGCGATCGCCGAGAACTTCATGCGCTCGGCGAAGGCGCCGACGATGAGGGCGGGCGTGATCGCCGCGAAGGTCATCTGGAAGCACATATAGATGAGCTCCGAGATGTTGGCGTCGACCGAGAAGGTCGCGGCCTTCGAGTCGGTGGTGACGCCCATCATGAAGGCCTTCGAGAAGCCGCCGATGAAGTCGGAACCGCCGGTGAAGGCGAGGCTGTAGCCGTAGACGGCCCAGATCACGGTGACGACGCAGACGGTGTAGAACACCTGCATCAGAACGGAGAGCATGTTCTTGGAACGGACGAGGCCGCCGTAGAACAGCGCGAGGCCGGGGATCGTCATCAACAGCACGAGCACTGTCGATGTCAGCATCCAGGCGTTGTCTCCCTTGTTGACCGTTGGCTCGGCATAGGCTGCGGTCGCAGCGAACAGGCCGACTGCAAGAGCCGCCAATCCCGCGCCATAGGGACGCTTAAACGTCATTTTATTCACTCCTGATTGGATAAGAAGGTTGAGCGCGAAATCAGAGGGCCGCCGCATCGGCCTCGCCGGTGCGGATGCGAACCGCATGGTCGAGGTTGATGACGAAGATCTTGCCGTCACCGATCTGTCCGGTTTTCGCGGCGGACGTGATGGCGTCGATGGTCTTGTCGACCTGGTCGGAGGCGACAGCGACCTCGATCTTGATCTTGGGCAGGAAGCTCACGGCATATTCAGCGCCGCGATAGATTTCCGTATGGCCTTTCTGGCGGCCATATCCCTTGACTTCCGTCACCGTAAGACCGTGAACGCCGATGGCGGTCAGGGCGTCACGGACTTCTTCCAGCTTGAATGGCTTGATAATCGCCATAACAATTTTCATGGGTCCTATCCCCGCTTGGGCCCGGTCCGGACGTGGCCGGGCGTTTCTCGACTGGTTCGCCACGAGGGAGAAGTTCACTACGCGGGCACAGCCGGGACCCTTAGAATCAAATGCCGTGCCAGATCGGACGTGTTGCCTAACGGACTATGAAAACGGGTGTTTTCGCGTTTGGCGCGTATTGCGGTGCAGTGCGCTATTACGTCGCGCTCAAAACGTGGTCAGGTCTGCTCAAAATACCGGCATGACAGGCCGCCGACACAATGTTGCACAGGCGTCGGGCAGTCAAAAGGTAATTAAGTAGGGCGATCGCCTATTGCAGGGCTTCGCCGTGCCGCGAAATATCGAAGCGGCTCGCGGCGTGCTCACGGGATATGCGCAATCGACCTGGACGATCAGGCGGCCTCGCGCTCAGCAAAGACCCGGTCGATCAATCCCCACTCGACCCCCTGCTGCGCGGTCATGAAGTGGTCGCGGTCCAGGGTCCGTTCCACCTCCGCCTCGGTGCGCCCGCAGTGCTGCGCGTAGAGCCGGGTGATGCGTCGCTTGGTTTCCTGCATTTCGTTGGCGTGGATCAGGATGTCGGACGCCTGGCCCTGGAAGCCGCCGAGTGGCTGATGGACGTGAAGGCTGGCATTGGGCAGGGCGGCGCGGTGACCGGGCTCGCCGGCCATCAGCAGGAACGAGCCCATCGAGCGCGCGGTGCCCATGCACAGCGTGTGAACCGGCGCCTTGATGAACTGCATGGTGTCGTACATCGCGAGCCCGCTGGTGACCACGCCGCCATAGGAGTTGATGTAGAGATTGATCGGCCTGTTCGGATTCTCCGCTTCCAGGAACAGCAATTGCGCGCAGACCAGTCCGGACATGGCGTCATTGACCTCGCCGTTGAGGAAGATGATGCGCTCGCGCAGGAGTCGCGAGTAGATGTCGAAGGATCGTTCGCCGCGGGCGGATTGTTCGACGACCATAGGGACGAGCTGAAGCATGTCGCGCATCGGCGACCTCCATGTCTGCAGGTGATGAAAGGTTGGTTGGTGTCAGGCCGCGGCGCGCATCAGGCAGCAATTGCTGTTGGCCGGCTGCGGCAGCTTCGTGTCATCGTCGCAGGCCTGCTGGATGATGCTGATGCGGGTGCCTCCGTCTTCGTTCGGCTCGATCCGGAAGATGACGTGGCTTTCGCGAAATGGCGGCTCGGAATCGCGCAGCCGGTAGCGCACCTCTTCGCCTGTGATCGTTGCTTCCGGCTCGGCATCGGCAAGGTCGCAATCCGGCAGCCAGCGCTCGCGCAAAGCCGGAATGGTCACGGCGCGCCAGACCTTTGCCGGTGGCGCATCGAATTCGTATTCGAGCACGAGGTCTGCGTCGGGACGATCGGGCTTCACGGCGTCGCTCATTGATCCATGTCCTTCAGGAGGTCAGCGAGTGCTTCCATGCGCTTCGGCCAGTAGGCGCGATAACGCGCGAGCCATGCCGCGATGGCGACGATTCCGTCCGGGTCGACTTCGTAGTTCACAAAGCGGCCCTGCCGCTGCTCGCGCACGAGGCCTGCCTCGCGCAGCACGGCGAGATGCTGCGACATCGCCGGCTGGCTGATCTCCAAACCGTCGCGTAAGGCGCTGGCATTCAGGCTGCCGCCAGCGAGCTTCTCAAAGACCTTTCGGCGCGTCGGGTCGGCCAGTGCCTTGAAGATGTCGGCTTCAATCATGTCGACACATAAGCACGTGCTTATGTGTCGCGCAAGCCCCGATTACTGCAGCGCTTCGCCGTGCTGCGAAATATCCAGCCCCTCGAGTTCGTGCTCACGGGACACGCGCAAGGGCACGAACAGGCCGACCAGCTTGAGCAGGATGAAGCTGACGCCTGCCGCCCAGACGAAGGTGACGGCGACCCCGTAGAGCTGGATCAGGAGCTGCTGCGGATGGCCCTCGAGCAGGCCGGCGGTGCCGCCGATCGCGCTAGTTGCGAACACGCCGGCCAGCAAGGTTCCGGTCAGGCCGCCGATGCCGTGGACGCCGAACACGTCGAGGGAGTCGTCATAGTTGAAGCGGTGCTTCAGCCAGGTGCAGGCCCAGTAGCAGACCGCGCCGGCGACGATGCCGATCACGATGCCATGCCAGGGCGCGACGAAGCCAGAGGCCGGCGTGATGGTGCCAAGGCCGGCAACAGCGCCGGAGATCATGCCGAGCACCGATGGCTTGCGCCGGGTCGACCATTCGATCGCACCCCAGGTCAGCGCGCCGGAGCAGGCGGCAAGATGCGTCGCGATGATCGCCAGCACCGCGCGCGAATTGGCCGCGCCCGCCGAGCCGCCGTTGAAGCCGAACCAGCCGACCCACAACAGGCCGGTGCCCATCACGGCGAGCGACAGGTCGAACGGCGAGAGATTTTCGGTGCCGTAGCCGTGGCGGCGTCCCATCACCTTGGCGGCGACGAGGCCGGCGGTGCCGGCCGACAGATGCACGACGAGGCCGCCGGCGAAATCCATCACGCCCATGCTGGCGAGGAAGCCGCCGCCCCACACCCAATGCGCCAGCGGAATGTAGACGAAGATGAACCAGGCGACGGAGAACAACAGATAAGCGGAGAACCGCATCCGGTCGGCCACGGAGCCCGCGACCAGCGCCACCGTGATGATCGCAAACGTCATCTGGTACAGCATGAACAACGCTTCCGGGATGGTCTTCGCCGCCGGATTGACGCTGTCCATCGTCATGCCTGCGAGGAACCAGCGGTCGAGCGAGCCGATCCACGGCCCGTCGCCGACGAAGCAGAGCGAATAGCCGAACGCGACCCAGAGAATGGAGATGATCGTCACGGCCGCGAGGCTCTGCGCCATGGTCGCGAGCACGTTCTTCTTGCGCACCATGCCGGAGTAGAACAGCGCGAGCCCCGGGATCGTCATCATCAGCACCAAGGCGGTGGCGACGATCATCCAGGCGGTGTCGGCGGTGTTGATCTCGGAGCTCGCTGCGTGCGCTGGAGCGGCGAAAGCGGACACAAATCCGATCGGCGCAGCCATAGCAGCTGCGCGGCGCAACAATCCCGCCATGTCGTTCCCCCCGGCATCAATTGGCGTCGCACGCTGTGGCGTCGTTGCCCGGTGCGATCGAAAGAAGTTTTTTAAAGCGCGTCGCTGTCGGTTTCGCCGGTGCGGATGCGCAGCGCGTGGTCGATCGGCGTGACGAAGATCTTGCCGTCGCCGATCTGCCCGGTGCGCGCCGTCGCGGTGATGACGCTGACCGCCTTGTCGGCGACGTCGGAGGCGACCGCGATCTCGATCCGCAGCTTCGGCAGGAAGTTCACGACATATTCCGCGCCGCGATAGATCTCGGTGTGGCCCTTCTGGCGGCCATAGCCCTTCACCTCGGTCACGGTCATGCCGTGGACGCCGATCGCCGTCAGGGCCTGGCGGACCTCATCGAGCTTGAACGGTTTGATGATCGCGACGACGAGTTTCATGGTCAGGCCTATTCCCCGGGATGCGCCGCGCCGTATGTCCCCGGCGCAGCGTCAATCTGGCATCTTTCCGGGCAAATGGCATAAAAAAGTTGCAGATTGAAGCGGAAAAACGTTTGGCCATGTGAACGGCCGCCTCTGTACAGGGCATCCGTTCATCCCTCACAATGCGTTTTTGGCATGGATGCGGTGAACCGAAGCGTCCCAGCCGGTACATAAGTATGTTCGAGGGGGACGTTTCATGGCGAGTTGGTTCTACGCATCCGAGGGCAAGCAGCAGGGGCCCTATCCGGAAGCGCAATTCCGCGACCTGATCGCGCAAGGCGTGGTTCGCCCCGATACGCTGGTTTGGTCGGAAGGCATGGCCGGCTGGCAGAAGGCCGCCGAAATCCCGGGCCTCATCAGCGGTGGCGGTGCGCCCCCGATGATTCCCGCCGGTGCTCCCCCGATGATGGGTGGCGGTGGTTATGCCGGCGCACGCAGCGCCTCCGGCGGATCGCTGTCGGCTGATTTCAGCGTGTTCGGCCTGCTCGGTCGTACCATTGTGTTTGTCATCGGCATGCTGCTCGTGATTCCGGCGCCCTGGGTCGCCGTCTGGTTCTACAAATGGATCACCTCGCATATTCAGGTGCCGGGTCGCCCGAACTTCGGCTTTGCGGGTCAGCCGATGGACATCTGGTGGGCGCTGATGGGCAACGCGCTCCTGACTTATGCCGGCGCAACCGGAATTTCGTACGCGCCGCTCGTTGCCATGATCGTCAATGCCTTTTTCGGCTGGGTCATTATCCGCTGGATCGTGGCCAATCTCACCTCGAATGGCGAGCGGCTGCCGATCTCGTTCAATGGCAGCGCAATCGGCTATGTTGGCTGGTATCTGCTGATGCTCGTTTCGACCATCACCATCATCGGCTGGGCCTGGGTCCTGGCGTTCTGGATGCGCTGGATATGCAGCAATACCGAGGGCACGCGGCGCGAGATCGTGTTCAACGGCAGTGGCTGGCAGCTCCTCTGGCGTACGGTGGTCTTCTCGCTGGCCTGTAGCTTCATCATCCCGATTCCCTGGATGCTGCGCTGGTATGGCGGCTGGTACGTGTCGCAATTCGCGCTCGTCGACCGTGGGGTTGCCGCTCGCGGCTTCTGACGAACTCTCCTTCTGCGCGGAGCTTCCTCCGCGCAGAACGGAAGCCCAACCTCCGTCGCAGGCGGCCTGCATTGCATCTTGTGCAGCTCGGGCCGGTTGCCCTAGGTTGGTCCTATTGCAAGATACAACTCATTGGGGGCATTGCAGTGGGCGATATTTCGAATCCGCCACCAAGTGGCGGTGGGCGTTCGGTGGCTCCGCCGCCGCGCAACACGAGTTCCGACCTGCCGCCGCATCCGCTCGATAGCGAATGGCACATTCACATCAATGGGCAGACTTACGGGCCCTATACCGGGTATCGCATTGACGAGTTCATCAAGGAGGGCCGTGTCGATGGCGCGACTCAGGTGTTACCCGTCGGCAGCGAGAACTGGACGCCCGCCTCGCAGGACCGCTATCTGTCGTCCCTGTTCAGATCGAACAAGCAAACTCCGCCGCCGATCAATGCGGCGGCCGGCGCGACCGTGGTTCATGTGGTCAATCAGGTGAATCCCGCGCTCCTTCTCGATGACACCGGAGCGTTCGGGGCGAAGTCGCCCGGCGTCGCGCTTCTGCTGTCGTTCCTGATTTGCGGTGCCGGACAGATGTATTGCGGACGGGTGGGCAAGGGCATTCTGATGTTGATCGGATGCATTGCCCTTTGGGTCGTGTTCCTGGGCTGGACGATCTGGATCTGGTCGATGATCGATGCCTATTCGACGGCGAAGGACATGAATCTTCGCTACCTCCGGAGGCTTCAGGCCGGCCAGCCCGTATGACCAATGCGCTGCATCGCTTGCCGGTTCGAACCTGTCCTGCGTGCGGGTCGGCGGTCAACACCGGCGCGCTGACCTGTAATGCGTGCGGGGGCGTGATCGCGGTCGAAAGCGTTCTCAGCCGTCTGAAACAGGAATTCAGGCACCAAGCCGAGAGAATCGGCTGGTCGATCCGCGATCCAGAGGTGCTGATCTGGGTGCTGGCGGCGTGCCCCATCCTGATCCTGCCGCCGCTGCTGGCGCTCTTCATGAGCGTCCGGTCGCCAAAGCTGTCGGCATCCGATGGTCCGGCGTCGAAGTCCAATCAGAGCTTGTTCGTCGCGATCGTCGCCGTCTGCAACATCGTTCTCAGCATCATGTTCTGGCGCTGGCTCAGCGAGCTCTCGCTATCCGGACTTTCGATCGGAATGTTCCTCCGGTCCCTCGGGGTCAACGTCCACCCGCCTGCAAGTTCGGCGGGCCAGATCTGATATCAGCTGCGCCGCTCGCGCACGGAACCTTCCTGCGCGACGGATGCCACCAGCGTGCCGTCGGGCTTGAAGATCGAGCCGCGGGTCAGGCCGCGGCCGCCGCGCGCGCTCGGCGAATCCTGCGCGTAGAGCAGCCATTCGTCGGCGCGGAACGGGCGGTGAAACCACATCGCGTGGTCGAGGCTCGCCGGCATCATGCGCTTGTCGAACAGCGTGCGGCCGTAGCGCGCCATGATCGCGTCGAGCAGCGAGAAGTCCGAAGCATAGGCGAGCGCGCACATGTGCAGCGCCGGATCATCCGGCAGCGTTGCCGCGGTCTTGATCCAGACATGAATACGCCCGTCCTCGATCTTCTGGCCGAAGTAACGGCCGAGCTCGACCGGGCGCAGCTCGATCGGACGATCGGATTCGTAATAGCGGCGGATGAAATCCGGCATCTCGCGGAACATCGGCTGCTTCGCCACTTCTTCCGCCGTGAGTTTCTCCGGCGGCGGCACATCGGGCATCTTGTCCTGGTGATCGAACGCGCTCTCCTCGTCGGCATGGA
Source organism: Bradyrhizobium sp. (assembly GCF_035935975.1). Classification (GTDB taxonomy): domain Bacteria; phylum Pseudomonadota; class Alphaproteobacteria; order Rhizobiales; family Xanthobacteraceae; genus Bradyrhizobium. Next base: position 63,049 of record NZ_DASYWN010000058.1, read on the forward strand.
ACGACACCATGATCGAGAAGATCGCATTGCCGTGCTGAATCGCGGTGACGCGGCGGGTCGAATAGCTCTTGCCGTCGCGCAGCCGCTCGACCTGGTAGATGATCGGGATCTGCGGATCGCCCGGCAGAATGAAATAGCAATGCAGCGAATGCGGCAGCCGGCCCTCGACGGTGCGGCAGGCCGCGACCATCGCCTGCCCGATCACCTGGCCACCGAACACCCGTTGCCAGCTCGTCTTCGGGCTGTTGCCGCGGAACAGGTTCACCTCAAGCTGCTCGAGGTCGAGGATCGAGATCAGGTCGATCAGGCTCTTGGACATGACTTGCGCTTTCGCATCGCCCCGGAATGACACATTCGGGCCGTTCCGCCCTTGTTTCACCGCACTGTTTCGCCCAGCTCAAGTCTGCTAGCAAGACCGAGAATTGACCGGGAAGCTTGGTATGTCGGTACAGGGTAGCATTGTCATCGGTGGCGGCGCGTTTGCCGGCCTCGCACTGGCTCTGGCGTTGCGCCAGGGGCTGGGGCCCGAGATTCCCGTCATCGTCGCCGACCCCGCGCTGGGCACCCGGCCGAGCCGCGATCCCCGCGCGACCGCGATCGTGGCCGCCTGTCGCCGCCTGTTCGAGGTTGTCGGCGCCTGGGACGACGTCAAAGGCGATGCCCAGCCTATCCTCGACATGGTCGTGACGGATTCGAAGCTGGAAGATGCCACCCGTCCGGTGTTCCTGAACTTCGCCGGCGACGTCGCGCCGGGCGAGCCGTTCGCGCACATGGTCGAGAACCGCCGGCTGATCGATGCGCTGGTCGTGCGCGCCGAGGCCGAGGGCGTCGATCTGCGCGCCACCACCGTGGCGTCCTACGACGCGCGCGACGAGGGCATCGACGTGACGCTCGGCGACGGCAGCGTGATCGCAGCCAGTCTCCTGGTCGCCGCCGACGGCGCGCGGTCGAAGCTGCGCGAGCGTGCCGGTATCGCCACCCATGGCTGGGAGTACGACCAGTCCGGCATCGTCGTCACCGTCGGCCACGAGCGCGATCACGAGGGGCGGGCCGAAGAGCATTTCTTGCCGGCAGGTCCGTTCGCGATCCTGCCGCTCTCCGGCAAGCGATCGTCGCTGGTGTGGACCGAGCGCCGGGCTGAGGCCGCGCGCATCATTGCGCTTGGCGACGACGAGTTTCACGCCGAGCTCGAGCAGCGCTTTGGCCTGCATCTCGGCGAGGTGAAGGCGCTCGACAAGCCGCGCGCGTTTCCGCTGTCCTATTTCGTCGCGCGCTCCTTCATCGCCGAGCGCCTCGCGCTGGTCGGCGATGCCGCCCATGTCATCCATCCCATCGCGGGCCAGGGCCTCAACATGGGGCTGAAGGATGTTGCGGCGCTGGCCGAGGTCGTCGTCGATGCCGCGCGGCTCGGCATGGATCTCGGCGGCGGCGACGTGCTCGAGCGCTATCAGCGCTGGCGCCGCTTCGACACCATGGCGATGGGCGTTGCCACCAACTCGCTGAACTTCCTGTTCTCCAACCAGTCGACGCTGCTGCGCACCGTGCGCGACATCGGCCTCGGCCTCGTCGACCGCGCCCCGCCGCTGAAGAACCTCTTCATCCGCCAGGCCGCCGGCCTGACCGGCGAGGTGCCGCGGCTGTTGAAGGGCGAGGCGCTGTAGCGAGGATTCGCGCGGCCTTCGTAGCGCGGATGGAGCGCAGCGCAATCCGGGGCCGCTGTATCATGGGCGTGAGGTGTCCCGGATTTCGCTTCGCTCCATCCGGGCTACAAGATCCTCAATCGATCTTTCTCGCCTCTTCCGGCAGCATGATCGGAATGCCGTCGCGGATCGGATAGGCGAGCTTGGCGCTACGCGAGATCAGCTCCTGCTTGGCGGCATCAAACTCCAGCGGACCCTTGGTCAGCGGGCAGACCAGAATCTCCAGCAATTTGGGATCGACACTGGCTTCGGGGCGTTCGGTGGGCGTGTTCATTTCGGTCTCCGGCGGTCGGTTGCCTCTAACACAGAAATTCGCCACCGCCCATTGGTCGGCTCAAGTGGAAACCATCCGCAGGATCTCGTCGAGCAGGCCCTGCAGCCGCGCCGCCGGTACCGGCGTGCCCGACAGGGCAAAGCCGAGAAACGTCCAGTACAGGATCTGCGCGCGGGCCTGCGCCATCGCAGGCGCGAGCCCGCGCTTGGCGAGCAAGGCCTCGATATAGTCGATCCTGCGGCGGTCGATGGCGCGGACCGCGCCTTGCGCGGCTGCATCGAATGCCGCCCAGTTCCGCACCGCGCGTTCGAGATCGAGCCGCGCGCCGAACGACCTGCGCAGCAACGCCTTCAACGCTTCGTCGCCGGCGGCCTCGACGTCGGCGATGATCTGCTCCGCGGCGATCTCGCGCCAGCGCTTCAGCACCGCCGCGTGGAATGCGCCGAGATCGGCAAAATGCCAATAGAAGCTGCCGCGCGAGACGCCCATGGTCTTCGCGAGCGGATCGGCCTTCAGGGCCGTGAAGCCGCTTGCTGCGAGCGCCTTCAGGCCTGCGTTGATCCAGTCGTCGGCGGAGAGCTGCTCGGTCATGTCGGTCCCCAGGATCCGACCATACACTAGTGTATTGACAGGCCGTACGCGAGCGCATAATCAACCATACATATATGTATGGAGACATCGATGCGTGATCTCTTGCTGCAGTGCGCCGGCGTCCTGACCATTATCGTGGCCCTGATCCACGGCTATCTCGGCGAAGCCAAGGTGTTCCCCCGCGCCAAAATCGAGCCGGAGCGGCTGCGCACCCTGATCCGCCTGGTCTGGCAGGCCTCGACCGTCGCCTGGATCGGCGGCGGCGTGCTCCTGATCGCGGCGCCCTGGATGGGCTCGGAGCCGGCGCGCCACTGGATCGTCGTCACCCTCGCATGCGTGTACGGCTTCTCCGCCCTCGCCAACGCATGGGCCACGCGCGGCCGGCACTTCGGCTGGATGATGCTCAGCGTGGTCGTCGTGCTGGCGGCGGCCGGCTACTAGGTGCGGCGCGTCCGGATGACGCGCGATCGAAGTTGTGAGGCGTAAGGCCGCAGCGGCCGTTCAAATCCATGCTGCGCACGGAGCGCGCTGATGTTTTTCGGATCGTTAGAATAACTCTAAACCCCGATAGCCCCGAACCGGATTGACTTCATCATCCCCTTTGCTTCCTTCGGTCCCGCTTCGCGCCGCGCGCGCACGACAGAGGAGGAGACGTTCGTGAAGGTCATTCGTGTTGTTGCAATTGCACTGACGGTCGGCATGGGAATGAGCACCGCGGCCATGGCCGACGGGTTCAAGGATTGCACCAAGCTCGACAAGGCGTCGTGGAAACCGGCGAGCGAAGCCGAAGCCAAGGCCAAGGCGCTCGGCTACGAAGTCCGCCGCTCGAAGATCGAAGGTTCGTGCTATGAGGTCTACGGCGTCAAGGAAGGCAAGCTCTACGAGCTGTTCTACAGCCCCGAAGATCTCAGCCTGAAGCACACCATCGCCAAATGATCTGCGCCAAGTAAGGCTTTTAGGATAGTCACGGCTTGATCGACGAAGCGGTGCCAGACACGCGCGGGGCGTCCGACAGGACCCCCGCGGATCGAACCGCACCGCGGACCGTTGCAGTCTGGGATCTCCCGCTACGCCTGTGGCACTGGGCCCTCGCGGTCAGCATTCTGGCCGCGTGGTTCACTCCCACCGTCTATGACAGGGCTCATCGCATCGTCGGCTACACGGTGCTCGCTCTCCTCGCCTTTCGCCTGGCCTGGGGTGTTTGGGGCAGCCGCTATTCGCGCTTCCGCATGGTCGGCGTCAGGCTGCGTGTCGCGCCGCGCTATCTCTGGAATCTGCGCCGCGGCATCACCGGCCGCTATATCGGACTCAACCCTGCCGGCACCTTGATGCAGGTGGCGCTGCTGCTCGCAATCGCCGTCTCGGCGATCACGGGTGCGATGTCGGTGACGGTGACCTTCTTCGGCATATGGTGGATCGAGGACACCCACGCGATCGCATCGGACGCGGTCATGGTGCTGGTCGTACTGCACATCGCGGGCGTGGTGCTGATGGGGCTTCTTCAGCGCGAGAACCTGATCGGCGCGATGTTCACCGGCCGCAAGCGCATCCGGCATCATCAGGGAAGTTAGGTAAGCGCAGTCGAGCTGCGGGCTTGGTCTAACCTCTCCCGCAAGCGGGAGAGCACCGTCATCGCGGAAGCCTAGTCGTCCCTCACTGCAACGGTGGATCGCCGCTGGTGCGCTTCTTGGCGAGGTCCATCTCGGTGACCGCGATCAGGATCTCGGCGCGGGTCTTCAGGTCGGGCGCCTCCAGCATGGCCTGCTTTTCCGCGGGACCATAGGGCGACATCATCGCCAGCGCGTTGACCAGCGCCTCGTTAGGTGCGCTCTCGACGCCCTCCCAATCGACCTTGAGATTGTTGGCCTTCAGGAAGTCCGCGAGCACCGCCAGCAGCGCCTCGCGATCGACCTGCTCCTCGCCCATGCGCGCGGTGAAATCGTCGATGAAGGCGAAGAAATCCACCTTGCACTGCCGGTAGGCGGTGAGCACCGCGAGCTCCTCGACCACCTTGAAGCGCGAGACGCCGGTAAGCTCGAGAATATAGCGGCCGTCGCCGGATTCGGCGAGCTGGGTGATGCGGCCGACGCAGCCGACGCGGAACAGCGCCGGCTTGTTGGAATTCTTCGGCGAGTGCGCCACGTCGGGCTGGATCATGCCGATCAGGCGATGGCCGTCGCGGAAGGAATCGTCGACCATCGAGAGATAGCGCGGCTCGAAGATGTTGAGCGGCATCTGCCCGCGCGGCAGCAGCAGCGCGCCCGGCAGCGGAAATACCGGAATGATCTCGGGGAGGTCGGCGGGCCCGCGATATTCGATGTTGATCGGCATCTGGTCCCCGCTGACCGCGCTAGCTCATCGCGCTTCAGGAAAACAGGATCGTCGACAAGCGCTTGCGACCCTCGACGGTTGCATCATCCGTGCCACCCCAGGCCTCGAAGAACTGCACGAGCTGCTTGCGGGCGCCGTCGTCGTTCCATTTGCGGTCGCGCTTGACGATCGCGAGCAGTTGCTCGGTGGCTGCGGCGCGGTCGCCTTGCGCGTTGAGCGCGGTCGCGAGGTCGAAACGTGCCTGATGATCGAGCGGATTTGCGGCGACTTTCTGTTCCAGCTCGGCCACGGGACCGAGCGATTGCGCCTGCTCGGCGAGATCGATCGCGGTCTGCACGGCCTTCACGGCGGGGTCGTTGCGCTTGGATTCCGGCACCATGGCCAGCGTCTGCTTGGCCTGCTCCATCGCGCCGGAGACGGCGTAGCACTTCGCAAGGCCGGCAAGGGCTGCGATGTTGGTCGAATCGTACTGGAGCACTTCGGCATAGATCTGCGCGGCGGCTGAGGCGTCGCCCTCGGCCAGCACGGCTTCGGCCTCTTGCAGGATTTCAGCGATATTCGGCTCACCCGGCGCGGTGACGCCCTTCGTCAGCTTTTCAATGAAGGCGTTGACCTGGCTCTCCGGCACCGCGCCCATGAAACCGTCGGCCGGCTGGCCGTTGACGAAGGCGATCACGGCCGGGATCGACTGGATGCCCATCTGGCCCGGGATCGCCGGGTGCTGGTCGATGTTCATCTTGACCAGCTTGACCTTGCCCTTGGCCGCCTTGACGGCCTTCTCCAGCACGGGGGTGAGCTGCTTGCAGGGGCCGCACCACTCCGCCCAGAAGTCGATCAGCACCGGCTGGCGCTTCGATTCCTCGATGACGTCCTTCACGAAGGTCTGGGTGGTGGTGTCCTTGATCAGATCGGCCGCAGCCGGGCCCGCCGCTCCGTTACCCTGGTCGATGATCGTCACGGGATTCCCTCGTCTGATGTCTGGAATGGCGGCTCTTTAGCACGTCGCCATCACATGTGCTTCGTTTCAGGCCCTAAAATTGGGCCGGGTCGGCCGAATTTCAATCCATCGGGGCCGATTCGCTGGTTCCGGGGCGTTTCCGGTCGATCTGGCCACTTTCGGTGCCCATATTGGGCCTCGAAACTCGAATCTTAGCTGCCGGTAGCTGTTGCATTCGCCGCCCGCTTTTGGCATACGACAGCCGTTGCCGGCGCGTCACGCGACCGACACAGGATGCGGGTGTAGCTCAGTGGTAGAGCACGACCTTGCCAAGGTCGGGGTCGAGGGTTCGAGCCCCTTCGCCCGCTCCAATTTTTCCCAGAGCATCCAGCCAAACCGGGTCGGGCCGTGGTTCTCCACGCCGCTGGCGGCTGGCTTGGGTGTCACATGACAATTCTGGTTACTGGCAGCGCGGGTCATCTCGGGGAGGCAGTTCTGCGGTCCCTCCAGGCGCCTGGCTCGCTAGTGTGCGGGATCGATCTGAAAGCGTCACTCTTCTCCGATGCCGTTGGCTTGATCGCCTATCCGGCATTCGTGCGGCGCCAAATGGACGGCCCGAGGGCCCTGATCCGGACCGCGACGTGCATAATCGCCTCAAGCGCGATCAAAGCGCTGCCGACATGTGGCGCCGGAGCCGCTTGTGACCAAAAGAAACTTAGTATTACAAGTTGCCAACTCGCTCCGGGATCAGTTGTAGTAGCTTTCGCTTGCTCGCAGCCGCAACAGAATTTGATAATATCTTACTCAACACGCGTTCATGCGGACCCAATGGAATTGTCCTTTCCGATCGAATTCATAGTTCATGGAACTGCTGTCTCACTTCAGGCAAAGCGGGCCGAATCCAGGAACGAGTGGAAAGCGCGCGTCAAGGCTGCAAGCACAGCTGTCATTCCTCAGCCGCATTTCGCCAGCCAAGAGCCGATCGGCGTTACCTTGTATTATTTGCCTGATGAGCCAATGACTGGCGACATCGACAACATCGTAAAACCAATTCTCGACGCCCTTTCAGCTCACATTTACGTCGATGATCAACAGGTCGAGAGACTTGTTGTTCAGAAATTCGAACCGGGCATTCCGTTTAGGGTCGAGAATCCGACCGAAATGGTGGCAGTCGCCGTCAGTGGACCTCGCCCCGCGTTGTATGTGCGTCTCTCGAACAAGCCACGCGAGGAGTTGCGATGACCGACAAAGTTTCAGAGGCCGAGTTTCTGCAAGGCCTTATTCCGCAGCTCCGTTCGGAAGGCTATGAGGTATATCTGCATCCAACTGCTCCGGTTGTGCCACCGTTCCTTGCTGATTTGCGACCCGACGCAATTGCGATCGGAAAAGGCAAGAAGCTAGTTATCGAACTTGTTACATCGGAAAGTACCCAACAGAAGAAGACGCGGGCGCTTGCGAACCTGATCAAAGAACACCCCGATTGGGAACTACGAGTCCTTGTCGTAACGTCAGCGAGTCGCGGTAACGAACTTCAGGTGCAATCTCGCGAGCAGATTCAGAACTTTCTCGACGAAATCAAATTGCTGCAGGACTCAAACCATGTTTCAGCCGCCTTCATCCTTGGCTGGGCCACGTTTGAAGCTATCGCCCGACGGCTGATGACGGCAACATTTGAGAAGCCGCAGACGCCCGGTCGCATTGTGCAGCAGCTAGCTCAAGAGGGTTATGTCACGCCATCCGAAGGCGATTTCCTCCGCATTCTTGCGGCGAAGCGCAACGCGTTAATTCACGGGAATCTTCATGATTTGCCGCAAAAAGGAGAGGTTGAGTTCTTCCGCGAAATATCAGAGAGGCTCGCAGCGGAATCCGCAGCCGCCTAGCGCGATGGCTGCGGATATTGGCATTACGATCGTGGCTAGGACTAGAAGGCTCTGTCCGGAACGTACGTTAGACATGTAATGGCAATCCTGGTTATTGGCAGCGCGGGTCATCTCGGGGAAGCCATTCTCCGGACGCTCCGCGGGCGCGGTTCACCCGCGCGCGGGATCGACCTGAAGCCCTCGCCCTTCACCGATGCCGTCGGCTCGATCGTCGACCCCGACTTCGTGCGGCGCCAGATGGACGGCGTCAGCGCCGTGATCCACACCGCGACGCTGCACAAGCCGCATGTGGCGACACACGGCAAGCAGGACTTTGTCGACACCAACGTCACCGGCACGCTCAACCTGCTCGAGGCGGCGGTGACCGCGGGCGTGCGCAGCTTCGTCTTCACCAGCACCACCAGCGCGTTCGGCTCGCAGCTTCGCCCCGAAGCCGGACAGGCCGCGGTGTGGGTGACCGAGGATCTGTCGCCGGTGCCGAAGAACATCTACGGCACCACCAAATTGATGGCGGAGACCCTGTGCGAGCTGTTCTTCCGCGAGCGTGGGCTGCCGGTCGTGGTCCTGAGGACCTCGCGGTTCTTTCCGGAGGACGATGACGATCCGGCGATGCGGTCGGCCTACCCGCTGGACAACGCGCAGGCCAACGAGCTGCTTTATAGACGGCTGGATATAGCGGACGCCGTGAGCGCCCATCTGCTCGCCGCCGAGCGAGCGCCAAAGATCGGCTTTGGGCGTTACATCGTCTCCGCCACCAGCCCGTTCGAGCCGCGCCATCTCGCCGCGCTCCCGCGCGGCGCGGCCGGTGTCGTGCACGAACTCTATCCGGATTGCGCCGAGCTCTATGCGGCGCACGGCTGGCGGCTCTTCCCGGAGATCGACCGCGTCTATGTCAACGAGCGCGCGCGGCGTGAGCTCGGTTGGCGGCCTGAATTCGACTTCGCCCATGTGCTGCGCAGCCTTCGCGACGGCCGCGATTTTCGCAGCGCGCTGGCGCGCGAGGTCGGGTCGAAAGGCTATCACGACGAGCTGTTTGACGATGGATCCTATCCCGTCGCCCCGTAATCGCCGCTTTTGCGAATTCGCACGATGCGTCAGATGTGTGGCCGGCGTCGCCGGGCGCAAACCGGCCCGCGCCGTTCTACTGTGCATGGGGTTGTTTTCGCACTTTTTGTTTGACGCAGGCTTTTGCCGTCCGCGCTTGAGCCGCATGCGCGTTTGATTCCGCGCTGCAGCGAGAGCGTTGTTGTCGCCCTCCATCGCGCCGCGAGAAAATCCGTCTCAATTTTTACTGAGCACAATTGCAGTGCGCGCGGCGCGCTTCTCACGGCCGGCAGATGTGCTAACCTTTTTAAGTCTGCCGTTCGGCAGACTCCAAACTTCGCCTCTCGACTAGCCATAACAAAATAATGCGCGGCCTTGACGGCTGCCTTAGGGGAGTGACGCGATGACATCGATGTTCCATCGATCCGTGTTGGCGCTTGCAGCCGTGGCCCTTCTTGCGGGGACCAGCGCCGGCAATGCGCAACAGCAGGACAAGAACAGGGCGCTGAAGAAATACGAATCCGGCACCAAGGATTTCTGGACCCATCCGCCGGATGACTGGTTCCTGGGCGATGAGACCGAGGCGCAGAAGGGCCTCGCGCCGCCCTCGGGGCCGCCGACCGGCGCCTCCGACGCCGAGCTCGCCAACATCATCAAGAAGATCAAGCTGCCGGCCGGCTTCAAGATCGAGGTCTATGCCTCGGGCGTGCTCGCCGCGCGGCAGATGGCCTGGGGTGACAAGGGCACGCTGTTCGTCGGCTCGTTCGGCCTCGGCAACGTCTATGCCATCAAGGACAACAACGGGAAGAAGGAGGTCAAGACCGTCCTCAAGGGGCTGAACATGCCCACCGGTCTCGCCTTCAAGGACGGCGCGCTCTACGTCATCGCCGTCGACAAGCTGATCCGCTACGACAATGCGGAAGCCAACCTCGACAAGCTCGGTGACGGCAAGGTCGTCTACGACGACATGCCGTCCTATGCCGCGCATGGCTGGAAGTACATCGCGGTCGACAAGGACGGCTGGTTCTACATTCCGTTCGGACCGCCCTTCAACGTCGGCATCCCGCCGACCAGCGTCTCGCAGATCCGCCGCGTCGATCCCAAGACCGGCAATGCCGAGGTCTACGCGCTCGGCGTTCGCAACTCGGTCGGCGGCGACGTCGATCCGCGCACTGGCAAATACTGGTTCACCGAGAATGCCCGCGACTGGATCAGCGATGATCTGCCCAGCGACAAGCTGAACATGATCAACAAGATCGGCGAGCATTTCGGCTATCCCTACTGCCACCAGGGCAATCTGCCGGACGACAAGTTCGCGATGGGCCACAAATGCTCCGAGTTCACGCCGCCCGTGCTGAATCTCGGCGCGCACGTCGCTCCGCTCGGCATGAAGTTCTATACCGGCGATCAATTCCCCGCCGAGTACAAGAACAACATCCTGATCGCCGAGCACGGCTCCTGGAATCGTCACAAGTACCAGGGTGGCCGTATCGTTCGCGTGATCGTCGGTCCCGATGGCAAGAATCCCAAGCAGGAGGTGTTCGCCTCCGGCTGGATCGAGGGCGACCAGGGCTATCTCGGCCGTCCCGATGACATCATCCTCGCCAAGGACGGCTCGATCCTCGTCGCCGACGATTGGGCCGGCGCGATCTACCGCATCAGCTACAGCAAGAAGTAGCGCGACGCGACATGGAGGCTGCGACCGGGTGACGGCCGCAGCCTCTTTTGCTTTCAACTTCGATGTCGTTCCGGATTGCGCGCCGGCGCAAGTCCGGAACTCATAACCCCGAGTCGCGGTTATGGATTTTCGGATGCGCAATCGCGCATCGCAGCTCGTGCTCCGTACGCCCCGGAAATGACGAGCCAGATAGATCGGATCCCCATCATGCGCCGCCAGTTTTCTTCGTACGCCATCGGCGTGCTCTCGCTCGCAGCGATCGCCTTCGTCCCGGCCGAGGCCGCCGACAACGCCGCGATCAAGGAGAAGGCCGCGGTCTGCTCAGGCTGTCACGGCGAGAACGGCATTTCGCAGACCGAGAACATTCCCTCGCTGGCCGGCCAACCGGATCAATTCATCCAGTGGCAGCTCGTGTTCTTCCGCGCCGGCTCGCGCAAGAACGATCAGATGCAGCCGATCGCCGAGGAGATCACCAACGAGGACATCCGTAATTTTGGCGCCTATTTCGCGCAGATGACGCCGCCGAAGGCGGAGGAAGACAAAGATCCGGACCTGTCGAAAAAGGGTGCGCAGGTCGCCGTCGGCCGCCGCTGCGCTTCATGCCACACGGACAGTTTTGCCGGCACCAAGGCGGTGGCGCGGCTCGCGGGCCAGCGCGAGGAATACCTGGTCAAGGCGCTGCACGACTACAAGGCCGGCGCGCGCGTCGGCGGCGGCGTCGCCGCGATGGCCGACGTCGCCTATCATATGAGCGACGAGGAGATCACCGCCGTGTCGCATTATCTGGCGTATTTCAAGTAGCGCGAAATTCGAGCCAAAAACTCCGCTGTCGTCCCGGACAAGCGAAGGGCAGATCCGGGACGACAGTAGAGTGTGTGGCTTACCCCGCCCGCTGCTTCTCATACGCCTTCAGATGCGTGTACGCGATTCGGAGCTTCGGCACCGGCACCTTGGCGGCATCGGCGCGCGCGATCAGGTCGCCGATCACGTGATCGGCTTCGACCGGGAAGCCTGCCTTGATGTCGCGGAACATCGAGGCCGTCATCGGCGAGCCCTCGGTGGTGATGTTGCCCTTCACGCGCTCGAAGAACGGCCCGCCCGGCGTATAGCCCGAGGCGGTGGCGATCGCGCTGGTCTCGTCGAGCATGCCGAGCAGGAAATCCCGGCCGCCGGGCGCGGCGAGGATGTTGCCGACCGAGGTGCGCATCAGGCTGGTGCTTGCGGCGAGCGAGGAAAGGAACACCCACTTCTCCCACATATCCTGCATGATGTTCTGGCTGGCGGTGGCGCCATTGATGCCGCTCTTGAACGCTTCGTCGATCGCCTTGACGCGATCCGACGGCTTGCCGTCGCGCTCGCCGTAATTGAGCGACTGCATCGGCTGGAGCTGCACCACCTCGCGCTTCTCGTTCAGTGTCGCGGCGATGGCGCAGAGGCCGCCGAGCACGCGCTCCTTGCCGAATTTCGCATCGAGCGTGTCGAGATGCTTCATGCCGTTGAGCATCGGGATGATTGCGGTGTTCGGCCCCACCGCCGGCGCGAACGACTTGATGGCGTCGTCGAGGTCGAACGCCTTGCAGCTCAGCAGGATGACATCGAACTTTTCCTTGAGCGCGTCGGCCTGCACGGTCGGCGGATTCTTCAACGTCACGTCGCCGTTCGGGCTCTTGATGACGAGGCCGTCGCTGGCGAGCTCGCTGGCGCGGCGTGGCCGGACCAGGAAGGTGACGTCGCGGCCGGCCTGCAACAGCCTGCCACCAAAATAGCCGCCGATGGCGCCGGCGCCGACCACGAGGATACGCATGGGATTGTCCTTATTGTGCTATTGGCGGTCTATCTATAGTCGCCCTTGCGCGCGAAGCGAAGCAACCCAGAATGTCACCGCGATCACATTCTGTCGCTGAGGATGCGGGGATTACGTTTCCAGCACCATCTCCTCGACCTCGCGCAGCTGCTCCTTGCCGAAGAACATCTCGTTGCCGACGAAGAAGGTCGGCGAGCCGAACGCACCGCGGGCGACCGCCTCCTCGGTGTTCTTGATCAGCTTGGCTTTCACCTCCGGCTCCTGGGCGCGGGCGAACAGCTTTTGGGCGTCCAGGCCGGAGGATGCCAGCGCTTTTGCCGCCACTTCCGGATCGTCCATCTTCTTCGGCTCGCGCCACATGTGGTGGAAGGCGGCGTCCACATACTTCTCGAACACGCCCTCGAGCTGCGCCGCGATCGCCGTGCGCATCAGGTTCAGCGTGTTGACGGGGAAGTTGGGATTGAAGACGTAAGGCTGCACCTTGAAACGCTTGATGAAGCGCTCGGTCTCGACCTGCTGGAATTCGCGCTTGTTCTTGACGCCGGCGAGCGTCTCGGCCGGCGACTTGTTGTTGGTGGACTTGAAGATGCCGCCGAGCAGGATCGGTACATATTCGAACTTGACGCCGATGCGCTGCTCGATCGCGGGAATCGCGAGGTGGCTGAGATAGGCGTTCGGGCTGCCGAAATCGAACAGGAATTGCGGGGCTGTGCGGGTCAAATTCGTTCTCCCTGACCGACTTTCTGATCTGGCTTTTCATCCATTGTGGCGCAGCGCGCGCAACAGGTCCACCGTTTAATGATGGTCATAATACTTTGATGATCCGGTCAGATCAGACGCCGGATCGCCCGCTTGCGCCACACCACCAGGTAATAGCCCATCTGCAAAACGAACATGGCGCAGAACACGATCGGATAAGCGGCCCATACGCCCTCGAGGCCGATCATGCGGCTCAGGATGATCGCCGACGGCAGCTCGATCGCGACGATGGCGAAGATCGACAGCAGCATCGGCGTCAGCGCCACGCCGGCGGCGCGCATGGCGCCGGAGAACGTCGTCGCCAGGCCGAACGGCACCGAGCTCCACAGGGCGATGTAGAGCAGCCCCTTCGCCAGATCGAGCACGGCGCCGTCGGTGATGAAGATGCCGAGCACCGCGCGCGGCGCGAGGTAGATCAGCGTCACCAGCCCGCCGGTCAGGACGAGGTTGAACGCAAGGCCCGTGCGCACGATGCCGTCGAGCCGCGCCCTATCGCCTCCGCCGACGGCCTGCGCGCCGAGGATCGAGACCGCGATCGAAATCGACATCGCCGTGAACTGCGTGTAGCCCATCACCTGGTTGACCGCGCCATAGGCAGCGGTGGCGTCGGACCCATAGCCGTTGACGAGGCCGAGCAGCACCAACTCGGCGATCGCCATCACCACCATGCCGATTGCGCTCGGCAGTCCGATGCCGAGGATTTTTCCCAGCATGGCGCGATCGAGCCTGATATGACGCAGCAATGCGGCGTCCGGCGCAAGCGCATGTTTTTTCCGCAGCAGATAGACGGCCAGCACGAGCAAGGTCACTGCGTTGGCGATCGCGGCCGCCCAGGCCGGACTGGTGATGCCGGCTGCGGGCAATCCGAGCGACCCGTGGATCAGCATCGGCGTCAGAATCAGGCCGATGGCCGTCGATAATGCCAGCGCCAGCAGCGGCGTGAGCGCATCGCCGACGCCGCGGATCATCGCCGTCATCAGCAGGAAGACGAAGCCGAGCGGCATCGTCAGCAGCATGATGCGCCCATAGGCGCTGGCCTGATCGAGAATGTCCGCGGGCGTCGCAAGCATCATCATGAGTTGCCGGCTGAAGATCCCGCCGGCCAGCGCCACCGATATCGACAGCAGCAGGCCGACCTCGAGCGTCGTGCCCACCACGCTTCTAATCTTGCCGTGCTCACCCGCGCCATAAGCCTGGCCGATCAGCACGGTGGCGCCGGTGCTGAGGCCCATGACGAAGGCGAACAGAAAGAACATCACCGGGAAGAAAACCGAGACGGCCGCGAGCGCGTCGACGCCGATCATCTGGCCGAGATAGACGTTGCTGACGGTGCCGAACAGCGATTGCAGCGCATTGCTCAACATCAAGGGCGCGAGGAAGCGGAGGAATGTGGTCCAGAGTGGCGTGGGTGTCGACATGGGTTTGCCTTTCATCAGGGCGCGCGAAGCCGTTGCCGCGCGAAGCACGCGCGGCCCGGCCGTCGATAGGGTTGAAGAAGAGAGCGCGCCTTAGGCGCGGTCGCTGTAGGCGAGCTTGACGATGTGGTCGCGGACGTCGGTCGGCCAATCGGCGATCAGTCCGGTGAAGCGTCGGCGATCATCCGCAAACAACGCGCGCGAAGCTTCCTCGAACTGCGGCAGGTTGCCGGCCATGGTCGACATGAAGTGATAGGCCGCATCGCGGGCCTGCCGCTCGCGGTCCTTGTCGCCGCTGACGCGCCTGGCCTCGTCGACGAGCTTTCGCAACGCGACCGAGGCGCCACCCGGCTGTGCGTTGAGCCATTCCCAGTGCCGCGGCAGCAGCGTCACCTCACGCGCGACCACGCCGAGCTTCGGCCGGCCGCGCCCGCGCGGTTCGGCCGACGGTGCGGCCTCCTCGACCGGCGGCGGGATCAGTTTCGCCAGGCGCGCCAGCACCTCGCGGTCGCCGCCGCGCAGATCGAAGTCGATCGACCGGCCGGTGGCGTCCTCGAAGATGATGATGGCCTCGTCCGGCCGCGGCGCCACCCGCTTGACGACGAGTGCGACCTCGCCTGCCGGCCCGGACACCAGGCGGCGCGGCCCCTGGAAGGCGGTGAAAGTCTGTTGCATTGAAATCATTGCCATATTGATGACGTTGGGGTGGTTTAATACCCGGGTAAATTATAAACGTCAATATACCCGGGTGAAAATATCCGTCCGGATGTCTCGACATTGCGGTCCCGGGCTGGCAGGTACGCGACTGATCACGCCTAGCCCCGGGGACCTCGCGATGCTGACCGTTCATCACCTCAACAATTCCCGTTCGCAGCGCGTGCTGTGGCTGCTCGAGGAATTGGGCGTGCCCTACGAGATCGTGCGCTATCAGCGTCAGCCCGACATGCGTGCGCCGAAGGAGTTGCGCGCGATCCATCCGCTCGGCAAGTCGCCTGTGATCACCGACAACGGCAACACCATCGCCGAGTCCGGTGCGATCATAGAATATCTCATAGCCACTTACGGCAACGGCCGGCTGATCCCACCGCCGAACACGCCGGAGCGGCTGCGCTTCACCTATTGGCTGCACTACGCGGAAGGCTCGGCGATGTCGCCGCTGCTGCTCAAGCTGCTGTTCACGCTGATGCCGAAGCGCGCGCCGGCTCTGCTGCGTCCGCTGGTGCGCAAGGTCTCGAATCAGGCGCTGACCGCGCTGGTCAATCCGCAACTCAAGCAGCACATGGATTATTGGGAAGGCGAGCTTGGCAAGAGCGAGTGGTTCGCCGGCAACGAGTTCACCGCCGCCGATATCCAGATGAGCTTTCCGCTTGAAGCTGCGCAAGCACGCGGCGGTCTCGAGCAGGGCCATCCCAAGGCGATGGCGTTCCTGGAGCGCATCCATGCGCGGCCGGCCTATGCGCGTGCGCTGGAAAAGGGCGGGCCGTATCAGGTGGGGCGGTAGCAATTCCCCGTCGTTCCGGGGCGCCCGAAGGGCGAACCCGGAACCTCGAGATTCTCAGGTGCGCAATTGCGCACCTGAGTTCACGCTTCGCGTGCCCCGGAATGACAGTCCGATATCAGTCCGCGTGCAGCACGCGGCCGCGCGTCTCCGGCAGCGCGAAGGCTGCGATGAAGAACAGCGCGTAGGCCACGACCGCGAACATCGCGATCGCATTGGCAAGCGACGTCGTCGCCGAGAGCGCGCCGACCAGGAACGGAAACAGCGCGCCGATGCCGCGGCCGAAATTGTAGCAGAAGCCCTGGCCCGAGCCGCGCAGCCGTGTCGGATAGAGCTCGGTCAGGAACGCGCCGATGCCGGAGAAATAGCCCGAGGCGAAGAAGCCGAGCGGGAAGCCGAGCACCCACAGGATCTCGTTGGTCAGCGGCAGCTGCGTGTAGAGCAGCACCACGGCCATCGCGCCGATCGAGAAGATCAGGAACAGGTTGCGCCGTCCGATCCGGTCGGCGAGCCAGGCGCCGACGAGATAGCCGATGAAGGAGCCGATGATCAGCGTCGAGAGATAGCCGGTCGAGCCGACGATCGACAGATGGCGCTCCTTGGTTAGGAACTGCGGCACCCAGAACGTGATGGCGTAATAGCCGCCCTGGCAGCCTGTCGCGGCGAGCGAGGCCAGGATCGTGGTCTTCAGGATCGGGCCGGAGAAAATCTCCCAGAGCGCCGGGCGATCGCCGCTGGCGGCCTGCCTGGCCCGCGCTTCGGCCGCAACCTCAGGCTCGGTGACGGAGCGGCGGATGTAGAACACCAGCAGCGCCGGCAGCGCGCCAATCACGAACATCCAGCGCCACGCGGTCTCCGCCGGCATCAGTG
Source organism: Bradyrhizobium sp. (assembly GCF_035935975.1). Taxonomy (GTDB): domain Bacteria; phylum Pseudomonadota; class Alphaproteobacteria; order Rhizobiales; family Xanthobacteraceae; genus Bradyrhizobium. Next base: position 79,830 of record NZ_DASYWN010000058.1, read on the forward strand.
AGAACAGGATGGCTTGCGACAGCACCGCAAGGCCCCAGCCGACCGCCCAGCCCGACTGCACCGAGCCGACCGCGCGGCCGCGATATTGCGGCCGGATCGCCTCGCCCATCAGCACGGCGCCCGCAGCCCATTCGCCGCCGAAGCCGAGACCGAGCACGGCGCGCGCGATCAGGAGCTGGTCGAAATTCTGCACGACGGCACAGACCAGCGAGAAGAACGAGAACCAGATGATGGTGATCTGGAGCGTCCTGACGCGGCCGATATGGTCGGAGAGGTAGCCGCCGAGCCAGCCGCCGATCGCGGAGGCCAGCAGCGTCACCGTGCCGGCAAGGCCGGCCGAGGCCGCATCGACCTTCCACAGCGCGATGATGGTGCCGATCACCAGCGGATAGATCATGAAGTCCATGCCGTCGAGCGCCCAGCCTGCGGCGCAGGCCCAGAACGTCCGCCGCTCCGACGGGTTCATGTCGCGGTAGAAGGCGAGAAGGCTGGTGTCTTCGATTTCGGCGCGCTCGATGCGCTGGTTCGGATCGGCTGTGGTCATGTGCGTTTCCCCGGCAGTTTCTTGTAAACCGGCGCGGTGGTAGCATGGGCGGCAGCGCGCGCAAGCGGGCGCGCGCGACCGTGCCATGCAACGGCGATGTTACTGTCCCGCGGCCTCCGCGCCGCGCGTGCGCGGATCGGGCGCGCCGAGCGCACCGTTCGGCGTCACGAGAATCGAATTGGCTGACGTCTGTCCCATCGGCTCGACGACGACGTGGTCCATCGCTTTCAGCTCACGCAGGACATCGTCGGAAAAGCCGCGCTCGATGCGCACCTCGTCCGGCAGCCATTGATGATGCAGCCGCGGCGAGGCGACGGCGGCGGCAACGTCCATCTTGTAGTCGAGCACGTTGACGATCACCTGGAGCACGGTGGAGATGATGCGGCTGCCGCCGGGCGAGCCCGTGACCAGCACCGGCTTGCCGTCCTTCAGTACGATGGTCGGTGACATCGAGGACAGCGGTCGCTTGCCCGGCCCGGGCAGATTGGCCTCGTAGCCGACGAGGCCATAGGCATTGGAAGCGCCGACCGCTGCGGTGAAATCGTCAAGCTCGTTGTTGAGCAGCACACCGGTGCCCTCGGCAACGAGACCGACGCCGTAGCTGAAGTTCAGCGTATAGGTGTTGCTGACGGCGTTGCCGCGACTGTCGACGACGGAATAGTGCGTGGTGTTGGTGCCCTCGCGCGGCGCGGGAGGGGCGGCAACGAGCTGCTTCGACGGCGTGGCGCGATCCGTGGAGATGCCGGCGCGCAGCTTGGCGGCGTAGTCCTTGGCGGTAAGGGTCTCGATCGGCGCGTTGACGAAGGCGGGATCGCCGAGATAGCGCGCGCGGTCCGCATAGGCGCGCTTCATGGCCTCGATCAGCAGATGCAGTGAGGCGGGCGATCCCTGCTTGAGATCGGCGAGCTGAAAGCCTTCGAGGATGTTGAGCGTCTCGACCAGCACCACGCCGCCGGAGGACGGCAGCGGCATCGAGACGATGTCATAGCCGCGATAATTGCCGCGGACCGGCGCGCGGATCACCGCTTGATACGATTTCAGATCGGCCGGCGTCATGATGCCGCCGGCATCGGAGATGGCCTTGGCCAGCTTTTCCGCGACCGGCCCCTCATAAAAGCCGCGCGGCCCCTGCGTTGCGATGGCCGACAGTGTCTCGGCGAGATCGCTCTGCACCAGCCGGTCACCCTCGCCGAGCGGGGTGCCGTCAGGGCGTGAGAAGATCGTTGCCGAAGCGGGCCAGCGCTTGAGGCGCGGGTGCCAGGTCGTCAGCGTGTCGGCCATGTCGTCGGTGAGGACAAAGCCGTCGCGCGCCAGCGCGATCGCAGGCTCGATCAATTGCGCCAGCGTGAATTGGCCCGAGCCGTATTTCTCCACCGCCAGGGAAAAACCGGCAACGGTGCCGGGCACGCCGACCCCGAGTGCGGAATCGCGCGACTTCGCCGGCTCGGGCTTGCCGTCCGGCCCAAGAAAGATCTGCGGCGTGGTCGCCGCCGGCGCCGTCTCGCGATAGTCGATCGTGATGTCTTCGTTGCGCTCCGCCGAATGGATCACCATGAAGCCGCCGCCGCCGATATTGCCGGCACGCGGATAGGTCACGGCCATCGCGAAGCCGGTGGCGACTGCGGCATCGATCGCGTTGCCGCCGCGCCGCAGGATATCGGCGCCGATTTGCGCGGATATCTTCTCCTGCGCCACCACCATGCCATGCTCGGCCGGGACGGCGTGCACGGTGTCGAGCGCGGGCGGGACATAGCCTCGTCGTGCATCCTGCGCGGTTGCTGATGCAAGACCAAACGCCAGAGTGGCGATCAGGGCTAAAAAAGTTCGCCGTGTCGAAAATGATGACATCATCAAAATTTCCGCCGGGCCTTCGGGCCAATTCAAACGCGTCGCTGTAATGCTATACGGTTTGCGCTAAGAGGGGCAAAACTGTTCGTGATGGGGACTACGGAATGACGACGATCGCACCGGATGCGCGCATGGCTGGCGCGCCGCGGACCTATCCTCCGCGCTCGGCCGTCGTCAGCTGGATCTTCTTCGACTGGGCCGCGCAGCCTTACTTCACGCTGATCACGACCTTCGTGTTCGCGCCCTATTTCGCCACCAGCATCGCGCCAAATGCAGCCACCGGGCAATCGCTGTGGGGCTTTGCGATGGCGGCGGCGGGCCTTGCCATCGCGCTGATGTCGCCCGTGCTGGGCGCCATCGCGGATGCTTCGGGCCGCAGGAAGCCCTGGATCGCTGGATTCGGCGCATTGCTGGTGCTGGCGTCCTGCACGCTGTGGATCGGCAAGCCCGGCGATCCCTCGGTCATTCCGCCCCTGCTCACCGCGGTCGCGCTCGCCAGTGTCGGCGCGGAATTCGCCACGGTCTTCAACAATGCGATGATGCCGACCCTGGTGCCGCCGGATCGCATCGGCCGGCTCTCCGGCACCGGCTGGGCCACGGGCTATATCGGCGGTATCGTCAGCCTGATCATCGTGCTCGGCTTCCTCGCAGCCAATCCCGAGACCGGCCGCACGCTGCTCGGCTTCACGCCGCTGTTCGGGCTCGATCCCGCAACCCACCAGGGCGATCGCGCCGCGGGACCGCTGACCGGGATATGGTTCATCATCTTCGTGACGCCGATGTTCCTGTTCACGCCGGACTATCCGGCGAAACGGCCGGTGCGCGAGGCGCTGCGCGAAGGCCTGGCGGAGCTGAAGCAATCGATCAAGAGCCTGCCGCAGCAGAAGTCGCTCGCGGCGTTCCTGCTCGCCAACATGATCTACACCGACGGGCTTGTGTCGCTGTTCGCGTTCGGCGGCATCTATGCGGCGGGCACGTTCGGCTGGCACACGATCCAGATCGGCACCTTCGGCATCATGCTTGCGATTGCCGGCACCTTCGGCGCATGGCTCGGCGGCAAGCTGGATGATCGTCTCGGGCCGAAGCGCGTCATCGCTGGCAGCTTGCTGGTCCTGTTGCTGTCGGTGGCGGCGATCCTGCTGGTCGACAAGGACAGCGTCTTGTTCGTCAAGGTCGCGCCGCCTCTGGCCGGCGCGCCGCTGTTCTCGAGCGCGGCGGAGCGCGCTTATCTGGTGCTGGGTTGTCTCATCGGTGCGGCCGGTGGACCGCTGCAGGCGGCGTCGCGCACGCTGCTGATCCGCCTCGCGCCGAAAGATCGCATCGCGCAGTATTTCGGTCTGTTCGCGTTGACCGGGAAGGTGACGTCCTTCATCGGTCCTCTGCTGATCGGTGTGATCACCGCGGCCACGGCGAGCCAGAAGGCCGGCATGGCCGTGCTGGTGGTGTTCTTCGTGACAGGGTTCGGGCTGTTGATGCGCGTGAAGGACTAACCGCCGTCCGTAGCCCGGATGGAGCCAACGGGTCGGCGCAAAGCGCCGCCCGATGACAGGCTCCGCGCAATCCGGGGCAGTCGTTGTGGGATTGCGAAACCCGGATTTCGCTATGCTCCATCCGGGCTACGCGCGTGGTGAGGCTTAGTGCCTGAAGTGCCGCGTGCCGGTGAACACCATGGCGATGCCGTGCTCGTCGGCGGCCTTGATCACCTCGTCGTCGCGCATCGAGCCGCCGGGCTGCACCACGGCGGTGGCGCCGGCCTCGATGCAGGCGAGCATGCCGTCGGCGAACGGGAAGAACGCATCCGATGCCACCACCGAGCCCTTGGTGAGCGGCTCGGCGAGCTTCAGCTCGTTGGCCGCATCCTGCGCCTTGCGTGCCGCAATCCGCGCTGAATCCACCCGGCTCATCTGGCCCGCGCCGATGCCGACGGTTGCGAGATCCTTGGCGTAGATGATGGTGTTGGACTTGACGTGCTTGGCGACCCGGAACGCGAACTTGAGGTCGCGCATCTCCGCGTCCGTCGGTGCACGCTTGGTCACGACCTTGAAGGTCATGTCGTCAACCACCGCATTGTCACGGCTCTGCACGAGCAGGCCGCCGGCGACCGTCTTGGCGGTGAGGCCGGGCGCGCGCGGATCGGGCAGGCTGCCGGCGAGCAGCAGGCGCAGGTTCTTGCGCGCGCCGATGATGGAGATCGCCTCCTCGCTGGCGTCGGGCGCGATGATCACCTCGGTGAAGATCTTCGTGATTTCGCGCGCGGTGTCGGCGTCGAGCGCGCGGTTCATCGCGATGATGCCGCCGAACGCCGAGGTGGAATCGCAGGCCAGCGCCTTGCGATAGGCGTCGACGAGGTTCGCGCCTTCCGCCACGCCGCAGGGGTTGGCGTGCTTGACGATGACGCAGGCCGCGGTGCGCCTGGCGTCGAACTCGCCGATGCATTCATAGGCCGCATCGGTGTCGTTGATGTTGTTGTAGGAGAGCTCCTTGCCCTGGAGCTGCCGCGCGGTCGAGACGCCCGGGCGCTTGTCGGGCGTCGCGTAGAACGCCGCGGTCTGGTGTGGGTTCTCGCCGTAGCGCAGCGACTGGATCAGCCGGCCGCCGAAGGCGCGGAAGTCGGGCGCGTCGATTTCGAGCTGGCGGTTGAACCAGTTGGAGATCGCGGCGTCATAGGCGCCGGTGCGCGCATAGGCCTTCGCGGCAAGGCGCCGGCGCAGCTTCAGCGTGGTCGCGCCGTTGTTGGCGGCGAGCTCGTCGAGCACGGCCTTGTAGTCCTCGGCCTCGACTACGACAGCGACGTCGTCATGGTTCTTCGCGGCAGCGCGGATCATCGCGGGACCGCCGATGTCGATATTCTCGATGCAATCCTCGAAGCCCGCGCCTTTGTCGACGGTCGCCTCGAACGGATAGAGATTGACGACGAGCAGGTCGATCGGCGCGATGCCGTGCGCCTTCATCGCCTCGGCATGTTCCTTGTTGTCGCGGATCGCGAGCAGGCCGCCATGCACCTTCGGATGCAGCGTCTTGACGCGGCCGTCCATCATCTCGGGGAAGCCGGTGAGGTCGGACACGTCCTTCACCTTGAGGCCGGCCGCGGCGATCGCTTTTGCGGTGCCGCCGGTCGAGACCAGCTCGACATCATGCGCGGCAAGCGCCTTGGCGAACTCGATCAGGCCGGTCTTGTCGGAAACGGAGAGAAGGGCGCGGGTGACGCGGCGGGGATGGTCAGTCATGAGCAAGATCCTCTGCTAAGGGAGTGTCTATGCCCAGGCGCGCGGCGGATATGTGTCGCGCTTCCCGATGGTGCTCCATCCAAGGTCGCCAGTCGCGCGAACGAGCGCTCGATAGCAGCTTTCGGCCGTTTTCACAACGACGAGATGGGGCCGAATTCGCCTGTTTACAGCGGAAGTTCCGGCTCGCGCCGGGCGTTGCGGCGGGCATTGGTGACCGCCGGCGAGGCGCTGGAGCGGACAAAGCTCCAGCGGATCGAAGGCGCCTGCCGCGCATCCTGCCGGATCACGATCTGGGCGGTGCGGCGCGGGCCGTCATTGCCGGCCAGGAACACGCTGTCCTCGAGGTCGACCTTGTCGTCCAGGGCTTCGAAGGTCCAGACGTCGCGGTTCGGCAGCACCAGCATGACGCCGCGCGCATCCGACAGCCGGCTCGCCTTCACCGCGGGATGCAGATGGAAGCGCAGCGCGAAATCGGCATCGGCGCCCCTGAAGCGCCCGCCCTGCGGCGGCGACAGCGTGTCCTCGCCGTCGATGCGCGCGCCGTCATTGGCGACCATCAGCACACGGCGATGGATCGCGCCGAACTTGGAGAGATAGCCGTCATGCGAGGTCGTGAGCAGCGTGCCGTTCTGCACCACCTCGCGATAGCTCTCGACCTCGACCGGGCCGCTGGTGACGGGCGAGCCGTGCAGCAGCCGCTTCATCGCCGACATCTCGACGAACTGGCACGAGGAGGTCTCGTGATAGGTCAGCGTCGAATGCGCCGCGGTGCTGCGCGCGAACGGCCGCCAATTGTCGCGGCCCGTGGTCGGCATGCCGCAATTGGTGACGATGCGGCTGATGCCGGACGACAGTTCGAACGACAGGCAGCCGGCATGGGCGTCGTGGCTGACGCCGGCCGGCGGCGGCGGACCGGTGTCGATGATCAGCGTGGTCTGGCCGGCATCGAGGCGCTGAAAGCCGGTATGCGGCATGTTCGCCATCGGCGCGCCGTGGGTGTCATCATAGGCAAGCAGCGTCGCGAGCAAATCCGACGGCGTCGCGCTCATGCCGTTGAACAGCGCGAAATTGCCGTCGCCGTGGCGGAAGAAGCGCAGCATCGGCATCATGCGATCGATCGCGTTGAGCAACGCCGGCGGCGGCGCGATGTTGCGTGCGGCAAAGGTCTGTCGCAGCGGCAGCAAATCGATCAGGAGCTCGATCAGCGCGCCCGGATTGCGCGAGATGTGGCCGCCATCGGGCAGGATCTGCCGCTGCAATTCATCCGAGAGCTTTTTCGACGCGCTACGGATGTGCCGCGCCTGGTTGGCGAGGCACAGCGCCGCGTAGCACAGCGCGATCAGCACCTGCAGCTTCGGCACCCCGTCGGGGATGTCGACCATGGTGTAGCGCAGGAAGCGGATCTCGCGCGCGAGCGCCCGCAAGTAACGGCGGTAGAACTTGTTGTCGGTGTCGTTGAGCACCAGCGGCGCCTGCGACAGCAGCGAGATCACGCGCCGCGCCAGCACGTCGGCGCGCCGCGCGACGGGGCGGCGCTTGTTGGCGGGATTGGCGATCCAGTCCTCGACCAGCGCGCGCGCATTGGCCCGCGTCAGCGCGGTGTCGGCGGCGCGCAAATGGCGCAGCCAGCCGAAGCCGAGCAGTGCGACCTCCCAATCCTCCGACGGCGGCTCGAGATCGAAGATCGAGCGGCCGTGGCAATTGACGATCTTGCCGGCGAAGACGAAGCGGCCGGCATAGATCTCGGCGGCACGCGTCGCATCCGCCGTGCGCAGATCATGCGGCGCGATGATGAGCCGGTCGGTGCGGCCGGGCCAGACCCGCGACAGCGCAACCGAACCGCCGCTCGCGCGCGCGAGCATGTTCCGCGCGAAGCGGTTCATCACCAGCGTCGAGATACGTCTGCGTTGAGCGACCGACACGCCTTGCCTTGAAGGGGGAACGGATTCCGACGAATCCTTATTAACGAATCCTTATTAATCCCAAAATCGCCCGCCTGACACCACCCTGAACGGGACGAATCAGCGTCGAAGTTGCAAAAACCGGTGCAAAATCAGGATTTAACGAGCCGGGCCGCGAAGAATCCGTCGAGCCCGCCGAGCTTGGGATCGGCGTTCGGCAGATGGCTGGGCAGGGTGCGCAGGTCGCCATCGGCAGTGATGATTTCGTCGAGGCCGGCGACCTCGGACGCCGCGATCGGCACACGCCGGAGCGCAGGCTCTGCGGCTAGCAGCGTGGCCACGGCCTGCTCGCCTTCCTCGGGTTCCAGCGAACAGGTGCAATAGACCAGCGTCCCGCCGGGCTTGAGCAGCGAGACGGATTTCTTCAGCAACCGCTGCTGGAGCGCAGTCAGGGTGGCAATGTCGGATTCCTGCCGGAGCCAGGCGACATCAGGATGGCGGCGGATCGTGCCGGTCGAGGTGCAGGGCGCATCGATCAGGATGCCGTCAAAGCCCTCGGCCGGTCCGGCCCATTCCACCGCGTCGGCGACGACAGTCTCGGCCTGGAGCGACAGCCGCGTCAGGTTTTCGCGCAGCCGCGCGACCCGGGCGGGCGAGCGGTCGATCGCGGTGACGTGCGCACCGGCCTGCGCCAGTTGCGCGGTCTTGCCGCCGGGGGCGGCGCAGAGATCGGCGATGGACTTGCCCTTGATGTCGCCGAACAATCGCGCCGGCAGGGCAGCGGCGGCGTCCTGCACCCACCATTGTCCTTCGGCAAAGCCGGGCAACATGGTCACCGAGCCGTGCAGCAGCATCCGCACCGTCCCGGTCGGCAGCGTCTCGCCATGCAGGCGGCTCGCCCATTGCGCGGCATCCGACTTCACGGTGAGATCGAGCGAGGGCTCATGGCCGAGCGCCAGCGCCATGTCCCGCGCGGTCGCTTCACCGTAATGCGCGCTCCAGCGCGCGAGCATCCAGGGCGGCAGGTCCAGCGATTGCGCGGCGACTTCTTCGACCAACGCCTGGCCCTCGCGCGCGCAGCGGCGCAGCACGGCGTTGACGAGGCCGGCATAGCGCGCGGCGCGCCGGTCGGATTGCACGAGGCGAACGGAGAGATCGACCGCGGCGTGATCGGGCACGTCCATCCAGAGAATCTGCGCGGCGCCGATCAGCAGCGCGCTTTGCGCGCGCGGTGCGTCGGTGGGAATGCCCTTGTCGAGCAGGCGGGACAGCACGTGGCCGAGCGTGCCGAGCCGGCGCAGCACGGTCGCAACGAGCCGGCGCATCAGCGCGCGGTCGCGATCGGCCAGCGTCTTCAGTCCGGGATGGGCGCCGCCGCCGTCGAGCTGGTCGTCAAGCGTGCGGTGCTTGTGCAGCACGCCGTCGACGATGTCGGCGGCAATCCGCCGCGCCGCAAGACCAGGCACTTCGGATGGAGGGGCGAAACGTTGAGATGGCATGCGGCTTAAGGTTCTTGGCGAGCGGCAGTTCCGCCGCAATGGGCGCATGCCTTGAGAAGGCGATCTCTGGCACGCGAATATGCCAAATGTAAGAATGGGCTCTCGCGTTTACAGGCCACGATCACCATTTCAGCAATGCGATATTGCACCTCGCACGCGCCATGATCCTGCGCTAGGAACGACTCGATGAGTGACCAGCCCTCCGTTCCCGATCGCAAGCAACTCCCTCCGGCCGCCCAGCGAGCGCTGGCTGAGGCGGAAGCGCGCCGGCAGGCCGCAGCGGCGGCGCATGCTGGAGCGGCGCCCAAGGAATTGCAGGGACCGAAGGGGCCTGAACCCACCCGCTACGGGGATTGGGAGCGCAAAGGTATCGCTTCGGACTTTTAAGGCACCTTGCCGGTTCAGCCGACTCAGCCCTAGAGCAGATTCTGATCAGACGCGATCATAACCGGCCGCGGCGAAGAAGTTCAGGCACTCTTGGGCGGTGAAGGCGGCCATGGCGAGGGCGATAGCGTTGTCCAAAGCCTCGATTGATCTGGCTGCGGCCTTTCGAAGG
>NZ_DASYWN010000059.1:0-9333 GCF_035935975.1 Bradyrhizobium sp.
CCGGCTTGTCGATGGCGCCTTCGGAAATCGCCTGCATGCGGTTCTTCTGGCGGTCGAGCGCACTGAGCACGTCGCGGGCGATCAGCCAGGACAGCGTCGCCATCAGCAGCATCAGGCCGACGCCGATCGCGGCGAGCTCCAGCGTCAGCGCGCGCACATCGGCGTCGATGTCGTCGACATAGAGGCCGTAGCTGATGGTTGCATCCCAGGGCGCGAATTTGCGCGCGAACACCGTTTTGCGGACCGGCTCGGTCTGGCCGGGGCGGGGGTAGAGGTAAGAGGTGACACCGCCCTGGGCGTTCTGGGCGGCGACGTTCATGATGGCGTCGGCGATCATCACGCCGTTGGAGTCTTTCGCGCCGGTGATCTTGCCTTCGAGCTGCTGGTTGGCGCCGTTCACGAGCAGGGAGGTGTCGGGGTTGTAGACGACGGGGTAGCCCTGGCCGCCATTGAAGCTCATGCGCCGTCCGCGCATGTGGAACTGGGCCTTCGCCTCGGCCTGGGTCAGCTTGCCGGCGGCGACGTCGTCCTGAACCGATTGGGCGAGGTTGTAGAGCATGTCGACCGCGGTCTTCATCTGCTGGACCCGGTCCTCCATCATGCGGCTCTTGCCGAGATAGGTCGATGTCGCGATGATGGCAGTGACTGTGAGAGCCGCAAGACAGACCATGCTGGTCAGCTTGGTGCGGATCTTCAGATGGCTCAGCAGCTTCATCACAGCCCCTACGGAATGGTTGTTATTGTCAACATCGGTAGCATCAAGTTCTTACCAATCATGAACATAGCCATGCGGCAGCCCGCCGCGCGGGACAGCGTCCGCAGCCCTATGCGCAATCGTGCAGGCAAATCGCCATGCGCGGGCGCGCCTCAGCGCGCATGCTGGAGAACATCGACCTCAGACTTGAGTGGTCATCGAGCTCTGCCGGAGCGGCCATGAACCGATTCGTTCACCGCCTCATCATGTCCGTGCTGCTCGTCGCGGCCCTCGTCCTGATCTGGAACGTGCTGGGCTCGCGGTAGATAGCACCGGCAGTTGCCGGTGCCATCCGTTACGTGCGCGTTAATGGCGCGCGTCAGCGTCGCTGGTGATCAGTCCTTGCCCATCGCCGCATCGGCGCTGACCGAGCCGCCGCCGGCTGCGGAGAGATAGAGGCAGGCGAAGCAGAACAGGATCGCCGCGGTGCCGCCATTGAGCAGGGGCAGGAACACCGGCGTCTCGCCCTTGAACATGTGGCCCATGAAGTAGGCGAAGGCCATCTCACCCGAGAGGATGAAGGCGCTGAGGCGGGTGAACAGACCGATCATCAGCAGCGCGCCAAGCACGAGCTCGATCGTACCGGCCGCGTAGATGATCGGGGGAATGTTTGCGAAGTACGGCAGCACCGGAAACTTGAACAGTTTGGCGACGCCATACTGGAACAGCAAGAGGCCGGTGAAGAAGCGAAACAGGCTCAAGAGAACCGGCTGAAAGCGAACGAGATAGGGAAAGTTCATTGGTTTGTGCCCTCCATCCAATGCTTGCGACTAGGACCGCATTCAGTTCCGCCCTGCAAGCTGCCCAGGCTCAATTCGAGCTGACATTTTTGTCATGTCGGACAAAACACCGCAGGCAGCACTTTCAGCCGTTCGCGATCCACGTTTTTTGCGGCTGTTCGCGTCACGCCAATCCGTAATTCCCCGGTGACGCGAATGCGCGCAGGTTACCTGTGGGAGACTTGCTCCCGCAAGGCGGGGACAATCAGGAATGGAATCATTCCGAGGATCACGCTCGCAAGTGCGAAGGCGAGCAGCAGATTGTATCCGTGCGTGGCATCGTGGATCAGGCCGCCACTCCATGAGCCGAACGCCGAACCAAGGCCGCTGCCGATCGAGATGGTGCCGAAGATCGTGCCGACGCGCTTGCCGCGAAAGATCTTCATCGCGGTCGCGGTGATCAGCGGGCCGCGCGAACCCATCATGCTGCCGAAGCAGACGACGAAGCCGGTGAGCAGGATGACGTTCGGATAATACTGAAGCAGCCACAGCAGGACGATGCCGAGGATCGAGATCGCGTAGCTGAGCAGCACCGACGGCCGGCGCCCGATCAGCCCGTCGAGCGCGGAGACGCCGATCATGCCGAACACCAGCACGACGCCCGAAAAGCCCCAGGCGGTCGCGGCCTGCAGCGGCGGGAATCCTGCGTCGATCAGATAGGCGACGATCTGGGCCGCGATCGAATACATGCCGACCGCGGTGAAGAAGAAGGTCGAGAACAGCGCCCAGAAGGCGTGGTGGCGCATCGCGCTGACCAGCGTCCAGCCGTTGTCGATGAAGTCAGGATCGGTCCTCTTGGTAATGTACGGCGAGCCGGCCGAGAACATGCGCCAGGGCAGGAGCAACAACGGCACCAGCAAACTCAATGCGGCAAAGCCGAACAGCTGGTAGGTCTCGCGCCAGCCGAGATGATCGATCAGCAGCTGCGAGGCAGGCAGCAATGCCAGTACGCCGCCGCCCATCGCCGAATAGACCACCGCCATTGCGGTCGGCAGCTTCGGGCCGAACCAGCGGCCGAGCAGGATCGAGTTCGGCACGTTGCCGATGAAGGCGACGCCGATGCCGACGCAGAGCCCGATCGAAAGCTGGAATTGCCAGAGCGCCTGCGCGTGCGCCGCAATCAGGAAGGCCGAGCCGAGCAGGAACAGTCCGAGCGCATAGACGATACGCGGTCCGGAATGGTCGAACAGGCGTCCGACCAGCGGCGCGGTCAGCCCGCTGATCAACCAGGTCAGCGAATAGATCGAGACGACTTGCGCGCGGTCCCAGCCGAAGTTTTCGGAGATCGGCTTGAGGAAGACGGTGAAGCTCTCACTCAGGCCGCGACCGAGAACGGCCAAAGTGAAGCACAGCGCCAGCACCACGAGCGCGGTGCGCACCGCGCCTTGCTGCGTCGCAGCTCCATGTTCCCTGGGCGTGTTCTGATCCATTGCCCGTCAGGGAGCGCGCTTCGACGCCCCCTGACAAGCATCAAAAGCTCATACGCCTATGCAGGCTTGATGAGGACGTGCTTCTTCTTGCCGAAGGACAGCTTGATCACGCCCTCCGGCGTCAGATTGCCGGCGGACAGCGCCATCTTCTCGTCGGTGACAGGCTCGTCGTTGACGCGCAGGCCGCCGCCCTTGATCTGGCGTCGCGCCTCGCCGTTGGAGGCAACGAGGCCCGCCTTGACGAAGGCGTTGAGCACGCCGAATCCGGCATCCAGCTCGCCGCGCGGAATTTCCACGGTCGGAAGACTCTCCGCCAGCGCGCCTTCCTCGAACGTGCGGCGTGCGGTCTCGGCCGCCTCGTTCGCGGCGTCGCGGCCGTGCAGCAGCGCGGTCGCTTCGGTCGCGAGCACCTTCTTGGCCTCGTTGATCTCCGAGCCGCCGAGCGCTTCGAGCTTCCTGATCTCGGCCATTGGCAGCGTCGTGAACAGCTTCAGGAACTTGCCGACGTCGGCGTCCTCGGTGTTGCGCCAGTACTGCCAGAAGTCATAGGGCGAGAACTGGTCGGCGTTGAGCCAGACCGCGCCTTGCGCGGTCTTGCCCATCTTGGCGCCCGAGGCGGTCGTCAGCAGCGGCGTCGTCAGCGCGAACAGCTGGTGCGTGCCCATGCGGCGGCCGAGATCGACGCCCATGATGATGTTGCCCCACTGGTCCGAGCCGCCCATCTGCAGATGGCAGCCGGTGCGCTTCGCGAGCTCGACGAAATCATAGGCCTGGCAGACCATGTAGTTGAACTCGATGAAGCTCATCTCCTGCTCGCGCTCGAGGCGCAGCCGCACCGAGTCCATGGTCAGCATGCGGTTGACCGAGAAATGCCGGCCGACGTCGCGCAGCATCTCGATCCAGTTCAGCTTGGTCAGCCACTCCGCATTGTCGAGCATGATGGCGTCGCTCTTGCCATCGCCGTAGCGCAGCACCTTTGCGAACACGCCGCGGATCGATTCCTTGTTGGCCTCGATCTCGGCGACGGTGCGCATCGCGCGCGTCTCGTCCTTGCCGGAGGGATCGCCCACCATGGTGGTGCCGCCGCCCATCAGCGTGATCGGCTTGTTGCCGGACTGCTGCAGCCAGTGCAGCATCATCATGGTCAGGTAGTTGCCGATGTGCAGCGAGCGGGCGGTGCAATCGTAGCCGACATAGGCGATCGCCTCGCCCTTGGCGGCGAGTGCGTCCAGCCCCTCGAAATCGGAGCATTGGTGGATGAATCCACGTTCCTGCAGGGTGTTGAGGAAATCCGATTTAAATGCAGTCATCTGTCGGCGTGCCTGACAATTCTTGGTTTACTGTTTTGGGAGCAATTTAAGGGTCTTCCGTGGGAACTCGATTGCTGCCCGCCATTTGGCGCTGTGGCATTATAAGATGTGTCCCTCTGGCACAAGATCGGCATGCCGGAGCGGGTGTTTTGAGGACGCTGATCCATGATGTTGACGGCACTCGGTTTGATGAGCGGCACCTCGCTGGACGGGGTGGATGTCGCGCTGATCGAAACCGACGGAAAGCAGGTGAAGGCGTTCGGGCCCTCCGGTTACCGCCCTTATAGCCCGGCCGAGCGCAATCTGCTGCGCCAGGCGCTGAGCGAGGCGGTGAACCTGACGCAGCGCGATGCCCGGCCGGGCATCCTGGCCGAGGCCGAGCGGGTGGTGACGCGCGCCCATGCCGAGGCGGTCGCGGCCTTCATCGCCCAGAACCGGATGAGGCCGGAGGATATCGACATCGTCGGCTTCCACGGCCAGACCGTGTTGCACCGGCCCGAGCGGCGGCTGACGGTCCAGATCGGCGATGCGCCGGCGCTGGCCCGGGCGATCCATATTCCCGTGATGCATGATTTCCGCGCCGCTGATGTCGAGGCCGGCGGGCAGGGCGCGCCGTTCGTGCCGGTCTACCATCGGGCGCTCGCCAACTCGCTGGAGCGCGAGGGGCCGATCGTCGTGGTCAATATCGGCGGCGTCTCCAACATCACCTATATCGACGGCAACGACACGCTGATCGCCTGCGACACCGGCCCCGGCAACGCGCTGCTCGACGATTTCATGTACCGCACCATGAACCAGGCCTTCGATGCGGAAGGAAAGTTCGCAGCGCTCGGCAAGGCCGACGAGGCCTGGATCGCGCGGGCGCTGGAATTGCCGTTCTTCGCGGTCCCGCCGCCGAAATCGCTCGACCGCAACGACTTTGCCACGCTGAAGCTCGGCGACGTCCAGCCCGCCGATGGCGCAGCGACCCTGACCGCCTTCACCGCGGCTGCGATCGCCCGCGTCATCCCGCTGCTGCCGCGGCGGCCGCGAAGCTGGATCATCTGCGGCGGCGGCGCGCGCAACCTCACCATGCTGCGGATGCTGCGGGAGCGCGTCGGCTCGGCCACCGTCGAGGCCGCCGAGACGCTCGGCTGGGCCTCCGACGCCATCGAGGCGCAGGCCTTCGGCTTCCTCGCCGCCCGCGGCCTGAAGGGCCTGCCGCTGTCCTATCCCGCCACCACCGGCGTGCCGATGCCGATGACCGGCGGGGTGATCGCGCGGCCCTGAGGCCGGATTCTGCATCGGCCCGGGGTTGATGCAGATGCATAGATCTTGACGAATATATGCAAATGCATCTATCTTGGATGCAGTTGCATCGAACCGCCGGGATCATCGCCATGACGACGTCGCTTGAAACGCCCGCTTCACTGAAACTGATCAGCCACAAGCTTTGCCCCTACGTGCAGCGCGCGGTGATCGCGCTGAAGGAGAAGGGTGTTCCGTTCGAGCGGATCGACATCGATCTCGCCAACAAGCCCGAGTGGTTTCTAAAACTGTCGCCGCTCGGCAAGGTGCCGGTGCTGGTGGTGACGACGGAGCAGGGCGAGGTCGCGCTGTTCGAGAGCAACGTGATCTGCGAGTACATCGAGGAGACGCAGGGCGGCACCAAGCTGCATCCGGCGGACGCGCTGAAGCGCGCCGAGCACCGCGCCTGGATGGAGTTCGGCTCGGCGATCCTCGGCGATCTCTGGGGGCTGGAGACCACGACGGATCCGACGACGTTCGAGAGCAAGCGCCAGGCCCTTGCGGCAAAGTTCGCGCGCGTGGAGGCCGCGCTCGGCTCCGGGCCCTATTTCGCGGGCGAGGCGTTCAGCCTCGTCGATGCAGTGTTCGCGCCGGTCTTCCGCTATTTCGACCTGTTCGACGAGTTGACCGATCACGGCATCTTCCGCGATGTGCCGAAGGTCCGCGCCTGGCGCGCCGAACTCGCGAAACGTCCGAGTGTGCGCACTGCGGTCGGCGCCGACTATCCGCAGTTGCTGCGCGCCTTCCTCGTCAGGCACGACGCGCACCTGCTTAAGCTTGCAGCTTGAGCTGAGCGCGTTGCTCCCGTAGCCCGGATGGAGCGCAGCGCAATCCGGGGCCTTGCGTCCGCGGGTCGAGTTTCCCGGATTTCGCTGCGCTCCATCCGGGCTACAAGGTCTCAGCGCACGTTGGCGAGGCGCATGTCCAGATACGCCGTGATGGTTTCCATCAGCGGCTCGAGCTTGGCGTCGAAGAAGTGGTTGGCGCCGGGGATGACCTGCTGGTCGATCACGATGCCCTTCTGCGTCTTCAGCTTCTCGACCAGCGTGTTGACATCCTTCGGCGGCACCACCGCGTCCTTCTCGCCATGCACGATCAGGCCCGACGACGGGCAGGGCGCAAGGAACGAGAAGTCGTAGAGATTGGCGGGCGGCGCGATCGAGATGAAGCCTTCGACCTCGGGACGGCGCATCAGAAGCTGCATGCCGATCCAGGCGCCGAAGGAGAAGCCGGCAACCCAGCAGGCGCGCGCTTCGGGATTGATGGTCTGCGCCCAGTCGAGCGCGGCCGCCGCATCCGACAACTCGCCGGTGCCGTGGTCGAACGAGCCCTGGCTGCGGCCGACGCCGCGGAAATTGAAGCGCAGCACCGAGAAGCCGCGATGCGCGAAGGCGTAGTAGCACTGGTACACGATCTGATGATTCATCGTGCCGTGAAACTGCGGATGCGGATGCAGGATCATCGCGATCGGCGCGTTCTTCTGCTTGGCCGGGTGGTAGCGGCCTTCGAGGCGGCCAGCGGGGCCGGCGAAAATGACTTCGGGCATCGGTGATCTCTTGATTGATGTGCTGGAGCGAGGATCCTCGGCAATCAACCGATTGTGGCCTCATCGACAGCGATGCCGACGAGAGCGCGAATGGAAGGGTGAGAAGGCGTGCGCCTCGCGGTGATGCGCAAACGGCGCGCGGTGACTTGACGGCCCGCGTTCTAACATGGGCGGAGGGGCAAAAAGCAAGCATCTTGAACATCAGCCAATGGGCTCAAGACGTTAGCCTGTCATGGCCGCGTCATCGCCGGCTCTGGCTTCGGAATCACGGTTGCCAAGCGTGCGGTGGCGGCCCATGTCGGGCGCAGGGGCGGAACAGCCCCGACGAAGTAAGGTAATATACTACTCGATGCCGAACCGCGTTTATCTCGACTGGAATGCGACCACACCGCTCCGTGCTGAAGCCCGGGCTGCGATGCTGGCCGCCTGGGAGCTGATCGGCAATCCGTCCTCGGTCCATGCCGAGGGGCGGGAGGCGCGGCGGCTGGTCGAGGAGGCCCGCGCCACGCTGGCCGCGGCGGTGGGCGCACTGCCACGGAACATCGTCTTCACCTCCGCCGGAACCGAGGCCAACGCGCTGGCGCTGTCACCTGGCCTGAAGGGTCCGTCCGGAGGTCCCGTCGCGCGGCTGCTGGTTTCGGCGATCGAGCATGCCTCGGTCCTGGCAGGCGGCCGGTTTCCGGCTGCTAGAATCGACCTGATCCATGTCACCCGTTCCGGCGTGATCGACCTTGATCACCTTCGGATGCTACTCGCCGGTGGCCCGCCGGCGCTGGTCTCGATCATGGCCGCCAACAACGAGACCGGCGCGCTCCAGCCGGTCACCGAGGCCGCCCGGATCGTCCACGAGGCCGGCGGCCTCCTGCATGTCGACGCGATTCAGGCGCTTGGCAAAATTGCGTTCAATATTAACGAGGTAGGCGCCGACCTTGCGACCTTTTCTGCGCACAAGATCGGCGGCCCCAAGGGCATAGGCGCGCTGGTGGTGGCAGAGGGAATCGCCGGATTGGAACCGGTGTTGCGGGGTGGCGGGCAGGAGCTGAACCGGCGCGCAGGAACCGAGAATGTCGCTGGTATCGCCGGCTTCGGCGCAGCCATCAGAGCCTCGCTTCAGGCTCTGCCTGAGGATGCGGAGCGCATGGCAACCCTCAGAGATCGCTTGGAAAATGGCATTCGCGGTATCGCCAGTGCGACCATCTTCGCAGATGACGTGAAGAGGTTGCCAAACACCATTCTGTTCACCGCACCGGGCCTGAAGGCCGAGACCGCCGTGATCGGCTTCGACCTCGAAGGCGTGGCGGTGTCGTCCGGCTCGGCCTGTTCCTCAGGGAAGGTCCAGCCATCCCATGTCCTGTCAGCCATGGGCTTCGATCCCGCCGTGGCCCAGGGAGCGGTGCGTCTCAGTCTGGGCTGGTCCACGGATCCAGATGAGATCAATAGGGCGTTAGAGGCTTGGCGAAAGCTCGGTAATACCCTACTTAGAGGCTAAGCGACGAAACACGGCTTGAACCGTTCTAAGCCTGTGCTTTCCGCAAAAAACATCGTAATACTCGTCCGAGTTTGATCCACCGCGGTCCTTGAAACCGCGAGCGGAGGATGGAATGCCAGCCGTACAAGAGACGGTCGAGCGCGTGAAGCGCATCGACGTCGACCAATATCGTTATGGGTTTGAGACCCTGATCGACACCGAGAAGGCTCCCAAGGGGCTCTCGGAAGAGATCGTAAAGTTCATCTCACAGAAAAAGAACGAGCCCGCCTGGATGCTCCAGTGGCGGCTGGAGGCCTATCGGCGCTGGCTGACCATGACCGAGCCGACCTGGGCGCGCGTCGATTATCCCAAGATCGACTTCCAGGATCTCTACTACTACGCGGCGCCGAAGCCGAAGAAGACGGTCAGCTCGCTCGACGAGATCGATCCGGAGATTCTGAAGACCTACGAGAAGCTCGGCATTCCCCTGCGGGAGGTCGCCATGCTCGAGGGCGTCGAGCCGAAGCCCGGCGAGGAAGATCCGGCGCGCCGCAAGATCGCGGTCGACGCCGTGTTCGATTCGGTCTCGGTCGCGACCACGTTCAAGGCCGAGCTGAAGAAGGCCGGCGTGATCTTCATGCCGATCTCGGAAGCGATCCGCGAACACCCCGAACTGGTGCAGAAGTATCTCGGCTCGGTGGTTCCGACGTCGGACAATTTCTACGCGACGCTGAACTCGGCGGTGTTCTCCGACGGCTC
>NZ_DASYWN010000060.1:0-82459 GCF_035935975.1 Bradyrhizobium sp.
GGAAGCCAATCCTCCCCCGGAACACGGTCGTCGCGCTGCGCTCCGCATGGCTCCGCGCGCCGCCCTCAAACCACGCCAACCTCACTCAAGCCAATCGAATGCCCTTGACTCACAAATCCCCATATGAGGGTGGGCAAAGCGAAGCGTGCCCATCATTGGAAGTGGTGGGCACGGCGCCAGAGCGCCTTTGCCCACCCTGCGAGTCTGCCGGAACGGCAGACACCGACCGTAACGCCCCCCGCATTGACTCCCCCTCCCAGGTTGGCGAAAAGCGCGGCCGTGACGACAGCTCCTGACATCACCATGCCCCCCGGCGGTGCCGCGCGCCGGCCCCTCGTCATCGCCGTGCTCGTCATTGCCGCGATGACGCTGCTGCGCATCGTCTACGCTTCGGTCATCGAGCTGCGCACCGACGAGGCCTATTACTGGACCTGGTCGAAGGAGGGCGCGCCGAGCTTCCTCGACCATCCCCCCATGATCGCCTGGTTCGTCCGCTTCGGCACCGCGATTTTCGGTGACACGCCGCTCGGCGTTCGTTTCGGCGGTATCGTCGCGATGCTGGTGACGCAAGTGCTGCTCGCCGACATCGTCCGCCGCCTCTCCCATGATGTTCGCGCGATCGTGTTCGCGGTGCTGATGCCGGAAGCAGCGCTCTATTACGGCCTGCTGATGGCCAAGGTCGCACCCGACGTCGCCATGATCCCGTTTGCGGTGGCGATGATGTGGTCGCTGGTGCGGCTCGCGCAGAGCGGCGACGGCCGCTGGTGGCTCGCGGCCGGCCTGTTTGCCGGGCTGTCGATGCTGTCGAAATTCACCGCGATCATGTTCGCACCCGCAGTTGCCGCCTTCCTGCTGGTGCCGGATTGGCGCTGGCGCTGGTTGCGCAGCCCATATCCGTATCTCGCGGTGCTGGTCGCCATCGCGGCGTTCTCGCCGGTGCTGATCTGGAACGCGCAGCACGACTGGGCCTCGTTCCGTTTCCAGGGCGTGCGCGCCACCGCCAATTACGGCATCTCGCTGCGCACGATCGGCGACTACATCGGCCTGCAATTCGGCCTCGTCGGCTTCGTCATGCTGCCGGTGGTGCTCACGGGCCTCGTGATCACCGCATGGCGCGGCTATCGCACGCGCGAGCCGGTCGCGATCCTGCTGTCGACCGCGGTGCTGGTGCCGTTCCTCTATTTCCTGTTCAAGTCGCTGACGCTCCGGGTCGGCGACACCTGGCCGATGTTCATGTGGCCGGTCGGTTTCGCCGCCGCCGCAGTCAACCTCGTGATGCTGTCACGCGAAAAATGGCCGGCGTGGCTGATCCGCTCGAGCCTGTTCTGGCTGAAGACGGCTGTTATCTCGGGCATCGCCTTCGTCATCATCGTGTTCCTCTACTACGTCGCCGCACCCTGGAATCTGCTCGGCAAGATCGATCCGATCGGCGCCGAAGCCGGCTATGAGCAGGTCGCCGCGCGCGCGCAGGCCGCACTTGACGAGACCGGCGCGACCTGGATCGCAACCACGGACTACCGCACCTACGCCATGATGCGCTGGCTGTTCCGGGGCCGCGTCCCCGTGATCGAGATCAACGAGCGCGGCCGCTTCCAGGATTTTCGCGATCCCGGCATGGACAGGGTCAAGGGCCACGCCGGCATCTATGTCGGCCGCGAGCCGGACAATCGCTCATCGCTGTGGGACAGCATTCCGGCGAAGCGCGAACAACTCGGCCAGGTCGAACGCCGCTGGCGCGGCGTGCTGACGGATATCTATGTGATCGAAAAGCTCGATGGCTGGACCCCGGAGCTGTCGCCGCCGAAGGGCTCGCCGTTGTTCCAGTGGCGCGTGCTGGCCCTCTTCTCCCTCTCCCCGCAAGCGAGGAGAGGCGAAGAGCCTACTCCTCGTCGTCTTTCTTCCGCAGCAGATCCGTCGCGAGGTCCGACAGTTTTGGCGGCGGCAGCGCGGCGAACGGCAGCGGTCTTGTGACATCGATTGCCGCTAATCCCAGCCGCGCCGTCAGCAGCCCGTTCAGCACGCCTTCGCCGAGCCGCTGCGACAGCTTTGCCGCGATGCCGTGGCCGAGCATCTGCTGCACCAGGCTGTCGCTCGCGGCCATGCCGCCGGTGATGGCGAGATGGGCGATGACGTGACGGAGCAGGCGGATCATGCCGAGCGCGCCGGGGCGGCCGCCATAGAGATAGGCGAGCTGGCGGATCAGGCGCAGTGCGGCCACGAACACGAACAGCACGTCGATCGCCGCGCGCGGGCTCACCGCCGTCACGATCGAGACTTTTTGCGCGGCTGACGAGACAAGCCTGCGCGCCTCCGCATCCAGGGGCGACATCAGCTCGCGCTCGGCGAGGCGGATCATGTCGGCGCCGTCGATGATCTCGCCGGTGTGGCTCTCCAGCGTGGCGCGGGCGCGCGCGAGCTGCGGGTTCTGGTGCGCGATCTTGAGCAGGTCCTGCACGATGACCCGGCTCTCCTTGCGATCGTCGCTGGCAAGCACCGCGGCCGCGCGCTCATGCAGCTTCTCGATGGTCGCAAGGCGGGCGAGGCCAAACGCCTCGCGGCCGATCACCACCGCCAGCGCCAGTGCGGTGACGAAGGCGAAGGCAACGCCGACGAAGCCGAGCGTTTCGCTGCGTGCGAACAGATCCTCGATCAGACGCACGACGCCAAGCCCGGTGCCTAGCAGCGTCAGACCGCCGAGCCCGGACCAGAACAGCGTGCCCCAGGGAAAGCCGCGGCGTGCGGCGCGTGCTGCTTCGATCGGCACCGGCAGCGCCTGAGGATCGTGCTCCGGCGTGATCTGGATGGTGGCGCGGCTGAGCCGGCTGGTCTCGTCGGCTTCGGTGACGACGACGCCGGGATCGTCGAGCCGGAACGTCGCCGGCCGCCGCGGCTGGGATCGGTCGTTCATGCGAGCTTGTCTCCGATCAGGAACTGCAAGGCACGGTCGAGGCGGATATGTGGCAGCACGGGTTCGTTCGTTCCCTCGCGTTCGAGCCTGGGCGGGCGGAAGCGCAGGAAGCGGAAATCGCTCTTCTCGGCAATCTGCGTCGAGAGGCCGCGGAACGCATCGGTGCCGTTGAACAGCGGCTCGGGGTCGAGCGGCAGGTCGCCGGGAAAGGTCGCAACCTCGGTGTTGCCGTCGAAGAACTCGCCGTTGGCGCTTTCGCCGGCGGCCGGTGTTCCCAGGATCGACGGCAATCTGTCGCGGCCATGCGAGACCTGCGCCTCGCGCGTGGCGCGCACGGCGGCGAGCGCGACGACGTCGATCGCCGCGCCGGTATCTTCCGCGCGCGCAACGGCACGCGTGACTGCACGGCGCAGCACAGCCTCGAGCCGGTCGTGGCTGGAATGATGCAGATGGTCGGCCTTGGTTGCCGCGAACAGGATGCGGTCGATGCGCGGCCGGAACAGATTGGACAGCAAGGTGCTGCGGCCGATGTTGAAGCAATCGAGAATGCCGGCCAGCGCGGCTTCGAGATCGTGCAACGCCTCGGGGCCGGAGTTAAATGCGGCGAGCGCATCGGCGAGCACGATCTGGCGATCGAGCCGCGCGAAATGATCGCGGAAGAACGGCCGCACCACCATGTCCTTGTAGGCCTCATAGCGGCGCACCATCATCGCCCACAGCGACCCCTCCGGCGCCTGCCGGTCTGCGGGTACGTCGAGCGGCGCAAAGGTCAGCGCCGGGGTATCGGCGAGATTGCCGGGCATCAGGAAGCGGCCGGGCGGCAGCAGGCTCATCGCAAACCGTTCGTCGCGGCAGGCGCGCAAATAGTCCGTGAACAGCTTTGCGGCCGTGAGCGTGGCCTGTTCGTCCTCGCGCGCCTCGGGCTTGAGCGTTGCGAGATGCGCGTGCCAGTCGGCGGCGAGATGCGCGCGCGGCGCTTCGCGCGACAGCGCTAAGCTTTCTGCGGACCATTGCTCATAAGTCTTTTGCAGCAGCGGCAGGTCGAGCAGCCATTCGCCGGGATAGTCGACGATGTCGAGCGTCAGCGTGCGGTCGGCGCCGTTCGGGCGCTGGTAGTCGATGACGAGACGCAGCTCGCTGATGTCGACCGTCGAATTCGGCCAGCGCCGCTCCTCGATCAACGCGCGCAGATGGTTCTCATAGGCAAAGCGCGGCACGGCGTCGTCAGGCTGCGGCGCCAGATGCGCCCGCGCGATCCGGCCCGATGCATAGGCCTCGAACACCGGAAAGCGGCCGCCGCGCGTCAGCCCGTGGATCAACGCGGTGATGAATACGGTCTTACCGGCGCGCGACAGGCCGGTGACACCAAGCCGCACCGTCGGATTGAAGAAATGCTCGCCATAGTCGATCAGCGCCCGGGCCGACAGGCGCGCCTCTTCGACCATATCCTGAAAGCTGAATGCCATATGAACGTGATTGATCCCGGGGGCGGGGCGGAACAGTGGAGCCGTTCACAAAAGTGGCAATTGCGTGAGGAAAATCAAGCTTCATACTTCCACCGCCTTTGTCGGCAAATCAGCCGTTTGAAGGACGCGCCGGTCGCGAAAGACCCATACAAGAGGGCATTGCCTCAGCCTTTGCGGATTGCCATGACCGTCTTCCAATTGAAGCAGCTCGCCTCCCATTCCGTCCACGCCGCGGCCGACGTGGTCGGCTGGCACTACGACCGCGCCGAGCTGATCGCCGACGGTGTGGTCCACGCCATCGGCGTGCTCTCCGGCATCATCGCCGCCACCGTGCTGGTGGTGCTGACCGCGATCTATGCCGATGCCACTGACATCGTCGGCGTCTCGATCTATGTTGCCGGGCTGCTCTCGATGCTGGTGCTGTCGGCGACCTATAATCTCTGGCCGGTCTCGCCGGCCAAATGGCTGCTGCGGCGCTTCGACCATTCCGCGATCTACCTGCTGATCGCCGCGACCTACACGCCATTCATCCTGGAGGTGAAGGACAGTGTGTTCGCGCTGGTGCTGCTCGCCGGCGTCTGGTGCGTCGCCATCCTCGGCATCGTGCTGAAGCTGTTCTACCCCGGCCGGTTCGACCGCGTCGCGGTCGGCATCTATCTTGCGATGGGCTGGAGCGGCGTGATGCTCTACGACGCCGTGGTCAGGGCGTTGCCGGCGCTGGTGCTGGGCTTCATCCTTGCCGGCGGCCTGTTCTACAGCTTTGGCGTGATCTTCCACGCCTGGCGGCGGTTGCGCTTCCAGAATGCGATCTGGCACGGCTTTGTCTTGGCCGGCGCGGCATGCCATTATACCGCGGTGCTTGACCTCGTGTTGAGCTGAGCAGGTTCCGCGCGGCGGCATAGGCTGCGCGGCATACGCGCGAAGCGCGGTATAAAAGAGAGGAGACGTCGCATGCAGGTGACCGGCAAGGTCGTGGTCGTCACGGGCGGCGCAAACGGCATCGGCAAGGCGCTGTGCGAGGCCTTTCACAAGGCGGGTGCGGCCAAGGTCGTCGTCGCCGACATGGACGCCGCCAATGCGCGCGCCGTCGCGGCCACGGTGGATGGCGCGGCCTTCAAATGCGACGTCGCGCAGGAAAAGGACATTGCTCACGTCATCGAGGAGACCGAGCGGCAGTTCGGCCCGATCGAATTGTTCTGCTCCAATGCAGGCATCGGCGGTGGCTTCGATCCGATGTCGGTCAACGCCGGCGGCGCCTCCGACGAGCCGTGGCAGCGGAGCTGGGCGATCCACGTCATGGCCCATGTCTATGCGGCGCGGCATCTCATCCCCCGCATGAAGACGCGCGGCGGCGGCTATTTCCTCAACACCATCTCGGCCGCAGGCCTGCTGTCGCAGGTCGGCAGCCCGGCCTATTCGACGACCAAGCATGCCGCGGTCGGCTTTGCCGAAAACCTCGCGATCTCGCACAAGGCGCACAATATCAAGGTCTCGATCCTCTGCCCGCAGGGCGTCGACACCAACATGCTGCGCTCGATCCCGAAAGGCCCGCAATCCGGCGACGGCGATCTCACGCCCGAGCAGGTCGCGAAAGACGTGCTCGCCGGCCTCGAGCAGGAGACATTCCTGATCCTGCCGCACCCCCAGGTCCTCGGCTACATGCGCAAGAAGACCGAGAACTACGACCGCTGGATCGGCGGCATGGCCAAGATCCAGGCGAAGATGCGGGAAGAGTTCGGGAAGTAGGCGGACGTTGTTGCCGCGTTCTCGGTCCCGTAGCCCGGATGGAGCGCAGCGTAATCCGGGGCCGCTTGAGCTTGTGGCAAGAGCCCCGGATTGCGCTGCGCTCCATCCGGGCTACGGCAGCCTCATGCCGCCGTCTCCGCCCCATCCTCCACCCGGCTCTGCCTGAGCGCCCGCGCATAGAGCATCATCCCCTCGCGTACCGTGCGCTGCTCTGCCTCCGTCAACGCCGCCAGCGCGCCGCGCACCTGCTGCCGGCCGAACGCATGCAACGCCTCCAGCGTGCGGCGGCCCTTCGCCGTCAGCGAGAGCAGCTTGCTGCGCGCGTCGAGCTCATCTTGCGTTTCGCGCAGCTCGCCGCAGTCGATCAGCTTGCGCACCATGCGGCTGACGCTGGATTTCTCCAGCCGCAGGAAATCGCCGAGCTCGCCTGAACTCAGCGGCCCGCGGATGCCGATCTCCAGAATCGTGTGCACGGCCGAGGGCGGATAGTCTGAGGCCGCCACCGTCGCATCCATGAAGCCGAGCTCGCGCACCATCAGCCGCGAGGCGGCACGGATGTCGTCGATCAGCGCGAGTTCAGCCACATCTTGACTCCCGGCATATAGTTGTACCATACAACTATATGCGCGCAACGAGGCGCGCAAGCGTTTTGGAGTGGGCCATGAGCGGAACCTTGCCGACCGGCGAGCGGATGAGAGGCAAGGTCTGCCTCGTCACGGGCGGCGGCAGCGGCATCGGCCGCGCCACGGCCCTGCGGATGGCATCTGAAGGCGCCGAGGCGGTTCTCGTTGCGGGCCGCCGCGAGGCCGAGATCGAGGCCACCGCCGCGGCATGCCGCAAACTCGGCGCAGAAGCCATTCCGATCAAGACCGACATCACGAAAGAAGATGACGTCGCGCGACTGGTGCGCACGGCCGTCGAACGTTGCGGCCGGCTCGACGTCGCCTTCAATAATGCCGGTTTTCAGGAACGCCGCGCTCCGTTGGAAGAGCAGGGCATGGAGACCTACGACAACGTGTTCGATACCAACGTCCGCGCGCTGTTCCTGTGCCTGCGCCACCAGCTTCCAGCGATGCTGGCGCAGGGGCGTGGCAGCATCGTCGTCAACGCCTCGGTCAGCGGCGTGCGCAATCCGAATCCCGGCTTCTCGCTCTACTCGGCGTCGAAGGCCGCGGCGATCTCGCTGACACGCTCGGCGGCAATGGAGAACGCACCGCGCGGCATCCGCATCAACGCCATCGCGCCCGGCCGCGTCGTCACCGACATGATGCTGCGCGCCGGCGTCGGCGATATCGCAACGGTGAGCGCGGGCCTGCCGCTGCGGCGGATGGGCAGTCCGGAGGAGGTCGCAGAGGCCGTGGTGTGGCTGTCGTCCGACGCGTCATCCTATGTCGTCGGGCATGTCCTTGCGGCGGATGGAGGATTCCTCGCTTCGTAGCCTTGTAGCCCGGATGAGCGAAGCGACATCCGGGGCCTTTGCTACAGCACCCCGGATATCGCTGCGCTCATCCGGGCTACGGCGCCGTCAATGCTTCTGCCCGTACAGCACCGGCACCGCCGAATCCACGACGACCTCAATCAGGCTCGCGCCCTCATACGCCATTCCGCGCTTCAGGGCGTCACCGAGCTCCGCCGCCTTGCTCACCCGCACCGCATGGCAGCCCATGCCTTCGGCGAGCCGCACGAAATCGATCCCCGGCAGCTCCAGCCCCGGCACGTTGCGCACCTGCATCACCTGGCTGAACGAGCGCATCGCGCCGTAGCCGGAATTGTTGATGACGACGATGGTCAGCGGCAGTTTTCGCTGCGCGGCGGTCCACAGCGCCTGGATCGAATACATCGCCGAACCGTCGCCGATCAGGCACACCGTGCGCTGCTTCGGCTTGCCGAGCGCCATGCCGACTGCAGCGGGCAGCGAGTAGCCGAGGCCGCCGCTCGCCATGGTGTAAAAACTGTCCTGGCCGCGCATCGGCAAAAACTTCTGCATCGCCGGCCGGTGCGAGGGCACTTCCTCGACCAGCGAGGCGCCATCCGGCATTGCCTGCGACAGCGAGTGCAGCAGGAATTCGACCGGCAGCGGATCGGCGGCTTGCGGCGCCGGCGGCAGCGTGCGGCCCTTTGGCGTGGCGCGCTTACTCTCCGGGAGCATGTCGAGCAGCAGGCTCAGCGCCGGCTTCATCGTCGCAATGATGCTGGTGCCGACGGGTGTGACCGCGGCCGCATCCGCATCATCGGTGATCTGGAAGATCGTCGCGCCGCCGTCGAAGATGGCGGCATGGCCTTCGACGTGGAAGGTGAAGACAGGCGCACCGATCACGACGATGAGGTCGTGCTCACGCAGCGCGTCGGAGAGCTGTGCGGGCGACGCATGCAGGAACCCCGCGAATTGCGGATGCCGCTCGGGGAACGAGCAGCGCGCCGAGAACGGGCTGACCCAGACACTCGCCTTGGCCTTCTCGGCGACGCGCACCATCAGGTCCACTGCGCCGGCGCGGTCGACACCAGGGCCGACGACGAGGGCTGGGTGCTTTGCCGAACCGAGCGCGGCCACCAGCGCCTTCATCGCATCGGCGTCGGGGCCGATCTCGCGGCTGACCTTGCGTGCCTCGACCGGTGCGCAGGCATGCGCCCAGTCGTCGATCGGGATCGACACGAAGGTCGGCCCGCACGGCGGCTGCATCGCGGTGTAATAGGCCCGCGCGATCGCGGCCGGCACGTCCTCGGGCCGCGCCGGCTCGACGCTGTACTTCACATAGGGCCGCGGGAATTCGGAGGCGCGCTCGGCATAGAGGAATGCCTGCAGCGGCAGGATCGAGCGCGCCTGCTGGCCCGCGGTGATCACCAGCGGCGTCTGGTTGCGATGCGCGGTGTAGATGTTGCCGAGCGCGTTGCCGACGCCGGCCGCCGAATGCAGGTTGACGAAACCGGCATTGCGCGTCGCCTGCGCGTAGCCGTCGGCCATGCCGACCGCGGAGGCCTCCTGCAGCGCCAGCACGTAGTCGATGTCGTCGGGCCAGTCGCTCAGGAACGGCAGCTCGGTCGAGCCGGGATTGCCGAACACCCTGTCGATGCCGAACGAGCGCAGCAGGTCGAGGGTCGCCTGCTTCACGGTGACGGACTTGCTGCCGGTCTTGCCGTTCTTGGACATTGGTTTCCGTCCCCATTCATTCCTCATCCTGAGGAGCTTGCGAAGTGAGCGTCTCGAAGGATGAAGGCCCGGCTGGTGGCCTCGCCCTTCGAGACGCCGCTACGCGGCTCCTCAGGGTGAGGGTCTAGCTTCCTACATTGCCGCTTCGCTCGCAACGACGACGGACAGGCGGCGGTGGCTCACCACACCGCCGTCCCCTTCATCGTCGGCTGTCCCTCCGCATTTGCGGTCCACAGCTCCAGACCCGCCTCGGTCTCGTTGGCGTTGATCGAGAACTCCGAGCCCTCGAACAGCGGCTGCACGCCGCGATAGGTAAACTTTTTCGGCGCCTTGCCGCCGCGCAGTTTTGCGGCCATCTCGATGATGAAGGCCGCCTGCAAGGGCCCGTGAAAGATCAGGCCCGGATAGCCTTCGACCTTGGTTACGTAATCCCGGTCGTAATGGATGCGGTGGCCATTGAAGGTCAGCGCGGAATAGCGGAACAGCAGCACGGGATCGGAGACATGGGTCTCGCGATGCTGCGCCTTCGGCAGCGGAGGCGGAGCCTTGGCCGTCGCCGGTGCGTTGCTCGTCATCTCGCGATAGACGATGTCCTGCCGCTCGCGGATGGCGGTGCCGCGCGGCGAGGAGATGCTGTGCTCGACCGAGACGAAGCACAGCGTGCCGGTCGATCCCGTCTTCACCTGCACGTCGGCGATGCGCGAGGTCCGGGTCGATTCATCGCCGACCTGCAGCGGCTGCAAAAACTCGATCTCGCCGCCGGCCCACATCCGGCGCGGCAGCGGTACCGGCGGCAGGAAGCCGCCGCGGGTCGGGTGGCCGTCGGGCCCCAGCATCGACATCGGAAACACCGGCTGCGCCAGGCACCAGTGCACCGTGAACGGCGCGGCGTCGCCTGTCCTGGGTTCGCCGACCTCCTGGAACAGTGTCGCGCGCAGGCCCATGACGAGCTGCGCGGTGACGATGTCGGTGGCTTCCGTGCTGCGGCCGATCCATTGCCTGAGATGATCGATGTCGAGCTTCTCGGTCATGACGCCTCGCTCTTCTTACTTTTTGGATTGCGGCTTTTCGCCGATCGCGGGCACCGCGCCGTAGGCGCGGGTCTCGCCGACGATGATCGGCGCCGGTGCGGGATAGCTTACGCGGCCGTTTGGGGTATCGACCTCGATGCGGCGTAGATGCGGGTGGTTGGTGAGGTCGGCCATGGTGTTGACCTCGGCAAAGGCGATGTCGGCGTCGGACAGCCGCTTCAGCAGCTCATCGCGCGTCATCTTGCCGAAGGCATCTGCCACGGTCTTGTCGGTGAAGTCGCGGTTGCGCACGCGCTCGACCATGTTGGCGACGCGGGGATCGGCCGGCAGATCCGGCTGGTCGAGCACCTTGACGCAGAGCGTCTTCCACTCGCGCTCGCTCTGGATCGAGATCAGGATGTCCTTGCCGTCCCTCGAGGTGAACACGCCATAGGGCGCGATCGAGGGATGTCGCAGGCCCATGCGCTTGGGCGGATTGCCGGCTTCCGAATTGAGCAGCGGCACGGTGCACCAGTCCGCCATCACGTCGAACATGGAGATGCGGATGTCACAGCCCTTGCCGGTGCGCCCGCGCCCGATCAGCGCTTCCAGGATCGCCGCGTGCGCGGTGGCGCCGGTCGCGACGTCGACGATCGACATGCCGACGCGCGAGGCGCCATCGGGATTGCCGGTGATCGAGGCGAGCCCGCTCTCGGCCTGGATCAGGAGATCATAGGCCTTGCGATGGGCGTAAGGACCTTCGTCGCCATAGCCGGTGATCGTGCACGAGATCAGCTTTGGATAGTCCTTCAGCAAGCGTTCGCGCGAAAAGCCGAGCTTGTCCATCGAGCCCGGCTTGAGGTTTTGAATGAGCACGTCGGCGCTGGCGATCAGCTTCTCGAGCTCGGCGCAGCCTTCCCTGGTGGCGAGATCGACCACCGCCGATTGCTTGCCGCGGTTGAGCCACACGAAATAGCTGCTCTGGCCCTTGGCTGCGGCGTCATAGCCGCGGGCGAAGTCGCCTTCGGGCCGCTCGATCTTGATCACCTCCGCGCCGGCATCCGCCAGGCGCGAGGAGCAGAACGGGGCCGCCACCGCCTGCTCGACCGCAATCACCCTGATCCCGTCAAGTGCTCCCATGATGGCGGCCTCAGTACGAGCGGGGCATGCCGAGCACGTGCTCGGCGACGAAGGACAGCACGAGGTTGGTCGAGATCGGCGCGACCTGATAGAGCCGCGTTTCGCGGAATTTGCGCTCGACGTCGTATTCCTCGGCGAAGCCGAAGCCGCCATGGGTCTGGATGCAGGCATTCGCCGCTTCCCAGGACGCATCGGCCGCCAGCATCTTGGCCATGTTGGCCTCCGCGCCGCAGTCGAGCCCGGCCTCGTATTTGCGCGTGGCTTCCTTCACCATCAATTCGGCCGCGCGCATCGAGGCGTAAGCCTTGGCGATCGGGAACTGGATGCCCTGGTTCTGGCCGATGGGGCGGCCGAACACCGCGCGCTCCTTGGCGTAGTTGGTGGCCTTGGCAATGAACCACTTCGCGTCGCCGACGCATTCGGCGGCGATCAAAATGCGCTCGGCATTCATGCCGGAGAGGATGTAGCGGAAACCCTTGCCTTCCTCGCCGATCAAATTCTCCGCCGGCACCTTCATGTCGGTAAAGAACACTTCGGTGGTGGCGTGGTTCATCATGGTGCGGATCGGGCGGATCTCGAGGCCGTTGTTCTTGGCCTCGCGCATGTCGACGATGAACACTGACAGACCATCGGTGCGCTTCTTGACCTGCTCCTTCGGCGTGGTGCGCGCCAGCAGCACCATCAGATCGGAATGCTCGGCACGGCTGGTCCAGATCTTCTGGCCGTTGACGACGTAGCTGTTGTTGCCTTCCTTGCGCGCGAAGGTCTTCAGCGAGGACGTGTCGGTGCCGCTGGTCGGCTCGGTGACGCCGAACGCCTGCAGGCGCAATTCGCCGCTCGCGATCTTCGGCAGGTATTTTGCCTTCTGCTCGTCATTGCCGTGCCGCAGCACGGTGCCCATCGTGTACATCTGGGCGTGACAGCCACCGCCGTTGCACCCCGCGCGCTGGATCTCTTCGAGGATCGCCGCGGCGGCGGAGAGCTTCAGCCCCGCGCCGCCATACTCTTCCGGGATCAGCACCGAGAGATAGCCGGCCTGCGTCAGCGCGTCGACGAAGGCTTTTGGATAGGCCATCTCGCGATCGAGCTTGCGCCAATATTCGCCGGGAAACTGCGCGCAGAGCTTTGCGACGGCTTCGCGGATGTCGGCGTGATCTTCGGTGTGGTGTTCTTCACTCATGGCGTTTCCCGTATCTAGCGGCAGTTAAGATAACGCCGGCCGATCCTCTGGCGTTGTGAAAACATCGCCAGCCCCCTATGCTCATTTGCTATAGCGTATGAAGTAGCCTTCCAGGATTGGCAAGCATGGATTTCCGGCAGCTCAGGACCTTCAGTTGCGTGGCGGAGCTCGGCAGCCTGTCCAAGGCCTCCGACACGTTGCGCGTGGCGCAGCCGGCGCTCTCCAGGCAGATCAAGCTCTTGGAACACGAGCTGCGCACCGAGCTGTTCACCCGCAACGGCCGCGGCATGGTGCTGACCGAGGCGGGCCGGCTGCTGCTGGCGCGCACCTCCGGCATCGTGCGGCAAATCGACCAGATCCGCGACGACATCCAGTCGGCGCAGGGGCCGCCCTCGGGGCAGGTCGTGCTCGGCCTGGTTCCGACCGTGAGCTGTGTGCTGTCGGCGCGCTTCGCGCGGCGCTGCGTCGAAAAGTTTCCGGGTATCTCGCTGCGCATCGTCGAGAGCTATAGCGGCCATATCGTCGAATGGCTGCATCGCGGCGAGATGGATCTCGCCATTCTCTACGGTCGCTCGGCCGATCTGCATCTCAATGTCGAGAGTCTCGGCCGCGACAACATCGTCGCGGTCGGCCCGCGCGGCTGCGGGTTGGCGCGCAAGAAGAACGTCGATATCGGCTGGCTGCTGCGGCAGCGGCTGGTGCTGCCCAGTCACTCCCACGGCCTCCGTGCGCTGATCGAGCACGCCGCCGCGCAGCGCAAGATCAAGCTCAACGTCCAGCTGGAAGCGGATTCGTTCCGCGTGCTGACCAGCCTAGTCGAGGAGGGCCTCGGCTTCGCATTGCTGCCGCCCTCGTCGGTCCACGGCGAGGTCGCGGACGGGCGGCTGGAAACCACCGCAGTCTCGAAGCCGATGACGCGCGAGCTCATTTTCGCCTCTCCGATCGACCGCCCGGCCTCGACGGCCTCGCTCGCCGTCACGACACTTTTGCGGGAGGAAGTCGCCGCCTGCCGCAAGGAAGGGGTCTGGGACATCAAATTGAGTTAGATGCGTGTCGTAGCGGTTTAGGACAGAAGGGCGCGTGCGGCCCATCGCATGTTGTGCGAGCTGTCATGCCGGAATTTTATATCCGCGCTAAAGGTATCGACCCTCATCCTGAGGAGCGCGTCTTCGCGCGTCTCGAAGGATGAAGGCCCGGTCGGTGGCCTCGCCCTTCGAGACGCGCGCGAAAAGCGCGCTCCTCAGGGTGAGGGGATGGAGTTGAGCGCCCCGCAGGGGCGGGGAGCCGCTACCCCGGTATCCGCACCGGCAGCGACTCATATCCCTTGATGAAGCTCGAATAGATCCGCTTGGGCTCGCCGACCACCTCGATGCGGTCGAAGCGCTTCAGCATTTCCTCCCAGACGATCCGGAGCTGCAGCTCGGCGAGGCGCATGCCGACGCAGCGGTGGATGCCGAAGCCGAAGGAGAGATGCGTGCGCGGGCGTGGGCGGTCGATGATGAAGTCATCAGGCTTCTCGAACATCTCCTCGTCGCGGTTGCCGGAGACGTACCACATCACGACGCGGTCGCCCTTCCTGATGTGCTTGCCGCCGATCTCGGTGTCCTGGAGCGCCGTCCGGCGCATATGGGCCAGCGGCGTCTGCCAGCGAATCACCTCGGGCACCATAGAATCGATAAGCTCCGGATTGGCGCGCAGTCTGTCGTACTGGTCCGGGTTCTCGTTCAGCGCCAGCACCGAGCCGGTCATGGTGTTGCGCGTGGTGTCGTTGCCGCCGACGATGAGCAGGATGATGTTGCCCATGAGGTTGTCGGGGTCCATGAAGCGCGTGGCGTCGTTGTGCGCCATCAGCGACAGCAGATCGTTGCGCGGCGCGGAGTTGACGCGCTCGTTCCAGAGCTTGGACATGTAGGCGTAGCACTCGTCCATCTCGCGGCGGCGCTCTTCCGCCGAGGCGACGATGCCGCTCTTGGGCAGCGCGGTCGCGACGTCGGACCAGCGCGTCAGCTTGCGGCGCTCCTCCCAGGGGAAGTCGAACAGGGTCGCCAGCATCTGGGTCGTCAGCTCGATCGAGACGCGCTCGACGAAGTTGAAGGTCTCGTTGCGCGGCAGATTGTCGAGCACGGTCTGCGAGCGCTGCCGGATCAGCTTTGCCAGCTCGTCCAGATGCGTCGGCGTGAACATCGGCGACACCGTCTTGCGCTGCGACGAGTGCTTGGGCTGGTCCATCGCGATGAAGCTCGGCCAGTCGTAACCCTCGGGCACGTCGCGGATGCCGATGCCGCCGAGCGTCGAGTCCGATGAGAAGATGCCGTGATTGGTGTCGACATGCATGATGTCGTTGTACTTCACCACCGACCAGTACGGGTCGATCGGCGCATTGGTGCAGTAATGCACCGGCTCTTCCTTGCGCAGCCGTTCGAACCACGGCCACAGCGTGTCGTCCTGGAACAGCCGCGGCGCGCCCGGGTGGAATTGCGCCAGCGGCGTCGCATAGGCCTCCTCGCGGGCCCTGCGCATGCGTTCGGCCTTGTCCACTTTGAGCGGCGTTTGGATGTTCATGGTGCTGGCTCCAATGTCTCGTCGTCTCTCCCCTGTCCCGCCGAAGCCTTGGCGAAGGCGGAACGCAGGGAGATGGAGGTGTTTCACGCCGCAATCTTGACCGGCAAGGTTTCAAGACCCTTTACGAAACTCGAATAGACCCGCTTGGGTTCGCCGATCACGTCGATATGGTCGAAGCGCCTAAGGATCTCTTCCCAGATAATCTTGAGCTGGAGTTCGGCAAGCCGCAAGCCGACGCAGCGGTGGATGCCGAAGCCGAACGAGAGATGCGTGCGCGGGCGGGCGCGGTCGATGATGAAATCGTACGGTTTCTCGATCGCCTCCTCGTCGCGGTTGCCCGAGACGTACCACATCACGACCTTGTCACCCTTCTTGATCTGTTTGCCGCGGAACTCGAAGTCCGCGAGCGCGGTGCGGCGCATGTGCGCCAGCGGCGTCTGCCAGCGGATCACTTCCGGCACGAAACTGTCGAGCAGCGCGGGGTTTTCGCGCAGCTTGCGATATTGCTCCGGATGCTGGCTCAGCGCGAGCAGCGATCCCGACATCGTGTTGCGGGTGGTGTCGTTGCCGCCGACGATCAAAAGGATGAGATTGCCGAGGAAGTTCTTGGCGTCCATGTCGCGGGTGGCGGCGCCATGCGCCATCATCGAGAGCAGATCGCTCTTCGGCGGCTCGGCGATGCGCTCCTTCCACAGCCGCGCGAAATACTGCGCGCATTCGGTCAGCTCGACCTGGCGCTCGTCCTCGGTCGCGACCAGGCCGCCGGGGCCGGGAATGGTGGTGGCGACGTCGGACCAGCGCGTCAGCTTGCGGCGGTCCTCCCAGGGGAAGTCGAACAGCACCGCCAGCATCTGCGTGGTCAACTCGATCGAGACCTGGTCGACCCAGTCGAACTCCTCGCCGCGCGGCAGATTGTCCAGGCACTCGGCCGAGCGCTTGCGGATGTTGAGGGCGAGATTGTCCAGATGCGTCGGCGTGAACATCGGCGCGACGGTCTTGCGCTGCGCCGCGTGGCGCGGCGGATCCATCGAGATGAAGCTCTCGCGGCGCAGATCCGGATCGATGTCGCGGATGGTGATGCCGCCGAGCGAGGAGGCCGAGGAGAACACCGAATGGTTGGTCTCGATCTCCATGATGTCGTTGTAGCGCGTCACCGACCAGTACGGGCCGAACATCGAATCCTTGCAATAGTGCACGGGATCCTCGCGGCGCAACCGATCGAAATAGGGCCAGAACGTATCGGTCCTGAACAGCTCAGGATCGCCGGGATCGAACTGCTCCAGCGATAGTGATGATGCGCGCTCGCGCAATGCGTCGAGCTTGGCCGCGGTCTCGATGGTCCCGTGCATGACCGTTCTCCCTGACGAACGCGCGCGTTTGTTTGATATTCTGCGCTGCGGTATTGGACTACAATTACAACGCGTTACGTGCGTCGGAGCAAGCGACAGTTTTGCCACAAGATAAGTGAGTCGTGGTAGCCCGGATGGAGCGAAGCGAAATCCGGGATTGAGGCCGCTGCGGACGCTGTCCCGGATTGCGCTGCGCTCCATCCGGGCTACGAAACCACCGCGTGGCCTGCCGCACGCCGTTCGACCTGGAATCCTGCGAGAAATCGATCGAAATCGAGGTGAATCGAACCCGCTCATCTTGGGGATCGACTAACCTCTGATCTATAGTTTGATCGGATCAGGTCAGCATCCCGAGGTTGCCGCCGTGAACGACATGCAATGGGCCCCCATCGGCTCCGAACCCTTACCCCCGCCGCTGCCGCCGACGCGGGTCGAATTCACCGGCGATCGCTCCGTGTTCCGCAAGATGGTCACCAAGGGTGCCATGCTGGAGCTGGTCACGTTCGGCTTCTACCGGTTCTGGCTGGTCACCGACATCCGCCGTCATCTCTGGTCGAACACCGCCATCGACGGCGATGCCGCCGAATATACCGGCCGCGGCAAGGAACTGTTGATCGGCTTTCTGTTCGCGCTCGCGATCCTGGTGCCGATCTATCTGGCCTACTTCCTCGTCGGCATCGAGTTCGAGCGCTGGCAGGGCTTTGCCTCGACGCCGCTGTTCATCAGCTTCTACGCCTTCGGCCAGTTCGCGATTTTTCGCGCGCGGCGCTATCGCCTGACGCGCACGGTCTGGCGCGGCGTGCGGTTCTGGATGGACGGCTCGGGCTGGGTCTATTCGTTCCGCGCGATGGCGTGGGGCCTGCTCGTGTTCCTGACCCTCGGCCTGGCGCTGCCGTGGCGCGCGGCTTCACTCGAACGTTACAAGATGCAGCACACCCATTACGGTGATTTGCGCGGCGACTTCGCAGGTGACGGCTGGGAGTTCTTCAAGCGCGGCTGGTGGCTGTGGCTGCTGAGCCCGATCGCTTTGCTCATCTTCCCGCTCGCCCCGTTCTTCTATGCCGAGTTCAAGGCGCGCGAGTGGTGCTGGTGGCTCAACGGCATCCGCATCGGCGGCGTCAGCGTGTCCTCCGAGTTGCCGCACAACGCGTTCTACGGCCTTTACTGGAAAGTGATCGGCTGGTGGATCCTGCTCAGCGTTCTGTTCGGGCTTTACATCGCCGGTGCGGCCGGGCTGCTCTCGGCAGCCGGCGTGCCGGCCACGGGCCCCGACGCGATCGTGCGGAGCATCCCGCTTCTGGTGATGATGGTGATCGGCTATCTTGCCCTGGCGCTTGCACTGAACGTCGTGATGCGCATGTATCTCCAGCACGATATCTGGGTGAAGGCGCTCGAAACGCTCCAGGTGCATGATATCGGTGCGGCGGCGGATGTGCAGGGGCGCGGCGATCTCGCCAGCGCGCTTGGCGAAGGCTTTGCCGATGGGCTCGATGTCGCAGGGTTCTAGGTCGTGACCGATACATCTGTCGAGGCGGCGGCAGAGGCCGCAAAGCCGACGATCTTCTTCGACGGCGTGTCGAGCCGCCGGCGGCAGGTTGCGCTGACGCTCAGTGATGCGCTCGTGATCGCCGAAGAGGGCGGGGCGCCCGTCAGCTGGGCCTATGCCGATATCCGCCGCGCCGACAGTCCCGCCGGCGTGCTGCGTCTCGCCTCGACCTCGGCGCCGCCGCTGGCGCGGCTCGAGATCCGTGACGTCGCGCTGGCCGCGCAGGTGACCGCGCGCTGCACCCGTCTCGACGAGCACCAGACCACGCGCCGCGGTATTGCAAAAATCGTCGGCTGGTCGGCCGCAGCCGCCGTCTCCATCGTCTGCGTCGTGCTGTTCGGCGTGCCGCTTGCGGCCGACCGTCTCGCGCCGCTGGTGCCGAAACCGATCGAGCGGCGCATCGGCGATGCGTCGGAGGTCCAGGTCAAGACCATCTTCGGCCGCCGCGTCTGCGAAGACCCCGCGGGCAAGGCCGCGTTCACGAAGCTCGTCAACCGCCTGCGCGATGCCGCCGGCCTCGACGACGACGCCACGACGGCGGGCGTGCTGCCGAGCTCGGTGCCGAATGCGTTCGCGTTGCCGGGCGGCAAGGTCTTCGTGCTGAACGCCCTGATCGACAAGGCCGAAAGCCCCGACGAACTCGCCGGCATCCTCGCCCATGAGCTTGGCCATCTCAAGCATCACGACAACATGCGGGGCCTGATCTACAACGGTGGCACCTCGTTCCTGATCGGCCTCCTGTTCGGCGACGTCACCGGCTCATCCGCCGTGATTTTCGCCTCTCGCAGCGTGGTCGAGGCTTCCTATTCGCGCGAGGCGGAGACTGCTGCGGACACGTTCGCAATCGAGATCATGCACAAGCTTGGCCGCTCGCCAAAACCCGCGGCCGAGCTGATGTTTCGCATCACCGGCAAGGAAGGTGGATCAGGCTTCACGATCCTGGCGAGCCATCCGCTCACCGAGGACCGACTCGCGCGCATGACGAAGGAAGATCGTCCCGCCAGCGGCCCGCCGCTGTTGACGGACACGGAATGGCGGGCGCTGAAGGGCATCTGCGGCAGCGGCAAGATCTGATGCAAGCAAGGCAGGCGACTGCCACGCCGCAGGTCTCCTCGATCAGTGGATGCGACCGAGCGTCTATTGAAACTCCGTGAGGAATTCCGTTGTATCGAGCTGCATCGGGATCGAGATCTTTACGGTTCTCTCCGGATTTTGCCTCACGACATACATATCGATGAGCTTGGCCCCGGAGAGGGATCGTTCCACCGTCGCACCGGTCCTCATGTTGACCGCCGTTGCTCCGCAGTCCCGGAAGTCGACCGTGCCATAGTCCGGCAGCGGCTGCGGGAAGGGATTGGGCGGGATCGCCGGTCTCTCCGTCACCCATTCAGCCGTCGCTCCTGAAACCTTGAACGGCTGTCCCCAGCCGGGCTGGGGTGGGTCCTGAAAGAAGTGCACGAAGCGGCGGGTCGTGACATTCTTCATCATGAACGAGACCCGCGCGCGATCGCTCGCCACCTGCATGTAGCACATGATGAGATCGCCGGCATGAATCGCCGGTGCAGTGAGTTTGATGGGGAACGCCTGGCCATTGAGGTCTCTGACCCACCATTGCCACCACGCGTAAAATGACCTCACCGGGACGCCAGCGTTCAGCTTGATATCTTGCGCCGTGCCAAACTGCGGAAGTGTCGACATGTAGTATCGACGCTGACCGTCAAAACCGATCCATGTCGAGCTGCGATCATCGTCGCTGGGTCCGCCGCCAGGAGGCGGGTTCGGCGTTGGAACCTGGAACTCCGCCCAAATCGCCGAAAATACCGTTCCATCTCTGGGCGTGATGTAGGCGCCAGACCAATTGGGACTGGTCTGCCGCCGAGGCGATTGCCCGGAAAATCCGCGCGCCTGAGTCACGATAGGGGGAAATAGATCGAAATCGAATTCTTGGAACGCCAATTGCTCCGCGAACATCCTTTGCCAGAACGCGTATTCGGCCGGCTGGCGCTTCCGATCCGGCCGCACCGGGAACGCGAACTTCTTCAGGTCGTCCTGCGACGCAGTCAACGGGTCGAATCCTGCGGGCGGTGGAGTGCTCTTTACCGAAGCTTTGACGATTTGCCTCAAGGCGCCGAGGTCGAATCTGGGGTGCAGCCCTTGCTTGTAGCTCATTGCCATTCCCCTGCTGCTGCGGTCACGGCGTCATCGAACATTGACACGGCGCCTTGTGTCAGGATCGCGCTATTGATCAAATCCGCCAACCTGGCCCCGCCCGCGGAATCTGCGGGGTAGTGCAAGCCGGCAATCTCGCGATTTCGCGCGATCTCGTCTGCCAGAACCGTCAAGTCGGCGCTCCACACGTTCTGGTCGGCCACAGGCATTGACGCCGTTGCCGCAAAAATCCTGAGCATGCAGTTCTTCATCAGATGCGCCTGCGTTGAGTGCCCGCTCGGCCAGGATGAGTGGCCGGGCACGGGGATCGGCGGCAGCAATGCGGGGCAGATCTGTGTTGGTCTGGGCAAGTCCCACTCGCCCTTCAAATACAATGCCACAAACGATCCGATCAGACTGGCGATGTTCAATACGCGCCAGGTCTGCGGATGCGTTGCCGGTCGGATCGTCAGGACGGCCAGGAAATCAGAGAAGAATTCGCCGTCCTGTGCGAGGATGAGTCCCATGGCATCCGGCCGTTCGTCGCGAGCGGCAAGCACAAGGTTGTCAATCTGGCTGTTGTAGTCGGCGACAAGGGCATTCCGAATGTCAATGAGCTCCTGGTCGCCATCGACGGTCGCCGTCCAATGCGGGACATTGATCAGCATCTGATGCAAGACACGCCACGCGTACCAGTTTGCCGACCATTGCCGGTCGCCGAAATGGCCTGGTGGAGTCCTGCGCAGGGAGCCAAGCTCGCTTAATCCGTCCGGAGCAAGCCTTGTGACGAATGGCAAGTCGACCCGGTCGGGAATGAACCAGCCAACACCGCCGATGCTGCCTGTGTTACCGGTATTGCCCGTGTTCCCCGTATTACCCGTATTTCCGGTATTCCCCGTATTGCCTGTGTTACCTGTCATGACGTCTTCCCTTCTTTGAAAGTTGTCGCCATCAGTCGGCATCAGTCGGGAAGCCCCGCGGATCGGAGGTGCCCGAGCCAGGTTTCCAATGCAGCGCCGCGAAATGGGCAGCGTTTCGCATAGGATGATATGCAGAAATCCGGTTGAATCTGCAGGTAGCGATGCGCCGCCTGCGCAGCCTCTTCCTGACGGCCCAACGCTCCGAGCGTGACGATGAGAAGGCGCTGATTGAAACGGATGAGCTCGTTGCGGCTCACCGCGCTGCGCACCCACTCCAATGCTTGCTCGTAGTCGCCATTCACGTAGTGAGCCTGCCCCAGCAATCCCTCGTGCCAGAACGAGCGGGCGTCGAGCGGGGAGAGCCGTACGCCCTGCTCACCTTGGCGCACGGCGGTGGGGCCATCACCCAGAAAGCCCGACGTTGCGCTTGCCATCGTCCAGGCCATGGCCGAGCTCGGGCCGGCGGCAACCGCGCGCTCCAGCGCAATCTTTGCCTTGTGAAAATCACCGAGCAAAAATGACTGGACGTGGCCATACACCGCCAACGCGAATGCGTCGTCGCCGCCTCGGGCGATGGCCTCCGCCGCATATTTGGCGCCGGCGACGGCGTCGCCGTCCGGATCCGGCGATCCGATTTCTCCGATCCGGAACACGTACCAGAGAGCGGCGTAGGAATAGGCCAGCGCATAACTGGGGTCGTGCGATATCGCCTGCTCGAGCAGACCCCGAGCCTTCGAAAACGAATCGTAGTCCATTCGGTACAACAGGTCGAATGCCTGCAGCACGAGTTCATAAGCGGTCAGATTCTGGGGGTGCTTGCGCATTGCGCGCAGCAATTCCCGCTCGCGCACCTGCGGCGCGATCTGCCTTACGACACTGATGGCAATTCGATCCTGAAGGGCAAACAGTTCGCTGACGTCGCCTTCGTGCAGATCCGATCGAATGATCTCTCCCGATTCGGCGTCACTGAGTTCGGTCCCGATGCGGATCGTTGTCGCTGTTCGTTGCACCCCTCCATAAAGGACGTAACGGACGCCGAGCTGACGGCCGATTTCACGCACGTCGATATTGCGGCCGCCAAAGCCGAGGCTGGCCCCTCTCGATACGACGAACAGCTCCTTGAGCCCGGCAAGGCCGCGGATGATGTCGTCAACAACGCCGTCCGCGAAATAGCCCTCGTCGGGGTTGGAGAGATTCATTCGGAACGGCAGAACGGCAATCGAGGGGCGCGGCTCCTGACCCGCGAGCGCTTCCCCGACAAGCTTTGCGGGCTGCGTGGGCGGGTGAAGCGCATACACTCGGACCGGTCGCCCCATATTGCGAAGATGCAGATCGCCGAGATCTATGACGTTGACGTCGAAATCCTTGCCGAGCTGCTCCGCGATTGCGCCCGAAACGACGATGCCGCCGGCCTGCGCATAAGTTTGAAGGCGCGCCGCGATGTTGACGCCGTCGCCATAGACGTCATCTTTCTCCACGATGATGTCCGCAGCGTTCAAGCCCATGCGAAAGCTGATGCGCTGGTCCGCGGGCATCCCCGCGGTATTCGCGGCCACCGATTCCTGCAGCGAAAGGGCGCAACGCGTCGCATCACGCGCGGTATCGAAGGTTGCCAGGAAGCCGTCGCCGGTATTCTTGACGATCTTCCCGCGGAGCGCGGCGACACCAGGGTCAAGGACCTCCGAACGCAACCGCATGAGCCGCGTGTGAGTGTCCAGCTCATGCGCCTCCATCAATCGGGTATACCCAACCACATCGGCTGCGAGGACTGCCGCTAGGCGTCGATGAACTCCCGGCACGGATGGGGGCATATGACTGATGCTTCTATGTAATTCTATGAATGCGTCCGAAAAATAGGGAATAATGCCTGCCGGCCTCGAGAAGGATACCTTCATCGCAGGCGCAAAGGAAGGGCACTACAATCTGAGCGGATTGTGGCGATCGAAGGTTTGCCCCGTGTGCATGATCAAGCAGGACACATCTGCAAGTTGTCCGCCGCCAAGACAGAGCGGGTCGGTGTGGCGGCTTGCCGGTTATCGCGTACCGTAAGCGCGGTCGCCGGCGTCGCCGAGGCCCGGCAGGATGAAGCCGTTCTCGTCGAGGCCTTCGTCGACCGCGGCCGTCCAGATCGGGACGTCAGGATGCAAGCCGCGCAGCCGCTCGAGGCCTTCCGGAGCCGCGATCAGGCACGCCAGCCGAATGTCCTTGGCGCCGCGCTCCTTCAGGCGATCGATCGCGGCGACGGCCGTGTTGGCTGTCGCGACCACAGGCGTCACCACGATCGCCAGGCGCTCGCTGAGGTCGGACGGCGATTTGAAGAAA
The DNA here is from genome assembly GCF_035935975.1 of Bradyrhizobium sp. Classification (GTDB taxonomy): domain Bacteria; phylum Pseudomonadota; class Alphaproteobacteria; order Rhizobiales; family Xanthobacteraceae; genus Bradyrhizobium. Next base: position 23,446 of record NZ_DASYWN010000060.1, read on the forward strand.
TATTCGACCGCGGCAAAACTCAGGGGCTCGCGGTAGAGACCGATATGGGCGACGCGCGCGGTCGGCACCAGATCCATCATGCCGTCGACGAAGGTCGTGCCCGCGCGCAGCATCGGCACGAACACCAGCTTCTTGCCGGCGATCTTGGCCGAGTGCATCGTTGCGAGCGGCGTCTCGATCACGGTGTCGGTGAGCGGCAAGTCGCGCGTCACCTCGTAGCAGAGCAGCATGCCGATCTCCTTGATCAGCTCGCGGAACGACTTTGTCGAGATGGACTTGTCGCGCACCAGCGTCAGCTTGTGCTGCACCAGCGGATGATCGACGATCGTGACGCCTTCCATGATCGGATGCTCTCGCTTCTTCCCTTCTCCCCTTGTGGGAGACGGTGGCGCGCAAAGCGCCGGATGAGGGGTTCTCTCCGCGAACTTCACTGAGAGATGGGTCCGCGGAGAGAACCCCTCACCCGCCTCGCTTTCGCGAGGCACCCTCTCCCACAAGGGGAGAGGGTTTAGAAAACAGTACCGTCGCTGATCACCTTGAGCGGCGGCGAGCCATCCGGACGGCGCGAAAACGCGATGGCCCGGCCGGCGGCCCAGGTGCCGCCTTCCAGGATGCTGGCGAGCGGCAAGGTCTCCGGTGTGCGGCCGAGCTTGGCGCGAACGCGTTCGGCAACGCGATCCAGCAGCGCGACGGTCAGCCCGCGCCACTCGACGACGAGCAGCGAATCCACCGCATGCGCGCGGTCGGCATCAGCAGTGTCGCGCAGGCGCAGCACGTCGTGATCGACGAACAGGCCGCCATTGCGGTATTCGGCAAGCCCGGTGAGGCCGTCGATATCTGTGACCGCGAAGCCCGCGCGCTGTAGCGGCTCGATCAGCGAGTAGCTCAGCCATTGCGACAGCTTGTGCAGCGGCACGAGGCCGGCGGTCGCATCATCAGCCTTGATCGCCGGATAGCGCCAGCAATCGCCAAGCGGGACGCCCGCAAGCTCAAGTCGCGACGGCCAGATCGGTCCGAGCTGATTCAGCACCGCGGACAGGATGGCGGGCGCAGGAATCGCGCCGCCTACGGCCTGTGCTGCGATGTGGTCGAACAGGCCGCCCGGCCGCGGCGTATCGTGCAGGCCGAAAATTTCGGGGCGCGCCGCAACCTGCTTGCCGAGGCGTCGCAGCAGGTCGGTGCGTCCCTCAAGGCCGAGCAGCGGATTGGCGTCGTTGACTTGAAACGCGGAGGTGAGGGCGGCGAGCGGCAGCTTTGTAAGCACATCCGCATCGACTCTGAATGGCGCGCGGGCATCGCCGGAGAAGAGGCCGCTCGCAAACATGTCGAGGCTCGCGATCGCCAGCCCCTCGGATCGGCCGATGGCTTGTCCCGTCACTGCGTCGCGATAACGCCACGCGGCACCCGCGCCGGCATCGAGCAGCACGCTGACGATGGCAAGATCGAACTCCGCGCGCGCCCGCACCGCGCGATCCGGCCATGATGCAGCATCCGCCAGCCGCGCCCAGCGATCGGTGTCGCCGAGCACGAAGTGCCGCCACCGCGCGTGGAAGGGAACGTCCAGCGTCGGATAGGCCTTTCGCGTCACCGCGAGCACGGCGTCGGCAACGCCATCCATGCGATCGAGGTCGATCGTGAAATGGTTGAGCCCGCCGGCTAGGCCGATCTGAAGCATCTGGCCGGCGCGCGCGCGCACCGCTCCTGCGCTGAGCAGGGAGCGGGCCTGTTGTTCCAAAGAATCCGACATCGCGCGATCAGTATTTTTCCAGCGAACGCCCGACCACGCCGTCGACGTCCTTCTCCGGCGCGATGTCGGTCGAGTAATAGCCGGCGGCCTTCTTCGCGGCGATCTCGACATAGGCGTCGGCCGGGATCAACTCCGGCGGGATCGGCACGCGCTCGACGATGTCGATGCCCTGCGAGGTCAGCGCGTCGTATTTCATGTCGCTCATCGACAGGAAGCGGTCGATGCGCTTCAGGCCGAGCCAGTGGATCGTATCCGGCATGAGCTGCTGGAAGCGCGCGTCCTGGACGCCGGCGACGCATTCGGTGCGCTCGAAATAGGCGGCAGCGGCATCGCCATCCTCCTGGCGCTTGCGCGCGTTGTAGACCAGGAACTTGGTGACCTCGCCCAGCGCCCGGCCCTCCTTGCGGTTGTAGACGACGAGCCCGAGCCCGCCCTCCTGCGCGCCGCGCGCGGATTCCTCGATGCCGTGAATCAGATACGGCCGGCAGGTGCAGATGTCGGAGCCGAACACGTCGGACCCGTTGCACTCGTCGTGCACGCGGCAGGTGATCTTGGTGCGATGGTCCGGCAGTTTTGTCACATCGCCGAACATGTAGACGGTGGTGCCGCCGATCGGCGGCAGGAACACCTTCAGGTCCGGCCGGGTCACGAGCTCGGGGAACATGCCGGCGGTCTGCTCGAACAGCGTGCGGCGCAGCTCGTTCTCGTTGGTCCCGAACCGCTCGGCAAGGCCGGGCAGGTACCAGACCGGATCGATCGCGATCTTCACCACCGAGACGCTGCCATTGACATGCACGACCTCGCCGTCGGCACGCAGCCGCTTGGCGGCCAGCGCCTCGCGGATCTCAGGCAGATCGAGCCGCGCGCGCGTCACGGCGATGCTCGGGCGGATGTCGACGCCCTCGGCGATGTCCTTGCCGAAATTCTCCGCGACCAGATGGCCCCAGGGATCGAGCGCCACGATCTTTGCGGGATCGCGCCACTGCTCGAACGGGCCGATGGTCGCGGCCGGGAACGTGTTGGTGAGGTCGGGGCGCCTGATGGGATCGAGCGCGCCGGCGGACACCGCGAGTGCCCGGTACATTGCATACGAGCCGCCATGGCTGCCGATCACGTTGCGATCCCCGGCGCGCGACACCGTGCCGATGATCGGTCCGCGGGCGCGGGCATCCGCGGCGCCCCAATGGATCGGGAAGGCGGCCTTCCGGCCTGGCTCCGGATGGGAGGTGAGGCGGATGTGGTCGGTACGGTTCGCGCGGCTCATGTCCAGGCTCCCAAAAAGCCAACGGCCCGCCGCTTGGACGGGCCTGGCTCACCTGCACCGCCAATGCCGAGCACCGGCGACGCAAGCTCAATCCAAGATATTGTAGCGGCGAGGCACGACAGACAAGTTAATCGTGCGGGGCGGCCAGGACCGCCTTCCAGCTCGTCCGGATGGACGAACGGCGCCGGAATGTGCCCTATATCTATGTAATCGTTTGAATTTTTGAAGGGGTGCCTCTATCCCCTCGAAACAGGCGACTGGATAAAACCGGCATATTCGGACATATCGGACGGATTACCCCGGAGAACCCCAATGCCTGCCGCCAGCTACATCGACCCCCGCAATGGAAAGCTCTATCCGCTGGACCAGCCGCGCTGGTGCTCGGACGAGCGCACGCCGCTGCTGGTGACACCGGGGGCCGGGATCTCGCGCGAGGACATCGATAGCCGGACGCGGTCACTCTGGCGCTACCGGGCGGCGCTGCCGGTCGAGATCAAGGATCCGATTTCGCTCGGGGTCGGCTGCACGCCGCTGGTGCAGCAGGGTTGGGGCGACCTGCGCCCGTTCTTCAAGCTCGAATGGTTCAACCCGACCGGCAGCTTCAAGGACCGCGGCTCGGCGGTGATGCTGTCGTTCCTCCGGCAGATCGGCGTCAACGCCATCCTGGAGGACTCGTCCGGCAATGGCGGCTCGTCCATGGCGGGGCTTGGCGCGTCCGGCGGCATGCGCGTGAAGATCCTGGCGCCGGCCTCGACCTCGCCGGCCAAGATCGCGCAGGTCCGCGCCTATGGCGCCGAGGTGCAGCTCGTCGAGGGGCCGCGCGAGGAGTCGGAGGCCGAGGCCATCCGCCAGTCGAGCCAGACGTTTTATGCCAGCCACAATTGGCAGCCGTTCTTCCTCGAAGGCACCAAATCGTTCGCCTATGAAATCTGGGAAGACCTCGGTTTTCGCGCGCCCGACAACGTCATCGTTCCCGTCGGCGCCGGCAGCAGCCTGCTCGGTTGCGCCTTCGGCTTCCGCGAGTTGTTGAAGGCCGGGCAGATCGCAAAGCTGCCGCGCCTGTTCGCGGCGCAGCCGCTGAACTGTTCGCCGATCGATGCCAGCTTCAAGGCCGGCGTCGACACGCCTGTCGCGCGCGAGGTGAGCAAGACCATTGCCGAGGGCACCGCGATCAAGGCCCCGCTGCGCCTGCGCGAGATCATCGCCGCCTTGCGCGAGAGCGGCGGCGGCACCGTCGCGCTCACCGAGGACGAGATCGTCGCCGCGCTGCGCCGCCTCGCGCGACAAGGCCTGTTCGCCGAGCCCACCAGCGCCAGCGCGGCCGCGGCGCTCGAGAAACTCTCGGCCAGCGGGGCCATCAAGGCCAACGAGACCACGGTCGCGGTCCTCACCGGCACGGGGCTGAAGGCCGCGTCCACCGTCGCCGATCTCGTGCAGTAGGACGGGTGATGAACGGGTAGGATGGGTAGAGCGCAGCGAAACCCATCACCTTCGTCGCCGTCGATACAGCCTGATGGGTTTCGCTTTCGCTCTACCCATCCTACGGCGACTCGCCAAAACCACCCAGGCCGGCCCCGGGGAGAGCCGGCCCGGATTTGGCGGCAGCCGCCTCAGCGCGGCTGCGGCACGATGCGGATGTAGGGCTTGGGCGACTTCCAGCCTTCCGGATACTGCTTCTTCGCGTCCTCGTCGGACACCGAGCCGGCGATGATGACGTCCTCGCCGTTCTTCCAGTTCACCGGCGTCGCCACCTTGTGCTTCGCCGTCATCTGCAGCGAGTCGATCACACGCAGCACCTCGTCGAAGTTGCGGCCCGTGGTCATCGGATACATCAGGACCAGCTTCACCTTCTTGTCCGGCCCGATCACGAACACGTTGCGGACGGTCTGGTTGTCGGCCGCCGTTCGCTTCAGCGGATCGCCGGAGATCGCGGCCGGCAGCATGCCGTACAGCTTCGAGACGTTGAAATCGACGTCGCCGATCATCGGAAAGTTCGGCGCGGTGCCTTGCGTCTCCGCGATGTCGGCGGCCCAGCCGGCGTGACGGTCGATCGGATCGACCGACAGGCCGATGATCTTGACGCCGCGCCTGTCGAACTCCGGCTTGATCTTCGCCATGTAGCCGAGCTCGGTGGTGCAAACCGGCGTAAAGTCCTTCGGATGCGAGAACAGCACCGCCCAGGAGTCGCCGATCCAGTCGTGGAAGCGGATCGTGCCCTCAGTCGTCTGCGCCTCGAAATCCGGTGCGATGTCGTTGAGTGCGAGTGTCATCACACGTGTCCTTGTCAGTGGCTGATTGTTTCTGGTGTCACGGCTGTGCGGGCCGCAATGGGCGGTCGCATTTTCGCAGCCGGATAGCCGCAAGCCTGCGCCCGCGCGGGCGGGAAGTCATGGCGCCGTTCTGAAAAGATTCTTAAGAGTTGCGGGGAAGCGAGCCACCTGCTCCCACAAGGGGAGAGCGACCTATTCCTTCAGATCGTTCACCCGCTTCACCCACGCCCGCACATCCGCGAGCACGACGGGCAGCACGGCCTTGACCTCCGGCACGGTCATGCCGGGCTTGATGCGGGGGTCGTAGAGCAGGTTGAGGATGTACTGGTCGTAGACGTCGAAATAGCCCATCGAGACGTTGTCGTTGAACATCGTCCACGGCACGCTCGTGGTGTCGTTGATCGGCCCGAGCGATTGCAGCAGCTCCTCATAGGCGCAGTCGAGGAAGGTGAAATCGCCATTGTCGACGGTCAGGATGACGTCGGAATGCTCGATCTCGAAATTGTCGTTCTTGCGGAAGCCGGACAGGCATTGCGGATCGAGCGAGGTGCGGATCTCGCGCGCCTTGTCCACGCCGTAGAAGCTCGCGATGGTGCGGAACAGGTCGCGGTCGCGCACCAGCTTGACCCGCACGTTCGCCGCTTCGCTGGTCGTGGTCATGGTGATGTCGAGATGCTGCACGCGGGCGGCGATGTCGGCGACGACCTTTGCCAATTGGGTCTTGCGGTCGGCGCGGTCGCTCTCGGCGAACACGCGCACCGGCCCGTCGAATTTGCGGATGCGGTCGACGCGGCCGGCGAGATGGTATTCGGCGCCGAATGCGGTCTTGAGAAAACCCTCGACGATTTCGCCGTCGGTGAAGCTCTTCTTCTCGGCACGCTGGCGCGAGGCGATCGCGGACAATTCGCCCGCGATGGCGATGGTAGCGGTGTCAGGCACACATGTGAGCGCGGTGAACGCCAGCAGGGCGAAACGGACGGCAGCCGAGGGCGGATTGAATGCGCTCATCGTTACGCAACGCTGCCGTATTCGCGCCGCGCACACAAGTCCGCATATTCACGCGCCCTGCGGGTTCCTGCCATCTGTCGCGGTCCGCTCAACCTCTCCCGCTTGCGGGAGAGGTCGCCGCGTAGCGGCGGGTGAGGGTTCTTTCCTCTAGGGGGATTGTCCCGTTGCGGCGAGACCCTCTCCCCAACCCTCCCAGCGCGAGCGAAGCTCGTCGCGACCCGCTCGCGGGGGAGGGAGCGCACCGTCGGTGCGGCTCTAGTTGTTGAGCACCACCACGGTGGTGCCGACCCTGACGCGGCCGTAGAGGTCGGTGACGTCGTCGTTGGTCATGCGGAAGCAGCCGGACGAGACCGCCTGGCCGATCGTCTCCGGCTCGTTGGAGCCGTGGATGCGGTAGAGTGTCGAGCCGAGATACATCGCGCGCGCGCCGAGCGGATTCTCGATGCCGCCCCTCATGTGGCGCGGCAAATCGGGCCGCCGGGCCAGCATCTGCGAGGGCGGCGTCCAATCCGGCCATTCCTTCTTGGCGGTGATCTTGTGCACCCCGCCCCAGCGGAAGCCGTCGCGGCCGACGCCGATGCCGTAGCGCAGCGCCTGGCCGTTCTGGAGCACCAGATACAAGCGACGCTCCGAGGTGTTCACCACGATCGTCCCGGGGGCGTAACTGCCGTTGTACATGACCGTGGTGCGGGGGATCGGGCTGGAGCCACCGCGGAAGAAGTTCGGGCCACCGCCCATGATGTCGCGGGAGTCGAACTCCTCGGCGAAGGCGCCGCCGGCCGTGGCGGTCAGGAGCGCGATGGCGGCAATCGGTGCGGCAAAAAACCGGATCATTGTAACCCCCAGCAAAAAATCTCTTTCAACACGGCCAGAGGCCACATTCGCGGGCTTTTCGCAAGCCACGGCCCCGTGAGGGGCGCCATGCTTAACGATTGCCGTTACCAAATCGGCAACCGCGCCAATTTGCCGGAAAGCAATCAGAGCGTTTTCGAGCGAAGTGGATGCCGGTTCGCATAAAGAAAACGCGTCAAAACAGGAATCTAACGCCCCGTTCCGATCCAATCGGAACGGGGCGTTATCCAAACCAGCGTGTCGTCCTGCGGGGCAGGGCCGCAATGGCCGCTATTGCTTTGACCGGGGCGGCGAACAATGATTGATCGGACGGATCACTGGAAATCGCCGGTTGCGGGAGCAGACAGAATGAACGGTGCGGAAAGCCTGGTGCGGACGATGGTCAAGGGCGGGGTGGACGTCTGCTTCACCAACCCAGGCACCTCCGAGATGCATTTTGTCGCAGCGCTCGACCGCGTGCCGGGCATGCGCTGCGTGCTCGGCCTGTTCGAGGGCGTGGTGACGGGCGCGGCCGACGGCTATTACCGCATGAAGGGCACGCCGGCCTCGACCCTGCTGCATCTCGGCCCCGGCCTCGCCAACGGCCTTGCCAATCTGCACAACGCCAAGAAGGCGAATTCCGGCATCGTCAACATCGTCGGCCAGCATGCCGTCTACCACATCGACTACAACGCGCCGCTGACCTCCGACATCGAGGGCCTGGCCCGGCCGATGTCGTCCTGGGTCCGGACCTCGCCGAACTCCAAATCGGTTGCGGCCGACGGCGCCGCGGCGATCGCCGCCGCCAAGAGCGCGCCGGGGCAGATCGCGACGCTGATCCTGCCCGCCGACACCGCCTGGAACGAGGCCGACGGCATCGCCGAGGTGCCGGCCGAGCAGCAGCGCGCCAGCTATTCGCCGCAGGCGGTCGAGCGGGCCGCCAGGATCCTGCACGGCGACGGCGAGGGCACGCTGCTCTTGATGACCGGCAGCGCGCTGAGCGAGCAGGGCCTGGCGCTGGCCGAGCGCATCGCCGCCAAGACCGGCTGCACCGTGATGGGCCCGACCTTCCGCCCGAAAATGGCGCGCGGCCGCGGCCGCTACTCGATCGACCGCATCCACTACGTCATCGAGAACGCGCTGCCGATGCTGGCGAAGTTCCGTCACATCGTGCTGGTCGAGTCCGACGATCCCGTCGCGTTCTTCGCCTATCCGAACAAGCCGAGCATGCTCAAGCCCGAGGGCTGCGACGTCCATCGCATGACCTCCTGGGGCGAGAACTCGGTCGCCGCGCTGGAAGCGCTCGCCGGCGCCGTGAAGGCGAGCGCCAGGGACGTCAAGCCTCAGGCGCTGCAGGAGCTGGTCAAGCCGACCGGCGCGCTCACCTTCGCCTCGATCGCGCAGGCGATCGCCTGTGCGATCCCCGAGAACGCGATCATGGTGGATGAGTCCCTGACCACCGGCCGCGGCTTCTTCCCGCCGACGGCGGCGGCGGCGCCGCACGACTGGCTGCAGAACATGGGCGGCTCGATCGGCTTCTCGACCCCGCTCTCGATCGGCGCGGCGATCGCCTGCCCCGACCGCAAGGTCATCACCATGGTCGGCGACGGCAGCGCGATGTACACGATCCAGTCGCTGTGGACCCAGGCCCGCGAGAACCTCAATATCGTCACCATCGTGTTCGCCAACCGCATCTACCAGATCCTGCGCGGCGAGTTCGACAATGTCGGCGCCGGCGAGCCCGGCCAGCGCGCCAACGACATGCTCCGCCTCGACCGCCCGACGCTGGATTTCGTCGCGCTCGCCAAGGGCATGGGCGTGCCCGGCCGCGCCGTCACCAATGCCGAGGAGTTCAACAAGGCGCTGGCCGAGGCCGTCGCCGAGCCGGGGCCGCGGCTGATCGAAGTCCAGATGTAAGTCTGGCCGGCTGCGCCGCGAATTCCGGCCCTCTTGTAACCCGGATTGCGCTACGCTCCATCCGGGCTACTTACGAACGTGAAACGGAGCGCCGAGAAGCCCGGAGGCAAAATGCAGACCGAGCTGAGCAAGGTGATCGCGGCGCTCCGGGACTTCTACGCCCACGAAGGATTCCTGTTCGAGAAGGACATCGGCGAGCGCGCGGTCACGCACCGCTTCGCCGTCTATCTGGAGCGGCAGTTCTCGGGCTGGGCCGTCGACTGCAATTACGACCGGCTCGGCGAACGCACGCTGCACCTGCCGCACGGCACCATCATCTCGACCGACGATCATCTCGGCAAGTCGATCTATCCCGATGTCGTCGTGCACCAGCGCGAGATTCCGAACAATCTGCTCGCCGTGGACATCCGCAAGGCGAGCAATCACACGCCGCTCGAGCACGACCAGCACAAGCTGAGGGCGCTGACCGACGTGCATGTCTGGTTTCCCTTCTGGATCGGCGTGCTGCTGGTGCTGGACAAGCAGCATGTGACGATGTCGGAGGTCTATGTCAGCGGCATCGTCGATCAGCCGCTGTCGCTCTGGTTCGCGGAGCGGCTCGCGGAGAGCGGATTGGTGGCCGCGCATTGAACAAAAGGCCGCCCGGGAGCGCGGGCGGCCTTGCGTCGTCGGCTATCGCGCCCTCAGTGCAGCGGATCGCCCTGGCCGAGCGCGTTGGCGACGAGGTCCTTCAGCGCGAAGTTGGAGCCGGTCACCGGGGTCCATTGCGGGTCGAGCGACAGCACGGAGGAATTGTCGCCGAACATCATGCCGAGGAAGACCTCGGCGACGATGCGCCCGCCGACGGGGCCGAGCTGCGGCGTCTTGACGGTGGCGGGGCCGCCGGTGACGGGGATCGGGACGTCGGCCCTGAACTGCGCGGCCTCGGCCAGGATGTAGGTCCAGAGCGGGCAATTGTCTGCGAACACGCCGTTGGCGATGGTCGCGATCTTGGTCTGCGGATCGCCCGCGCCGGGCTCGTCGACGGCCTTGCCGATGATGATCTGATCGTCGGTCAGCGGCGTCACGTTCATCGCTCTGGCGACGTCCTGGCCCGAGGGCAGGCCGAGCCGCCAGCTGCGCTCGAGATTGCGCAGCGCCAGCGAGGCCGGGTTGGATGCGACTTCGGGCGGCAGCTTGCGCAGCGGATCCACCAGCGAGGCATCGATGCGATAGGCGAATTGCAGTCGCCGCTTGTTGTCGGGATTGGTGTCGTCGTCCTCGACACCGTAGGGGCGCGTGTCGAGATCGATGAAGCGGCCCCAGTCCATCGCGCGTCCCGGGCCCATGGCGCGGAAGCCGGTCAGCGCGTTCGTGTCGGGATTGTGCGGATCGGGGAAGATCTGCAGCAGCATCTTGTCGTCGTCGTTCAGCCGGTAGCCGGGGCGGATCATGGAGTGCCCGAGCCGGTAGGCCGCGACCGAGAACTCCACCGGCATGAACGGATAGGTCTTCCAGTGGTAATAGGCGAGCTTGCTGCGGTCGTATTGACCTGCGGTCTTCAGCGCGTCCAGCACGTCGGCGTTGACGATGCGCGGCAGGAAGTCGTTCAGCACCACGTATTGATAGTGGAAGCGGACGCGCTGCTGCACCTCTTCGAACGACAGGCTGTCATTGTCGTCGACCATGCGGTTGTGGAAGCGCAGCATCAGGCCCTGGAACTGCGAGACGATGCTGTTCTCGTCGTTGCGGGGGTCGCCGATCAGCGCGCGGCCCTTGAAGCGCGGCAGGTCGCTGCTGTCGGGCACGCCCGGGCCCGTCAGCTTGTCGCCGAGGCGGAGCTTGATGCCGTCATACATGTAGGGCTGGTCGTTCGGGCCGCGGCCGTAGAGATTGTCCAGGTCGAACGACGGCGTGCGGAAATCGACGAGCCCGTCGGGATCCTGCTGCTTGGTCAGCGAGCTGACGGGATCGAAGGTGATGTCGTGATCGACGAACTGGCCGAGATAGGTGTAGAGCGCGGGAATGCCGCTCTCCTCCGCGTCCGGTCCGTCCTTCGGCGGATCGAACCCGGCGACCATCTTGTCGGCAAGCGCCGAAAGGTTAGCGACATTGTCGGAAGGGCTCACGCCGAATGTTGCCGGCGCGAGGTTGCGGAACATGCGGCCGAAGCGGCCCTGGGAAAGTGCGGAACGCGGGACGTTCAATCCGCGCGGAGTAACAGCATGTCGATTGCTCATTGAAATCACCTCCATGAAATATCGCGCTGGAAATCGAATAAAGCTAAAGTTGTTCGCAACATAATATGCAGGCGAAGCTAGATCAGGGAATCCGGCGCCACAAGCCGCAGCTTCACACACTGTGCGCGATTGCTGTTGTTCCGGAGGAGGGCGCCTGCGAGCAAGCTGCGGCCGCGCTTTGCAAATTTTTCCCGAAGCGATGACGGATAACATTCTCGTCATCGATGAGAGCGCGCCGCTTCGCGTCGTGTCGGTTCGCCGTGCCGTCGGCGAAGCGCATCGTCTTCACGTAAAAATTGTGGCGGCGTGAGTCATGCCCACGCCGCCACAACGAAAGTCAGTAATAGCGCTGCTGCGAGTACGCGTAGCGCGGATTGATGCCGCAATAGGCCGACGTGCCGGAGGCGCTTGCCTGACATTGCTGATAGCTCGAGAACTGGCAGTTGCCGGGATAGCCCCAGATGCGGCCCTGCAGGCAATATCTGTCGTTTGAAGGGTGGGCCTGGGCCGCCGGCGCGATTGCGGCCATCAAGGCTGCAAGTGATGCGAGAGTGAGGATCGTGCGACGCATTTCAGTCTCCTGTCGAGAACGGATGCAAGAAGGGTAGGATGTGGAACACCAGCTCGGTCTGCGTGTTCCGGATTTGCCCGACACTTTGTCGTGCTCGTCTTGGTGTCCGCGCTGGGCACGGCGTTCGACATGCGCCTATGATGAGCCAAGCTGCGGCGAACTATGTGATCTCGGCCACAGTTGGCGGCCGGGTTCGAGCCTAACTTGCGCAGACTTGCATGCGCCGATCCCGGGTCTTCGTCTCATCGAGGCTCGTCTCATTCGGATCAGGTCATTTTGGAGGTTTTGATGCAAAGGTCATATTTGCTGGCTGCGACAGCAGCGCTGGCGCTTCTCATGCAGACACCGCTCGCGCTGGCCCAAAGCGCGCCCGCCGCGGCGCCCGCGACGACAAATGCTGCGCCGGCAACGACCACGGCCGCACCGGCGACGACGACAGCCGCGCCGGCAACAACGACGGCTGCGCCGGCCGCAACCACCGACAGTTCCGGCCAGCAATCCGACTCCAAGAAGAGCGCGTCGAAGAAGCCGGCGAAGAAGAAGATGACGCGGCAGCAGGAGATCGACCATTCCGTCGACACCGGCACCGTGCCGGCGCGCTACCGCAGTTCGGTGCCGAAGCAGTACCAGCAATATATTCCGTTCGAGAAGCAGTGAGCGATCGCGCGGCGGCCCGGCGCGACGAGGCGTCGCGCTGCCGCGCCGATGAAAGTGGGGCGTCGCCTGGTGGAATCGGGCGATACATCCCTTGTGGTGGTCTATGCGAGCGGTGCTAGAGTAGGCCGAAGCCCGGGGGGAGTAATGAGCGACGACGTGAGGGATGCTGGCCTTGTGGCCATGATCAGCAGCATCCTGGGAGGCAACAAGCGCGCGGACAGTGTCACGCCGCCGCCGCTTGCGGAGGTTCCGCCGACCGCCCCGCCGAAGGGGGTTGAGCCGATCAAGCCGCCCGTTCCGGAAGCGCCGCCGCTCAAGAGCGTGGATGCGCCCAGCACGGTGCCGGCAGCTCCACCGGTCGAACGGCCTGCAAAAATCGCCACGACACCGGACGGCAAGCGGCTGCTGCCGGCCGAGGCCATTGCCGATCTCGTGCTCGGCGAGCTGCGCAAGATGGAGGACTTTCCGGCCACCGGCGCCTCGGTCACGGTCTACGGTTACCGGCACTGGAACGCGATGATCACCTTCGCGCCGTTCTCGACCAGCTTCCAGAACGCGACCCGGTTCCGCCAGGCCCTGCCGGATCTCGTGTTCAAGCTCCGTCGTTTCGTCGAACTTGAGATATAGTCCTGTAAATCACCAGCGGCGCCCTCGCGCGGTTCCTTGCCAGGAGATCGCGGCCTGAAGGCACGACTGGTGCCCCCCAACAGTTCGATGGGATTTTCGAGTTGAGCGTCGCCTTTACCAAAGAAGAAAGCGCCGAGACCGCCTCCGAGACGTTGTTGCCGGATCGCCCGATCTCGCCGCATCCGAACCTCGTGACGGAAGCCGGCCTGCAGGCGTTGCAGTCGCAGCTTCAGGACGCGCGCGCGGCCTATGAGGCCGCGCAGGCCATCGAGGACGTCAATGAGAAGCGCCGGCAATCGGCGGTGCCCTTGCGTGACGCCCGCTATCTGACCGAGCGGCTGCGCACGGCGCAGCTCGTTGCCAAGCCCGACTCAAACGATACGGTCGCCTTCGGCAGCACCGTCACCTTCAGCCGCGCCGATGGCCGCGTGCAGACCTATCGCATCGTCGGCGAGGACGAAGCCGATCCGAAGGCCGGCTCGATCTCGTTCGTCGCGCCGGTCGCGCGGTCGCTGATGGGCAAGGCGGTCGGCGACGTCGTCGGTTCAGGCGCGCAGGAGGTCGAGATTCTCTCGATCGCATAGCGACCTAGGCCTGCGGCAGCGCGACGCCGGTCAGCCCGCGCAACTGTTCGATGAGCTCGTCCTGAAAATCCGGATCGGCGGCCTCGCGGGCCGGTGGCTGCTGCTGGAGCTGATGCCAGTAGCGTCCGCTGACCAGGGCGGCGGGGTCCGCGCTTGCGGCGAGCCAGGTCTGGGTCCGTTGTCCGGTGTCGATATCGACCGGGGCGCCGGAGCCACCCATCTTCGTGCGTGCCCAGCCGGGATCGACGGCGTTGCAGAGGACCTTGGGCCAGCGTCTTGCCAGCGCGAAAGCCAGTGCGACGGCGTGCAGCTTGCTCTCGGCGTAGGCTTTGGATGCATCCCAAGGCCTCTTGGTCCAATCGAGGTCGTCGAGCGAGCCTTCGCCACCCCTGTGCAATCCGCTGCTGAGATACACCAGCCGGTCGGGCCGCTCGATCAAGGCGGTCAGCATGTACGGCGCAAGCGTGTTGATCGCCAGCGTATCGGCATGTCCTTCCGGCGTCGCGCCGCGGTCCGGCCGCGCATAGACGCCGGCATTGTGGATGATCGCATCCATGCGTCCGATCGCGTTGATCTGATCCGCGATGCGCCGCACATCCGCGGCACTCTTGAGATCGCCGACCACGATCCCGGCGGCATGCGATGCAAGCTCGCCGATCTCCTTTGCGCGGCCCGCCGATCGCGCGTGCAGCACCACGCGATGACCCTGGTCAACGAGCGATTGTGCCGCCGCCCGGCCGAGCCCGTCGGTGCTGCCGGTGATGAATACGATCGCCATGTGCTGCTTCTCCGGATGTTTCGGAACGCATTCTACAGCGAGCGCGCATCACTTCCGATACTGTTCGTCGCTCACTTTCTCCATCCAGTCCACGGTCCTGCCGCCGGAAGATTCCTGGATGGCAATGTGAGTCATCGCCGTCGTCGGCGAGGCGCCGTGCCAGTGCTTCAGTCCCGGCGGAAACCATACGACGTCGCCGGGCCGGATCTCCTCGATCGGTCCGCCTTCCCGCTGAACCCATCCCAATCCCGCGGTGACGATCAGCGTCTGCCCGAGCGGATGGGTGTGCCAGGCGGTGCGGGCGCCCGGCTCGAAGGTGACCTGGCCCGCGCCCACCCGCGCCGGGTCGGGCGCCTGGAATAGCGGATCGACGCGCACCGTGCCGGTGAACCAGTCTTGCGATCCCTTCTGGGACGGGCGCGATCCGTTTCGCTTGATGTCGATGTCCATTTGAATCTCCTGTGCTTCCGGCGCGCGCGTCTGCACGTGGCGAATTCCGATGACAGCGGCGGCGCTGCCGCCAATGAGGATGTCCCTGCGCCTGATCACGGCGCGTCTCAGCGCGGTCGCTTGTCGATGACGTCCTTGACGACGGGCGCCGCGGAAAATGCGTTGGGCCATCCGGCGTAGAAGGCGAGATGGCCGAGCACCTCGCCGGCTTCCTCCCGCGTCAACCCGTTATCCATCGCGCGGTTCAAATGATAGGTGATCTGTGCGACCTGACCTGTCGCGATGAGCGCGCTCACGGTGACGAGGCTCCGGTCGCGTGGCGCCAGCGCCGGCCTCAGCCAGAGATCGCGGAACAGCACGTCGGTGGTGTACTGGACGAGGCTCGGCGTGATCTGCCCGAACTGCTCGCCGACGCGGGTCGCCCGCTGCGTCTCGGCGGCTTCGTCGAGCGGCAGTTGCGGTGCTGATTCTGGCGGAAGCTGGTCGGCCCCGATGTTGCGGCTCCTGAAGACATCCCGCGCCGCCGGGATCGCATTCACCGCGTTCGCCCAGCCGGTGTAGAAGGCGAGGTGCGTGATGATCTCCGAGATCTCCGACGGCTTCACACCGTTATCGAGCGCGCGGGCGAGATAGTCCGGCAGCTCCACGGTCTGGTTGCGCGCGATCAGCGCCGCGACCGTGACGATGCTGCGGTCTCGCGGCGAAAGTCCAGGTCGCTTCCAGAGATCGCCGATGACGAATTTCTGCGCGTAGGCTTCGAGCGCCGGCGCAACGGCGCGGATGTCTTCCGATGTCGACATGGGATTTGCTCCTGTGATGGCTGCCGTATCAGCGGCGGCGGGGCCGCCGGCGACCAGCCAGAACGACAACAAGGTGGGTGCGAGCGCTCTCATTGCGGATGTCCTTCGACGGTGAACGGATGTGCGAGCAGCCACCAGGCGACCAGTGCGGCGCAGAGCACGGTGAGGGCGCTCGCGAGAAACAGCAGGTTCAGCCTCGCGCCCGTCGCGATCAATCCAAGCGCGGGGCTGGCGATCCCCTGGGCGAGGTCGAGAAAGGCGGTGTAGGCGCCCATCGCGAGGCCGCGGCTCTGCGCGGGCACCCTACGCACCGCCTCGACGCCGAAGCCGGGATAGATCAGCGAGAAGCCGAAGCCGGTGAGTGCGGCGCCGGCCAGCGCCATCTCGGGTCGTGTCGCGAGCCAGATCAGGGTCTGTCCGGCGGCTTCGATCAGGGCACAGAGCAGTGCGACCCTGGCGCCGCCGATCGTATCGGCGAGATGACTGAAGAACACGCGCGCCAGAATGAAGGCGACGGCATAGGCCGTGTAAGCCAGCCATCCATTGGCCCATCCCCGATTGGCGAACAGCAAGGTCACGAACGTCGTCACCGCACCGAAGCCGACGCTGCCGAGGGCCGATCCGAAACCCGGCACCCAGACGGCGCCGAGCACCTTGGCGAACGACAGGCGCACCTGCTGCACCGGCGCCACCGCGGGAACCTGCGCAACGAACAGCAGCGCCAGCAGCGGCGCCGCAATCGTCGCGGACGCGATCGCCGCAAAGCCATAGGCGGCGTAGAGCGCGGCGCCTGCGGGCGCACCGATGGCGAAGGCTGCGAACATGGCAGAGCCGACCCAGGCGATGACCTTGCCGGTGTTGCCGCTGTCGACCAGTGCCAGCCCCCAGCCGACTGCGGCCGTGATGATAAAACTCTCGGCGGCGCCGAGCAGACCACGGCCCAGCAGAAGAATGGTCACCGAGGCCAGCGGAGCTTCTGTGAAGTCGAGCGAGAGCAGGTACAGCAACCCGGACGCTGCGGCCGCGACGAGGCCGGCGATGACAGCGCGCTTCGCTCCGCGTCGATCCGAGAAATGACCGGCCCACGGCCGCGACACCAGGGAGGCTGCGAACTGGCTGCCGGCGACGAGGCCGACCACGAAGGTGCTGAAGCCCAATCCGTCGTGCACGTGGAGCGGCAACACCGGCATCGCGACGCCAATGACGAGGAAGGCGAGGAACACCGCCGCCATGATCGGCAGCAACGCCGCTGAGACGCGAAGCGAGGCGGCGGGCTGCACGGCTGTAACCGGCATGCTGATTCAGGGCTCCCAAGGCATGATCCGGAAACGTGCGTAGCGGTTTTCCGGAAAGATCGTGCTCAAACAACAACCCAAAGCGCGATGACGCTTCGTCTTGATCTCATCGCGCTTGAATGGCTGCCCCGAACCTAGGACCTTCGCCGGCCCGTGATTAGATGATAGATTTCGAATGCGCTTATTAGGACGGCTAATCAATGCACCGGGACGACGCGAGCGACCTTCTTGCCTTCCTGGCCGTCGCGCGGGAGCGCAACTTCACGCGCGCCGCCGCGAAGCTCGGCATGACGCAGTCCGCACTGAGCCAGATCATCCGCAATCTGGAGGAGCGGCTCGGTGTCCGGCTGCTCAACCGAACGACGCGGAGCGTCACGCCGACACAGGCCGGCGAGCGTCTGTTCCAGAGCATCGGCCCCAAATTCACCGAGATGGACAACGATCTCGCTGCCCTCGGCGAGTTTCGCGAAAAGCCTGCCGGAACCGTCCGGCTGACGGCGACGGAATATGCCGCCAGTGAAATCCTGCTGCCGGCGCTCGGAAAGGTCCTGCCGAAATACCCCGACATCAACGTCGAGATCATCATCGACTACGGGCTCACCAACATCGTCGCACAGCAGGTCGATGCGGGCATCCGTCCCGGCGAGCTCGTCGCCAAGGACATGATCGCGGTGCGCGTCAGCCCGGATCTCCGGATGGCGGTCGTCGGGTCGCCGTCCTACTTTGCCGAACGCAAGCGGCCGAAGACGCCGCAGGATCTGACCCAGCACAACTGCCTCAATCTGCGCCTGCCGACGCATGGCGGCAGTCTCTATGCCTGGGAATTCGAGAAGAACGGACGGGAGCTCAATGTGCGGGTGGAGGGCCAGCTTGTGTTCAACAGCGCGGGGCTGCTGCTGGAGGGCGCGCTGAAGGGGCTGGGCCTCGCCTATCTCACCGAGGGACATGTGCAGCCCTATCTGTCACAGGGCCGTCTCATTCGCGTGCTCTCGGATTGGTGTCCGCCGTTCTCGGGATACCATCTCTACTATGCCAGCCGCCGCCAGCCGTCTCCGGCGTTCTCGCTGCTGGTGGAAGCGCTGCGATACCGCGGCAAGTAGGACGGTCGGCTGGCTCGAGGATCGCGTGGCAAAGAGCGCTATCGACAGGAGCGGTCTCATTCGCCTAAAGCATCAGCCATGCGTTTCCCTTGTCTTGTCCTGATATCGATGGTCTCCGTGTCCGCGCAACAAAGATCGATGGTTGGATGAGACGATTTCTGTCGGGAGCGTTGCCGTTCTACGCGCTGGCAGGCCTCGCCATGTGCATGTACCTCGTCATGTACAAGGCGAACCTCTTCGACCTGAACGCCGTCGTCCAGAGTGCAACCGGGTCATGGTGGTTTCCGGCCTTCATGTTCCTCTGCGTGCTGCTGGAGTCGGTGTTCCCATATTTCGGCTATTTCCCCGGCACCGCGCTGATCCTGATGTCCGTCGCGCTCAATCCGAAGCCGGCGGATGCTCCTGTCTTCATCGTGGCATGGCTGGCCATCATCGTCGGCGCCGTCCTGAGTTACGGACAGGCCCGTTTCTTCAGACCGTTCCTGCAGCGGGTGGCCTCGAAGGCGGCACTGAGCCGGTGCGAGTCCCTCTTCGACGCCTACGGCCCTTATGCGCGCGTCGCCCTGTTCGTTCATCCCAACGCGAGCGCGATGTACTTCACGGCCCTCGGACTGCTCGGCCGCAACCTGACGCGCGAGCTCGCCTATCTCTGCGCGGGCGCCGCGGCCGCCGTAGGCATTCTGTTCGTCATCGTGACCAGGCTCGTGTCGTCCGTCGGGGCGACCGACGACGGCGAATTGCAGGTGCTGCTGGCGGCAGGCCTCGTCGCCATCGGCACCCTCGTCGGTCTCTACGCGGCCTTGCGGCCGCAGCGGGCTGCTTGAGGCGGTCCCGCGCCTCGCGCCGTCATTGCGAGGAGCGCAGCGACGAAGCAATCCAGAATCCTGCCACGGAGGGATTCTGGATTGCTTCGCTGCGGCCTTGTGGTCAGCCAACTCCCATAATGGCCGCGATCGGCTTCGGCGCGGTGTCCGGTCTCAACGTCCTTGGCGCCCACCTTCCTGAGCCGAGCAAAGCGGGAACCTCAGTTCTAGGGCGTGTGCTCATAAACGCGAAGACGTCAGCCTTTGGGGTCTAAGCAGAAATTTTCTGCTCAATCAGAGTATTTCCGATTTTGACCCATTGCGGACCTACAACGTTGCATTGGAATTGAGTCTCAGTCTCCTTCAATCCGAATTCCAGCTTCGCTCACCGCGTTGAGAATACGTTCGATGTCCTTGGGATCCAGGACTCGACTGTCACACAGTTGATTCAATTCGTCGAAGGTGATCTTGCCGTTCCGTTCACCGATTTCGATGGCTTGTCGAATGATTTCCGGCACGTTCATGTTACTCTCCCCTTTAGCGGCCTCCACTATACGGGGAGAGAGTCGGTTTCCCGCGAGAGAACCGAGTCTTGAGCGATAATGGCAGGCTCTTGGAAGGAAACCTCATGGCACCACCCCGCATCACACTAAATTTGGCTGCCGATGGCCTGTTTGAGATGTGGCTCAATCCTGAGGGACGTGACCTCCTCGTCCAGAAGCTGCTAGCGCTAACAATCGAGAACGAGCACCTTCATCTGGGCCCTACCGGAGAACTTGAAGTCGCCACTGAGGCCTATCGCGAAGGCGACAGGGTGCTTGAGTGGGGGAAGGTTTATTTTAGGACCAACGAGTGGGACGAGAAATACTTCCCTCATGTCCTCAAGTGAGCCGAATGCAAGTCGATAAGGGGCCTAGCGTCACTCTTGAGAGGAAGATCATGACTTTCAAGTTTCAGTCCGGCATGAAGATGTACGAAGTCACCTGGGAACGCGATGGCGAGAAGCTGCATGTCATGAACCTTCACGCGGCCGATGAAGTAGGAGCCATCGTTCGAGCGGAAGAGATATTCGCCGAGCACCCCGAGCTCGACTTTGATCGCAATGACTCTACGGTGCGCGCTCGTCTCCAAGAATTGCCATATATTCCCGAAGACGATGATTAATGAGGGAGCGCCGAGATGTCCGGCTCTAGCCCGTAACCGACATAAAGCGAGGCGCGAGTCACGTCTGCAAATGACCCGAAGCGGACCTGCTCGTGCTCGCCAGGCCGCATTGCAGTGAATGAATCAGCCGCGCTAAAGATACATCATGATGGCTCGCTCGATACCCACGCCTCTCTGGTTCGCGGCGGCCCTTTTCCCAATGGTTGTGTCGCAAATTGCAAGACTGCAACAATCCGATCCGGCGGCATGGATCGTTTGGGATTACGCAGGCCGCCTCGGGGCTTTGGCAGTTCTGAGCGCCATACCTGCTGCGCGGACGATAGCCTTCCGATTTGAACCACTTCGAATAGCGCGATGGGAAGTGACCATCTGGATTGTCGGCATTGTCCTCGCGGACCACTATTTGGGTGGGTGGATCCGCCGAACCATTAATGGAGTCCTGCCTGCGACAGTGCTCGGGGCATATCCTGAAGTGCAAGGTTGGCTACACGTCGTCGATATCTTTTTTGGTCTTGGGCTAGTCGCCTTAAGTGAGGAGATCATATTTCGGCGCTGTGCGCGTCATCTGCTCCAGAGCTATCTGGATGACGGCTATGCCTTGGTTCTCGCAACGTCTCTTTTGTTTGGAGCCTATCACTGGTGGACGGGTTTCGGGAATATTGGAGCGGCTGTGGTGACAGGTGGCTTGTTGATGATGTTGTACCGCCGATCCGGGGCACTTTGGCCTGCAGTCCTCGGACACTACCTGACTGACGTAGTGAACTTCGCGTTTTGAAAGGTCGCCGTTTGGCCCTTCTCGGACCTCGTGCTATGTCCGCTACTACGCCGCTGTTGGGGGATAAGCGGACATCCCGAATTTATGGGTACACGCCCTGGTTAAGGGCCGCCCTCAGCATGCAATCCTAAGAAAAGAATGGATGCGGCGCCCCTTTCGCGCCACGCCGTTCCACGATTTCCAGCATCTTGGCAAGGTCCTCGTCCGGCACGTTGAGCCCGAACTCTTCGCGGAGCACACTGCTATACTGGTCTATTCCATCCAGTGTTCGTCTTTCAGATCGGCCATCGGAGTGCCGCACGATCACGCGGGCATTGAACAACGTCATGCGCGTTCTATCCGGCCCCGGACGGGCGGCAATCATGTTGCTTAGATATGGAGCACTGGGATGCGTGCTCGTGTACCAGTTCGTGATCTCGTACTCACCGTCGTAACGGGGGTAGGGAATCACGCGATAGATGTGGGCCCATTGATCTCCAAGCCTCGATTGCAAAGTGAGTTCGCCGCCGACATCAATAAACCGCATCGTCTCGTGCGGCGTGTCCTGTTCGACATCAGGCTTAAGGAGGAGGGGAGCGGTCGGCGCGAGATTTCCAAAGCCAACGTCCGCCAGGTAGTCACCTTCGTGCAGATGCACGATGAGAAGCATGTGGATCGCAGGCCGGGGAGCATCGATGTCGAGGCCCCGGACCACCCGTCCTTGGAGGCTGGTGAGTCTGTAACCCAACGAGCGGAGGCCGGCCCGGAACAACATGTTCTGCTCGAAGCAGTAACCGCCGCGGCCGCTGTAGATCATCTTTTTCTGAAGGGATGCCACGTCCAGTTGGGGAACGCGACCGAGCATGATGTCCAAGCTCTCATACGAAATGGCATGCGCGTGGGCAAAAACCAGGGCTCGCAATGTTTCAAGTGTCGGGGTCCGCGGCCCGGAATGGCCAATGCGGGTTAGCCATCCCTCTTGATCAAATCCCTCGTCGTCCATCGACAGCCTCCGCCGACACGCAGATGCATTACCTGGTCATCGAAGGGGCTCGACGGTCGCCGCCATATCCGGAGCGCGGCCCACGCGATAAGTCGCGTTGCTGCATTTGAGCACCCAGACGATGTGATCGGGTCTGGAGCGCTTCGCATCCTTGCTGGCGGCAAGCGGCTTGTCGCAGACAAATCCCTGCGATCGGATCTGTGCGGCCAGCATGCCCTGTACGCTCTCTCCTCCAGCTTGAGCGGAAGCCCCGTCGGCGGTCAACGCGCCAGCCACCACAAGAGCAAGTGGGAGTGAGCAAGCAACAATGAAGGAGCGGGCGATGCTCATTGCAAATCCTCCCTTCAAACGATGGGGAAGCGTCGGCTTAGCTCAACGGCAAGGCCTTGACATGGATCAACGGCCAGAACGGGGCGCAGAAGCGCAGATGGTATTTCCGGTCTCGCCCCTCGCTCCGTCATTGCGAGCAGCAGCGACGAAGCAATCCAGAATCTTTCCGCGGAGGGACTCTGGATTGCTTCGCGGAGCCAGTCATCGGGCCGCGCTTCGCGCGGACCCGGTGGTTCGCAATGACGGCAGGTGGGATATTCCCCGACAATGCCATCATGCCCCTGTTTTGCCCGACGGCGCAAGCCTGGATTCGGAAAATACGTAACCCCTTGATCCGGCTGACGTCGGCTACTGTGCATGGGGTTGTTTTCGACTTTTTTGATTCAGCCGCCCCCGAAAGGCGGCCGCAGGCCGTCGATGATCGTCCGCAACCGGTGGGGTTCAGGAGGATGGATGGTGGGCGCACAAGGGATCGAACCTTGGACCTCTCCCGTGTGAAGGCCAGCCCTACCGTTGATGTCGCTTTGATATCTTCGAGCTGGCCCAGTTTCCCCCATTTTTCCCCGTGGGAACGTCAGTGACCTGGCTCCACGGGTAGATAAATGGTTGGCGGCTCAACCACGACAAACGCAGCTCTTTGAGGAGCCGGCATGGTTGCTCAAGCCTACGCTACACGACAGCTTCCTTCCTTCTGCGGTTATCGACCAACTCTTTTATCCGGCTCTGACCGAAGAGGTCACGCACGCAGAGCAAATCAAGCTTTTCGATGTTGCGCTCTTCAACGAGCAGGGGGCTTTCGCAGGAAAGTACCGCAGTACGACAAAGACGCGGTTCTCGATAGTACGTCGAACGAACGTAATAAGTTTCGATTTCGAGGCAGGCACCCCCGGAAAGCTGGCGGATATGCAGCTTGGCGTTTCTCTAGTCGACTCGACAACGAGACGCCTTCCATTCTCGGCCCACGTTCAGCGGATATCGCCGCCTCCAAAGTATGAATGAAGACGAAGCGTCGCTCAACCTCGGCGCGAGATGTCGTGGGTAATCGCGCACCGGCAGGCCGGAACGAACTAGCGCCAGCTCTTTGAGACGCGCTGCTTTGAAGCCAAAGGACCCAAGAGAATGATGCAGATCCCGCTCAGCCTCTCTGGCCCCCCTGAGGCTTTCGCCAAGGCCGTCCAGGCTCATGTTGAGGCCTGCACGGCCCACATGATGGGGAAGCCAGGTAAGGCCGCCCCGATCGCATCTGACATGGTTGCCAAGGTCGTTGCGCGCCAACCGCAGGAAGGCCCAGTCGCCACACGGGGGCCCGACCGCTTCGTAGTCCTGCCCTACACCATCATCGACGACACGCCGCGAACTCCTGAACAGCAGCTCGCGATCGACACTCTCAGGGACACCATCATCAAGTAACCGGAGGCAGGCGCTCAAACCGCCTGAGCCGATTTGAAAAACAATCAAGTTTTATCAAGCGTCGGAGGGAAGCGCGCCGGAGCCGGGCGGAAAAAGGGTAGCCCGAACAAGACGACGGCGCTGCTCAAAGACGCGATCATCAAGGCTGCTGAGGCTGTTGGTGAGGACATGCAGGGCAAGGGCAAGCTGACCGGCTATTGCAAGTTCCTTGCGAAGAATGAGCCCAAGGCATTTGCGGGCCTCCTTGGACGAGTCCTGCCGATGCAAGTGACAGGCGAGGGCGGCGGCGCACTGATCGTCGAGATCAAGCGCTTTGCGGATTAGCCTGCCGAATGGCTGGACGCCTCGGCATTACCAGCGCCCGTTGTGGAATTACCTGGAGCGGGGTGGCAAGCGGGCTATCGAGATCGCCCATCGCCGCTGGGGCAAAGACGATGTGGCTTTGCATCGTACCGCGATCGCGGCTCATGAGCGCGTCGCGTCGTATTGGCACTGCCTGCCTGAGTTCGCCCAAGCTCGCAAGGCGGTGTGGACGGCGGTCAGCCCTCATACGGGCAAGCGCAGAATAGACGAGGCCTTCCCGGTTGCTCTGCGGCAAAGCACCAATGACAACGAGATGTTTATTCGCTTCAAGAACGGATCGACATGGCAGGTTATTGGATCTGACCGTTACGATGGTCTTGTTGGTGCTGGCGTTGCTGGCGTTGTGTTTTCGGAGTTTGCGCTCTCCAATCCCTCGTCTTGGGGCTATATCCGCCCGATGGTGGAGGAGAACGATGGCTGGGCCACGTTCATCACCACGCCGCGTGGCCGAAACCACGCCAAGGCCATGCTGGACATGGCAAAGGCAAATCCCAAGTGGTTTGCTGAGGTTTCGACGGTTCACGACACGGGCGCGCTGAGCCCGGAACAGCTTTCCGAGTCCTTGGCCGAGTATGTCGCGCTGTATGGCGAGGACGTAGGTCAGGCCCAGTTTGATCAGGAATATCTCTGCTCGTTCAACGCGGCGATCCTTGGCGCCTACTTCGCCCGAGAGATGATGGCGCTCCGGGCCGATGGCAGGATCAAGGAGATTGAGCCTGTTCCTGGAAAGCCCGTGCACCGGGCTTGGGACATCGGCGTGCGGGACGACACCAGCATCTGGTGGTTTCAGGTGGTGGGTGGCCAGCCGCTGATCTTTGACTGCTACACGGCATCCGGCGCCGGCGTGGACCACTATGCGGAGGTCGTTCACGGCAAGCCGTATGCGCCTGGAACGGACTTTGTGCCGCATGACGCCAAGGTCAAGGAATGGGGCACGGGGCGCACCCGTGTCGAGACGATGGAAGCGCTGGGATTGAAGCCTCAGCTCGTGCCGATGGCGACGTTCCTGGATGGCATCAACGCAGCCCGCCTGACGCTGAAGAAGGCGGTCTTTCATCCTCGCTGCGAGGACAAGGGAATTGCCGCGCTGGAGCAGTACCGGCGCGAATGGGACGACGAGAAAAAGACGTTCAAGGCCACTGACGTGCACGACTGGACGGCGCATCTGTCTGCGGCGTTCCGGTACCTGTCGCTGTCATGGCGCAACGTGGCCGAGGTGATCGAGGAGTCCAAGCGGGTTCCGAAGCCAGGCCAATTCATTCCCCCGCCAGTGCAGGTGAGCACTGGCAAGAGGATTCGTGTATGACCGATTCCGCCGGCGTGGCCGGACATAGCGAAGCTGGCGAGCAGGATGAGCCCAAGACGGGCGAGTCCAAGCGCTGGCTTTCCATGATCGAAGACGCTGAGCACGCGTTCCGGGATTGGCAGAGCAAGGCCGACAATATCGACAAGCTCTATGCCAACCTGAATGATCTCGCGAGCGCTGGCCGCGACCGTCAGTTCCAGATGTTCTGGGCCAATATTCAGGTGCTAGGGCCGTCTGTGTATTCCCGGCCGCCGGTGCCAGTCGTTGTCCCGCGGTTCAAGGACCGCAAGCCTGTGCCGCGGGCGGCGTCCGAATTGCTCGAGCGCTCGACAAGCGTCGGCTTCGAGCTGGAAGACATCGACGGCCTGATGCGCGCGGTGCGCGATGACCTTACCGTCGTGGCCCGTGGCTGCGCCTGGGTTCGCTACGAGACCAACGATGACGGCAAAGGCCAGCGGGTCTGCTTCGACTTTGCAGACCGTAAGGACTTCCTACATCCCATGGCTCGGACCTGGAAGGAAGTGCCGTGGGTTTCAAAACGGTCGTGGCTGACCGAAGACGCCATGGAGAAGCGCTTCAAGAAGCACTCCGGCAATGCCTACGAGAAAGCCTCATACGAGATCCGGAAGGACGATAACGGCCGAGAGAGCGAGAAGAAGGCCGGCGTTTGGGAGATCTGGCACAAGGAGGAGAACAAGGTCGTTTGGGTCACTGAGGGCGTGGAAGTCACGCTCGACGAGGACAAGCCGCACCTTGACCTTGAGGGATTCTTCCCGTGTCCGAAGCCGGCATATTCCACGGTTCAGCGCCGGTCGCTGCTGCCCGTGCCGGACATGCTGTTCTACAAGGACCAGCTTGAGGAGATTAACGAACTGACGGCGCGCATTGGCGCGCTGGCTGATGCAGTGCAGGTCCGCGGCTTCTACCCGGCTGGCGCCGGCGAGATTGGCGACGCCATCGAGACGGCGATCAAGTCCACCGTCAATAACCAGGTCCTGGTGCCCATCTCCAACTGGGCCATGGTCGGGCAGGGCGGCGTCAAGGACATGATCGTCTGGCTGCCAATCGACCAGATCACGACCACGATCGTGCAACTCGTGGAGCTTCGCCGGCAGATCATCGAGGACGTGTA
Organism: Bradyrhizobium sp.; assembly: GCF_035935975.1. Lineage (GTDB taxonomy): Bacteria > Pseudomonadota > Alphaproteobacteria > Rhizobiales > Xanthobacteraceae > Bradyrhizobium. The sequence continues at coordinate 49,829 of NZ_DASYWN010000060.1, forward strand.
CGAGATCACGGGCCTCTCGGACATCATGCGGGGTGCGACCGAGGCCAGCGAGACGGCCACGGCTCAGCAGCTCAAGAGCCAGTATGGGTCAGTCCGGATCAAGGATAGGCAGGCCGAGCTGGTGCGCTTCGCGCGCGATCTGGTGCGGATCGCCGCGGAGATCATGGCCGAGAACTTCTTGTCCAAGACGCTTCTGGAGATGTCGCAGTTCGATATCCCGACCGACGCGGACATCAAGAAACAGATCCAGCCGCTTGAGGCACAGATCAAGCAAATTATCGCCCAAGTCGAGCAGGCCAAGGCTGATCCGCAGTTGCAAGCGCAGGCTCAGCAAAACCCGCAGGCCGCTCAGCAGGTGCTCCAGCAGGCCCAGCAGCAAGCGCAGGGCCTCAAAGGCCAGATCGACAAGCTGAACGAGACGGCTACGGTCGAGAAGGTCATGAAGCTGCTTCGTGACCAGAAGATCAGGCCGTTTGTACTGGACATCGAGACGGACTCGACGATTGCGCCGGACGAGAATGCGCAGAAGCAGCGCGCCACCGAGTTTGTGACCGCTGTCGGCGGCTTCATGGGGCAGGTTATCCCCATGGTGCAGCAGGTGCCGCAGTCGGCAAAGCTCGCGGCCGAAACCCTGAAATACGTCGCAAGCCAGTTCCGCGCCGGCCGGCAGCTTGAGCAGACCATTGAGGAATTCGCCGACGACATGGCGGCGGTTGCAGCGCAGCCAAAGCAGGACCCGGCTGCGGCTGAGGGGGCTGCCAAGGCCGAGCAGGTCAAGCAGCAGATGGCCGTCGCGCAGGCTCGGCATGACCGCGAGCAGCAGACCGCAGCCGTAGATCAGCAGCGCAAGGACGCCGAGGCCAAGGCGAACCAGGACCGCGAGATTGCGAAATACGACGCAGACATGCGCGGTAAGGCTGCTGTGCTCGACGCGACGCTCGCCAACCTCGGCGCCGAGGAACAGCGCAAGGCACAGGAGCACGGCCAGGCCATGGACAAGGGCGCTCTGGAGATCGAAAAGCTGCGGCTCGAGATCGAGGGTGTGAAGGTCAAGACGGCCTCGACGGTCGCGACCACTCAGGCCAAGGTCGATCAGGCTAACACGGCGACGGACAACTCGATCCGCTCCACTGATGCGAGCGTGCAGGCAACGGCTGACAGCACTGCAATCAAGCGCGATGCAGCCAAGGCGAAGGAGCCGGCCTGATGCGCGGCACTTGGGTCTATCGAGGCGGCAAGCTTGTCGAGAAATTCGGGCCAGAGGACGTGCGGCCCGAGCCTGCGCGGTCTGATCTGCCCATGCCGATGCTGATCAGCGACGAGATGCAGGCCAGTGAGCACGTTGACGGCCAGTTCTACACGTCGAAGGCGGCCTATCGCGCGGTCACTCGTGCGAATGGGCTCACTGAGGTTGGCACCGAGCGGCCCAAGCCGCGCAAGCGCCAGCCTGTGAGCGACAAGGCAATTTCCGACGCGGTCGATAAGGCCGTGGCTGACTACAGCAAGGGCCGGCGTCCGGCCGCTTAGCCGCATTCCCTCAGACGGAGATACTTCATGACCGATGCAGCCATTGTCGCTGATAGCGCCCCCGTGTCCGACGCGCCCGCTGGGGGCGCCGTCATCAACGAGAACGCTCCAGGCTTCAATTCGCCGCTCGGCTCGCAGATTCCGCCCGACGCTCAGGCCAAGCCGGATGTTCCGGCCAAGCCCGCATCGCTCGACGACAGCATTGATCGCGCCATTGCGAAGAGCCAAGAGAAGCAGGCCGCGGCCGCCAAGACGCCCGAGCCCAAAGCCGACGCCAAGGCCGATGCGAAGGTTGAGCCAAAGGAGCCGCAGGCGCGCGGCGAGGGTGGCAAGTTCGCGGCCAAGGAGCCGGTGGTCGATCCGAAGGCCGCGCCGGCGCCGAAAGTGGCTGAGCCGGCCAAGCAGAGCTTCACGGCCAGCGACGCGCCCTCGCGCTTCTCGGACGATGCCAAGAAGGAATGGGCGACCGCGCCCGAGTCCGTGCGTCGTGAGACCGAGCGCGCGATCAAGGAGCTGACGGACGGCTTCCAGAAGTACAAGGGCGCGGCCGAGCGTGACGGTACTCTGAACGAATTCCACGACATGGCGAAGGCCAGCGGCAAGGAGCTGTCCGGCGTCGTCCGTGAATATGTCAACATGGAGAACAAGCTTCGTCAGGACCCGATCGGCGGCCTGGACATGATCTGCCAGCGCATGGGGCTGTCGCTGCGTGATGTGGCCGCTCATGTGATGGGCCAGAAGCCAGAGCAGGTGGCGAGCCAGCAGGACGCGACGATCCGTGAGCTGCGCGCCGAGCTTACCGCGATCAAGGAACAGGTCGGCGGCGTCACCCAGACGCTCCAGCAGCAGAGCCGCGATGCGACGCTCACTGAAGTCAACAAATTCGCAGCGGATCATCCCCGCTTTGAAGAACTGGCCGACGCGATCAGCGAAGAGCTGAAGCACGGCTATTCGCTTGCCGAGGCCTATAGCAGAGCGGAGCGGCTCAACCCCGCACCCGCGGCAGCAGCCAAGGAAGATCCTCTCGCAGCCTCATCCGCTGCACCCGAGCCCCCGGTTCAACCCGACAAGGGCCAGAAGTCCATCAACGGCGCACCTTCCGCGGGCTCAACCCCGGCAGCGAAGAAGCGCGTTCCCAAATCCCTCGATGAAGCCCTTGACCGTGCCTTCGGGCAGGTGGGCTAGGAGAACTAGACAATGGCTATCAACCCGGTAACCGCTTATCAGCAGGTGCTTTCGATGGCACTTGAAGAGCGCTCGCCGGCTTGGCAGGACCTCGTTTCGAACGGAAACGCGCTTCTCGCCACGCTGCGGCGCAAGGGTCTGTGGGAGTCCTATTCCGGCCCCCGTATCCGTGAAACCCTCCAGATCGCAAAGCAGGATGCCCAGTGGTATTCCGGTTATGACTTCCTGGACAATCCCCCGATCGAGCTGTTCAACGACGCCTACTACACTCCCAAGATGGTGGCTGTCCCGATCAGCCTGACCATGGAGGAAATCCTCAACAACCAGGGCGCCAATCAGCTCAAGCCGGTGCTGAAGTCCTACATGTCTGCCGCGGAGTCGTCGCTGGAAGATGCGATGGACCAGGGTATTCACTCGGACGGTACGGCGAACGGCGGCAAGCAGATGACCGGCCTTGCGGCTGCGGTCCCGATTGTCACCAACTCGGGCACCTACGGCGGCATCGATCGTTCGGCCAATGCGATCTGGCGCACCACGACCTATGACGTGAACTCCGCGTTCACGACCATCGGCACGCAAGTGTCGTCCACCACGATCCGGCCGTTCCTCAACCGCATCATGACGGCCCGCTCGCGCGGCCGGCGCCATGCGGATCTGCTCATCATGAGCCCGGAACACTACGAGGCCTACGACGCGGCGACGCTGGCAATCCAGCGCACGACCAACACCTCGAGCGAGCTCGGCAAGCTGGGCTTCTCGGCGCTGGAGTACATCGGCGGCGGCAAGCGTGCAGAGATCGTCATGGATGGTGGCATCGGCTCCAACATGCCGGCGAACACCACCTACGGCCTGGATACCGACAGCCTTCGGCTTCGGTACAACCCGAGCCGCAACTTCGACAAGCTGTTCGAGGGCGACGGCCAGAAGCCTCTCAACCAAGACGCTCTGGCGCAGTTCATCGGGTGGATGGGCGAGCTGACCATGACGAACCCGCTGTTCAACTGGCGCATGTACGACAGCAACCCGGCGGCGTGATCTGAGGCGGCCTTCGGGCCGCTTCTTTCCCCTTTCCCCAATTCGGAGACTTCTCACATGGCATACACCATCATGGACGAGGCGATGGGTCTTCCCAAAATCGCCGTGACCTCCACGGCGCCGTGGACTGGCGGCGGCTCTGCCGTTCCGCCCCTCGGCACGATTGTCTCAGCCGTCGACCCCACCTATGGGACCGGCGAATTCATCTTCCTCAAAGGTGTTGCGTCCACGGTCGTTGGCTCGCTGGTCACCTATGACCAGACGCTTGGCACCACGGCGCTTGCACCGGCCACCGGCGGCAACGGTCCTGTTGCGGTCGCTATGTCTGCGAATGTCGCCAACCAGTACGGCTGGTATCAGATCGCGGGCGCGGCGGCTGTGAAGGCGCCGAACGCGATGACGCCGGGCGCGGACGTGTTCATGTTGGCGGCGACGCCGGGCAGTGTGGACGATACGCAGGTGAACGGCGAGCAGGTCGTCAATGCAAAGGTGTCGACCACCACCGGCACTCCGTCGACTGGCCTGGGCATTATCCAGATCAACCGGCCCTTCTTGCAGGGGCAGATCGTCTAACGACAAACAGGCGGGGCTTCGGCCCCGCCTTTCTTTTGCGCCCTCTCAGACAGGAAGAGCCAAATGTCTCTCGACAAGAACGACCCGCTGGTTATCCCCGTGTTCAAGATCCACACCACGAAGAACGAGGCCAAGAGCCGTGAGGCCGGCCGGCCGATCTATGACGACATGGAGATCGTGGAAGTGCGCTTCGCCGGCGACCGCAATAAGATCAGCATTTTCCCAGCGCATGCTATCTGCGGCGAAGCGCAGGACGAGCACGGCGATACCCTCAAGATCACCTATGCCGAGCGCTGGAGCGATCAATACAAGCGCTTCAAGGCGAAGGAGCATCAGGTCGCTGAGGGGACGCCGGTGGACGAGCTGCCGTTCCTGACGCAGGCCAAGCGCTCCGAGCTGAAGGCGCTCAGCATCTACACGGCGGAAGCTCTCGCTGCGCTCGACGGACAGCCGCTCAAGAACCTCGGGCAGGGTGGCCGCGATCTGAAGAACCAGGCGCAGGCCTACCTCGACAACGCCTCTGGCTCGGCCAATGTCATGAAGATGGCAGCGGAGATCGAGGAGCTGCGCCGCACTGTCGCCGAGCTACGGGCCGACAAGGCCTCGCCCGACTCGCAATTCGCATCTTGGTCAGCCGACCAGATCAAAGACTGGATTGAGGAGAAGATCGGCGAACGTCCCAAGGGGAACCCGTCGCATGCGACGCTGGTGAAGCGCGCCGAGGAAGTCGCCATCGGCCTTGCGGATGAGGCGGCCTGATGACTGTTCTTTCGGCCTGTCAGGAAGCAGCAATCGAACTGAGCCAGACGGAGCCGACGACGCTTTTCTCGACGACGGACAGGTTCGCCAAGGAACTGCGTGTTCAGGCGAACAAGTCCGCCGTCGCGATCATGAAGCGGTACGACTGGCAGATCCTGACCAAGCGGGCCACGATCACCGGAGATGGCTCGGACATGAGCTTTGATCTGCCTTCCGACTATGACCGGATGGCCGCGAAGACCAACCTTGCTAGCAGCGCTTCGAACATTGATCTGGTGAAGGCCAAAGACCTTGATCAGTGGGACTATTTCCTGAACCACATGAGCACGACAGTGCCGGGCTACTGGATCGTTCTCGGCGGCCAGTTGCAGGTCCGGCCGGCCCCGGCCATCGGTGTAGTTCATTCGTACTACTACATTAGCAAGAACGCGGTGTCTGGCGACAAACCAGCCTTTACGGCCGACACGGACACCTTCGTCCTTCCTGAGCGGCTGCTGACGCTCTCGATCATCTGGCGCTGGCGTGCATCCAAGCGTCTGGAATACGCCGAGGACATGCAGAATTTCGAGATCGCGTTCGGCGAAGAGTCGGCGACCGATAAGGGAAGCCGCGTTCTCGTGGCCGGACGCCAGCGTGTGCCGTACAACGTCAAGAACTCCTACCCAGGTCCGCTCGGCCCATGAGGCAGCCCGCTGCGCGCGTAAAGCCGCGTATTGCCAAGATGCAGAGCTTTCCGGCGCCTGTCGGGGGCTGGATCAAGAACGTGAATTTGGCATTGCCCGATGCGCGCCGGCCGGATGGGTCTCGGGTCAACGGTGCCGCGGTGCTGGAGAACTGGTTTCCGACCGCGACCGGAATTCGGATGCGCGGTGGATCTCAGGTCCATACGGTGGTGGACGGCTCCGAAGACATCACGGCGCTATTCACCTACGTGGATGGCAACAACCGTTCTCTGTTTGCTGCGACCGAACACGAAATATTCGATGTGACGGCAGGGACGACCCCCGCATATCTGGTTGACGGGCTGGGCAATCGGCTGGTTGACGATCTCGGAAATATTCTGGTGATCGGAACGACTAGCCCCGATATGTCTGGTTTCAATGGTGGGGATTGGTCTGTCGTCCAGTTCTCCACGTCTGGCGGCACTTTCCTGCGCGCAGTGAATGGGGTGGATACTCCGCTCGTCTATGATGGGACGGCTTGGGATACGTCGCCTGCGATCACGGGCGTGACGCCAGAGACGCTGTCGTTCGTGTGGTCATACAAGAACCGCCTGTTCTTCGTCGAAAAGGACACGCAGAACGTTTGGTACCTCTCGGTTGACACGATCGGGGGCGCGGCTTCGAAATTCCCACTGGGCGGCGTGTTTACCCGAGGTGGCGCGCTCCTATTCGGAGCGTCATGGTCGCTCGATAGCGGCGCCGGCCTGTCAGAACAGTGCGTGTTCGTCTCGACTGAAGGTGAGGTCGCAGTTTACCAAGGCACCAATCCCGGCGATGCAAGTGCATGGTCGAAAGTTGGCGTCTACCGGATTGGCAAGCCTCGAGGACCGAAAGCCTTCATCCGGGCTGGTGGCGATCTTGTCATTGCGACGGACATTGGCTTTGTGCCGCTCTCGGTGGCCGTTCAGCGTGACATCGCGGCCCTCGCGCCATCGGCGATCTCCTACTCAATCGAGGAAGCCTGGAACGACGCGGTTAGGAATAGGTCTGGAGAAGACTGGCACTGCGAAGTCTGGCCGACGAAGCAGATGGTCCTAGTGGCGCTCCCGACTCCTACGAGTTCGCAGGCTCAGATGTTTGTTGCCAACGCCAGAACCGGCGCTTGGGCGCTGTTCACGGGATGGCAGGGAACGTGCGTCGCCTTGTTCGGTGACCGTATGTTCTTCGGATCGATCGAGGGGCGGATTATCGAATGTGAAGTGACCGGGATTGATCAGGAATTGCCGTACACGGCAACGGTTGTCCCCTTGTTCGATCCCCTTAAAAGCCCGGCTTCGCTGAAAACGGGGCTGTTGGCACGCTCTGTCGTCAGATCAGCCGCATCCGTCAACGTCACCTTGTCGATGCAGGCGGATTTCCAAGTCGTTCTGCCACCGGCGCCGGATGACTCTGGCGCGACCAGCGGCGCGCTATGGGGAACGGCCGTATGGGGCGAGAGCACTTGGGGCGCTGCTGCACAGAAACAAACATTCAGCGCCTGGCAGTCGATCGGCGGTGAAGGGTACTCAGTTTCGGTAGCGGCGCAGATCACGAGCGGTTCGCTATCGCCGCCAGATATTGAGTACGTGCAGACAGATATGACGTTTGACTTGGCCGACATCGTAACGTGATCGTCACTGACGAGAGGGTTGCAAGGTTCGTCGGCGAGCGGTGCGGATCTATCATTTATCCGCCTTTTACGGCGATGGGAATTGAGCGAGACGGCAAGATCACGGCTGGCGTCGTGTTCAATTGTTATACGGGCCATGACATCTCGGTCACGGTCGCCGGCGGGCCGTTCAACCGGGATTTCATCGCGGCTGTTGGCAAATACGTCTTCGAGAAGGTTGGCTGCGAACGGATGTCGATCACGACTGAGCAGCCCCAGGTCATAGAGATTGCCCAACGACTGGGCGCCGCGGTGGAAGGCCTCAAACGCAACCACTTTGGCAAGGGCAGGGACGCGACGATCCTCGGCATCTTGCGTGAAGATTGGAACTATTGATGGATACTCCTTCGGCCCCGGCCGCTCCTGATCCGGTAGCCACTGCCAAGGCGCAGGGCGACATGAACCAGAACACTGCGACGACGCAGCAGCTTCTGAACATGACCAACCAGGTGACGCCCGACGGCTCCCTCACCTACAACCAGACAGGCAACAACACGTTCACCGGAGCGGACGGCAAGAGCTACACCGTGCCGCAGTTCACGGCTACGCAGACGCTTTCGCCCACGCAACAGCTCCTCAAGAGCCTGAGCGATCAGACCAAGCAGAACATTGGCCAGATCGGCGTCGATCAGTCTGCCAAGATCGGCAGCTTGCTAGGGACGAACGTCAACCTCTCCAACGATGCGGTCGAAAGCCGCCTGATGGATCTGGGCACCAAGCGCCTTCAGCCCCAGTTCGATCGGGATGAGGAGGCGTTGCGGACGCGGCTTGCCAACAGCGGTATCCGGGCCGGCTCAGATGCGTGGAATGCCGAGATGCAGCGGCTCGGGCAGACGAAGAATGATGCCTTGGATCAGCTTCTGCTCAATGGTCGGCAGCAATCTGTCAACGAGATAATGGCTGAGCGCAACCAGCCAATTAACGAGATATCGGCGCTCCTGTCTGGATCTCAGGTCTCTCAGCCGAATTTCACGAGCACGCCGCAGACCAACGTCGCCGGCGTGGATTACACGGGACTTGTGAACAACAACTACAACGTCGCCAATCAGCAGTATCAGACGCAGGTGGGCCAGCAGAACGCGCTCATGGGCGGCTTGTTCGGTCTCGCTGGCACGGCGGGCGGCATGGGAATCTACAAGTACTCGGATCGCCGTCTGAAATCAGACGTGAAACATATTGGAGATGGGCCGCACGGCTTGCCTGTCTATGAATACACTATCTTCGGCAAGCGTGAGCGAGGTGTCATGGCTGACGAGGTCGCGCGGGTTATGCCGGCTGCCGTGATCGAGCGGGATGGCCTTAAGATGGTTGATTATGCAATGCTGGGGCTTGCCTAATGGCCGCTTTCGTGTGGGGCCCCGGCGGCTCTCAAATGACGCCGGAAGAGATCGCTGCTCAGCGCAAGGTCGCGCAGTCGATGATGGAGCAGGGTTCAGATTATTCGCCGGTCAAGAGCTGGTCGCAAGGTGCTGCGCGCGTGGCGCAGGCGCTCTTTGGCGGTATGCAGGCCCGCGATGCGAATGAGGCCGCCAAGGCGAATGCGGCAAGCGAGGCGGCTCTTATCTCCAGCCTTGTGGCTGGTGGGGCGCCCACGAATATTGTGCCCGCCGCAGCTGCGACCGCCCCCACGGTGCCAGCGGCAGCGCCGGCCTCAGGTGACGCTGCATCCGCAATCGCCAGTATTGAAAGCGGCGGAAAGTACGATCTGCTCGGGCCCGTGACGAAAACCGGCGACCGCGCCTACGGCAAGTACCAGGTCATGGGCGCTAACATCCCGACATGGACGAAGACCTATACCGGGCAGGCGATGACGCCCGAGCAGTTCTTGGCGAGTCCTGAGGCGCAGGAAGCGGTGTTCAAGGGCCAGTTCGGCCAGTATGCCCAGATGTACGGCCCGGAGGGCGCGGCCAAGGCATGGTTCGCCGGCGAGAGGGGCATGAACAACCCGAATGCTCGAGATCAGCTCGGGACGACGGTGCAGAGCTACGCCGATCGGTTCAGCAAGGCGTATGGTGGGGCGCCGTATCAGGTCGCTGGGCCTGCGGTAGCGGCGCCGAGCGCGCCGGCCGCTGCTCCCGTTGAAGCCGCTGCTGCGCCGGCGGCTCCCCCGTCTCCCGCCGTCCAGTCCGTCGCTGCGGCTGTTGCGCCAACTGGCCCGAACCCTCGCATCTTGTCGGCGATCGCAAGCCCCTATGTGAGCGAAGGCACCAAGAAGGTGCTGAGCATCATGCTGCAAAACCAGCTTTCGAGCGAGGGCGTTACGACCGCTGATGCCGGCAACAAGATCATCGTTATGGACAAGCGCGGCAATGTGGTCCGCGAGTTGGCCAAGGGCGAGCCGAACAAGGGGCCGGAATACGGCGTCATAGGCAAGGACGCCTTCGGCAACGAGCAGTATGGCTGGCGCGATCCTCGCACCCAGACCACGACACCGGGACCGCAGGGCACCGCGCCGCCTCCCGCTGTCGTAGGTGCTGACGGTCAGCCTATCCAAATCCCTCAGGGGCAAGATCCCAAGGTGTACCGGGAAGCGGCATCCAAGGCTGGCGTCGCCAATGCGCTGCCGGCCAGCTTCGACGACACGGCCAAGGCCCGCACGGAGTTTGCCCAGCTCCCGTCCTACAAGAACCTGTCGCAGGCCGCGCCGATCTATCAGGCGATGCACGAGGCCGCAGGCCGCAATACGAAGGCCGCGGATCTCAACCTCGTCTATGGCCTCGGCAAGATCATGGACCCCGGCTCGGTCGTTCGCGAGGGCGAAATCCAGATGGCCAACAATGCGCAAGGTTGGCAGGAGAAGCTGAACGGCATCATTGCTCAGATCAACGGGCAGGGCGGCCTGACGCCGGAAGGCCGGCAGGCGCTCATGGCTGAAGCCTATGGGCGCATCCAAGCCTATAAGGGCGAGTTCGACCGGGACGCGGCGCGCTATCGTGGCATTGCCGAGCGCAACCGGATGAACGTGCTCGACGTGGTGCCTGACTTCGGCACGTTCGACCCGTGGACAGTGCCAAAGGCGACCGCGACGGTTCACACGCCTTCAAACATCGATGACCTTGTGAAGAAGTACAGCAAGTAATGGCGACGCTGGACGAACTCGGAAAGGCTTTGGTGAACGCGGACGCCGCCGGCGATGTGGCGGCCGCACGCGCTCTTGCCGGCGAGATCACGAGGATGCGGCAGGTCGCGCCGGCGGCAGCGCCCGCTACCGCCCCGGCACCGCCCGCAGACCCGTTCGCCGCTCCGACCGGGGCAGAGGCCCCGCCGGCGCTGGCCGCCATGGGCTATGGCGAGTTGGCGCGCACGGCTGGCCGAACAGCTGACAACATCGTGCGCGCAGCTGCAAATGGCATGACCTTCGGGCTTGCAGACAGGTTCGCCGGCGGCATGGACGCGCTGACCGGCCAGGCGCCGTCTTATTCTGAGGGTGTCAAGGCTCAGCACGCCGAGAGCGAGGCGCGGCGGCAGGAGCAGCCGGCGGCAGCAGTAGTCGGCGATGTCGCAGGCGGTTTGGCTGGAGGCGCTGGCCTCGTCAAGAATGGCGTTACCTTGGCAACCCGCGTCGGTCCTGCGTTGTTGCCGCGCGTGCTCGGCTATGGCGCTGAAGGCGCCGCTTATGGCGCAGCGCACGGAGCCGGTAGCACCTATTCCGAGCGCATTGCGGACTACATCGAGAATGCCAAGAAGGGCGCTACGACGGGCGCGCTGATCGGCGGGGCGCTCCCCGTTGTTGGAAACGCCGCTGGAGCGCTGTATCGCACGGCGGCATCCTTCCTCGGCCCGCGCGTAGAGGGCGCCAGCCGTGGCGCGTCTGCGCTCCTGCGGGCCGCCGCCCAGGCCGACGAGGCCGGCCTGCGGGAGCTTCCTTCCATGGGCCCGGATGCGATGCTGGTCGATGCGGGGCCGGCCATGCTGGGGCTCGGGCAGGGCGCCGGGACGGGCACGGGATCGGGCCGTACGGCGCTTGTGAATGCGTTGCGCGAGCGCGATGCGCGCACTGGGCAGAGGTTGGCAGAAGCGCTGGATACAAACCTAGGACCGGCGTCGGTGCCGTCCCGCATAGAGGCGGGGCTGTCCGGTGATCGTGCCTATGCTGGCCTCGACTATCAGCCGCTATTGCAGAATGCGCGGCCCACGAATACCCGGGCGTTGGCCAACCAACTTGAGGATATTGCGGTCGTCGAACGCGGCGGAGCTCAGCGAGCGGCCCAGCAAGTCCGAGATATGCTGGATGGCCAGCCGCTGCGAAATGCTGCCCCTGGTGCCCGTCCGCCTTTGTCGGATAACCCGGCCGTTCTTCTCAACACCAGAGAAGCCATTGACGGCATGCTCAAGACCGAGGCTGACCCCAATGTAATCCGCGTTTTGACGCAAACGCGCCAAGCGGTTGACGAAGAATTGGCGCGCTCAGTTCCAGGGATCAAGGCGGTTGATGCGCAACTCGCGGAGTCACATCGCCAGTCGGCCGCGCTTCAGCGGGGGACCCAAGTCCTCGAGAGCGGAAAGACCGCCATTCGGCCGGTGGAGTTAGCGGACGAAATTTCGCAAGGCGCTCTCCCGCAAGGCAAGATGGTCGGCCCATCAGCCGCACCGGTGCGCTTGCGCCAAGGAACCCGCGCCGAGCTTGACCGCCTCGTCGGCACCAACGTCAACGACCTGAACACTCTAGAGCGCAAGATCGGCACGCCGCAGGACTGGAATAGCCAAAAGCTCGAGACGATCTTCGGAGAGGGCCCGGTTGCGAATGTCGCTAAGGCCTTGATGGATAACCGCCGCTTCCGGCAGGCCTATCAGGATATCGTCCAGAACTCGCAGACGGCCCAGCGCGTAGAAGCCGCAGCTTCGATGAAGGGCGCCGAGGGCGGCAATGTCCCGCACGACACGACCATAACTGGGATCGGCCTGAAGGCGCTCAACGCAGTCGCCAAGGCGATCTCAGGTGCGAGCAGCGCGAGGACCAAGGATGAAATCGGCAATATTCTCGCCCAGCAGGGACCGGCCGTTGAGCGCGTCGCTCGCGCTTTGCTGGAGTCGGCACGGACTACCGGCGAGAACGCGCGCGCGATCAATCGCGTTCTGTCATCGCCATATTGGATTTCCGTAACCGCGCCTGCCGCCGGTCGTAAATCCACGCAATGAGGCAGAGGGCAGGGAAACCGATCAGGAAGGCCAAGTCGGTATCGCCGACGAAGGCTTCCCAGCGCTTAACAAAGAATGTGACCACCGCGCCGAGCGCGAGTGCTGCGAGCAACTGAATAAGGCTGGTCATCCGACCAGATTATCCAAGTTCGACCGACCATCCAAGGCCCCGACAGGGGCCTTTTTCTATGAGGAGGGGCCTTTGCCCTCAGACGCAAATGGCAATTACAGCCTGCCTGGTGGCTACCTCGCCGTAACCGGCGAAACCATCTTGGCAAGCCAACACAATCCGCCCTTGGAAGATCTGGCCTCTTCCATGTCGCTCCGGCTAATGAGGTCGGGCGCCGCCGCCATGACTGGGCCGCTCAAGCTTGCGGACGGCGCAGTTGGAACGCCGGGTATGGCATTCGGCAGCGCCACGAGCACCGGCATCTATAAGACGACTGCCGGCATCGGTTTTTCCGTGGGTGGCACTCAAGTCGCTGAACTATCGTCAGGCGGGTTTAAGAGCGGCGCACTCCCGATCGGATCTCTCGTCCCGTTTACGGGAACGAGTGCTCCCGCGCTTTACGTTCTCCCCTACGGACAGACGCTGAGCCGTGCCACGTACGCGGACCTGTGGGCTTTTGCGCAGTCTGAGATCGCTGCTGGAAATGCTTTCTACAACAACGGTAACGGTTCGACGACGTTTGGGGTTGGAGACCTGCGCGGACGTGTTCTCGCTTGTAAAGATAACCTTGGTGGAACTCCGGCCGGCCGGCTTTCATTCGGACCAAGCGATGTTGATGGACAGACCTTAGGCGCAGTCGGTGGGGCGCAAAACATAACGCTTCTGGAATCACAGATACCTTCGCACGTTCATGGCAACACGCTGACCGACAACGGCCACGCGCACTCGTACACCCGTCTGCTGGGCGGTCTTAGAAATGATGGTACGTCGGCCTTAACGGTCAACACCAATCAGGTCGGCGACACGACCGGCAGCTCTCAGTCAAACATCACGATCAACAACGCCGCGGCCGGTGGCGGGCTTGGGCACATGAATGTGCAGCCCACAATTGTTGTTAGCTATGTACTCTTTGCTGGGGCCTGAAGGATATGGATAGTATTCGACCGAAGGATCTGCCCGAGGCAACTACCGCTGGCGCTGGGGACAAGCTCATTATTGATGGTTCGACTGCTCGAAGCATCGAGGTCAAAAACCTCATGCACAACCTGATCATCAGTTATGCGCCAGCAAATCCAGCCAATGCAGCGATCTACTCTGCCTCGGATGACCCGCCTGTCGGCTATTCTGGATTTTACAATGCATTGCAAATTTCGCAGGGCGCCCCTATGCCCGCTAATCAGCAATATCTCGGGGGTGCAGTGCCTGTGCGTCAGGCAATCGTCGGAACGTCTGTCATCCCCGCGACCGATACGACGACTTGGCAGGCCGCAGGCGTCGCCGGTTATGCGCGCGGAGACATTGCCGGGACTGGGCGGAATCTAGTCGGCATCTTCGGCCAAGCGACGACGACGGTCGCCAACGCGAATCTGTTCGGTGGTAACGCTCTCGCCGTTAACAACGACGGATCGACAAGCACAGTCGGGTTTGATGCGAACTACGTCACTGCATTTGAGTTCAACGTAAACCTTTGGAAGAAATCTGGCGGCGCCGATCCAACGATTCTGGGCGGCCACGTTTACGGCATCACGGTTGCCGGCAGTGGAAACATAGCCGGCCAGATCGCCGGATCTGCCGGTGTTGTCGTCAACCAAATGTGTGTTGCGACGAACATCCCTTGGAATTTTGCATTCCAGACATATGATGGCGCTGCCACTATTGGCGTCAGTCTTGGGACCAATGGTACTGGCAACAATGTCAACGGCCAGCCCTTGCGATCTACGGGCCGCGATGCTGGAGGTACGGCGCACACCATTGACGTTCATTGTGATCCGAACGGGGCCTTGATCCTTGCTCCGGATGGCGCGTCTACCGTCGTAGCGCATCTGTCGGGCATCGGCGGATCCACGGTCTTTCAAACCGGGAACGTCTTTGGCAACGCCAAGATCAACGTGCCTGCACTCGCTACGGCTGGCGTTATCACTAATGATGCCTCCGGCAATTTCATCAGCACGACGTCGCTTGGACTAGCTGGATCTATTAAAAGCAGCGGTACCGCCGGCGTCGGTTACACCACCGGCGCAGGTGGCACGGTCACTCAGGCTACCAGCAAATCAACCGGCGTCACGCTCAACAAGGTGAGCGGCCAGATCACCATGAACAATGCGGCTCTGGGAAGCGGTTCATCGGTTAGCTTCACGCTGACCAACTCGACCATTGCCGCAACTGACATTCCCCTTGTCGCTATCGCGACCGGCGCGACAGCCGGCGCTTATCGCATCATCGTCGATGCTATCGCGGCCGGCAGTTGCCAAATATCTCTGACGAACGGCACCGGCGGCTCGCTGAGTGAATCCTTAGTGCTGAACTTCTGCGTCATCAAGGGCGTTTCAGCGTGACGGGAGCCAAACTAGTCCCGCTGTCCCGCCAAAGTCTGGCAATCCTTATCCCTGGCCTCTCGATGAACCGCTCCGTTAGATAGGAGAGGGCGAACGTAATAACAAGGAAGGATGGAGTATCGAGTACGTTCGGTAGCTTCTCGTATGGCAGGTAATCTAGAACCACGGCGTGGACGAGATAGAGCGAGAAAGAAATGCGGCCGATCCACGCAATGAAATTGTTCTTGAGTATGGTTTTGGACGCGTGATGATGAAGGATGGCTATGGCGCACAGTAGTGCGGCAATGCTCATCTCGAGATGCCAATGGGTGAGCACTGCAATTTTGGCAATTGCTAAGTTCGCAAGCAGAGCTCCCCAGAACCACCACCGAGAGGAGAATAGTCCGACTATGTTGGAGTTCTTCTCGATCAACAACGCGCAGATGGCGCCATACATGAGTTGGTCCAAATAGAGTACGGTTAGCCACTGATCGTTGCCTATGGGCCAACTCTCTGGCGTGCCGCCGTCATTGTTCTTCGCCCAAATGCTGACACCGATCAAAATTGCGATCACAAGCGGCAACAGACCGCGATTGTAGGTCAGTGCGAAGACGACGGGAAAGAGGAGATAGAACCAAAACTCTGCATGCAGAGACCATGCAACTGCTGTTGCGTATCCAGTGTCCTTCGGAAGGTGGGTGAACGTTAGTAGTCCAGGTAACCCGTCGATAAGGCGGGGAAGTATTTCTGGATGAAAGCCCCAAGCTAGGATGACGGCGACCCCCAACGTCGTCATGTAGAGCGGGAAGATCCGCATGAACCTGCGGAAGATGAAACCCGCGATATCGGGGGGCGAAAGGCTGTGCATCCTGATCAATATCCGAGTGATCAGGAAGCCGCTGAGACAGAAGAAGATGCTCACTCCGATTGAGCCGCCGGGCATCTTGCCCTTGTGGCAAAGCAGAACGAGCAGCGCGGCAAACGCGCGGATGTAGTCGTAATAGGCGTCCCTCTGGCCCATTTATGGGTTCCTATCTAAACCTCTAGCAGATTCAACCCACGGTAATCCTAAACGCCCTCGCTCGGGCGAACGTCGCTATCTGACCGAAAACCAAGCCGCCTTCGGGCGGCTTTTTCTATGGAGCACTCATGACCGAGCCGGCCGCAATTCGCTTTAACAACCCTGGAGCCATGTGGGGAACGGGGAACTCGATCGCCACGAAATGGGGATCGACCAGCACCACCACCCTCAACGATGGCCTCGGTCAAGGCAACAACATCGCTTTCTTCCCTACGAAAGTTCAGGGGGCATGCGCACAATTCGACCTATGGCGATCCTCTAAGAACTATCGCAACAAGACGTTGGCATCTGCCATCTCGACCTGGAGCGGTGGGAACTATGTCTCGAGCTACCTCAATTTCCTGACCGATCGTGTGCCGGGGCTGACGGCTAGCACGGTGATTGACGAGGCCTATCTTCGATCTCCGAACGGGATCGCCCTCATGAAGGCGCAGGCTTGGCACGAGTCCGGCAAGCCGTACCCGATGACCGATGGCGAATGGGCTGAAGCCCAGCGCCGTGTGTTTGCGAGCAAGGCGCCAACGATCCCGACAACCAAAGCCGCGACGACTGCCGTTGTCGTGAACACGGCCACGGCAACAGCGGCGGCGCAGGCGCATTCCTCCGGCGCATCACCCGTGGTCGTCATTTGCATCATCGCCGCTGGCCTCATCGCCGCGGCGATCGCTTGGTACTTCATCCACAAGAGGGCTGCCTGATGGATTGGAAGGACGTAGGTAAGATCGTCGCGCCGCTGGCGCCGACGCTGGGTGGCATTCTCGGCGATCTCATCCCGATACCCGGCGGGGGCATGATTGGTACGGCTGCTGGCAATATCCTTGCCGCAGCACTCGGCGTTGATCCGACCCCGGATGCGGTCGGCGCAGCCATCCAAAATGATCCGAATGCCGCAGCGAAGATCTCGGCTGCGGAAACGGAAGCCGGTGCGAAGTGGCCCGCGCTGGCTGAGATTGCCAAGGCGCAGTTCCAGGCCAATGCGACGGAAGCGGAGTCCATCAACGCAACCATGCGGCAGGAATTGGCCGCAGGGCAGAAATGGTACGCCTGGCGTAATCTCTATGGCTATTCCGTTGGGTTCGAGGCGACAGCCACGAGTTGGGTGATCCTCTATGCGCTCGTGTTCCGGCCCGACATTGTGAGGGCTGTGCAGGACAGCCTTTCCTTCTTCCTGTCCTGGTACGGCATGCGCTTCGGTCTACTGGGATACATTCACAATCAGGCGACCGTTGAGAAGGTGGCTGCTGTCACTGGAACGCAGCCTGATGGCGTGGTGAAGAGCGTGATCAAAGCCGTGACCGGCAAGAAGTGACGCGGCTACGGGCTGGGGGAAATCCTAGCGATCGGCGGATTTCTAGGAGCTTGGCGGAATGGGACTTTCGTTTGAATGGACGGTCAAGCTTGGCGACATTTTCTGGCTGGTCGGAGCGCTCTCGATGGCGGGAGCCTTCCTCTATCGAAGGGGCGGCAAAGAAGCCGGTGACAGCATGACGCTACAAACGCTCTCCAGGGAATTCGGCGAGATGAAGGCCGAGTTCAAGACGTTCTCCGACACGCTTCAGAAGATCGCGGTCCAAGAGACCAAGATCGAACTTCTGATGAAGTGGTACGACGAGCTGCGGCACGGGACGGGATTTATCCAGGAGCGTCGCGCCAACATTGATGGCGAATACAAGCGCTGATGCGCCATATGAAGCGTCGCGCTAACTTCTTTCTAGCCGTCATCTTCTCTGCCTTTGTTGCTCTCGTCGCCGCCCTGATCATACTCATGACCAGACCGGCGTGGCCCGCTGATCAAATCCCGTGCTGGAAGGCGCGGGCCATACTCGAATATGCGGGCAGTATCGCTGAGGCCGGAAAGATCGCTCAGCAGCACGGCTACACCAAATCGCAGATCGCCGAAGTTCGGCGCCGTTGCGGCCTCTAACGAAAGGTTATCCCCCTTGGCAATGACGATTGTCCGCGTCACGAGCGGAGGCATTCCCGCGGTCGAGTCCGATAAGGGGCTGCCATATTACGAGGCTGATAACGGGTTTGGCATTCCGGTGAACTTCGGCAGCACTGGCATTCCCCTTGGGAGAGCAATCTATGGACCGCCGCCTCAAAACGCCACCGCAAATGCAAAACCCCTGATTGGCGCAGATGGCGCCCCCCTTCGTGGCGCAGATGGCGCCCAACTTTGGAGCACTTGACGTATGGCTACGCCTCGCATGATTCCGGATCTCGATCCGTCCAAGCTCATGAACTACCGGGCCGCGCGGTCCCTTAAAACGCGTAACACCCGTATCGCCTTCATCGGTGACAGCACTGGCGCCGGCACCGAGACGGGCGGCACTACCGCCCAGGTTCTGCACTCGATCCCGATGCAGATGGCGGCGAAGCTCAGGGCGCGCGGGATCAATGCCGGCGCCAACAACCGCTTTGGCTGCGCCAGCGGCACCTTCTCGACGCTCCTCACGATGGACAGCCGCGTCACGTCAACCGGCGCATGGACGCAGGGCGCAACCCTTGTGCAGGGCGGTAACGCCTTTGCGTGTGCGGCTGCGGGATCAATGACGTTTGCGCCGCAGGACAACATCACCAAGTTTGACCTCTTCTATCGCGACGGCGCAGCAGGTCGAAACATCACCTACAACGTGGACGCGGGCGGCACGACGGCGCTGAACTCGTCGGGCACGACGCAGATCACCAAGACCAATATCAACGCTGGCACGTCGGGCGCGCACTCACTCACTCAGACCTGGGCGCTCGGCTCCATCACATCGATCGGTGTTGATGCCTACGACGACACGAACGGCCGGCGTGAGTTGTCCATCTGGAACTGGTCGATTGCCGGCGCAACGTCACTTCAGATGATTGATAATTCCGATACCGTGACAGGTCGGCTAGCGGAGATTTCTTCAGGAAAATCTTTGATGACGCCGGATTTAGCGATCATCAGAATGGGCATCAACGATTGGCGCACCTCGGTTTCGGTTGCGTCGATGGTCGCGAGCTAGACGACTCTGGTTAACGCGTTCCTGGCTAACGGCTGCGATGTGATCTTGGCCACGCCTCGGTTCGATGGCTCGAGCACGGGCCTCGCTGCTCAGCAGGAAGACTATGCGAACGCGATTCGCGCCCTCGGCCCGACGTTGGGTGTTCCAGTGCTGGACGCGCGGGCGTATTTCGGCTCCTACGCCATCGGCAACACGGCCGGCTGGTACAGCGACACGGTACATGGCGATACCGGCGGCGCCAGCTATGGCGAAGAGGCCGAATATTTCGTGCGGGCGTTGCTCACAGTATGAGCTAAGGCTCGACGATAATCCTCTCCGACCTCCGCGCTCGAGCGACCTCCATGGCCCGCTCCAGCGCCTTCTCATAGGTCCGTGGAGCGTCGCGGTGCGGGTGCCCCATGTGACGCGCTGCGGGCGCGGTGAGTCAATTTGACTCAGGAGCAACCCCTCTTCTGCAGTCGATCCGGGATTCACACCGCAGAGCTTCCGCTCAATAATTCCTGGGCCGTTGGGATCGGGGAGCTGGGAACGCTAAAATGCTTTGGATCGCCATCGTTGCAGGCGTGGCGCTACTCTCTGCCGCCGCCGCCCTGCATCGGCGTCGCCGTAAATTGAGGGAGGAGCAAGCCGCGTTCTCTGACATGGAGCAGGTCGTGGATGCTTCTTTGAAAAAGGAGGGAGGCCCGCCGGCATGATCGCCGACCAAGTTCGATAACCGGACCAGATGCGGTTGTCAGACCTCGAGCCGCGCTTCGCAAGGGCTGCGACAACCGCGGCGCGGCCGGGCTGATCATTACTGCAAGACTTTCGGCATCACTAAGACGATGTCGACGTGCTTCTTCAGCACCATCGATGCAATAGCAGCGATGTGTAGCGAAAATTCATCCTCGATCTTTGCTGCCTTCTCTTCGTCCTCGACGAAGGCATAGAGCATGGTGTCGTAAATTTCGTCGAAGTGGATGCCGACGAACAGGTGGTCAAAGACGTCAGCGCCGACGACGCCGGCCATGCGTGCCTGGATGGCCAGATCCTGAATGGTGGTGAGTTTCATGATGCTGGACAGATATGAGTCGACTGCTCGAAAGCAAGTGCGAATTCGGTAGTCCGAATAGCTCTGTGCGCAGCTCAAGGCCATCCAGATCGCAATCGACCAGTACGCGGAGGCCGCACTAGACAACCGAGGGTTCTTCCCAAACAAACCGCATAGCATCGGTTGAGCGGAGTTCTCCAACTGTTCGACGAGCGTTCTCGTTGACGGGGAAGATACAACCGGAATAGCGCGATTGCGGTTGTATCGAGGAACGCTGGACGTCACTTGTCCCAAGGCCTAGGCCGGGTGTGCGAAAGCCACCCGGCCCGGAAATAGGCCGCCGGCTCCCGGGTAACCAATTCCTGGCTAAAAAAATTCGTTCCCGGGTCTTGAAACTTTCCCCCATCTTCCAAATTCTGTCGGTGTCGTCGTATGACGATCGGGATGCCGTTCGGGTCCCGCCACTGAGACGGGCACCGGTCGTGTCCGGTGCCGCTCGTAACCATTTTGCTCCCAGGAGGATCTGGCTATGCGCACTGTTGATTTTTCGCCTCTGTTCCGGTCGGCCATCGGCTTCGACCGTCTTTTTGATCTCGCCGAAGCAGCCCAGCGCGCGGGCGAGGAGACCTACCCCCCCTACAACATCGAGCGTCTCGACGAAAACCGCTTCCAGATATCGGTCGCGCTCGCCGGCTTCACGCCGGAAGAGGTCGCGTTGACGGTGGAGCAGAACGTCCTGACGCTCGAAGGCCACAAGAGTGAGAAGGAAGGCAAGACCTTTCTGCATCGCGGCATCTCGGCCCGCAACTTCAAGCGCCAGTTCACGCTTGCCGACCACGTCGAGGTCAAGGGCGCCAGCTTCGAGAACGGCTTGCTTGTCATCGACCTGCAGCGGGAGATCCCCGAGGCGATGAAACCGCGACGCATCGCGATCAACGGCGCCGTGCCCAGCAACGTCACGCAGATCGAATCCAGGGCCGCCTGAGGCCATCCTGCAGATCAACGACCAGGCCGCGCGGGCCTTACCGCGCGGCTATCATATCAACTCGTCTTGGAAATGGAGGAAGCCATGCGGCCGACGACCGCTCTTCACGACAACGTTGTCGATCTCAACGCTATCATTCATCCCGGTACGGTTTTCGAACATCCTCGCGATGTGGTCTCTCACCCCACTTTGAGACTTTCCGAGAAGCGCGCCATCCTCGCATCGTGGGCATCAGACGCTTCCGCGATCGCGTCGTGCCCGTCCCTGCGGGCGCCCAAGGGGCTGAAGGCCCCGGTCACGATCGACGAGATTCTGGAAGCAATCTGCGCGCTGGATGGCGGTCCCCCGAATCCGCCCGGCGGCAAGCCGATGCGTTTGCGGCCGGTCGAGCGGGCAGCGGCCTAGGAGACGATGGGGAGCGACGAAGATGCTCGATGAGAACCTTGCCCGTATCCGTGCGCACCGCAACAACATCCACCGTTATCGGCGGCTCACCAGGACGAAGCTGTCGGACCTCGAACGCCAGTTCGTCGATCGGCGTCTTTCCGAAGAGCAGGCGGCCCTCGAGGCGCTGACCTCCAAAACTTTCCCTGTGGCTTTTACTCTACACAAAGGGCCGCTCGCGCCAGCAAGCGTGAGGGCGCCGTCATGAGCGAGGTCCAGGCCCTGCTGATCCGCGGCAGCGAGAAGGTCATCGCGCACTATCGCCTGCTGCTGGAAAGCGGGACGACAGAGCGGGAACGCGAGCTCTACCTTGGCCGTATCGAGAGAGAGCAGCGCCTCCTCAACCAGCTTTGCGGCGGCTTTTCGAACAGGAACGCGGCGTGACTTCCCCAGACGAGGCGGATCGATTTGCGGGCTTCGATATCGTTCTGAAGCGGCGCGGACGGGGGCGATGGAAGTGGATCGT
This sequence comes from Bradyrhizobium sp., assembly GCF_035935975.1. Classification (GTDB taxonomy): domain Bacteria; phylum Pseudomonadota; class Alphaproteobacteria; order Rhizobiales; family Xanthobacteraceae; genus Bradyrhizobium. The sequence goes on from NZ_DASYWN010000060.1 coordinate 71,903, forward strand.
CTGCGCCGCCGGAGGCGAAGCTGTCATGTCCGGCTCGGAGTGCACTCGCGAGGGCGCCCGATACAAGGCCGAGCGCGCTCTCTTTCTTCTGCTTTGCGCAAGCGCTTCGCGGGCTGCATCCGGGGGAGAGGGGCGAGCTGCGGGCTAGCAACATCCGAGGATTGGGTCGTCCGCGATCGTTGGTGCGGCGTAGACTGGGTCGACGAGTTTGCGCGCTGTCGCTTGTGGGTCTGCCAAGGGGCGGTCGGCGACAAAGTTCGACACGTTAACGGTCCTCTGATGGATGCACCCATTTGTAAGGCGTGATTTGGCGGGTCTCTGTCAACTTGATCATTCGAGCCTTCGGCGCATATCGGGGAGTGCGGCACGACCGGCACCTCAGAGAAGCCTCAAGCTTCCATATCGGCGTATCTTTAGGCCGGCGAATTGCGTCGAGGGGCAGGCTTGCGCGTGTCTTGCAGCGAGCGCATTCAACCTCTAACCAAGCAAGCCCGCCATTGAGGCACTGGCCGATTGTGGGTGAGGGCTGGGCGGGGCCGCCGTAGCCTTCTATGCGGACCGACCATGCCTCAGCTTCCGCGCGGTCCGCCTCGCGAACGGCCTCTTGAGCACGCTCGCGAGCCCCTTGGGCGCTGATCTTTGCGCCCATGATGCGACCGCCCCAGATGACCTCTCGCGACTTCGTGCTCATTTCAGCACTAAGACCGCGCTCGACATCATTGGCAAATTGTCGATTCCTAGTAGCCCGGAACGCGCGAGGGCTACCACGCGTCGTGGATGTGGAAAAGCTCAAAGGACCGCGCGTCACACGCTAGCTATGAGGGGAGGTTCAGTTAGCCGGGCGAGGCCCAATTTCCCGCTCTGCGACGGCCGAGGCGGTAACTACTGGGGCGCACCGGCTCACGCTGGCGGGCCAATCACTGCCCGCCGAATTTCTACGATGATTCTCCCTCTACAAAGAGTTGCATCAGATTGACCCATCAACCGATTTGTTCTGAAATGCGGCGCTTCTTAAAATCCGTGGAGACCAAGAATGCATTTCAAGCGTTTCGCTCACTTTGCCGTTTTCGCCGCACTCGCTCTGCCGGCTGTGGCTCAAGCTCAAGCTGGACCCGTCCGTTATGGCGCATACTATGACGAAACAATCAGTGGCTCGTGTTCCAGTGCTGCTGTCAGCTGCGCGGGATCTTTCTCTGCATTGCCGTCAGACAAGATGACGACCATACAAAGAATCCACTGCAATTTTACCAGTAACGTACCAATGGCCCGGGCGCGCTTTGGCGTGTCGACAACGAGCGGCGGAGCCGCTCTTCCTCGCGAGATTGCCCTCCCGCTATCTATTGCCAATACGATGCATATCAACGGAAGTTGGTATGCTGCCACCGACACTGATACTCAGTGGCTTGTGGGCCAAGGTCGGTTTCCGTTCGCCGAAATCTTCACCAACCAGTCTTCCGTATCCGGTTTTACCTGCACTCTGATCGGTACGCTAAGCGATCCTATTCCGGGCCAATAGTTCATCAGATCCGGGGCCGTCTCAGTTGGCGGCCTCTGGTCATTGATCTCGCTTCAGCAGGCTCGGAGAACTCGACCTCGACCGCCCTCGCCCGCGCTTCTGCGTCACGCTGGCGCTTCCACTCTTCGTGCCAGGCCTTCGCGGGCCGCGGTTCTCTCTGCCTTAATCATGCCGCCATCGAAATGCGGCGATGGCGAGAGTCAAGTCGTCGACTACCGGTGGGTCTGAACGCGTGCGAGCCACTGCGGCTAGGGCATGGGGATAAATTTACCTGTAAGCGCCATAATGATATTCCGAAATTTCGCTTGCTCCGTCGGGCAAAACAGGAGTTTATAGGGTGCTGGTCGAACAAGGAGCCAGCCCGTGTCGAATGAAGTCGAGACGTCCGAGTTATCGAAGATCGCCAAGCTCAACGGAGATTTTAGGAGGAACTACGGCCTGCTGCTCGGCGCGTTTCTCTACCTACGTTCAATCAGTGCCGCACGTGGCCGCTCCTTCCTGTGGTCGGTCGTAATTTCGATGTTGTGTTCCGGCGCGATTGCTTGGCTGGGGAAGGTCGCGTCGACTGCTTTACGCGTCGAATGATAGCACGCACTAGTCCAACTGACGTATCGAACTGCCGAATGCCGCGACGCATGCGAGCTCTCTCCGAGAACTTTATGGTACGTCCGCTCGTGCCTTCCGTAGGAAGCAGTACGTAGTCAAGCAGAGTTGCGCTTTCGGTAAGTCGGATGGCGGCAACCCAACCATCTGGAAGTCGGTATCGTTGGACTATCCAACAGTTCAGATGGGTCGCCTTCATTCCGGCATGCCACCGAGCTATCCGAAACGAAATACAGCCCGCTCCAGCGACGTGCAGACAGTCAATCGAGCGCCGAAAGCGAATACCGGAAGTTTTGAGTTTCGCGGCCACTTTCCCGGCAAGCTCAGCTTTCTGTTCAGCCCACGCTTCCCGAGAATCTATATATTCGCAATTGCGTTTGGACGTGTAGCCGATCAGCCGGTAGGCGTTTCTTATACTCCCAAAATGCACTCGATAGGTGTGATAGGCTGGGAGGCCGGCAATTCGATCGATGATCTTCGGACTGAGCCGGCCTTCCTTCATCCATGCTTGCCGCAATCGAGTTAGCATTTCCTCGTCCGTAAGGAGGTCAACTCGGCGGTTCTTTATGATGGCATTCGCTTTTAGAAACACGTTGAGATGCACAATTGGCTCTATGCATCCTTCGCCTCTGACCCATAGCTCCGGCGGGTTCGGTACGTTTCTCGTGTGTAGTCTTTGCGCCCTGCGATTGTAGACGATGTTCCCCACGTAGTTCTCATTTTTGAGTATCCTGGTAACCGTATAGCGAGACCATGATTTGCCCGCTGGCGGTGGAATTTTTCCTTGGTTTAGTTCTTTTGCAATTGCAGTTTCAGACTCCACCTGAATGAACCGCTCAAATATCCATCGTACTATCGCTATCTCAGTTTCGTCGCCGGGTCGCAGCCGGATATGGTCGCTGGAAAGAAATTTGTGCTCTCCACGCTTAAGAAACCCCTTTGACTGCAAATTCTTATCAACCAGCTCACGTCGAAGTGCGTAGCCGGTTAGACCGCCCGGCGCGTAACCGTTGCGGACAAGTCGGCACGAGCCTTCATGCACCTTGACTGACAATTCCCGACTGAACTCAGCTGCCATGACCCTCTTAAGATTCTTCACTATGCTCGACAGCATGCTACCGTCATTGTCGAATTGCTCCGCGCAATACGCAACTTTGATACCGGCTTGCCTGCAGATGAACTCGTAGTGCGCGCTCTCATCCATGTCCTGAAAGCGTCCCCACCGGCTGATGTCGTAGACCAGAATGTGGCCGAAGTCGGTGTTCCGACGCTGCACGTCTTCGATCAGACGCCGCAGCCCGGCTCTGTTTTTGATCCTGAGGCCGCTTTCGCCTTCATCGGCGTATGTTCGCACAATCGTTAGGTTATGCGCATGGGCGTAAGCGGCAATCACCGCAGCTTGATTCTGAATTGAGTACTGCTGCTTGTCCGTCGACATGCGAACGTATTGAGCGGCTCGACACATCGTTTGAGCCGACGGAAGGCTGGACTTTCGAACGATGAGTTCGTTGTCCATACGGGCCTCGCAAGGCTGCGCCCACCTCAGCATCAAACGCCGCATTCGAGCCATGAGCAAGGCGCAATATCTGGGGCGACAAGGAAACCGCTTCCGGCGGAGGGGCAACGACAGGAAATGGCCAGGCGCGGCCCTAAGGGGCCGGCGGCTTTTTCGATTGGTGGGCCTGGTCCATTAACGATCGGATTGTTGCACCGCTGTTTGCGGCGCTCTCGGCGCCAGCGGCAACCCTTTCTGGAGTGCACTTAGTTGATGGGGGATTTCCGCATTGACGCGCGAGCGACTCCCAACCGACGCATTTACCAGCCTGATTGCGATAGCCTGGACCACCATTGTCACCGCAGGCGCCGAAGGAAGACTGCCCCCCGCAAACGGTTGCCAGAGCTAGGACCAAAGCAAATGCAGGAAGGCGAGGCATTCTGCTATCGTGTTGGCAGCAGGAACCCCGCCATCCTGGCTTGATGTCGGTCGGAACGCGCTGGCCCAAACTCAGTACCGCGGCGTTCGGTGGCCGGTTGAGCCCGTGTAGGGATTCACATTGCCGCTGGCGCCGAAGTTGTCCCGCTGAGTACTGTTCGGGTTGGTGGCGACGTACGGCGCGACATAGGTGCCATTGCTGCGAGTGTAGCCTGACGAAGTATGCGTGCTCGGATTTGAGCCGGTTCCGCTGAGGTATTGCGCCTGGGCGGTGGTCGCGGCGAGTACGAGCAAACACGCAAATGCGATGGTCTTCATTCCTGTTCCCCCCAATGGTTTTATCAAACGCGTGATGCAACCACGGCTCACATCGCGGTGTCGAGTCAGACCAAAGGATGCCAGACCAGCGTACCGATCGATGACCGTCATCAATCTCAGTACTAGAGGCCTGGCCCCCGATGGGCGGCTAGCCGGGCTTGTCGGAAATTTCCGACCCTTTATCCGTTGCCTAACTGAGGGACATGCGGAAGCATGAGCGCTCGCTAATTCAGGGCGCGCTGCATGGGCCTTTCTATCCGCTTTTATCTGTTCGCCGAGGATGGGCTTCAGAGCATCTCGCAACGCGTGATGATGGGTCTGATCCGCGGTAAAGACGCCATGCCGCAGTACGCTAGCACGAAGCAGAAGGTTGCTGACGTTATCCTTGAGAACGAAGGCAAGAAGCCGGTTCGAATCGAGAGAGCGCAGGGAAGTTTCCTGACGTTCGATGAGAAGGGCCAAGTGCACAAGGACCTCGTCGCCTCGGGTTTCGCGGCGCTAGAGACGGGAATGGCGCTTGAAGAGGCTCTCAAGAAGCCGCAGACGAAAATCGTTGATCTCACTCCTAAGCTCAATCGCGAGAAGTGGGAGCGAGAGAACCGCTGGACGCTTTCCAAGGAGGATATGGACGCCATTGCGGACGACATATGGCGGCGTAAGCGTGCCGGTCAGCCCAAGGTCGAGCGAGCCAAAGGAGCTGCTCCCAGGCCTCCCAAAATCACGTGGGAGGCAGAGGACGCACTCAAAGAGATCGGCAACAACCTTATGACCATCGACAACAAGCTCAGATGGCTCAGCGAACCAGCGCTTAAGGGGGTCGCTTACAAGGCTAGAGAGAATGCCAAGATCGAAGCCGACGAGGCGATGTGGCTGGGTGTTGCTGAAGCGGCGGATCGCTGCCGCGAGATACTTGTCCGGAGGCGCACGGGTAGCGGCGCTTGGTACGCGGTCGTTCAGATTTTGCGGTGGGATGCAGTCCGACGGACGGGCGAAACTGTGGCTTCCTTCCACGAGCGACACAATTCAATGGCGGAAGCAGAGGAGGCCGTCCGGCGAATGCTGGCGGAGCATGCGAAGCACTTCCACAGCGATATGTCGGTGGAAGCAGAGGTGTTGTGCGAGCTGGAATGGGACCAAGATCGCGAAGCAAGGCTGCTGTGACCAGCTAGAACATGGCCAGAACAGATTCCCCGCTCTTTCCCCGCATGTTGCTGCTTAGTTCTGCCTTTTCGTGCCTTTACCTGCCGAATAGGTCTGAGGTCGAATTTTCAGAAAGCGCTGCGTTTTCAGGGGTTTTAATGGTGGGCGCACAAGGGATCGAACCTTGGACCTCTCCCGTGTGAAGGGAACGCTCTCCCGCTGAGCTATGCGCCCGGGACCATCATGCAGGCGGCCGGACTTTCGGCCGGCCGGTGCATTGGAGCCCGCGATTTAGAAGTGCGGGCCCGAGGTGTCAAGTTTCGAGGTGGCTTGCAGGGCGAAAACCTTGGGCCAATCAGGCAATCCGGCCGCGAGGCCGTGTTTCGGGCCGCTTACGCGCCCTGCTGGCGGGCGCGGGAGGCGTGGGCCTGGAGCGCGCGGATGCGCTCGGCGAGTGTTCCACCGCCCTCGGGCAGGCTCGGGGTGCCATTGCTCGCGGCATCGTTGGCCGGGCGCGGCGCCGGCTTCGGCGGCTGGCCGGCTTCGGCCGTAAGCAAGGCCTCGATCGGCGAATTGGGGCCCTCGAGCTGCATCGCGAGCTTTGCCACCTCGGCGGCGATGTCGTTGATGCGCTCGCGCAGCAGCGCGTTCTCCATCCGCTCGGTCGCCCAGGAGCTTTCCGCCTGCTGCTGGATCGCATTGATGTCGCGCTGAAGCTTTGCGCGCTCGTCGCGGGCGGTGCCGAGCTGTTCCTCCAGCGCGGCCTTTTCGGCGCGGATCGTCTCGAAGGCCGCCGAGGACTTGCCGCCGCTCAGGGCGGCGATCTCGACGCGCAGCTCCTTGATGGTGCGCTCGGAGCCTTCATTGGCCTGGCGAAGCTGGTTGTTCTCATAGTCGCGCTCGGCCAGCAGCTTGCCTTGCGTCGAGAGGCGTCCCTCGAGGTCGGCGACGCGGCCCGAGAGCATCTCGGCCTCCTTGACCTGCACGATGAGCTGGCGGTCGAGATCGGTGACGCGCTGGCTCAGATTCTCGACGCGGCCGCGGGCATCGCCGAGCTCGCGCGAGGCGGTCTCGGATTCGCTGCGCTCCTGCGTCAGCCGTGCCTGAGTTGCGGCAAATTCCTTCTCGGCGTCGCCGACGCGGTTCTTCAGTTCCTCGATCTGCGCGCGCACCGCGACCAATTCGACCTGGCGGGTCTCCGCCATCATCGAGCGGTCGGACAGTTCGGAGTTGATCTTGGCGAGCTCGCCCTGCTTGTTGCTCAGCGCAATCTCGGCCTCGCGCAAGGCTGCGGTCTTGGCGCTGAATTCCTCCTCGGTGGCGCGGAGCTGCTCCTTCACCGCCTTCTCGCGCGCCTCCAGCGCGAAGATCGTGGCGTTCTTCTCGCCGAGCTCGATCTTCATGCGGTTGATGGCGTCGCTCTTCTTGCCGAGCTCGGCGAGCTGGCTCGTGGTCTTGTTCTTGAGCTGCTCGACGCTCATTTCGAGCCGGCGTGCGGACATGGCGAATTCGGCGCGGAGCTGGTCCTTGTCGGCCTGGATCTCGGCCATCGACAGCGGGGTGGCGGCCTCGAGCCGGCGCGTGGTCAGGCGGACCGCGCGATTATGCACCAGCGGCACGATGGCAAGCCCGCACAGCATCGAAAGCAGGAAGCCGATCGCCAGGTACATGATCGGTTCGACCATGGGCCGGAACTCCGAGAGCTAAGGAAAAATTTACCAACGACAATGCATGGCGGGCCGGCAAAAAGCCAGCCCCGCCCTGTTGTTAACGTGAATCCTGAACTTGTTCGGGGACGACGTTCTAGAATGGGTTCCAGGTCGCGCGCGGCGTGAACTTGAGGTAGCCGATGTTGGCACCCAGCCGCAGGCCGAGGCCCGAGCGGATCGGCACCAGCACGATGTTGTTGGCGGTGAGCGCCGTCATGCCGAAGCCGCCGATGATATAGGCCGAGCCGTCGATGCCGGCGAAGCGCTGGTAGATCGCGTTGGTGGCGGGCAGGTTATAGACCAGCGTCATGGTGCGCGCGCCGTCGCCGCCCCAGTCGAAGCCGAGCGAGGGACCCTGCCAGTAGACGCGCAGGTCGCCGGCGTTCTTGGTGTAGAGCGTGCCTTCGCCGTAGCGCAGGCCCGCGACGAAGGCGCCGGAGCCTTCCTCGCCGAGGATATAGCCGTTCGGCAGGCCCCATTGGCTGACCGCCTTCTCGATGATCGAGGCGAGCCCGCGCGAGACGTTGCCGAAGAAACGGTGACCGGCGGTCACGAGCTCGTCCGGCCCGTAGGTGTTGGGCGTCGGGGTCCGCTGCGGCGGCGGCAGATTGGGCGGCGGCGCCTGCTGGGCCGACACCGGCACGATCCAGCCCACCATCGCGGCAAGCGCGACCGCAGCAAGGCGTGATGCGAAAGTCATAAAAGAACCCCTGGTACCGATCCCGGTCGCTTCCTTAACCTGACGCCAACAGGCGCGGCTCTAGGTTGCGCCGGATGTCCCCTCGACTCGGATGTTATCCGCAGCAACTATGACGGCACAACGGCAGGAAGATAGCCCCTTGCGCCCCGGAATTGCCTTGATCGGCCGCCGCGCCTGCTTGCTGGCGGGCATCTGGCTGGCCTGCTCCTGGTTGCCGGCAGGGGCTGCCACCACCGAGCGGATCGTCGTCAATCGTTTCTCCGGCGTCGCCATCGAGGGGTTCGACCCCGTGGCCTATTTCGTCGACGGCGCGGCGATGCAGGGGACGGCCGAGTTCGAGGCCAACCTCTGGGGCGCGGTCTGGCGCTTCCGCAACGAGGGCAACCGGGCCTCTTTCCTGGCCCACCCCGAAATCTATGGTCCGCAATATGGCGGCTATGACCCCGCCGACATCGCCCGGGGCGTCACCGTGGCCGGCAACCCCCGTTTCTACGTGATCGCGGCGCAGCGGCTCTATCTGTTCAGCCGCGAAGACAACCGCGACGCCTTCGCCGCCAATCCGGAGCGCTTCCTCTATGAGGTCGGAAAGCGCTGGCCGGCGCTGCAGCAGCAGCTCAGTCAGTAGCAGCCTACCGCCTGCTGCGGGTCGCCCCAGGCGACGAACGCCGGGATGATGAAGCCGGTGTCCTGGCGGTGGCCGAAGAGGATGTCATTGCCCTTGTCGTCGGTCACCCTGCCGCCGGCCGCGGTCACGACCGCGCAGCCCGCCCCGACATCCCATTCGCAGGTGGGCCCGAAGCGGGGATAGATGTCGGCGCTGCCTTCGGCGATCCGGCCGAACTTGACCGCCGAGCCGCAGGTCTTTCTGACCGCATTGGGCCGGCTGTCGATGAACGCCTCGCTCTTGGGATCGCCATGCGAACGGCTCACCGCCGCGACCCAGGGCTCGCCCGGCTTCGGCAGCGAGCGGGTGCGGATCGGCTCGGCCGCACCGATGGTGGTGCCATCGAACCTCACGCGCTCGGCGCCGCGGCCGACGATGCCGCGCCAGAGCAGCCCGAGCGCGGGCGCGCTGACGATGCCGAGCAGCGGCACGCCCCGGGTGATCAGGGCGAGATTGACGGTGAACTCGTCTCGGCCGGCGACGAACTCCTTGGTGCCGTCGAGCGGATCGATCAGGAAGAAGCTGCCGCGAAACGGCGCCGTGGCGTGCTGGGTCCGCTCTTCCGAGAGCGTCGGCACGTCGGCCGCGAGCTGCGCCAGGCCGTCGGCGAGAATGTGGTCGGCGGCGAGGTCAGCCTCGGTCACCGGCGAGCCGTCCTGCTTGCCGTCGACCCGCATCGCCCCGCGGTTGACCGCAAGGATCGCTTCGCCTGCCTTGACCACCAGTGCGGTGAGCGGCTCCATCAATCGGGATGCGGCCTCGGCCTCGATGATCCTCACCTGCATGCCTCATTCATCGGCAATTCTCGTCCCTCGGTTGATTCGCCCCGATCGCTTCGACCGGGGCTTTATGGCCGCTTCGAAACCTATCGCAAGCTAGCTGCCACAGGCTGGCGAATGTTAGAACCGGCAGCATCCGTCAAGCATGCGTGATTCGCGGCGTCCAGTGCCGTGCAATTCCAGGAACCCGCCAGGACCCCTTTATATGTCTGACGCCTCGTCGCCCGCGACCGCTACCGCTCCCGATATGCTCGAACTCGCCGCGCTGCTGTGCTCGCGGGTCTGCCACGATCTCATCAGCCCCGTCGGCGCCATCGTCAACGGGCTCGAAGTGCTCGACGACGATCCCAAGCCGGAAGACCGCGAATTCGCGCTCGACCTGATTCGCAAGAGCGCCAAGACGGCCTCCGCCCGTCTCCAGTTCTGCCGTCTCGCCTTCGGCGCGGCCGGCTCCTCCGGCGCCCAGATCGATCTCGGCGATGCCCACACCATGGCGAAGGGCCATATCGAGGACGGCAAGTGCTCGATCACGTGGAATTTGCCGCGGCTGCTGCTGCCGAAGAATCGCGTCAAGCTGCTGCTCAACATGCTGGTCGTCGCCCAGCACACGATTCCGCGCGGCGGCATGCTGACGATCGATCCGATCGGCGAGGGCGAGACGATGAGCTTCCGCATCACCGCGACCGGACACAATGCGCGCCTGCCGCAGAACATCTCCGAGCTCTTGAGCGGTGAGCGCGGGCCGGCTGCGGATGCGCACGCGATCCAGCCTTATTATACGCGGCTGCTGGCGCAGGCCTGCGGGCTGACGGTGACGCTCAAGCCCGAGGGCGAAGCCATCATCGTTACCGCTTCGTAAACGCGCCCGCCGCGCTCAAACGTTAATCGATTCTTTACGAGGCGCTTCGGCTTGTCCGGAGCGCCTTATCTCTTTGTTGGTTCCGTTCTTTTGCACATACTCAACCATTATTAAACGCTTTGCGGTGAAGCTGGCCTCATTCCGAAATGGCGCGTCGCAATTCGTGCGCGTCCTCCCTGTATGAAGGCCTGTTTTCATGGATGATCTGTTGCGGGAGTTTCTGACGGAGACCAGCGAGAGCCTGGACACCGTCGACAATCAGCTGGTGAAGTTCGAGCAGGAGCCGAACAACGCCAAGATTCTCGATAACATCTTCCGCCTGGTCCACACCATCAA
>NZ_DASYWN010000061.1:0-14184 GCF_035935975.1 Bradyrhizobium sp.
CCTTTTTGCAGGCGACGGTCGCCAAACCGTCCCAGTCCAGTCTCCATGCTGTCCTCCTAGCCAGTCGGACAACACGGAATCAGACATCCTTCCCGTCTTCAACCTCGATGTGTGAATGCCGTAGCCCCTTGCGGGGGAGGGAATGAGAGAGTGGTGCGTCCCTCACGTCGCGATGCGATGAAAGCCTCGAAGCGAGAGCGCGACTACAGCTCCCCATCCCTCCACCCGATCTTCTCCTTCAAGAACCTGAAGCCGATCACCTCGAACCCGGCGCGCTCCTTGTTGTCCTTGCCGTAGCCGTGTCCGCCCGCCGCCGGCTCGTAGAACCACGCCTCGTAGCCCATCGCCTGCAGCTTCGCCGCCATCTTGCGCGCGTGGCCGGGGTGGACGCGGTCGTCGCGCCGCGTGGTGGCGATCAGGATCGGCGGATAGGACTGGCCGGCCTTGACGTTGTGATAGGCTGAGTAGGTCTTCAGCCACTCCCATTCCTCGGGCTTGTCAGGATCGCCATATTCCGCGATCCAGCTCGCGCCCGCGAGCAGCTTGGTGTAGCGGCGCATGTCGATCAGCGGGATGGTGCAGAACAGCGCGCCGAAGCGTTCGGGGTAGCGCACCAGCATGTTGGTGATGAGGATGCCGCCGTTCGATCCGCCCTGCGCGGCGATGCGTTTTGCGCTCGTCACGCCGCGACGCACGAGATCGGCGGCCACGGCCGCGAAATCGTCATGCGAGAGTTTCTTGCCGGCGAGACGGCCGGCATCGTGCCAGCGCGTGCCGAACTCGCCGCCGCCGCGCAGATTCGCCTGCACAATGGTGCCGCCGCGCTCGAGCCAGAGCTTGCCGAGCGAGGCGTTGTAATACGGCTTCACGGCGTGAGCGAAGCCGCCATAGGCGCTCATATAGAGCGGCGCATCGCCGGTCTCTTTGGCGGGGCCGGTCTGCACATAGGGGATGCGCTCGCCGTCGATCGAGATCGCTTCGTGCTGGGTGACCACGAGACCGTCGGCGGTGAACGTCTTCGGCGCCTGCTTCAGCACGGTCGGGCTCGCGACGCCGCGTTCGAGCAGCAGCAGCGATGGCGGCGTCAACGGATCCTGCACGTTGGCGAGCAGGTCGCCGTTGCTCTCGGAGGGATGTCGGTCGAGCGGCCAGATGTCGACGACGCCGATCTCGGGCAGGCCAGGAAGCGTCTCGCGACTCCAGCCGGTGGCTGATGGCGTGCAGATATCGAATTGCGGTTTGAGCTCGTCGAGGATCGACAGCACCAGCTTGCCCGCCACCCAGAACAGACCTTGCAACGCACGTCGCGGCGCCGGCTCGAACAGGACGGCGAAATCGCGGCTGCCGGCGAGGAACGCCGAGAGCGAGATGCCGAGCACGGTGTCGGTGGCGTAGGTCCGTCCCTCGACTGTCCAATCCTTGCGCAGCTTCATCGCGAACCAGTCGCCATGAGCCTGCATCCAGATGCCGGTCGGCAGATCGAGCTTCGTCAAGGTGCCGACCGCATCGCGCAGCCAGATCGCGTGGTTGAAGAAGTCGATCTGGTCGACGATCCAGACCCGCGGCGCGGGTCCGGTGTCGTCGGCGCTGCCATAGATCATCATGTGATCGGCGGTGGTCTCGATCATCACCTGCGCCTGCTCGACCGGCTGGCCGCGCCGCCACAGGCGAACGGTCCGCGCATAGCCGGAGCTCGTCGTCATGCCCTCGCCATGCGCGCTCGACAGCAGCAGCGTGTCGGCATCGAGCCAGTCGGCCCCGCCCTTGGCTTCCGGCAGCGTAAAGCCATCCGTGACAAAACTCTTTGTGGCGAGGTCGAACTCGCGCAAGGTGACGGCGTCGCTGCCGCCGCGCGACAGGCTCAGGATCGCCCGCGAGCTGCCGGGCATCGTGGCGATGCCGCTGAGCAGCCAGTCCTCGCCTTCGCTTTTCGCGAGCTGGTCGATATCCAGCATGGTCTCCCATGCCGGATCGGCCTTGCGAAACTCCGCCAGCGTGGTCCGCCGCCACAGGCCGCGCGGATTGGTGGCGTCCTTCCAGAGATTGTGCAGGTCCGTGCCGCGCCGGCTGACATAGGGGATGTTGTCCGGACGATCGTAGATCGCGGCGAGGATGTCGCGGTCGCGCTCATAGGCGGCTCCGCCGAACGCCTGGAGCGTCAGCTCGTTCTGCCGCTCCACGAAGTCGAGCGCCTGCTTGCCTTCGATCTCCTCCAGCCAGAGCCAGGGATCGTCGTCGGGAGCGCTGAGCGTGGGCCTGTCGTCGACGGACATGAGCGAAACTCCGTAAGAATGCGGCGGATAGGATTTGATCGAGCGCAAGCCGTCAAGGGCGCGTCCGGCTATCATCCGTCCGATTGCGTCAGAGGCATGGCCCGCGCCCGTTTGCGCCGGTTGCCCGCCCTCCCGCACCCCTCCATAGTGCCGGGAATCAAACACCCCCTGTAGCTTCCCGGGCGGAAATGCCGATGCTAGACGTGACGACAGCCAGTGAGATCACCGACGATTCGCGCGTGCGTGCCAATGTGGTGCGCCTTGCCGCGGCGCAGGCGCTGACCGGCGCCAATTCGGCGGTGATCTTCGCCACCGGTGCGATCGTCGGCGCCACGCTCGCGCCCGACATGTCGTTCGCGACGGTACCGATCTCGATGTATGTGGTGGGCCTCGCCGCCGGCACGCTGCCGACCGGCGCGATCTCGCGCCGCTACGGCCGCCGCGCCGCCTTCGTCGTCGGCACCGGTCTCGGCGCGCTCACCGGCCTGCTCGGCTCGTTCGCCATTTTGCACGGCTCGTTCGCGCTGTTCTGCGTCGCGACCTTCCTCGGCGGCCTCTACGGCGCCGTCGCGCAATCCTATCGCTTCGCCGCGGCCGACGGTGCCAGCGCGGCCTACCGGCCGAAAGCCGTGTCCTGGGTGATGGCCGGCGGCGTGTTCGCCGGCGTGCTCGGTCCGCAGCTCGTGCAATGGACCATGGATGTCTGGCAGCCCTATCTGTTCGCCTTCAGCTTCCTGGTGCAGGCCGCCGTTGCTCTGGTCGCCATGGGCATCGTCGCCGGCGTCGACATGCCCAAGCCCGCACCGGCCGATCTGCATGGCGGCCGGCCGCTGCTGACGATCGTGACCCAGCCGCGCTTCATCGCGGCCGCTTTGTGCGGCGTCATCGCCTATCCCATGATGAACCTGGTGATGACCTCGGCGCCGCTCGCCATGAAGCTGTGCGGCCTCAGCCTCAGCGATTCCAATTTCGGCATTCAATGGCACATCGTCGCCATGTACGGGCCGAGCTTCTTCACCGGTGCGCTGATCGCGCGTTTCGGTGCGCCCCGGATCGTTGCGGCAGGCCTGCTGCTGGAGGCGGGGGCCGCCACCATCGGCCTGTCCGGCATCACGGCGATGCACTTCTGGGCGACGCTGATCGTGCTCGGTGTCGGCTGGAATTTCTCCTTCATCGGCGCTTCCGCCCTGGTGCTCGAGACGCACCGGCCGCAGGAGCGCAACAAGGTGCAGGCCTTCAACGATTTCCTCGTGTTCGGCATGATGGCGATCGGTTCGTTCTCGTCGGGCCAGTTGCTTGCCAATTACGGCTGGTCCGCGGTGAACATGGTGGTGTTCCCGCCAGTCGTGCTCGGCCTTGCCGTGCTCTCGCTGGTCTCCTGGGCGCGCCGCCGCAGGGCGCGGCTGGAGGCGGCCATGGGCGAGTTCCCGGACGCGGTGTGACGCATGATCCGGAAAAGTGCGCAGCGGTTTTCCGAAAAGATCATGCGCAGCAAGGTGGCAGGAGGGTGTCAGCAACGTCGATAGTTCGATCGCTGTCGAAGTGATTTTCGGGAGCAGGGTTGTTACATGATGCTCGTCATCAACAGACGGGCGTGACGCAAAGCGCTCGCGGGGGACACCAAGGACAGGCGCAAATGCTGGACAATCCCCGCCCCACTTCGCCAATCGACGAATCCTCCCTCCGCTACGAAGGCTGGCGCATCGTCGCGGTCTGCTTCCTGCTCGCGACTTTCGGCTGGGGGCTCGGCTTCTACGGCCAGAGCGTCTATGTCGCCGAGCTGCAGCGCGCGCGGGGCTGGCCGGCATCGCTGATCTCCTCGGGCACGACGTTCTTCTATCTGTTCGGCGCGCTGCTGGTCGTCTTCGTCGGCGAGGCCGTCCGGAAACATGGCCCGCGCATCTGCCTGATCGCGGGAACGCTGGCGATGGCGGCCGCGGCCGTCGCGATCGGCGCGGTGCGCGAGCCCTGGCAGCTTTATCTTGCGGATGCCGTGCTCGCCTTCGGCTGGGCCGGCACCAGTCTCGCCATGATCACCAACACGATCAGCCTGTGGTTCGACCACAAGCGCGGCATGGCGATAAGCCTCGCACTGAACGGCGCAAGCTTCGGCGGCATCGTCGGCGTGCCGCTGCTGGTGACGCTGATCGGCCATATCGGCTTCGCCAGCGCGATGTATGCCGCCGCCGGTGCGATGCTGGTGCTGCTGGTGCCGGTGATCCTCATTTTCGTCGGCCGGCCGCCCGATCTTCACGGCTGGCATGGGGCGGCGAAGGCAAAACCGCAATCATCGACGCAGATTCGCGCCTGGGCGCTCCGCGATGTCGGCTTCCTCACGGTCACGATTGCGTTCGCGCTGGTGCTGTTCGCGCAGGTCGGCTTCATCGTGCACCTGATCTCGTTCCTCGATCCCGTGATCGGCCGCGAGCGCGCGGCGGTCGCCGTCGCGGTGCTGACCGCGATGGCCGTGATCGGCCGGGTGCTGTTCTCGATGGTGATCGACCGCCTCAACCAGCGGCTGGCGTCGGCGATCTCGTTCCTGAGCCAGGCCGCGGCGCTGTGCGTCGTCATCAATCTGCACAATGATTACGTGCTGATCGCAGCCTGCGCGGTGTTCGGCTTCTCGGTCGGCAACCTCATCACGCTGCCGTCGCTGATCGTGCAGCAGGAGTTCGACAGCGCCTCGTTCGGCGTGCTGATCAGCCTGAATACGGCGATCAATCAGGTGACGTACGCGTTCGGCCCGGGTGTTGTCGGGGCCTTGCGCGATTGGTCCGGCGGGTATTCGCTGCCGTTCTATCTCTGCATCGCGCTGGAAGTGGCGGCCGCAGCGCTGATCATGGTGCGGGGTGCAGGCCGCACGAAGACTGCGTAGGGTGGATTAGCCGAAGGCGTAATCCACCATGCATCAGCGAATGCGGAACGAAGTTGGTGGATTACGCCTTCGGCTAATCCACCCTACGAAACTACGCCTCGCGCTGCCTCAACAACGCCTCCACATCCAGCCGCTTCGTGAACATCGCGAGCTTCCCATCCGGCCCGAGCGGCCATTGCTCCCGCGGCTTGTCCCAATACAGCTCGACGCCGTTCTCGTCGGGATCGCGCAGATACAGCGCCTCGGACACGCCGTGATCGCTGGCGCCGTCGAGCGCGATGCCGGCCGTGAGCACCCGGTGCAGCGCATCCGCCAGCGCCGGGCGCGTCGGATAGAGGATCGCGGTGTGGAACAGGCCCGTGGTGCCGGGCGGCGGCGGCGAGCCGCCCTTGCTCTCCCAGGTGTTGAGCCCGATGTGGTGATGATAGCCGCCGGCCGAGATGAAGGCCGCGCCCGAACCCATCCGCTGCATCAGCTCGAAGCCGAGCACGCCGCAATAGAAGCCGAGCGCGCGATCGAGATCGGCGACCTTGAGATGGACGTGGCCGATCCTGGTGCCGGCGGCGACGGCGGGGCTTTGCGACATGTGAATGCTCCGTTGAAAACATGCACATAAGGCGGGTTTCGGGACAGTGCTACGGCCCTATCCCGAAACGCTGCGTTTCCAGGCGCGAAACTACGAGAGCTCCCGCACCTCGCCTTCCGGCAGCTCGAACTCGAAGGTGTTCAGCGTCATCGACACCATGGTGTAATAGCCGCACAGCCCGATCACCTCGACCACGCCGCGCTCGCTTAGCAGCTTCACCGCCTCGTCGTAGAGACCCTTCTCGACGCCGTGGCCCTCATGCAGCGACTTCGCGAGGTCGTAAATCATCTTGCCCTTGGGATCGTCGAACTCAGGCGTGCGGCGGTCGCGGATGGCGTCGATGATTTTGGGGTCCATGCCGCCGGCCAGCGCCAGGCGCTTATGCGCGTACCATTCGTAATGCGCGGTCCAGTGCCGCGCCGTCACCAGGATCGCGATCTCGGAAAGCTTTGCCGGGAAGATCGTGTCGTAGCGCAGGACTTCGCCGAGCCGCGTGGCGTGACGGGCCATGTCGGGGCTGTTGAGCCAGGCCATCATCGGCGCCGGCGGCTTGCCGCGCTTGCCGGCAATCGACTCGTCATAGGTCTGCCGCTGGCTTTCGTTCATTTCGCCAGGCGAAAGAAGTTTCAGGCGCATTCTCATTTCCTCTTTGTTTTCAAGCTCGCCATCGCGACGACTATAGCGGATGACGCGGCGCGGAAGTGGTTGAATTCCGCCAAGCGATGGCCCAGAGTCGCACCCAACAAGTCTTTTTGATTGATGGAAACGACCATGAGCGACACAGAGACCGCCGATCTCGAACAATTCCGCGCCGAGACGCGCGCCTGGCTGGACGCCAATTGCCCGCCGGAGATGCGCAAGCCCGTAACGTCAGAGGGCGACGTGTTCTGGGGCGGACGCAATGCGAAATTTGCGTCCGAGCCGCAGCGTATCTGGTTCGAGCGCATGCGCGACAAGGGCTGGACCGTGCCTGATTGGCCGAAGGAGTATGGTGGCGGCGGCCTCGGTGCGGCCGAGCACAAGGTGCTGCGCGCCGAGATGGCCAAGATGGGCGCGCGTCCGCCGCTGTCGAGCTTCGGCATCTGGATGCTCGGACCGGCGCTTTTGAAATACGGCAACGAGGCGCAGAAGAAAGAGCACCTGCCGAAGATCGCGGCGGGCCTGATCCGCTGGTGCCAGGGCTATTCCGAGCCGAACGCCGGCTCGGATCTCGCCTCGCTCCAGACCCGCGCCGAGAGCGACGGCGATGATTTCGTCATCACGGGCTCGAAGATCTGGACCTCCTACGCCAACTACGCCGACTGGATCTTCTGCCTCGTCCGCACCGATCCCGCCGCCAAGAAGCACGACGGGATCAGCTTCATCCTGTTCGACATGACGTCGAAGGGCGTGACGACCAAGCCGATCCTCCTGATCTCCGGCTACTCGCCGTTCTGCGAGACCTTCTTCGACGGCGTGCGCGTGCCGAAGTCGCATGTGGTCGGCACCGTCAATCGCGGCTGGGACGTTGCAAAATATCTGCTGCAGCATGAGCGCGCGATGATCTCCGGCATGGGCGAGCGCGGCGTCGGCCGTCCGCTCGGCCAGATCGCGGCCGACTCGGTCGGCTCGGATGCGCAGGGCAAGCTCGATGACTCGATGCTGCGCGGCCGGATCGCGACATTCGACGTCGACGAGGCCGCGCTCGCCGCCTGCGCCGAGCGCGCGGTCGATCTCGCCAAGGCGGGTCAGGCGCATCCGGCGTTCTCGTCGGCGATGAAATATTACGGCACCGAGCTCAACAAGCGCCGCTACGAAATCCTGATGTCGGCCGGCGGCGTCGATGCGCTGGAATGGGAGAGCGAGCGCTCGAAGCAGGGCGCCCGTCCGCGCGCCTGGCTGCGCACCAAGGCCAACTCGATCGAGGGCGGCACGAGCGAGGTGATGCTCGGCATCGTCGCCAAGCGCATTTTGGATTTACCGGGGGCGTAACTTCACCGTCGTTCCCGGGTTCGATACTGCGCATCGCCCCGGAATGACATCAACAACATGCATTCCGCTAGACGTTAGAGACTTTGCACATGGCCCTCGTCCTTACCGAAGAACAATCAATGCTCCGCGACAGCGCGCGCGGGCTGATCAGCGACAAGGCGCCGGTGTCGCACCTGCGATCCTTGCGCGATAACAAGGATCCCACCGGCTTCTCCAAGGAGCTGTGGCATTCCTTCGCCGAGATGGGCTTCGCCGGCTTGCTGGTGCCGGAAGAATTCGGCGGCTCTGGCCTCGGCTTCATGGAAGCCGGTGTCGTCATGGAGGAGATCGGCCGCACGCTGATGCCCTCGCCCTTCCTCGCCACCAGCGTGGTTGCGGCCTCGGCGCTGAACCGCGGCGGCAATGCCGCGCAGAAGTCGGAGTTCTTGCCGAAGGTCGCCAACGGCTCGCTGCTCGCGACGCTCGCGATCGACGAGGGCGCCAAGCACCGGCCGCTTCAGACGAACCTGCAGGCCGCGCGTGCCGGTAACGGCTTCAAGTTGTCCGGTGCCAAGGCGCTGGTGGTTGACGGCCACGTCGCGGACCTCCTGATCGTTGCCGCGCGCACTGCCGGTAGCGCCGGCGAGCGCGACGGCCTGACGCTGTTCCTCGTAAACCCCAAGGCCAAGGGCGTGTCGATCGAGCGCACCATCATGGTCGATGCGCACAACGCGGCGCGGATCGAGCTTGCCAATGTCGAGGTCAATGCCGACAGCGTGCTCGGCGAGGTCGATCAGGGCGCAGTGCTGCTCGACGGCGTGCTCGACATCGGCCGCGGCGCGGTCGCCGCCGAAATGGTGGGCTTGAGCGACGAGGTCTTCAATCGCACCGTCGAGTACCTCAAGAACCGGAAGCAGTTCGGCAAGCTGATCGGCGAGTTCCAGGCGCTGCAGCACCGCGCCGCCGAGCTCTATGTCGACATCGAGATCACCCGCGCCGCCACCATGAAGGCGCTGCAGGCGCTGGATGCGGATGTCGGCAAGGCGGCATCAGCCGTCGCCGTGGCCAAGGCCCGCGCCGGCACCACCGCCACCCGCGCGGTACAGGAAGGCGTGCAGATGCACGGCGGCATGGGCATGACCGACCAGTTCGACATCGGCTTCTTCATGAAGCGCGCACGGGTGTGCGAGGAACTGTTCGGCGATGCCAACTACCACACCGAGCAGCTCGCGCGGGCGCGGGGGTATTGAGGCGGATGGACGTGAGGCGCAAGCACGCGCCTCATCCTCAGTGTCGTCGCCCGGCTTGACCGGGCGACCCAGTATTCCAGAGACAGTAGAGATTTACGGAGAGGCCGCGGCGTACTGGATCGCCCGGTCAAGCCGGGCGATGACAGTTGAGAGTGCCGAGGGCGCTCGCCCCAAACTCGTCATTGCGAGGAGCGCAGCGACGAAGCAATCCAGAGCCGTTCCGCGGAGGTGGTCTGGATTGCTTCCGCCTTCGCCAAGGCTTCGGCGGACAAGTCGCTTCGCTCGCAATGACGGCGGCGAGACCTCTTACCTCATCGGCGGCGCATACTGCACGCCACCGGCGTTCCACAGCTGGTTCATCCCGCGCGGGATCTTCAGCTTGGACTTCTCGCCGATGTTGCGCTCGTACATCTCGCCGTAATTGCCGACGTGGCGGATGATGCGGACGACCCAGTCCTTGGTGAGGCCGAGCTGCTCGCCGTAATTGCCCTCGGTGCCGACGAGGCGCATCACTTCCGGCTTCTTCGACTTCAGGGCCTCGTCGATGTTCTCCGAGCTGACGCCGAGCTCTTCGGCGTTGATCATGGCGTAGAGCGTCCACTTCACGATCATCATCCAGTCGTCGTCGCGCTGGCGCACGACGGGGGCGAGCGGCTCCTTGGAGATCATGTCCGGCAGGATCATGTGGTCGCCGGGCTTCGACAGGTTCAGCCGCAGCGCGTAGAGCTGGGAGACGTCGGCGGAGAGCGTGTCGCACTTGCCGGTGTCGTAGGCTTTCACCACGTCGTCCAGCTTGTCGAACTTGATCTCCTCATACTTCATGTTGTTGGCACGGAAGTAATCGGCGACGTTGAGCAGCGTCGTCGTTCCCGACTGCACGCAGACCTTGCTGCCGCTCAGGTCCAGCGAGGTCTCCTTGTTGCGCGAGCGCGGCAGCATGAAGCCTGCGCCGTCGTAATAGGCGACGGCCGGGAAATAGAGGTCGTAGTCGAGCTCGCGCGCCATGCTCCAGGTCGAGTTGCGCGAGAGGATGTCCACTTTCCGGCTCTGCAATTCCTTGAAGCGCTCGCTGGCGTCGAGCGGGACGAACTTCGCCTTGGCCGGGTCGTTGAAGATCGCCGCCGCCACAGCGCGGCAGAAATCGACGTCAAAGCCGGTCCAGTTGCCCTTGTCGTCGGGGATCGAGAAGCCCGGCAGGCCCTTGTTGACGCCGCAAAGCACCTCGCCGCGGCGCACCGTGCGCTTCAGCGTGCGGGTGTCGTAGAACTCGTAGATCACCGCGAGGACGCCGACCAGCACGGCAACCGCGAGCCCGATCAGCAGGCCGCCTCGAAATGTGCGCATCATGTTGCTCTCTCGAAAAATCGGGAAAAGGAATCTTGGGTAAGGCGAGGGAGCATGGTCGGGGAGACCATGCTCGGACGAGAGCCCTTAGAGCTCGGGCTTCTGCCGGATGACGACCTTGGTGCCGACAGGGACGCGGTCGTAGAGATCGGCGACGTCATTGTTGACCAGGCGGAAGCAGCCCGAGGACACCTTGGTGCCGATCGTGTCGGGGCGGTTGGTGCCGTGGATGCGGTAGACGGTGGTGCCGAGATACATGGCGCGGGCCCCGAGCGGATTGCCGGGGCCGCCGGCCATGAAGCGCGGCAGATAGGGCTGGCGCTGGATCATCTCCGCCGGCGGCGTCCAGTCCGGCCATTCCTTCTTGTTGGTGATCTGCACGAGTCCCTGCCACTGGAAGCCGTCGCGGCCGACGCCGATGCCGTAGCGGATCGCGCGCCCGCCCGGCTGCACCAGATAGAGATGCCGTTCGGCGGTCGAGACGATGATCGTGCCCGGCGCTTCGGTGGTGCGGAAGTAGACGACCTGCTTCTGCCATTCCGGATCGAGCTGGTAGCTCTCGTCGGCGATCAGGCCCGGCTCGTCGCCGCGGTCAGGCTGCTGCGCAGCGGCGTAAGGGGTGGACAGGACGAGGCTCAAGGCCGCGACGGAAGCCGCCACAAGCATCCCGGTCAGGCGACGAAAATCGGTCATGTGAAGCTCTCCCCGCTGCCACAGCGCAAATCGTTCGGATCCATCAAATCTCAGGGGCATGTTCATGGCAAGTTGATGGCGCGCCCGGCTGGTATGTCACGAGAATGCTTTGGTTTTTTGACGGGCCCCTGGCAATGCCACAAACAGGGGATGGCGCGAAAAGCCTAGTTTGCAACCGCGGGGACGGTGCGTGCCCTCTCCCGCCTGGGGGAGAGGGCGTCCCCCAAGACTTTCCCGGTGGCGCCTGAGCGCACGCCTCGTCCTTCGAGACGACCGTGGAGCCTGTCATCGGGCCGCGCTTAGCGCGGACCCGGTGGCGGTCTCCTCAGGATGAGGCTGAGAGGCATCGGTATCCGTCGAAATTGCCGCCGCGCACTCCGCCCTCATCCTGAGGCCCGCCGGAGGCGGGCGTCTCGAAGGATGGCCGCAGGCGGTGGAGAGCTAGATCTTGTTGCTCCCCGGCGCGATGGCGAGCCGGCGGACGATTTCGGTGCCGACGGCGCGGGCCTCAAGCCGCGAGCCGATGCGGGGGCTGCGAAACCGCCGTCCCGAGCGCAGGCGGATCGTGACGATGCAGTGTTCGTCCTCGGAGCGGCCGCGACGGTCGACGGTGATCGTCTCCACCTCGGGCCCCTCGATATGGTCGGCGCGCGGCGTGCCGTCGCCCCAGAGGCGCTCGACGCGAATATCGCCCTCGCGGATGATCCAGAACGCGCCGGTGACGAGGTTGGCGTATCTGTAGACCGCGAATGCGGCGAGCGCGCCGAGCGGCAGCAGCAGGATGTCGACATGGGTGGGCGGCCATCCGCGCCAGAGTTTGTAGGCGTAGGGCACCGCGGACAAGGCGACGGCGATCAGTGCGACGATCCGGATGTCCCGCGTTGAAAACGCCTCGAGCGGCTCGCCGAGATGCATCTCGGGATTGCTGGCATCGAGCGGATTGACCGGGGCCTCGAAATTGGGAACGTCGAACTGCGCGGCGATCCGCGCCACGGTGTCGCGAACATGGGTGACGTCGGAGATCGGCGGCGAGGTCAGGCGCTCGCCCGAAGCCAGCGTGAAGACGAGCTGAAAGCGGGCCTTCACCCGCTTGCTGCCGGGAACCTGCAATCCCGTGATGTCGTCCTTCGCGACGATCCGCGTCTGCAGCTTCCCGAACGGACGTTGATGCCCGATCAGGATCTCGTTCGGCGTGATGATCCACACCACCGCCGGCGCCATCATGATGCCGACGACGAACCCCGCACCCACGAGCAGCGCGACCACGGAGATGATGATCTCCAGGGTGTCGTGCGTGAACAGGCCCGGCGTGAAGCACAAAGCCACCGCGGCCGCAAAGGCGGACATGACCAGCCGCTGTGCGATCGAGGCGCCTTCGCGAAGGCGAATGTCGGTGCTGGTGGGCGCGGCGTCCATTGCGGGCGGCTGATTTCGATGCGGCGAAACTCCACGGACGGGTCCGTGGAGTCAAGCAACAACGGCGGCATCAGCCATCCGACGTCCGCACGGGATCAACTGCTGGCGTTCAGCAGCTTTGCCACGGTGCGGTCGATCTCGTCGTAGCGGCCTTCGCCTGCATGCTGGAACACGATCTTGCCGTTCTGGTCGATGATATACTGCGCCGGCCAATATTGGTTGCTGTAGGCGTTCCAGGTCTTCGAATCATTGTCCTGCGCCACCGGATAGGTGATGCCGTGACGCTTCAGCGCGGCCTGCACGTTGGAGGCGGAGCGCTCGAACGGGAATTCCGGCGTGTGCACGCCGACCACGACGAGGCCCTTGTCCTTGTATTTGGCGTAGAGGTCGGTGACGTGCGGCAGCGTGTTGACGCAGTTGACGCAGCCATAGGTCCAGAAATCGACCAGCACGACCTTGCCGCGGAGATCGGCGAGGCTGAGGGGCTTCGAGTTGAACCAGTTGTTGATGCCGGTGAAGTCGGGTGCAGCCTGCTGGCTCGCGGCCGCGGTAACCACGGGCGTCGCGCGCGCGGCTTCGTCGCAAATGCCGGGGATGACGGCGCCGGTCACGGCGACGCCGATCAATGCGGCGGATACGGCGAGCAGTTTGAAAGTCATGGAAGCGTCCTCCGGTTGACGTGCTGGATGATCACAGGCCGATCTGGCCGGTGGGATAGAAGCCGGTGAGCCACGCCACGATCAGCGTGTCGTACTGGAAATAGGCGGCGAGGGCGAAGGCGATCACGACGACGCCAAAGCCCTGCTGCAGCCGCGGCGAGATGCGCGCGAGGCTGCGCACGCGCGTGGTCGCGGCCTGTCCGCCATAGGCGATCCCCAGCATCGGGATCGCCGCGCCGATGGCGTAGGCAACCAGCAGCGTGCCGGCCCAGGCCAGGTTCTTCGAGGTCGCGACCAGCGTCAGGATCGAGCCGAGCACGGGGCCGGCGCAGGGCGTCCAGACGAGGCCGAGCGTGGTGCCGAGGATGAGGCCGCCGAGCGCGCCTTCGTGCTGCACGGCGCCGGCGTTGCCGAGATTGAGCCAGCCGTTGAGCCGGATCGACAGCCATTCGAACGGCGCCGGCCACAGCATCAGCAGGCCGAAGCCGAGCAGCAGGATCGCGGCCGCCTCGCGCAGCACATTCGGATCGAAATCGAACAGCCGCGTCAGCGCGCCGAGCAGCAGCGCGACTGCGGAGAACGAGACGACGAAGCCAAGCGCGATCATCGCGGGCCGCAGATGCCCCGCGCGCCCGATCGAGGCGCCGAGCAGGATCGGCAGCATCGGCAACGTGCAGGGCGCGGCGATGGTAAGAATGCCGGCGAGCGAGGCGAAGAGAAGTTCGAGCATGGCGCACTCGTGGTGGAGGTCACGAGGGCAGTTCGGATCGGGCGCGCGGATCGTTACGCGGCGTCACGTGTTCGTGACGGGGAGCGAGGGGAGCGGCCTTGCGAGGCAACCCTGCCGACCGCGGCGGAAGTGCGCTCCCTCCCCCCTTGCGGGCCCCTTGCGGGGGAGGGCGGGGGAGAGGGGTGGCCCAGGAAATGGTCCATCCATCTCCGATCATTCCCGCAAGCACGAATCGAGAGAGTCCCCGTATGGCACCCCTCTCCCTGCCCCTCCCCCGCAAGGGGCTACGGCATTCACACATCGAGGTTGAAGACGGGAAGGATGTCTGATTCCGTGTTGTCCGACTGGCTAGGAGGACAGCATGGAGACTGGACTGGGACGGTTTGGCGACCGTCGCCTGCAAAAAGG
>NZ_DASYWN010000062.1:0-58424 GCF_035935975.1 Bradyrhizobium sp.
CAGCCGTTCCACCGCGGCGCAGGTCCTACGCAGGTGCTCATGGCACAGGTGGATTAGGCAGCTCACGGCGGATCGGCCCGTGTGTCCAGTCTATATCGGTAGACTGACGCCGAACGCGAGAAAGGTACAGGGTGGGTTAGCTCGCGGCTGCGCGAAGCGCAGTCGCGAGAGTAACCCACCTTGCTTCAGCGATCGCAGGACGAAGTTGGTGGATTACGCCGGCGGACTGCGCTTCGCGCAGCCGCGGGCTAATCCGCCCTACGAAATTACGGCAGCTTGCGCTTGCCTTGCTCCAGCTCCCGCCCCGTCTCCAGCATCAGCCGCCTGAGCCAGATCGAGCCCGGGTCCATCTGCGCCCGCGTCGGATGGAACATGAACTGCTCGTCGATCCCGGGGTCGAGCGGCGGCACGACCGTGACGAGGCCGAGCTGCCTTGACAGCGCCGTGATCAGCCGGCGCGGCACGAAGGCGACGAGGTCGGTGCGGGCGGCGACGTGCAGGGCTTCGAGATAGCCCGACACCACCAGCGAAATATGCCGTTCGATGCCCTTGGTGTGGAGCCAGGTGTCGATCAGATCCTCGCGGTTGCCGCGGATGATCACGCCGACATGGCGCGCGGCCAGGAACGCCTCACGCCGCTTCAGCTTGGGCCCTGCGGGATGGCCGCGCCGCACCGCCAGCGCATCGCTGTCGGTGTAGAGCAATTGGCGGTGAAAGCCCTTGAACGCGTTGCCGGTCGAGATCACGAGGTCGATGGTGCGGGCGAACTCGGCGTGGAAGATCGCAGGTCCCCGCCATGGCACCACGTCGATGCGGACGTTGGGCGCAAGGCGCGTCACCTTCTCCATCAGCGGCGGCATCAACAGTTCGACCGCGAGATCCGGCATCATCAGGCGGAATGGCCGCTCGCTGCTTGCGGCATCGAATTCCTCCGGCACGAACAGCCCGCGCACCTGGTCGAGCGCCTGCGCGAGCGGCGTGCGCAGCGCCTGTGCCCGCGGCGTCAGCTCCATCCGCGCGCCGGTGCGCACCAAGAGCGGATCGCCGAAGATGTCGCGCAGGCGCTGCAGCGCGTGGCTCGTCGCCGGCTGCGACAGGCCGATCCTCATGGCCGCGCGGCTGACATTGGCTTCGCGCAGTAGCGCGTCGAGCGCGGTCAATAGATTGAGGTCGAGCGAATTCAAATTCATGGGACGAATAGATATCATATCCGTTATCGATTTGAAGAATTCTCCTCGAGCGGCGATGCTCTCCGTGTTGCCACCAAACGGAGATGCCGCCATGAGCGCGAGCACCAACAAGAAACTGATGCAGGATATTTTTGCCGCCGCCGCCAGCCCCGATCCGGCTGTGCGCGACCGCTCCCTGTTCATCGCAAGCCTTGCCGACGACGCCAGATGGGTCGTGACCGGCCAGTATTCCTGGTCGCGCACCTTCACGGGCAAGGACGCGATCATCAACGATCTGCACGGCTATGTGCGCACCCGCCTGCGTGACCGGACGCGCACGGTCGCCGAACGCTTCATCGCCGACGGCGACATCGTTGTGGTGGAGGCCAGGGGCGACAACGTCACGCCCGAGGGCGTGCGTTACGACAACGACTATTGCCTCGTGTTCCAGTTCGAGGACGGCAAGATCAAGGAGATCCGCGAGTACTGCGACTCGGTGCTGACCGAGAAGGCGCTCGGTCCGTTTCCGCAATCGCCGGTGCGGGCCGCGAGCTGAGCGGGTCGAGTGACCTCACGTCTGCCCGCCGGTTGCGCGCGTTGCCATCGGCGATGGTCCTGCGGGCCTGGCGGGCGCTGGTCGAGATGGTTCGCATCAGGCGAGAGCGATCCCGGGATCGGCACCACCTCGCCGCCATGACCGAACGGGAGCTTCATGATTGCGGGATGACCCGAGCGGAGATCGAGTACGAGCTGCATAAGCCCCGGCGGCGAAGATAGAGAAAGGTGGAGGTGGGGCCTGTTGCCCCGCCTCCGCTTTTTCCAATCCTAAACCCGGAACCTTTGAGTCCCGCGCGCGTTTCTTCGCTTCCGGGGCAATTGCGCCCCTGGCTTTGCGCGCGTTGGGAATTTCATGCTGGCTGGGGCTTCGGACGTTTCGACACGAGTGGGCCGCAGCTTTCCCGGACTCCGCGAACGATTGAGAGACGCGACTGCGGCGGCGCACCGGGAGCTCGATGCGCAATTGTCCTCATTCGATCTTACCGTGTTTTCCGGCTATCGCCGTTTCCTCCAGGCAAGTGCCGGCGCCCTGCTGCCGCTCGAAGCGGCCCTCGTAGAGTCCGGCGTCGCCAAAATGTTTCCGGACTGGCCGGAGCGGGCGCGTAGCGCTGCGATTTCGGCAGATCTCGAACGGCTCGGCCGGGACGCGCATGCCAGCGTGTCGGTGTCGCCGATGACACCAAGCGGCGTGCTCGGCACGATGTACGTGCTGGAAGGCTCCCGGCTCGGCGCGAAATTCCTGCTCAAGACCGTTGCGGATTCAGCCGATCCGCGGGTCGGCGAAGCAACCGCCTATCTCAGCCACGGCGCCGGCAAACGGCTCTGGCAGAGCTTTCTGGCGAAGCTCGCAGGCGGCGAGGGGTACGACGAGGACGAGGCGATCGCTTCTGCGGGTGCTGCGTTCGCCGCGTTCGAGCTGGCGGCGGATCGCGCATGAACGAGGCGGTCAATCTCACCAATTGCGATCGCGAGCCGATCCACATTCCCGGCAGCGTCCAGCCGTTCGGCTTCCTGATCACGGTGCTGTCGGACTTCACGATCTGCATGGCCTCGGACAATGTCGGCAGCTTCGTCGGCACCGATGTCGCCGATTTGCTGCAGCAGCCGCTGTCGCGTGTCTTCTCGGAGGCTGCGGTCGAGATGATCCGCAGCCGCGTCGACCACCTCAGCGGTCCGGATGCGACCGAACGCCTGTTCGGTGTCGAGCTGCAGGCCGGCCAGCCGCTCTACGACGTCTCCATCCATTTCTCCGGCGCCTATCTCGTCATCGAGGCGGAGCCAAGCGTCAGCGAGTCCGGCGTCAATTCCGGCGAGCTCGTGCGCCTGATGCTGGAGCGCATCCGCAAGACGCGCGGCATGACCGAGCTCGCCCGCGAGGCGGCGCGACAGCTCAAGGTGCTGACCGGCTTCGACCGCGTCATGGTCTATCAGTTCCACCCGGACGGATCTGGCGAGGTGATTGCGGAAGCCGCTGAGGCGGGGCTCGAGCGGTTTCTGGGCCTGCACTATCCGGCCTCCGACATCCCCAAGCAGGCCCGCATCCTCTATGAGCGCAACTGGCTGCGCATCATCGCCGACATCAACGCCAGGCCTGCCGCGCTGATCTCGACCGCCACGCACAATGCCGGGCTGCTCGATCTCTCCATGAGCGTGCTGCGCTCGGTCTCGCCGATCCACATCGAATATCTGCGCAACATGGGCGTCGGCGCCTCGATGTCGGTGTCGATCCTGCGCGACGGCAAGCTGTGGGGCCTGTTCGCCTGCCACCATTATTCGCCGCGCTACATCTCGTTCGAGAAGCGCACCGCGTCCGAACTGTTCGGCCAGATGTTCTCCTGGATCGTAGAGGGACGCGAGCGCGAGGGCGACGTCGCCTACGAGGCGCGCGCCCATCAGGTCCAGGAGCGATTGATCGAGAGCGCGGCCTCGCATGAGCACAGCCGGCGCGCCATCGTCGATTTCGTCGGCGACTTCCGCAAGATGATCGCGTGCGACGGCGCGGCGGTCTGGTCCGACAACAAGATCACGCTCGACGGCGAGACGCCGACCGAGGAGGAGGTGAAGGAGCTGGTCGCCTTCATCAACCGGACCTCGCCGGGCCGGATCTGCGCCAGCGCCGAGATCGCCAAGGTCTATGCCTCGGCCGAATCCTTCAGGGACCGGGCGGCGGGCTTCCTCGCCATCCCGATCTCGCGCACGCCGCGCGACTGCCTGATCTTCTTCCGCCGTGAGGTGCTGCGGTCGGTGACCTGGGCGGGTGCGCCCGAGAAGGTCTATGAGGAGGGGCCGAACGGGCCGCGCCTGACGCCGCGCAAGAGCTTTGAGCTCTGGCAGGAGACTGTGGCCGGCCAATCGAAACCGTGGTCGGCGGCCGACATCCGCATCGCCGAGAGCCTGCGCGTCACGCTGCTCGAGGTCATCCTGCAACTGTCCGACCTGGCCGCGCGCGAGCGCCGCGGCGCGCAGGAGCGGCAGGAGCTGATGATCGCGGAGCTCAATCATCGCGTCCGCAACATCCTGAGCCTGGTCCGTGCGCTGGTGGCCCAGAGCAAGGACACCGCCAAGAGCGTGGAGGAGTTCGCCGGCGTGCTCGGCGGTCGCATCCAGGCCCTGGCGCGCGCCCACGACCAGATCACCAACCTCAACTGGGCGCCGGTCGCGCTGCGCACCCTCGTCGAATCCGAGGCCGGCGCCTATCTCGGCTCGCGCGCGGGCCGGGTGAAGATGGGCGGGCCCGACGTCGCGCTCGATCCCAAGGCGTTCGCGACGCTCGCGCTCGTCGTGCACGAGATGATGACCAATTCCGCCAAATACGGCGCGCTGGCCGATTCCACCGGGCAGGTCGAGGTGGTGTGGCGGCTCGATCCGAATTCGAGCCTTGAGATCGAGTGGAAGGAGAGCGGCGGCCCGCCGGTGCAGCCGCCCTCCCGCCGCGGCTTCGGCACCACCATCATCGAGCGCTCGGTGCCGTTCGACCTCAAGGGCGAGGCCGAGATTCGTTTCGACCTGCTCGGGGTCCAGGCCAAATTCGTCATTCCCCCCAATTTCGTCGAGCTGGTGCCATCAATCGCAGGAGCCGCCATGCGCATAGAAGAGCAGCAAGCCGCCCGTAACCGGATTTCCGACACGGCGCTGATCGTCGAGGACAATCTGATCATCGCCATGGCCGCGGAGGTCATCCTGCTCGACCTCGGTGCCCGTCACGTCGACACCG
This sequence comes from Bradyrhizobium sp., assembly GCF_035935975.1. Taxonomy (GTDB): domain Bacteria; phylum Pseudomonadota; class Alphaproteobacteria; order Rhizobiales; family Xanthobacteraceae; genus Bradyrhizobium. Next base: position 4,942 of record NZ_DASYWN010000062.1, read on the forward strand.
CGGCGACCGTGGACCAGGCCCTGCGCTCGATCGAGCGGACCCGCCCGAGCTTTGCCCTGCTCGATCTCAACCTCGGCAACGAGAGCAGCATCAGGGTGGCGCAGAAGCTGAAGGAGATCGGCGTGCCCTTCATCTTCGCGACCGGCTATGGCGAGCGCGCGCCGATCCCGGTGGATCTGGCCTCGGCGCCGGTGGTCCAAAAACCCTACACGCTGGAAGTGGTCGAGAATGCGCTTGGCAAATTGACGCAGGCGGCCGCTCAATAAACATTCATCTCGACGTCACATGCAGCACTCTGCACGCGTCTGCGGGCCTCGCGCCGATGTCTTGCGCAGCTGCCGATAAAATCAGCAGAGTTTGTGCTGAGCTATGCAGACATGCGCGTAAAATTAGAAGGTTCAATTAACAAGTGTCCCGCATTGTGTCGCAGTGCAGCGTGAGTCGTGCTAGGCGCGACGCGTGGCTGCCCGGGGTGGCCGTGACGATCGCCGGAGTTGTGCGTCCATCCGAAGTCACATGCATCTGGGTGGATAGTGGGAATGCCGAGCTTTCGTTTGCGGATCAGGGGCCGTCTCTATGCCGGCTTCCTGGCTTTGGTGGCGGTTGGTCTTGTGATGGCGGTGGTTGCCATCTGGAATTTGCGGTCAGTGCAGGACCAGGTCGCAAAAGCCTCGGCGTTCTCGGACAGCACCGCGCGGGTTCTGGAGATCTCGACCCACCTTCAGGCAATCCAGCGCGCCAATCTGCGCTACATCTACGACGCCAATGAAGCGGCGATGAAGGAGGCCTCCGAGCGCGAGGCGGCGGCGACAGAGCTGCTGCAGGTCGGCGCCAAGGGCACGGCCTCCGAGGAGCGGCGCAAGCTCTACAACGATCTGATCGCCGACATCGCCAAGATGAAAAGCCTGCGCGACAATCTCGGCGATGCCGTGAACGAGGCGCGGACGGGCAAGGCCACGCTGCTGCCGAGCGGCGACGAACTGACCGTCAAGATGAACAAGCTGAGCGATGTGGCGCGCGCGGCCGTCGACGAGGACACCGCGTCCCTGGTCGCAGACCTCGAATCCAGGCTGTTGCTCGTCCAGATCGCGAACTGGCGCTTCCTGGCCCTGCGCGACACCAAGGGTCCGGCCAATTTCAGGACCAATGTGGACCGCGCCTCGCAGCGGCTCGCGGCGCTCGAGAAGAGCCCGCAGGCAACCGAATTGCGCACCACGCTCGCGCCGGTGAAGACCTCGCTGGGAATCTACAAATCCGCGTTCGAGACCACCTCGGCGGCGATGCTCCAGGCCGACGAGATCTACCACAAGAATCTCGCACCCCTCATCGTCGAGAGCATCGGCAAGCTCAAGGTCGCCGAAGCCGCCCTCAAGAAGGACTACAAGGATTCGCGCAGCCAGGCCGAGGCCGTGATCGACGGCACCACGACCGTGCAGGAGATCGCGGGCGGCCTTGCCACGCTGTTCGGATTGGTCGTCGCCTTCCTGATCGCCCGCGGCATCGTCGGCCCGCTGACCGCGATGACGCGCGCGATGGGGCTGCTCGCCGGCGGCGATCTCGCGGTCGAGATTCCCGGCCGCGGCAAGAAGGACGAGATCGGCGACATGGCCAAGGCGATCGAGGTGTTCAAGGACAACATGGTCGAGACCGAGCGCATGCGCAGCGAGCAGACCGAGGTCGAGGCGCGGCAGGCCGAGAGCCGCAAGAAGGATATGGTCAGGCTCGCCGATCAGTTCGAGCAGGCGGTCGGCGAGATCGTGAACACGGTGTCGTCGGCGTCGAGCGAGCTCGAAGCGTCCGCAGGCACGCTGACCACGACCGCCTCGCGCGCCCAGGACCTGTCCACCGAGGTCGCCAGCGCCTCGCAGGAGGCCTCGGCCAACGTGCAGGCGGTTGCTTCGGCGACCGAGCAGCTGTCCTCCTCGGTCAGCGAGATCGCCCGCCAGGTGCAGGAATCGGCGCGCATCGCCGGCGAGGCCGTCGGCCAGGCGAGCCGGACCAACGAGCGCGTCGGCGAGCTCTCCAAGGCTGCCGCCCGCATCGGCGACGTGGTCGAGCTGATCAACACGATCGCCGGCCAGACCAATCTCCTCGCGTTGAACGCGACCATCGAGGCCGCGCGTGCGGGCGATGCCGGCCGCGGTTTTGCCGTGGTCGCCTCGGAGGTGAAGGCGCTTGCCGAGCAGACGGCGAAAGCGACCGGCGAGATCGGCCATCAGATCTCCAGCATCCAGGCCGCCACCGAGCAGTCGGTCGGGGCCATCAGGGAGATCAGCGGCACCATCGAGCGGCTGTCGGAGATCTCCTCGACGGTTGCCGCCGCCGTGGAGCAGCAGGGCGCGGCGACGAAGGAGATCTCCCGCAACGTCCAGCAGGCGGCCCATGGCACCCAGCGCGTCTCGTCCAATATCGGCGACGTGCAGCGCGGGGCCTCCGAGACCGGCTCGGCCTCCTCGCAGGTGCTCTCGGCAGCGCGCTCGCTGTCTTCAGACAGCAGCCGCTTGAAGCAGGAAGTCGCAAAATTCCTGGAATCGGTCCACGCCGCCTGAGCTTCGAGGTCACTTCAAACGCAAGCGATTCGAACGTAAAGGTCCACGCATGCGCGTGGACCTTTCGATGACGTGGCGCGATCAGGCCGTAACGGTGGTCCGCTGTATGCAGCGAGCGGAAGCTGCGCAATTCCTGTGCGGTCGATCATCGCTCTCACCCGATCTTGCGGTGACTTATCCGTATTCAGCGCCGGTAAAATACAACGTCAATTAACGATTGTTCCGCATTGTGTGACGACGCAGCACGAAGCCTGATTTGATTGCATTGATGTGTTCATGCAGTCTGAAGAAGCGTTCGGTTGCTCCGTTTCTCTTTCAATGGATGGACAGCGAACATGCCGAGCTTGCGTTTGAAGATCCGGGGTCGTCTGTACGCCGGGTTTTCGCTTCTGGTGGCCATGGGTCTGATCATGGCCGTGGTCGCAGTCTGGAATCTGTGGGCCGTCCAGGCCCAGATGACGCGACTGTCCACGCTCTCGGACAATACGGCGCGCGTCCAGGAAATCTCGATCAACCTCCAGGCGCTCAGGCGCGCGAACCTGCGCTACATCTATGACGCCAACGAGCCCGCCTTCAAGGAAGCCGCGGAGCGGGAGGCCGCCACGGTCGAGCTGCTGCGGGCTGCGGCCCAGTCGACGATCTCGGAGGAGCGGCTCAGGATCTACGACGGCATGGTCGGCGACATCGGGAAGATGAAGGCCCTGCGCGAACGCATGGGCGCCGTGGTCAACGAGACGAGCAAGGGCAAGGCCATTCTCTTGACCGGCGGCGACCAACTGACCGCCAGCACCGGCAAGCTGGTCGACGCCGCCCGTGAAACCGGCGATACCAGCGTGCTCGCTCCCGTCGCCGATCTCGAATCCAAGATCCTGCTGGTTCGTGTCGCAAACTGGCGCTTCCTCGCCGTCCGGGACGCAAAGGGGCCGGCGACCTTCGGGACCAATGTCGATCGGGCGCAGCAAGCGCTCAAGTCACTGGAGGGGGCCGGTCTGCCGGACGAGGTCAAGGCCGCATTCGGGCCGGTGAAGAGTTCACTTGCGGCCTACAAGGGCGCCTTCGAGACGACCTCCGCCGCAATCCTCCAGGCCGATGAAATCTACCGCAACGAGATCGCGCCCCTGATCAGCGAAAGCGTCGACAAGCTCAAGGTGGCGGAGACCGGATTGAAGGCCGACTACCAGAAATCGCGCGCGACCGCCGATGGCGTCATTGCCAACACGACGTGGATTCAGCAGATGGCGGGCGGTCTCGCCGTTCTCTTCGGTGCCCTCGTCGCCTTCCTGATCGGCCGCAGCATCGCCGGACCGTTGACCGTCATGACGCGTGCGATGGGCAGGCTCGCGAGCGGCGATCTCAAGGTCGAGATTCCCGGCCGTGGCAATCGCGACGAGATCGGCGACATGGCCAAGGCGATCCAGGTGTTCAAGGAGAGCATGGTTGAGACCGAGCGCCTGCGCCACGAGCAGGTCGAGGTCGAGGCCCGGCAGGCCGAGAGCCGCAAGGCGGACATGAGAAACCTTGCCAACCAGTTCGAGCGCGCGGTCGGCGAGATCGTGAACACGGTGTCTTCGGCGTCGAACGAGCTCGAAGCCTCCGCAGGCACGCTGACCACGACCGCTTCGCGCGCCCAGGATCTGTCCACCGAGGTCGCCAGCGCCTCGCAGGAGGCCTCGGCCAACGTGCAGGCGGTGGCCTCGGCGACCGAGGAACTGTCCTCCTCGGTCAGCGAGATCGCGCGGCAGGTGCAGGAATCGGCGCGCATCGCCGGTGAGGCCGTCGGCCAGGCGAGCAGGACGAACGAGCGCGTCGGCGAGCTCTCCAAGGCGGCCGCCCGCATCGGCGACGTGGTCGAGCTGATCAACACGATTGCCGGCCAGACCAATCTCCTGGCGCTGAACGCCACCATCGAGGCGGCGCGCGCGGGCGAAGCCGGCCGCGGCTTTGCCGTGGTCGCCTCCGAGGTGAAGGCGCTTGCCGAGCAGACTGCGAAAGCGACCGGCGAGATCGGCCAGCAGATTTCGAGCATCCAGGTCGCGACCGAGCAGTCGGTCGGCGCCATCAGGGAGATCAGCGGCACCATCGAACGCCTGTCGGAAATCTCGTCGGCGGTGGCCGCTGCCGTGGAAGAGCAGGGTGCGGCGACGCAGGAGATTTCCCGCAACGTCCAGCAGGCGGCCCACGGCACGCAGCGGGTGTCGTCCAATATCGGCGACGTCCAGCGCGGCGCCTCCGAGACCGGCTCGGCCTCCTCGCAGGTGCTCTCGGCGGCGCGCTCGCTGTCCTCAGACAGCAACCGCCTCAAGCTCGAAGTCAGCAAGTTCCTGAACTCGGTCCACGCCGCCTGATCGGCGCGGACCTCCCAAAAAGCAAAGGTCCACGCGCACGCGCGTGGACCTGCGTTGAAAGCATGGATGGTCAGGCGACCTTGGTCGTCATATGCTTGAACATGTTCCCGCGCGCCTCGTCGTCCATCTCCGCCTTGAAGGTGAACTTGTCCTTCAGCGCGATCGCGCGCGCCGCCGCGGGGCGAGCCGAGATCTCGTCCACGAGACGCTTGACGTTCGGATATCGCGCAAAGGCGTCGTCGCCGAGCTTGAACGGTACCATCCGCGCCCAGCCCCACAGCGCCATGTCGACGATCGAATAGCTGTCGCCGACCATGTAGCGGCGGCCGTCGAGGTGACTGTCGAGGATCTTGTAGTGGCGGTCGGTCTCGTACTGGTAGCGGTTATGGGCGTAGTCGTGATTCTGGTCCTTCGGCGCAAAATGCTTGAAGTGCACGGCCTGACCCGAATACGGCCCGACGCCGGTGGCGATGAACATCAGCCAGGACAGTGTCTCGCCGCGCACATTGGCGGCGGGCAGGAACTTGCCGGTCTTCTCGGCGAGATAGAGCAGGATGGCGTTGCTGTCGAAAACGATCGTGCCGCCATCGTCGATCGCCGGCACCTTGCCGTTCGGATTGATCTTCAGATATTCGGGCGTGAACTGCTCGCCCTTGCGGGTGTCGATCTTCACCGGCTCGTAGGGCAGGCCGGACTCCTCGAGATAGAGCGCGATCTTGGTCGGGTTCGGCGAGCCGTTGAAATAGAATTTGAGCATCGATCATCTCCCCAAGGGGTGGCAAGGGTTGGTTGGCCGAGAGCGAACGCGGCGTCAGTGCCGCCGGCGCCCCTCTCTTGCCTGAACCCGTCGCGGGAGAGCAACCGGCGAGTTTGCCGTGAGGTATCTGCGCGCCACGCAGATCAGCCGGCGTAACAAAGCCCGATCGCCGCCGTAAGGACCATCGCGGCGCCGACCGCTTCCAGGCGCAAGCCGAGCCGGCTGGCGAGATGCATGTCGGACGCCCGTGCCGCGCGCTCCGATCTCCGCGCATAGCCGTGCACGATGACGTCGTGATTGAAATTGTCATGCGCCTCGTTGCTGCTGGCGAGCCCGACGCAGATCACCAGCACGCCGAACAAAGCGAGGCCGAAAAATCCGAGCAGGGCGATCAGGAACATCGGAAACATGCCGATCAGGAAGATCGGCAGCAGCGGCACCAGCAGCAATGTCTCGGACTGTCGTCGCATGGGAGCAAACCGGTCAGGACGGGGCTGATCTGGCGAATCTAGTCCTGCCGGTGGCGGCTTTCAAGGCGCCGTCATTCCGGGGCGCGCCTCTTGGCGCGAGCCCGGAATCCATTGGGCGGCATAGGCTGTGGTTCGGTGGATTCTCAGATGCGCAATTGCGCATCATAGCTCGCGCGCCTTGCGCGCGCCCCGGAATGACGACGGAGAGGATTTATTCCGTCCCCATGCCGGCGCGGATCTCGGCGCGGAGCTCGTCGATCAGCTTGAGACCCTTCTTGGTCTCGACGTGCCAGAAGGTCCAGCCGTTGCAGGCCTGCGCGCCTTGCGCCACGGCGCCGATGCGATGGATCGAGCCGACTTTGTCGCCTAACATGATGGCGCCGTCGGCACGGACCAGCGCGCCGAGCTTCTTCTTGGCGTCGAACAGTTTCGTGCCGGGCATGATCATGCCGCGCTCGATCAGTTCGGAGAACGCGACGCGCGGCGCTTCGCGCGCGGTCATGAACGGGGCTAGGCTTTCTTCCGGCAGCGGCTCGATCTTGGCGATGCGCGCTTCGGCGGCCTTGGCATAGGTCTTGTCGCGCTCGAAGCCGATATAGGAGCGGCCGAGGCGTTTGGCGACGGCGCCGGTGGTGCCGGTGCCGTTGAAGGGATCGATCACGAGATCGCCGGGCTTGGACGACGAAAGCAGCACGCGGGCGAGCAGGCCTTCCGGCTTCTGCGTCGGATGCACCTTCTTGCCGTCGGCGCCCTTGAGGCGCTCTTCGCCGGTGCAGAGCGGGATCAGCCAGTCGGACCGTGCCTGCACGTCCTCGTTCGCCGCCTTCAGCGCTTCGTAGTTGAACGTATAGCCCTTGGCCTTCTCGTCGCGCGCGGCCCAGATCATGGTCTCGTGCGCGTTGGTGAAGCGGCGGCCGCGGAAATTCGGCATCGGGTTCGACTTGCGCCACACGATGTCGTTCAGGAGCCAGAAGCCGAGGTCCTGCATGATCGCGCCGACGCGGAAGATGTTGTGATAGGAGCCGATCACCCAGATCGTCGCCGACGGCTTCATCGCGCGGCGCGCTGCAAGCAGCCAGGCGCGGGTGAAATCGTCATAGGCGGAGAATGAATCGAACTTGTCCCAGTCGTCGTTGACGGCATCGACATGGGATTCGTCGGGGCGCTTGAGATCGCCCTTGAGCTGAAGATTGTAGGGCGGATCTGCGAACACCAGATCGACGCTACCTGCCTGAAGCTTCGACATCTCGGCGACGCAATCGCCGAGAATGATGCGATGCGAAGGAGACTCGAAATTTGTGCGGGGCGCCCTTGCAGACGCCCCGCGACGCGACTCTACCATGACTCAAGAACTCTGACTCAGGCGACGCTGTCGGCGACGCGGGACCAAACAACCGACTGACCGGTACATTGCAGCGGCAAAGTAAAAATCGACTTAACCCGCCGCTTTCGTGTGCAGACCGTTCATCATGCGTCGCGCGTGAATCGCTCATCGCATTTGCCGTGTTTTGCAGTGTTTTTTGTCTTTCTTCGCGCTGCAAGAGCAGCGATGCTGCCCAAAAGAATCCAAAATTCTCTCGGAAAAAATTGCTTGGCCTCGGAAAAAATTGCTGGCGGTCGCATACTGTCGCACTAGGCAATTTTTGCCGACCACGTTATTGATAAAGGCAACGGAAATTTTACGTATGTGGCGCGTTGAGCTTTCGCGTTTCTGCGCCCAAATGACGCCAACCGACGACCTTGAGGGAAACCCGCCATGCGCTACGATGATTTCCGCCGCAGCGACGACGTCGAGGATCGTCGCGACGAAGGTGGTGGCGGCTTCGGCGGCGGCGGTGGCGGCGGGTTCGGCCTGCCGATGGGCGGTGGCGGGCTCGGCATTGGCACCATCATCGTGCTCGGCCTGCTCGGCTATGCCTTCGGCATCGACCCGCGCATCCTGATCGGCGGCGCCGAGATCCTCACCGGCGGCGGCCAGGCGCCGAGCTACCAGACCGATCGCCAGTCGTCCTCGACCTCGGCCAAGCGCGGCGCGCCGACCGACGAGGTCGGCAGCATGATCGCCGGCATCCTCGGCGAGATCGACGATCGCTGGAGCGAGATCTTCCAGGCCAACGGCCAGAACTATACCGGTCCGAAGGTCGTGCTGTTCCGCAACGCGACCAATGGCGGCCGCTGCGGCATGGCGCAGTCGGCGATGGGCCCGTTCTACTGCCCGCCGGACCGCACCATCTTCCTCGACACCGGCTTCTTCCGCGAAGTCGAGACGCGCTTCCGCGGCTGCTCCGGCAAGTCGGCGTGCAACTTCACCACCGCCTACATCATCGCGCACGAGGCCGGCCATCACATCCAGAACCTGCTCGGCATCATTCCGCGCGTGACGCGGCTGCAGCAGCAGGCCGGCAGCAAGGCCGAGGCCAACGCGCTCCAGGTGAAGGTCGAGCTGCAGGCCGATTGCCTCTCCGGCGTCTGGGTCAATCGCGAGGCGAAGAAGCGTCCGAACTTCCTCGAGCCCGGCGACATCGACGCCGCGCTGACCACGGCGAGCGCGATCGGCGACGACACGCTGCAGCGCCAGGCCACGGGCCGCGTCGTGCCCGACTCCTTCACCCACGGCTCGGCCGCCCAGCGCAAGCAATGGTTCATGACCGGCTACCAGCAGGGCACGGTGCAGGCGTGCAACACGTTCGGCAGCGGGGCGTAGGCGCAGGTGCCCGTGCCCCGGACGCGCTGCAGCGTGAAACGCTGCTGCGCAGAGCCGGAGCCCACAATGCCGACGCTTCTGAGGTTTTCATGAGCATGGGTCCCGGCTCTGCGCAGCAGCGTTTCACGCTGCAGCGCGTCCGGGACACAAGAGGAAAAAGCAATGGCCTCCATCGACGAGACAAAACAGTTCGTCCCGCTCAACATCGCGGTGCTCACCGTCTCCGACACGCGCGCGCTGGCCGATGACAAATCCGGCCAGACGCTCGCGGATCGCCTCACCGCGGCCGGGCATCACCTCGCCGCGCGGGAGATCGTCACCGACGACGTCGAAGCGATCCGCGCCGTGATCCGCCGCTGGATCGCAGATAGCGGCGTCGACGTCGTCATCAGCACCGGCGGCACCGGTTTCACCGGACGCGACGTCACGCCGGAGGCGATCGAGCCGCTGTTCGAGAAGCGCATGGACGGCTTCTCGATCGCTTTCCACATGATGAGCCACGCCAAGATCGGCACGTCGACGATCCAGAGCCGCGCCACCGCCGGCGTCGCGGGCGCCACCTACATCTTCTGCCTGCCCGGCTCACCCGGTGCCTGCCGCGACGGCTGGGACGGCATTCTGGCCGCGCAGCTCGACTACCGCACGCGTCCCTGCAATTTCGTCGAGATCATGCCGCGGCTGGACGAGCATCTGCGCAGGCCGAAGGCACAAGGCGCGACGGTGTGAGCGCTGGGTCGAGCAAGAACAGGTCTTGAGTTTCGGCCGAGATCCCAATCATGGGGGCGGCTCACCGTGTTTCGACAGCCGGCTGAACCCAAGGGCAGTGACGAGGTAGACAGCGTCGCTTTCATCCACGAGCACGTCGCCGATCGTCATGGTCGTATGCTCCAGTCCCTTGCTCCGAAGCAAATCGAGAGCCTCACCGTTGGGTGACCAGATGTTCGCTCGCATCCGATGCAGTACATTTTCCCGGTCATCGGCCTCGATGTCCGTGAGGTGGACGTGAGTAGCCGAGAGGTCGTCGGGATCGGGCGAATTTCCAACGACCCCGCGAAGAAACGACGGTTTCATATACCAGACTTGATATTTCATCGCGTTGTTCCTTCGGCTCGCTGAGCGGCGCGGCAGCGCTGCGCTGCTCAGTTCAGCGTCGAGGGACCTCTTGAACTTGATGTAAATCAAGGTTCGGCGCGCTCATGCCGCGAAGCGGCTGCCGATGCTTATAGATCCCGCTCCCAGGTCTCGCCGACCAGATCGGCACCGAAGCTGTGGTGCTTCTCTTCCTTCACCAGCTTGAAGCCTGCGCTCTGATAGATGCCGCGTGCGGCGACCAGGATGCTCTGCGTCCACAGCGTCATCCTCTTGTAGCCGCGCTCGCGCGCGCCCTGGATGCATTGCTCGACCAGCGCGCGGCCGACACCGAGCCCCCGCGCTTTCTTCTCCACCTGCAACAGCCGCAGCTTGGCGATCTCGTCGGTGGCCTTGACCAGAAAGACCGAGCCGACCGGCTCGCCGCCGACTTCCGCGATCCAGCAATGCTCGCGCGCGGCGTCGTAGTTCTTGATGAACTGTGCGCAGATCTCGGCGATCAGCGCCTCGTAGCTGATGTCCCAATTGTAGTCCGCAGCATAGGCGGCCGCTTGCTTGGAGATGACCCAGCCCATGTCACCGACGCGATGGCTGCGCAGTACGACGGAAGCCGGCTGCTTCTGACGCGGCTCCAGCACGGTCTCGATGGTCGCCATCGCCTGCGTGAGCCGCGTGGCATCGCCGGCCGACAGCCGCGCCAGCATTGCGGCGACCTCGTTCTGCGAGCCCAGGTTCAGCTTGGCGAAGGTCTGGCGGCCCTTGGCGGTGAGGCTGAGCTGGTATTGCCTGCGATCCGCGGGCAGGGGCGTTCGCGTGATCAGCCCCTTCTCGTCGAAGCTTTGGACGATGCGGCTGAGATAGCCGGGGTCGAGACCGAGCTCGTTGCCGATCTCCTTGGCCGCAAGGTCGTCGCGATGCGCGAGCTCATAGAGCACGCGGGCCTCGCTGAGCGAGAACGGGCTCTTGCCGAGGTGTTGGTCGAGCACACCGAGCTTGCGGGTATAGAAGCGGTTGAAGGCGCGAACCGCCGCGATCTGGTCGTCGATACCGTCGAATGGCATGGGGGATACCTCAATCCTTGCTATTGTCAAATAATTATTTGACTTTGGCAAGTATCAGGAGGCCTCACGCGACCATGACGATCCGGCTGCGCAGCATCGTCCGGGACGAGCGGCCGAGCCGCCTGAGTAGCCGCGCCTCGGAACGGCGGGCTTGCGGCGGGTAGCCGCCGATCCGGTCGTAATGCTCACGCGCGATCAAAAGCCCCTGCCCGCTGAGGGGGCCGACCAGCAGCCGCGCCACGGACCACAGGACGTCGCGGAAGCCGGTATCTGAGTAGGGCGAGCGGGCATAGCGGAACACGGCCGCACGATCGCGGCCGCTGGCCGCGACGGACTGGATGAACTGGGCGGTCTCGTCGATCCAGCCCGTGTCCAGCACCGCGCCGGCGGGAAGGAACATCAGCCAGGGCGAACGGGCCTCGCGCGCGCCGGCGGCGAGCGCCGCGCCTTGCGTAGATCCCTCGCAATCGACGAAACGGCAGCCGGCGACGTCGGCAACGCGCTCGATGACGCCGTTGCGGGTGCCGTCGACCAGCAGGACTTCCTTGATGATACCCGCCGCAGCACCAGGCACCAGCGCGGCCAGAGTTGCGACCGCGGTCTGCTCGACGCCTTCGGTCGGAATGATGACGCTCAGCATGATTGAGACTTCGATGTCCGCAATTCGGGAGAAGCGTAACTCGTTATGATGTTGTCATAAACATGCTGCGCTGCCGAGTGCAACTTTTCGGCGGTGTCCCGACGTGCGATGGTAAACCGGAGCGAGCCCGCCTCAGTCGAATATGTCGTGTGCGGGGTAGCCAGATTGCCGAATGTTTCGGCGATTCTCCGTTTGATGAGCTTCAAACGGGGTGTTTCTCTGCTGATATCGTTGGAGTGACGGCGCTGTTCCCGCGCGGATGGGAAAAACATGCAGCCGCCGTTGCGCAGAGCGAGATGAGTCCAATGAGCGCCGATCAACTTCCCATGTCTGCGACGCCTGCATCGCCGAAGCCGGACGTCGCGCCAACCTTGCGGATCCGCGCCGTGATGCTGGGCGAACGCATCAATCCGTCGGGGCTCGAACTCGGTCCGGCGGTCTCCTCGACGCCCGCTGCCTTTCGCGTTCATGCGGGCCTTGCCGTGATCTTCCGCTACGGTGTCGTGGTGCTGATCGGCCTTCTTCCCTCCGAGGAGAAGGTGCTGCTCGACAGCCTGAAGTCCCGCGTGACCGGCGAGCTCAGCCCCTTCGAGGAGGAGATCGCGCAGGCGCAGCTCTGCAAGGACGAGAGCGCCGAAGCGATTCAGCCGGGCGGGCCGATCAACCTCTCGAAATTTTCCGACGAACGGCTGCTGCTGATCGCGGATGCGCTCGCCAAGAGCACATCGTTGGCGCGCGACGAGCGGCGTGTCGCTGCGGTCTTCGACGTCATCGAGCCCTTTGCGCGCGAGCTTGCCGAGAAGGGCCGCACGTCGCGGCGGCGCAAGGGCATCCTGCAGCTCATCGGCAACGCATTGCTGGTCCAGCAGCGCGTCGCCGGCCGCGTCGCGGTAGCCGAAAAGCCCGACGCGCTCTGGGAAAAACCGCAGCTCGACCGCCTCTATGCGCGTCTCGAAGACGAGTACGAGCTGAAGGAGCGGCTCGACACGCTCGAGCGCAAGCTCACCGTCATTGCGGAGACGGCCGATGCGCTGACCGACATCATCGATACCCAGCGTTCGCTGCGGCTCGAAATCGCAGTGGTGGTGCTGATCCTGATCGAGGTGGTGATCGGGTGCGTCCAGATATGGTCGGGGGTTCATTGAGCCGCGGCATGCGGGCGCTGGGATCGGCGATCCTGCGATTGCCAGCTGGCGATCTCGGCTAGCTCGGCCTCGGGGCGTGTCTCGGCCGTCTCGCAGCGTCCGAGATAGAGCGCCCCGGCATCTCCTTCGATCGTGATCCATTCGCCCTCGGCGAGCACCGCGTCGCCAAGCCGGGCCTGTTTCGCGACCGGATCGATCCTGAGCTCGCGGCAGCCGACCACGCAGGGCTTGCCCATCTGGCGGGCGACCAGGGCCGCATGCGAGGTGCGCGCACCGACCGCCGTGACGATGCCGGCTGCAACCGCAAAGCCGGCGACGTCGGCGGTGCTGGTATCGGGACGCAGCAGGATGACCGGTTCGCCCATCGCCGACAGCCGCTGCGCGCTTTCGGAATCGAAAGCCGCGCGTCCGATCCCGATGCCGCCGGAGGCGCCGATGCCTGTCGTTGCGGGGGTGCCGGGCGCAACCAATGTGGTCTCGGTGAGCGAGGCGAGGTCGATCTGGGCGATGCGCGTGAGGGCCTCATCGGTCGCGATCAACCCTTCATGCACGAGATCGATCGCGATCCTGGCTGCGGCCCGCGGCGTGCGCTTGGCCGTCCGGGTCTGGAGGATCCAGAGCTTGCCGTTCTCGACCGTGAATTCGACGTCCTGCACGTCGGCGAATTCACGTTCGAGCCGCCGCAGGATCTCGCCGAGCTCGCGCTCGATCGTCGGCAATTCGCGCGCGATCGCCTCGGCCGTATCGGGCGCACGGCGACCGGACACGACGTCCTCGCCCTGCGCGTCAAGCACGAGGTCGATCATCGGGCGCGGTGCGCCCGTCGAGGGGTCGCGCGAGAAGGCCACGCCGGCACCGGAGGCAAGACCGCCATTGCCGAACACCATGGCCTGCACGGTCACGGCGGTGCCTTCCAGCGCCTTGAGATTCTGCAGGCTGCGATAGGCGCACGCACGCTCGCTCGTCCAGGACCGGTAAACCGCCTCGGCTGCCGCTTCGAGCTGCGCGAAGGCGTCGTCGAGCCAGCCGTCGGCGCGATCCTCGAGCAGCGTCTGCTCGTCGCCGGCGAGCCGCTCGAGCGCCTCGCTGTCGAGCTCGCGATCGTTCCCGGCGCATTCGGCGCCGACCCGTTCGGCGATGCACGCAGCGAAGGCGCTCGAATCCACCTCCAGCACGGTCTCGCCGAAGCTCTCGAGGAAACGGCGCCGGCAATCCCACGCAAGCCGCGGCCGTCCGGTGGCGCGGATCAGGCCGTGCACCGCACCGGATGTGCAGCCGACGTTGAGCACGGTCTCGAGCATGCCCGGCATCGATCGCGCCGCGCCCGAACGCACGGACACCAGAAGCGGCTGCCTGCGGTCGCCGAAGCGCTTTCCGCTCGCCTGCTCCAGGAACGCGATTCCCTCTTTCAGGCCGTCGCGCAGATGCTGTTTGGCGTGGGCATGGCCGGCAATGATGTCGGCGCAGAGCCTGACCGGCAAGACGAAGGCGGGTGGCACCGGCAGGCCGAGTGCGGCCATGCGGGCGAGGTTGGCAGCCTTGGCGCCGATCTCTTCGGCCGGCCGCAATTCGGTCGCCTCGGCGCCGATACGCACGATATGCATGGGGACTCCCTCAGGCTGCGAGATCGATCATGATGTGACGGCGGAGCAGATGGCCGAACGCGGCGAAGCGGTCGGTAGCGCGTTCGATGGCGCGGGCAAGCTCGATCACCGACAGCGACGTCGCGACGTCGAAGCCGCTGCGGAACACCAGCGCGGTCGTCGCACGCTCGCATTTGTCGGCGGCGTGCTCGGCGTCGATCAGGCGCGTCACGGCCGAGAGCGCGTCCTCGGAATCGGCACGCCGTCCTTCCGGCACGTCCATCGCGGCGGCAACGCCGGTGGCGGCGACCTCGGTCGCGGTCGCCGCCACCGCGCAAAGCTCGGCCAGCGCGGCCAGCAGGGAATGATCCGACCGGGCCGGCATCAGCGAGGCGATGAAGGCGGCCTGTTCGAGCTCGTCGACGGCCTCCTCGGCGCGGTCGATCAATTGGCCGATCAGAGGACGGGCATTGAGGCGGTCGACCTCCTGGCGGCTTTCCAGTGCGATACGGTCGGCCTTCTGCTCGATCGCGCCGCAGCGCTGCACCAGCAGCGTGCCGTCAGCAGCCTGGCCGGCCCTGAGGGCTGCGATATGGCGCGCGATTGCGGCGACGAGATCCTGCGCAAGGCCGATCTGACGCAGCACGGCCGCGAGCAGCGCGCCGTCGACGCGGTCCAGGTGCCGCATCAGATCGGCTTCGATCTGGTCGCGGACCGTCCTGACCGAGCGGCCCGCAAGCAGTGCCTCGGTGGAGGCGCGCAACGAGGCTCTTAGGAAATCGATCGCCGCGGTACGGCCCAGCGCCTGGTCGAGGCGTTCGCCGAAGCCGATCCGCGAGGGCGCGGCGTTGCGGACCGCAGATCCAAGGAGGTCGTTGCCGCCGAGCTCGAGGAAGCCGCGGTGGCCGATCCGGTGACGCGCCGCCCATTCCAGGATACGCGCAGCGTCGTCCTTGGCGACCCAGGTGCGGAGCAGCTTGCGGGCCTTGTTCCAGTCGATCAGGAAGACCAGCGCGGCGCCGGCGGCCGCGAGGAATTCGTTGCGATCGGCGGCATGGGTGGACTCGAACTGGCCGGTGACGAGATAGAAGGAATCGTCTTCGCCGAGACCTGCGGCGGTATGACGGTCGAGGCCGCTCCAGGTCGCGTCGAACTCGTCGAACAGCGAGATGAAGAACTTCGCCCGCGCCAGGTGCACGTCGGTGTAGGTGACGGTGACCGCGTTCTTCTTCACCGCGATCACGACGACATGGGCGTCGGTGGTGCCGATGTCGTTCTGGATCAGCAGCCGGCCGCCGGCGCGCGTCGCCACGGTGTCGAGGCCGGGATGATTGAACTTGAGGTCGCGCGTGCCGTTCAGGCCTTTCATGAAGGCCGCGACCGCGGCGCGGTCCTCGCTATGCAGGCCGAACACGTGGGCGCCATCGAGCGCTTCTTCGGAGCAGCTCGCCGCGAGCCTGTTGAGCTGCTTGTGCAGATCCATCACGAGGCGGTGCAGGCTGTCGCCCGCCGTTTCGGCAACGCCGGTCAGGCGCGCGATGCGGGACATCGCGATCTCGCCGGTGGCATCGAGCAGGCCGGCGGCGCGGATCGCATCGAGCCGCGCCTGCGCCTTGTCGCCCTCGCTCGCCGTGTCGGCGGCGACCGCGCGGATCATGGTCGCGGCGTCGTCCGCAATCTCCTGCATCAGCTTCGCAAGGTCGGGGGCCGCGAGCCGGTCCTTCCCGACGAGGTGTGCGCCGCCGATCAGGGCCGCGATACCTGCCGCAGCAATGCCGGCGGTTTGACTCTCGACGCCAAGGTTGCTCGCCGGCCGGCCAGGCTCCTGCGCATGATGGGCCGCTTCCTGCAGCGCGCTCATCCGCACCTTGATGCGGTCGTTGGCGGCGAGCCCTTCGGCCACCAGCGCGGGCAACAGGATGTCGCCTTGTCCGAGCTCTTCGATGATCTGGGTTTTCATGATCTGTCCGCACAACGTTTGATGCCCGCACTATGCCGTGAAGCGGCGCAGCGGCTGTTGCGCTAGATCATTCATGATTCCGTCATAGAAGTCCGTGCTCGCGCAGCAGCGCGTCGCAAACTCACCGTCGTTGCGGAGACGGCCGATGCGCTGACCGACATCATCGATACCCAGCGTTCGCTGCGGCTCGAAATCGCAGTGGTGGTGCTGATCCTGGTCGAGGTGGTGATCGGGTGTGTCCAGATATGGTCCGGGACACTCGAGTTCGGGTTGCGCGCTTTCGTGCAGGCGGCGTGAAGGAGGAACAGTCGTTCACGCAGATGAACGTTTCGGCTTGATCCAAATCAAGGGCGCGAAGCTCCAGCGCACGAGACTTCGGCCGGACCCGCGGTCAACGCGATGGGCAGGTTCCGCGGATTCCTCTCTCGAAGAAGGAGTACGCTGATGTTGCGTCGAGTTCTCATCGCTTCGGCGGCCGCAGCGATGCTGCTGGTCACTTTCACTCCCGATGACGCATCTGCCCGCGGCGGCCGTGCCGCCGGCGTGCGTGCTGGAGGTTACCACGGCGGTGCCGTGCGCGCAGGAGGCTACCGCGGGGGCGCGGTCGCGGCTCGCGGATACCGGGGCGGTGCGGTCGCCGTGCGCGGTGGGCGCTACGGCTATCGCGGTGCGTATGCGGGGTATCGCGGATACCGCTACGGCGTCGGTGCGGCGGCAGTGGGGGCCGCCGCGGTCGGCGCGGCTGCGGCGGGTTCGTACTACCGCAGCGGCTGCGGCTATGACGCTTACGGAAACTATGTTTGCCCGGGCGGATACTCTCCGTACTGAGCGGCCCGACGCGCTCGACACATGGTGCTCGAAGCGATGGCGAACTCACCTGCTTTGCGCACCATGATCGTTTCGGCAGTGGCCGAACGGGCCTCTCAGCTCGCTCGTAGCACCGCCGCGCAATGCCGTGCGATCGTCAGCTCCTCGTTGGTTGGAATGACGAACACATCGACGGCACTGTCGTCACTGCCGATCCGCTCGCGCGTGGCATCGTTCGCAGCCGCATCGATGCGCACGCCGAGCCAGGCGAGGCGCTCGCCGATCGCGTTGCGTATTTCCCCGGCATGCTCGCCGATGCCGCCGGTGAAGACGAGGCAGTTGAGGCCGCCGAGCGTGGTCACCATCATCGCGATCTCCTGCGCCGCGCGGAAGGTGAAGAGGTCGACGGCGTCGCGCGCGGCACGCTCGCGGCTGGCAAGCAGCGTGCGCATGTCCGCGGAGATGCCGGAGACGCCGAGCAGGCCGGACTGGTGATAGAGCAGGTGCTGGACGTCCTCGACGCTCATCTTCTCGTGCTGCTGCAGATAGAGCAGCACGCCGGGATCGATCGTGCCGCTTCGCGTCCCCATCACGAGGCCGTCGAGCGGCGTCAGTCCCATCGTGGTGTCGACGCTGCGTCCGTCGCGCAGGGCGCACAGGCTCGCGCCGTTGCCGAGATGCGCGATGACGGTACGCTTGGCCGCGAGCTCGGGTGCGATTGCGGCGAGCCGGCCCGCAATATACTCGAACGAGAGGCCGTGAAAGCCGTAGCGCCGGAGGCCGCGTTCCTCGAAGCGCCGCGGGATCGCGAAGCGGCTCGCGGGCGGCGTGATGCCGTGATGGAAGGCGGTATCGAAACAGGCGATCTGCGTCAGCTCGGGCCTGATTGCGGCGATGGCGCGGACGGGTTCGAGGCAACGCGGCTGGTGCAGCGGCGCCAGCGGCGTGAGCGCCTCCAGCTTTGCGTAGACATCGTCCGTCAGCTCGACCGGGCCGGAATAGTCCGGACCGCCATGGACCACGCGATGGCCGACGGCGCGCAAGCGGCCTTTGCCGAAATGATCTTCAATGAAGCCGAGCACCTCGTCGAACAGATGGTCGCTGTCCGCATCCGCCGCGTCCCTCTGCGCCGCGAACAGATCCTCGCCCGCGGGGCCCTTCACCACGAGCCGGGGCTTTGTCTCGTGCTCGTCGAGCAGGCCCTTGCAGAGCAAGGCAGGCTCGCCCGCCGAGATATCGAACAGGCCGAACTTGATGCTCGACGAGCCCGAATTGAGAACGAGGACCGACGCCGTCACGACGTCAGCCCGTCTTGCCTGGCCAGACCCAGTCGCGAATTTCCGGCATGTCCTCGCCGTGCTCGCGCACGTAACGGGAATGCTCGATCAGCTTGTCGCGGAACTGCTGCTTGACCTGCGCGGCCTTGGTCGCAAGCCCCGGCACGCGCTCGATCGCCTCGATCGCGAGGTGATAGCGGTCGAGCTCGTTGAGCACGACCATGTCGAACGGCGTCGTCGTGGTGCCTTCCTCGGCAAAGCCGCGCACATGCATGCCGGCATGGTTGGTGCGGTTATAGGTGAGGCGGTGGATGAGGTAGGGATAGCCGTGATAGGCGAAGATTACGGGCTTGTCGGATGTGAACAGGCTGTCGAAGTCGCGGTCGGACAGGCCGTGCGGATGCTGTTCGCTCGGTTGCAGCGTCATGAGGTCGACGACGTTGACGACGCGGATCTTGAGGTCCGGCAGCGCCTTGCGGAGCAGGTCGACGGCGGCGAGAGTCTCCAGTGTCGGCACGTCGCCGGCGCAGGCCATCACGACATCGGGCTCGCCATTCGCGTCCTCGTTGCCGGCCCAGGTCCAGATGCCGATGCCGGCATCGCAATGCGTGGCGGCCTCCTGCATCGACAGCCATTGCGGCGCCGGCTGCTTGCCGGCGACGATGACGTTGATGCGATTGTACGTGCGCAGGCAGTGATCGGCGATCCACAGCAGGGTGTTGGCATCCGGCGGGAAATAGATGCGGACGATGTCGGCCTTCTTGTTGGCGACGAGGTCGACGAAGCCCGGATCCTGATGGCTGAAGCCGTTATGGTCCTGGCGCCAGACATGCGAGGTCAGGAGATAGTTGAGCGAGGCGATCGGGCGCCGCCACGGCAGATGCCGCGTCACCTTCAGCCACTTGGCGTGCTGGTTGAACATGGAATCCACGATGTGGATGAAAGCCTCGTAGCAGGAGAAGAAACCGTGCCGTCCGGTGAGCAGGTAGCCCTCGAGCCAGCCCTGGCAGAGATGCTCGCTCAAGACCTCCATCACGCGGCCGTCCTGCGCGAGATGCACGTCGTAAGGTTCGATCGGCTCCATCCAGACCCGTTCGGTCTCCTCGAACACTGCGTCCAGCCGGTTTGATGCGGTCTCGTCCGGGCCCATGATGCGGAAATTGCGCTCCCCGGCGTTGAGGCGGATGACGTCGCGCAAGAATTTGCCGAGCTCGCGCGTTGCCTCGCCGGTGACGCCGCCGGGTTGCGGCACGTCGACCGCGAAACTGCGGAAGTCCGGCAGCTTCAGCTCCTTCTTCAGCACCCCGCCATTGGCGTGCGGATTGGCGCCCATGCGGCGGATGCCGTCGGGCGCCAGCGCCTGAAGCTCGGGAATGAGCGCGCCGTCCTTGTCGAACAGCTTTTCCGGCTCGTAGCTGCGCATCCAGTCTTCGAGGATTTTCAGATGCGCCGGGTTCTCGCGGCAGCTCGCAACGGGAACCTGATGCGCGCGCCAGAAGCCTTCGACCTTCTTGCCGTCGACCTCCTTCGGGCCGGTCCAGCCCTTCGGGCTGCGCAGCACGATCATCGGCCAGCGCGGCCGCTCGACTGCCTTGCGGCCGTCGCGGGCGTGCTGCTGGATCGAGCGGATGCTGGCGAACGCGACATCGAACGCGTCCGCCATGGCCTGGTGCATCAATCCGGGATCGTCACCTTCGACGAACAGCGGCTCGTGGCCAAACCCGCGGAAGAGATCGCGGATCTCGCTGTCGGGCATCCGCCCGAGCACGGTCGGGTTGGCGATCTTGTAGCCGTTGAGATGCAGGATGGGCAGCACCGCGCCGTCATGGGCGGGATTGAGGAACTTGTTGGAGTGCCAGGACGCCGCCAGCGGTCCGGTCTCGGCCTCGCCGTCGCCGACGACGCAGGCGACGATCAGGTCGGGATTGTCGAACGCCGCGCCATAGGCATGCACCAGCGCGTAGCCGAGTTCGCCGCCCTCGTGGATCGAGCCCGGTGTTTCCGGCGCGGCGTGGCTCGGAATCCCGCCGGGGAAGGAGAACTGTCTGAATAGTTTTCGCAATCCGTCCGCATCGCGCGGGATGTTCGGATAGATCTCGCTGTAGCTGCCTTCGAGATAAGTGTTCGCGACCATGCCCGGGCCGCCATGGCCGGGACCACAGACATAGAGCACGCTGACATCGAGCGCGCGGATGACGCGGTTGAGGTGGGCATAAATGAAGTTCAGGCCGGGCGTCGTGCCCCAATGGCCGAGCAAACGCGGCTTGATGTGCTCGGGCCGCAGCGGCTCGCGCAACAGCGGATTGTCCAGGAGATAGATTTGCCCGACGGAGAGATAGTTCGCCGCGCGCCAGTAGCGATCGAGGAGATCGAGGTCGTTGCTCGCCACGGCCGATTGTTGTTGATTTGTCATGTTCCTGCCGACCTTCACCCGGGATCGTCATCAACCGAGTTCCGGCGAGATCGATCCGTCGGCCGCATCAAACGGGATCAGGCTCACGCGGTGTTGCGTGAGGTCAAAAGTCGGCGCGCGAAGTTTGGGCAGCGCTACTGTGCATGGGGTTGTTTTCACGTTTTTTGTTTGTGTTCTTGATTTGTTCCTTTCACGTGCTATCTTGGCTGCATGAGTCCAGCAGCATCCTCTCATGCTCTCAAGCACCCGCCGGTCAAGGCGCCCTCCGAGCCGGCGGGTGCGGACTCTGACTTTCCCGAGCTTGGCGTCGCCATCGACCGCGCCCGCAGGCGAGGCCGGGGCGCGCAGTCCAACGCCAGCGGCCGCTATGAGGCCGAGGCACGCGTCGCCTTCGACGATGGCTGGCAGAGCCTGGAAGAGCTGCCGCCGTTCAAGACGACGGTCGCGGTCGACACCTCGCGCAAGGTGATCACGCGGAACGATTCCCCCGACATCGGCTTCGATCGCTCGATCAATCCCTATCGCGGCTGCGAGCACGGCTGCGTCTACTGCTTCGCGCGGCCGACCCATGCCTATCTCGGCCTGTCGCCGGGGCTCGATTTCGAGTCGAAGCTGTTCGTGAAGCCCGAGGCGCCCGCGCTGCTCGAGAAGGAGCTTGCGGCCGCCGGCTACGAGCCGCGGATGATCGCGATCGGCACCAACACCGATCCCTATCAGCCGATCGAGCGCGAGCGCAAAATCATGCGCGGCATTCTGGAGGTGCTGGAGCGTACCGGCCATCCCGTCGGCATCGTCACCAAGTCCGCGCTGGTGGTGCGCGACATCGACATTCTCGCGCGGATGGCCAAGCGCAACCTCGCCAAGGTCGGGATCTCGGTCACCTCGCTCGACCCGAAGCTCGCGCGCACCATGGAACCGCGGGCCGCGACGCCGCCGAAGCGGCTCGAGGCGCTGAAGCAGCTTTCGGACGCCGGCATTCCGACCACCGTGATGGTCGCGCCTGTGATCCCCGCGCTGAACGATTCCGAGATCGAGCGCATTCTTGACGCCGCCGCCCATGCCGGCGTCAAGGAGGCCTCCTACGTGCTGCTGCGGCTGCCGCTGGAGGTGCGCGATCTCTTTCGCGAATGGCTGATGGCGAACTATCCGGACCGCTATCGCCACGTCTTCACGCTGATCCGCGACATGCGCGGCGGCCGCGACTACGACGCCAAATGGGGCGAGCGGATGAAGGGCACCGGACCGATGGCCTGGACCATCGGCCGTCGCTTCGAGATTGCCTGCGACAGGCTCGGCCTGAACAAGCGCCGCTCGAAGCTGACCACGGATCACTTTGCGCGGCCGAAGCAGAACGGCGAGCAGCTCAGCCTGTTCTGAGAGACGAAATGGAAGAGGCGTAGCATGAGTAAGGAATTGCGGGGGCCTGTGCCGAGGCTCACCGTCATCACGCTCGGCGTCAGCGACATCAGGGCCAGCATCGCCTTCTACGACGCGCTCGGTTTTGCGCGCCGGCTGAAGGCGACCGGAGAGGCGGTTGCGTTTTATGATACCGGCGGTCCGGTGCTCGCCCTTTATCCTTGGGATCTGCTCGCGGCCGACGCCAAGTTGCCCGACGATCCGAGGCCATCGGCCTTCCGCGGCATCACGCTCGCCTGGAACTGCCGGACACGCGAGGAGGTCGATGCGGTGCTGGCCTTCGCACTCGGCAAGGGCGCGAAGCTGCTGAAGGCCGCGCACGAGACCGATTACGGCGGCTATTCCGGCTATTTCGCCGATCCCGACGGCTATCCCTGGGAGGTCGTGGTCGCGCCCGGCATCGATGTCGGCGACGACCGGCGGGTGCATCTGGCGGAGTAGGGCGGCCTGAATAACGGGAATTATCAGGGGTTCCCGGTTGCGCGGGCGAGGCGGCTTGCGCACGATCCCGGCCATGATTCGGGACAAGTCCGCCAAAAAGCCGGCCAACGACGCGCCAAAGAAAGCCGCCGCGAAGAGAGCTGCGCCGGTGAAGGCGAGTTTCCGCCGCGAGCGGGCGCTGATCAAGCGCGGGGTCTGGCCGGTCGCGGGCTGCGACGAGGCCGGCCGTGGCCCGCTCGCCGGCCCGGTGGTGGCGGCCGCGGTGATTCTCGCTCCCGACCGCATCCCGCGCGGCATCGACGATTCCAAGCGCCTGACAGCTGAAGAGCGCGAAAAACTGTTCGACAAGATCTGCGCCACCGCGCAGGTCTCGGTGGCCGTGGCCTCGCCTGCGCGAATCGATCGTGACAACATCCTGCGCGCCTCGCTATGGGCGCTGAAGCGCGCCGTGGTGGCGCTGCCCGAGGCGCCCCGCCATGTCTTCGTCGACGGCCGCGACCGGCTCGACACGGCGTGCGACTGCGAGGCCGTGATCGGCGGCGACGGTATCGTGCTGTCGATCGCGGCCGCCTCCATCGTCGCCAAGGTGACGCGCGACCGGCTGATGTGCGCGCTGGCGCAGGACTGCCCGGGCTACGGCTTCGAGCAGCACAAGGGCTACGGCGTGCCCGAGCACCTCGCCGCGCTCGACCGCCTCGGCCCCACCATCCACCACCGCAGCTTCTTCGCCCCCGTTGCGGCTGCCCGCGCCAAGCACATGCCCTGGACCGTCGAGCCGGTGCAGGATCTGTTCGAGGTCGCCCAAGTCGAGGTGCAGGTGGAGACCAGCGTTGAAATCGATGCTTCAGCGGGTCTCTAGCGCAGACTGTCGTTGCCACATCGCGTGGCGCCCATTATCAAAATGGATGTGAGCGAATAGGGCCGGCTGGACGGGTTGGCTGCATCTTTCGGGCGTTGAATGCGGTTTACCTCCCTGGTCATCGAGCTCATTCGCGCCCGGCCGCGGCTGATCGTATGGATCGTCGTGCTACTCCAGGCGGCGATGTGGCTGTTCGTGGCACTGGTGTTCTACCGCAGCCCGCCCGGCACGCTGGCGACCCTGCTGGCCTTCGGCAGGGAATACCAGGTCGGGACGGATCTCGGCCCGCCCTTGCCGATCTGGCTCGCCGACATCGCCTATCGCGCCGCCGGCGGTCACATGTTCGGCGTCTACGTGCTCGCCCAGCTCTGCGAGATCGCGACCTTCATCGCGCTCTATCATCTCTCCCGCGCCGTGGTCGGCTCGCAGCAGGCGGTGCTGGCCGTGCTCCTGACCATGACGGTGCTGGCCTTCTCCTCGCCCGCGCTCGACTTCGGCCCGCTGGTGCTGGCGCGGCCGCTCTGGGCGCTGCTGCTGCTGCACTCCTGGCAGATCATCGGCCAGCGCCGCGGCAATGCCTGGTTCGCCTGGTCGATCGAGGCGGGCCTGTTGCTGCTCACCACGCCGGCGGCGATCTTCCTCCTCCTGCTGCTCGTGATCTTCGCCGTCTCGACCGCCGGCGGCCGCCGTACGCTGCGCGCGCTCGATCCGCTGTTCGCGCTGATCGTCGTCGCAGTGCTGGCGATGCCCTATGCGGTCTGGCTGATGCGCGCCGAGACGCTGGTGCTGCCGACCTTGCCGCAAGTCGAGGAGCTGAACGCCCGCGCGATCCATGCGGCCTGGCTGCTCGGCGGCCTCGTGCTCGGTGCGGCCGCGATCCCCGCGCTGACCTTCCTCAACACCGGCCTGTTCATCGCCAAGGGCGAGGAGGCGCCGATCATCTACCGCCCGCCGGTCGAGCCGCTCGCGCGCAACTTCGTCTATTTCTTCGCGCTGGCGCCGGCGCTCGGTGCGGTGCTGATCTCGGGCGTGCTCGGGCTCGATGCCGTCGTCGGCGGTGCCGGTGTCGTGCTGGTATTGTCCGGACTTGCCGTGGTGGTGACGGCCGGCGACCTCATCGCGATGCGCCGCGCGCGCATGCTGCGCACGGTGTGGGCCGCCGCCGTCGTGGCGCCCGCGCTCGGCGTCGTGCTTGCCGTGCTGTTCCTGCCCTGGACCGGCGCCAACGAGATCGCGACCTCGATGCCGGCGCGCGCGATCTCGGATTTCTTCGACGAAAGCTTTGCCCGCCGCACCAATCACCGCCTGCGCGCGGTGGCCGGCGAGACGGAGATTGCGAGCCTGATCACGCTGCATTCCGGCCGGCCGCATCTCTTCATGGACGCCCAGCCCGCGCGCACCCCATGGATGAGCCAGGCCAGGTTCAGCGAGACCGGCGGCGTCGTGGTCTGGCGCGCTTCCGACACCGCCGGCACCCCGCCGCCGGAAATCCTGGCGCGCTTCCCCGGCATCGTGCCGGAAGTGCCGCGCGCCTTCGAATGGCTGGTGATGGGACGTCAGCAACTGCTGCGCATCGGCTGGGCCATCGTGCGGCCGAAGGGGATGTAGGTAGGTCTCGTGCCCCGGACGCGGCGCAGCGCCTCTTTGGCGGTGCGCTGCAGAGCCGGGGCCCATTTCGCCGCATCGTGCTGTGTTGCTTTCTGGGTCCCGGCTCTGCGAAGCAGCGCTATCGCGCTGCATCGCGTCCGGGACACGAGCGCATTACCCCGCCAGCACCTTCGCGATCGCGCGCAGATCCTGCCAGGCCAGCCGCTTGTACGACGGCGAGCGCAGCAGATACGCCGGGTGAAAGGTCGGTAGTGCGCGGATGGTGCGCTGCCCGGTCTCGTATTCGAACCAGCGCCCGCGCGTGCGCATGATGCCTTCGCGGGTCGAGAGCAGCGTCTGCGTCGAGGGATTGCCGAGCGTCACCAGCACGTCGGGATTCACCAGCTCGATCTGGCGCTGGATGAAGGGCAGGCAGATCTGCGTCTCCTGCGGCGTCGGCGTGCGGTTGCCGGGCGGACGCCACGGAATGACGTTGGCGATATAGGCGGTGGTGCGGTTGAGCCCGATCGCGCCGATCATCAGATCGAGCAGCTTGCCGCTGCGGCCGACGAAGGGCAGTCCCTCGATGTCCTCGTCGCGGCCCGGCGCCTCGCCGACGAACATGATGCGCGCCTGCGGATTGCCGTCGGCGAACACCAGCCGCGTCGCGGTGTGTTTCAGCGCGCACCCCTCGAAGCTCTGCATCAGCTCGCGTAGCGCCTCGAGCGTCGGCGCGGTGCGCGCCGCCTCGCGCGCAGAGGCGATGGCGATGTCGGGCGCAGGTGCGGCCTCGCCGCGCATCACCGCGGGCGCGGCGACTGGCCGCGGCGCCTCGACCGGCGGAGCCGCGCGCGGGGCCGGGGGCGGCGCGTCCAATTCCGCCAGGCGGTCGATCGGTTCCTCCGCGAGCGCGCAGTCGACCCCGGCCTCCAGATAGAAGGCGAGAAGCTCTCGGACGGTGGGTGCGGGCTCTGGGATCATTCGGAAAGTCAGACTATTAGTTCATCTTAAGGCGCCTTGCATCCCACCGGAACGCATTTCCGTGGTTGTCCTACCCGGAAAAATCGGAAACAAGGGAGCGCAAATGACAAGGAACCGTCTCAAGGGCTGAGATCAGATGAGCACCGAAGAACTTCCCCCGCGCGAATCCATGGAATTCGACGTCGTCATCGTCGGCGCCGGCCCCTCGGGCCTGGCCGCGGCGATCCGGCTGAAGCAGATCAACGCCGATCTCAACATTGTCGTCGTGGAGAAGGGCTCCGAGGTCGGTGCGCACATCCTGTCCGGCGCGGTGATCGATCCGATCTCGCTCGACAAGCTGATCCCCGACTGGCGCGAGGATCCCGACTGTCCGCTGAAGACGCAGGTCAAGGACGACCACTTCTACTGGATGTTCGGCGACAACCGCATCAAGCTGCCGGGCTTCGCGATGCCGTCGCTGATGGACAATCATCACTGCTACATCGGCTCGCTCGGCAATGTCTGCCGCTGGCTTGCGCCGAAGGCGGAAGCGCTCGGCGTCGAGATCTACCCGGGCTTCGCCGCGACCGAAGTGCTCTATGACGAGAACGGTGCGGTGCGCGGCATCGCGACCGGCGACATGGGCATCGCCAGGGACGGCACGCACAAGGATTCCTACACCCGCGGTATGGAGTTGCTCGGCAAGTACACGCTGTTTGCCGAAGGCGCGCGCGGCTCGCTGTCGAAGCAGTTGATCGCGAAGTTCGCGCTGGACGCCAAGAGCGAGCCGCCGAAGTTCGGCATCGGCCTGAAGGAAGTCTGGCAGATCGATCCGGCCAAGCACAAGAAAGGCCTGATCCAGCACTCGTTCGGCTGGCCGCTCAACAATTCGACCGGCGGCGGCTCGTTCCTCTATCATTACGACGACAACCGCGTCGCGGTCGGATTCGTCGTGCACCTGAACTACGACGATCCCTATCTGTCGCCGTTCGACGAGTTCCAGCGCTTCAAGACCCATCCCTCGATCCGCGACGTGTTCGAAGGCGGCAAGCGTCTGGCCTATGGCGCGCGCGCCATCACTGAAGGCGGCTACCAGTCGGTGCCGCGCCTGACCTTCCCGGGCGGCGCGCTGGTCGGCTGCGCCGCAGGCTTCGTCAACGTTCCCCGCATCAAGGGCGTGCACAACGCGATGGGCACCGGCATGCTTGCCGCCGAGCATGTCGCCGCCGCGCTCGCCGAAGGCCGCGCCAATGACGAGGTCGTCGCCTACGAGAACGCCTGGCGCGATTCCGCGGTCGGCAAGGACCTCTTCAGGATCCGCAACGTCAAGCCGCTGTGGTCGAAGTTCGGCACCTTCATCGGCGTGCCCCTCGGCGCGATCGACATGTGGACCAATCAGCTGTTCGGCATCTCGCTGTTCGGCACGCTGTCGCACGCCAAGCCCGACCGGAAGACGCTCGATCCGGCCAAGCAGCACGCGCCGAAGAACTACCCGAAGCCGGACGGCAAGATCTCCTTCGACAAGCTGTCCTCGGTGTTCCTGTCCAACACCAACCATGAAGAGGACCAGCCGGTCCATCTGAAGGTGGCCGACATGAACCTGCAGAAGACCTCCGAGCACGACGTGTTCGCCGGTCCCTCGAATCGCTACTGCCCGGCCGGCGTCTATGAGTGGGTCGAGGAGGGCTCGAGCCCGCGTTACCAGATCAACGCCCAGAATTGCGTCCACTGCAAAACCTGCGACGTGAAGGACCCCAACGGCAACATCACCTGGGTTCCCCCGGAAGGCGGCGGTGGCCCGAACTACGAGGCGATGTAAACCGGAAGTTGGATCAGGCCGGGGCCAATGTGACGTGCCCCGGCATTGTGACGCACGTTCGCGTGAGAACAGGGCTGCGGTGAGGGCCCCCGGCCACGATAAGGCCATACTGGCAGCGTCTTGGGGCGTTGTCGGCCGATTTGGGGCGTGCGCAGGGGATCGCATGCCCGAATCCTTGCGGTGAAGCGCCAAAACCGGCATTGTCGGCCCGACGGTTCCGGGTCGATGCCACCGGTCGCGTTCGCATGCGAGGCGGCCTTCTGCTGCAAACCCAGGCACTACCAACTCAAGGCGAGCCCTGATGTTCTCAAATCGTTTCAACCGCTGGACTGTTGCCGCCATCGCCCTCGTGGGCACCGCGATCGCGACGGTCCCCGGCGCGGTCCTGGCGCAGACGCCGGACCATCCGTCCGACACGGCGGCGCAGTTTCCGACCCGAAACGATCTGAAGTCGCTCACCACCGCCGGCAGCTATCTCGCCGCCCGCCACGCCAGCGTCGAGCGCGACGCGGCCTCGGCTGCAGCATTCTACCGCTCGGCCCTGCGCACCGACCCCAAGAACAATGAGCTGCTCGACCGCGCCTTCATCTCCTCGGTCGCCGACGGTGACATCGACGAGGCGGTCAAGCTCGCCGAGCGCATTCTCACCATCGACAAGACCAACCGCGTCGCGCGCCTTGTCGTCGGCGTGCACGATCTCAAGACGAAGAAGTACGCGTCCGCGCAGAGCAACATCAACCAGTCGATCCGCGGTCCGATCACTGATCTCGTCGCCACGCTGCTGTCGGGCTGGGCCGCCTATGGCGCCGGCGACGCCAAGGGCGGCGTCGCCACCATCGACAAGCTGGCAGGTCCGGAATGGTATCCGCTGTTCAAAGATCTCCATGCCGGCATGATCCTCGAGCTCTCCGGCAAGGAGAAGGACGCCGGGACCCGCTTCGAGCGCGCCTACAAGCTCGACGATTCCATGCTGCGCGTCACCGAGGCCTATGCGCGCTGGCTGTCGCGCAACAAGGATGCGGCCGCCGCGACCACCGTCTATCAGGCGTTCGACAAGAAGCTCGCCCGTCATCCGCTGATCGTGGAAGGCCTGCGCGACACCAAGGCCGGCAAGAAGCTGCCGCCGCTGGTCGATTCCGCGCAAGCCGGCGCGGCCGAGGCGCTCTACGGCATCGGCGCCACGCTGACCCGCCGCGGCGGCGAGGATCTGGCGCTGGTCTATCTCCAGCTCTCGCTCTATTTGCAGCCGACCCATCCGCTGGCGCTGCTCTCGCTCGCCGATCTCTATGAATCGGTGAAGCGGCCGCAGATGGCGATCAAGGTCTATGAGCGCGTGCCGGCGACCTCGCCGCTGAAGCGCAACGCGCAGATCCAGCTCGCCATCGACCTCGACTCCGCTGACCGCACCGACGAGGCGATCAAGATCCTCAAGGGCGTGACGTCAGAGGATTCCAAGGATCTCGAAGCCATCATGGCGCTCGGCAACATCGAGCGCGGCCGCAAGCGATTCGGCGATTGCGGCGCGACCTATTCGCAGGGCATCGAGGTGCTGCCGGCCGGCAACGACAAGGCCAACAGCGTCTGGTACTATTATCGCGGCATCTGCGAGGAGCGCTCCAAGCAGTGGAGCAAGGCCGAAGCCGACATGAAGAAGGCGCTCGAGCTGCAGCCCGACCAGCCACACGTCCTCAACTATCTCGGCTATTCCTGGATCGACCAGGGCGTGAACCTCGACGAAGGCATGAAGATGATCAAGCGTGCCGTCGAGCAGCGTCCCGACGACGGCTACATCGTCGACTCCCTCGGCTGGGCCTATTACCGCATCGGCAATTACGAAGAGGCGGTGAAGAACCTCGAGCGCGCGATCGACCTCAAGCCCGAGGATCCCACCATCAACGATCACCTCGGCGATGCCTATTGGCGCGTCGGCCGCACGCTGGAAGCCAAGTTCCAGTGGGCGCATGCGCGCGATCTCAAGCCCGAGCCGGAAGAGCTTCCGAAGATCGAGGCCAAGATCGCCAACGGCATGACCGACGACAATTCGAACTCTTCGGCCGCGCAGGCGGACAAGAAGAAGGACGACGGCAAGGGCGGTTGAGAGTGCGTTTGGGGGTAGATCGCCAATGCCGGCGTTGATTGAGGAAGGGCGCGCGAAGGTCAATCTGAGCCTTCGCGTGGTGGGCCGTCGTGCCGACGGCTATCATGATCTCGAAAGCGTGGTCGCGTTTGCGGATTGCGCCGACCGGCTCACGCTGGAGCCGGGCGGCGAGCTGAAGCTCGCCACCACGGGGCCGCTCGCCGCGGCCTGTGGCGAGACCTCCGACAATCTCGTGTTCAAGGCCGCCAAGCTCCTGGCCGAAGCCGTGCCGAACCTGAAGCTGGGCGCCTTCGCGCTCGACAAGGTGCTTCCGGTTGCCGCCGGCATCGGCGGCGGTTCGGCGGATGCCGCGGCGGCGCTGCGGCTGCTGGCGCGTCTCAACAATCTGTCGCTCGATGATCCCAGGCTTCAGAAGGTCGCGCTCGCGACCGGCGCTGACGTGCCGGTGTGCCTGTTCTCGCGCGCCTGCGACATGACCGGCGTCGGCGAGCAATTGCTGCCGCTCGCACTGCCGACCATGCCCTGCGTGATGGTCAATCCGCGCGTGCCTGTCGCCACCAAGGACGTGTTCCAGGAACTGGGCCTGCGCAACGGCGAGCTGCTGGTCGGCGCCACCGCTGTCCTCGACGCGCCCGCGTGGCCGGAGGAGGGCGGGTCGATTGCCGACTGGGTCGAGGTTCTCGAAACCGTCGCCAACGATCTCGAAGCGCCTGCGCTGCGGATCGAGCCCGTGATCGGCGAGGTGCTGGACGCTCTTCGCGACTCCGCCGGCGTCAAGCTCGCCCGCATGTCCGGCTCCGGCGCGACCTGCTTTGCGATCTACGGCGCGCCCACCGAGGCCCATGCTGCCGCCGAAAGGATCCGGCGCGATCACCCCGGCTGGTGGGTGCATGCGGGGACGTTGAGCTAGGTCTTTCCGCGAATACGGTGCCGTAGCCCGGATGAGCGAAGCGATATCCGGGATTCTTCCTCGCGCTTCCCGCATGTCGCTGCGCTCATACGGGCTACGAGACTGCCGTAGGGTGGGGCGCGATAGCGCCGTGCCCACCATGCATCGACGTCACGCATTGAAAGTGGTGGGCACGCTTCGCTTTGCCCACCGTACGATCCACGATCACTTTGCCAGCTCACTTGGCCAGCGCGAGATATCCGCTGATGGTCAGGATCGACGTGACCGTCGACGCCAGAATGACGTTCGACGTCATCGCCGCCTCGCGCTTGTAGAACTCCGCCAGCATGAACGGACCCGTACCGGTCGGAAGCGCGGCCAGCAGCACCGCCGTGTGCGTGAGCAGCGGTGAGAGGCCGAACACGGCGGTTGCCATCACCCAGGTGACAGCTGGCTGAAGCACGAGCTTGAAGCTCACGAGCAGCGCCGCCGATCCGACATGCGTTTCGGAGCTCTCGCGCCTGGTCGCGAGGAACAGGCCGAGCGCGACCAGCGCACATGGTGAAGCTGCGCCACCGAGGAGCTTGAGAAAACTCTCGGCGGCATCGGGCACGCTGAGACCGGCGATCGGCACGATCGCGGCCGCGGCGGGAGCGACGAGCAGGGGATTACGGATCAGCGAGCCGCCGACCTTGGTGACGAGGTGCCTGCGCCGCTTCTCGGTTTGCAGCCCGGTCTCGATCAGGACGATGGCGATCGCGAATAGCACGCAGACCGTGATGATCGTTGCGATCAGCGTCGGCGCCAGAGCCTCGCGCCCGAGTGCGGCGAGGGCCAGGGGGAAGCCGACGAAGCCGGTATTGGCATAGCCTGCATTCAGGGCGTCGATCGCGGCGTCGGCGAGATGTCGCGGGCTGCGCAGCCGAACGGCGATGGTCAGGCAGAACACCAGCGCCGCGCCGATGCCGAAGGCGGCGATGAAGCGCGGCTGCCAGACCTCGGCCCATTGCGCATGCGCGACGATGTCGAACAGCAGGGCCGGAAGCGCGAGATAGACGACGAAGCGGTTCAGCTCGCCTGACGCGTGCGGACCGAGGACGCCGATCCGCCGGGCGAGCCAGCCGGCGAAGATGAGCGCGAAAATGGGGAGAACGGCCGCAAGGGTGGAGAGCATTGGGAACGCCTAGTCTTGGAAGGGCGAATTAGGCCTATCCAAACGGATTGATATCATCCAATACTGATTGCTGCGATGCTCCATACCTTTTCGGTATAAATATGATCGACATCCGACAGATGCGCTACTTCGTGGCTGTGGCCGAGACGCTGCATTTCGGCCGCGCCGCCGAGCGCCTCCACATCAGCCAGCCCCCGCTCAGCCGGCAGATCGCGACCCTGGAGAAGGACCTTGGGGTCCGCCTGTTCGACCGCCAATCGCGCCGCACGACGCTGACTCCCGCCGGCCGGCGCTTCCTGGAGGACGCACGGGCGGTGCTGATCAGTTTCGACCAGGCGTGCCAGAACGCACGCATGGCGGAGCGCGGGGAGCTCGGCGAACTCTCCGTCGGCTTCATGATGCACGCGGCCTATACGGTCCTGCCGGGCCTGATGCGGCGCTACATGGCGAGCCATCCGGGCGTGCGTGTCGAGCTGCGCGAGGTGATCCCCGCGATCCTGGGCGACGCGGTGCTGACCGGGCGCTTCGATGCGGCGATTCTGTTCGATCCCGGTCCCGTGCGCGGTCTGGCCACCCAGGTCATCTTTCGCGAACCGCTCAGCCTTGCGGTCCACGCCAGCCATCCGCTCGCCTCGAAGACGACGATCGCAGCGGGACAGCTCAGTGGCGAAGCCTTCATTGCAGCACCAGCCGAAGTGGCACCGAAACTACGCCAGTCGATCGTGAGCTATTGCCGCTCGGGCGGGTTCGAGCCGACGTTCAGGCTCGAGGTCGAGCTGCAGCAGACCATCGTAAGCCTCGTCACGGAGAATCTCGGGATCGCTCTGGTGCCGCAGTCGATGGCAAAGCTCGGAATTGCGAACCTGGCGTTCTGCGATCTCGAAGATGCGCCGATCATCGAGCACGTGGTCGCTTGGCGGCCGGGCAATCTCAATCCGGCGTTGGCGCCATTTCTGGCGGAAGCGCGCAGCGATATTAGCGACGATCCGTAGCCCGGATGAGCGAAGCGATATCCGGGATTCTTCCTCGCGCCGTCCCGCATGTCGCTACGCTCATGCGGGCTACGGCAGTTGAGCTAGACGTTGCTTTCTTCGGCAAGCCCGAGAAACGATCGGATCTCTCCCAGCACCTCTTGCGGCTTGTCATGCTGCAGCCAGTGTCCCGCCCCGGCGATGGTCTCGATGCGCGCCTGCGGGAAATATCGCTGCAGGCTTGCCCCCCTCGCGCCGGCCAGAAAGCTTTCGCCGGCATTGAGCAGCAGCGTCGGGCAGGTGATGCGCGACCACAATGCGACGTGGTCGTCCGGCCAGAGCCGGTGCGGCGCGCTGGTGCGCTGATAGGGATCGAACTTCCAGCTATAGGTGCCGTCCTCGTTCTGCCGCGCGCCGTGGGTGGCGAGATGCAGCGCGAGGTCGCGGGACAGGCGCTTGTTGTGCAGCACCATCTGCGCCGCCGCAGCTTCGAGGGTCGCATAGCGGCGCGGCGTGCGGTCGTGCAGCTTGTCGAGCTGGCCGACCCATTTGCCGATGCGCTCATGCACCGGAGGCTTCGGCGAATCCGGCAGCATCGTCACGCCGTCGAGCACCACCAGCTTTGTGACCAGCTCGGGGAAGGATCCGGTAAAGATCAGGCTCACCATGCCGCCCATGGAATGACCGATGAGCGTGACCTGAGGCGCGCCGAGGCTGCGGACGAGCTGGGCGAGGTCGTAGACATACTCGGTCAGCGCGTAGCTGCCGCCCTTGGTCCAGTCGGAATCGCCATGGCCGCGCAGATCGGGCGCGACCACGTGGAAATGCGGCTGCAGCGAGCGGGCGATGACGTCCCAGCTCCGGCAATGATCGCGGCCGCCGTGAACCAGGATGGCAACCGGTGCATTCTCGTTGCCCCAATCGGCGTAGTGCAGCCGCAGGCCGTGCGATTCATAGAAGCGGTCTTGCGGGGGGCTAGCCATTGGCCGGCCGCCGCGCCAGTGCGAGCGAGAGGCCGAGGCCGGCGATGAAGACGCCGGAACCCTGGGTGAGGCGCCGCATCAGGTGCGGCCGCCCGATCAATTGCGTGCGCGTCGCGGAGGCCATCAGCACGACGACGACATCGGCGAGCGTGTTCAGCGTCACCGAGATCGCACCCAGCATGATGAACTGCAGCGTCGGGCTCGATCCCGCGGGGTCGAGGAACTGCGGAATGAAGGCGAGGAAGAACGCCGCGGTCTTCGGGTTCAGCGCCTCGACCAGCACGCCGTCACGAAACGCGCGCTTGTCGCCGACGGCTTCGCTCTCCAGCGACAGCGCGCGGCCGGCGCTGCGAAAGGTCTTGATGCCGAGCCAGACCAGATAGAGCGCGCCGACGAATTTGACCGCGGCGAACAGCTCCGCGCTGGCCAGGATGATCGCGGAGATGCCGAGGCTGCCCGCGACGACATGAACCAGTCCGCCCAGCGCCGTGCCGGCGGTCGAGGCAAAGCCGCTGGCGCGTCCCTCGGAGAAGGTTCGTGCCGCGACGTAGAAAATGCCGGGCCCGGGAACGGCGGCGATGAGACAGGCAGCAGCCAGGAACAGCCAGAAATTCGTGTCGATCATCCTGTTTTCGTAGCGCAGCGTGCCACGATTGCAAGGCCCGTCGTTTAGCCCATGCGGCGGAAGATCGCGCTGGCGTTCACACCGCCGAAGCCAAAGCCGTTGGAGATGGCGTTGAGCATCGGCATCGGCAGCGCGCTACCGGCGACGATGTCGATACCGTCGGCGCCCGCATCCGGGTTTTCGAGATTGAGCGTCGGTGGCGCGATCTGGTCGCGCAAGGCGAGGATGGTGAAGATCGCCTCCAGCCCGCCGGCGGCGCCGAGCAGATGGCCGGTGGCCGATTTGGTGGCGCTGACCGCGATGCCGCGATTGCGGCCGAACAGCGCGGCGATGGCCCCAAGCTCGCTCTCGTCGCCGGCCGGCGTCGAGGTCGCATGCGCGTTGAGGTGCTGCAGTTCCGCGGGATCAAGCTTGGCCTGCCGGAGCGCGATCTCCATCGCGCGGCGGGCGCCGTCGCCGTCGGGTGGGCCTGACGTCATGTGATAGGCGTCCGCCGTCGTGCCATAGCCGATGATCTCCGCGATCGGCGTCGCGCCGCGCGCCAGCGCATGCTCGAGATCCTCGATCACGAGGATGCCGGCGCCTTCGCCCATGACAAATCCCTCGCGGTCGCGATCGAACGGGCGCGAGGCGCGCGCGGGGTTGTCGTTGAAGGAGCTCGACAGCGCGCGGGCTGCTGCAAAGCCGCCGAGGCTGACGATGTCGATGCAGGCTTCCGCGCCGCCGCAGATCGCGACATCGGCCTCGCCGGCGCGGATCATGCGCGCGGCATCGCCGATCGCCTGCACGCCGGCGGCGCAGGCCGTGACCGGCGTGCCCAGCGCGCCCTTGTAGCCGTATTTGATCGAGACGTGGCCGGCAGCGAGATTGGCGAGGAACGAGGGGATCGTGAACGGCGAGAGCCGGCGCGCGCCGCGCTGCTCGGTGATGCGCACGGCTTCCGCCATCGCCGGGAAGCCGCCGACGCCGGAGGCGATGATGGTCGCGGTTCGCTCCAGTGCCGCGGCGTCCTGTGGCATCCATTTGGCCTGCGCGACCGCCTCCGCGGTGGCGAGCAGCGCGAACAGGATGAAGCGGTCCATCTTGCGCTGGTCTTTTGGCGCAGCAGCCTGCGCGGGATCGAAGCCGCCCTCGGAGTCATCGGCCTTGTCCGGCACGAGGCCGGCGATGCGCGCCGGCAGCGTCTGCGCCCATTCGGGCAGGGGGCGCAGCCCGCTTTGGCCGGCCAGCAGCCGGCGCCACGACAATTCGACACCGCAGCCGAGCGGCGACACCGCGCCCATGCCAGTCACGACGATACGACGCATGTCAGTCTCCGGCCGGCGCGACGGCCGGGTTCATGGCTTTGAGCGAGGTGAGCCGCGCGCGCATGCCGCGGCTGGCGCGGGGGCCTGCGATGACGACCGCATTGGCGAGGGTGATCGGCTGCATGTCGGCGGCGTCGACCACGATCGGAGCGAACGGGCGACTATCCTTGCGGTTCGCCAGAACGATCGATTCGCCTTTGGGGGCGAGATGCTTGTTGCCCCAGGCCAGCAGCGTCGCGATCACGGGAAAGAAATCCCGTGCCTTGTCCGTCAGCACATATTCGTAGCGAGGCGGGCGTTCTTGATAGCGGCGGCGGACGAACATGCCGCTCTCGGTGAGATGGGCGAGCCGCCGCGATAGGATGTTCGGTGCGATCCCGAGGCTTTGCTGGAACTCGTCGAACCTGGTTGCGCCCTGAAGCGCATCCCGCAGGATCAAAATGCTCCACCATTCCCCGACCGTCTCCACGGCGCGGCCGACCGGGCATTCCAGCATGGATGGGGATTTGGGCTGCATGCGGTGGAAGGTAGGTCAGTTACTTGCAAAATGCAAGTCACTGACCGATCCTCGGCTTGTGTGGGTGGAAGGTATGGTGAGAAGATGGTGGTGGTTCGGTGGAGAGGAAAGCGAGCGACGATGTGATGTTTGGTCTTGCGGTGGGTGCCCCGCGTGGCTGCCGCCGGATAGCCACTCTCGTGCCCCGGACGCAGCGCAGCGCTCCTTCAGCGGTGCGCTGCAGAGCCGGGGCCCACATTGCTGATCGCTGGGTGTCGCGTGGGTCCCGGCTCTGCGCAGCAGCGTTTCACGCTGCAGCGCGTCCGGGACACGAGAAGGAGCAGCGCGCGCAAATCTATCGCCGTCACCCTGAGGCGCGAGCGGAGCGAGCCTCGAAGGGCGAACGGCCCGGGTGCAGCTCGGCCGTGCATCCTTCGAGGCTCCCCATGGGACGCGTTGCGTCCCATGCCTCGCGCGTCAGGACGACGGGGCCAATGGTGGTGCGGAAGCGATAGAAGTGTTGGCGCTGTCGCTCAATGCGACCTTGCCAGGCAGAACGCCACCACCTGCTCCAGCGCGCTCTTCATCGGCGAGGACGGGAACAGCGCCAGTGCGTCCACAGCCATGGCGCCGTAGTGCTGGGCGCGGCTGAGCGTGTCTTCCAGCGTGCGGTGCTTGTTCATTAGGCCGATGGCGTGATCGAGATCGGTGTCGCCGATCTCGCCGCGCTCGAGCGCCTTGATCCAGAACGCGCGCTCGGTGTCGTTGCCGCGGCGGAAGGCGAGCACGACGGGCAGGGTGATCTTGCCCTCGCGGAAATCGTCGCCGGTGTTCTTGCCGAGCTTGGCGCTCTTGCCGCCATAGTCGAGCACGTCGTCGACGAGCTGGAAGGCGATGCCGAGATTCATGCCGACCGAGCGGCAGGCGGTCTGCTCGGCCTTCGGACGGTTGGCGATGACGGGGCCGACCTCGCAAGCCGCTGCGAACAGCTCGGCGGTCTTGCCGCGGATCACGGCGAGATATTCGTCCTCGGTGGTCGCGGTGTTCTTGGCGGCGGCAAGCTGCATCACCTCGCCCTCGGCGATGGTGGCGGCGGCGGCGGACAGGATGTCGAGCGCGCGCAGCGAGCCGACCTCGACCATCATGCGGAACGCCTGTCCCAGCAGGAAGTCGCCGACCAGCACGCTCGCCTCATTGCCCCAGAGCATGCGCGCCGACAGCTTACCGCGGCGCATCTCGCTCTCGTCGACGACGTCGTCGTGGAGCAGGGTCGCGGTATGCATGAACTCGACGCTAGCCGCTAGCTTGATGTGGCCGTCGCCGGTGTAGCCGGCGAGGTTGGCCATGGCGAGCGTCAGCATCGGCCGCAGACGCTTGCCGCCGGAGGAGATCAGATGGTTGGCCACTTCCGGGATCATGGTGACGTCGGAGCCGGTGCGCGACAGGATGGTGGCGTTGACGCGCTCCATGTCAGGGGCGACAAGGGCAACCAGCTCTTCGATCGACGCGCCGGGAGTTTCGAAAGGTACGATGACGGCCACGCCGGTCTCCAATATTTGCCCCGGAAGGGCTATTCTGATGGAAATACAATAGAAACTGGCGGCGCATGCGGCAAGGCCCGTGGAACCATTGACATTTGCCGCTTTAGCCCCCTTCAGGCAGGAGACCTGCGTTTTGCGTGAACTGGTTCGGACCAACGATATGGTTCTGGTGTCGGCGATCGGCGCGCTGCTCGACGGCGCCAACATCCATCATCTGGTGCTGGACCAGAACATGAGCATCATCGAGGGCTCGCTGGGCATCCTGCCGCGGCGAATCCTGGTCCATGAGGACGATGCCCAGGAGGCGCGGGCGCTCCTGACCGAGGCCGGCCTCAGCCACGAACTGCGCGGCGATGATTGAGGCCGACCTCACCGAGGACGCCTTTCTCGGCGGGCAATTGCGGCTGAAGCAGCGGCGCTCCGGCCATCGCGCCGGGCACGATGCCATTTTGCTGGCGGCGGCAACGCAGGCGCAGGCGGGCGACCGGGTGGTCGATCTCGGCGCCGGCATCGGCACGGCCGGGCTGGCGCTTGCCCGGCGCGTCGCCGGTATCGGGCTGAGCCTGGTCGAGATCGATCCGGAACTGGCGGAGCTCGCGCGCGCCAACGCGGCGGCGAATGGAATTGCCGCCGAGGCGATCGTGCTCGACGTCACGGCCGATGCGCAGGCGTTTGCGGCCTGTGGCTTTGCGCCTGACAGCGTCGACGTGGTGCTGACGAACCCGCCCTTCAACGACCCCGCCCGCCATCGCGGCTCGCCGGATCAGTCCCGCCACACCGCGCATGTGGCGACGGAGGAGACACTGCATGCGTGGGTGCATGCAGCGCGGCGCATCCTCCGATCGAATGGCGCGCTGACCTTGATCTGGCGTGCAGATGGGATCGCGGACGTCCTGGCAGCGCTGTCACGCGGCTTCGGCAGCCTTGTCATCCTGCCCGTTCATGGCGAAGCAGGACGGCCAGCGATCCGCGTGCTGGTGCGCGCGGTCAAGGGCGGCCGGGCGCCGACGCGATTGCTGCCGGCCCTCATGCTGAACGAGGAGTCACGTGTGCCTAAAAAAGAGGTGACAGAGATTCTGGAGGGGAGGGCGGTGTTGCCGCTGGCTGAGCCGTGACGGCTCACTGCGGAAGCGATTCCGACTGCTGCTCTTGCGCGGATGTGAAGCGAATCGCCGTGAAAAGCGCGCACATCAGCAGCATCAGCAGGTAAATCTTCATCGCGTTTCCTCCGCTGCCTTATTGCAGCTTCCCAACGGGCAAACTGCAAAACACGTTCCAGGCACTTTCAATGACACTCGCGTGATAAGAAATGCTTAACCAGAGGTAACGGCATGGCCGAACAATTGAACGATCGAGAGAGTTCCGGCCTGGCCGACAAGCTTATGAGCTATCTGCCGGCGCGCTTCCGCCCCGGCGCGGCGGTGGTGCCGGTGGTGCGGCTGTCGGGCGTGATCGGCGCGGTGACGCCGCTGCGCCCGGGCATGTCGCTGGCCGGCGTTGCACGGGTGCTGGAGCGCGCGTTTTCGTACCGGAACGCCAAGGCGGTGGCGCTGGTGATCAACTCGCCCGGCGGCTCGCCGGTGCAGTCGCGCCAGATCTACCTGCGCATCAAGCAGCTCGCGGCGGAGAAGAAGCTGCCGGTGCTCGTCTTC
Organism: Bradyrhizobium sp.; assembly: GCF_035935975.1. GTDB lineage: Bacteria > Pseudomonadota > Alphaproteobacteria > Rhizobiales > Xanthobacteraceae > Bradyrhizobium. The sequence continues at coordinate 44,560 of NZ_DASYWN010000062.1, forward strand.
GTCGAGGACGTCGCGGCCTCCGGCGGCTACATGATCGCCTGCGCCGGCGACGAGATCATCTGCGATCCCTCTTCGATCCTCGGCTCGATCGGCGTGGTCGGCGGCAGCTTCGGTTTCCAGGAGGCGATCAAGCGCCTCGGCATCGAGCGGCGCCTCTACACCGCCGGCACGCACAAGGCGATGCTCGATCCGTTCCTCCCGGAAAACCCGGATGACGTCGCCAAGCTCAAGACGATCCAGCGCGAGATCCACCAGATCTTCATTTCGCTGGTGAAGGAGAGCCGCGGCGCGCGGCTGAAGGGCAGCGACGACACGCTGTTCACCGGAGAATACTGGGCCGGCGAGAGCTCGATCGCACTCGGGCTTGCCGACAGCATCGGCGATCTCCGCTCAACTCTTCGTGCCCGCTATGGCGAGAAGGTTCTCACCCCCGTGATTGCCCAGCCGACCGGCCTGCTCTCCGGCCTTCTCGGCCGGAAAGCGCCGGGCGCGGGGCAGCTTTCGGCCATGGAATCAATGGCCGGCCTGCCGGACGATCTGATCTCGGCGGTCGAGACGCGGGCGATTTGGGCGAAATTCGGGTTCTAGGCGAAACCCATCCCGCGCCATTTGGTCCGGACTGAGCCAATTGCGGTGCGGCCCGGACTGCGCGAATATGCACGTGGGGGCTGAGCACTAGACAAGGATCGACAGATGCCGCCGTTCGTCGCTTTTGCGGGCGTGCTGGGCGGGCTTGCCGTGGTCCGCTGGGCCTACAAGACCGCTGTCCGGATCAACCACGAGCTGGAGGAGATGCGCCTGTCGCGCGTCGCCGAGGCCGCCCGCATGGGGGATATCCAGACGCTGAAGCGTGACCCCGTGACCGGAGCTTATCGTCCGGGCTAGCGCTCTCAACTCGATAGGTGCCGTAGGTGGGCAAAGCAAAGCGTGCCCACCACCGCGCCGTAATCCGGGAAAGATGGTGGGCACGGCGCGATGCGCTTTTGCCCACCCTTGTAATAGCGCAATCAGATATTGTCGGTGCATTCCGAGAGGAATGGCCTGCCGCAGCTGCGACCGCGGCAGGCCGCTGGCGATCGGATCGCGCCCACCCTGAGCAGTTTGTGGCTGCCCCGTAGCAGGATCGCGCCAGCAGCTTCATCGGACCCGGATGGTTGCCGGAACAATTAGGTTCGCTTCACAAGGCAGGGTCGACGAAGATGGCAAAGACTAGCACGACGACGGCGGGGATCGATACGTCCAAGGACAAGCTCGACATCGCGGTCCATGGCCAAAGCGGGTGTTGGGAGGTCGCCAACGACCTGCCTGGCTGGCGCAGGTTGACGCAACTGCTGACCAAAGCTGGCGTGAGGCGGGTCGGGATCGAGGCGACCGGCGGGTACGAGCGTGGCGTGGTGGAGCATCTGCGTGCCGCCGGCTTCATCGTGCTGGTCCTTCAGCCGATCCAGGTCAAGGCGTTCGGCCGCGCACGGTTGCGGCGCGCCAAGAACGACAAGCTGGATGCCGCGCTGATTGCGACCTTCACGGCCTCACTCGAGCAGGTCAGGGACGCGCCGGACCCGCGTCTGGCCGAACTCGCCGAGCAGCTCACCTTCCTTGAGCAGGCCGAGGAGGACATCAAGCGCTTCAAGACCCGTCTGGAGCATATGACGGAGCCCGGGCTGCGCCGCCTCGTGCTGGATGACATTGCCCGGTTGAAGGCACGCCGGCTCTCCCAGATCCACAACATCGCCAAGCAATTGCGCGCTCACCACGATCTCGCTGCTCGTCTTGACCTGGTGCTCAGCATTCCCGGCATCGGTGAGCGCACCGCGCTGGCCCTCCTGATCCGCATGCCTGAACTCGGGCGTATCAGTCGCGAGCAGGCCGCAGCCCTCGCCGGGCTGGCTCCCTTCGACAATGACAGCGGACAACACAAAGGCCAGCGCCGCATCGCCGGCGGTCGAGCCCGTCTGCGACGCTCGTTGTTCGCCGCCGCCCTGCCGGCCGCCTTCCGATGGAATAAGGCCGTTATGGCCCTCTATGCACGCCTCACGGCAGCCGGAAAGGCCCACAACGCCGCTCTCATCGCCTGCGCGCGAAAGCTCCTGATCTATGCCAATACCGTCCTGCAACGAGGCACGCCGTGGACCGAAAAACTCCTCGGCGTTTAATGGTTGCTACAGCACCTGCTCACATCGGCCGGACTTCGACCACGTCGGGCACAAAATGCTTCAGCAGGTTCTGAATGCCGTGCTGGAGCGTTGCGGTTGATGACGGGCAGCCGGAGCAGGCGCCCTTCATGTTGAGATAGACAATCCCGTCCTTGAAGCCGCGGAAGGTGATGTCGCCGCCGTCATTGGCGACCGCCGGCCGCACGCGCGTCTCGATCAGGTCCTTGATCATGTCGACCGTCTCGGCGTCAGACTCGTCGAAGAACTCGTCCTCGTCGTCGAGCTCGACATCGCTTGCAGCTGCACCGTCGGCGAGCAGCGGCGCGCCGGACATGTAGTGCTCCATGATGGCGCCGAGGATCGCGGGCTTGAGCTGCTGCCATTCACCGCTCGCCTTGGTCACGGTGATGAAATCCGATCCGTAGAACACGCCGGTGACGCCGGGCACGTCGAACAGCTTTTCGGCGAGCGGCGAACGTGCGGCTGATTCACGGCTCGCAAATTCCATCGGGCTGCCGTCGACCACGACGCGGCCGGGAATGAACTTCAGCGTGGCGGGATTGGGGGTGGCTTCGGTTTGAATGAACATGGTTTTCTCCAGACGTCGCCGGTTCAAGGCCGGCGCGTGTGTCCTATCCACTAGCAGATGGCGACGGGGAACGCACGGTCAAGGGGAAGGGCGGTCGTTTCGCTGTTATTTCAGCGGGTTAAGGCGCATCTTCCCCTTCCCCTGAGGGGCAGAGGCGAAGGACCCAACTGCCTACGACAGCGAATCCACGCTCTGGTCGCTGAGCGCGCCCGAAATGATCGTCACCGGCACCGGGAACGTGCCCAGTTCATGCGCAAGCAGGTTGACCAGCGGTCCGGGCCCTTCCGCGCCGGGATTGGCGGCGAGCACCAGCGTGGCGATATCAGGATCCTCGTCGATGACCGCGAGCAGCTGTTCCATCGCGTCACCTTCACGGATCACCCGTTCCGGCGTGATCGCGGCGATGCCGTTGGCTCTCCCGGCGGCGCGGTCGAGCGCGGCTTCGGCTGCTTCCTGCGCCTCGGCGCGCATGATGTCGGCGACGCCGAGCCATTCCTGGCTCTGCTGCTCGGACTCGATGATGCGCAGCAACACCACGCCGCCACCGGCGCGGATCGCCCAGCGGCTGGCGTAATAGACCGCGCGATCCCATTCGGCGGTGTCATCGACGATGACGAGGCATTTGGGCTTGTGACCCGGCTCGAAGCAAAGTCGCTTGCTGGTCATGCATGTCCCGGAATGTGCACGAGAGACATGCTGCCACACTCCCTCACGCTTGGGGAGGGGAGAAGCGGCCGGCGCCGTGGCGCAGGCCGGTTTCGCTTGTGCGATGATCAGCGCCGGCGGATGAAGCCGACGATGTCCTTCGAGCGGTTCATGGTCTCTTCGGCGATGGCGCGGGCCCGGTCGGAGCCGTCGTTCAGGATCGCGTCGATATGGCCGGGGTCGGCGACCAGGCGCTTCATCTCGCCGGCGATCGGCGCGAGCTTGGTGACGCACAGCTCGACCAGCGAGTTCTTGAAGCTGGAGAACTGGCCGCCGCCGAATTCGCGCAGCACGTCGGCCTTGGAGCGGCCGGACAGTGCGGCGAAGATGCCGACGAGATTGTCGGCCTCGGGACGTGCTTCCAGGCCCTTCTCCTCGGACGGGAGCGGCTCCGGATCGGTCTTCGCCTTGCGGACCTTCTGCGCGATGGTGTCGGCGTCGTCGGTCAAATTGATGCGCGAATTGTCGGACGCATCCGACTTCGACATCTTCTTGGTGCCGTCGCGCAAGGACATCACGCGCGTCGCCGGTCCCGTGATCAGGGGTTCCGGCAGCGGGAAGAACAGGCCGTCGTTGGCGCCCTGGGCGCGGATGGAGTCGGCGAAATCGTTGTTGAACTTCTGCGCGATGTCGCGCGAGAGCTCGAGATGCTGCTTCTGGTCCTCGCCGACTGGAACATGGGTGGCGCGGTACAGCAGAATGTCGGCGGCCATCAGCACGGGATAGTCGAACAGCCCGACCGAGGCGTTCTCGCGGTCCTTGCCGGCCTTCTCCTTGAACTGGGTCATGCGGCCGAGCCAGCCCATGCGCGCGACGCAGTTGAAGATCCAGGCGAGCTCGGCGTGGCCCGAGACCTGGCTCTGGTTGAATACGATGTGCTTCTTCGGATCGATGCCGCTGGCGATGAACGCCGCGGTCACCTCGCGGGTGTTGCGCGCGAGCTCGACCGGCCCGCCCCAGACGTCCACGCCTTGCGTGATCGCGTGCATGTCGACGACGCAATAGATGCAGTTGTGGGTTTCCTGCATCTTCACGAAGTTGACGATCGCGCCGAGATAATTGCCGAGGTGCAGATTGCCCGTCGGCTGGACGCCCGAAAAGACCCGTTCAACGAATGGCATGGCAAGCTTTCCTTAGGGGTAGCGGCCGTCGTTTCCAACAGCGGCGCTGCCCCGTCAAGGGTAATTCGCTTGTCCCCGCGGGCCGAGGCCGGCTAGGCGGGCCGCTTCAGCGCGTTAACCGCCTCACGCAAGGAGGCGGCGCCGAGGATTTGCAGCAGCAGGCCGTAGACGGCGATCCCGGCGCCGATCTGCAGGCCCAGCACGATGAAACGGATGAGGCCGTGCGCGTCCGAGGGCATCAGACCGGCGGTCAGCCAGAGCAGGGCGCCCATGGTGGCCGCGGCCAGCACGATCCGCGGCAGCCGCTTTCGCGCGGCGGCGTCGACCGAGAAGCCGAACTCGCCGGTGCCTTTCCGGAGCAGCGAGAGCGCACTGCTCCAGGCGCCGGCCGCGATGCTCGCGGCGATCCCGCTCGCGCCGAAGAAATGGCCGAGCAGGACGGCCAGCGCAATCGCGACGACAAAGCCTTTGGCCGTGGCGAGCAGCGGCGTCATGGTGTCGCTGCGGGCATAGAAGGCCGGCGACAGTGCCTTGATCAGCACATGGGCCGGTAGGCCCAGCGCCAGCCACATCAGCGCATGCGCAGTGGCCGTGCTGTCATCCGGGCCGAACGCGCCATGCTCGAACAGCAGCCGCACGATCGGTTCGGCCAGCACGGCGAGGCCAAGCGTGGCGGGCAGCGCCAGCCCTGTCGCGAGCTCCAGCGCGCGCGATTCCGCATGCGCCACGGCGTCGCGGTCGCCGCTGGTGACGGCGCGCGTCAGCTCCGGCACCAGCACCGTGCCCATGGCGACGCCGACGATGCCGAGCGGCAGCTCGATCAGGCGATTGGCGAAATAGAGCCAGGACACGGCGGAGGGCGTCGCGGAGGCGATGATCGCACCGGCGATCATCAGCCATTGCGGCCCCGAGCTCGCGATCATGCCGGGGATCGCCTTGGCGAAGAAGCCGCGCATTTCCTTGTCGAAGCTGACACGCAGCGGCGCCGCGAGGCTTGCACTTCGCTGCGACAGCAACATCAGTAATTGCAGCAGCCCGGCCACGCCGACAGTCGCGGCCAGCATCCACGCGGCGAAGCCGGCATCCGCGTGCCAGACCAGCAGCAGCCCGATCGCGGCGATCAGCGCGATGTTGAACAGCAGCGGCGAGAACGCCGTGAGAGCGAAGCGGCCTTGCGCGTTCAGCAGCCCCATCAGCACCGTGACCGGTCCGGCGAAGGCGAGATAGGGCAGCATCAGCCGCGCATTCTGGACCGCGAGGTCGAGCGTGCCGCTGCCGAGGAAGCCGGGCGCGATGATCGTGACGATCAGCGGCATCAGAAGCGCAATGACGATCGAGATCGCGATCAGGGACACGCTGACCGTGCCGAGCACACGCCCCGCGAAGGCCGATGCGGCCCTTTCGCCATCGCGCTCCCGGACGCGCAGCCAGGCCGGGATCAGCGCCGCATTGAGTGCCCCTTCGCTGAGCAGGCGCCGCACCACATTGACGAGCTGGAAAGCAGCCAGAAACGCATCCGCCACCGCTCCGGTGCCGAGCAGTGCCGCGATCAGGGAATCGCGGGCAAAGCCCAGCAGCCGCGAGGCCAATGTTCCCGTCGAGACGGTCAGGAAGGAGCGGATCATCGGGGTTGTTATAATACCGTTGCTTGCCCGCGAAGGGCCGGTCGTGATAGGCCGCGAGCCAGATTTCAGGCCGACAGGAAGCGGATTTCCTCTGGGTTCGCAATCCGGCAAACAGGATCAAGGTGAATGGCTGACGTGAAATATGACGTTCTCGGCATCGGCAACGCGCTGTTCGACGTGCTGGTCAGGACCGACGAGGCCTTTTTGGCCAAGCACGGCATGACCAAGGGCAGCATGTCCCTGATCGACGAGGCGCGGGCCGCCGCCATCTACAGCGACATGGGCCCGGCGACGGAAGTCTCGGGGGGATCTGCCGCCAACACCATCGTCGGCATCGGCAGCCTGGGGGCGCGCGCCGCCTATGTCGGCAAGGTCAAGGACGACCAGATCGGCAAGCTCTACGTCCACGACATCCGCGCCGCCGGCGTTGCCTTCAACACGCCCGCTGCCACGGACGGCCCCGCCACCGGCTGCTCCTATATCCTGGTCACGGGTGACGGCGAGCGCACCATGAACACCTATCTCGGCGCCGCGCAGGACCTCTCGCCCGCCGACATCGATCCGGCCGAGATCGCCGCTGCCGGCATCGTCTATCTCGAGGGCTATCTCTGGGACCCCAAGAACGCCAAGGACGCCTTCGTCAAGGCGGCCGGGATCGCTCACGAGGCCAAGCGCAAGGTGGCGCTGACGCTGTCGGATTCCTTCTGCGTCGACCGCTATCGCGACGAGTTCCTGGGGCTGATGCGCAACGGTACCGTCGACATCGTGTTCGCCAACGAGTCCGAGCTGCATTCGCTCTACATGACCTCGGACTTCGACACCGCGCTCAAGCAGCTCCGCAACGACGTCAAGCTCGGTGTGGTCACCCGCAGCGAGAAGGGTTGCGTGGTGGTGACGCCGACCGACGCCGTCGCAGCGCCGGCTTCGCCGATCACGCAACTGGTGGACACCACCGGTGCCGGCGATCTCTTCGCCGCCGGCTTCCTCTACGGCCTCTCGCGCAATCTGTCGCACAAGCAGTGCGGCGAGCTCGGCGCGCTCGCAGCCGCCGAAGTCATCCAGCACATCGGCGCCCGTCCGCAGGTGTCGCTGAAGCAGCTCGCCCAGCAGCGCGGGCTGACGGTTTAGGGCTCGCTGATAACGCGAGGCAGGCGCGCCTCATTCACAACTGTCATCGCCCGCGAAGGCGGGCGATCCAGTATTCCAGAGACGCCGGTGGTTTAGCTGAGAAGCCGCGGCGTACTGGATTCCCCGCTTTCGCGGGGAATGACAGCGAGATCGGAGCGGCAGCGCAAAACCCCTCACGCCGTCTTGGCCGCCTTCAATCCCAGCCGCTGCTCCACGGCCTCGCGCATCACGAATTTCTGGATCTTGCCGGTCACGGTCATCGGAAATTCGTCGACGAACTCGACGTAGCGCGGGATCTTGTTGTGGGCGATCTGGCCGTCGCAGAAGGCGCGGACCTCCTCGGCGGTCAGCGTCTCGCCCGGCCTGACGCGGATCCAGGCGCAGAGCTCCTCGCCATAACGGGTGTCGGCCACGCCGAAGATCTGCACGTCCTGGATCTTGGGGTGACGGTACAGAAATTCCTCGATCTCGCGCGGATAGAGGTTCTCGCCGCCGCGGATCACCAGGTCCTTGATGCGGCCGACGATGTTGCAATAGCCCGCGTCGTCGATGGTGGCGAGATCGCCGGTGTGCATCCAGCCATTGGCATCGAGCACGTCGCCGGTCTTTTCCTTCTCCTCCCAATAGCCGAGCATGACGCTGTAGCCGCGGGTGCAGAGCTCGCCGCGTTCGCCGCGCTTGACGATCCTGCCTTCGAGATCGACGACCTTCACCTGGACATGCGGATGAATCCGCCCGACCGTGGAGACGCGCCGTTCCAGCGGGTCGTCCGTCGCGCTCTGGAAGCTGACCGGGCTGGTCTCGGTCATGCCGTAGGCGATGGTGACCTCGCTCATGTTCATCTCGGTGTTGACGCGCTTCATCACCTCGATCGGGCAGGGCGCGCCCGCCATGATGCCGGTGCGCAGCGATTTCAGGTTGAACGTCTTGAACTCGGGATGATCGAGCTCGGCGATGAACATGGTCGGCACGCCATACAGCGCGGTGCATTTTTCCTGCTCGACCGCGCGCAGCGTCGCCAGCGGATCGAACCCTTCGCCGGGATAGACCATGGTCGCGCCGAGCGTGACGGAGGCGAGGTTGCCCATCACCATGCCGAAGCAATGATAGAGCGGCACGGGAATGCAGATGCGATCCGCTTCCGTCAGGCGCATCGCGCGTCCCGTGAAGTAGCCGTTGTTGAGGATGTTGTGATGCGTCAGCGTCACGCCTTTGGGCGAGCCGGTGGTGCCGCTGGTGAACTGGATGTTGACGGGATCGTCGAACTGAAGCGCGGCGCCGAGCGTGGCAAGCTGCTCGCGATGCTCCGCTTTGCCCATGCGTGCGACGTCCTCGAAAGGGATCGTGCCGGATGCTGCGGGACCGCCGATCTGGATCACCATCCGCAACGCCGGCAGCCGCGCCGCCTGCAACTGTCCGGGCCTGGCGCTCGCCAGCTCCGGCAGCAGCGTGTTGAGCATTTCCATGTATTGGCTAGTCTTGAACGCCGTCGCGGTGACGATCGCGGCGCAGCCGACCTTCTTCAGCGCGAATTCGAGCTCGCTGAGCCTGTAGGCGGGATTGATCGTCACCAGGATCAGGCCGGCCCTGGCGGCGGCGAATTGGGTCAGCGTCCATTCCGGCCGGTTCAGCGACCAGATGCCGATCCGATCCCCGCGCGCAAGACCGAGCGCGAGAAAGCCGGCGGCGAGCGCGTCGACCCGCTCGGCGAATTCCGTCCAGGTCCATCGCACGCCGTGGCTGGGCGAGATCAGCGCCTCGCGACTGCCCCATTGCCGCACCGCATGGTCGAGACTGCGGCCAATGGTGTCGCCGAGCAGCGGCGCGTCCGAGACGCCGCAAACGTAACTGTCGGCTTTGCCTGCAAGACCGTCCGCCACCTTCGTCTCCTCAAGATTGGTGCCTCGTGCCCTGAAGCCGTTGGCTTTGGGGCACGAGGTTATCCCTTGCCGGGAAGGCGCGTGACGTTGCGCGCCTCATACTAAGTGGCTAGGCCGCCTTCTTGCCGCTGCCCGCATCGAGCCCGGCATAGACGCCACGTTCGAATCCCGCGAAAGCCTGCAGGCATTTCGCGTCCGCGAACGGTAAAAGCTGCATCAGGATCACGCCGGTAACGTCGCGCGCGGGATCGATCCAGTAATAGGTGTTGGCAAGGCCGGCCCAGGCGAGGCTGCCGGCGCTGCGACCCTCCGCGGTCTTGGCGGTGTTGATCATGAAGCTGAGGCCCCATTTCTTCACCTGATCGGGATAGAGATCGACGTCGTTGGTATACATCGGCGCTGCCGTCGCAAGCTTGGTCATGTTGAGATCGCCCATCTGGTTCTGCCCCATCATGGCGACCGTCTCGGCCTTGAGCACCTGGTTGCCGTTGCCGCGGCCCTTGTTGAGGATCATCTGGGTGAACTTGATGTAGTCACCGGCAGTCGAGTAGAGGCCGCCGCCGCCCATGTGGAATTCCGGGTTCTGCTCGAGCTCGAACGGCATCGCGGCGAGCTGGCCGTCCTCGCCACGGGCATGCATGCCGACGAGGCGCTTGCGCATGTCGTCGGTGATCTTGAAGCCGGTGTCGGACATGCCGAGCGGCGCGAACATATTGTCGCGCAGATAGGCGTCGAGCCGCTTGCCGCTGACGGCCTCCACGGCCTTGCCGATGAAGTCGATATTGGTGCCGTATTCCCAGCGTGTGCCGGGATCGGTCATGACAGGCGTCTTCAGCGCGGCGTTCTGGCAGGTGATGATGCCAGGCGTTCCGGTCTTTTCGAGATAGATGCCGAGATTGCCGTTCCACATATCGTAGGCGAAGCCGGCGGTGTGGGTCATGAGCTGGCGCAACGTGATCGCGGTCTTGGCCGGCCGCAGCTTCGGTTCGCCCTTGGCGTCAAAGCCTTCGAGCACCTGCGGCTTGGCGAGATCGGGCAGCACCTCGCTGATCTCTGCGTCCAGTGACAATTTGCCCTGCTCGACCAGCTGCATCGCGCCCGCCGACGTCACCGCCTTCGTCATCGAGGCGATCCAGAACACGCTGTCGGCCGTCATCGCATCGGGCTTCGACAGGTCGCGCTTGCCGAATGCGCCCTGGTAAATCACGTCGCTACCGCTGGCGGCGATCGCGACGACGCCGGGAATCTCCTTGGCGTCGCTCGTCTTGCGCAGGATCTCGTCGATCTGGGCCTTGCTTTGCATACGCGTTTCCTCCGGTTTGATTATTGTTGGAAGCGATCGATTGTCCTCCCGCACGCGTCGCGCGGCAAGCGCGTCCAGATGCCCGCACCGGTCGCGATGTCGTGACTTGACGGCCTGCGTCCCGCGCAGGACGAGAAGGGGGCTGACCTGCAATAGTCCGTCACAATCTGCGGTGGATGGCTGCATTTCGCCGTGACCTCGGATGGGCTCGGCGTTATGTTTCGAGTGTTTGAAATACTTGAAACATTTTGTGCGTTGCGGCGTTTGGCCTTGGGCCGAGCCGCGGCCGAAGTTAACACTTGATGCAAATGTTGGCGGTCGGTCACGACCGCGAGGGGATCTCAAATGATTTCGACCTGGAGCGAATGGAAGCGCTATCCCCGTCCCGGACGGGGCGACAACCTCGAGGCGCCGATCTCGCCCGGTATTTACGAGGTCCGTATCGCCGGCACCGGCGCGCTGTATTCGTTCGGCGCGGTCGACAATCTGGCGCAGTCGCTGGCGCTGCTGCCGGTCGGCTCGAAAAACTGGTTCGGTCGCCGCGACACCTCTGATGCGCCCGATCTCGAATACCGGACCTGCGCGACCTCCTCGAAGGCCGATGCCAAGGCGGCCGCCGAGCGCATGATCGGCCGGCGCGAGACCTATATGAGCGGCGCGGCCTAAGGCCGCTCCTAGCTTAGCTCCCATCTGATGTGCGTTGCGGGGCGGTGCATTGCGCACCGCCTGCCCCTATATTCCGGGCCGATCCGATCGCCCCCAGGGAGTAACGCCATGACCCCGACCGCCGCCGCCCGCGCCACGCAAGCCACCGCCACCCTGCGCGACCGGCTGAAGGACCCCTCGCTGCTGAAGGAGGCCTGCTATATCGACGGCGCCTGGGTCGGCACGCCGGTCTTCGCCGTCAACAACCCCGCCACCGGCGTCGAGCTTGCCAAGGTCCCGCAGCTTGGGGCCGACGACACCACCAGAGCGGTCGAGGCCGCCCAGCGTGCGTTTCCGGCCTGGGCCAAGCACACCGCAAAACAGCGCTCCAACATCTTGCGCAAATGGTTCGAGCTGATCACCGCCAACCGCGAGGATCTCGCGCTGATCCTGACCTCCGAGCAGGGCAAGCCGCTCTCCGAGGCGCTCGGCGAGGTCGACATCGGCGCCGCCTATATCGAGTTTTTCGCCGAGGAAGCCCGCCGCGTCTATGGCGAGACCATCCCCTCGCAGCGGCCCGATGCGCGGCTGCTCGCGATCAAGCAGCCGATCGGCGTCTGCGGCGCGATCACGCCGTGGAATTTCCCGAACTCCATGATCACGCGAAAAGTGTCGCCGGCGCTGGCCGCGGGCTGCACCGTGGTGCTGAAGCCCGCCAACGAGACGCCGCTGTCGGCGCTGGCGCTGGCCGTGCTCGCCGAGAAGGCCGGCATCCCCAAGGGCGTGCTCAACATCATCACCGGTGACGCGCCGCCGATCGGCAAGGTGCTGTGCGAGCATCCGGCGGTGCGCTTCGTCGGCTTCACCGGCTCGACCGCGGTCGGCAAGATTCTCTACCAGCAGGCCTCCGTCGGCGTGAAGCGGCTCGGCCTCGAGCTCGGCGGCAATGCGCCCTTCGTGGTGTTCGATGATGCCGACATTGATGCTGCGGTCGAAGGCGCGATCGTCTCGAAATACCGCAACATGGGCCAGACCTGCGTCTGCGCCAACCGCATCTACGCCCAGGACAAGATCTACGACGAGTTCGTCAAGAAGCTGTCGGCCAAGGTCGCGGCAATGAAGATCGGCGACGGCACCGAGAGCGGCGTCACGCAGGGCCCGCTGATCAACCTGAAGGCGGTCGACAAGGTCGAGCGCCACATCGCGGATGCCGTGAAGCGCGGCGCCAAGATCGTCACCGGCGGCAAGCGCAGTGAGCTCGGCCGTTCCTTCTTCGAGCCGACCGTGCTCGCCGACGTCAAGCCGGACTCGCTGGTGTCCCAGGAGGAAACCTTCGGCCCGCTCGCACCGGTGATCCGCTTCAAGGACGAAGCCGACGTGATCGCGATGTGCAACGCCTCGCCGTTCGGCCTCGCGTCGTACTTCTACTCCCGCGATCTCGGCCGCGTCTGGCGCGTCGCCGAGGCGCTGGAGTCGGGCATGGTCGGCGTCAACACCGGCCTGATCACCACGGAAGTCGCGCCGTTCGGCGGCGTGAAGGAAAGCGGCCTCGGCCGCGAAGGCTCGCGCCACGGCATGGAAGAATATGTCGAGATCAAATACGTGATGATGGCGGGGGTGTAGGGGCCCGTCGTCGTTATGCCGACACATTAGAAGCGAGTCGATCGCGCCATTAGAGCAGATTCTGATCAGACGCGATCATAACCGGCCGCGGCGAAGAAGTTCAGGCACTCTTGGGCGGTGAAGGCGGCCATGGCGAGGGCGATAGCGTTGTCCAAAGCCTCGATTGATCTGGCTGCGGCCTTTCGAAGGGCGGCTTTGAGCTTTGCGAAGGCCATTTCGATCGGATTGAGGTCGGGCGAATAAGGCGGCAGATAGCGGAGCTGGGCGCCCGCCGCGTCGATTGCGATGCCGACCTCGGCCCGCTTGTGTGCTGCGAGATTGTCCATCACCACGATGTCGCCGGGCCTGAGTGTCGGCACGAGGACTTGCGTCACGTAAGCCTCGAACGCCGGACCATCCATGGGGCCGTCAAGGACCATCGGCGCGGTCATTCCAGTCGCTCTGAGCGCGCCGACGAAGGTCGTCGTCTTCCAATGACCATGCGGCAGCGCTGCGACACAGCGCTGGCCGTACAGCGAACGGCCATAGCGACGGGCCATCTTGGTCGAGGCCCCCGTCTCGTCGATGAACACCAACCGATGGATGCCGATCTCAGGCTGAGATGCCTTCCACGCCGCGCGTTCAGCGGCCACGTCCGGCCGATCCTGCTCGCTGGCGTGCGACGTTTTTTTTGAACGTGATGTTGCGACGATCGAAGAATCGCCAGACCACGCTCGGGACGAAACGCTCGCCGTGGACTTTGAGGAGATGGTCAGCGATCTCGGCCAGCGTCATGTCAGGCGTAGCCTTGACCAGGGAGAGGATCTCCGCAGCATGCCCCTCGATCCGAGCTGAACGCCGGTCTCCGCCCTGCGCTCCCGCCTCACAGGCGCCGGTGCTTCGCCACTCGCTAACCAGTTCGATCGCTGTCGATGGCGCTACGCCGAACCGGCCGGCGGCGCCCCGACAGCTCATGCCTTCATCCTCCACAGCCCGAATAATGCGAAGGCGAAGGTCCGGCGAGAGTGGTTTAGCCATGGGGGCTGGCCTCCATCACCAGCCCTCAGGGTGAATCACGATTTGCTTCCCAAGGGAATCCCTTCCGATTCCGCCA
>NZ_DASYWN010000063.1:0-102240 GCF_035935975.1 Bradyrhizobium sp.
GCTCTTCGCGGTTCGATTCTGTTTTGTTCTCGATCCGATTCCGCAGCTTGTATGCGTCGCGTAGGTGCAATGCTGAACCAAGCCACGGAAGAGACTCGGGAATTTCCATATGCGATAGCCCTACCGCTTGCGGGGAGAGGCGAAGAACCCTCTACTCCTGCTTCCCGTAATTCGGCGCCAGCAGACGGTTGCGGATCAGATAGCTCATCGTGCGCGACCAGGATTCATCCGTATTTCCGCGCATGTCGGCGCTGGCGGCGGTGATCATGGTGCCGGTCTTCACGTCGCGCAGGTAGATGTTGAGGTTGATGATCAGGTTGGAGACCTTCTGCACCATGCCGGTGATCTCGAGTTCAGCCCCCAGCTCCCCCGCGAGCTTGAGATCGCAGCCGCCGCAGGCCTGCAGGTTGGCGTGACGGGCCGCGTCCCTGACCGGCGCGATATCGAGCACCTGGAACCTGCCTGACTCCGTCAGCTCCTTGCGGAGCTGCTCGCTGATGCGCAAGAGCCGCGCCTCTTCAGGCTTGGAGCCGTAGAACTCGCCGGGCAGGCTGGTGTCGATCAGCTCGAAATCGAACACCGCCAGCTTCGGCGGATCGGCGAGCGCGGCCGAGCCCGTCAACAGCAAAGCTGCGAAACAAATCAGCGCTCGCATGATCGTGATTCCCCGCCCCGCCGATGTGAGGACGAAATGCGGGGTTGCATGCCCTGACAAATCGGTCATGCTTTAGCAGAAACAATTCTCCACCGGCGGTCAAGCCGGGGAGAACGCCTGGAGGAAACATGATCCGATGGTTGGTCGGCCTGATCGGCTTGAGTCTCGCCGCGACGAGCGCGCTCGCGGCCGACCCGACCCAGATCGGCGTCGGCTATCTCGGCGTCGCCGGCACCAGATCGACACTGTCATTGGTCGACCAGCCCGCCGAGAATGACGGCGTCGCCGGCGCACGCCTTGCGATCGAGGACAACAACACCACCGGAAAATTCCTCAACCAGCGCTTTACGCTGGAGGAGCGCCGGATCAAGGAAGGCGAGGACGCGGTACAGGCTGCCACCGACCTCGCCGCGCGCAACGGTTTTATTATCGCAGACCTGCCGGCCGATACGCTGCTGAAGGTGTCAGACGCGTTGCGCGATCGCGGCACGCTGCTGTTCAACGCCGGCGCCATCGACGAGCGGCTGCGCGAGGCCGATTGCCGCGCCAACGTCATCCACACCGCGCCGACGCGCGCGATGCTGGCCGATGCACTCGGCCAGTACCTGGTGTGGAAGCAGTGGAAGCGCTGGGTGCTCGTGGTCGGCTCGCATGACGAGGACAAGCTGTTTGCCGACGCGCTCCGGCGTACCGCCACACGGTTCGGCGCCAAGATCGTGCAGGAGAAGACCTTCGAGGACAAGGGCGGCGCGCGCCGCACCGATAGCGGCGTCACGCTGATCCAGCGCCAGATGCCGGTGTTCACGCAGCAATTGCCGGCCTACGACGTGCTGGTTGCCGCCGACGAGAGCGAGGTGTTCGGCGCGTACCTGCCCTATCGCACCTGGGATCCCCGCCCCGTCGCGGGCTCGGCCGGCCTCGTGCCGAAAAGCTGGGACGCATCGCAGGATCAGTGGGGCGCGATCCAGATGCAGAACCGCTTCGTCAAGCTGAACTCGCGGCGGATGACGCCACTCGACATGCAGGCCTGGACGGCGGTGCGCATGATCGGAGAAGCCACCTCACGCACCAATTCCGGCGACGTCACGAAGGTCACCGATTTCATCAAGGGACCGGATTTCTCCGTCGCCGCCTTCAAGGGCACGAAGCTGACACTGCGCGACTGGAATCTCCAGCTCCGCCAGCCGATCCTGCTGGTCGACGGCCGCATGGTGGTGTCGGTGTCGCCGCAGGAGGGCTTCCTGCACCAGGTCTCCGAGCTCGACACGCTCGGCTACGATCGTCCGGAGAGCAAATGCAAGCTGAAATGAGGACGCAGATGTTGCGCACGTGGCGTGTGGGGTTGCTGTCCGGACTGGCGCTGGCGGCAGCGCCCGCACATGCGTTCATTGCCTATGTCTCGAACGAGAAGAGCAACACGGTCTCGGTGATCGACACCGACAGCTGGACCGTGACCAAGACCATCAAGGTTGGTCAGCGCCCGCGCGGCATCGACTTCACCCGCGACGGCAAGTTCGTCATGGTCGCGGTCGGAGACGACGACACCATTCAGGTGATCGACGCGAAGACGCAAAGCGTGGTGGACAGCCTCCCCTCCGGGCCCGACCCCGAGCTGTTCGCGCAGGATGCCGCCGGAAAGATCCTCTACGTCGCCAACGAGAACGACAACACGGTCACGGTGATCGACCTTGAGAAGCGCACCCGCCTCGGCGACATCCAGGTCGGCGTCGAGCCCGAGGGCATGACTATCAGCCCGGACGGCAAGACGCTGATCAACACCTCCGAGACGACTAACATGGCGCATTTCATCGACACCACCTCGCGCCAGATCGTCGCCAATGTACTGGTCGATGCCCGGCCGCGCTTTGCCGAGTTCAAGCATGACAGCTCGGAAGTGTGGGTGTCCTCGGAGATCGGCGGCACGGTGTCGATCATCGATCCGAAAAAGCATGAAGTGATCGGCAAGGTCACTTTCGAGATCCCGGGCCTGCGGAAAGAGGCGATCCAGCCGGTCGGCATCGGCATGACCAAGGACGACAAGACCGCCTTCATCGCGCTCGGCCCCGCCAACCGCGTCGCCGTCGTCGACGTCGCCTCGCGCAAGGTGACGAAATATCTGCTGGTCGGCCAGCGCGTCTGGCACATGGCCTTCACGCCTGACGAGAAATACCTGCTCACCACCAACGGCGTGTCGAACGACGTCTCCGTCATCGACGTTGCCGCGCACAAGGTGATCAAGACGATTCAGGTCGGCGAGTTGCCCTGGGGTGTCACGATCGCGCCATGACCAGCCCTGCTCCCATCACCGAACCACAGGCGGCGGCGCGGCCCGATCCGGCGGCCGTGCCGGCACTGGCGATCGCCGGCGTCAGCCATTCCTATGGCCCGCGCCGGGCGCTGATGGATGTGTCCTTTAACGTGCAGCCGGCGAGTTTCACGGCGCTGCTCGGCCTCAACGGCGCGGGCAAGAGCACGCTGTTCTCGCTGATCACGCGCCTGTTCGGCATCCAGACCGGGCGCGTCTCGATCTTCGGCCACGACATCAGCAAGAGCCCGGGCGAGGCGCTGCGGCTGCTCGGCGTCGTGTTCCAGCCGCGCACGCTCGATCTCGACCTGTCGCTGACGCAGAACCTGCTCTATCACGCCGCCCTCCACGGCATCAGCCGCCGCGACGCCGCCGCGCGCAGCGCCGAGCTGCTCGGCCGCATCGGGCTCGAAGAGCGCGCCGCCAGCAAGGTGCGCGATCTCTCCGGCGGGCAGATGCGGCGGCTGGAGATCGCCCGCGCCCTGTTGCACCGGCCGCGGCTGCTGTTGCTGGACGAGCCGACCGTCGGTCTCGACGTCAAGGCGCGCGCCGACATCATCAGCCATGTCCGCCAGCTCGTGACCGAGCAAGGCATCGGCGTGCTCTGGGCCACGCATCTGTTCGACGAGATCATGCCCGGCGACGACCTCGTGGTGCTGCACCAAGGCAAGGTGCTGGCGCAGGGACCGATGAACCGCGTCATTACCGAGGCCGGCGCACAGGACGTCAACACCGCCTTCATGCGCCTGACCGGCGCGCAGACCATGCCGGGAGGCGGCGCATGAGCAGCATCACCACGCGCGACGCGCCGCGCGGCTTCTCGGCCAGCGAGTACATGACCTGCCTCACCGGCATCGTCTGGCGCGAGGGCCTGCGCTTCCTGCATCAGCGCGAGCGCTTCGTCTCGGCGCTGGTGCGGCCCTTGGTGTGGCTGTTCATCTTCGCCGCCGGCTTCCGCCAGGTGCTCGGCATCTCCATCATCCCGCCCTACGAGACCTACATCCTCTACGAGGTCTATATCGCGCCCGGGCTGATGGCGATGATCCAGCTGTTCAACGGCATGCAGTCCTCGCTGTCGATGGTCTATGATCGCGAGATGGGCAATATGCGAACGCTGCTGGTGAGCCCGCTGCCACGCGGCTTCCTGCTGTTCTGCAAGCTGCTCGCGGGGACCGCGGTGTCGCTGCTCCAGGTCTATGCGTTCCTGCTGATCGCTTGGTTCTGGGACATCACCCCGCCGCCATCGGGCTATCTGACCGTACTGCCGGCGCTGGTGCTGTCCGGACTGATGCTGGGCTCGCTCGGCATGCTGATCTCCTCGGGTATCAAGCAGTTGGAGAACTTCGCTGGCGTGATGAATTTTGTCATTTTCCCGATGTTCTTTGCCTCCTCGGCGCTCTACCCGCTCTGGCGCGTGCAGGAGGGAAGCCCCTATCTGTACTATGTCTGCCAGGCCAATCCGTTCACCCATGCGGTCGAGCTGATCCGGTTTGCGCTGTACGGACAGGTCAACTGGATCTCGCTGGCAGTGGTGGCCGGCTGCACAATCGTCTTCATGATCGGCGCGATCTATGCCTATGATCCCTCGCGCGGGCTGGCGCGACGGGGGCCCGCGGGAGGCGAAGGATGAGGTTTCGGGTTCTGGCCATGGCGGTGTTGGCCCTCGCGCTTGCGAGCACCGCCGCGCGCGCAGCCGATCCGCGCTATCCCGACTGGCCCTGCGCACAGGCCAAGGTTCCGGAGATCTCGCTCGCCGCCGTCTGGGCTGGCCCGCCGCTCGACGACGCCGAGACCAAGTGGAAGAACGACGCCAAGGTCACCGCGCTGGTCGCAAAACTGTCGGCGCGCAAGACGCCGATGGACGAGGCCGAGAAATCCGTGAAGGAATTTCTGGCTGGCTCCGCCGCCGACAAATCCGCCAATGCAAAGATGCTGTTCGCCGGCCTGTTCGACACGCTCAATGCCCAGCGCTCCCAGGTCATGAACGGGCTCGAACGCGTCAGCCGCAAGCAGCGTGATGCGGCCGACAAGATCCGCGAGGAGACCATTCAGCTTCAGGCGCTGCAGAGCGCGGCATCGCGCGACGACACCAAGGTCGAGGCGCTCAGTAACGAGCTGATCTGGAAGACCCGCATTTTCGAGGACCGCAACAAGGTGGTGCGCTTCGTGTGCGAGGTTCCAACCGCGATCGACCAACGCCTGTTCGCGCTCGGACGCGTGATCCAGCAGGAAATGGAATAGCGTCAGCCTCGCTGACGGCTCATAAAAAGTTCCCGCAGTTTCCACACCAACGGTAACCTTTGCCGCGCTATCTGCCGGAACCAAATCGCTCTAGGATGTCTTGTCGATGTGAAGCTCGAAATGCCGGGAGGCCTCGATGGGAACCACGAAATTCATCCTCGCAGGCGCTGCGGTCATCAGCATGCTCGCATCCAGCGCCTTCGCCGACGACATGACCGGAATGGTCACCAGGATCGATCGGCTCAACAACACGATCTCGATCCAGGAGACGCAGAAAGGCACGGTCGGCGGCAGCGCAGGCGGAGCCGGCACTTTGCAGCAGTTCAAGGCCAAGGACGCTGCAATGCTCGATGCTGTCCACGCCGGCGACCGGGTGACGTACTCGGCCACCGACAATAACGGCACGGGGACGCTGACGAAGCTGCAGAAGCAGTAGCAGTCTCATCGCGGCCATCCTTCGAGACGCCCGCCGCCGGCGGGCTCCTCAGGATGAGGTCTGAATTCGCGGCGAGATGTTAAACCCTGATGGTGAGGAGACCGCGAAGCGGTCGTCTCGAACCAGAGGCCCCCGCTGCTGCGTCTCACCTACTGCTCAGGCCGTGGCTCCGGCTGCGCCTCCTCGGTCGGCAATTTCGCATGCTCCCAGGCGTCGGTGCCGTCGGGATACCAGGCGATGTTGGAATAGCCGTAAGCCAAGGCGCGCTTGGCGGCGTTCCAGGACATCCAGCAATCGGCGAGGCAGTAAATCACCAGCAGCGCCGCCTTGTCGCCGTGCGAGGCACGCGCCAGACCGCGCTGGAAATAATCGTCCATGGCCGGCGGCAATGCGCCATAGCCTGTATCCGGCAGCCAAAGGCTACCAGGAATGTTTCTGCGCGGCATATCACGCCACACCGTGCCTTCGGGAAGGTTCTTCGGCTTCGGTGCGCGCGGCAGCACGTCGATGAAGGCGCCGCTCTTCGCGCGCCAGATCGCCTCCGCCTCCGCCGTGCCGAGCACGCGCGCACCGGCAAGCGTCGCCGGCACCGGCGCGCGGTAATTGTCGGTGCGATAGCCCTCGGGCTCGAACGGCTCCTGCTGCTGCGCGAGCGCCGGCGCCGCCAACAGGGCGGCAACCAGCGAGGCCGCAACGCGCCGCCTCATGGCGTCTTCTTGGCCGTCTCCGCGCCGAGCGGCTTGTCACTTTCGTCCAGCAGCGGGACGCCGAAGTCGAGCAGGATCTTGTTGATCTCGCCCTGGTTCTCCTGGATCAGCTTGTTGAGCTGCCGCTTCCAGTTCTGGTCGGCCGGACGCACGCCCATGCCGATGCGATAGACCAGCTTCGGTCCCGTGGTTTCCTTCACCAGCGGCGTGACATGCAGCGAGCCGGCCTTCTTCGCGTAATAGCCCGCCATCGGTCCCCACAGCACGCCGGCGTCGATCTTGCCGGCCGCGAGGTCATCGATCATCGCCTGCGCGGAATTGTCGTAGCGGGTGTCGATCATCAGCGGATAGGGCTTTGCGTCCCCCATCAGGCCCGCGAGCGCCATGTTGGTGGCCGGCGGCGTGCCGGCAACGATGCCGACATGCTTGCCCTTCAACCGTGCATCCTCGAGCGTGTCGACCTCCTCGAGCCCGCTGCCCGCTTTCGAGACCAGCGCATAGGACGTGCGGTAATAGGGATTGGTGCCCTGCACGAGGTCGTCGCCTTGCGGAAAGCCCATGATGACGTCGCAGCGATGCGCGCCCAGCGTCATCCGCACGAAGCCGGTCGCCTGCGGAAAGAATACGTAGTCGAGCTTCTTCTGGAGCTTGTCCGCAAACAATTCGGCGAGCTTGTTCTCCAGCCCCTCGCCCTTCTCGTTGGAGAACGGCAGGTTGCGCGGATCGGCGCAGACCCGCAGCACCTTGGGGTCGACCAGTTCGAACGAGAGGTCACCCGTCTCGTTCGTCTGCGCCATGGCGATATCGCCGAGCACCCAGCATGCAACCAAAGCCCACAGTGAAACCAACCAGCGACGATGTCGTCCGGCCTCCGTCATCGCGCTTCCTCCTCATTTTGTTTGAATGTTATCCATGCAACGCATGACGCGCCATGTTTTGCCAAACTTTGCGCTGGCTTCATCTTGCTGCAGTGCAATGCGTACAACCCTTTGAACTGAGGCGGAAAAGTGTCTCGCATCGCTCTCGTGATCGCAGCCTTGTCCCTGCTGGGGCTGACGACGCTAGCACGCGCCGGGGGAGCCGAATTGCCTGTGAGCGAAGTCGCGCCGGGAATCTTCGTGCACTCCGGGACCATCGCCCTGATGACCCGCGAGAACAAGGGCGACATCGCCAATGTCGGCTTCATCATCGGCGAGGATGCGGTGGCCGTGATCGACACCGGCGGCAGTTTGCGCGAGGGCGAGGCGCTGCTGGCGGCGATAAGGGCGCGCACCAAAAAGCCGATCCGCTACGTCATCAACACCCATGGCCATCCCGACCACGTCTTCGGCAATGCGGCCTTCGTCGCCGAAGGGACCGGCTTCGTCGGGCACAGCAAGCTCGCACAGGCGCTGGCAACGCGCGGGCCGTATTATCTCGACAATTTTCGCCGCATCATGGGCAACGAATTGATCGATCCCGTGAAGATCGTGCCGCCCACAATGCTCGTGACTGACACGCTGACCCTCGAGCTGGGATCGCGCCGCCTGACCTTGCGGGCATGGCCGGCCGGGCACAGCGACAATGATCTCACCGTGCTCGACGAGACGACCCGGACGCTGTTCGCGGGCGACCTGGTCTTCCGCCGCCATATTCCGGTGATGGACGGCAGCATCCGCGGCTGGCTTCGTACGATCGGGGAACTCGAGACAATTCCGGCGCAACGCGTCGTTCCCGGTCACGGCCCGGTGAGCGACTGGCCCGCCGCGCTGGCCGACGAACGGCGTTATCTCACGACGCTGCTGGCGGACGTCCGGGCGTCGAACAAGAAGGGCGAGCCGATCCGGACCGCCGCCGACAAGGCGGCCGCCGCGGAACGGCCGAACTGGGAACTGTTCGACGACTACAACGCCCGTAACGCAACCGCAGCATTTTCGGAAATTGAATGGGAGTAGCGGGCGCGCTACGCTACAGGCAACCGGACTGCTTCGTCCGCACGGGATCATGACCATGACGGGATGCACACGCCGCCTGCTGATCGCCGCATTGCTCGGCATCGCCTTCGCCGTGCCGGTGCAGGCTGAGGAGGCCTACGATCCCTGGCCGGGGCTGGTGCAGGACATCTTCAGCAACCGTCCGATCAACGACGGCAGTGACGTTATCGGCATCGAGATGCCCTATCGCGCCGAGGACGCGGCGATCGTGCCGGTGACCCTGCGCAGCAAGCTGTCACCGGCGGATAGCCGTCGCATCCGTTCGATCACGCTGGTAATCGACCGCAATCCCGCGCCGGTGGCGGCGAAGTTCGAGCTTGGTGCTGATGCCAATGTCACCGAGATCTCCACGCGCGTGCGCGTCAACAACTACACCGATGTGCACGCGGTCGCCGAGCTCAGCGACGGCCAGCTCTACGTCTCGAAGGTGTATGTGAAGGCCTCGGGCGGCTGCTCGGCGCCGGCCGGCAAGAACGCCGAGGAAGCCAACAACCGCCTCGGCCAGATGCGCTACCGGCAATTCGCGCGCGAGGAAGCGCCAGCGAGCCGCATCCGCGAAGCGCAGATCATGATCGGCCATCCCAACAATTCCGGCCTGCAGATGGACCAGGTCACCCAGCTCTATATTCCCGCCTTCTTCGTCAACCAGCTCAAGCTGACGCAGGACGACAGCCCGGTGCTGTCGATGGAAGGCGGCATCTCGATCTCGGAAGATCCCAATCTGCGCTTCACTTACGTCTCAAACGGCGCCAAGCGCTTCCGCGCGGAAGCCAAGGATACGGATGGGCACGTGTTCCGCAACGAGTGGGATGTGGAGAAGCCGGGGACGTAGTCTCTCCGTCGTCATGGCCGGGCTTGTCCCGGCCATCCACGAACTTCGTGCCGACCATAAGAACGTGGATGCCCGGGACAAGCCCGGGCATGGCGGATACGGTTGGCATTCAGCAGGCCGTCAGAAACACCTCACCTCGGCCTCGGCCTGCGCGCGGCGCAAATCATTCACCGCCGTATTCGCCTGCTCCGAGGTCCGGAACTGGACGCCGAGATTGCCGCGGACCTGGGACATGCTCAGCGCGGTCTCGGCGGTGACGTAGCGGTCGTAGGATACGATTGAAGCCACCACGTCGATCGAGCAGGAACATTGCTCGATCGACTGCCGTGACTCGCCATTGGCCTTCATGCAGCCATAGACGTATTCGGCGCGCGCCGATGTCGGATAATCATTGGCCTCCTCGGCCCGCGCCATGGAGGCGGTCGCCGCCAATACCGCCAATGCGGCGACAATCGGTCGTAGCTGTCCCGCCAGATTCATGCGCGTCCTCCCGCTGGTTGCGAGGCAAGCTATGCTATGCCTATTGTCCTGAAAAGCACTCGTTTCGAGGAAACGGCTCACAAGGCGATGAGAATTTTGGGACGAACACTGGCGCTGGCGGTGACGCTGGCCGTGATGCTGACGACACCGGGCCGCGCCGCGGATACGATCCGCCTTGCAGTGCAGAAGACCGGAACATTCTCCTGGGAGCTGGCCACCATTCGCGCTGCCGGCCTCGACAAGGAGGCCGACCTCTCGCTCGACGTGACAGAGTTGGCAAGCCCCGAAGCCGGCAAGATCGCGCTGCGCGCCGGCAATGCCGACATCATGCTGTCGGACTGGCTGTGGGTGTCGCGCGAGCGCACGCTCGGCGCCAAGCTCACCTTCTACCCCTATTCCAGCGCGCTCGGCGCGGTGATGGTGCCGGCGTCCTCGCCGCTAAAGACGCTCGCCGACCTCAAGGGCCGCAAGCTCGGCGTCGGCGGCGGCGCGATCGACAAGAGCTGGCTGCTGCTGCAGGCGCGGATGAAGCAGGACGGCATCGACCTGAAGTCGGACGCGACGATCGCCTATGGCGCCCCGCCCCTGATCGCCGCCAAGGCGCTTGACGGCGAGATGGATGCGAGCCTCAATTTCTGGAATTTCTGCGCCCAGCTCGAGGCCAAGGGCTTCAGGCGCCTCGCCGGCATCGAGGACATTTTGCCGAAGCTGGGCGCCAAGGGCGCTGTGTCCGCCGTCGGCTATGTCTTCGACGAGAATTGGGCGGCCAGCCACAAGGACGCCGTGGCGCGCTTCATCGCGATGACCCGCAAGGCCAAGCAGTTGCTGACCACCTCGGATGCGGCCTGGGAGAAGATCGCGCCGCTCACCGGCACCAGCGATGCCACCATGCTGAAAACCTATCGCGACCGCTATCGCGACGGCATTCCGCGCCGGAACATCGCCGATGAGGAGGCCGACGCGCGCGTGCTCTACCGCGTGCTGGCCGACATCGGCGGTCGCGATCTCGTCGGCCCCGCGGCCGAGCTCGATCCCGGTACCTTCTATCACGCAGTCCCCGGAGACTGAGGTGCTGCGCCTGCTCTCGTTTGCCCTGCTTCTCGCGATCTGGTGGATTGCCGCGCTGTTCGTCGGCGGTGCAAAGCTGCCCTCCCCGCCTGATGTGCTGCAGGTGATGATCGCGGAGGCATCGAGCGGCGCGCTGTTCCTGCATCTCGGGGCGACACTGGCGCGCGTCATCCTCGCCTTCGTGCTGGCGATGTCGCTCGGCAGCGCCATCGGCTATCTCATGGGCCGGGTGAAGCTCGCCGACCGGCTCGGCGACCCCTGGCTGATCCTGCTGCTCAACCTGCCCGCGCTGGTCGTGATCGTGCTGGCCTATATCTGGGCCGGGCTGACCGAGGCAGCCGCGATCGCGGCGATCGCCATCAACAAGCTGCCGACCGCCATCGTCACCTTGCGCGAAGGCACGCGCGCGCTCGACCGCTCGCTCGACGAAATGGCAACCGTGTTCGCGATGCCGCGCTGGCGCGCCTTCCGCCACGTCGTGCTGCCGCAGCTTGCGCCCTACATCGCGGCCTCCGCCCGCTCGGGTCTGTCGCTGGTCTGGAAGATCGTGCTGGTCGCCGAGCTGCTTGGACGGCCGAATGGCGTCGGCTTCGAGATCGGCGTCGCCTTCCAGCTGTTCGACACGCCGCGGCTGCTGGCCTATTCACTCACCTTCGCGGCCGTCGTGCTCGTCATCGAGACCTTGCTGGTGCAGCCGTTCGAAGCCCGCGCAACACGGTGGCGGCCCCGTGCGGCTTGAGGTCGAGATCACGGGCAAGACCTACAGGAGCGTCGCGGGCGATACGCACGAGGTGCTGGCGCCGGTCAAATTCGCGCTCCAATCGGGCGAGGTCGGTGTGCTGATCGGCCCCTCCGGCTGCGGCAAGAGCACGATGCTGCGCATCATTCTCGGGCTCGACCACGAATTCCAGGGCCGCATCGCACGGCCACCGGAGGCGCGGATCGGCATGGTGTTCCAGGAGCCGCGGCTGTTGCCGTGGCGCTCGGTCGAGCAGAATGTGCGGCTGGCGGCGCCTGATGTCAGCGACACAAAACTGTCGGAGCTGTTCAGGATCCTCGAGCTGGAGGCGCATCGCAGCCACTTTCCCGGCGAGTTGTCGCTGGGTCTTGCCCGCCGCGTCGCGTTGGCGCGCGCGTTTGCGGTCGAGCCCGACCTGCTCGTGCTCGACGAGCCCCTCGCCTCGCTCGACGACGCACTCGCCGGCCGCCTGCGCGACGAGATCGCAACGCTGGTGGCGAGCCGCCCCGTGATGACGCTGCTCGTCACTCACAGTCTCGACGATGCGATCCGCCTCGGCGACCGCCTGTTCTTTCTGTCGCCACGGCCCGCGCGCATCGTACAGGAGGTGCCGATTTCCATTCCCCGCGCCGAGCGCAGCGAAGCCGAGCTCGGCAGGATCAGGGCGGAGCTCGCGACGCTCCCGCTTGAATCGAAATGAGAACTCGTGGTCAACTGGACTTAAACGAGATTGTCGAGGGAGGTTCACCATGCGGCGTACGCTGATTGCGATCGGCATCCTCTTGGTTGCGATGCCGGGCGCAGCGCTCGCGCAGGCCAAGGGCAAAGGCATCAGGCTCTGGAATCTGACGACGGAGACGATCTCCGGCTTTCAGCTCGCGCCGGCCGGCAAGACCGACTGGGGCCCGAACCAGTGCCTCAACGACAAAGACAAGGAGGTCGACCACGACGAGCGCCTGCGCATCACCGGCGTCGAACCCGGCCGCTACGACGCCAAAGTCAGCTATCCCAATTCACGGCAATGCATCGTCCGCGACATCGAGATCAAGGCCGACGCGGTGTTCTCGATCGCCGACAAGGATTTGAGGGACTGCAGCAAGTAGCGCCAGCGCGCCACAGGCACCTCCCCTCATCCTGAGGAGCTGCGAAGCGGCGTCTCGAAGGATGAAAGGCCCGGCTGCAGCAGCGCGGCCTGCATGGTTCGAGACGCGCTACGCGCTCCTCACCACGAGGGTCTCGCTCCGCTCACGCCTTGTCGTTCGGGTGCGGATATTCGCAGCGCCAGCGCACCGCCTGCCATTTCGGATGGTCGCCGACCCATTGCGCGATATAGGGCGGCGCGGCCATCACGCATTGCCGCGGTGACCCCGCGAAGTTGAATACCAGATGCTGCTCCTCGCAGGTCGCAGGCGAGAGCACCGCACACACAGTCACCACAAGGTCGATCGGGTTCATGCCGGAATCCTCTCGCGGGGCGCTAAAGACTAGCACAAAGGGCTACGTCCCAAGAAACGGGAAGTTTCAAGGCAGAGGATGTTCCCTCTCCCCGCTTGCGGCCGCACGCGGGGAGAGGCGAAGAGCGCGGCTAGAAATTAACGCCGAACACCAATCGCGCCTGATGCCGCTCGAAATTGACGAGGTCGAGATTGGCCCCCGATCCCGCCGGGCGGCCCCAGGCCTGCATGCTCCAGCTCAGGGTCAATCGCGACTTCTCGGAGAGCTGGAAGTACGCGGTGGGACCAACGAACAGCGCCTGCCCTGAGAACTCGCCGAGGCCAATGCCCTCGTACTGCCGGAAGTAACGCATCTCACCACCGAGCAGCACATTGGGGCGCACGCGCACCAGGCCGCCGAAGGCAGCACCGATGGTTGAGCTCTTCTCGGATACCCCCGCGACCTCGAAGCGGGCCCATTCCGGCTGATAGATCAGATTGAGCGCGCCGATGACGAAGTTCGGAACGAGCTCGCGGTCGAAGGCGAGCGTGAAGTCGGTTCCGTACATCCGTCCCTTGGCGCCGCTGGTCTCGTCGATACGGTCACCGTGGAGCTCGGCGGCGACCGTGAGCCCGAACGGCGCACGCTCACGGTCGAGCAGGCGGTAACGCAAATCGAGCGAGGCGCCCTGGAAATTGAACTGGCGGCGATCGTCGAGATCGGGGACGCCGGTGATGTCGTGCAAGGTCGCGGTGCCACCGAGCTCGATGCGGAAGTTCGGCAGCGGCACGACCTCGATCTCCACTTCCTGCTGGAGGGCGCGATAGGTGCCGCCGCCCTTGCCGAAGCGCCCTGTCGTCTCGGTCTGGAATTCGCGCTCGCCGGGATTGCCGACATCGGTGCCGATCATGAAGCCGAAGATGTGCTCGGTATCAAAACCCTCTTCGGCACCGGCGCATGCGGGCGTGAGCGCAATTATGCAGGCTGCTATGGTCCGGAATGTCTGGGCTCTCGCGCGCATCCCGAACACTACCACGGCTTCAACGGCATTTGCCATCGAAGCCGCGGCAGGTCGTCAGTCTCACTTGAAGTCTTACTTGCGCGCAGCGCAGGCGTACATGTTGATTTCCATGCCGACCGGCACTTCCACGATCTTCGGAGCTTTCCAAGCCATTCGGGTCTCCCCAAGTATTGAGCGCGACATCGCGCCGGGCAAAACCTAGGGCTGCGTCAGGCACAGCGCAAGCCTGGAATCAAAGCGCAAACACAGCGATGTGCCGCATTCCACTCGCGAATTTCCCTCTCGGGCAAACCGTCTTCGCTCCCAGTCAAGCGCGGTGTCTCTCACCGCAGCAGCCGCAACAGCGCGCGGCCCGCGCGCGAATTCAGTTCCTTCGCATCCAGCGTTCCGTCCTTGTCGGGATTCGCGGCGTTGAAGCGCTGCTCCACCACGGCCAAGTATTCGTCCAGCGTGAGAGTCCCGTCGTGATCGGGATCTGCGGCCGCGAGTTCTTTCGCCGTTAACCGTCCGCGCAATTCGCGCGCGTCCAGGGTGCCGTCGTGATCGGGATCGAGCTTGGCGAACAATGCGGTGGCAGCCTTCTTCACCTCGGCGAGATCGAGCGTGCCGTCATTGTCGGTGTCGAACATTTTGACGGCGTTGCCGGATGCCGGCCAGGCCGGACCGGACAGCACGGCAAGTGTGAGCGCAAGCGCAACAGAGCGACGCGATATCATTCAGACCTCCCTGACCAACAGCCCCGATTCGAGCGGGATCGTGACAATTTAAGTCTGCATGCGGGTCCCGGTTCAAGCCCGGAATTGCAAGCTTCTCGAAGAGTGGAACCCCGATACGCATCGCGCCAATCTTCGCGGGATGGAAATTGGTGCAGCGCATTCGCGCAAGACGAGCAAAATTCATCGATGATTACCGCGCGCAGTCTGGCATGTGGCGTCCAACATATCGGCAGCACGCGTTCGACTTTCGTATTGACGGGTTTTGCATTCGGGCGGAGTGTTGCGCTCGCAGCGTCAAAAGGCGCGCATATTGGGAGGAACGGATGAAACGCTTTGCGATGGCCGCGAGCCTCGTCATGCTTGCATCGACGTGTGCAAACGCCCAGACCACCGAGCAGCTGGTCAAGGGTGCGACCGATACATCGAACGTTCTCAACTACGGGATGGGCTACAATCTGCAGCGCTTCTCGACGCTGAACCAGATCAACAGGGATACCGTCAAGAATCTCGTCCCGGTCTGGAACTACTCCTTCAACGACGATCGCAGCGAGGAATCGCAGCCGCTGGTCTACCAGGGCGTGATCTACGTGACGTCGCACAATGCGACCATGGCGGTGGACGCCAAGACCGGCAAGCAGATCTGGAAATCCAAGATCGAATATCCCGCCGAGACGCCGCGCATCGTCTGCTGCGGCATCATCAACCGCGGCGCCGCGCTCTACGACGGCAAGGTGTTCCGCACCACGCTCGACGCCAACGTGATCGCGCTCGATGCCAAGGACGGCAAGGAGCTGTGGCGGCAGAAGGCGGCCGACATCAAGGAAGGCTATTCGATGACGGTGGCCCCGCTGGTCGCCGATGGCGTCGTCATCACCGGCATCTCCGGCGCCGAGTTCGGCACCCGCGGCTTCATCGACGGCTGGGATCCGGCCACGGGCAAGCACCTTTGGCGCACCCATTCGATCCCCTCGCCGGACGAGCCCGGCGGCGATACCTGGAAGGGCGACACCTGGAAGCTCGGCGGCGGCTCGACCTGGATCACCGGCTCCTACGATCCCGAGCTGAACACGGTCTATTGGGGCATCGGCAATCCCGGGCCGTTCAACTCGGCGGTGCGCCCCGGCGACAACCTCTACACCTGC
This sequence comes from Bradyrhizobium sp., assembly GCF_035935975.1. Classification (GTDB taxonomy): domain Bacteria; phylum Pseudomonadota; class Alphaproteobacteria; order Rhizobiales; family Xanthobacteraceae; genus Bradyrhizobium. Next base: position 15,750 of record NZ_DASYWN010000063.1, read on the forward strand.
TCCGTGCTGGCGATGGATCCCAAGACCGGCAAGATCAAGTGGCACTACCAGTTCTCGCCGAACAACCCGTTCGACTATGACAGCGTCGCCGAGATGGTGCTCGCCGACATGAATGTCGAGGGCAAGCCGACCAAGGTGCTGATGGACGCCAACCGCAACGGCTTCTTCTACGTGCTCGACCGCACCAACGGAAAGCTGCTCGCGGCCAATCCTTACGTGAAGGTGAACTGGGCAACCGGCATCGACATGAAGACGGGACGCCCGATCGAGACGGACGTCTCGAAGGACGCGCGTGACGGCAAGAAGGTCACGGTCTACCCGTCGATCCTCGGCGGCAAGAACTGGGAGCCGATGTCGTTCAACCCACAGACCGGCCTCGCCTACGCCAATACGCTCGCCTTCGGCGGCAGGTACAAGACCGAGCCCGTCACCTTCAAGCAAGGTGAGTGGTATCTCGGCATGGACCTCACTGACCTCTGGGAATGGGGTGATGGCGCGCGCGGTCATCTGAAGGCGATCGATCCCATGACCGGAAAAGCCAAGTGGGAAGCACCGAGCGACATCCCGCGCTTCTCCGGCGTGCTCTCGACCGCGGGCGGCGTCGTGTTCACGGGCGCGCTGACCGGTGAGTTCGAAGCCTTCGATGCCGACAGCGGCAAGAAGCTCTGGCAGTTCCAGACCGGCTCCGGCATCGAGGGACAGCCGGTGACCTGGCAGCAGGACGGCGTGCAATACGTCGCGGTGACGAGCGGCTATGGCGGCGTCTACTCGCTGTTCTCCGGCGACGAGCGGCTTGCCAAGGTGCCGCCGGGCGGCTCGCTGTGGGTTTTTGCGGTCAAGCAGTAACCACGGCGCGATGCTGAGAGAAGGACCTCACAAGACGGTGGCGATCCTCGCCACCGTCGCGGTGCTGACGGTCGCGCTTGCGGCGACCGTTCGTGCCGCGGACGACGCAACCGGCAATCCGCTGCAGGCGCAGATCGACCACGGCAAGTCGACCTATGCCTCGAAATGCTCGCACTGTCATGGCCCCAACATGATGAACTCCGGCACCATCACGCCGGACCTGCGCGCCTTCCCGGACGACAAGACCCGCTTCGTCACCACCGTGAAGAACGGCAAGAACAACAAGATGCCGCCCTGGGGCGACATCCTCAGTGAGGATGAGATCGGCGATCTCTGGGCCTTCGTCGCGAGCCGGAGGAAGCCATGAGGAGCTGGCTGGCGGCGTGGAGCCTTGCCACAGCCCTCGCGGCGACGGCAACGCTCGCGCGCGCGGCCGATGAGCCGCTGAAGGTTTGCCTCGACGAGGACCGGCCTCCGCTCTCGATGCACCACAAGGGCAAGCCGGATGCCGGCTTCGACCTGCTGTTGGCGCAGGCGATCGCGGAGCGGATGGGGCGACCGCTGAAGATCCAGTGGTTCGAGAGCAAGCTGGACGAGGATTCCAGCCCGCAGCTCGAGGCCAACGCGCTGCTCTCCGACGGCCGCTGCTCGCTGGTCGGCGGCTACGCGCTGACGCAGGATTCCCTGGTCAAGCCCGGCATGAAGACCGCCCGCCTGCCCGACTTCGCCGGCGCCACCCGCGACGACCGGCGCCGCCGCGTTGCGCTCGGCGTGCTCACGCCGAGCCAGCCTTACGTCTATTCGCCGATGACGGTCGTGCTCGGGCCGAAGGCGCAGGGGCGCAAGATCAGCGATATCGGCGACCTCGCCGGGCTTCGTCTCGCGATCGAGAGCGGCTCGCTGGGCGACGCCATCCTGATGACGTTCGACAAGGGGCGCCTGATCGACAGCATCACCCATCTCGTCCCGGGCCGCGACGATCTCCTGGGGGCACTCGCCCGGGGCGACTACGACGCGACCCTGATCGACCTGGGCCGCTTCGACGCCCACCGCACCGCGCATCCGGACACGGCGATCACGGCATCCGGCTATTACTATCCGATCGGCGCCAATCGCGGCTATGTCGCCCTCGCCAGCGATGGTGCGCTGCTCGATGCGGTCAACAGGGCGCTGACGAAGCTTGCCTCTGAAGGCAAGATTGCCGAGTTCGGCAAGCAGGCCGGGCTGACCTACCTGCCGCCGCGCGAGCCTGCGATCTTGGGCGACGTCTGGATGAAGATCATTCAGAGGTGACGCCTCGTCATTCCGGGGCGCCCGCAGGGCGAGCCCGGAATCCATTCCTCCACAGCACATGCGGCCCCATGGATTCCGGGTCTGCGCGCTTCGCGCGCATCCCGGAATGACAGCGGGTGTGGCAGGTGCTTGGCATCGGCTAGCTCCGCGGCCCCCGGAACCGTATGATGCGCTCGATTTCATTCACCCCCTCGGTGCCCCGTGAATTCCCCGACCATCGCTGCGAGCTTGCGCGACATCACCGCCCGCGAGATCAAGACCGGCGAGCTCTTGCGCGCGTTGATCGTCGTCGGCCCCATGGTCGCCGCCTATTTCATCGCGCGCGAGACTGCGCTGCTCAACCTCGGCCTGGTCGCGGTCTCGCTGCTCATTCCCGCGCTCAGGCAGCATTTTCCGCCGAAAGTCGTTGTGTGGCATTACCTCGCCATCCTCATCACTTTCGCCGCACTCTTCCTGGCCGCCCCGATCAAGCCGCTCTTTGTGGTGCTGACGGCGCTTGCCGGCTTCCTAGCAGTCGCGGGAACGCGCTATGGCGAACACATCCGCACACTCGGCAATTGGGTGTTCATCCCCGCCGTCTATCTCGCTTGCGAGGTGCGGGAGGGCGTCAGCGCCTCGGAAGCGATGCGTCATGCCGGCCTGATCATCATGTCCTCGCCGGTCGCGCTGGCGCTGGTCTGCGCTATCCAGATCTACGACCAGCGACGGCACGGCAATGCCGCGACCTCGTTCGGCTCCCCCGCGGCGGAGTGGTTTCTGCCCGCCACCGCAACCGCCATGGCGGTCTTTGCCGCGGCAGCCCTGGTCGAGATCCTCAACCTTGAGCAGGGACAGTGGGTGATGTGGTCGGCCGCAAGCGTCGTGGTCGGCGATCTCACCGCGTCCACCGGCAAGCTGAAGCAGCGGGCGATCGGCGCCTTGGTCGGCGTGCCGCTCGGCTTTCTCGCCGGTCTGGCCCTGCCGCAAAGCCGCGTCGGATACGCGATTGCGGTCCTTGCCGCCACCCTCACCCTGATCTCGTTCTCGCGCTACATCGTCGGCTTCGGCCTGCGCTGCTTCTTCATCGCGCTCGCGGCATCCTTTGCCGGCGGCGCCGGCGGGATCGCCGAAGAGCGCATCATCAACGTGCTGATCGGCGGCACTTTCGGCCTCATTGCCGTGGCCCTGACCGAAATCGTCTGGCTGCGCGTCGTGCGAAAGGTGCGATCGTCCGGGTGACGGAAAATGAACGCCGCACCGCCTGATCGAATGCGCCAATCTGTCTCGCCTGCCGCCCATGGCGGCGCCAGCCCGATGCAGTAGGTTCGGCCAAAATCAGGAGGGAATCATGTCTGCCAAATTCGATCGCCGCCACTTCATCGCCGCCGGTACCACGGCACTCGCGCTGCCCTTCGTTGCGCGCAGCGCCTCGGCGCAAGGCACCTGGCCGTCGCGGCAGATTCGCATGATCTGCAGCTATCCTGCCGGCGGCCAGACCGATTTGCTCGCGCGCGCCTATGGTGAATTCATCTCCAAGCAAGTCGGCAAGACCGTCGTCGTCGAGAACAAGCCCGGCGCCGCCGGCGCGATCGGCACGGCGGAGGTCGCCCGCGCCGAGCCCGACGGCCACACCATCCTGTGCTCGATCTCGACCACCTACATCATGAACCGCGTGGTGATGAAGAATCCCGGTTACGACATGGACAAGGATTTGACGCTGGTCAGCGTCATTCCGGGCGCAGGCCTGCTGCTCGTGGCGAACCCGAAAACGGGTGTCAAGACGCTGGAGGATTTCGTCGCCTTCGCGCGCAAGAACGGCAAGGTGAATTTCGGCACCTACAGCGCCGGCTCGGCGCCGCACATGACGATCAACGAGCTGAACAAGCAGTACGGCCTCAACATCGAGCCGGTGCATTATCGCGGCGAAGCCCCGATGTGGACGGGCATGCTGGAAGGCACGCTCGATGCCGCCATGGGCAGCTACACGGCGGCGCAATCGGTCCTGCAGAGCGACCGCGGCACTGTGTTCGCGGTGCATTCGAAGAAGGTCGACGCGATCCCGGCCGTCAAGACACTGCCCGAGCAGGGCGCGACGTCGAAGTTCTTCACAGTGAGCGGCTTCTCCGGCTGGGCGGTGCCGAAGGCAACCCCGCAGCCGGTGGTCGTTCGCCTCGCCGAGCTCTGCGTCGCCGCCAACAATGATCCGAAGGTGAAGGAGGTGCTCGCAACTTTCGTGCTCGAACCTGCGATCGGCTTCAAGGAAACCAACGAGCTGTATCAGCGCGAGCTGCCGATCTGGATCGAGAGCGCAAAGTCGCTCGGCCTCGAGCCGGCCTGAGCCTCGCGGCACGGCGGGCAGGCTCCCCTGCCCGCCCGGCGCCCGACCAAAGCCTAGTGTCGGAAATCCATTTGCCGGCTAAGATGGTGCGCTGCCGCCGGAAGAGCGGCGCGGACGAGAAAGTCGATCGCATGAAACCCGATGCCGTCGCCGTGGCCGCCCTGGTCATTCTGCTTTTTCCGATGGGCTATTTCCTGCTGGCATCACCAGCTTTCCTGCTCGTGAAGCTCGACATCCCTCCGGTCACCCAGCTGTTGCGCGGGATGTTCAACATCCAGTTCAGAATGATGAGTGTTGCCGGCGTCATCGGGACCGCGGCATTCCTCGTCGCCGGTCGGCCGCTTTTCGCAATCGGCATCGGCCTGATCGCGGCGTTCGCGATCTGGGGACGCAAATGGTTCATGCAGCGGATGGACGACCAGCTCGACGCCAGGGACGCGGGCGATAGCGACGCCGTGCGGCGGCTACGCCGGCTGCACTGGAGCGGGATGCTCTGCAATGCGGTCCTGATCGCGGCCATCGTGGCCAGCATTCCCTACGTGGCCATGACCGCGTGAGAGGATTGCGCGCGGTCTGCGACCGCCGCTCATGGCGAGCCGCTCACGCCGCCTAATTCTGGTCCACGGCGGCTACAGCGCCCTGCTGTCCCTTGTGGATCGAGGACGGCACCACGCCGAAGTATTTCCGGAACACGCGGCTGAAATGCGATGAGCTGGAGAAGCCCCAGGAGAACGCGACATCGGTGATGGTCTTGCCGCCGTGCGCCTCGAGCTCCTGGCGGCAGTTCTGCAAGCGGGCCTGCCAGATGTAGTCGCTCACCGTGGTGCCGCGCTCGGAGAACAGCATGTGCAGATAGCGCTTGGAGCAGCCGAGCTCGGCGGAGATCTGGTCGATGCACAGATCCGGATCGCGCAGATGCTCGCGGATGAAGAACTGCGCGCGCACATACATCGCCTCGGGCCCGACGCGATCGAACATCGTGTCGGCTTCGCGCAGCGGCAGCAGCAACAGGTCGATCAGCGAATCGGCGACGCCGACCGCGCTGTTCGCCGACAGTTTTGCCGCCTCGTCAAAGGTGGCATGGACGAAATCGTGGGCGATCCGCCCCGTGCCCGTCTTCGCCGACAGCTTGCAGGCCGGCATCCGCTGCGAGGGAAATCCGCGGTCGCGCAGCAGCGCCTTCGGCACGATCACCACGTCGTGGCGCGTGAAAGCGGGACTGATGATCGAATGCGGGCAAGAGACGTCATAGGCGATGATGTCGCCGGGATTGATTTCGATATGGCGGCCTTCCTGCTCGAAATAGGACACGCCGTAGGTCTGGAAGTGGATCTTGATGTACGGGTGTTCATTGGCCCTGGCGCGCGCCAGCGTGTGCGCAATGCGATGCTGGCTGACCTCGATCTGGCAGAGCTTCAGGCGCGAGACGCTGGTGTAGTCGATGCGGCCTTCGAGCGAGGTCGCCTCCAGCGGATCGACGTCGAAATACCCGCACAGGCTCGTCAGCCCGTCGATCCAGCTCTGGATCTGCCGCTTCGGCGTCATTCCGGTCGTCGAGAGCGTGTGAATTGTGTCGGACATTAATCCAGCCACTGGTTTGATCCGGAGCTTCGACGCGAATCGCAACCAGCGCTGCTGGAGCCCTCGGCCGTGATTGCGTGACGTTTACCTCGAAATTGAGCGGTCTTTTGCAACGAGCGCCATCGTTCCATTGCCACTCTTGAAACTTAATCCTCCGCCTTAGTTGCAGCGCCGTCAAGGGGAACCTGAGCGTAGAACCTGGTCCCACAACGGTGCGGAAGCCGCTGAATTCGCTACTGCAAAATCAAAATCTTCGCGTCCGTGCGCTGTCGAGCAAACCGCCTTCTCTCTTGGGCAAGTTTCCCGATGGCGAAGTCGTTAGGAATTGCGGCAGGAACAACAAGAACGGGCCGCTCCTGCACGTGGACCCGTGGCTCTCATCAGGAGGAGAAAACCCACAGCATCGTTTCTGGTCCCAATCGTGACCGCCCTGCACGAGCAGACGCCGGACGAGAAGCCCGGTGATTAAGCAATGCTTCGGAAACAATAAACGAGACCAACGGAGGAATAACTATGCGCAAGGTGCTACTGGCGACCTTTCTTGGCTCCGCGGCGGCTCTCGCCGTCGGGGGCGCGTCCGCCAATGACGAGCTGAACAAGATGTCGCAGAACCCGAAAGACTGGGTGATGCCGACCGGCGACTACGCCAATACCCGCTATTCCAAGCTGAACCAGATCAACGCACAAAACGTGGGCAAGCTCCAGGTCGCCTGGACCTTCTCGACCGGCGTGCTGCGCGGCCACGAAGGCGGTCCGCTGATCATCGGCAACATGATGTACGTCCACACGCCGTTCCCGAACAAGGTCTACGCCATTGACCTTTCCAACGAGAACAAGATCGTCTGGAAGTACGAGCCGAAGCAGGATCCGAACGTCATCCCGGTGATGTGCTGCGATACGGTTAACCGCGGCCTCGCCTTCGGTGACGGCAAGATCTTCCTGCACCAGGCCGACACGACCCTGGTCGCGCTCGATGCCAAGACCGGTCAGGTCGCATGGACCGCCAAGAACGGCGATCCCGGCAAGGGCGAGACCGGCACCTCGGCGCCGATGGTCGTCAAGGACAAGGTGCTGATCGGCATCTCCGGCGGCGAGTTCGGCGTGCAGGCCCACATGTCGGCCTACGACATCAAGACCGGCAAGCTGGCCTGGCGCGGGTTCTCCGAAGGGCCGGACGACCAGATCCTGGTCGACGACAAGACCACTGCGCTCGGCAAGCCGGTCGGCAAGGACTCGAGCCTCAAGACCTGGCAGGGCGATCAGTGGAAGATCGGCGGCGGCGCCACCTGGGGCTGGATCTCCTACGATCCCGAGCTGAACCTGATCTATTACGGGTCGGGCAATCCCTCGACCTGGAATCCCAAGCAGCGTCCCGGCGACAACAAATGGTCGATGACGATCTGGGCACGTAACCCGGACACCGGCGTTGCCAAGTGGGTCTACCAGATGACGCCCCACGACGAGTGGGACTACGACGGCGTCAACGAGATGATCCTCTCGGATCAGTCGATCAACGGCCAGGCCCGCAAGCTGCTGACGCATTTCGATCGTAACGGCCTCGGCTATACGCTCGATCGCGCCTCCGGCGAGCTTCTGGTCGCCGAGAAGTACGATCCGAAGGTGAACTGGACCTCCGGCGTCGACATGGACAAGAACTCGGCGACCTATGGCCGTCCGAAGGTGCTCGACGCAGCTTCGACCGACAAGGCCGGCGAGGACCACAACGTGAAGGGCATCTGCCCGGCCGCGCTCGGCACCAAGGACGAGCAGCCGGCGGCCTACTCGCCGGACACGCAGCTGTTCTACGTTCCGACCAACCACGTCTGCATGGACTACGAACCGTTCAAGGTGAGCTACACCGCGGGCCAGCCCTATGTGGGTGCGACGCTCTCGATGTATCCGCCGGCTGGTGAAAGCCACATGGGCAATTTCATCGCCTGGGACGGCAAGACCGGCAAGATCGTCTGGTCGAACAAGGAGCAGTTCTCGGTCTGGTCGGGTGCGCTCGCAACCGCCGGCGGCGTGGTGTTCTACGGCACGCTCGAAGGCTATCTGAAGGCGGTCGACGCCAAGACCGGCAAGGAGCTCTACAAGTTCAAGACTCCCTCCGGCATCATCGGCAACGTCACGACCTATGAGAACGGCGGCAAGCAGTATGTCGCAGTGCTCTCGGGTGTCGGTGGCTGGGCCGGCATCGGTCTCGCCGCAGGCCTGACCGATCCGACCGCCGGTCTCGGCGCAGTCGGCGGCTACGCAGCCCTCAGCAACTACACGGCGCTCGGCGGTACGCTGACCGTGTTCTCGCTGCCGGCGAACTAGCCCTCCCTTCGTGTCGCTCCGGCGCGTGGATCAACTCCACGCGCCGGCTCGTCTCACCTGATGTCTGCGAGGACAAATCTCTTGCGTAAAATCTGCTCTGCTCTTGCTGCGATCATCTTCGTTGCTTCGGGGGGAATTGCTGCTGCGGAAGGTCCGGGAGACCCGACCGCCGTGAAGAAGGAAGACGACGGAAAGTGGCTCGATAAGGAAGGCAACCCGACCTACAAGATCACCGACGGCACCGTGGACTGGTTCACCTATTCCGGATACCGCCGCTATCACTCCGACTGCCACGTCTGTCACGGCCCCGACGGCATGGGGTCCACCTACGCACCGGCGTTGAAGGACTCGGTCAAGACCATGAGCTACGGCGACTTCCTCGGCGTCGTCGCCTCGGGCCGCAAGAACATCTCGACCGCGCAGGAGAACGTGATGCCGGCGTTCGGCGACAATCCCAACGTCGCCTGCTACATGGACGATCTCTACGTCTATCTGCGCGCTCGCTCCGACGAGGCGTGGGGCCGGCAGCGCCCCTCCAAGAAGGAGGACAAGACGGAGGCCTATACCAAGGCGGAAGACGCCTGCATGGGCCATAAATGAACGTTACGGGGACTGCCAAGACTACTTCTTGGCGTCCTTTCGAGAATTTGAGGAGTTACCTATGAAGACACGTGCCGCCGTTGCTTTCGAAGCCAAGAAGCCGCTCGAGATCGTCGAGCTCGATCTGGAAGGACCGAAGGCCGGCGAAGTCCTGGTCGAGATCAAGGCGACGGGCATCTGCCATACCGACGCCTACACGCTCGACGGCTTCGACAGCGAGGGAATCTTCCCGTCGATCCTGGGACATGAGGGTGCAGGCATCATCCGCGAGATCGGCCCCGGCGTGAGCTCGGTGAAACCGGGCGACCACGTCATCCCGCTCTACACGCCGGAATGCCGGCAGTGCAAAAGCTGCCTCAGCCAGAAAACCAATCTCTGCACCGCGATCCGCGCGACGCAGGGCAAGGGCGTGATGCCCGACGGCACCAGCCGCTTCTCCTACAAGGGCAAGCCGGTCTACCACTACATGGGCTGCTCGACCTTCTCGAACTTCACCGTGCTGCCGGAGATCGCAGTCGCGAAAATCCGCGAGGACGCGCCGTTCGACAAGAGCTGCTACATCGGCTGCGGCGTCACCACCGGCGTCGGCGCCGTCGTCAACACCGCGAAGGTCACGCCGGGCTCGAACGTCGTCGTGTTCGGCCTCGGCGGCATCGGCCTCAACGTGATCCAGGGCGCCAAGATGGCCGGCGCCGACAAGATCATCGGCGTCGACATCAACGACGCCAAGGAGGAGTGGGGCCGCAGGTTCGGCATGACCGAGTTCGTCAATCCGAAGAAGGTCACGGGCGACATCGTCCAGCATCTCGTCGGCCTCACCGACGGCGGTGCCGACTACACCTTCGACTGCACCGGCAACACCACCGTGATGCGCCAGGCGCTCGAAGCCTGCCATCGCGGCTGGGGCACCTCGATCATCATCGGCGTTGCCGAATCCGGCAAGGAGATCGCCACCCGCCCGTTCCAGCTCGTCACCGGCCGCAACTGGCGCGGCACGGCGTTCGGCGGCGCGCGCGGCCGCACCGACGTGCCGAAGATCGTCGACTGGTACATGAACGGAAAGATCCAGATCGATCCGATGATCACCCACGTGCTCAAGCTCGAAGAAATCAACAAGGGATTTGACCTCATGCATGAGGGCAAATCCATTCGTTCCGTCGTCGTGTACTGAACCGGAAAACGTCACCCCCAAGGAGGATCGACCCATGACTGTTGCACTCCACCCATCGATCGACAACGGCCTCAAACAAGGCAGCGGCAGCTTTGCCGGCGGCACCCTCGCCTGCAAATGCAAGGACCATCAGGTCAAGGTCGGCATCAAGGGCGACGTCGCCCACAACCACGCCTGTGGTTGCACCAAGTGCTGGAAGCCCCAGGGCGCGACGTTCTCCGTCGTCGCCGTGGTGCCGCGCCAGAACGTGACCGTGCTCGAGAACGGCGACAAGCTCCAGATCGTCGATCCCTCCGCGGTGATCCAGCGCCATGCCTGCAAGGCCTGCGGCACGCACATGTACGGCCGCATCGAGAACAAGAACCACCCGTTCTACGGCCTCGATTTCATCCATCCCGAGCTGTTCCAGGAGCAGGGCTCGCAGGCGCCGCAATTTGCCGCCTTCGTCTCCTCGGTGATCGAATCCGGCGTCAAGCCGGAGCAGATGGCCGGCATCCGCTCGCGGCTGAAGGAAATCGGGCTCGAGCCCTATGACTGCCTGTCGCCCGCGCTGATGGACGCGATCGCGACTCACGTGGCGAAAGCCAAGGCGGCTTAAAATATGGCGGCTTGAAAGAAGGCGGCCTGATCAAGGCAGCCTGAACACAGACCCTGCCCGTCCGCTCGCTGGCCCGACCAACGCTAGTGCAGCGGGCGGGCCCGGCCCTGGGACGAATCGCGGCGATGCAGCCGCCTCTGTACGGCGCGTAGCGTGAGGGCCATCAGCTCCTCAGTCCTGGTCTCTGAATGACTGCGCAGTGCCGCCAGCTTCCCGTTCGAAGTCTACGGCGCTGCGTTTCTCCCTCCCTCGACTGAGGCATCCTGCTTCGTCCGCGCAGTCTTTCTGGCGGACGAAGCTTTTTTCGTTGCAGGCCGTATTTGCGGAAGCGCGGCACGATGTCGCGCCAAGCTTTTGACAAACCTCCGATGCAATCTTTTCCCGGTGAGAACACTCGGCTGTGAACGCCGGGCCGGCGCGATCCCTGCTAGGGTCGCGCCGTCACGATGCCGCACGACGTTCAATCAAACAAGAACAACACGGGGAGGTATCGCGCACATCCAGACATCGCCATCGGCGTTCCTGCTTCCCTCCGGGATTTGCCCGCGCGGGATAACGGCGGGACGTGAAGGCACGACGCACGAACCACCGCCGGCCATGCCGGCGGGTTTGAATTAAACATGCTTATGAAGAGCGAGGGACGATCATGATCAAGGTGAAGATCAACGGCCAGGAACAGAGCTGGGACGGCGACCCGGATCTCCCGCTACTCTGGTTCCTGCGCGACGAGGCCGGGCTCACCGGCACCAAATTCGGCTGCGGCCAGGCCCTGTGCGGCGCCTGCACCGTCATCGTGGACAAGGAAGCCGTGCGCTCCTGCATCACGTCGATCAACGACGTCGCCGGGCGCGAGATCACGACGATCGAAGGATTGCATCCGAACGGCGATCACCCCGTGCAGAAGGCCTGGCGACAGGTCAACGTGCCGCAATGCGGCTTCTGCCAGGCCGGCCAGATCATGCAGGCCGCAGCGCTGCTGATGGACAACCCGAAGCCGTCGCACGAGCAGATCCGCGAAGCCATGGCCGGCAACATCTGCCGCTGCGGCTGCTACCAGCGCATCGAGAACGCCGTCCATCTCGCATCGACGGGAGTGTGACATGAATTTCATCGACAATCCCCGGAAGCTTCGTGGCTTCGAGAAGAACATCAAGGTCGAGAAGGTTTCGCGCCGCAGCATCCTGAAGGGTCTCGGCATCACCGGCGGGTTCGTGCTCGCCGCCCCCGTGATGACGCGCCAGGCCTTTGCCTACGAGACCGGCGCCGGCAAGATGCCGCATGGCGTCGTGGTCGATCCGCGCGTGTTCGTCGCGGTCGCGCCCGATGGCACCGTCACTATTCTTGCCCACCGCTCCGAAATGGGCACCGGCGTGCGCACCAGCCTGCCGCTGATCGTGGCCGAGGAGATGGAAGCTGACTGGTCACGCGTGAAGGTGCAGCAGGCCCATGGCGACGAGGTCAAGTTCGGCAACCAGGACACCGACGGCTCGCGCAGCACGCGGCATTATCTGATCCCGATGCGCCAGATCGGCGCCTCCGCCCGCACCATGCTGGAGCAGGCCGCAGCCAAGCGCTGGGGCGTGCCGGCGACCGAGGTCAAGGCCGTCAACCACGAGGTCGTCCACAGCGCCAGCGGCCGCAAGCTCGGCTTTGGCGAACTCGCCGCCGACGCCGCCAAGGAATCGGTGCCGAGCATCGAAGGCCTCAAGCTGAAGGACCCGAAGGACTTCCGCTACCTCGGCAAGGGCCAGGTCGGCATCGTCGATCTCCACGACATCACCACCGGCAAGGCGCGCTACGGCGCCGATGTGCGACTGCCCGGCATGAAGTATGCCGTAATCGCGCGCCCGCCCGTGACCGGCGGCACGCTGGTCAATTTCGATCCGGACGCGGCGCTGAAAATTCCCGGCGTCGAGAAGGTGATGAAGGTTCAGGGCTGGCCGTGGCCCTCGAAATTCCAGCCGCTCGGCGGCGTTGCCGTGATCGCGCGCAACACCGGCGCGGCGATCAAGGGCCGCGACGCGCTGAAGCTGACCTGGGACGACGGCGCCAACGGCAAGTACGACTCGGTTGCCTACCGCAAGGAGCTCGAGGAGGCCGCGCGCAAGCCGGGCCTCGTCGTACGCCAGGAAGGCGACGCCGACGCCGCGCTCAAGAGCGCCGACAAGGTCATCGTCGGCGAATATTATCTGCCCCACCTCGCCCATGCCAGCATGGAGCCGCCGGTCGCGGTTGCCGACGTCAAGGGCGACAAGGCGGAGATCTGGGCGCCGGTGCAGAGCCCCGGCGGCACCCGCGAGGACGTCGCCAAGACGCTCGGCATTCCCGAGGGCAACGTCACCGTCAATGTGACGCTGCTCGGCGGCGGCTTCGGCCGCAAGTCGAAATGCGACTTCGCGCTCGAGGCCGCGCTCCTCTCGAAGGAGCTCGGCGCCCCCGTGAAGGTGCAGTGGACGCGTGAGGACGATGTCCATCACGACTTCCTGCACACCGTCTCGGTCGAGCGTATCGAAGCGGGGCTCGACAAGAGCGGCAAGGTGATCGCCTGGCGCCACCGCAGCGTGGCACCGACCATTGCCTCGACATTCGCAGCCGGTGCAAACCACGCAGCGCCCTTCGAGCTCGGCATGGGCCTCGTCGACATGCCGTTCGAGATCGCCAACATCTCTTGCGAAAATCCGGAAGCCGCGGCCTTCACCCGCATCGGCTGGTTCCGCTCGGTCTCGAACATCCCGCGTGCGTTCGCGGTGCAGTCGATGGTCGGCGAGATCGCCGCTGCGACCGGCCGCGACCAGAAGGAGACGCTGCTCGCGCTGATCGGCAGCCCGCGCATTGTCAAGCCGGCGGTGAAGGACATGTGGAACTACGGCGAGCCGCAGGACAGCTACCCGATCGACACCGCGCGCCTGCGCAAGGTTGTCGAGCTGGTCGCCGAGAAGGGCGAATGGGGCCGTCAGGTACCCAAGGGCCACGGCCTCGGCATCGCCGTGCACCGCAGCTTCGTCAGCTACATCGCAACGATCGTCGAGGTCGCCGTCGACGACAAGGGCAAGCTGACGGTACCGCGGGTCGACACCGCGATCGACTGCGGCGCCTATGTCAACCCCGAGCGCATCGCCTCGCAGATCGAGGGCGCGGCGATCATGGGCTTGAGCCTCGCCAAATATGGCGAGATCACCTTCAAGGACGGCAAGGTGGAGCAGAAGAACTTTGACGACTTCCAGGTCATCAGGATGGACGAGTCTCCGTTGGTGACCAACGTCTATATCGTCCCGCCCGGACCCGACACGCCGCCAAGCGGCGTCGGCGAGCCCGGCGTTCCCCCCTTCGCGCCGGCACTGATGAATGCGATCTTCGCGGCGACCGGAAAGCGCATCCGAAATCTGCCGCTCGGCAAGCAATTGGAGGCGTAGAAGAAAGGAACACAAGCGGCCTCGCGCCGTTTCCATCGATCTGACAGGAGCAGATCGATGACCAACATCTCAAGGGCGCTCGCAGTCTCGTTGCTGTCGGGCGCCTTTTTCTTGCCCGCCGCGGCTGCGTTCGCGCAGAGCACCGCCGCGCCGCCGACCACGGCGACGCGCCCCACCTCGCCGGATCAGAACTCTCTTCCCAACGCGACCGCACCGCCCGCTTCGACCACCCAGACCACCGGGCAGAGCAGCAGCGATCCCAAGGTTCAGGAGATGAACCAGAAGGAAAAGGACAAGGTGGACAGGCAGGGGAAGTAGTGGTCTTCGCGGACTGACCTTCTCTCGCCGTCATGGCCGGGCCTGTCCCGGCCATCCACGACCTTTGCCGCAGACCTGAGAACGTGGATGCCCGGGACAAGCCCGGGCATGACGAATGCGTCGCAACGGCCGCGATCCCGTCGCTCGCGCAAAATGCGGCGGACGTTGCCGTCCGCCGCATTTGCCCCCTGACGCTCCGCGCATTTCGATCCGCCCGCGGAGCTTATTTCTTCAGCGCGAACACCCAGATCACGCCGCCCTGCGGCACGTTGGACTCGATGCCGATATTGTTGGTGGCGAGCGCGTCCTGGATGCGTTGCGCGTCCACGCCCCATCCCGACTGGATCGCGATGTATTGCGTGCCGTCGATCTCATAGGACACCGGCATGCCCATGATGCCGGAATTGGTCTTCTGCTCCCACAACAGCTCGCCTGTCTTGGCGTTGAAGGCGCGGAAGTTGCGGTCGTTGGTGCCGCCGGCGAAGACGAGATCGCCCGCGGTCGCCGTCACCGAGCCGAACAGCTGCGATTTCGGGAAGTTGTGCTGCCACACCTTCTTGCCGGTGACGGGATCCCAGGCCTGCAGCTCGCCGAAATGATCGGCGCCGGGCTTGGCCTTCAGGCCGATGTCCTCAGGCTTTGTGCCGAGCCAGAGCTCGCCGGGCTTGAGCGGGAGTTTCTCGCCGGTGAACCCGCCGCAGAAATTCTCGTTGGCGGGCACGTAAACGAGGCCGGTCTTCTGGCTGTAGGCCGCCGACGGCCAGTCCTTGCCGCCCCACAGCGACGGGCAGAACTCGACGCGCTTGCCGACGACCGGCTTGTGCGCGGGATCGACGATCGGCTTGCCGCTCTCATCGATACCCTTCCACACGTCGGTTGCGACGAACGGCCAGCCGGCGACATAGTTGATCTTGGTCGGGGTGCGCTCGAGCACCCAGAAGATCGCGTCGCGGCCCGGATGGATCAGGCTCTTGATGTTGCGGCCATCACGCTGCAGATCGACCAGGATCGGCGCTTCGACCTCGTCCCAATCCCAGGAATCGTTCTGGTGATACTGGTGATAGGTCTTGATCTTGCCGTTGCTCGGATCGAGTGCGAGCACCGACGAGGTGTAGAGATTGTCGCCGGGATGCATCTCGCCGGGCCATGGCGCGGCGTTGCCGACACCCCAATAAATCGTCTTGGTGTCCTTGTCGTAATTACCGGTCATCCAGGCCGAGCCGCCGCCGTTCTTCCAGTCGTCGCCCTGCCAAGTGTCATGGCCGGGCTCGCCTTCGCCGGGGATGGTGAAGGTCCGCCACAACTCCTTGCCGTCCTTGGCATCATAGGCGGCCACGTAGCCGCGCACGCCGAACTCGCCGCCGGAGCCGCCGACGATGACCTTGCCGTCGACGATCAGCGGCATCAGGGTCATGTACTGGCCCTTCTTGTAGTCCTGCACCTTGGTGTCCCACACCACCTTTCCGGTCTTGGCGTCGAGCGCGACCACATGATCGTCGGTGGTGGCAAGATAGAGCTTGTCCTCCCAGAGGCCGACGCCGCGGCTGGTCGGATGCAGCTGGAATAGATCGTCCGGGAGCTGCCGCTTGTAGCGCCAGTACTCATCGCCGGTTTTCGCGTTGATCGCGATCACCTGCCCCATCGGGGTCGCCACGAACATCACGCCGTTATTGACGATCGGCGGCGCCTCATGGCCTTCGACCACGCCGGTGGCGAAGGTCCAGACCGGCGTGAGGCTCTTCACGTTCGAGGTGTTGATCTGGTCGAGCGGGCTGTAGCCCTGCCCGTCATAGGTGCGCCGATAGAGCATCCAGTTGCTCGGTTCCGGATTCTCCAGGCGCTGCTGGGTGACTGGTGCGTAGTTCTCGATCGGGCCGGCGATTGCTGCGGTCGAGGCAAGACACGTGAAGGCGACGAAGCCGGACAGCAACCATTGCTTCCTGGTCATGGACGTTCCCCTTTTTCATCCGTTTGAATTCTTGTTTTGAATTCTTGTCGTTCGTCCCGACGTCCGCCCGTCGGCGGATGCGGCCTCTCGTGACGCGGGCATACCCCGCACCGTCCATCATCCTGGCTGCACGCCACCTACCTTTCCCAAGAAGTTGCCGGCAACACTGAGCGAACCGTCAGCGAGCGACAGCGGCAGCGCCGCGAGCCGTCGCGGTGCCGGCCCGAACACGACCTGCGCGCCCGCGCGGGGATCGTATTCGGAGTTGTGGCACATGCACTTGAACACGTCCTTGTCGCCGACATCGCTCTTCACCCAGGCGGTGACCGGACAGCCGGCATGCGAACAGATCGCCGAATAAGCGAGAATGCCGTCGACGGCACGCGCCTTGGTCTGTTCGTCGAGCTCGGCCGGATCGAGCCGAATGATGAGGATCTCGTTGAGGCGCGAAGCGCTGCGCACGACCGACGTCTTGGGATCCTTCGGCCAGGCATGCACCGGCGGCCCGCCGGCTGGCAGATCGGCCGCGGTGATGAGCTTTCCTTCCTGCTCTCCCTCGGAGAAAACAAGCTGGTCGCCCTTCTGCGGCCGCTCGTCCGAACCGGGTGGATCCTCGCCGGCATGCGCTTGCGCGGAACAACCGAGACAGGCGGTGGTGGCGAGCGCACCGAGCAGCAGCGTTCGCCGCGTCTGCTCCACGCCCGCGTCGACTTCAGGTTCCGCGGTGCTCTCGGACGATGATGAAGTGTTGTTGATTGATGCGCGCGCCATGCACGCTAGCAGGCGCTGGAACTCTGCCGAAAACAAGGCGAAGAATTGGCACCGCAGTGCATCAATATGTCTTTGCTCGTTTTGATTGAATGCGAATAAGCGAATTCAAGCGCGTTTTCGCAAATGCTACGTCACACCGCGCGAGCGGCATGATGATTTTGCAGATCAGACCGATGATGTTGGAATTGGTGCAGCGCGTTGTTAACAGCGCGCTGCAACCTCGAAGCGATTCAACTGCACGTTTTAAAGGCAGCTTCGCCGTGGTCAGGACCTGAGCACGTGACGCGGCGAAGCGATGCGGCCGGCGATCGTCGCCGATGCCATTTCAAAACTGTCGGCGATACGCCGCGCCTTGTCGATGAAGAGCGCAGCCGCCGCAGGCGGACAGACCTCGCGCGTGGTCTGTTCGAACAGGTCGAGCCAACGATCGAAATGATCCCCGATCAGGCTCAGTGGCATATGCGCCCGCATCGGCGAGCCGTGATAGCGGCCGCTCATCAGCACGACCGACGACCAGAAATCCCTGAGCTTGTCGAGATGCTCATCCCAATTCTGCACGACCGCGAACACCGGCCCGAGCAGCGTGTCCTCGCGGACGCGTCCGTAGAAGCGGGTGACGAGTTCCCCGATCATCTCTTCGGTGATCCCGGTACGCTCGATCGCATCCCGGGTCAGCAGGTTCCGCCGCGCGGCCGCAGCTTCCCGCTCGGCCTTCAGTCGATCCGACATGTCCTTCGTTTTCCGTTTCGTTGTTCCCGCGAAGCCGCCCGTTCGACATTGTCGGGCCCATTGCGCGCGGCGTCTTTGTCGCAGCGCAAATTGCGGGATCGAGCGGCGGGCGTTTTGGAGCCCACCGCCGGCGCCAATATCAGGCGCTGTAGGTGTAAAAGCCCTGCCCGGTCTTGCGGCCGAGATGGCCGGCATCGACCATTTCCTTGAGCAAGGGGGCCGGACGATATTTGGGGTCGTTGAAGCCCTTATAAAAGACCTCCATCACCGACAGCATGGTGTCGAGGCCGACGAGATCGGCCAACGCCAGCGGCCCGATCGGATGGTTGCAGCCGAGCTTCATGCCGGCGTCGATCTCTTCCGCCGTCGCGATCCCCTCCTGGAGCGCGAAGATCGCCTCGTTGATCATCGGGCACAGGATGCGGTTGACGGCGAAGCCCGGGCTGTTCTTCGCGGTGATCGCCACCTTGCCGACGCGCTGGGCGAAATCGAGCGCCTTGGCGTGGGTGTCGTCCGAGGTCTGCAGGCCGCGGATGAGCTCCAGCAGCGCCATCACCGGAACCGGGTTGAAGAAGTGCATGCCGATGAAACGGTCCGGGCGATCGGTCGCGGCGGCAAGCTTGGTGATCGAGATCGACGACGTGTTGGTCGCAACCAGCGTGCGCGGCGACAGCGAAGCGCAGAGGTCCTTCAGGATCTTGACCTTGAGCTCCTCGTTCTCGGTCGCGGCCTCGATGACGAGGTCGCAGTCGGAGAGCTTGGCGCGGTCGGTGGTGCCGGTGATGCGCTTGAGCGTCGCATCGCGATCGGCAGCCGACATCTTCTCCTTCTTGACCAGGCGCTCGAGGCTGCCGCCGACGGTCGAGATCCCGCGGTTCACCGCCGCATCGGAAATATCGACCATCACGACCGAAAGCCCGGCCGCCGCGCAGATTTGCGCGATGCCGTTCCCCATGGTCCCTGCCCCGATGATGCCGACGGTCTGGATCATTGCCTCTTATCCTTCATCTTTGCGGGCGTGCCGGTAGCGGCCCGGCCCATTGTTCCTGCATCAGGGTCTAGCACCGCCCACGGGCGGGTGCGACCTGATCCTGCCCCTTCCTTAAAGCATCCATGGCCGGAATAAAGCCGCCCGTCCGCGGCGAAAGGCCATGAATTGGCGCTTCCGCGGCCGGTTTTGCCCGGATTTTGTGCCGTTTCCCGCCCGACGGACGGAGGCTGCGGGGACCGGGCCTGATCGGCTGAGGCCGCGTCTCAGGGAAGCCGGAGCACCTTGCCCGGATTCATGATGTTCTTGGGGTCGAGCGCCTGCTTGATCGTCCGCATGATGTCGAGCTCGGTCCTGGAGCGGTAATGCGCGAGCTCGTCGAGCTTCTCGATGCCGATGCCGTGCTCGGCCGAGATCGAGCCGTCCATGGCGGTGATGAGGTCGTTGACGGCCCGCGTGATCGCCGCGGAATACTGGCCAAGCGTGGCGCGATCCATGCCCTTCGGACCCATGAAGGAGAAGTGCACGTTGCCGTCGCCGATGTGACCGAGTGGATAGGGACGGATCGTCGGCAGGATGTCGAGAATGGCCTTGAGACCCTTGTCGATGAACTCGGGAATCCTGGAGATGGCTACCGACACGTCGTAGCTCAGGCCCGGCCCCTCGGCGCGCGAAGCCTCGGCCACGCTCTCGCGAATCCGCCACATGTTGCGCGACTGCGCGTCGGTTTGCGCGATCACCGCATCCAGCACCCGGCCCGCCTCGAGCTGGTCGGCCAGGAACAGCTCCATCTTCTCCGACATGCCGGTGCCGCCGCCCGGCCGCGGGCGCGCCGACGACCATTCGAGCAGGAGATACCATTCGGTCTCTGCCTTGAGAGGATCCTGGGTCCCGGGAATATGGCGCAGCACCATGTCGGTGCAGGCGCGACTCATCAGCTCGCAGGAGCCGACATTGCCGTCGGATGCCGCATGCGCCTCCGACAGGAGCTCGATGGCTGCCACGGGATCGCGGATCGCAAGCCACGCCGTGCACACATCCTTCGGCGCCGGCCACAGCTTGAGCACCGCCTTGGTGATGATGCCGAGCGTCCCTTCGGCGCCCATGAACAGGTGCTTGAGGTCATAGCCCGTGTTGTCCTTCTTGAGCGCGCGCAGCCCATTCCAGACTTCACCATTGGCCAGCACCACCTCGAGACCGAGCACCAGATTTCGCGCGTTGCCGTAACGCAGCACCTGCACGCCGCCGGCATTGGTGGAGAGATTGCCTCCGATCATGCAGGAGCCCTGGGCACCGAGGCTGAGCGGAAACAGGCGGTCATGACGCGCAGCCGTCTCCTGCAGCGTCTGCAAGATGCAGCCCGCCTCAACGGTCATGGCGTAGCCGACGGCGTCGACATGCAGCACATGGTTCATGCGACCGAGCGACAACACAATGCCGCGGTGCGCAGGCCACGGCGTGGCGCCCCCCATCAAGCCGGTGTTGCCGCCCTGCGGCACGATCGCAACGCCGTTGTCATGGCAGAGCTTGACGACGGCGGAGACTTCCGCAGTGCTGGCCGGACGCACGACCGCCGCGGCCTGCCCCGCCAGCTCGCCGCGCCAATCGGTCACGAACGGCCGTTTGTCATGCTCGTCCAGGATCAGGCCCTTGTCACCCACGATGGCGCTCAAGCGGTCGAGAATGGCTGGTGTCACGGGCGCGGACGGAATCGAGGGAGCGGTCGGAAGGGCTGCACCCGGCATGGTTTCCTCTCTTTGCGGCTCTTCCGCGCAGCCTTTTGGCGGCGCGCCGGCCTTCATTATCGTTTTCAAGTCTAGACGTTTGCGTAACGAGCCTAGCATGAAGATCGCACTTGCGGGAACGTCAGGCCCCGAATTCCTTGATCCAGATCAATCGGTTGGTGGAGCGCGGAGCGAACGCTGAGCGTGAGACAGGCCGGGTTGCGAGCTCCAATTCGCACCTGCAAGTCGAACTGATCGTCGCAACGAGCCGGTCTCAGCACAGAGCGACCCGGAGGCTTTCATGTCCCGTTACCTCATCGGCGTTCTCTTTCTCGTCTTCTGTTTCGCCGAAGCGAGACCAGCGCATGCCGGGCGCTATTGTCTGCAGGGGGATCAATGGGGCTATCCCGGCAATTGCAGCTTCGCGACCCACAGCCAGTGCCGGGCATCGGCATCAGGCACGCGGGCGCATTGCGGCGTCAATCCACGCTATGCGCATCAGCGTCGCGCGCAGCAGCAATGAGCTTTGTCGCAAGCTACCGCACACAAAAGTCACACGACATTTTTGTGACATAGACCACATCGCGCCGGTGTCCGAGCTGTTAGCGTCGTGCACATGACCAAACACATCAGGCTGCCGATCGTCCTCACCGCTCTGCTCGTCGCCACGCAATGCCTGGCGGCCGAGACCAAGGGAGCCGGATCAACCTTCGTTTCGCCCGTGATGGCGAAATGGATCGACGCGTACAAGGCCAAGACCGGAAACGTCGTCAGCTATCAGGCCGTCGGCTCGAGCATCGGCGTCGGCCTGATCAAGAAGGAAGCCGTCGATTTCGGCGCAAGCGACATGCCGCTCGACCCGAAAGACCTGGACAGGCTCGGCATGATGCAATTCCCGATCGTGATCGGAGGCGTCGTGCCTGTGGTCAATATCGACGGCGTCAAGCCCGGCCAGATCCGCTTTACAGGACAGATGCTCGCCGACATCTATCTCGGCAAGCTGAAATCCTGGAACGATCCGGCCATTCGCGCGATCAATCCCGACATCAAATTGCCGAACACGGCGATCACGGTGGTCCACCGCATCGACGGATCCGGCACGACATTCAACTGGTCGAACTACCTCTCGAAGGTCAGCCCGCAATGGAAGACGAGCGTGGGCGAAGGCACCTCGGTCGAATGGCCGCTCGGCCTCGGCGGCAAGGGCAATGACGGCGTCGCCTCGCTCGTCAGCCTCGTTCCGGGCTCGATCGGCTATCTCGAATACACCTACGCGCTGCAGCGCTTGGACAAGATTTCCTTCGGCGTGGTGCAGAACAGCGCCGGCAATTTCGTGGTGCCCGACGCTGCATCGTTCCAGGCGGCGGCATCGAGCGCCGACTGGAAGGCGGAGAAGGATTTCCATCTCGTGCTCACCAACGCGCCCGGCGAAGATGCCTATCCGATCACGGCGACGACCTTCGTGCTGATGCCGAAGGCGCCGAAATCTCCGGAACGATCGGACGCCGCGATCGACTTCGTGCGGTGGTCGCTGGAGAACGGAAAAGCCCAGGCCGAGACGCTCAACTACGTTCCGCTGCCGACCGCCTTGATCGACCAGATCGAACGCTACTGGCAGCAGAGCCTGACGGCGGTCTCGGCATCGGCCAGCGTCAAGCGCTGAACTGGAAGATCCGAAGCCCTGCCGCCGGACCGCTCTCGACCTCCAAGGTGAGCGGCTCGGCGGCTCCGTTATCCGGGGGCACCACGATCCTTCTGGAAACTCCGCGGTGAATCGTGATTTAGTCGGCGAAAGGCCTGTTGCCGGCTCGCCGCGGTGAGACTACGCGAAGGCCCATGAGAAGCAGCCGAGTCGCTGCCGAGCCCGGGGACTTTCGAATGGACGCCATGAGGCCCGATCGCTTGCCGTCGCAACAGCGCCCGGCCGGATGAACGACTTCGCGCGATCGATCGCCGCCGCCTTCGCGCTGATCGGCGACGCCGACGCCGAACTGCTCGGCATCGTCGCATTGTCGGTCCGCGTCAGCCTGACCGCCGGCATCATCGCGCTGCTGATCGGCGCGCCGATCGGGGCGCTGCTTGCGATCACACGTTTTCGCGGCCGACAGGTCATCATCGTGCTGACCAATGCGCTGCTCGGACTGCCGCCGGTCGTGGTCGGATTAGCGCTCTATATTCTGCTGTCGCGATCCGGCCCGCTCGGGGCGGCCGGGCTGTTGTTCACGCCGACCGCCATGGTGATCGCGCAGACGCTGCTCGCGACTCCGATCGTGGTGGCGCTGGTGCACCGGCCGGCAAGCCTGCTCTGGGCCGAGTATGGCGACCTGGCGCGGATCGACGGGTTGTCGGCGCTCCGCAGCATGGCGCTCCTGTTCGCGCTGGGACGGACCTCGCTGCTGACGGCCTTTCTCGCGGCCTTCGGGCGCGCCATCGCCGAGGTGGGCGCGATCATCATCGTCGGCGGCAACATCCGCGGTTTCACACGCACGATGACGACCGCCATCGCGCTGGAGACGAGCAAGGGAGACCTGCCGCTGGCACTGGGGCTCGGGCTGATCCTGCTCGCGCTCAGCGTCTTCGTGTCGACCGTCGCGTTCCTGCTAGTGGGACGCGTTGGGGAAAAATAGCTGCTCGCCGCCGACCTTGTAGCCGGCGATCGCATCCTGCCCCTTCGGCGAGATCAGCCAGTCGATGAAGGCCTGCCCGTCCTTCGCCTTGACGTTCGAATGCTTGTCCGGATTCACAAGCATGACGCCATACTGATTGAACAGCCGCTTGTCGCCCTCGGTCAGGATGGCGAGCTCGCCGCGGTTCTTGAACGACAGCCAGGTGCCGCGATCCGACAGCAGATAGGCATTCGCCGACGAGGCCATGTTCAGCGCCGGGCCCATGCCCTGCCCGATCTCGCGATACCAGCTGTCCTTGCCGGCAGCGATATCGACGCCCGCGTCCTTCCACAGCCTAAGCTCCGCCGCATGCGTGCCGGACTTGTCGCCGCGCGAGATGAACGGCGCCTTCGCCGCCGCGATCTTGCGCAGCGCATCCGTGACGTCCTTGCCGCCCGCGATCTTCGCGGGGTCGCTCTTGGGCCCGACGATGATGAAATCGTTGTACATGACGTCGAAGCGCTTCACGCCCTGCCCTTCGGACATGAACTTGTCCTCGGCCGCCCTGTCGTGGACGAACACCACGTCGGCATCGCCGCGCCGCCCGATATCCAGCGCCTGGCCGGTACCGACGGCAACGACCTTCACCTCGATGCCCTCGGCCTTCGAGAACAGCGGCAGCAGATAGCCGAACAGGCCCGACTGTTCCGTCGACGTCGTCGAGGCCACGGTGATGGTGCGATCCTGCGCGAATGCGCATGTCGACCAGACCAGAACCGCTGCAATGGCTGCAAGCTTCTTCATGTGTCGTCCTCACTCCCCAGGCGTTCCAAGTTAAGCTGGAGAGGATGACGCTGGAAAGCCCAACGTTCGGCGCAGGAATCAATGGCCGGGGCAGTACCGCATCATGCAAGCGTATCCGGGCTCGGTACCGCATCTCTGTGGGGGTGGTCACATTGGTCGGCGCTCGGCGGGTTCATGACGACCGCAGCTTGTCGATAATGACGGTCACGTCGTCCAACTCAGACTTGGCCCTGGCCAGAAGATCGAGCAAATCCCGCGCCGACTGCGCGGCTCCCGCTGTGGCAGATTGATCGATCGCACTCAAGCCGTCAGTGAGACGCGAGATGATTTGCACGAGCTCGTCACGCCGGGTCTGAAGGTCCGCAAGCGTTGCGTCAAAGCGCTCGTCGAGCCGGGCGCCTTGCAACGAGCGGATCGGAACGATCCTGTCGTCGGGAGGATCGGACATGCGAGCTCTTCGCGTTGCTGCCCGCCTAGTCTAGGCGCGACCTCCCTCGCTCCGACGGTGGTGCTTTGTCGCATCCGGGTTCCCGGGACGGTTTGTCGCGCATCACGCGCCAAAGGCGGCGCGTCCACACGCCCGCCTCACGCCTTTTGAACCCCTCGTGATGTCGCATGCTGTCCGGAAATATCCGGCGTAGCGGGGCAGTCCCGTCACTGGATTGCACTGGAGCCTCCCATGACAAAGACAACCATCTTCACGGCTTTGCGGCTCGCCCTCTCACTCGCCACGGCCGGCCCGGCACACGCCGGCGGCACCGACCTCGCACCGCCGAACGCAATCGTCCTCGTTCACAGGGCGCATTCGCATCTCCGCACCAAAGAGCACGCCACCATCCAGCGCCCTCAAGCGACGCGCTCGCCGGATCGCGAGGAAGATCCGCTCGCAATGATGCATTTCGAATGAGGGATGCAGGACCGCTCGTATCGCCATCATTGAGCGGTCCAACGCCGAGGCGGCGATAACCCCACATTTTCCCGTGCGTAGCCGACGTCGATGTTCTGCAATTGGTCCCGCCCACATTGACATCGATGTGACGGCCGGGGCAGTTTTTCACATTGCTGGCGAATCAGCGATTGCCTCACGCCGAGTACCTCTTGGACAACTCCCAGTGCTTTCGAGACTGATATCGTTGCTGCGCCGCATTCCTGCGGTGAGATGGGTGTTCGACCGGCTTCGTCCCTTGCCGCAGATCGGCAGTACCGAGGTCACACCGATCGCGGCGGATGAGCCTCAGGCTCCCGTTGCGGACATCACCGAAACTTCTCCAGCGGCAGAGATCGCGGCTGCCCCGCTGCAAGAGGACGCGGCTGTCGCAGTAGCGGTTCCCGTCGCGGTCGATGAGACTGTTGTTCCCGATGTCGAGGACAGCCCGTCCGCCGCGCCGTCCGATATCAGCACCGCTGTGGATTTGTCTGGCGAACTCCCTGCCGCTATCGATCCGGTCGCCGCCGCGGAGCCTGCGATCCTTTCCATAGAGATGGAGAGCGAACAGGTTGACGTCGCTGACCACATCGACAGCAGCGACGCTTGCGCCGGCGAAGCCGCAGACGTTGAACCTGATGGTGCAGAGGACGTCTCCGCTCCGCTTGCTGACGACTTGCGGCCTGTGGCGGACTCTTCCGATCTAACCATCAGCGAGCCGGTCACTGAAGTTCTCGCGGACGCCGAATCCGCCGACGCAGAGGTCGCTTCCGTGCTGCTCGTCGAGGCCGAAAGTCCAGCGGTTGAGATTCCAGACCTCGTCGCCTGTGAGCAGTCCGCTGAAACCGCAGCGGAGGCCGAGCCCGCCTGCGCAGAGGCCGCTTCCGCGCCGCTCGCCGAAGCCGAAAGTCCAGCAGCTGAGATTCCGGACCTTATCGCCGCCGAGCAATCCGCTGAAACCGCAGCAGCTGCCGAGCCCGCCAGCGCAGAGGCCGCTTCCGTGCCGCTCGTCGAGGCCGAAAGACCAGCGGCTGAGATTCCGGACCTCGTCGGCAGCGAGCAGTTCGCTGAAATCGCAGCGGATGGCGAGCCCGTCCACATGGAAGCCGCGACCACGCCGCTCCCCGAAGCCGAAAGCCTGCCAGCTGACGTCTCCGATCTCGTCGTCGCCAGCGAACCTACCGCTGAATTCAGTGCCGACGTCGAGGTCGCAGGGCCAGACGACGCGTCCGTGGTGCTCGTCGAAGCTGAAAGCGCCGCGGCTGATGTTCCCGACCTCACCGTCGCCGGCGATCCATCTCCCGGCGTCGCCGCGGATGTCGCGCCTGTCGCGGCAGAGGTTCCGTCGCCCGCCTTGCCCGTTACTACGGACGAAGCCCCGGCAGTCTCCCCGGATTCCGGCTCGAGCGGCGCGCCCACTTTGGTCGCACTGCCGTCGCCGCCAAGGCGCAGCCGCGCACCGCGAACGCCGACGAGAGCGGCTGATCCCACCGATCGCGCCATATTGATCCGGCAGCGCTGGACGGAAACCGGGATCAGGATGTGGAATCCGCGGATTCACGGCACCGGCGACTCCGCGTTGAACATCCAGGGACGAAGCGAGCTGCTGCCGCCCGCGCCGGGCGAGACGATGCCGCGCTACGACAGGCTCGAATTCAAGATGCTCGGCGGCCAGATCGTCTGCGAAGGCGTCATCGTCGAGGCGCCCGCGCATGCAAGCCAGCGCAGCTTCACCCGGCTTGCCGAGACGGC
This sequence comes from Bradyrhizobium sp., assembly GCF_035935975.1. Taxonomy (GTDB): domain Bacteria; phylum Pseudomonadota; class Alphaproteobacteria; order Rhizobiales; family Xanthobacteraceae; genus Bradyrhizobium. Next base: position 42,453 of record NZ_DASYWN010000063.1, read on the forward strand.
AAAGGCCGCCCGCGAGCCGGCGCGGGAACGCCAGACCGCCCTCGCCTGATCCTTTTATCTCTGGCGGCGCTCACCATATGCTAGGCTGATGCCCTGGATGTGGGAGATCGCATGCCCGCGAAATCGCTGACATTGATCGTGATCGCCACCCTCTGCGTCTCGCAAGGCGCCTTTGCGGCGTCCAGCAAGCGGCAGCGCCACACGGTCGCGGCGACCGCCACCGATCGGGCCGCGCCGTACAAGGCCGACCGGCTCTCGTCCTCGCGCGGCGAGACGATCCTCAACACGCCCGGCCAGACCACGGTCCTGACGCGTGAGGTCCTCGACGACAAGAACGCGACGAGCCTTCGCGACGCCATGCGCTCGACCGCAGGCGTGACGATTGGGCGCTAGAGCCTTTCCCGTTCCGATGGAATCGGAACGGGGCTCTAGATTCTTGTCTTGACGCGTTTTCTTGACGCGAACCGGTATCCACCTCGCTGGAAAACGCTCTAACCCTTAGGGGATCGGATAACCCTTCCAGACCCACTCCAGCGCCGACGGCAGCGTCTGCGCGATCGTCGGCCGGTCGACGTGCTTGGCGTTGCGCACGAACAGGAACTGGTAGTGATATCCCTTCTCGGCCAGCACCTTCGCCATCAGCGCGTTGGACAGGGTCCAGTCGTGCATGCCGTCGGGAATGGTGGGGTTCGGATAGAACAGATCCTGGTCGCCGCCGAAGAACCAGAAGCGGATCGGCTTTGCCGGCGCAGCGACAATCAGCGGCACACCGGGCGGATCGGCCGGCGTGAGCACGCCGGCCTTCGAGATGAGGTTGGGACCGGCCGGCCCGGTCCATGCGCTGTGATATTCCCATGCGCCGCCGCGCAGCGATGGATCATGCGGCCATTGCTGGTTGACCATTGTCGGCGAGAAGGCCAGCACACGGTGATAGAGGTCCGGATAGAACCAGGCCATGGTGAAGGCAGCAGCCCCGCTCGAGCTCAGCCCCATGGTCGCGCGCCCGTCGGGATCCTTGGTGAGCTTGACATCCGCATTCTTCTCGACCAGCGGCAGCACCTCGCGCTCGACGAACTGCGCGTACGCGCCCGACACAGCGTCGTATTCGCGGCCGCGCTGGCTGCCTTGCGCGTCCTGCCCGCCATTGCCGATCTGGATCGCGATCATCGGCGGCACGCGGCGCTGCGCGATCAGATTGTCCAGCGTCGTGGCGAGATCCTTGTAGGCGTTCGAGCCGCCGTCGCCGACCACGATGAACGGCGCCTCGGTGCCGCGCACATATTGCGCCGGCACGTAGACGTCGATCATGCGTGACCAGATGCCGGGATGACTGGTGGTGACGATCATGTGCGACTTGTCGTCCGGCGCGGTCACCGTCGTCATGATCGAGGAGTTGGTGCAGCCGGCGACATCATCGCGGATCAGGCCGGGATTGTAGATCGTGCTCTCCTTCGACGTCAGCGTGAAGGATTTCGTCGCGCCGCGCGGCACGCCCTCTTTCGCGATGGTCTCCGGCGCAGGGTTGTGAGTGGGGCCGATGATGAAATTGCCCTCGGCGCCAGGAGGCGGCAGCGTTCCGTCAGGCAGCTCGGTCGCGCGTGGATAGTTGGCGCTCGCGGGATCGCGCGTCGGCGGCGCGGTCTTGAAGTCGAGCCCTGTCGTGTCGATGAAGAACGGCGCGGCCTTGTCGGTGGTGTTCGCGCCGGGCGGCACCGCCATGTTCTGGGTCACGCAGGCCGGCTGCGCCAGCGCCACTGAAGTCAAGGAGACGATGGAAATCAGCGCCCCCGCAAGGACGGACAATGAATTGGTCATTTCAGCTCCCATTGCTGACGAGTCTTGCCGGCTCGTCTTGCGACGAAGTATGCCGACCGGCCTGCTCGCGGTCAAACACAAGGGCCAACCGCGTTGCAGCAATGGTCGTCATGCTCAAACCGGATGGGGTTCATTATTCCACGCATGCCACAGGATATTTGTGGACATGAGGCGGTTGCTGCCGCACCTCGCACGACGTAACTTGCGCGCCGGTCGAGCGTGCGCGTCCGATCAAAACGACAAGAACAATTCGGGAGGAAGACGATGAGAAGGCTCACGGCCGCGCTGTGCGCATTGACACTGTTCACGACGGCAGCGCAGGCGCAGACCATCAAGGATTTCCTGGCGACGGTCATGCAGAAATGGACCGCGCCGTTCGAGCCGTTCCAGCTCATCGGCAACATCTATTATGTCGGCACCGACGGCATTGCCGTCTATGTCATCAAGACATCGCAGGGCCTGATCCTGATGGACACGGCGATGCCCCAGTCGACCGGGATGATCAAGGACAACATCGCCAAGCTCGGCCTCGAGGTCGCCGACATCAAGGTCATTCTCAACTCGCACGCCCATCTCGACCACACCGGCGGTTTTGCCGAGATCAAGAAAGAGACCGGTGCACAGCTCGTCGCCGGCGAGCGCGACAAGCCGCTGCTCGAGGGCGGCTACTATCCAGGCGACGAGAAGAACGAGGACCTCAGCTTCCCCGCGGTGAAGGTCGATCGCACCGTCAAGGAGGGCGACAAGGTCACGCTCGGCGACACCACGCTGACGGCGCATGCGACGCCCGGCCATTCGCCGGGCTGCACGAGCTGGGAGATGACCGTCAAGGACGGTAAGGAGGACCGCGAGGTGCTGTTCTTCTGCAGCGGCACGGTGGCATTGAACCGGCTGGTCGGGCAGCCGACCTATCCCGGCATCGTCGACGACTACCGTGCGACCTACGCCAAGGTGAAGGCGATGAAGATCGACGTGCTGCTCGGACCGCATCCGGAAGTCTATGGCATGCAGGCCAAGCGCGCCGAGATGAAGGACGGTGCACCGAACCCGTTCGTCAAGCCGGGTGAGCTCGTCACCTATGCAACGAGTCTGTCCGAGGATTTCGACAAGCAACTCGCCAAGCAGACCGCTGCGCTGGAGAAGAAGTAACGACGAGTAGACATTGTCGCACGTCGACCCGCGCAGTCGACGTGCGACAATGCAGCGACAAGCATGGTTAGCGTGACCTGACCACGAACGGCTTGGCATGAGCCGAAGTGCCCGTCGCGGGCGGTTCATATGCTTAACCGGACCTCACCAATGCACGCGGTCGGAAAACCCTGCGGTCGCGTGCAACTTGCGCTGGGCTTTCCCCGTGGAACCCGTCTAACGCGCCCTTTACCCCCGCCGTGCAAGATCACCCTCGTTTTGAAGGGATCCGGGGCGCGTATTGCAATGCCTGTCGCCAATTTGAAGTCTCTGCTCGCCGCCGTGATGCGGCTGTTTCGCGTGCCGGATGACCCGGACCTGACGCGCGCACAGTTCGACGCCTTCTCCAAGCAGATCCCGCTGCTCTACTTCATCCTGATGAGCAACACGATCGCGGTCGCCTATACCTATGTGAGCGTGGCGCCGGATTGGCTGACGATGGTCGTGCCTGGTGTGCTCACCGTGCTCGCGGCCCTGCGCACCTTCTGGTGGCTGCGCCAGCGTCACCTCGTACGCAGCGATGCCGACATCCTGCGCAATCTGCGCGCCACCAACTGGATGACATTGCCGATCGGCGCGGGCTTCACCGCCTGGTCCTTCGCGCTCTATCCTTATGGCGATCCCTTCGCTAAGAGCCAGGTCGCCTTCTACATGGCCGTGACCGTGATCGGCTGCATCTTCTCGCTGATGCATCTGCGCTCCGCGGCGCTGATCGTGACGCTGGTCGTCGACGTACCCTATGTGCTGTTCTTCTGGGCCACGGGCGAGCCGACGCTAAAGGCAATCGCCGTCAACAATCTGCTGGTCTCGGGCGCGATGGTGACGGTGCTGTTCATCTACTATCGCGACTTCGCCGATCTCGTCGCCAGCCGCAAGTCGCTGCTGGCGCAACAGGCGGCGACCCAGGCACTATCGGACGAGAACTTCCGCCTCGCCAATCTGGACTCGCTCACCGAGCTGCCGAACCGCCGCCGCTTCTTCGCCGAGCTGTCGAGCGCCTTCGCGGACGCCGAGCGCCGGAGCGTTCGCGTCGCGGTCGGGATCATCGACCTCGACGGCTTCAAGCCGATCAACGACAATTACGGGCACTCGGTCGGCGACCGCGTCCTGATCGAGGCGGGCCGGCGCATCCGCGAGGTCTGCGAGGGCTTTGGTCCGCAGCGGGTGGAATTCGCCCGGCTCGGCGGCGACGAGTTCGGCCTCGTCGTCTGCGGCGATCCCGACGATTCCGATCTGCTGCGGCTGGGCGAACGCATCGGCGACAAGGTCAAGCTTCCGTACCAGGTCGATACCGCCCATACCGGGCTGTCCTGCTCGATCGGCTTCGCATCGTTTCCGCAATCGGCAACGACGGCGGAAGCGCTCTATGAATGCGCCGACTATTCGCTCTACCACGCCAAGCGCCAGCTGCGCGGCCGCACCGTGATCTTCTCGAGCGAGCTCGAGGCCGAGATCCGTAGCCGTGGCGTCATCGAGAACCTGCTGCGCACCGCCGATTTCAGCACCGAGATGGACCTGGTGTTCCAGCCGATCGTCGATGCCATGAGCGAGCACACCGCCGGCTTCGAGGTTCTGGCACGCTGGCGCAGCTCCCGCCTCGGCGTGGTTTCGCCGGCCGACTTCATTCCGGCTGCAGAACGTATCGGCCTGATCCGGCCGCTGACGCAGGCGCTGCTGGTTCGCGCGCTCGCGACGGCAAAGACCTGGCCCGACCACATCCGCCTGTCGTTCAACCTCTCCGCCCACGACGTCTGCTCGGCCGAAGGCATCCTGCCACTGATCAGCATCGTCGAAAAGAGCGGGGTGCCGCCGCACCGGATCGATTTCGAGATCACCGAGACCGCCGTCACCTTCGACTTCGTGCGCGCGCAGCAGTCGATCGCGGCATTGAAGGCGATGGGCTGCGGCATTTCGCTGGACGATTTCGGCACCGGCTATTCCTCGCTGAGCCACGTGCACCGCCTGCCGCTCGACAAGATCAAGGTCGATCGCAGCTTCGTCGCCGACATCAACGACAACCCGGTCAGCCACAAGATCATCAAGTCGCTCACCGGCCTCTGCGACGACATGGAGATCGCCTGCGTCGTCGAGGGTGTCGAGACGCGTGCCCAGCTGGACACCTTGCGCCGCCTGGGATGCGACTACATCCAGGGCTATTACTTTGCGAAGCCGATGCCGGGCGATGCGATTGATGACTATCTCGCAGAGGAGCGGCAGCGTCTCGACGGCGCAGCGACGCCCACCGCCAAGGTCGTGGCCTGAGGCGAGCCTCCGGTCACATCAACTGAGAGTTGATCCCGCCCCTGTCAACTCGACCACTTCACATGCGTCCAAATGCCTCCGGCGACTCCGCCTGTGATGTGGATGCTTGTCAGGGTCTCCAAAAAGCGCGATAGTCAATTTCAGGGGGAAAGTCATTAAAAATACAACTAATTGATCTGTGACTTTCAACTGGGCGCGGCGGCAAACACGGTTGTGAGTTGGCAATCGGGAGGCAGGCATGTCGTCCAATGCGTCATTTCCGGCAGGGCGCCATGCCCCGCTGCAATCTCATTTCGCCATTTCGCATCCATCACGGCCACCGGCCGCGCTAGACAGCGGCGGCGTCCGCCCCGTCCGTCTCTTCATCCTGAGTGATGTACGCCTGCTCTGCGAGGGCCTCGGCTCATGCCTGGCACGGCAGGAATGCTTACACATCACCGGACACGGCGATCTCGCAACCCCGCCCGAGCAGATCATCGACAGCGGCGCGCAGGTGCTGCTGGTCGACATCGCGACGCCGCGAGGCCTGACGCAATCGGCAGCCTGTCGCGCGCTGTCACCTAGCCTCAAGGTCGTCGCTATCGCCGTCGCGGAGGTCGAACAGGACATCCTCGCCTGTGCGGAAGCCGGTGTGTCCGGCTTCGTGCTGCGTGACGGTTCCATCGGCGACGTCGTTGCTGCCGTCCACAACGCGATGCGCGACGAGCTCGTCTGCTCACCCAAGGTCGCCGCCGCCCTGTTCGGCCGGCTCGCGACACTCTCGTCCCGGGCAGCGGTACGAGAGCCCGCGGCCGGCGTCGACACGTTGACGCCGCGCGAGCACGAGATCATCCGCTTCGCCGGCGAGGGCCTCTCGAACAAGGAGATCGCGCGCGCCTTGCGGATCCGCAATTCGACCGTCAAGAACCACATGCACAACGTGCTCAGCAAGCTGCAGATTCGCCGCCGTGGCGAGATCAGCAAGCATCTGCACGCAAACGGCTGGCTGGCGTCCCCAACCTTGCGGGTCCAGACCCGCTAGACTTTTCGGCCTAGATCCTTTGATCCGGCATTGGCCCGCATAGCGCGCAGGAGCGGCACGCTGCGACGCGTCGCGCAAACGCTCGCGACATCGATAACGCCGCGCCGCGCGCATGATCTGGACCATCAGCTGCATCCTCTCTGAACCCTTTGGCTCATTCGCGCCGCCGCGCCTTGTGCAAGGCTCGCCGCAAAGGTGGCCATTGCGACAGAGACGCATCCTCATTGCAGGGTTTCCGAGGCTGATGACCGGTATTCTGGAGCATGTCGTCGCGAACGATCCGGCCTTGTCCGTGGTCGGCACGAGCGACGAGGCCAATCTGGCGAGGGAAGCCCGCCGCACCCGTGCCGACGTCATTGTGGTCGCGCAGAAGGCCCCGGACGAGCGCGACAGTCTGGCAAGCCTGCTGCACAGCCGGCCGCGGCTGAAGGTCGTCACCATCGTCGCAAGCGGCGACAGCGGCGCGCTCTACGAGCTGCGCCCGCACCGCACCGTCATCACCGAGATCACGACGCAGTCCCTGTCCGAAGCCATTCGTGATCCGCCCGGCCCGAGGCGCCGGCCGCGCCCAAGGCGCACGCGCAGGTCGGGCAAGACCATCGCTGCGATCTGACCGAGCGAGACAGACCGCCAAATCACAGGAGCCGACATGCCCTCAGCCCTTCTGCAACCCGGCGTCTATATCGAGGAAATCCCCAGCGGCGTGCGTTCGATCTCGGGCGTGGCGACGTCGATCGCGCTGTTCATCGGCTGGGCGCCGCGCGGCCCCACCGATCGCGCGGTGCGCATCTCGAGCTTTGCCGATTACGAGCGGGCCTTTGGCGGGCTCGACCGCCGCGCCTATCTCGGCTACGCGGTGCGCCAGTTCTTCGATAATGGCGGGAGTGACGCCTACATCGTGCGGATCGCGCTGTTCAATTCGGGAACGCCCGCCAACGACGCGAAGACCGCGGCCTGCGCATTCAACGATCTCGGCGTCCAGGCGAGCTCGCCGGGCCAGTGGGCCAATTCCTACAGCGTCACGCTGACGCTGCGCGCCGACGACAACACCCGCTTCCGGCTCGACGTCATCGGCCCGTCGCCAAGCACCAGCATCGTGGAGACGTTCCAGGATCTGTCGATGAACAAGGCCGATCCGCGTTACGCGCCCAGCGTCGTCAACGGCCGCTCCGCCTTCATGGACAAGCTGACCACGGCATCGGCGACTGTACCGACCGCGACCACGAAGCCATTTACGGGCGGCGCCGACGGCACGGTTCTGCTCGCCAATGACGGCACCTTCGTGAACGCGATCGATCCGTTGTTCGCGACCGGCGGGATCGTCGACCGCATCGACCTGTTCAACCTGGTCTGCGTTCCCGGACTCACCAACACCAATGCGGCGACCCAGGCCGCGCTCGCCAAGCTGCAACAGCGTTGCCACGCCCGGCGCGCCTTCCTGATCGTGGACAGTCTCCAGAACGAGACGGTCGCCAACATGAGCGGCGCCGCCGGCGAAGCCGGCCTGACCGGTAACGACGGCAATTTCTCCGCGCTGTATTATCCCTGGGTGATGCAGGCCGATCCGCTGCAATCCGGCGTCGTGCGTGACTTCCCGCCCTGCGGCTTCGCCGCCGGCGTCTATGCCCGGACGGACGCTACGCGCGGGGTCTGGAAAGCACCGGCGGGCACCGACGCCAGCGTCAACGGCGGCGTCGGCTTCGCGCTGACCTTGAGCGATGCCGAGAACGGCCAGCTCAACCCGATCGGCGTCAATTGCCTGCGCACGCTGCCGGTCTACGGCAACGTGGTCTGGGGCGCGCGCACGCTGCACGGCCAGAACGATCGCGGCTCGGAATGGAAATACGTGCCGGTGCGGCGCATGGCACTGTTCCTGGAGGAGAGCCTCTACCGCGGCACGCAATGGGTGGTGTTCGAACCCAATGACGAGCCGCTGTGGGCGCAGATCAGGCTCAACATCGGCGCCTTCTTGCAAGGGCTGTTCCGCCAGGGTGCGTTCCAGGGCCGCACGCCGCGCGAGGCCTATTTCGTCAAATGCGACCGCGAGACCACGACGCAGGCCGACATCAATCTCGGCATCGTCAACATCATCGTCGGCTTCGCGCCGCTGAAGCCGGCTGAGTTCGTCGTCATCCAGATCCAGCAGATCGCCGGCGACATCCCAACCTGAGGCAAGCAAATGGCACAGTTCTCGGTCAATCCGCAGCGCTTCGATCCCTACAAGAACTTCAAGTTCCGCGTGAAATGGGACGGCCGCTACGTCGCCGGCATCAGCAAGGTCTCGGCGTTGAAGCGCACCACCGAAGTGGTCGAGCACCGCGAGGGCGGCGATCCCTCCACGGGGCGCAAATCGCCCGGCCGCAGCAAATTTGAGGCGATCACGCTCGATCGCGGCGTCACCCACGACACCGAGTTCGAGAAATGGGCCAACAAGGTCTGGCATTTCGGAGCGGGCCTCGGCGCCGAGGTCTCGCTGAAGGATTTCCGCAAGGACATCATCCTCGAGGTCTACAACGAGGCCGGGCAACTCGCGCTCGCCTACAAGATCTTCCGCTGCTGGGTCTCGGAATACCAGTCGCTGCCTGATCTCGACGCCAACGCCAATGCGGTCGCGATCCAGCACATCAAGCTGGAGAACGAGGGCTGGGAGCGCGACCAGGCCGTCACCGAGCCGTCCGAGCCGACCTTCTCTGATCCGGCCTGAGGCAACCCATGCTCTCCGCCGCCGCACGACGCGAGCAGGACATTCTGGCGCTGTGGGACCAGGCCGCCGGTCGCGCGCGGCACCAGCGCGACGATGCCCTGCTCAACGCGGCCGGCGCCGTACCGACGGATACGATCGGCGCCGGCAATGCCGCGCTCCTGGCGTTGCGCACAAAACTGTTCGGCGCGTCCTGGCGACTGCGCGCCGCCTGCCCAGCCTGTCACGGCGACTGCGAATTCACCGCCGACAGCGCAGCGCTTGCGGATGGGCTCGCGCCACAGGCCGACGCCGTCCCGCCACGCATCGCGATCGGCGGCCAAGAACTGACGCTGCGTCTGCCGGTGCTCTCTGATCTCGCCAACCTAGCCGCAGCGCCGGACTCCCTGGCCGCGGCCCAGTCGCTGCTCGCGCGCTGCCTCGGCGATATGCCGTCGACAGCGCTCGATCAGGACACGCGCGACCGGATCGAGGCCGAGCTCGAACGTTGCGATCCCGGCGCCGTCATCGCCTTCGCCCTCGATTGCCCCGATTGCAGCCATAGCTGGCAGGCCGTCATCGATATCGCGCCGGCGCTCTGGGCCGAGATCCAGGCCGCGGCGGAGCGCAGCCTGCTCGAGGTCGATGCGCTTGCGCGCGAATATGGCTGGAGCGAAGCCGAGGTGTTGGCGCTGCCGCAGGCCCGCCGCGCCGCCTATCTGCAATTGGCGGGTGTCTCATGACGGGCCTCCTGCAAAACCTCGCGTGCCTCGGACGCGGCGAGCCGATCGCAGGTGCCGCACGCGTCGCGCTGCCGCCGCGCTTTTCCGCTCCGGTCCGGACCGACAATGCACCGATGCTCGAAACATGGCCGGCCGAAGGGCAACCGTCGCCGCCGCAGACGCCGATAGGCCGTATCGCCGAGGATCATCCGCGCATCGCAGCGCAGTCACCGCAGCCCGCGGAGACAGAGCCCGATCATGCGGAAGCGCCCCTGCGCCCGGCGGCCAAGGCCGCAGCAGTGATCCGGCCCGTTCAATCGAACACGGCGCCGCCAGGACCGCCGGCCCATGTCGCTCCCTCCGTCGCGCCGCGCGAGCTGCCAGCCATGGCGCCCGCGCGCGAGACGGTTGTACGCGAGACGCTCCGCGTTCGAAACGAGACAGCAACGCCGCCAGCGCCGCCGCTCGGCGAGGCCGTGCTCGCCGGCCAGGCACAGCGCCGGCGCGAGACGCCGCCCGTGATCAAGGTGACGATCGATCGCATCGACATCCGCTCGCCGGAGCCGCCGCGCGCAGCACGCGCCGTCAAGCCGGCATCAAAACCGTCGGTGTCACTGTCCGACTATCTGCGCCGTCCGGGATCTGGAGGCCGCGCATGAGCTCACCACTCGCGATCGGCGCGGTCAGCGCGGTGCTGCGCAACCTGCTCGACAACGGGTTGATCCAGGCCGGCCCCGCGGTCGGCAGCACGGTCAATGTCAGCGCCGTCGCGCCCGACACGATCGACCTCACCAGTCCCGAGGAGCAGCCGCGCCTCAATCTGTTCCTGCATCAAGTGACGCCAAATCCGGGTTGGCGCAACCAGGCCCTGCCGTCCCGCTCATCGAGCAGCGGCGAGCGCCTCACCAATGCACCGCTCGCGCTCGACCTTCATTATCTGCTCACGGCCTATGCCCGGGTCGATTGCCAGGCCGAGATCCTGCTCGGCTACGGCATGCATCTGCTGCACGAGCGCCCGGTGCTCGACCGTGCCGCCGTGCAGCGCGCACTGAATCCCAACCCGATCAATATCCCGATGCTGCCGCCGGCATTCCAGGCCCTCGCCGCCGCCGACCTCGCCGACCAGGCCGAGTTGATCAAGATCACGCCGGCCGTGATGGGCCCGGAGGAAATGTCGAGACTCTGGGCGGCGATCCAGTCGCATTACCGGCCGACAGCCGCCTATGTGGTGTCGGTGGTGCTGATCGAGGCTACCAAGCCCGCAATCTCGCCGCTGCCGGTGCTGTCGCGCGGGATCGTCGACCCCGCGACCAAGCGCGACCGCGGGGTCGTCGTCAATCCGGACATGCTGCCGCCATTGCCGACGCTGTTCGCCGCGACGCCGCAGTTGAAACAGGCCGGCGCGCGGCTCGGCGAGCCCGTGGTTCTCACCGGCATCCGCCTGAGCGGCAGCAATTATCGCGTCCGGCTGGCGCATCCGCTGTTTCCGGTTCCCGTCGAGCTGATTCCGGGCGCGCCCAACGCCGACGGCACCGAGCTCACCGTAACGCTGCCGAACGATGCCGCCGCGCAAGCTGCGTTGGCGCCAGGGCAATGGAGCCTGACGCTACGGTTCCTGCCAACCGGCGAAGCCAATGAGCGCGAGACCAACGCGATCGCGCTGATCATCGCGCCTGCCCTGGTGATCGCGGCCGATGCGCCGCTGTCGCTGCCAGCGGCGACCGTGCTGCGCAAGACCGCGCCGCTGCGCGTTACCGCAACGCTGTTCTCGCGCCCGCAGGTGCAGCCACGCCAGCGCGCGAGCCTCGTGCTCGGCACGGTGGAAGCCATCGCCAATCCGCGCACGGTAGCCACCGATCCGCTGGTGTTCGACTTCGCCCCGACGCTTCCTGCCGGCGCCTATCCGGCTCGGCTGCGCGTCGACGGCGTCGACAGCCTCCTGCTCGATCTCAGCGGCGATGCGCCCGCCTACGACGCCTCGCAAACCCTGAGCGTGCCGCCATGAACATGCACGACAGACCGCAAGCGCAGTCCACGCTCGATTGGGCCAGCCGCAACCAGCAATGGCTGACGGCGCAGCTCGCCGCGCTGCGCTCGCGCCTCGCGCAACAATTGGAGGATCCGTCTGCAAGTGCCGAACCGGCTCCTCCCGAATGCGACGACGATTTCGAGCCGGCGCTCGATGCGCTGACGAAGCTGTTCGGCCTGACGCCGTTCGAGCGCGACGTCGTGCTGCTGGCGGCCGGCGTCGAGCTCGACAGCGCACTGCGCCGCCTCGTCAGTGGGGCGATCGCAGAGCGGTCCGATGCAACCTCGAACCCGCAGCCGACGCTCAATTTTGCCATGCAGGTGCTGGCTGAGCCGCATTGGGATGCGCTGTCGCCGCTGCGGCCGTTGCGGCGCTGGCGCCTGATCGCCTGCGACGGCCGCGAAGCACCACCGCGCCGGCCGATCCAGATCGACGAGCGCGTGCTGCATTACCTGACTGGCGTCGCCGCGATGGACGTCCGCCTGATCGCCCTCGCCCGCTGCGAGCCGGCCGGACCGCGCGAGCCCGACACGCCACTCGCGGGCACGATTGCGCAGGCCCTCGGCAGCGGCGCGGCGGCGCTGGTCGCGCTGGGTCATGCGCGCGGCGAGATCGAGCCGCAGCGCGACCTTGCGCGTGCGGCCCTCAGCGAGTTCGGCGCGAGCGGCCTCTGGCTCCATGCCCGCGACCTGCCACATGATCCGCGCGACATCGCCGAGATCGCCCGCCTGCTCGACCGCGAGGCAGCGCTCTCGGATGCCATGATCGTGCTCGAGCACGACCGCGCGATGGACGCCAATGATGCCGACGCGCGGGGTGGGACGCTGCTCGCTCATCTGGTCGGCCCCGCGATCGCGCTGAACGCGCCGCAACCAGCCCGTCTGTCGCGGCTGCGGCAGCGGCGCGTGCTGCGTCTCGAGGTGCCCGATGCCTCCCTCGCCGCACAGCAAGCCGCGGCCCTGCAGGGCCTGCCCCGCGAACAGGCGACGGCCCTCGCAGCCGCACTGCGTCCGGCGCTGCGGCAATTCAATGTACCCCCGGCCGAGCTGCGCCTTGTGGTCACCAAAGCCCTGGCCGAGACGCGAGGTCAGCCGGCCCTGGTCGGCCCTGCTGTATGGCGGCTCTGCCGCGCCGCGGTGCGTGGCGGTCTCGACGCACTGGCGCAGCGGATCGACAGCCGCGTCGACTTCGACGATCTGGTCGCTCCGCCGGTCGTGATTGCGCAGCTCCGGGCCATCGCCGGCGAGTTGCAGCACCGTCCGCGTGTCCATGGCGACTGGGGCTTTGCCGCGCATAACGGCCGGGGCCTCGGTGCCGCAGCGCTGTTCGCCGGGGAATCCGGCACCGGCAAAACCTATGCCGCCGAGGCGATCGCCGGCGCCGCCGGGCTCGATCTCTATCGCATCGACCTTGCCAGCGTCGTCAGCAAATATATCGGCGAGACCGAGAAGAATTTGAGCCGCCTGTTCGAGGCCGCCGAGACCAGCGGCGCGATCCTGCTGTTCGACGAGGCCGACGCGCTGTTCGGCAAGCGCAGCGAGGTGCGCGACAGCCACGATCGCTTTGCCAATATCGAGATCGCCTATCTGTTGCAGCGGATCGAGACCTATCGCGGGCTCGTCATTCTCACCACCAACATGAAGAGCGCACTCGACCGCGCCTTCCTGCGCCGGATCCGCCATGTGATCCAGTTCCCCTACCCCGACGCCGTCGCGCGCGAAAAGCTGTGGCGGCTGCAGTTCCCGGCCGACGCGCCGCTCGGCGAGGTCGACTTTGCGGGTCTCGCCCGACTGCAACTGACCGGGGGCAACATCCGCGCGATCGCGCTCAACGCCGCCTTCCAGGCCGCGGCCGAGGGCGGACCGATCGGGCAGGATGCCATCAATGCCGCGGTGCGCGCCGAATTCTCCAAGCTGGAACGGCCCTGGGCGGGAGCCGCGCCATGAAACATGCCGGCATCGAGATCCGGATCGGACGGCTCGTCGTCGATGCGTCGCGACGCGCTGAAGTCGCGGGACTCTCCGACGCCATCGGTCAGGCGTTGCAGCATCGGCTCGCCGGGGCCGCCGACCAGGCTGGCGCGGCGCCCGGTGATGCCCCACGCATGGTAGCCGATAGCATTGCGACACGACTGACCACAACACCCGGTGCTGGACGTTCGCGAGGTCGGCCATGAACACACGGGCTGCTCCGACGGTGCTCCCGAAACACCCCTCGCCCGCGTGGGGGCCTTCGCTCGAGCTTCGTCCGGCCCGCGATCGTTTCGAGACCGAAGCCGAGCACGCGGCCGAAACCGCCATGCGACCCGCGAAGACCGCGGGGCCCGCTCCAGCGCTGTCACCTCTTCCGCGCACCACGCACACGGGTGGGCAAGCCGCGCCCGCCGCCGTCTCCGACGTGGTCGGATCGGCCGGCACTTCGCTCGGCGCTCCGACGCGACAGGCAATGGAGCGACAGTTCCGCTCCGACTTCAGCCGGGTGCGTATCCACACCGGCGCAGAGGCCGCTGCGTCAGCCCGCTCAATCCGCGCGACCGCCTATACCGCCGGCTCCCACATCGTGTTCGGCGACGGCGCCTACGATCCGCAAACCCCGCGCGGCCGCCACATTCTTGCGCACGAACTCGCCCATGTCGTGCAGCAGCGCGGCACGACCACGCCACCCGCCGCGGTGCAGCGGCTGGCCTGGTACGAATCGATCGCCGTTTTCTTCGGCGCCGAGGGCAATTTCAGCGACAAGGAATTGCTCAGCTATCTCGAGAAGATCGCCACGGCCAACGCATACGAAGGCAGCTTCGACAGCGACAACAAGGCGCGCGCGATCGTTCGGCGGTGGAAGGCGGGCCAGGCCGAGTTCAAGCTTGCCCCTCTGCAGAAGGCATTGTTGATCCAGGAGATGCAGGACGGCCCGACGCTCGATGACGACGAGAACGCCATCCTCGACCTGCTCGAACTCAGCGACATCGCGGCGCTGCGGATCATGTTCGGTGCAGGCAAACTCAGCGTCACCGATCTTGAATCCGATCTCGACGGCGACGAGTACAAGAGATTGAAGCGCTTCTTCGCCGCCCGCTTCCGGGGCGGACGCGACGCGCTTGCCAAGGGCGACGTGGAGCCACAAGGCGAGACTGGCAAGGGAGCGCCAACCTTCGCTTACGATGCCACGGATCTCAAGCTACGGCTTGCACTCGCCAGCAGCGACGAGGAACTCGACAACATCGCCGCGGAGCTGTTCGCGCTCGAAACGACCGTGCGCGAAACCGCGACGCAGGACCTCGGCCGCGAGCGCGCCAAGCTCGCGAGTCAGATCGATGATCTTGGCGAGCAGCTTGCCGCCGAATCGGATGCGAAAAACAAGACCGCGCTGAAAACGAAAATCAGCGCGACCAAGCATACGCTCCGCAAGTACGACGTCGTGCTACAGCAGGTGCTGCGCGATGTGACCCTCACGACCAACGCCGGCGACTTGTCGAAGACGACAGCACCGGACGCTGCGAAGAAGGCCGACATCGCCAAGGCGTTGAAGCCCGACGTCAAGGTCGATTCCAGCGGCATTGCATTGCCGTTCGATACCTCCGACGCGGGCAAGAAAGCCTATGACGACGCCATCCGCGCCATGATGCCGGATCTGATTCAGGGCTATTGGGACGCAATGGTCAAGGACAAGGGCCCCGCCGAACACGGCGATCCGGCCAAGGTGCATGAACTCGCCGAATTCGAGCGGATCGGCAAGGCCAGCAAGGATGAAACCGACAAGGTGTTCGGCGCTTACTACGATAAATCGAAACATCCCGAATTGAAGGCCGACACCGTCGCGAAGCGCGGCAGCATCCACGACCTGTTCGCCGACACCGAGGCGGACCTGGCGGGCATGGATAGCACCGCAAAGCGGAAAATGGCTAAGGCCCTCGTGCTCTATTTCTTCCAGTCCGACGACGACATACGCGCGGCCAACCGGAAATTCAACGCCTCGCCGAAGTTCGACTCGAGCAACAATCCTGTGGGCGACGAGGCGACCATCCTCGACACGATCGCAGACGACTTCACCAGTACGGATGCGCAGGTCGACAAGCTGAACGAGATCGATCGGGGCTGGGACGCGTCTGCAGGCTTCGGCGACATCAACATCCAGATCTTCAAGAAGGATGATCCCGACGAAGATCGGGATTTCCTGTGGGACATGTTCCAGACCTTGATCCACGAATACATTCACACGCTCCGGACCAAGGCCTACGACGACTTCGCCAACACGTTTGGCGACGGCTCCAACGAGAACAACACGCTGATCGAGGGTGTCGATTCGCTGTTTGACGAAATCGTCTGGGAGAACGTCGCGCCGAGGGCCAACGATTCGGAGCTCCGCGAGGCGGTCGAAGGCCCCGCCTACGCAAAACTGAAGCCCATCACGGTGAAGCCGGCCTCGCGCCGACGCTACCCCTCCTATGCCGAGGCCGTGAAGCTGGTCAACGTCGTCGGTATCCGCAACCTCTACGCCGCCTATTTCCAGGGCGACGTCGCGAAGATCGGGGGCTGAATCATGCATGCCAGCCCTACATCGACAGCCGCCCTGACAGCGCTACGGTCCTTCGCAAGCCGCGATCTGCGTGCGTTCACCGGCCTCTCCGAGCGGACGTCGCTCGACGACGTCGCAGTCCTGTTCGATCTCGATCGATCCTCGCCTGGCCTGGGCGTTCTCGGCAGTGCCATGCATCGGACCAACTGGTTCAATGCTGCTGCCGCAGGCTTCTCGCGCGGCATGCGGGTATGGGCCGACGGCGAGGTCGTCATGCTGATCGACGCAACCCACGTTGAACTCGTCGATTCGCTGTCCTCGCTGCTTGACGAGCTCGGTGAGCCGGAGGCGAGGCTCAACTCGTTTCAGGGAACGTTCGAGGTCGAGAGCAACGAATATGTCTACGCTGGGCGGGGGCTGACGCTGTATGTCGACCACGCAGCCGAAACGCCGCTTCGGATCGCGGCATTCGCGCCGTGCGAACTGCAACGCTATCAACGCGACCTTCGGCTCGATCTCCGTCAGAGGCGGTTGCCGCCATCGCGCAGTCCATCGCAGGACGATTCCCCATGACCGGCCTCACCGACTCTCCGAAACTCATCAAAGGCGGCCTCGTGGTGCTGGCGCCGGGCGGCGGCACGGTGCGGCGGCAGATCGCACTCCAGTACAATCCTGACACACTGAGCCGCAGCTACCAGGTTCAGGGCACGGGCGGCGACGGCACGGCCGGCGGGCGCGCGCAGCCGTTCCGGCTGAAGGGTCCGGCGATCGAGACCATCAAGCTCGACGCCGAGATCGATGCCACCGACCAGCTCGCCGATCCCGACGCGCATGCCAATGCGGTTGCCTTCGGCATCGCGCCGCAGCTCGCCGTGCTCGAGGCACTCGTCAATCCCAGCGTCGACGATCTGCTCGGGGTCGCGAACCAGGCCGACGGCGGCACGCTGGAGATCCTGCCGCCGGAAGCGCCGCTTACCTTGTTCGTCTGGAGCAAGAATCGCGTCGCGCCGGTGCGCGTCGCCGAATTCTCCATCGTCGAGGAAGCCTTCGACCCCGGGCTCAATCCGATCCGCGCAAAGGTCTCGCTCGGCCTTCACGTGATGAGCACCGACGATCTCGGCTTCTCGCATCGAGGCGGAACGATCTTCCTCAGCTACTTGCGAACCCGCGAAGCGCTCGCCGGCCTCACCGGCGGCGCCTCGCTGGCCTCGCTCGGCCTTACCAGCCTGCCCTGACGGAGCGCATGATGTCCTCGGATCCCGTCCAGATGCTGATCGATGCCGGAGCGTTTCCGGACAATACGTTTGCGCCGAACAGCCGCTACCACGGCGTGGCGATCGGCCGGTTGAAGCGCAGTGCCGACGATCCCGGCCTCGCCTATGTGCTGCGCCGCTTCATCCCGCAAGGCCGCGACATAGGTATCGCCGGCGAGCACATCGTCAATGCCGGCGAACGGCCCGACACGCTTGCGTCCAACACCCTCGGCGATCCCGAGCTGTACTGGCGTATCGCCGACGCCAATGTCGTGACCGATCCGTTCGATCTCACCGACACACCCGGCGAGCGCGTGCAGATCCCGCGTCCGAGCGGGACGTAAGGAGGCAACCGGCAATGATGCAAGGCGGCGTCCAGCTCTCGCTCCAGATCGGCCCGGCCCCCGTGCCGGCGCCGCGCGAGGTGCTGGAGACGCTGACCCACGCCAAGATCGAGATCGGATCGGGCGATGCACAGAGCGGCTTCGAGCTGACCTTCGACCTGCCGGTCCGCTCGCCGCTGCGCACGATCTTCCTGCTCGCCGGCGGCGGTGCGCTGCCGCCGCTGCTTCGTGTGGTGCTGATCGTCACCATCAACGGCACGGCAGAAAGCGTCATCGACGGCATGGTCACCAATGTCGAGACCCAGCCCGGCACCGGCGGGGTCGGCAAGCTCGTGATCAAGGGCAAGGACATGTCGGCGCTGATGGACATCATCGAGCTGCCCGGCCTGCCCTTCCCGGCGATGCCGCCGTCGGTGCGGGTGCTCGCGATCCTCGCCAAATACGCAGCCCTCGGCGTGATCCCGATGGTGATCCCGAGCGTGCTCGACATCCCGCCGATCCCGATCCAGCAGATCCCGCAGCAGACGGGCAGCGACTACGCCTACGTCAAGAAGCTCGCGGGCGAAGCCGGCTACGTCTTCTATCTCGAGGCCGGCCCGGCACCCGGTGCCTCGAAGGCCTATTGGGGACCGGAGATCCGCTTCGGCGCGCCGCAGCCGGCGCTCACCACCAACATGGATGCGCTCACCAATGTCGAGGAGATCTCGTTCAACTTCGACAAGGAACGCAAGATCATGCCGATCGTGTTCTTCCAGGAGAGCAACAGCAAGGCGCCGATTCCGGTTCCGATCCCCGACATCACACCGATGAGCCCGCCGCTTGGCCTGGTGCCGCCGCTGCCGCCGAAGATCGAGAAGCTCGCCAACACCGCGCATCTGTCCGCGCCGCAGGCGCTGATGGCGGGGCTCGCTTATGCCAGCCAGCACAGCGACAGCGTGTTCGGCAATGGCAAGCTTGACGTTGCCCGATATGGGCGTGTGCTGAAGTCGCGGCAACTGGTCGGCGTGCGCGGCGCGGGCCTGCCCTATGACGGGCTCTATTACGTCAAGAACGTCACCCACGAGATCGAACGCGGCTCCTACAAGCAGTCGTTCTCGCTCGCGCGCAACGCGCTGATCTCGACCGTTCCGCAGGTGCCGACATGAGCGATGCGCCCCTTTACGGAAAATATCGCGCGGTGGTGGTCAACAATGTCGACCCGCTGCAGATCGGCCGGATCCAGGTGATGGTGCCCGACGTCGGCGCCGTCATACCGACGAGCTGGGCGATGCCGTGCGTACCGACCGCAGGCATCAATGCCGGCTTCTTCACGGTGCCGATCATCGGTGCCGGCGTCTGGATCGAGTTCGAGCGCGGCGATCCGGACTATCCGATCTGGGTCGGGTGCTACTGGGGCAGCGCGGCCGAAGTACCGGTGCTGGCGCATGCGGTGCCGCCCGGCGTGCCCGGCATCACCCTGCAAACCCCGCTGAAGAACGGCCTCACCATCAGCGACGTGCCGGGACCGACCGGCGGCATCCTGATGCAGACCACCACCGGCGCGATGATCTCGGTCAGCGATGTCGGCATCACCATTTCCAACGGCAAGGGCGCGGTCATCACGATGACGGGGCCGACCGTCGACGTGAATCTCGGCGCACTCACGGTGATCTAGGAGGAACACATGCCCGCTCCCGTGCTGCATCTTGGCGCCACCGTGCTGTGCAGCCACGCCGGACAGGCGATGCCGATGTCGCCGTTCCCGCGCGTGATGCTGTCGGGCCAGCCCGCGGTCAATCTCACCAGTCCCTATGCGATCGCAGGCTGTTCGCTGACGGGCTCGGCGCCGCCCTGTGTGACTGGCCAGATGGTGATGGGCGCGGCGCGGGTGATGATCGGAGGCGCACCGGCCGCGACCATGATGGGGCAATCGGTCTGCACGCCCACGGGCACGCCGATGCTCCCGGTGGTCGCGCAGATGCGCGTCATGGCAACGTGAGGGGAGGACGATGTGAGCAACGAGCTCGATTTCCCCTATCATTTCGACGACCAGGGCCGCACGGCCACCACCGATCGCCTCGACCATATTCGCGACCTGATCGAGCAGGTGCTGTTCACCATGCAGGGCGAGCGGGTGATGCGGCCGGATTTCGGCGCCGGGCTGCTGTCGCTGGTGTTCGAGCCCAATTCGGTGACGCTCGCCGCGACCACGCAGATGCTGGCGCAGGCCGCGCTGCATCAGCATCTGTCGCATCTGATCGCCGTCACCTCGGTCGAGGTGATCAATGACGATGCGGTGCTGCGCGCCGAGATCCGCTACGTCGTGCTGGCGGACCGGACCAGCCAGCTTGCCAGCATCGCGCTTCCGGGAGGCGGGGCATGAAGCAACATTGCTGCGATCCGCGCCGGCTCGACGTGCTCAAGGCCAAGGGCAGCGCCAACGCCATCGAGTTCATCGAGGTGCTCGACCTCGCCTCTCCGCCCGGCGCGCCGCGGCAACAGACCCTGCTGGTTCGGCTGCTGCATTCCGGCTCCACGCTGTCGCCGGACAATCTGCGCATCACCGGCGGCGAGCGGATCGCGACCGTCGGCGTGGTCTGGTGCGCGCCGGCCGATGCGCTGCCTGCCGAAGCCGAGCCCGGTCTCGTCGACACCGTCGACGATCTTCCCCGTACCCTGGTGGTGCGCACCGACAGCAGCGGCGATTATTCGATCTATACGTTTGGCATCTTCGCCAATTCCGGCTCGCCCCTGCCGCCGGCGGGTTTCGATCCGAAGCTGTCGCTGATCGATTTCACCTTCAAGATCGAATGCCCCTCGGACTATGACTGCGCGGACACCACACCCTGCCCGCCGGTGCCGCGCCCGCGGCCCGATATCGACTATCTCGCGCGCGACTATCAAGGTTTTCGCCGGCTGATGCTGGACCGGCTGAGCCTGCTCGTGCCTGGATGGCAGGAGCGCTCGGCGGCCGATCTCGGCGTCACCCTGGTCGAACTGCTCGCCTATGCCGCCGACAATCTCGCCTACCGCCAGGATGCGATCGCCAACGAGGCCTATCTCGCCACCGCGCGCCAGCGCATCTCGGTGCGGCGCCACACGAGACTGGTGGACTATCACCTGCATGAAGGCTGCAACGCGCGCGCCTTCGTGCATTTCGACGTGAACGGGCAGGACATCGCTCTGGACAAGGGCACGCAATTGCTGACCCGCGTCCCCGGGCTCGACATGGTGCTGACGCCTGGCTCGCACGCCTTGACCGATGCGATCGATAGCGGCGCCGAGATGTTCGAGACCGTCGCGCCAGCCGTGCTCGACCAGCAACAGAACAGTCTCGCCTTCTATGCCTGGGGCAACAACGGCTGCTGCCTGCCGCGCGGCACCACGCGCGCGACCCTGCGCGGCCACATCGACACGCTTGCCGTCGGCGACATCCTGATCTTCGAGGAGGTCATCAGCCCGACGACCTTGTCCGCGGATGATGCAGACCCCAGGCATCGCTGGGCCGTGCGGCTGACCGAGGTCTCGCTCACGAACGATCCGTCCGGCGGGCTATTCGATGAGCCGGCGGTCGACGGCCCTGTCGACGTCACCGAGATCGCCTGGAGCGACGCGGACGCGCTGCCCTTCCCGCTCTGCCTCACGGTGGAAGATCGCCCTGAGCTTCCGATCAGCGTCGCCCGCGGCAACATCGTGCTGGTCGATCACGGCCGCACGCTGGCGCCCGAGCAGCTTGGCACGATGCCCCGCTCCAGGCTGAAGCAGGCATCATCCGCGCCGGGCAATTGCTGCACCTCGCCCCCCGAATTGATGCTGCCGCCGCGCTTCCGTCCGGTGCTGGCGAACAGCCCCTTGACGCAATCGTTCGATCTTGGCGCGCTGCTGGCCGTTCCCGTCAGCAAGGATCAGCCGTGGTGGGCGGCGAGTGCGCTCAGCCTGTTGTCGCCGCGCGATGCCACTCCCGCCATTGCCGATCTGATCGGACAGGTCGCCGGCATCACCGAGCACTGGCTGCCGCGGCGCGATCTCACGGGCAGTGCGGGCAACGCTCCGCATGTCGTGGTCGAGATCGACAATCACAACCGCGCTTTGCTGCGGTTCGGCGACGGCCTGCTCGGCAAGCGTCCGGCCGAGGACACCGCCTTCACGGTGACCTACCGGACCGGCAACGGCACGTCAGGCAATGTCGGCGCCGAAGCCATCGCGCATATCGTCAGCACGACGAACGGCGTGTTCACCGACATCCGCAATCCGCTGCCCGCATCCGGCGGCATCGAGCCCGAAGACATCGAGGCGGCCCGGCGCGACGCGCCACAGGCGTTCCGCACCCAGGAGCGCGCGGTGACCGCGGCCGACTATGCGGCCGCCGCCGAGCGGCGCGCGGACGTGCAGCGCGCCGCCGCAACCTTCCGCTGGACCGGAAGCTGGTACACCGTCTTCGTGACGCCAGACCGTTTTGGCGGCGGCGCGGTCGACGCCGCCTTCGCCGCGCAGCTCCGCAACCATCTCGAGCGGTTCAGGATGGCCGGCTACGATCTCGACGTGCGGCCGCCACGCTACGTGCCGCTCGACATCACGCTCCATGTCTGCGTCAAGCCGGACTATTTCCGCGCCGAGGTCGCGCAGGCGGTTCGCGCCGTGCTGTCGAGCTCGGTGCTGCCCGACGGTACGCTCGGCCTGTTCCATCCCGACAATTTCTCGTTCGGCGATCCCGTCTATCTCAGCCGCATCATCGCGGCTGCCCAAGCGGTCGAAGGCGTCGAGGCGGTGCAGGCGGAAAAATTCCAGCGGTTCATTTCGCCGCTGGCGACATCGCTGGATGACGAGGTGATCCCGATCGGCAGCCTCGAGATCGCGCAGCTCGCCAACAATCCGAGCTTCCGCGAGCGCGGCCGGCTCATCATCGAAGCGGGAGGCGGCAAATGACGCTACCAGTCCCGGTGATCAAGCCCACCGCCCTGCCCGCCGGCAGCGAGACCTGCGGCTGCTGCGCCGGTGTCGAAACCGAGACGCCGCAAGGCATTTTCAACCGCTACGGCCTCTCCGCCATCGCCTACCGGATCGGCGACTACGGCCAGTTCCGAGACAGCCTGCATGCCGCGCTGTCCTCCGCTTCATTCGCCCCGCTCGGCAAGCTGCAAAGCCGGAGCGACGACGATTTCACCATCGGACTGATCGACGCCTTCGCCTGCGCCGCCGACGTGCTCACCTTCTACCAGGAGCGCATCGCCAACGAATCCTATCTTCGCACCGCGCTGGAGCGCGTCTCGCTGCAGGAGATGGGCCGGCTGATCGGCTACCGCCTGCGGCCGGGCGTCGCCGCCGAGACCTGGCTCGCCTTCACGCTGGAAACGCCGCCTGCACCGCCGCCAAAGCTGTCGCCTGAACCGGGCAGCTTCGTCACCGGCGTACCCGCGCAGGTGTCGATCGAGATCGGCACCAGAGTGCAGAGCGTGCCGGGGCCGGACGAGAAGCCGCAGACCTTCGAGACCGTCGAGCGGCTCGACGCCGCGCGGCCGGCCTGGAATGCGATCCGCCCCTGGATGGCGGAGACGCGGCGGCCCGGCAAGGACGACACCGTCATGTATCTCGCCGGTCAGCGCAACAATCTGAAGCCGGGCGATGCGCTGCTGATCGCCGGCGATGCCTTCAATCCCGGCACGAACGACAGCAATTGCGATTTCCGCTTCATCGACAGCGTGGAGCTGCAATCGGATTTCGACCGCACCAAGGTCACCTGGCAGCTCGGTCTGTCCGGCGTCTCCTCCGCCCAGACGTCGAAGGTCTATGCCTTGCGCAAACGCGCGGCTCCTTTCGGCCACAACGCGCCGATGTGGGCGTCGATGTCGAGCGATTTCAGGAGCAACTATCCTGGCGGTTCCAGTGCGACGGACTGGCCCGATTACACGATTTCGCCGGCGGGTGCGACGCTAACCGGCGGCTTCATCGATCTCGACACCGTCTATTCCGAGGTCCGCGCCGGCGGCTACGTCGTGCTTACGATGGCGGCGATCCCTGCCATCGTGATCATCCTCGACGCGATCAAAAAGTCGGACGGCGTCTTCGATTTTGGCGCGCATCTCGACATCTTCAAGGTCACCGATGCGGACGAAATATCACGCGCGGAGTTCGCGCTCAGCGGCAAGGTCACACGGCTGCAATTGCAGGGCTCGAATTACAATCGCTATGCAGACCAGGTTCGCCGCTGTACCGCGTTCGTACAGTCGGAGGAACTCGCACTCGCCTCATATCCCGTCGACGACGCTGTGACCGGCGACAGCATCCCGGCGGCCATCAGCGTCGATGGCCTCATTCCCGGACGGCGGCTGATCCTGCGCGGCAATCAGGCTTCCGGCGGCCCGGCCGTCGCCGTGCAGGCACGGCTTGTGTCCGCCCAAGCGGTCGATGCCGGCCGCTGCATGCTTCAGATCGACCCACCGCTTGCCGGCGGTCTCGACCGCGGCAGCGTTGTCGTTCACGCAAACATCGTGCCGGCCTCGCACGGCGAGACGGTGACGCAGATTCTCGGCTCGGGCGACGCCGCCCAACCATTCCAACAATTCGAGCTGAAGCAGCTGCCGCTGACCTATCGGGCCGCCGGCAATGAGAGCGGTGCGGCCAGCGAGTTGACGCTGCGGATCGGCGAGATCGCATGGCATGAGCGCGCGACGCTGTATGGTGCAGCCGCGACCGAGCACGCCTTCACGCTCGACGTCGACGAACAGGGCCGCAATTTCGCGAAATTCGGCGACGGCGCCAGCGGCGCACGGCTGCCGAGCGGGCTCAACAACGTTCGCGCCACCTACCGCAAGGGAATCGGTGTCGCCGGAAACGTCCGCGCCGAGACGCTGAGCCAGCTCCTGTCGCGCCCGCTCGGACTCAAGGGCGTGAGCAACCCGCTGGCCGCCGAAGGCGGCAACGACCCGGAGCCGGCCGATGCGGCACGGCGCAGCATTCCGCTCGGCGCCCGGACGCTCGGACGCGTCGTATCCGTGCTCGACTATGAGGATTTTGCCCGTGCCTTCTCCGGCATTGCCAAGGCGCAGGCGCAGGTGCTGCAACTGCCGCGGGGCAAGACCGTCGCGATCACGATTGCGGGGCCGCCCGAAGCTCCCGTCAATTCCGCAAGTCCGGTGTGGACCAATCTGCTCGCGGCGCTCAAGGCCGGCGGCGATCCGCATGTCGCAGTGATGCTGTTGCCCTACCAGCCCTCCACGTTCCGGATCGGATTGAGGGTCAAGCGCGATCCCGACTTCGACGCCAAGACCGTGCTCGCCGCAGTCGAGGCAGCACTGCGCGCGCACTTCGCCTTCGACGCGCGCGAGCTCGGCCAGCCGGTGCAGCAGTCCGACGTGATCGCAGCCGCGCAGTCGGTGCCCGGCGTCGTCGCCGTCGACCTCGTCAAGCTCTATGGCGGCACGACGCCTTATGCCCAGACCATTCCCTCTCGCCAGGTCCGGCTGCTGGCGTCGCGGATGCATGTCGAGCAGGGCATGGCGAAGCCGAGCGAGCTCTTGACCCTGAACCCGGCGCCGTTCGCCTTGCTGGAGGAGATGGCATGAACAGCCTCACCCCGGAACGGCTCTACGCCCTGTTGCCGGCACTGCACCGGCTGCGCGACGCCGCGATTGCGGGCGATCCTGCCAAGGCCGGCCCGCTGCAAGCCCTGCTTGCAGCCTTCGCCCGCGAGTTCGCCACGCTGGAAGAGTCAATCGACCAGCTCTATGACGACCAGTTCATCGAGACCTGCGCCGAGTGGGTCACACCCTACATCGGCGACCTCATCGGCTACCGGCCACTGCGCGGGCTCGGAGGCGAGCTGGCCTCGCCGCGCGCGGAAGTCGCCGACACCATCGCCTTCCGCCGCCGCAAGGGCACCGCGCTGATGCTGGAGGAGCTCGCGCATGACGTGACCGGCTGGCCGGCCCATGCGGTCGAGTATTTCGAGCAGCTCACCACCACCCAATACATGAAGCATATCCGGCTGCACGCGCCGGCGACCTGCAATCTGCGCGACACCGCGGCGCTGTTCCGGCGCGACGGCGCCTTCAACAGCATCGCGCACACCGCGGAGATGCGGCGGCCGGAACACGGTGCCGGACGCTACAACATTCCCAACATCGGCATCTTCCTGTGGCGGCTATTGTCGCTGTCGCTCACCGCCGTACCGTTGACGCCGGATGCAGGCGACGCAAGTGGCCGGAAATTCCGTCTCAATCCGCTCGGCGCGGACATGCAGCTGTTCCGCTTCGCCCAGTCCGAGGCCGACATCTCGCATCTTGCCGAGCCCATCAACGTGCCGGAGCCGCTGTCGATACGGCTGATGGCGATGGCCGTGCGCGCGGCGCAAGCGACAGCCCAGCCTGACACGCAGCGCGAGGACGATTACGGCGATGGCGAGAGCCTGGTGTTCTTCACCCCGGGCAATCCGCCCGTCCCGGTGCCCACAGCCAAGGTGCGCGTCTGCGACCTCCGCGACATCCTCGACGGCGGCGGCAACGTGATCGGCTGGGCGCATGAGGCCCAGGTGATTGCGGGCACGATCGGCTTCGATCCCGAGCGCGGCCGCGTGCTGCTCGGCTCCGCCGCCGACGGGCCGCTGCTCGCAACCTTCCACTACGGCACGGCGCGCCAGATCGGCGGCGGCGAATATCCGCGCGTCCCAGCCGAGGGCGATATCGGCAATGAGCAAGCCGTCGACGCCGGTGGCGTGTTGCAGGGCAAACTTGATCTGATCAGAACCGGCGGTCGTCTCACGATCGGCGACAGCCTGACCTACTCGGAAACACCGATCTTCAAAGTCGACGACGTCCTCGGCAATGCCACGCCGCACCACGTCGTCGTCGCCGCGCATGACCAGACCCGCCCGCTGCTGGCGGCGAGCGGCGACATCACGCTCGATATCGGCGCGCGCGGCCGGCTCACGCTCGACGGACTCGTTATCTCCGGCGGCGCGCTCCGGCTCGCGGCCTTTGCCGATGTCGAGCCGCGGGAGCTGGTGCTGCGCGACTGCACGCTGGTGCCGGGCCTCGCATTGAACGGTGACGGCAGTCCGGTCTCGCCGGGCGTGCCGAGCCTGATCGTCGAGCATCCCTTCGCCAAGGTGACCCTGGAGCGCTGCATCACCGGCCCGATCCAGGCCGTCACCGACGCCGAGGTGACGCTGACCGTCTGCATCATCGATGCCGGCGCGCCGGAGAGCGTCGCCTTCGCCGCTGATGACGCGGGCGGCCCCGGCGCCGAATTGACCCTCGCCCAATGCACCGTGATCGGCAAGGTCCACACAAAACTGTTGAAGCTCGCCTCCAACACCATCTTCTTCGCCGGGCTCGGAACAAAGCCCGCGGAAAAATGGATCGCGCCCCTGCTGGTCCAGCGCCGCCAGGAAGGCTGCGTCCGCTTCTGCTACGTACCGCCGGGCTCGATCACGCCGCGCAAATTCCATTGCGTCCCAAATGATACTGCGCTCACGGCGCTGCCGCTGTTCACATCGCTCCATTACGGCGATCCCGGCTATGCGCAGCTGCGCCGCACCACCAGCCTCGCGATCCGCGCCGGCGGCGACAATGACAGCGAGATCGGCGTGCTCAACGCATTATTCCAGCCGCAGCGCGAGGCCAATCTCAGGCTGCGTCTCGACGAATATCTACGTTTCGGGCTGCACGCGGGCCTGTTCTTCGCGAGTTGACCGAGTGCATCGGAGGCTATCATGGGTGCCGACTTCTCACGCGTTCGTCTCGACCCGCTGCTCGACTTCGCCGGCCTGGAGCTGAAGCAAGGTGCCGTTCTGCTCGACGGCGACGCCAACGAGCTGATGGCGATCCTCGATCGCAGGCTGCGGGCACTCGCCAGCGACGTGCTCGGCCGTGCCACGGTGTCCGCGACCACGCCGGATGCATTCAAGCTCGGCGTTGCCGGCAGTACGCTGGAGATCGGCAAGGGGCGGCTCTATGTCGACGGCCTGCTCGCGGAGAATCACGGCCTTGCCGATCTCGACAAGCGCCTCTTCGACGACCTGATGGCCGAGACCGTCTTCACCGACAAGCTCACCTACGAGACGCAACCCTACCTGCCGGCCAAGGTGCGGCCGCCGTTGCCGACCGCAGGCCGCCATCTCGTCTATCTCGACGTCTGGAATCGCGAGCTGACCTATTTGGAGCGTCCCGAGCTGGTCGAGATCGCCGTCGGCGTCGAGACCAGTTCGCGGCTCCAGACGGTGTGGCAGGTCCGCGTGCTCGACACCGATGCCGGCGACAACACCGATTGCGCGACGCCGGACGAGGATATGCCGGGCTGGAATGCGGTGATCGCACCGTCGACCGGCGTGCTCACGACAGGCACGTTCGACGCAGCGCCGACCACCGACCCTTGCGAGCTGCCGCCGACCGGCGGCTTCCGCGGCCTCGAGAACCAGCTCTACCGGGTCGAGATTCAGGACCCCGGCCAACCCGGCGGCAACGCGACCTTCAAATGGTCGCGCGAGAACGCCAGCATCGGCTCGCGCGTCGCCAGCATAATCTCGGCCAGCGAGCTCGAGCTCGACAGCCTCGGTCGTGATGACGTGCTTCGCTTCAACACCGGCGACTGGGTCGAGATCGTCGACGACGCCAGGGAGTTTTCACAAGCCGCCGGCGAGATGCGCCGCATCACCGTCACCGAGGCAACCCGCCGCATCACCTTCACACCGGCGCTTCCGGCCCCGATGCTGCCGCCGAACTTCCCCAACAGCGACTGGCCGAAGCAGACCAATTTGCGGGTGCGGCGCTGGGACCAGAAGGGAAAGGTGTTTCGGACCGATGCCAGCGGCACGCCGGTGCAGATCGGCGATCTCGACGCCGCCGGATCAACCGGTGTGATCAAGGTGCCCGCCGCTGGCACGACCATCCTGCTCGAGGACGGCGTCACCGTGAGCTTCGATTCGACGGGACCTGCGGGCTTTCGCGCCGGCGACTGGTGGGCCTTCGCCGCGCGCACGGCGGATGCCAGCGTCGAGTTGCTCGACCGCGCGCCGCCGCGCGGCATCCACCACCATTATGCAAGGCTCGGCATCTGGGATGTCGGTGCCAAGAGCGTCACCGACTGCCGTCACCCGTGGCCACCGGAAGGCGGAGGCCACGACTGCGCCTGCACGGCCTGCGTCACGGTCGAGCAGCACGAGAGCGGCAGCTTCACGATCCAGGACGCCGTCAACAAGCTGCGCGAGACCGGCGGCACGATCTGCCTCGGACCGGGCCAATATGTGCTGCGGGCGGCCGTCACGATCAACCAGGCGAAATCGATCCGTATCGTCGGCAAGGGCCCGGCGACGCTGCTGGTGGCGCCGGCCGGCGCCTTCGCGATCCAGGACTCCTTTGCAATCGCGATCGAAGACCTCGCGATCATCTCGCTGGCGCGCGATCCGACCATCGACGTCTCGACCTGCATCGGCCTCGGCCTGACCCGGCTCGCCATCGCGGCCCTCGGCACCGAGAACGCGCAGCTCCCGGCGGTGGTGCTGCGCGGCCTGGTTGCCGCTGCGAAGCTCTCCGAGAACGCGATCTTCGCGCCGGTTGCGATTGCGGGCGGCGGGATCAAGGGTACCGAAGGCGGAGCCGAATTCCTGCTGGCGGCGGCTGTTGCCATCGAGGAGAACGTCCTGCTGTGCCAGCGTGGCGCCATCGCCTTCGCCGACGAGGTGCTGCATCTGCTCGCCACACGGATCGCACACAACGAGATCCTCGGCTGCAGCGACACGGCCGTCGCCGCCCAGGGACTGGCGCTGCCCGGTGCCTCGCTCGCGATCGACGGCAACAGCTTCAACATCAACGCCCACGGCATCGCCTGCGCGGCGGCAGGTCTCTGGATCGAGCGCAACCAGCTGCGCAACTGGTCGCCCGGCGACCATGTCGGGATCGGGCTGATCCCCGGGCTCGACCGCCGCGGCACGGCCGTCGCGCACATCCTCGCCAACCAGATCCACGGCTTCGGCACCGCCGGCATCAAGGTGATCGCGGCATCGCAGGATCTGATCATCAAGCTCAATGCCATCGACACCTGCGGTGCCGGGATCATGCTCGGTGGCGCCACCGACGCAGCCGCAGTCTCGATCGAGAACAACCACATTCGCAACATCGGCCCCGCGACCGAGAGCGACAACGGCAGCGTGGTCGGGATCGAGGTGATCCGCGCCGAGAGCGCGACCATCGCCGGAAATCTGGTTCGCGCTATCGGTGTTGCGGCGGTGAAGTCGGCGCTACGCGCCGGCGTCCTCACCTTCGGCGTCAACCGTCCGCGCGTGAGCGGCAACGAGATCGTCGAGATCGCACCCGCCAAGGGCTTCGTCGGCACCAGCGCCGGCATCATGCTCCGTGCGCCGCAGACCCAGATCGAGGTCAACCATAATACGGTGCAGCGCGACCTTGCGCCCGTTGCCGACGACTCCACCGGCAACTGGCTCGCGCTGACGACGGCCGAAGTCAATCCGAGAACACCATTCGGACAGGCCGGTGAGAAGGTTACCATCCGGCTCGGTGACGGACGTATCCTGGCGCTCGGCGCCGATTATGCATTCGTCAAGGCCAGCCTCGCCGCCAACGACACCGAGGGGGCGCGGGCCGGCATCATCGGCAACACGCTCTCCGCCCGCGGGCCTGCCCCCGCCGTGCTGGTTGTCGCCGGTCAGGAATGCCTGTTCAACGACAATCGGGTCGAAGCCAGCAACAAGAGCATCGCCGTAGCGCTGGAGAGCGCGATCGCCATCATCAGCACGAACCGCGTGCGCGGCGGCGAAAGCTCGATCCGCCTCGCCAATGCGCGGGCCATGACCGTGCTCGGCAACATCACCACCGGCAACATCATCATCCCCGGCGGCATCGCCAACACGCCGTGGGCACCGCTCAACGTGATAGGCTGACCTTAGGGAGATCATGCGATGCGCACCTTCATCGTCGGCGAAGAGACCAAGCTCAAGGCGGTCAGCGAGAAGCTGCTGCATGCCAATCTCAGCCATGTTCGCAGCGAGGCTGCGCTCAAGGCCTTGCAGGAAGCCAATCCGCATGCCGACCTCAGCAAGCTCGCGCGTGGCACCGTGCTGTTCGTGCCGGACACGCCGGGGTTCAAGGTCAGCACGACCAGTTCGGCCACCGAAGGCCCGCTCGAGGCCCTGAAGGAGCTGCTGGACCAGGCGCTTCGCCAGGCGCTCGATGAGACCTCAGCCGGCAACAGCGCGCGCCTCGCGGATCAGGAGCAGACCGTGAAAGCGTTCGACGACAGCGCTGTGAAGAAGGCGATCGGTGACCCCACGATCGGCGGCCAGATCCGCGACAGCGTCAATGCCGTCAGGAAGGGTTTTGAGGCCGACCGCGAACTGGCCGCACGCGCGGAGAAGAACATCACCGAAGTCGGCAAGGCCGCGATTGCCAAGCTCAACGAGCTCGGCAAGACCCTTGGGTGATCTTTCCGCGCACGGCCCCTCTTAATCGGGCCTTCACACCGCGCAGTAGCGCTCCTGGATGTCCTTGTCCGCGAGCAACGCGGCAGCACTGCTCTCGTGCACGACCTCGCCCTGGTCGATGATCACGGCGCGGTCGGCGAGCCGCAGCGCCCATTCGACGTTCTGCTCGACCAGAAGCAGCGTCTTGCCCTCGTCTCGCAGGCGGCGGAACAGCACGCCCATCTCCTCAACCAGGACAGGCATGATGCCCTCCGAGGGCTCGTCGAGCAGGATCATCTTGGGATCGGCGATCAGCGCGCGCGCAATCGCCAGCATCTGCTGCTCG
Organism: Bradyrhizobium sp.; assembly: GCF_035935975.1. Lineage (GTDB taxonomy): Bacteria > Pseudomonadota > Alphaproteobacteria > Rhizobiales > Xanthobacteraceae > Bradyrhizobium. Next base: position 74,015 of record NZ_DASYWN010000063.1, read on the forward strand.
CCGCCGGAGAGCGTCACGCCCTCCTGGTCGAGGCGCTCCTTCAGGCGCGGAAACGTCTCGGCGATCTCATCGATCGCGACCCGCTCCTCGATCTCGCGGCCGGCGGCGACGAGGCCAAGCCGAAGGTTCTCGCGCACAGAGAGGCCGGGGACGATGCGGCGCTCCTCGGGCACATAGGCCAGGCCAAGATGAAACCGCTGATGGGCGCGGAGCGGCAACAGCTCCTTGCCCGCAAAGCGCACACGGCCGGTCGCCTTTGGCATCAAGCCCATCATCGCGCGCAAGGTCGTGGTCTTGCCGGCGCCGTTGCGGCCGACCAGCGCGACCACCTCGCCCTGCTTCACGTGCAGCGAGATGCCGTGCAGGATGTGGCTGGCGCCATACCAGGCGTGGAGATCGTTGATTTCGAGCAGCGCGGTCTCAGCCATAACCTTCACTCTGTCCGAGATAGACCCGGCGGACTTCCGGGTTGCTCCTGATCTCGTCGGGCGCGCCGTCCGCCAAGAGGCGACCGTGATGCAACACCACCACGCGCTTGGAGAGGCCCAGCACCATCTTCATCTTGTGCTCGACGAGGAGCACCGTGCGCTTCTCAGCCAGACGTTCGAGCAGCGCGACCATGTCCTTGGTCTCTTCCGGCCCCATGCCGGCTGTCGGCTCATCCAGCAGCAACAGCTCCGGTTCCGAGACCAGCGCGATCGCGATCTCCAGCGCCCGCTGCTGGCCATGCGACAGGAATTTTGCCAGCTCGTTCCGCTTGCCGAGCAGGCCGACTGCGTCGAGCGCGGCATCGGCCTTCGCGTTCAGCTCCGGCAGCCGCGCACGGTTGCGCCAGATGTCGTAGCTCACGGTCAGCGCCTGCGCCGCCACACGGACGTTCTCGTGCACGGTGAGGTCCGGGAAGATGTTCGTGATCTGGTAGGAGCGCGAAATGCCCTGATGCACGAAGCGGTGCTGCGGCAGGCCGTTCAGCTCGCGTCCCCGGAAATGCAGTTTTCCAGACGTCGGCGTCAGCGCCCCGGAGAGGATGTTGAAGAAGGTGCTTTTGCCGGCGCCGTTCGGCCCGATGATCGAGGTGAGCTGTCCCGCTGCAAAGGACACGGTGATGTCTTCGAGCGCGACAAAGCCGCCAAAATGCTTGCCGATGCCCTCGGCGCGGAGCAGTTCGCCGCTCATGGCCGCGCCTTTCCGACGCCGAGCGCGTCCAGCAACGTGCCCCAAATGCCCTTGGGCAGAAACAGCACGAACAGCACGAAGATCGCGCCGACAAAGATCTGCCAATGCGGCGTCCAGACCGAGATGACGTCCTCCAGGATCAGGAACGTGGCCGCGCCGACGAACGGCCCGAAGAAGCTGCGGGCGCCGCCGAGCAGCACCATCATCACGATCATGCCCGATGTCTGGTAGTGCAGGATATCCAGCGGCACGATCGACAGATGCAGCGCCAGCATGCAGCCGCCGAGCGAGGAGATCGCCCCCGACAGCATGAACACGATCAGCTTGCTGCGCTCGACATTGTAGCCGCAGGCGCGCGCCCGCTGCTCGTTCTCGCGAATCGCCTCGATCACCGCGCCGAACGGCGAGTTCAGGATGCGCGACTGGAACCACATGGCGAGCGCGGCGAGCGCCATCAGCACGTAATATTTGTTGACGGGGTCGAGGAAGTTGACCGAGAGCCCGAACAGGCTGATGCGGTCGACGGTGAAGCCGCGCAGGCCGTTCTCGCCGCCGGTGAAGGACGAAGCCTGCAGCGCGACGTAATAGACGAGCTGCGCCAGCGCGAGCGTCACCATGGAGAAATAGATGCCGCGGGTGCGCGTCGAGACGATGCCGATCGCGGCGGCAAGGCAGGTGCTGAGCAGCATGGCAATCGCGACCGCCGCGAACCAGGGTACGCCGTAGCGGCCGATCGCGATTCCCGTGAAATAGGCGCCGGCGCCGAAAAACGCGGCCTGGCCGAACGACAGCAGCCCGGTGTAGCCGAACAGCAGATTGTAGCCCATCACCACGACGCCGTAGATCAGGACGTTGACGGCGAGCGCCTGCGACGGCAGCAGCCAGGGCAGCACGGCCAGCACCGCGATCGACAGCAGCACGCGCTGCTCGAGAAGCCAGCCGAGCCCAGCGAGACTAGGTTTGGCGACCGCTTCGCCACTCGATGGTGACATCACGCGGTCCTCCCTCTCACGCCGAACAGGCCCTGCGGGCGGATCAGCAGCACCACCGCCATCAACGCGAACATGACGATGGTCGCCATTTCAGGCGCGAACAGCGCCACCAGGCTGATGGAAATACCGACCATGAGGCCCGCCACGACCGCGCCGACGATCGAGCCAAGGCCGCCGATCACCGTCACCACAAAGGCCTCAGCCAGCACCAGCGAGCCCATCTCCGGATTAACGCTGCGCATGGGGCCAGCGAGCACGCCGCCGAGCGCAGCAAGCCCGACGCCGAGACCGAAGATCGCGAGCCAGACGCGGCCGATGTCGACGCCGAGCACCTGCATGATCATGGGATCGCGTGCTCCCGCACGGACGATCAGGCCGATACGGGTTTTCTCCAACGTCAGCCACAGCACCAGCAGCACCACCGCTACCAGCGCGATGACGAACAGGCGGTAGCGCGGGAAGAAGCCGATCCCGAGGTCGAGCACGCCGATCAGCTGCGGCGGGGTCGGAAACGGAATGCCGTCGCTGCCGAACACGATGCGCACGCCTTCAACCAGGATGTAGCTGAGGCCGAAGGTGAGCAGCAGCGGATCGTCGATCGAGCGTCCATAGAGCCTGCGGATCAGGACGAACTCGATCAGCATGCCGAAGGCGCCGATCAGGATGGGCGCGAGCAGCAATCCCCACCAAAAACTTCCGGTGAGCGATGCCAGATACAGCCCCGCATAGGCCCCGATCATGAACAGCGCGCCGTGGGCGAAATTGACCACCCCGAGCATGCCGAACACGATCGTCAGTCCAAGCGCAGTGATCACCAGGACCGCCCCAAGGGCGATCCCGGAGAGAAGCTGCATGATGATCAGCGACAGGTCCATCGTACCGGGTCTTAGGTCGCGTGGCCGAGCTCGCTGCAGCTGCGCAGCATGTCGTCGGAGCCTGCGTCGTTGGCGAGGATGGCGAACAGATCGTTGTCGCCGGTCATCGCCGACTTCTTCTTGGATTCCAGCACCAGCACCGACTGCACCGACTGATGGTCGCATTTGCGGTAGTGCTGCGGGCCCTTGGTCAGATCGTATTGCAGCTTCTCCAGGGCGTCGACCACCTTGTCGGTGTCGGTGCCGCCCGCGGCCTGCATCGCGGCCAGCAGCGATCCGACGCCGGAATAGCCGTAGGCGCCGTAATCGGTCGGGATCGCGCCGCCATTGGCGGCCTTGAATGCCGCGTTGAAAGCGGCTGCCGACTTGCTCTGCGCCTCCAGGCCCCAGTAATAGTTGGCACCGCCGACCACGCCCTCGAACACGTCAGGGCCGACCGCCAAGCGCTGGTTGTGCAGGATGACAGGCACGACGATCTTCATCTGCTGCTTGACGCCGAAATCCACGGCCTGCTTGATCGCATTGGCCTGGTCGCGGCCGAAATTGGAGATGCAGAGCACGTCCGGCCGCATCGACATCAGGCGCGGCATGAAGGTGGAGTAATCGGCCGCACCGAACGGATGCAGGATCTCGCCGACATTGTCCGCGCCGATCGCAGTCTGCGCACGCTTGAAGCCGCGCAGCATTTCATGGCCGTAGGCGTAATCGGCAACGAGATGCGCGACCTTCATGCCCTTCTTCAGGGTCTGCCGCGCCACGGCGGCCGTCGTCATGTGCGGGTTCAGCGCCTCATGGAAGGTGAACTTGCTGAAATCCTTGGCCTCGTTGATGGTGTCGGACTGGCTGATCGAGACATAGATCACGCCGCGGGCGCGGGTCACCTCGTTGACCGCGAGCTGCACCGCGCTGGAGAGCGCGCCGACCACGGCGTGCACCTTGTCCTTCTCGATCAGCTCCAGCGTACGGGTCGCGGCTTCGCCGGCGTTGAGCTTGTCGTCGCGCACCAAGAGCTCGACCTTGCGGCCGCCGATGCCGCCCTTGTCGTTGACGAGCTTGACCGCGAGCTCGGCGCATTTGACCTGATCGCGCGCCTCCGCGGCGAACGGGCCGGTCAACGGGGTCGGGAAGCCGATGCGGATCGTCTCATCTGCGGCGCGGCCGAGCCGGGGCATGGCAAGCAGCGCCGCGCTGGCCGAGAGACCGGCGAGCGCGGTGCGGCGGGTTATCTTCGGGGTCGAACCGGATTTTGGCATGATTTCCTCCAGGGTCTTTTTTCTAGAAACGCTTCAGGGCTTTCAGGACTTTTGTCGGCGTGATCGGGATCGAATTGATGGTGGCATCGAACGGCGTGAGCGCATCGTTGACGGCATTGAGCACGCAAGCGGACGCCGCCGCTGTGCCGGCCTCGCCGACGCCCTTGGCGCCGAGCTCGGTATCGGCGGTCGGCGTCTCGACATGCGCGATCATGATATCAGGCATTTCCATCGGCATCGGCACGAGATAGTCGGCCAGCGAGCCGTTCATGAGCTGGCCGGTGTCGCTGTAGCGGCATTCCTCGAACAGGGCTGCACCGAGCCCCTGCACGATGCCGCCGCGAAGCTGCTCGTCCACCAGCATCGGATTGATGACGCGGCCGCAATCCTCGACGATGAAGTGCTTCAGCACCTTGATGAAGCCGGTCTCGACATCGACCTCCAACGAGCAGCCCTGGATGCCGTTGGTGAAGGCGAAGGGATAGCCCTGCGGCGCGAAATGGTGGCTGACCGTGAGCTGCGCCTGGGTGCCCGGCGGCAGCGTGTCGGAACGGAAATAGGCGATACGCGCGATCTCGGCGATCGGCATCCGCTGGTTCCGCGTCGCCGCGTCCACCACCTGGCCGTCGACGATGTCGAACGCCGACGGTTGCTCCTGAAGGATGAGCGCAGCGATCTCCAGAATGTTCCGCTTGAGCGCGCGCGTGGCCTGCAGCGCGGTCTCGCCGCCGATGCCGGCGCCGCGGCAGGCCCAGGTGGCGCCGCCATGCGGTGTCACTTCCGTATCGCCGGTGATGACCTTGACGTGCTCCTGCGCAAGACCGAGCTGGTCGGCAACGATCTGGCTGATGATCGCCTCGGTGCCCTGCCCCTGCTCGGTGACGGAGATCAGGCAGCGCACCTCGCCCGATGGCGTCAGGCTGAGAATGGCGCCGTCCTGCGAGGAGATGCGCGCACCGCCGACGCCGTAGAAGGCCGGGCTCGGATTGGTGATCTCGATGAAGGTCGCAATCCCGATGCCGCGATAGATGCCGCGCTTGCGCAAATCGGCCTGCTCGGCGCGGAGCGCATCGTAGTCCATCATCTCGTGCAGGCGCTTCAGGCAGGCCTGATGCGACAGCGCCTCGAAACGGTAGCCGGTCGGCGAGGTCTGCGGATAGGCATCGTCGGGGATCACGTTCTGCGCGCGGATCGCAAAGGGATCGAGACCGACCTTGCTTGCTGCCATGTCGACCAGCCGCTCGGTGACGGCGCAGGCGACGGGATGGCCGACGGCGCGATACTGGCTGGTCTGCACCTTGTTCTGGAACAGCACTTCCAGCGTGGCCCGATAATTCTTGAAGCGATAGGGACCGCCCATCAGGCGGATCACCTGATTGCCCTCGACCACGCTGGTGCGTGGATAGGTCGAGAACGCGCCGATCGCGGTCAGATCAAGCACGTCCATCGCCAGAATCTCGCCTTTGGCATCAAGCGCCATGCGCGCGCGGACGCGATGATCGCGGGCGTGGATGTCGGAGACGAAGGACTCGATTCGGTCGGCGACGTATTTGACAGGGCGGCCAAGCAGGATCGAGAGACCGACCACCGCCATGTCCTCGTGATAGACATGCAGCTTCATCCCGAAAGAGCCGCCGATGTCCGTCGCGATGACGCGAACGCGCGCCTCTGGGATACCGAAGTGTCGCGAATAGAGATCCTGGAACTGATACGGCGTCTGCGTCGCGTGATGGACAGTGAGCAGCCTGGCCGACGGATCGTAATCGGCGACGATCGCGCGCGGCTCCAGCGTCACTGCCGTGTGGCGGCCGAACGAAAATTCCTCTTCCACCACATGCGCAGCGTTCGCGAAGGCATCGTCGACGGCACCGCTGTCGAGCTGACTGCGGAAGCAGACATTGCTGGCGCTGCCGGGATTGATCAGGGGGCCGCCGGCTTCTCGCGCTGCGTCGATATCGACGACCAGCGGAAGGTCCTCATAGTCGACCTCAATCAGCTCCAGCGCGTCCTCGGCAATCGCCCGGCTCTCGGCAACGACCGCGACTACCGCCTGCCCGGCCCAGACCACGCGGTCGAGCGGCAGCGGCCACTGCGGCGACGAGGTCATGCCCTTGAAATGGTCGAGCGTGCCGATCCAGGGCGTGCAGATTTTTGCGAGATCGGCACCGGTTGCGACAAGATGCACGCCTTCGAGCGCGCAGGCCTCGTCGGTATTGATCGCGATGATCTTCGCATGCGCATGCGGGCTGCGCAGGAACGCGGCATAGAGCATGCGCGGCAGCTTGAGATCGCTGATATAGCGCCCGCGTCCCGCCAGCAGCCGCTTGGCGTTCGGCCGCGGCACCGAGCGGCCGATATAGGAGTTCGGGCGGTCGAGCGAGGTCAGCGGTGCGCTCATGCTGCGCCTCCGCCTGTGCTGCGTGCCTTGGCCACGGCGTCGATCGCATCGACGATCGCCTCATAGCCGGTGCAGCGGCAGTAGTTACCCGACAGCGCGTCGCGGATTTGCTCGCGGCTCGGCTGCGCGACCTGCGACAGCAGCTCCTGCGCGCTGACCAGCATGCCCGGCGTGCAGAAGCCGCATTGCAGCGCGTTGCGGCGGTGGAATTCGGCCTGGAGGTCGGCGATAGCGCCGCTCTCGGTGAGTCCCTCGATCGTGTTGATGGTCGCACCATCGGCCTGCACCGCGAACATCAGGCACGAATGCACGGCGCGGCCATCGAGCTGCACGAGGCAGGCACCACAGGCGCCCATCTCACATCCGGCGTGGGTGCCGGTCAGCTCGAGCTCATTGCGCAGGCAATCGACCAGCGTCTCGCGTGGTGCGACCTCGCAGGCGACCTTGCGGCGGTTGACGACGAACCGGACCCGCACGGTTTCGTCAGCCTCGTCCAGCAGAGTTTCGTCAAAGCCGCTCATGCGCCGTCCCTCAAACGTCCGAGCAGGCGCCCCAGCAGCACGCGGGCGAGATGCAGCCGCATCGCCGGCGGCACCTCGTCGCCCTCGGGCGGCGCGAGATCGCCTTCGAGAGCGGCTTGTGCGGCGGCAATACGCTCCGCATCGAGATTCGAGCCGATCAGGGTCGCTTCCGCGCCCTTCACACGCATCGGCGTGTTGCCGACCGAGAAGAAGGAGATGCGGATGTCGTCGATGCGGTCGGCGGTGCAGGTCGCAAGCAGGCCGCAACCGACCAGCGCGTAGTCGCCGCGCCGGCGCGCCAATTCGTCGAAGGCAAAGCGCTGGTCGGCCTTGAACAGGGGAACATGGACTGCGGTGATCAGCTCGCCCGGCTGCAACGCGGTCTCGAACAGGTCGAGGAAGAAGTCGTCGGCCTTGACGCGCCGGCTGCCCGTGGCGCCCGCGATCTCGATCTCCGCGTCGAGCGCCAACGTCATCGCGGGAAATTCGGATGCGGGATCAGCGAGCGCGACACTGCCGCCAAAGGTGCCGCGGTTGCGGATCGCGGGATGGGCGACGAAGGGCGCGGCGGCATGCAGCAGCGGCGCGAACTCCGCGATCAACGGCTCGCTCAGCATCTCGCAGTGGCGCGTCAGCGCGCCGATGCGCAGATAGCCGCCTTCGCGCCTGACGCCGCGCAGCTCGTTAATATGGGTGATGTCGATCAGGAGCCGCGGCGCCTGCAGCCGCAACGAGAGCGCCGGCACGAGGCTTTGCCCCCCGGCAATGAAGCGCGCGTCATCGCCGGCGCGTGCGTGAGCATCAAGCGCCTGGTCGATCGTCGCAGCACGAAAATAGCTGAAAGCCCTCGCCTTCACCGCCGTTTCCTCGAGATCCGTCGGCTCATCAGCCGGGATGCCAGATTTGTAACCATCTGGTCTCAAAATCCTGACACGCCGCCGGAGGGCGGTCAACAGGAAATGACCATTTGGTCACAAATGCACCTTTAGGCTAAGAAGGCGGAAGAGATCGCGATTCACGGTAAAATGGCGAAAAAGACGCAGAAGATTGCGAAGCGACCGCGGCGGCGGAGCGAGACGCGCGAGGCAGCCGCGCCAAAGCGCCGCAACATGCGCGCCGCCGACCGCGAGCGCGCGATCGTGGACGAGGCGATCCGCTTCTTTGCCGAGCGTGGCTTCGAGGGCCAGACCCGCGAGCTTGCCAAGCGCATGGGCATCACCCATTCGGCGATCTATCGCCATTTCCCGAGCAAGGAAGCGCTGATCGAGCGCGTCTACCAGGAGGTCTATCTCAGCCGCTGGTCGCCCGACTGGGGCCCGCTGATCCGCGACCGCTCGCTGTCGCTGGAGGCACGGCTGACGCGGTTCTATCTCGACTATGTCGAACGCGTGTTCGAGTACAATTGGGTGCGGATCTTCGTTTCATCAGGGATGAAGTCGTTCGGCATCACCGGCCGCTATCTCGACATCGTCCGCCGCGAGATCATCGAGCCGGCAGCCGCCGAGATACGGCACGATCTGAAATTGCCCGATGCGAAAGCCCATCCGCTGAGCGAACGCGAGACCGAGCTGTTCTGGGGCCTGCACGGCCGCATCTTCTATCTGGCAATCCGCAAGTTCATCTACGAGACGCCGATCCCGTCCGATCTCGACGCCATCGTCCGCGACGCCGTCCAGACCTTCATGGACGGCGCGAAGACGACGATGCCGAAGCTGCTGGCGAACAGCTAGCTATTTCGCCAGGCTCGGCAGATCGAGGCCCTTGTCACGGGCGCAGTCGATCGCAATGTCGTAGCCCGCATCCGCATGGCGCATGACGCCGCTGGCGGGATCGTTCCAGAGCACGCGCTCGATCCGCCTGGCCGCCTCCGGCGTGCCGTCGGCGACGATCACCATGCCGGCATGCTGGGAATAACCGATGCCGACGCCGCCGCCATGGTGCAGCGACACCCAGGTCGCGCCGCTGGCGCAATTGAGCAGCGCGTTGAGCAAGGGCCAGTCGGACACGGCGTCCGATCCGTCCTTCATCGCCTCGGTCTCGCGGTTGGGGCTCGCCACCGAGCCGCTGTCGAGATGATCGCGACCGATCACGATCGGCGCCTTCAATTCGCCGCGCGCCACCATCTCGTTGAAGGCAAGGCCGAGCCGATGGCGATCGCCGAGACCGACCCAGCAGATTCGCGCCGGCAGGCCCTGGAACTTGATGCGCTCCTTGGCCATGTCGAGCCAGTTGTGCAGATGCTTGTCGTCAGGCATCAGCTCCTTGACCTTGGCGTCGGTCTTGAAAATGTCCTCGGGATCGCCCGACAGCGCGGCCCAGCGGAACGGCCCGACGCCGCGGCAGAACAGCGGGCGGATATAAGCGGGCACGAAGCCGGGGAAATCGAAGGCGTTCTTCAAACCCATGTCCTGCGCCATCTGGCGGATGTTGTTGCCGTAGTCGAGCGTCGGGATGCCCTGCGCGTGGAAGTCGAGCATGGCCTGGACATGCTCGACCATCGAGGTCTTCGAGGCGCGCTCCACCGCCTTCGGATCGGACGCGCGCTTGGCTTCCCAGTCGACGAGCGTCCAGCCCTTCGGCAAATAACCGTTGATCGGGTCATGCGCGCTGGTCTGGTCGGTGACGATGTCGGGCTTGACGCCGCGGCGCACCAGTTCGGGAAAGATCTCCGCGGCGTTGCCGAGCAGGCCGACCGAGATCGCCTTCTTGGTCATCGCAGCGTCGGCCATGATCGCCAGCGCTTCGTCGAGCGTTGCGGCCTGCTGATCGAGATAGCCGGTGCGCAAGCGCATCTCGATACGGCTCGGCTGGCATTCGACCGCGAGCATCGAGGCCCCTGCCATGGTCGCCGCCAGCGGCTGCGCGCCGCCCATGCCGCCGAGGCCAGCGGTCAAAATCCATTTTCCCGCGAGGCTGCCGCCGTAGTGACGACGGCCGACCTCGACAAAGGTCTCGTAGGTCCCCTGCACGATGCCCTGGCTGCCGATATAGATCCAGGAGCCCGCGGTCATCTGGCCGTACATCATCAGACCCTGGCGATCGAGCTCGTTGAAATGATCGAGCGTCGCCCAATGCGGCACGATGTTGGAGTTCGCGATCAGCACGCGCGGCGCATCGGCATGGGTACGGAACACGCCGACCGGCTTGCCGGACTGGACCAGCAGGGTCTGGTCGTTCTCGAGCTTGCGCAACGCCGCCGTGATCCGGTCAAAGCTCTCCCAGTCGCGCGCGGCGCGGCCGATGCCGCCGTAGACGACGAGCTCGCTCGGGCGCTCCGCGACATCAGGGTCGAGATTGTTCATGAGCATGCGCAGCGGCGCTTCCGTCAGCCAGCTCTTGGCGCTGATGTCGCTGCCGCGGGGGGCGCGGATGGTGCGGTCATTGTCCAGTCGGCGGTTCATGCGGAAACCTCTTCAGACGAGTCTCGTTCAGTCAAATTTCGGAAACGGGTCAGCCGGGAGCTTGGCAAGGGCCGCAACCGGCAACGCGCCGGCTTCAATCAGCGCGGCGGCCTTGGCGAGATCGCCCGCCATGTAGCGGTCAGCGCCGAGCGCGGGCACCTGCTCGCGAAGCTTCGCGATGACGGCGACGAGCGGCGCGCTGGTCGCATGCGGCGCGCGCAGCGTGATGCCTTGGGCGGCGACCAGAAGCTCGATGCCCAAGATGGCGGCGAGATTGTCGGCCATGTCGGACAGGCGCCGCGCGGCATGCGCGGCCATCGAGACATGGTCTTCCTGGTTGGCGCTGGTCGGCGTCGAGTCGATCGAGCAGGCCAACGCGCGCTGTTTGTTCTCGGCATAGAGCGCCGCCGCCGTCACCTCGGCGATCATGAAGCCGGAATTGATGCCGGGATCCGGTGTCAGGAACGGCGGCAGACCGAAATTGAGCGCGGGATCGACCAGCGTGGCGATGCGCCGCTCGCTGATCGCTCCGATCTCCGAGAGCGCCAGTGCGATCGCATCGGCGGCAAAGGCGACCGGCTCGGCGTGGAAATTGCCGCCGGAGACGATCTCGCCGGTCTCAACCAGCACCAGCGGGTTGTCGGTGACGGCATTGGCCTCGACAATCAACGTGCGCGCGGCCTGCATGATCAGGTCGAGCGCGGCGCCCGCAACCTGCGGCTGGCAACGCAGGCAATAGGGATCCTGCACGCGCTCGTCGCCTTCGAGATGCGACAGACGGATGTCGCTGCCGTCGAGCAGCGCGGTCAGCGTCGCGGCCGCGGCGATCTGGCCGGGATGACCGCGCAGCGCCTGAATTTCGGGACGGAACGGCGCCGTCGACGCCATCGCCGCATCCACCGACAGCGCGCCGGTCACGAGCGCGGCACGTGCCAGGCCGAATGCGCGCAGCACACCGGAGACGGCGTAAGCGGTCGAGAATTGCGTGCCGTTGATCAGCGCGAGCCCCTCCTTGGGGCCAAGCGTCAGCGGCGCAAGGCCGACTGCCGCGAGCGCCTCAGCGCCGGGCACGGTTTTCCCATCGAGGATCGCCTGCCCCTCGCCGATCATGACCGCTGTCATATGCGCGAGCGGCGCGAGATCGCCGGAAGCGCCGACCGAGCCCTGCTGCGGCACCAGCGGTGAGATGCCCCGCGCGAGCAGGGCCTGCAGCTGCTCGATCACCTCGCGGCGGACGCCGGAGGCTCCGCGCCCGAGCGAGACGATTTTCAGCGCCATCATCAGCCGCACGATCGGCTCGGGCGTCGCAGGACCTACGCCGCAACAATGCGAGACGATGAGATTGCGCTGGAGCAGCGCGGTCTGATCCGGCGGAATGCGCTTCGACGCCAGCTTTCCAAAGCCGGTGTTGATGCCATAGACGGGCACTGCGGCCTGCGCGGCCCTTGCGACGATCTCCGCAGCCGCCTCGACGCGCGGCCAGAACGCGGGATCGAGCACGACGGGCGCACCAGCCAGCACGCGCGCGAGATCGTCGAGGTTGACCGTTCCCGGCTTGACGATGATCGCTGCGCCCGGCTCCGTCACTGGCCCCTCCAGACGCGGCGATGCAGCGGATTGAAGCCGATGCGGTAGACCAGCTCAGCGGGACGCTCGATATTCCAGATCGCGAGGTCACACCATTTGCCGGCCTCCAGCGTGCCGGTTTCGTCGAGCACGCCGAGCGCCCGTGCACCTTCGCGGGTAACACCAGCGAGGCATTCGGCGACGTTCATCCGGAACAATGTCGCACCCATGTTCATCGCGAGCAGCAGCGAGGTCAGCGGTGAGCTGCCGGGATTGCTGTCGGTCGCAAGCGCCATGTGCACGCCATGCTTGCGGAACGCCTCGACCGGCGGCTTCTGCGTCTCGCGGATGAAGTAGAAGGCACCGGGCAGCAGCACGGCGACCGTACCTGCCTTGGCCATCGCGGCGGCGCCGGCTTCGTCCGTGTGCTCGAGGTGATCGGCGGAGAGCGCCGAGAATTTCGCGGCAAGCGCGGCACCGCCGAGATTCGAGAGCTGATCGGCATGCAGCTTGACCGGCAAGCCCAGCCCCCTCGCCGCCTCGAACACCCGCGCGGTCTGCTCGGCCGAGAACGCGATGCCCTCCATGAAGGCGTCGACGGCATCAGCCAGGCCGGCCTTCGCGACGGCGGGCAACATCTCCTTGCAGACGAGATCGATGTAGCGGTCCTTGTCGCCGTCGGCCTCGACCGGCAGCGCATGCGCGCCGAGGAAAGAGGTGCGGATCGCAACCGGCCGCTGACGATCGAGGCTGCGCGCGGCGGAGAGCTGCCGCATCTCGGTCTCGGCATCGAGGCCGTAGCCGGACTTGATCTCGACCGTAGTGGCGCCCTCGCCGATCAGCGCGTCGAGCCGCGGCAATGCGCTCGCGACCAGCTCGGCCTCGCTCGCCTTGCGCGTCGCGGCCACCGTCGAGACGATGCCGCCGCCGGCGCGCGCGATCTCCTCGTAGCTCGCGCCCTTCAGGCGCAGCTCGAATTCGTGCGCGCGGTTCCCGCCATAGACGAGATGCGTGTGGCAGTCGACGAGGCCCGGCGTGATCCAGCGTCCTTCGCAATCGATCCGTTGGATAGCGTCGGCATCAACAGGGAAATCCGCCGCTGCGCCTGCATAGACAATATGGCCGCCGCGGATGGCGATCACGCCATGCTCGATCTCGCCGAGATCGGGACGGTCGGCCCGCATCGTGGCGAGCCGGGCGTTATGCCAGATCCGGTCGAAGCGCTCTGCCATGCAACGGTCCCTTCGCGAAGTCCCTGCGCCCTGGGATGCTTGACTTATATGTCTAGACATATAATCGTAAGACGGTTCTGTCCAGCCGGCGTGTCATCATGTCCCGACTGCATTTTGCCTCCGCGCTCCTGCCCTCGGGCTGGGCCAATGACGTGCAGGTGGTGATCACCGCCGGCGCGATCGCGGAGGTGACGCCGGGCGTTGCGCCAAGTGCCGGCGACGAGCGCCACGCCATCGCGCTTCCCGGGCTTGCGAGCCTGCACAGCCACGCGTTCCAGCGCGGCATGGCGGGACTTGCAGAGCTGCGCGGCGACTCGACCGATACTTTCTGGACCTGGCGCGAGACGATGTACCGCTTCGCGCTGGCGATGACGCCGGATGACGTTACCGCCGTTGCCACGTTGCTTTATGTCGAGATGCTGGAGCAGGGTTTTACCCGCGTCGGTGAATTCCACTATCTGCATCACGATCGCGACGGCGCGCACTATTCCGACATCGGCGAGATGGCCGCGCGCATCGCACAGGCTGCCGAAGCGTCAGGCATCGCGCTGACGCTGCTGCCGAGTTTTTATGCGCATGGCTCCTTCGGCGGCGCGCCGCCGCATGACGGCCAGCGCCGCTTCATCTGCACGGTCGATCAGTTCGCCGCGCTGATGGCTGCGTCGCGCAACGCGATCGCAACCTTGCCCGGCGCCAATATCGGCATTGCGCCGCACAGCCTGCGCGCGGTTGCGCCGGGCGAGCTCGCGGCGATCATTCCGCTTGCGGATGGCGGCCCGGTCCACATTCATGCCGCCGAGCAGGTGAAGGAAGTCGAGGATTGCGTGGCCTGGTCGGGGCAGCGTCCGGTGCAATGGTTGCTGGAGCACGCGCCGCTCGATCGGCGCTGGTGCCTCATCCACGCAACTCACATGACTGATACGGAGGTCAGCGCATTCGCGAAGACCGGCGCGGTGGCGGGCCTCTGCCCCATCACCGAAGCGAGCCTCGGCGATGGCATCTTTCCCGCGCGCGAGTTTCTCGCTGCCGGCGGCGCGTTCGGCGTGGGCACCGATTCCAACGTGCTGGTCGGCGTCGCCGACGAGCTGCGTCAGCTCGAATACGGCCAGCGCCTCAAGCATCGCCAGCGCAACGTGCTCTCCAGCGGCGCGGGCCGCTCGACGGGACGCACGCTATTCGACTGCGCGCTCACGGGCGGTGCACAGGCGCTGGCACAAACGACAGTTGGCCTCGTCCCCGGTGCGCGCGCTGATATCGTAACGCTAGACAATGCTCATCCGTCCTTGGCAGGGCGCACAGACGACGCCGCCATCGACGGCTGGATCTTTGCCGCGGGCAACGGCGCGATCGATTGCGTCTGGGCCGGCGGCCACAAGGTGGTCGAAGACGGCCGGCACAAGCTGCGCCGGGTTGCGCGCGAGCGCTTCAACGCGGCGGTGCGGAGGCTCGTCGCATGAGCCTCGCCACCGACGCGGCCGACAAGCCGACGCTCTACAAGCGCATCCGCGCCGACATCGAAAAGCGCATCCTGACCGGCGAATGGCCGCCCGGCCATCGCATTCCCTTCGAGCACGAGCTGGTCGCCCGCTACGGCTGCTCGCGCATGACCGTGAACAAGGCGCTGTCGGAACTCGCCCAGGCCGATCTGATCGAGCGGCGGCGCCGCGCCGGATCGTTCGTGCGGCGGCCGCAGCATCAGTCGGCGGTGCTCAAGATCGCCGACATCCGCGCCGAGATCACGGCGCTCGGCCGCACTTACGGTTATGAGCTGATCGGCCGCAAGCTGCGCGCGGCGACCGCTGCCGACCGCGACCGTCTCGGCGTGAAGAAGGCCGGCAAGGTGGTCGCGATCGCCTGCCGGCACAGCGCCGACAACGTCCCCTTTGCCGTCGAGGACCGGTTGATCGATCTCGCCTCCGTGCCGGACGCAGCGAAAGCCGATTTCTCGCGCGAGCCGCCCGGTTCCTGGCTGCTTCATCATGTCCCATGGACAGAAGCCGAGCATACGATCAGCGCCATCGTTGCGGATGATCGCACGGCGGAAGCGCTCGACATCGCCATCGGCGCGCCCTGCCTCGTGATCGACCGTTATACATGGCGCAGCGCGCGCACGATCACCGCGGTGCGCCTGCTCTATCCCGGTGACTCTCACCGCCTTGTCGCCCGATTCAAGGGAGGCTGAGATGACGATGTCGGCACAAATCGTGCAACGCTTCGGGCAACGGTCCATAGGGGCCGACAGAGATCAACAGGACGTCAATCCATCGATCGGCAAGAGGACGACAATCATGCGTAGTTCAAAGGTATTTGCGACAATCATTGCCCTCGCGGCCTCCACTCCGGTGCTGGCCGACGACGTCAAGGTCGGCGTCGGCATCTCCGGGTGGACCGGATTCGCGCCGCTGACGCTGGCGAAGGAGGCCGGCATCTTCAAGAAGAACGGCCTCGACGTCACGATCAAGAAGATCCCGCAGAAGGACCGCCACCTCGCGATTGCCTCCGGCGATATCCAGTGCGCAGCGACCACGGTCGAAACCTGGATCTCCTGGAATGCCAACGGCGTTGCGACCAAGCAGATCTTCCAGCTCGACAAGAGCTATGGCGCCGACGGCATGGCCGTGCGCAACGACGTCGCCGCGATCAAGGATCTGAAAGGCAAGACGGTCGCGGCGTCCGCGCCGGGCACCTCGCCCTATTTCGCGCTGGCCTGGATGCTCAAGAAGAACGGCCTCACCACCAAGGACGTCACCGTCGTGAACCTCGAGCCCGCCGCTGCCGCGCAGGCCTTCGTCTCCGGCCAGAACGACGCTGCGATGACCTATGAGCCGTATCTGTCGACCGTGCGCGCCGCGCCCGACAAGGGCAAGATCATTGCGACCACGCTGGACTATCCGATCGTCATGGACACGTTCGGCTGCACGCCGAAGTTCTTGAGCGAGAATCCCAAAGCCGCCAAGGCGCTCGCCGACAGCTATTTCGAGTCGCTCGAGATGATCGCCAAGGACCAGGCCAAGGCCTATGAGATCATGGGCGCCGACGTGAAGCAGACCGGCGAGCAGTTCGGCAACTCGGCAAAGTATCTGCGCTGGCAGGACAAGGCCGCGAACCAGAAGTTCTTCGCGGGCGACTTCCTGACCTTCAACAAGGATGCTGCCGAACTCCTGCTCGAGGTCGGCATCATCAAGGCGACGCCGAAGGTCGAGGACCTCTACGACGCGAGCTTCATCAAGTAAGCTTCAACGAATTGCCGGTCCCGCCGCAAGGCGAGACCGGCGCCTGATCGACCATTCGGATAGACAGTTTGATGCGTCCCCTGGATCCCGTGACATCGAGGCAGCGCGTGGCCTTCGGCCTTGCGTTCTTCGTGCTGTTCGTTGCCCTCTGGTCCTGGGCGACCTTCGGCGGCCACGTATCGAAGACCTTTCTCGCCAACCCGCTGACCATGGTGCAGGAAGGTTATGACCTCCTCGCCAAGCAGGGCTTCATCTACGACATCGGCATGACGATCTGGCGCGTGGTCGGCGGCTTCGCGCTCGCCGCGATCATCGCAGTGCCGCTCGGCGTGCTGATGGGCGCCTACAAGCCGGTCGAGGCCTTCCTCGAACCGTTCGTGTCCTTTGCACGCTATCTGCCCGCCTCCGCGTTCATTCCGCTGCTGATCCTGTGGGCCGGCATCGGCGAGCTGCAGAAGCTGCTCGTCATCTTCATCGGCTCGGTGTTCCAGGTCATCCTGATGGTCGCCGTGACCGTCGGCGCGACGCGGCGCGATCTGGTGGAGGCCGCCTATACGCTCGGGGCCAGCGACCGCGGCATCATCCGCCGCGTGCTGCTGCCCTCTTCCGCGCCCGAGATTGCAGAAATCCTGCGGCTGGTACTGGGCTGGGCCTGGACCTACGTCATCGTCGCCGAGCTGATCGGCTCGTCCTCGGGCATCGGTCACATGATCACCGACAGCCAGGCGCTGCTCAACACCGGCCAGATCATCTTCGGCATCATCGTGATCGGGCTGATCGGCCTCCTCTCGGACTTCATGTTCAAGGCGTTCAACGCCTGGCTGTTTCCGTGGAGGCTCGCATGACCACGCTGAAGATCGAGCAGGTCTCGCGCACCTTCCCGGCACGCCACGGCAATGCGCCGACGCGGGCGCTGGAGCCGACCGACCTCACCATCGGCAACAACGACTTCGTCACCATCCTCGGCCCTTCGGGCTGCGGCAAGTCCACGCTGCTGCGTATCGTCGCCGGTCTCGACCGTCCGAGCAGCGGCCGCGTCACGCTCGATGGGCGCGAGGTCACCGGCCCCGGCGCAGATCGCGGCATGGTGTTCCAGTCCTACACGCTGTTCCCCTGGCTGACCGTGCGCGAGAACATCGCCTTCGGCCTGCGCGAGCGCGGCGTGTCCGAGGCGGAGCGCCACAAGATCGCCGATGCCTTGATCCGCCAGGTCGGATTGTCCGGCTTCGAGAACCACTGGCCCAAACAGCTCTCCGGCGGCATGCAACAGCGCACGGCGATC
Organism: Bradyrhizobium sp.; assembly: GCF_035935975.1. Classification (GTDB taxonomy): domain Bacteria; phylum Pseudomonadota; class Alphaproteobacteria; order Rhizobiales; family Xanthobacteraceae; genus Bradyrhizobium. The sequence goes on from NZ_DASYWN010000063.1 coordinate 91,944, forward strand.
GCCCGTGCGCTCGCCAACGACCCAAAGATCCTGCTGCTCGACGAGCCCTTCGGCGCGCTGGACAACCAGACGCGTGCCCTGATGCAGGAGATGCTGCTCGGCATCTGGGAGCGCGACCAGAAGACCGTGCTGTTCGTGACCCACGACATCGAGGAAGCGATCTTCCTCGGCAGCCGCGTCATCGTCATGAGCGCGCGCCCCGGCCGGATCAAGGCCGAGATCAATGTGGACCTGCCGCATCCGCGCTCCTACAAGATCAAGACCACGCCGGAATTCGTCCAGCTCAAGGAGCGGCTGGTCGAGGAAATCCGCACCGAGGCGCTGAAGGTTGCCGAACATGCCTGACCATCGTCCTTCCGTTGACGGCGCACGCGTCCTCGCCGACCTCAATGCGCTCCGCGCGATCGGCGCCTACAAGACCGGCGTGCACAAGCCGACCTTCTCCGAGCCGCACAAGCTGTCGCTCGAATGGCTCGTGCGAAAGCTGCCCGGCGCCGGCCTTGCCGCGACGACCGACGGCATCGGCAACGTGTTCGGCACCAGCGCAACGCCGGGGCCGAAGCTCCTGGCCGGCTCGCACCTGGAAAGCCAGAACTACGCCGGCTGGCTCGACGGCCCGCTCGGCGTCGTCTACGCGCTCGAAGCCGCGCGGGTTCTCAATATCGATCCCGGCGTCAAAGGCGCCGTCGAAGTGGCCGCCTGGTGCGACGAGGAGGGGCATTTCGGCAGCTTCCTCGGCTCGCGCTCCTATATCGGGCAGGTCACCGAGGCCGAGATCGACGCCGCGCGCGACCGCACCAGCGGCCGCACCATGCGCGATGCGCTCGCCGACATGGGGCTTGCGGGACGCGCGCGCGTCGCCGTCGAGCCGGGACGGCACGTCGGATATCTGGAGGCACATATCGAGCAGGGCGACACTCTCGAGAGCGGCAAGCTCGCGATCGGCGTCGTCACATCCATCGTCGGCATCTGGCAATACAAGATCAATTTCATCGGCGAGCAGAATCACGCCGGCACCACCCGCATGGCCGTGCGCAAGGATGCCGGATTGGCCCTGGCCAAATTCTGCGTCGCGATCGACGAACGGTTTCCGGGCGCCTGCGGTCCCCGCACGGTCTGGACCACCGGCCGCATCACCCTCGATCCCGGCGCGCCGAGCATCATCCCCGGCGGCGCCGAAATGCTGTTCCAGATCCGCGACGACAACCCGGCCGTGATCGCGCGCCTGGAGGAGCTGTTGCAGACCATGGCGGCTGAGGCCAGCGCCAAGGGCCCCTGCACTGTCAACGTGGAGAAAATCCGCACCGGCGCGCCCGCGATGATGAACCCGGGCATTCAGGACGCGATCGAGGCCGCCAGCAAGGCCTTTGCCGACGGACGCTCCATCCGCATGCCCAGCGGCGCGGGCCACGACGCGCAGATGCTCGCGACCGTCATGCCGGCCGGCATGCTGTTCGTGCCATCGATCGGCGGCATCAGCCATCACTGGACCGAAAACACCGCCGACGCCGACATCGTCACCGGCGCGCAGGTCTTCGTCGACGCCTGCCGGCGCATTCTCGCCGGTTAGACATCCAATGCCTGCATCATGAGCGCGAGCGACAGCTATACGGAAGCCACCACCGGCTATTGGCAGGAGCTGACGCCGGACATCCCCACGCGCTTTTCGCCGACGCCGCCCTATCGCTTCGGCTATCCCGTCACCCTGCCCTGCGGCCGCATCCTCGTTCTGCCACTGCGCCAACTGCCTGATGGCGATCGCGCGGTCGCCTCGCTCATCGCCAACCAGGCGTCACACCTCGTCGTCGCGGCGCTGGCAGACCACATGGCGACGCAAGCGCGCGCCTTCGATGCCGAGATCATCGTGGGTTTGCCGACCCTCGGTCTTGCCTTCGCATCCGAGGTTGCCGAACGACTCGGACAGCCGCGCTATGTCCCGCTCGGCTACTCCCGCAAATTCTGGTACGACGACGCGCTGTCCGAGCCCGTCAGTTCAATCACCAGCCCGGATGCCGGTAAGAGGCTGCGGCTGGATCCGAACCTGTTGCCTTTCATCGGAGGCCGCAGGGTGGTGCTGGTGGACGATGCGATCTCGACCGGCGCGACCGCGATCGCCGCCGTGCGCCTGTTGCAGACGATCGGCGCCGAGATCGCCGGCATGGTCGTCGCGATGAAGCAGACCAACCGCTGGCAGGCCTCGACGGCGCCGCTTCCGGTTCGGGCTGTCTACGGCTGCCCGCTGTTCCAGCGTAGCGAGGACGGCTGGGTGCCGCTGACGGAGACGCAGCCGACCATTCCCTGATAGGTAGGCACTTGTCTTGAGCCGGATCGGGCAAAACCCGATCGCTTTGGGAAAGACCGCGGGCCCGTAGCGCGACTAGAATCTCGCTCGCACACGCGAGAGATCAATTCCTGCCATGTCCGATAGCCCGAAGGGCACCGCAACGCCTGCCTCCATCGTCGACGCCCTCAAGGCCGTTGCCGGCAATCCGCCAAAGGTCCGCGCGAGCTTCGCCAAGGGCTGGTGCGTTCGCGGCACCTATACTCCATCGGACCGGGCCGGAGAGATCACGCGATCCCTGAGCTTCACGAAGCCGTCGCGCGTGCTGGCGCGCTTCTCGGTCGGCGGCGGCAATCCCGGTGTTGCCGACACCAACAATCTGGTGCTGCGCGGCTTCAGCTTCAAGCTCGGCGACGACGATCACCGTTCGGATATTCTCGTCGAGAGCGCGCCCGTGCATTTCGCGCGAACACTCGACCAGATGCAGGCCTTCCTCGAAGCCCGCATTCCGGGGCCGGACGGCAAGCCTGATATGGCGAAGGTGAAAGCCTTCTCGGCGGCCAATCCTGAAACGCTCAATCAGGCCAATTACATCGCCGCGCGGCAGCTGCCCGGAAGTCTTGCCGGCACGATGTATTGGGGCGTGCACGCCTTTCCGGCCACGAACGAGCAAGGCGAGACGCGTTTCATCAAGTTCAAGGTCGTTCCGGCCGGCGGCGAGATCACACTCAGCGAGGACGAGGCCAAGGCGAAGCCGGCCGATTTCCTGCACGACGATCTTGGGAAGCGAATTGCCGCCGGCCATGTCCGCTTCAACGTCATGGCCCTGCTCGACCGCCCCGGTGATCCCACCATGGACGTCACCATGCGCTGGCCGGACGAGGACAATCGCGACGAGGTGCGCCTCGGCACCATCGTGATCACGGCCTTTGAGCCCGATCCGGCCTGCGACGCCTCGATCTTCAATCCGGCCAATCTGGCCGATGGCATCGGTCATCCCCCGGACGAGATCTTCGCCGCGCGCCGCGCCGCCTATACCATCTCGCTCGCCAGGCGCCGCTGAGGATGCCGCTTTACGCCTCGCCGCTCGGGGCGCCCAGTGCCTCGCGGCGCCATGCGGCGGGGCTGAGGCCGACGATCGCGGAAAACACCCGCGTGAAGTGGCTCTGGTTGGCGAACCCGGCCGACATCGCGATCTCCGACAGCGGCAGGTCGCGAACGCTCATCAACTGCTTGGCGGCCTTCACGCGCTGATGCAGCAGCCATTGATGCGGCGGCAGGCCGACGGAGATCCGGAACGCGCGCGAGAAGTGACTGACCGACAGATCGAGCTCGGCCGCCACCTTCTGCAGCGAGAGCTTGCCACCGAGATCCGATTCGAGCCGCTCGCAGGCGCGCTTGGCCTGCCACGGTGCAAGACCGCCGCGCGCGGGCGCAGAGGTGCGCTGAAGCCCGCCATAGGTCCGGGCGACATGGGCGGTGAGCCCGAGCATCATGTGGTCGATGAAAAGCTGATTGGCCTCGTCCGGCCGACGCAGGCTCTCCTGCAGCGAGGCGCCAATGTGGCGGATGATGCCATCGTCATGCCCGACGCCGATCTGGCAGTCGAGCTCGTCGATCCGCGGCGCATTGCTTTGCTCGGCGATGCTGTCCAGCGCCGAGCGTGGAATGTAGAAAAACAGCGAGTGGAACGGCTTGTCGATCACGTAGCGCGGGTCGCGCTTGAGGTCGTAGAGATAGGTCGTGCCGGCGTGAACGTCGGCCGTCATGACTGATTTGCCGCGCTCCCAGAGCTCGCAATCCGGATAGTCGTGCAGCTTCAGGCTGACCAGAAACGCATCTTCGGCGGCCAGCGACCCGGACAGGCCGGGAACGGGCCGGTCATTCCGGGTCTCGGTGACCGCAAGCTCGGCGCTGCGCAGCGAGCGCACGACCAAAGCGGGCGGCGCATCCTTCAAACGCAGGAACTGGCCAAGCCTCTCCCCGTAGGCGCCTGCCTGTGTCATGTGGATTGTCCTTCTGTGGGAGCGCAAGTGCAGGCCACAGGGTCCTGCAGATTGCAGGGCCATTATCGGACATCCGCCGATGGCTGTCCACGCGCGGGCACGCGGACCCCATCACGGATTTTCACAAATGCACGACGACTGCCGCGACGTCGCCCCGCAGCTCCGCCTCCTAGAATGAGGTGCCGCCTCCGAACCTGAACTCCTGGACGATGTCGTATTTGCCCTTCGTGATCGGCACCGCGTAGTCGAAGCGCAGCGGGCCGAACGGCGAGGCCCAGATCAGGCCGACACCGACGGACGAGCGCACCGTGTTGCCGTCGTCATATTGCAATCCGCAGGTCGGACAGGCCTTGGTGTTGACCTCGCCCGTGGCTGCCCACGACGTCGGCCCCTGGTAACCCCAGAGCGAGCCGGCATCGGCATAGACCGCGCCCTTGAGGCCGACTTCCTTCGGCAGGAACCAGAACGGCATCTGCAGCTCCATCGACGCGCCCCAGTATTTCGTTCCGCCGAGCGCATCGCCGGCCGCGCCGTAATTGTAGTAGCTGATATCGCGTGGACCGATGCCGTTGGAGGCGAAGCCGCGCACGAGGTTCGGTCCCATCTGGAAATGATCCAGCATGCGCAAATCGTTGTTGCCGATCTTGTTGAGGATGCCGCCCTGAAGGTGGATCACGTTGACGATCTCGGACACCAGCGACGTGTAGTACTTGGTGTCCAGCGCGGTCTTCAGATAGGTCACGTCGCCGCCGACGCCGGCGAAATCCTGCCGGAAGTCGACCAGTAGTCCGTCGGTCGGGTTCTTGGTGTTGTCGAGCGTATTGTAGTTCAGCGTGTAGCCGATCGCCGACGTCCAGGTCGCGCCGTTCGCGAGTTCCTTTCGGACCGGCAGGCTCGATTCGCCGTCGCCATAGCAGCCATAGCCATAGACGCCCGAATCCGTGGCGTTGGTCGGATCCACGCCGCCGAGCACGTTCTTGATGTAGGCCGGTGTCGGGTTGAAGGCCAGCGAGCTGTTCGACGCGTTGTTGTTACAGTTGTTGTAGGCGCTCGCGAGCGTGATGCTCTGCTGATACAGCGAATAGCGGAGCTGGAGCGTGGTATCCTCCCGCAGCGCAAGGCCGATGCGCGGGGAGAAGCCCAGCGTCGTCACGCCATAGCTCGTATAGCTGTTCGACAATTGCTGGCGCCAATAGGTGTCGAATCCGAGGGCCAGCCGGTAGTCGAGCAAGTAAGGCTCGACGAAGGACAGCGATATGCCGCGCGAATACTGGCCGTAGCTGACCGACGCCTTGCCGTAGAGCCCCTTGCCCAGCAGATTGCGCTCGGAGATCGAGACCTCCGCAAGCGCGCCGTCGGTGGTGGAATAGCCGCCCGAGATCGAAAAGTCGCCGGTCGATTTCTCTTCCATGTCGACGATCAGGATGACGCGGTCGCTGGAGGAGCCCGGCTCCGTGGTGATCTTGACGCTCTTGAAGTAGTCGAGGTTCTTCAGGCGGCGCTCGGCACGGTCGACCAGCGCGCGGTTGTAGGCATCGCCTTCCGAGATGTCGAACTCGCGGCGGATCACGTAATCGCGGGTGCGGGTGTTGCCGCGCAGATTGATGCGTTCGATATAGGAGCGCGGCCCCTCGTCGACGTTGAACACGACGGAGACGGTGTGGGCCTCGAAGTTGCGATCCCCGCTCGGCCGCACCACGGCGAAGGAATAGCCGCGGCGTGACGCCTCGATCTGCATCTCTTCGGTCGACTTCTCGACCGATTCCACGTTGTAGAGCGAACCGACCCCGACGCGCGAATAGGAGCGCAGCGAGGCCGCGTCGAAATTGGCAATGCTGGAGCGGAAGTCGACTGAACCGACGCGGTATTGCTGGCCTTCCTCGATCTTGAAGGTGACGAGGAAGCCCTTCTTGTCCGGATCGTATTCGGTGAGCGCGGCCACGACCTGGACGTCGGCGAAGCCGTTCTTGAGGTAGAAGCGCCGGATCAGATCACGATCGGCCTCAACCCGATCGGGGTCGTAGATGTCATTGTTGCCGAGGAAGCTGAGCAAATTGCTCTCATGCGTCTTGATCACGTCGCGCAGCCGCGCGGCCGAATAGGCGCTGTTGCCGATGAACTCGACCGACTTGACGCCGGTCTTGACGCCCTCCTCGATCGTGAAGATGAGATCGACGCGATTGCTGGGCTGCTCGATGATCTCGGGCGTGACGCGCACGTCATAGCGGCCGGACCGGCGATAGATCTCGGCGATCCGCAGCGTATCGGACTGCACCAGCGCCCGCGAGAAGGTCCCGCGCGCCTTGGACTGGATCTCGGCCGTGAGCTGCTCGTCCTTGATCTTCTTGTTGCCCTCGAAGGCGATGCGGCCGATCACGGCGTTCTCCACCACCGACACGACGATGCGGCCGCCGGCCTGGTTGATCTTGACGTCCTGGAACAGGCCGGTCCCGATCAGCGCCTTGAGGCCGTCGTCGATCGCCGGCTGATCGAGGCGACCGCCGGGACCAGGCCTGAAATAGGAGCGGACCGTCTCGGCCTCGACGCGGCGATTGCCCTCGACGACGATCGTCTCCACGGTCTGCGCGGCGGCCGGCTGCGGCAGCAGCGCCAAGGGAAACGAACTCGCAACCGGTACGCCACTCAGCACCGCCACGATCAGCCAGGCCCGCAACAACGACATTCCACACCTCGAGAGTACCCTGCCTGTTCTCAAACGAGAGAGCTGTGGCCGCGATGTGGCTTTGAAGTTGCCGCATGTTTCTGCGCGTTGAATTTCATTCGCGCGGTCAATCGCATCGCGCGGCACGGGCGCGGCCGCGCCGGCGATCACGGGCATGCATCGGCGTCGAACGAGACCGCACGCGTTCCCACGCCGCCAACGTTCAGCAACATTGAGCAATGCCCGGACTCTTTATTCCGATCTCCTGGTGAGTCGCCTGCCGTCACACTGAACGTGGCCTCGATGAGTGAGACCGCCAGCGACATGCTGTCGCATTCAGCGACATCTCGTCGATCGAATGTTGGCATCGCGCGCCAACGCATGATGTGGGCGTGCAGGAATTTGCCGCGCACCATCACGCACTCCTCGAACGCAACTTGAATCATTCCAAACTCGCTCACCGCACGTTCAAGCAATTCTATTTTGCGCGTGTGGAATTCGGCACGCGTCACCAATAGAAGTCCGCATCGCTCTGCGCGCGTCAGCACACCGCTGCACGCGTGCGAGTGAATCATGTCGACGAAAATTGGGGATCATCATCGGTGGGCGTTGCTTTGTTGGAGAGGAAACATCGTTGGTTTGGCAGCGCAGCTGCAATCAACGCGACGATGTTGGGTTCGGTCGTATTCGTATCTGTTGAAGCATTGCCGTCCCGGGCGCAGGCGCAGAGCAGCAACCTGCCGCCGGTCACAGTCGAGGCGCCGAGTGCGCCGAAGCCGCGCAGCACGGCGGCAGCGTCCAGTCAGCGCACCCGATCGTCTCGCGCTGCTTCGACGAACCGGCGCGCCAATTTGACGGCCAGCCAGGAGCGCGCTTCGCAAGCGGCCGGCGGCGCAGCCGGTGCACCGGTTGGCTATGTCGCGACCACCAGTTCCGCCGGCACCAAGACCAACACGCCGCTGCTCGAGACGCCGCAATCGCTCTCGGTGGTGACCAAGAAGGAGCTCGAGGATCGCAACGTCCAGACGCTCAAGGACGCCGTCAACTACACGCCCGGCGTCACCACCACCGCGTTCGGCTACGATCCGCGCTTCGATGCCTTTTCCATGCGTGGCTTCGACGTAACGTATACCGGCATCTATCGCGACGGCCTGCGCCAGGGCGGCGGCAACTTCGCCATTCCCAAGATCGAGCCCTATGGTCTCGAAAGCGTGCAGATTCTGCGCGGGCCCGCCTCCGGTCTCTACGGCCTCGGCTCTCCCGGCGGCATCGTCGATGTCACGACGAAGCGGCCGACGCAGACGCCGTTCGGCGAGGTGCAATTGCAGGCCGGCAATTACGATCGCTACCAGGGCAGCTTCGACGTCGGCGGCCCGGTGCCCGGCAGCGATCAGCTTTACTACCGGCTGACGGGCTTGCTGCGCGACGCCAAGACCTGGTTTCCCGGCAATGACGACGACCGCGCCTATATTGCCCCTGCCCTGACCTGGAAGCCCGACCTCGACACGACCTTCACGATCCTCAGCGAATATCAGAGCAGCCGCACTGCTGCGAGCATCGGAAACGCCCGGACGGCGGACGGGAAGCTGACCAACATCTACTCGAACGATCCGGCGTTCAGCGCGATGGACCAGAAGCAGTTCCGCATCGGCTATGCGTTCGAGCACAATATCAACGACACCTGGACCGTGCGGCAGAATTTCCGGTTCTATCAGGTCGGCGTGGACGCGAAATACACCCAGATCGATTCGCTCGACACCGCGACCCAGACCGCCTCGCGGTCCGCCTGGCGTATCGTGGACAATCTCAAGACCGCCACCCTCGACAACCAGGCCGAAGCCAAGTTCTCGCTCGGCGCGATCAGGAACACCGTGCTGTTCGGCGTCGACTACAGTCAGTCCCGCTACGATGACAAGATCGGGTACGGGTCGGCGCCCGACCTCAATCTTGCGACCATGAACTACGGCGCCCAGGCGATCGCCTCGCCGGCATTTTCGATCTTCACCAAGCAATCGACCAACGAGGTCGGGATCTACGCGCAGGAGCAGGCCAGGCTCGGCGGATTCATCCTGACGCTCAATGGCCGCCAGAGCTGGGTCTCGCAGAGCACGACGACGACGCTGGACGGAACGCCGCAAACCTCCAAGCCTTCCGCGTTCACCGGCCGCGCCGGCCTCAGCTATCTCTTCGACAACGGCATTGCGCCCTATGTCAGCTACGCCACCTCGTTCAGCCCGCAGACCGGCGTTGACGTGACGGGGGCCACGTTCAAGCCGACCACCGGCGAGCAGACGGAAGTGGGCGTCAAATACCAGATGCCGAACGTTCCGCTGCTGCTCACCGCCGCCTTGTTCGACATCAAGCAGGACAATGTCCTGCGCACCAACCCCGACGACATCGCGTTCCAGGCGGCGACCGGACAGGTCGAATCCAAGGGCCTCGAACTCGAGGCCAAGCTGGCGCTCAAGCCGGGCTTCGATCTCACCGCGGCCTATACTCATCTCAACGTCATGATCACGCGCGGCAATACCGATACGACCGGCAATGAATATTCCGGCATCCCCAGGGATTCGTTCGCAGCGTTCGGCAAATACACGTTCCAGTCGGGCACGCCGGTCGAAGGGTTGGGACTGGGCCTCGGCGTGCGCTATATCGGCGCCAATTTCGGCAACGACCAGAATACGTTCGAGAATGCGGCGCAGACCCTGTTCGACGCCGTGATCGACTACGATCTCGGCAAGCTCGACCGGAGTTTCCGCGGCGCCTATATGCGCGTGAACGCCACCAATCTGTTCGACAGGCAGTATGCGACCTGCCAGGCCGGCTATTGCTACGCCGGCGAGCGGCGTCAGGTGATCGGCACGTTGAGCTATCGGTGGTAGGGCGGCGGCGTTCGAAGCGTGCTCGGATCTCGTGTCCCGGACGCGCTGCAACGCGTAAGCGTTGCTGCGCAGAGCCGGAACCCAGAAGGTGGCACGGTACGATGCAGATACATGGGCCCCGGCTCTGCAGCGCACCGTCGAAGTGACGCTGCGCTGCGTCCGGGGCACGAGAGCGGAAGTGGCGCACCGCTGTCCCCACATCGTCGTGGGATGGGTAGAGCGAAGCGAAACCCATCGCGCATCGTCCTCGCGGAAGCATGATGGGTTTCGCTTCGCTCTACCCATCCTACGGTCTTGCAGACACGCCTTCGCATTCTCGCGGCTTAATTCACCCGAGCTTTGTTTGATCTCTTCACCCTCTTTCCCAGGAGGGCGCAGGGAAGGCCGGGTGCCGGCTGGCACCCACGGTCCGCTGTGCGACAGCACACGCAGAAGAACTGCACAGCGGCATACAGGTGAAGCCGCA
>NZ_DASYWN010000064.1:0-187716 GCF_035935975.1 Bradyrhizobium sp.
TGCAGCGGTTACGATCGCCGCGATCCTGCAACGCTCGGCGGAGGTCAAAAGCCCGGGCGGATACCTGCGGGGTCTTACGGCGAAAGCTAGGGCCGGCAATTATTCCATCGGACCGCAGATCATGGCGCTCTGGAAGAAGCAAAAGACTGCGAATGATAAACAGGTTTCCTAGCAGCGAGCGGTTCCGACGCCCTGCGACTGCGTCTCCGGAACCGCGGGACGCGAACTGCACTGCGGGCGCGATTGAAGTGTTCGATGGTTCGATAGAAGCGATGCCGCCGGAGGGCGCGGGCGGCACCGTGGCGCGATGTGAAGGAAGGAGACGGGGAGCGGCAGAACATCGACTAACAGCGCGCCCACGATCTGCACTGCGAGCTTTTCGTCAGGCCTCGCCGGAGCCGGAGAACAGCACGGTCGGTGGCGTTGCACGCGGGGGCGGGATGGATCGTCCGCCGGGTGATCCTGGTCTGCTCTTCAGGTCGTATCGTTGGGCCAGGTCGAGTAGCCGCCGCTTGGTGAACGGGTCCGCGTTCTCGGCCAGATCGCGAGCCCGCTGCGCGAAGCCCCTGTAAAAATCTTCCACGACGCCACCCCCGCAACATCACTGAAAACCGGATTTCAAAGCGAGACGCCCTTAACGTCAAGCGGTCTGATGAATGAAGGCAATTTTCGGCGATCCACTTGTGCTCGCGGTGCACCGGGAACTAGGCTGGTCGCGGCAGGGAAAAACCATGACTCCGCTCTACCTGAGCCGGAAGGTGTGCCCGAAGTGCGGGAAGCCGATGACGGCTGTGCCCGACGACGTCGCGCCGGGCCGGCCACGCTACGTCTGCCTGGCCTGCGAAGACGACCCGCTGCGCGATCCCGCCGCCCGGAAATGGGCGGAAAGCCCGCTGCGACCGCCGGCCAAGTAACGTTCGAACCGAAATCGAGCCCGGCAGCCGGATCGCTGTCGACTTCGATCGTGCTCACAACCCGCACCAATGCTGTGGCGTTGCAACCCGCACGCCAAGCTACGTTCCATCGCGCGTGCCGGCGGAATCGTCGACTCGGCGGCCGGCACGTGCAGTGACGCTAGCATCCGTTTCACGCCTCGCAGGGCGTGTCGGTCGCATGGATGCGGAGGACCGGGTTGCATCCGTATGGCGAGAGCGGCGGCATCCTCGTTATCGATCTTGCGATAGCCACTTCGACAGGTGCGCCGACGTTGCTGGCAGCGATAGTTTCCCTCGTAGGCGATGACCCGGCGCTTGGGTGGCCTGCTTATGGTGAACGACGTTTCGCTGCGACGCTCGTTGCCCTGAGATCCGAATGGCACATAGGGCCGTCCGTCTTCATTCCATGTGTTTTCGCGACGGGCGCACCCATCTGCGTCCTCGATAGAGGCTGGTCTGACCGAAGGCCGATCCCGCTTCGCGGCCTCTCGATCTTGTCCCTGCAACGCCCGTCCTCGACTTTCTTCCCCTGGCGCTGCGCGCCATTCCTCGCGGTCCAAGAAAGTCGCTGCCGGCCGCCCTCCATTTCATTTCGGCCCTCCGGGTGCAGGTCGATCGCCTTCGGTCTCACGACCGCCATCGAGGTCGCGATAGGCGCGGCCCGAGAAAACCAAGGGAATGAGACAATGGCCACCATCGGCACCTTCACCTCCACGGGCAACGGCTTCTCCGGCGCGATCAAGACGCTCAACCTTAACGTCAAGGCCAAGCTGATCCGCGTCGAGAACCCTTCCGACAAGGGACCGCACTTCCGCATCTACTCAGGCAACGTCGAGCTGGGTGCTGCCTGGCAGAAGACCGCCAAGGACACCGAGCGCGACTACCTCTCCGTCAAGCTGGACGATCCGAGCTTCCCCGCTCCGATCTACGCCACCCTGACCGAGGTCGAAGGTGCGGAAGGTCTCCAACTGATCTGGTCTCGTCCGAACCGGGACTGAAGCTCAGTCAGTGGGCTCCGCCGCAAGGCGGGGCCTGCTTCCCTTCGACCGGAGATGCAATCATGACCATCGACATCATTGAAGAATTGCGAGCCGAGCTGCGCGACTGCGTATTCACGCCAGCGGAGCGCAAGGCGCTCGAACTCGAATTGGCCGAGCTCATCCGCCAACGCGACGAAGCGCTTGCAGCCGGGGAGGGGGCATAAGCCCCCTCGTCTTGCGTCTTGCGACGCCGTCGCTTGGGGCCGCTCCTCCGTTCAGAACATCTTTCATCGCTTTGGCAGGTGTAAACGTCATCTTTCTGGAAGCTGCGATCGCAATCGTTGCGCCGGTTGACGGATTGCGGCCCTCGCGGGCGGGGCTATCCTTGACCTTGAACTTGCCGAACCCGGGAAGGCTCGTCTCGGCTCCGCTGACGGCCGCATCAGCGATGGCCTTGAACACGCTATCGACTATGGATTTCGCTTGAGCTTTTATCAGGTCGTTCTCGGCTGCAATCTTTTCGGCGATCTCATTGGCAGTCGTCATTGGACGAGCTCCGTCTTGTTTCGATTTTGCTCGTCTGACATCAAGGTCGTGGAACAGATAGAGCCGGCATTACGGAGAGAGCCACAATCCCCGAAAGACTGCATGACCGTTCCCCGTCCGCTGCATCATGACCGCGCCTCCGCTTGGCGCGTTCCAGCCGTCTGAACGCTTTGACTGCCTCTGCGCTGCCATCGAAGGTTTGCCCCATGGTCTGGACATTCGTGCCGATCCGGCTCGAATGCGGATCAGTGACATTGCTAGTCGGCTGCGTGGACAGCTATCGGTGCGCGCGGTTTCGCGAACTGGTGCAAGGTTTCGCGAAACGGCTCTAGAATTAACGAACTGGATTCGCGAACCAGGCCAAGTCACGAGTAGTTCTTGTCGTTTTTCACAAGTGCACAAGTAGGTCTACGATATCGACAGCGGTATCAATCTAAAGCGATGCACCGCTTCCCTAGATCCGGGTGCTATTGCATGTCTGCGGATATCGGTTCCGCCATGACGCGGCGGGTCGTCAACGTGCTGCGCAGCTCCGAAAGACGTGCGTCCAGCTTCGCAACGGGAACGACTTCCTCGACGAACCCGAGCTCGTCCGAAATATGCGTGATCTTCCAGGTGGCGTGGTTTGTTCGGTGGTCCATCAGACAACCTCGACACTAGCGCTGCTGTCCCATCAGCGGCGACATTTTGAGCTTTAAGTCTAACGCATTGCGTCATTTGCGACAATGCATTTGCTTTGGACAAGCTAAAGCTACGCCAAGAGATCGCAGCCAATTCGCGATTGAACGGTCCATTCAACAAATAGGACCGCCTCGGAAGCCTTGCAAAGACTCACCAATTCAACGCGGTCCAGGCTCAGAGTTAAGGGAGAGGCCCTTTCGCCGCGAGCGGTAACGCCTGCTCAGAGCACGCTTGTGAAGATCATGTCTCCATCCAATCGTACCGGTTCTGGCGTCCCGTCGGCGGAGGCGGCAGTTGCCGGAGCGAGGATTATGCGCTGCTGAACGCCGATCTCGGAGGATAGGTCGGGCATCCGGCGGCCCATTCTTGCAGCAGTGTCCGCTTGGGCGAGCCCCTCCGGGGACGGCTCTACTCGCGCCGCCGCGGCGGCGCTCCCGGAGCCCGCAAGCGGTCTCCGCGCATTCGCGTGACGATCCTCTCGCGAGCGGGTCGAAAGCCGTGGTCCAGCAACGAGCACGGTCCCAGCCGCGCTTGCTGGAAATTGTTCCTTCCGTTGGCGATCTACTGACCTGACTCTTCTGGCAGGGGATTCGCCGGCTGAATTTCGGGATCGTTCCGGTGATCGGATTCGCAATCGCTGTTGGTTCAAACCAACACCTTCACGAAACGATGGACGAGGACATGAACCCAGCGCCGCCAGACCCATTCCGGATTTTGAGATGAAGACAATTGTCATCAACAATCAAAAGGGCGGGGTCGGCAAGACAACACTTGCCGTGCATTTGGCCTGGTTTATGGCGGAAGCAAATCTCCGCGTTCTCGTGATCGACGTCGATGCGCAGAGCAATGCGTCCGATACATTGAGACAATACGCCGGTTCAACGTTAGCCGCGGATTTGTTCAAGCCGGGGATACGGATCGTACCTCGGGAAGACGAAGGCCTAACGCTTGCACCGGCCGATAGCTCGCTGACTGATCTCGATCGCAGCACTGCCGCCGCCATAACCACACTACAAGAGAACCTCGCTATCGCGTCGGATCAATTCGATGCCTGCGTCATCGATACGCCGCCATCACTTGGACTGCGCAGTGTCGGCTGTTTGGTTGCGGCGTCGCATGTGCTGGCCCCCATCTATCTGGAGGACTATTCGATCAAGGGCGTCAAAGGTCTGATGCAGACCGTGATCGGCGTCCAGAGGCGTTATGGTTGCCAGGACACGAAGTTCCTCGGGTTGCTGCCTTCGAACTTCAATACGAAATCGCCTCGTCAAAGGACGCATCTTGAGCAATTGCTGCGCGAGGCCGGTAAATATGTCTTCCCCGGCCAGATCGTTGCAAGGGATGGCTACGCTGAGGCTGTTGCGGAACGCCTGCCGGTCTGGAAGCTCAAGCGCCGCTCTGCGCAGGAGGCTGGTCGCGAAATCCGTGATGTTCTCGCCAAGATCGTCGCGCAGATGAACGAGACGGCACATGGCGCTTGATCTCAGCTTTAAGCAGCTCATCGACGCCTCGGAAGATGGTGTCGCCGCAACCGGGCGACCGACTTCCATCTCCATCGATCGCATTGACGAAGATCCAGGCCAGCCCCGTCGCAGCTTCGACGAGCAGAAGCTCGATGAGCTTGCGGAATCGGTCCTTCAGCATGGCGTGTTGCAACCGATCGTGCTCCGGCAGGGGACCGACGAAGGCCGGTACATGATCGTCATGGGTGCGAGGCGGTATCGCGCTGCCAAGCGCGCCGGACTCCGTGAAATGCCGGCTTTCGTTCATGCCGCTGGTTCTGCGGATCGCTATGTTCAGATGATTGAAAACATCCAGCGGGATGACCTCAACGCCCCCGAAATTGCGGCATTCGTCGCGGACCGCTTGGAGCAGGGTGATAACCAGGCTGACATCTCGCGCAAGCTCGGCAAGTCCAGGGACTGGGTGTCTCGCTACGCGTCGGTCCAAAGTATGCCGGAATTTCTCCGGTCGAAGCTTGCCGGCTCGTCAATCCGTGCTGTGTATGAGCTCTACCAGGCTTGGCGTGAGCAGCCCAACGCCGTCGAGACCGTATGTGCAGCACAGGAGAGCTTCACCGACGCCCACGCCCGCCAGCTGGCTCGCAAAATTCGCAGCGAAGTTGGCGGCTCCCACGCTGATGGCGAAAGTGCCGCTGGATCTCAATCGGCACGAGGGCCGATCGCACCGCAAGTCGCATTGCGACCCATAGAGAGAGACCGTGCAAAGGCGGCCGCGGAGAAATGCTCCAAGTCTTCGGTCCATCGAAATGAGCGAATAAGTTCATCAGTGACGATCAGAGTGCGCCACCAAGAGCGCGCCGGCTGCCTTCTCGTCGATCGGCTCGCGTCTCAAGGCTCACGCTATGCCGTGCTATTAGTCGATGGCGCAGAAGAAGCGGAAGAGGTGCCGGCATCGACCATCACGATCGAAGAGATCATTTTCGCATGAAGCTGGCCTTAGACTGTCTCCCCAGAAAGACTGCTGCGCTTGGCACGCCGGCGGAGCGGATTTCCCATCCGAAGGATGGCGCGTCAGCGCAGCAGCCGGAGGCCGAACGCGCCTCCCACAGCGCTGTAGAGAGGCCGGAGGCTGCTGGAAAGCCGCGGTCCACATGCTCGGTGCCAGTGTTGCCGATCTCAACGGGCGACGTTCGTGGAGCAGAAGCACTTGAGGTGACGGCTGCGTCGTTCCCGGAGGAATTCTGTGCATCGATCGTCGCCTGGGTTGGATATCACCTGCAGCAACTCCCGAGCTTTGAGTGCCGCGCTCGTTGGTTTGACCCAACATTGAGGGGGTGGAGGGACTCGCACTTTCTAGTGCAGGATAGGCTTCGCGCCAGCGATGTATTACATCGCGATTGGGATTGGACTGCATGGCCCTGATCTCGCTTCGCGTCTCTGACGACGTCGCGGCGGAGTTCTCCGCGTTTGCGGCTACCCAGGGCGGCAAATCCGCGCTGCTGCGGCGCCTCATTGCTGAGGCACTAGCTGCGCCAGCGCCGCGCATCTTGGCGTTGCCGGTCGGACGGCCGGAGAAGGTGACAGTGAGGTTTCGCGAGAGCGAGATGCTGCAGCTCGCTGAAGTGTCACATCAGCGTGGCATGACCCGAACAGGCTGGATCGTCGCCCTGGTGCGCTCGCGACTGGCGTCACCGGTGCAGCATTCTCCGAGCGAGCACGAGGCGCTTCGCGCGATCGTTCGCGAACTAAACCGGATCGGTGGCAACATTAACCAGATCGCGCGCGCCGCAAACGCCAGTGTGCTGCAGGGCAGGGTGGTTGAGCCCGATCTGTCCGCCATTCAAGAGGCCAAGCTGGTCATCGAAAGAGAGCTGGCGCAATTGCGTAATGCCCTACACGGCAACGCAGATTATTGGGATGGACGGCGATGAGCCGACGCTCACCGCGGCCGACCGGGCTGGCCTCCGATCTTCCGCCGATCTCGTACGTCTGGGAAACGCCCAATCGGCGCCCGCGGCGGGCCGAGTGGGATATCCCTGATCCGGCGGCTCCCGGGCGCCTTACGCCGGCGATGCGTGCGAAACTCGAACGCATTGTTCGTCGCGCACCAGAGGTGATGGTCAAGATCACCGGCCGCACAAAAGACGTGGCGCATCTCAAGTCACATCTTGCATACATCACGCGAAACGGCGAGCTCGATGGGGAAACAGAGCAGGGCGCGACGCTGGCGGGTCGTTCCGGATTGAAAGATCTGCAGCAACGCTGGGAGGATGATGCCGGTCTCGACGACAAGCGCCGCCGTGATGGATCGTTTTCGATCAATATCATTCTGTCGATGCCGGCTGGTACCGATGCTGTCGCTGTCAAGGAAGCGGCCAGGGCGTTTGCCATCGAGACGTTCGGGGACAAGCACGACTATGTCTTTGTGCAGCACCTCGACGACAAGCATCCCCACGTGCACTTGACCGTCCGCTCACTCGGCCGTGACGGCAAGCGCCTCAACCCCCGCAAGGCGGATCTTCAGGCTTGGCGCGAGCGGTTTGCTGGCGAACTCCGGCTTCGCGGGATCGCGGCGGAGGCAACGCCGCGGCGAACCCGCGGACGGGTTCGAAAGGCCGATCGCGGGGCGGTCCTCGCGATGCGCAAGCGTAAGATCACGCCCGAGGTCGATCGGCTTGCCCGGGAGAAGGTGCTTTCGGAGGTGAGGGGTGGCAGGGCTGCCAAACATCCTTGGGACGAACAGATTAAGTCCCGTCAGGAGGCGATCAGGCAGCGATATCTCGATTATGCCGCCGAGCTACAGCGCTCTGGAGCGCCAGCAGATCACGAGTTAGCTCGCCAAGTTCGGCAATTCGTCAACGATATGCCCGCTGTCGAAACCCGCCGGCATGCGCTGAAGAACGAGCTTTCGAAACTTGCCGATACGCGGCGCCGCGGCGCGGAGCAGGACGTTGATGCGGAGCGGCGTGAAGAAACAAGAGGCGATGAGCGAAGCAGATAAGGGCACGGAGGGTTTGGACCAATATTTTTGAGCTGGACCGGATTACCCACAGCTATCGGAACGCCTCGAGGACATCCTGGGTAAACTTAGGCGAGCGGAATCCAGCTTCGAAGTCGCTTCGCTCAAGGCCATCCACCTACATTCAGATTATGAGCCTGACAGTGATCCTTTCGAAGTTTGAACCTATGACAGAACCAAGATTTTCCAAATGAAATGAGAGAGTTAGGGGCTATCTCTGGCGGGTTTTTCAATTGCAAGGGCTTCTCACACGCTGCTACGAATTGCAGCAGATTTCCTTTTATTATCAGCATATTACCCTGCATCTCCAACCATTGCCGCGTTGCAATTTGCTAGATGGCACATGAAAACCTGTTGCCATCCGTAGCGGGCAGCGCAGCTCAAGCGCGCGAAGTCCCTTCAAGTGCTGTACGATTGTGGTGAGCGGTCCGATTCCACCCGAGCGCGCATTCGTCACGCTTTCCGCGCAGACGAGTTTGTCCTCTCTCGTTTCCATTCGCTTCGGATCCCTAAAATGATCGAACGCGAATAGCTCTCGCGCCGGATTCGGCCGTCGCCGATTGTGGCATCGTATTGCAGAGGCGGTTTCCTTGAGGATCAGGCATCTCGAAGTTCGCAATTTTCGCGGCATCAAATCTCTCAAGTGGCGCATCGTGGGAGATCTAAATTGCATCATCGGATCGGGAGATGCGTGCAAGACCACGATCCTGACCGCACTCGATTATGCGTTGTCTCCGCGCACGGCATTGGCCTTCGACGATGCCGATTTCTTTAATCAGGCCGTCGACGACGATATCGTTATTCAAGTGACGCTCGGGGATTGGGACGAGACTCAACCCCACATCAGAGCCTTCTTTCAAGAAAGTACGTTCGCACGATACCAATGCGGCCTCGGTGCGGATGGTCCCGAGGTAGAGCCAAACGGGATGACTGCATTCTCTGTCAGCCTTCGTGTGGACAAGAGCCTTGAGCCGAAATGGTTTGCCGTAAAGGGTCGCGATACCGGCGATGAAACCGAGCGCAAGCCAATCTATGCGGCTGAGCGGGCACTAATCGGGCTCAGCCGATTAGACCTATTCTCCGACGCCCAGTTTACTTGGGGACGAAACACGATACTGACCCGCCTCAGCGAAGGTACGAAGGGTAGCCTGACCGGCGTCGTCTCTGAGCTGGCGCGCGAAATGCGTCAGAGCGACATCTCCGGCCAACAGAGCATTGCGCAATGCAAGTCCGTTGCTGATACAGTTCGTGTTGAAGCACGGAATGCCGGTGTCAACCTGGGCGAACTCGCGCCAAAGATCGATGTGCAGCGTCATTCGATCGGGGTCGGCGTTATCTCGTTGCATGAAGGACAAGTCCCGCTTCGCAACAAAGGAAGCGGATCAAAGCGGCTCGTGGGCGCCGCAATGCAGATGAAACTGCACAACGGCAAGAACATCGCGGTCATCGACGAAATCGAGCTTGGCCTTGAGCCCTACCGCATCCGCGGCCTGTTGCATAAGCTTAAAGCGTCTCAACAGCAGGTTTTTGCTACCACCCACTCAGCTGCGGTCATCCGCGAACTCGACGTGACCAAGCAGGAGCTATGGGTTTGCCGGCGCGACAGCACCGGCGCTGTTATCGTGAAGAGTCTCAACACAGTATCGGGCATTCAGGGGCCGGTGCGCACCAATGCCGAAGCTTTCCTTGGCAATCGTATCGTTGCGTGCGAAGGCCTGACAGAGATTGGGCTGCTTCGGGCCTATGATGTCTACCGGTTCGACGCAAATAGCGCGCCCGTGTGGAGCCTGGCCACAGCTTATTTTAACAGTAACGGTGCATCGAACATCAAGCCCGATGCCGAAAGCCTCGCAGCACTTGGTTATCGCACGGCCGTTCTTTGCGACAATGATGCGCCAGAGCATTTGAGTGACGACGATATTATCAGCCTACAGGCGCGTGGTATCCACGTCGCTCACTGGCAGACCGGCAATGCGACAGAGCATCAACTGTTTGCAGAGATGCCGTGGACGTCGATGCCGACCCTGCTCACAAAAATCGCCGAAAATCATGACGAAATGCAACTAGATTCGATGATCGATGCGATCGTCAAAGAGCCGCGCGTCAAGCCCCTGAAACTGGCCAGCGATCCTGCCACCTGGCCAGAAGATTCCGTGATTAGGAAGGTATTGGGCGATCTGGCGCATAAGGGTAAGTGGATTAAGCGTATCGACTATGCCCGGAAGGCATTTGAGTTTGCGCTCCCGCTGCTTCCTGACAACGGTATCCTCAAGGCAAGACTCTCCTTGCTGTGGGACTGGGTTCAGCAAAATGAGTGATCCCGTCTTTCAAGCGATCGCACGAGCGCGATCAGGCTTTGTCGAGGCAGCCGCCGGATGTGGAAAGACGGAGGCCATCGTCCGTACGGTGGGCACCTACTGCGACGGATGCCAGCTAGTCCTGACGCATACCCACGCGGGAGTAGACGCTTTGCGTCAGCGCTTCCGTTCGCTCGGGGTGAAGCGCTCAAAATACCATGTGGATACGATCGCTGGTTGGGCTTGGGGTTGGGTGCGCTTGTATCCCGGCAACGGCGGCTATCGCGGATCGATAGATGTAGCAGAATGGACAAGTGTTTATGCCGCCATGTGCAATCTCTTGCAGAAGGGCTTTGTTCGATACGGCATTCTAAACTCTTACACAGGTGTTATCGTTGACGAGTATCAGGACTGCACAGCGTCGATGCATGCACTGATACTAGAACTTAGGAACTTGCTGCCATGCAGGGTGCTTGGTGATGATCTTCAAGGCATCTTCGGCTTTCGAGATGAGCTGGTGGGATGGTCCGACGTTCGGGGCGCGTTCGGGATAAATTTGGGAACACTCGACACGCCACATCGATGGATCAGGGCCGGGAATGAAAATCTGGGTAAGTGGCTTCAGAATGCACGAGGCGATTTCCGTGCCGGCCGTGAGCCGTCATACCGCGCCTCCCCGGTTGAATATCGGTCCATCAATTATGCAGAACTCAGCCGGCAGCTTATCGGTATTGCGCATGGAAAGCCGGGCCGGATATGTGTGATTGGGCCAAAGGCAAGGCGGCTTCCGGCGACCGTCGAAACCGCTCTTGTGAATCACAGGTTTCATGTACTGGAACCCAATGATCTCACCGTACTCCAGGTCCTAGTGCAGGCACTGAGTGATGCGAGTGCTGCCGATAAATCTGGTGCCGCCTTGGAATTCCTGGAATCGGCGTTTGGCGGGCTTGATTCCGACGAGAAGAGATTTCTCGCAGCGCTCCTCGCAAACAAGGCCCAACGCCCCAGGCGTGTAGACCGGCAAGCTCTCTGCGCAAAGCACAAAGAAGGCGTGACCGCGCAGCTCCTCATTGATCTGCTGGACTACGTAACCAATACTCTGAAAAAACCTCCCAAACTTAGTGAATCCATCAGCGCATTGAAATGCGTTCTCGAAGGCCATCTTGAGAACGGCGCCAGCCTTAAGGCGCTTTACGCACAAGAGATTGCTCAACGAAAATACCATAGCCGCGACCATGTCCATCGTTGTATTGGCAGCACGCTGTTGGTGAAGGGACTGGAATTCGACCACGCCATCGTCCTCCGCTCGCCGGCCTGGCAAAAAAGTTGGGGGACCCACAAAGACCTCTACGTCGCGCTAACTCGAGGAGCGAAAAGCACGATGTTAGTCGATCTCATGGATGGCGATGGAGCTAGAGGTTGAGCGTACCGGCAGTTTCCGTTGTATGGAGCCAGCGGCCTATCCGTTGTCTATCATCTTGACTGACCGATCCACCGCCACATCGCAACTGCGCAGATGACCCAAAGTTCACCAACGTCTTCCGTTTTAGATAGTCAGCAGTTAGAGCGGATCGAAGCCGTCCATCGCGGTTTCCTGTTTCAGCATCTCTACGCGGTGGCATGCTTATTTCTCGCCAGCGGTGCGGGTGCAACCGATATCATCGTTGAGCGCGATGAGGACGTAGAAATTGTTCTGCCTGGTCGGCGCCTCTATGTTCAGGTTAAGACCCGCCGGGAGCCCTTGGTGTATAGCGACATCGAAGGAGCTGTACTGCGCTTCGATGCGCTGCGGAAAGAACATGACTCCGGCGCTCGCAAGGGCGGCGCTTCATTCTTCATTGCCACGAATGCTGAGCTAAGCCCTTCGCTTTCAAAGCGCTTGGCCGAAAAGACATGGCCGAGCGATGTCGCGGTTCAGTGGCCCGGCGGCCCAGCCGTAACCGAAGCGGCGCTACCGGGCCAATGGCGAAACCTCGGTGAGGCCTTCGCCGCCTGCTGCGATTTGGCCCGCACGCTGCCTTTCGCCCTGCTGGCACCGGAAACTCTGGTTTGGAAGCTGGCTGGGCGCGTCATGTCGGCATCGGCCGGCATAGAGCCACATACTGATCATACATTCAAAGTAGCGGTATTGTCCGAAGCCTTTGAGCAACTAGTCATACAGCTCCAAGATTTCCCGGCGCCGCCTGTCCGTTATCGCCCCCAGGATCATGAGCCGGAACTCGTCTCTGATCAACGTATTCGCCTGATAGTGGGCTTTTCCGGCGCTGGCAAAACGTCCTGGGTGTCACAATCCGCCCTGCATACAAGCGACGCCCTCGCTTACTTCAACGTCAGCGAGGTTCCAAGTACCGCCCTTGTTTCGTCGGTCGCCCGCGAATTGGCGGCGAGGCTTTTTGGCAAGGCTGGCGTACAGCTCGGCGAAATCCTTCTGCCGGGCATCACCGGCCCCCAGATCCTTTTTGCGATCGGCAGACGTTTGGCCGCCGATCATGTCCGGGCGACGGTCGTGATTGATAATGCCCATCGCATTTCCGACACAGACATCCGCGCCCTTATAGAGCCGTCGCCTCATCTTCACTTTATTCTACTTGCGCAGCCGGGACCGGCAATCGCGGCGCTCGAAGCCACGCTTGGCATCTCGGCGGAGCCCCTGCGCGGATGGACCAATGAGACCGTCGCGGCCGAGGGGGCCGCCCTTGGCTGTCACGGCGACTATGCTGCGTACGACAAAATCATAAAGCTGACCGGCGGCCTCCCTCTCTATGCCCAAAACGCACTCCAGATCGCAGCAGTGGGCTACGAAGGAGGCGTTGCGCGCTTCTGCCGCGAGCTGGAGCAACAAACGCATACGGTATCGACCGCGCAAGAGCTAATCCTAGCCCGCATCTTTGATGCGTACGGCGAGGGCGATAAGCGCGCAGTCGGCGCGCTGAGCTTGGTTGACATCCCAATCAGTCAGGCAGAGGCGGTAGCCGTCCTTAGTTCTTCCTGCCACCTCGACGATCGGGGCGTTGCGGCGCTCTTCCGCAAACTTCGTCTTGCGGGAATATTGCAGGTTTTCGGCGTTGATCGCTTTAAGGTGCACGACGCCATGCGGCTTTTGGGGCGAGCGCACCTTGAAAGTCTTGGTTCCGACGCGCTGCTTGTTGTCCAGCGCGCAATTAAGGACATTCTGCTAACGCAGCTTCCAAAACACCGAAGTCCTGAACGCGTTTCGCTCCTTCTGCGCATGTTCGTTGCCATCAATGAGGTCAAGCCGCTGGTCCAAATGGCAACGGACGAGATATTTCATGAACTCGGGTATATGACGGAGATCACGGCCTTCCTGGAGCGCTTTGCTGCCTCAGAGGAAGTAAGTGCCGAAGACCGGTTTTGGGCGCTGGATGGCCTTGTCTTCGCGCAGTTCAAAAAGGGTGATCGCGAACTTCTGAATGACAGGTTGACGCTGATGGAGCGGCTGGTCGCGGATCATGACCTGGGCGCATCTGAAAGGCTGGCCGTCTCGATGAAGCGCATGAACTTCCTTGCGCAGCAGGGAGACGTTGCCGGAGCACAGGCCGCGATGGATACGGTCATGGCAGCGCTTCCTGATCGACCAGAGTATCTCCGCATCGCGCGATACAATTATGCCCGCGCACTTTTCTCGCTCGGCGCCTACAGACTGTGCCTTGAAATCACCGGTCAGCTTATCTCGGAGTATTACACACTTCTTGGACTCACGCCGGCCCAGGTCATAGGCAATAATCCTGATAAAATCTTTCCGCTTCTAAAGCAGAGCGAAGACCTCACCGATGACCTGAAGCATCTCGCTGATACGCTCGATTTGCAGGCCATGGCCACCAATCGTCTTGGCAGTCCGTCTCGCTTGGAACGTATTCACGCGATGAAGTTCTATTCGATGGCTCACGCCCTCGATTCTTACGTCCGGGTGGGCCAAGACCTTGTCGACGAGTTTGTGGAACGGGCGGACTACATCGGAGCCCTGGATGTCTTCGAAAGGAATCTGCTTCCGACTATTCTTCGTATGAAGATGGCGAGCCACATCATTCCGGTGCGCAGCCAATACGCCGTGGTACTTGCCTATAGCGGAAGGTTTGAAGCCGCCGAGGCCGAAATGGCGCGGTTGGCGCCGTATGAAAGCGGGCTAACCGAGGAAGGGCGAACGGAAATGCAGCGGCAGCGACGCCATATTGCGCGTATGAGGCTCGAAGCACCGCCGCCGCAATGGCAGATCCCTCATCCGCGCAAGAAATATCCCGTAAATGCGGCATGCTTCTGTGGGTCTGGGAAGAAGTACAAGAAATGCCATGGCCGACGGACCTAATACGTATACGCAGGCCTGCTGAAGCTCTCGTCTGCTGAGCAGCGACACGGCGTGATTTTACTTCTTTTCTGTTTTCCGTACCGCTTTTCCAGGCGAAGCGGAGGTAAGCGTTCGGGTGCGGTGAAACCTTCTCACGGTCTCTAGCCATTCGGGGCTAACCTTTCCCGCATCCTCCAGCTCGGCCGCTTCGCGCGCCTTGTTCCAGGCGGTTAAGAGCTTCCTTCTCGTCTTTGCGTTGAGGTTGCGACCCTGTGGTAGGTCAGGCCGCTCTTGTTGGAAGAGGGCAATGTCTTCACCGAGCCACCTTATGTACTCGCCGGTTTCCTTGGGAGGCTTTGCGCGCGGATTCCACGTCATTGACGTTCGAGCCTTCGAAACATCGGCAAAATCCGGTGGGCAGCGTAAACTAACCGCGAATCGGCCCTAGCTTACCCCGGAGGGTAGAGAATTGGCATGTCGATTGTTTATCTCGACCAAAACAAATGGATAGAGCTGGCGCGCGCCGCGAAGTATCCGGCGCAGCATCCAATAGCGTCGGAAATTCTTACCCGGCTATTCGATGGGGTGGCAGCTGGCACGATTACAGTTCCATTGACTTTTGCCAATATGTACGAGACCCAAAAGATCAATGATAGCCGACAGCGGCACGAACTTGCCTTCTTGCAGGCGTCTTTGAGCAAGGGGTTAGTGTTTCGCGGCAGGTTTAAGCGCCTTGAGATTGAGCTGAGCGATTTTGTACGCTCTGCGTATGGGCTGCCTGCCGAAGTTCGTGTAACGAGCTGGTTCTTATCCGATATTTTCTTCGAGGCAGTCGCCGAAGCTGGTGACAGTCGAATTCTCTCTGTCCCTGAAAGAGTTGTTTCGCTCATCAAGCGCCGTCCTGCCGCACTGCTCTACGACTATCTCATGAATACTCCTGAGGATGTCCGGCGCTATGCTGTCGTTCAGTTTTCGGAGGGCGCAGAGCGTCTGAGGCAGCGAATTGAAGCTCGTCGCGCGCGAGACGGGAATGAGAGCCTCGCCATGCGCCGACGGATTTATAGCGCGATCATGATGGTCGACGATATGGATTTCATCCTGTCATGCGGGCTGGCGGCTGGGGCTCCGTGGCGTTCTATCTCGGACATGGGTAGTTCGCTTGCGCGCCGTATGATTGTTGACGTTCCCGCCTATTATGTTGAGCGAGAGATAACGCTGCGGCTCGAAAGCCAGAACCGCCCGATTGATGAAAATGATTTCCGGGATATGCAGGCGTTTGGGGCAGTCATGCCCTACGCCGACTACGTTGTCGCCGAGAACCAGTTTTCGAACCTTGCTATGCAAGCAAGGTTGGGAAAGAAATATAATACCGCGATCTCAACGGATATTCGTTCTCTGGAGAAGCTTTTCGCTGGAACCTCCGGCCCGGAACGGTCGCCGGTTGCTGCTAGCTGAACTTATTATGAGGGTGACCTGAAGTCAGGACGTACCCGCCAAAACGGCATCTTGGGCGGCGCCATCGAGCCAATCTGCGATAGCGTCCAGCCGACGAGTTGCCTCCAAAAACCCAGCATGCCAGATCGCTACGCGATGGGGCGAACATACTTCAAAGCCACCCCTGCTTATCAAATCTGCAATGTGCGGCGGGGAGGTATGGCCTGGCTCCCGATAGGGTGTTGGAGCATGGAGGGTAACAGCTAGCTTCCGTCCCCATTCATCGGACCGGAATTCCATGGGGTCTGCGCCGGGAGACCATGTAAGCACCGCGACTGGAGGACGGGACTCTTTGGCTTCAAGCCGATTTTGCAGCGCACGGTTCACGTGCATGTCGCCAAATCCGTAGCCGCCAATCAAGATCGCATCCGCTTCATAAACCCGGCGGATTAGCGCTGCGTAGAATGACAGAAACGGTTCGGCCAAAAGCTGGTCGAGCTTGAACCCACCAGCGATGAGGCTGGTTTTTGGAAAAGCTCTGTTGTCAGACCGAGTGTCCGTGCTGTTGCCGACGTGACCATCGAAAAACGTCCCGTTGAGCTCGGCAAACCAGTCGATCCGATTCCCAAAGGGCTGCTCCAGCTTATGATGTACGCTGCCGTGCAGATGATACACAAAATCCCATGTTGTTCTTTCATGCACCTCGGCGGCAGAAAACCGGCCATTGGAATCAAAGCCTGCGAATGCGCCGGGCAGTGCGGTTAGCGCAGCATTGTCGTAGTTCAGGTTAAATACACCAAGTTCAAAACGCTTTCGCAGCCCGCTAAACAGAGCCTCGTATTCGCTAAACCGACAATGCCGTGTGACGGGTCCGCCCTTGCACAGCTCGCGCATGTGCTGTGCCAGCTTCACAAGTTGATGCGTGAGCTGATCGTTTATACCAACGGTCGCGGCATAGCGTCCTTCGTGGAAGGCCATTCCGATTGGCGCGCCGGTTGGAGAGATCAGTTGCCGCAGCGCATTTCCGAATGGCGGAGGCGTCATCCAATGTGCAAGCCCCACCATTTCCCCCAAGACCTTCTCGAAGTTAGGCGATGGCTTGATGCTGTCTGGGCTTGCGAAATAATACTGCTCCACTCCCTTCCAGACGGCGCGGTAATAGTTCTCCAGCCCTGGAGCTGGAGACCAGTCATCGCTCCATTCGAACATCTTCCTGTCGAGATCTGAAACGGACGGCATCCCAACTGGAATGCTGCTGCCTGCGCCAAGAATAATGAGAAGTCTTTTCAAGGCGTAGCGTCCTGATGTGTGCGTTTCAAATAGAAGTAGCGCATTAGCTCAGTATCGATGAACTGCCTCCTAGGCCGCGAGTCACGCCGACGCTGTGCTTTAGCTTGGCGAGCCGCAAGACTCTTCGTCTGCAGAGACGAATCCTTGTTCTTCGGCATCGGCGCATATCTCCGCGCAGACATGATCGGGATGACGCGACGAATACATTGCATTGATAGCATATCGCCAAAGCAGCCCGTTCATGGCGCCGGGATTAGCCTTGAGCGGATAATACTGCCCATCCGGTTCGGCCATCCGGTTGTCGATGTGTAGCAACCGCGTAGGGCTGAGCGGGAACATTACACTCGTCTCAGAATTCTTGATTCCCTTAAACGCAAGCGATGGATGGACCGTGATGACGGGATTATCGGTCGTGATAAACACCGGCTCTTCCGAAAGAAGGATGGCCCAGCGCATGTCCATGAGCATCTTGGCTAACCACACTGCCGATCCCACATTGTTCAACCACATGCGCTTGATATCATCGTCGCTGGCATCGCGATAAGAGGGCCAGCTATCCTTGTTCAATTCGTAAGTCTTGCCGCCGATCTCAACAGCATCCGGCAGTTCCGGAAGCTGCGAATAGAATTCGACCATTTGCCTATAAAGCACGTGCGTCTGCTGAAGCTGCTGGGGATTCCGCAGGTGCATTACGGCAACAAGTAACGATAGTCCTTTGCGCACCGAGTTGTCGCAAAGGTCGACATAATCGGTGGCCAGAGAATGCCAGAAGGGTTCGCCGAACATTTGCTCAAGCGATGCCATTTTGTCTTCGAATGAATAATCACGTCCGTTCGGGCCACTTGGCGCGTAAAGATAGAATTCGGTCGCGACCTTCTTGATTGGCTTCAGTTCCGGTTCGTCGTCGCTGTCCCGTTTCAACATCCAGATCTTGCGTCGATCGTCATCGGCCGCGAAATGGCGAAGGTACGACTGCGGCACCCAATGATTTCGCTTTTTCTTTTGCTGCTTGGTCACGATCGGTCTGCGGTGCGAGGCTGATTCGGGCCGGAAATTATGCCATTGGCGCAGCGAGGCTGCACGTTCTATCCGGTGTCGCTCGCCGGAGGCACTCACGCAAAGGGCTCGCCGCTCACGATCCTGGAGCCGAGCGCAGGACCAAAGCTAGCTCTCTCCTCGCGAACCGTTTTCAGAGGGCCTGCACGGGGACCTGCGCGCTATGCAAGCGCAGCCAATGACCGAGCGTCAAAGCCTCGTGGCGATTAAAGAACGTTTCGAAATCGAAGACGTGCCGGTCACCATTAAGGTCTGCCAAGAGCACCTCGCTTCGACCGAGGCTGCCGCCTCTTTGAGCGCCGCAATAGCCGACGATCTTCGTGAACAGATCGGTCTCGGGTAGCGAGCCAAAACGTTGGCGGAACGGAGGAGATTCCACGCAATAGCGGCACGGGTTAGCAGGATCGAAATCGGTCTTGCGCCGCGCCGGATGTGGATGGCCCGTGACCATAGCGACGATCGGTCGGCCACCATGGCCTTGCTCGACGAAGCGCCAGAGCGTGGAAGTCATCGTGTTACCGAATCCCTTGCTCAGGCTTTTGACGAACGTAAGGCTCGGGCTCGAGGAGATCGCTTCCGACACGAAGCGATCGGCGAGAAAAAGAATCTGGCCGGCGGCGTAGTTCGCTTCGGCTTCCATGATCTGGTGACAGGTGGGCGTGAGTGTCTGATCCGTATCGCCCAACATCATTCCGGTGTGCCAGGGGATTATGTCGTGGCCAATCTCGTGGGCCTCGTTCCATCGGTGCTTGAGGACGGGCAGATCCTGATCGAGCAGGATCCGCTTCTGGTCGGGTAGATATAGTGCCTTTAGGCTGAGGCTCTGGACCGCGTCACGCAGAATCGTCGGACGAAGCAGAACTTGAAGGCCGGCGACCTTTAGGCGCGAGAAAGTCTCGCGCAAGAGGCCGTCGTCGGTGGTCGAGTAGTAGCCGCGGTCGAGCTTTAGCAGGTCCCGGACGACACGCAGATCGATGGGCGGCTCCGGGTTGCCAAGGCCCCGAAGGACCTTGTCGACCTGTCCGTCGATATCGGCGATCGTGCGATGTCCGAGGCTGACGTTCTTCACTTGGCTCGCTTGGGATCCTGTTCGCTCAAGACGGCGACGAACGCCTCGAGAGCCGAGTTTTCTTCTGGCGTCAGCTTATGCATGGCCTCGGAGCGGGCGGCGAATCGGACGGCCTCCTGCCGCAATCCAGCGTCGTTCGCGGCGGCCAGTCCGGCAAGCTGCATCAAGCGCCGTTGAGATACCTCAAACGTCTGCGCCAGTTTGAAGATCGTTCGCGGCTCCGGAACATAATGGACTTCGTTCTCGATCACGAGCAACTCGCTCGCGTCGAGCTCGGCGACCTCGGCCAGTCTCTCCATGGAGAGACCGCGACGGCGCCGCATCAGATTCACGAACTTGCCGAAAGCGATTCGGGTTTCCTCAGCCGCAGCGGTCTGCGCAATTGTGGCCGGACGCTCGTCCGGTGCCGGATCGAACGCCAGCAAGCCGGCGCCGACAGCGGCGTCGCCTTCACGACGTGCTCGGGCCATCCACCATTCCTTACTCCGTTCAATTTTCATCGTTCTCCCTCCTGTCCGAAGAACGCGCGAGCCTGCTCGCTGGTCATCTCGAAGTATCTTAAATTCTGGTACGCCGCATCCTGGCCCAGATCGGTCATTCCGATCTTGCGATAGAAATCATCGGCTTGAGGCAGGGAATGAAGTCCCATCCGCCCTTTGAAGCCTTCATCTTCGCTGAGCGCGATTGCCGCCGTGATTAGGGCCGATCCAACCCCGCGGAGGCGCGGAGCGGCACCGAGCTCCGGCCGGTTCCATGGCGCAACCTCGAGGTAGTCGAGGTACACGAGCGGCTTGCCGCGCTGGTTTGCTTCCCGGCAGGTCTTGGTCAGATCGACTTGAGCCAGGCCTTGCGTCTCGCCGAGAGCGACAACGCTGAACCCGCGGAAGGCCAAGAGCCCTTGCACGCGGGTCGTCTTCTGTGCCCAATCCCAGTGCCAGCTTTGCGGCCATTGGTCTATTGGGACGCCTTTCCGCGCGAGCTCCTGAAGTACGGCCAGTAGGGCTGGCCGCCACTTCGTTTGCCAGTCGTCGAGCTGCGACTGCTCGATCGCATCGCGCAGCTCGGCTTCGACGCTTGCACCCGCCGCGACATCGAGAAGATAGATTTTCGAAACGTCGACAGTCATAGAAGCATCAACTCCGCCTTCTCCTTCGTCGCGTCGTTCTCGAACAAGAGCTTTTCGCCCTTTTCGACCCGAGCATCGATCGTCTGATAGAGGCGCAAGGCCTGCCGGAGCACGGCAGTCTTGGTGATGTCCTTCCGGGTCGACAGTTCGTCCAGAACCCGCATCTCGGCGTCGGTGAGGTTCAGCGTCATGGTTCGCTTCGCCGTCATCTCATCCTCCGTCGTTGTGGCCAACATATAGAGGCGCAATGTAATTTGTCAACATAAAATAGCTGTTATTACTATCTTGAATAGCTAAAATTTAGCTATTATATCCTGATCTCAACGCCGTCGCCCCCGGGGCGGCCGGCCAACAGGAGCAGGATATGGGACGGCAGCACGTCGGCCATGACGAGATCGCCGCCTTTGCGCAGGATAAGGTGAACCTGCCCAAGGACACGGCGGATGAGTATCGGGCGCAGGCCCGGCGGCTTCGCGAGAAGCTAGAAGGGTATCTGTCGGAGCATCCGGACTTCACGCTGAAGAAGATGTTGCTCTCGGGGAGCCTGGCGAAAGGTACGGCACTTCGCTCCCTCAACGACATCGATGTCGCCTGCTACATCGGCGGCGCCGATGCGCCGAAGGATGTGCGGGCGCTGCTCGACTATCTGGCCGAGCGGCTACGCAAGGCCTTCCCCAACTTCAACCCCGACCAGGTCAAGCCGCAGACCTATTCTGTCACCGTCTCTTTCCGCGGCACCGGGCTCGACGTCGACGTCGTCCCGATCCTCTACGACGGCGACCCCAAGTGGTACGGCAATCTCGTCAGCCAGGACGACGGCTCGTTCCTCAAGACGAGCATTCCGCTGCATCTGGAGTTCGCCGCCAAGCGCAAGCGCGCGCAGGAGAAGAACTTCGCGCAGGTCGTCCGGCTGGTGAAGTACTGGGCGCGGCGCATGAAGCAGGAGCGGGATGGCTTTCGCTTCAAGTCGTTCATGATCGAGATGATCCTCGCCAAGCTGTGCGACGACGGGCTGGATTTCTCGGACTACCCGGAGGCGCTCCAGCACTTCTTCACCTACGTCGCGCGCAGCGGAATGCGGTCGAAGATCGTGTTCGGCGACTACTATCCGGCGTCGTCGGTCGGCGCCTTCACCGACGCGGTGCAGATCATCGACCCGGTGAACGCCGTCAACAACGTCGCGCGGCTCTATACGAAAGCGAACGCCGAGGCGATCGTCGACGCCGCGCTCGACGCCGGCGACGCGATCGACGCGGCGCTGGCCGCTCCCAACAAGCAACTGACCGTTGCCTACTGGCAGAAGGTCTTCGGCTCCTCCTTCCAGGCGTGAGGTCACCATGTCCGACAGCTACAGCTACACCGAAAGCAGGGCGTTCACGGTCACGAACGCCCGCCACATGGCTGCCAAGGTCGCGACCGACCTGAAGCGCATGCAGCGGTTCTATGGCATGCCGTCCGACGAGAGCATAGTCGACTACGAGACCGAGGCGACCGAGATGCTCCGCGCGGGCTATCTCGACACCGTCACCTACGGCTTCAAGAGGGACGGCAAGTGGATCGAGCCGACCCTGCGCTACACCGCCCGCGACCTCGCCGGCGCGTCGGCCAATGATGACGACCCCGGCAGAATCCGTCCAGGCGCCGACATCAGCGGCGCTTCCTTCTACAGCTACATGTCCTACACGCCGGCGTGGAACCGACTCAGCCAGGCCGAGCGCGACACCTTCAAGGCCACCTTGCCGTTCACGCGCAACGGCGCCGCCGAGCCGGGGGTCTCGGGTTACCTATCCAAAGATCGCACCTATTCGTCCGGGGGCAGGGCCCTCGACCGGGCCACCGTCAGGAGCTTCTGATGAACACCAAGCCGACCCTCGACGAGCTCTTCGAGCGCCGCATAACCTATCCCGACATCGATCCGCAGGCGCGGCTCGCCCGGCTCGTCGGTCTCGACGAGCAGAAGAACCGCCTCGCCAAGATCCTCGGCCTGCTCATCAATCCAGGCGGCCTCGCCGACTGGGCGAAGAAGCACCACCCGGGCGCCCAAGCCTTGGTGGATACGGTGCTGCGGCGGCCTCCGTTGGTGGTCCTCGCCGGCGACGTCGGCTCTGGAAAGACCGAGCTCGCCGAGACGATCGGCGACGCGGTCGCGCGACAGGAGAAGATCGACATCACGGTCTTCCCGCTCAGTCTGTCGACGCGCGGTCAGGGGCGCGTCGGCGAGATGACGCAACTGCTGTCGGCGGCGTTCGACTACACTGTGGCGGAGGCGACCAAACTCAAGTCTGCGTCGGGACGCGCGCGCGGGGCCGTGATTCTTCTGGTCGACGAGGCGGACGCCTTGGCGCAATCGCGCGAGGCGGCGCAGATGCATCACGAGGACCGCGCGGGCGTGAACGCCTTCATCCGCGGCATCGACCGGATAGCCAACGCGAAACTGCCGGCGGCCGTCCTGATGTGCACCAACCGCCTCAACGCGCTCGATCCGGCCGTGCGACGCCGCGCAGCGGACGTGCTTACTTTCGCGCGCCCCGGGGACGAACAGCGACGCTTCGTGTTGTCCAGCCGGCTCGAGCCCATCGGCTTCGGTCGCCATCACATCGATGCACTAGTCTCGGCGACGGGGCCCCAGCGCGGCGGCCGCGAGCACGGCTTCACCTTCTCGGACCTGACGCAGCGGCTGCTGCCGACCATCGTCCTCGACGCCTATCCGACCCGGGCGGTAGACGGCGCGCGCGCAGTCGAGATCGCCAAGTCGATGATTCCCACGCCTCCCTTCCGGGATGATGAGATGCCTAGGTGAGGATGCCATGACCCAGGCGGTAACGGTCCGGCGGGACGGAGACACCTTCCAGGCGCGCCTGTTCTGGTATCACGCGGCTCGTCTGCTCGATCCCGAAAGCCCCGTCGTCCGCGTGGGCTTCGAGACCGGTCCGAAGAGCTTCGACGACATCTGGGTCGAATACGATCCGGCGCGCAGCGCGGTCGATCAGTACGGCGATCCGCTGCGGCGCGAGCACATGCAGTGCAAATGGCATGTCACGCCCGACAGCTACGGCTATTCTCATCTCGTCGATCCGAAGTTCATCAACGCCAATGCCCGCTCGCTGCTGCAGCGGGCGCGCGAGGCCCAAGTCGCTCATGCACCGCAAGGCAACGGCGTGCGGTTCAAGCTGGTGACGAACTGGCGCCTCGACCGCAACGATCCGCTGCGCGAGATGGTCGGCACCCGCTCCGGCGCGATGCGGCTCGAACGGCTCTATGGTTCCGTGACCGACAACAGCAAAGCGGGCGCCGTCCGCAAGGCCTGGCGGGAGCACCTCGGGATCGACGAGGCCGAACTCCGGCTGCTGGCGCGCACGCTCGCCTTCGGCGAGGCGACCGATACACTCGACGGGCTTCGCGATCAGCTCGACCTGCTCTTCGCCTACGTCGGCCTGTGCCGCATTCCGGCCAATCGGAATGCCTTTCCCTACGACGACGTCGTCTTCCAATGGATGGCGCAGGGACGCCTCGAGTTCGATCGCGCCGGTTTCCGCGCCGTATGCGCGCGGGAGGATCTGCTCGGGGCAGCCCAGGGCGGGCCTAGGGTCTACGGCGTGAAGTCCTTCGAACACGCCTTCGATCGGCTAGAGGAGCGGTGTCACGCGGTCCTCGACCTGATCCCGTCCTTCGACGAACGCTACATCCGCAGCGACGCGGATTGGGAATCCAAGCTCTATCCCGCGCTGCGGGGCTTTCTCCTCGCGGCCGCAAAAGATCAGCCGCGGTTACGGCTTGCGCTCGACGCCCACGTCACGCTCGCCTTCGCGGCTGGCTCCGTCGTCAACATCAAGTCCGGGCGCCAAGTGGAGCTCGAACAGCGAAGCACGGGCCGGCGGCTCTGGTCCGCCGACGACGTGATCTCCGATCCGACTTGGCCCGTCCTCGTGGCCGAGACCGTCGAGCTTCGATCCGATCGGACGGAGCTCGCGGTCGCGATCGGCCTGACGCACGACGTATCGGCGGACGTGCGCAAATATTGCGAAGCGGCTCTTCCGGACGTCGGGAAAATCCTGATCCTGAAGCCGGGTTGCGGTTCGGGCGCGCAATCGGTCACGTGTGGCCGTCATGCTTTCGAGCTCGCCGACGTGGCGACCGACGCGATCCGCACCACCAAGACGGACGGGGGCGACCTCACGCATCTGTTCGTCGCGGCGCCGAACGCCTTCACCTTCTTTCTCGGCCAGCGTCAGAGCGCGCTCGGTAAGATCCGACTCTACGAGTTCGATTTCGACGGAGGTCGCGGTCGATCCTACACTGCCGCATTAACGTTGCCCCTGGACAAGGCGCGCGCTTGAGACGAGTCTGCGACGAAACAGAACAGAAGGGACGATTGCAGCGGGTCAACCAGGGAAGCGCTGAAATTCCTCGACGTCACGTCGATGAAGCTCCTCGCCCCTTGCGACGACTTCGTCGAGCACGCGGATCATTCCCATCTGGCCGACGGCCCAGATCGCTAGACCTCTCGTCTGGTTCATGATGGAATTCGGGCAGGTCATGACGAGCTCCAGCGCGTCCGCCTCAGAGATGCGGCGGCGGAGCCGCGCACAAAGATAGAGATAGGTCGCCGGGTGTTTGGAGCGTATGATCGGCCAGACGGCTTCGGCGACGGCATCCGCGCGCATCGCTGCCCGACTGACGATCCAGCCCTCCTCACAGCGATCGGCGAGTTCGGAGAGGATTTCCGTTAGGAAGGCGGAGCTGGCTTGGCTCGCCAGCCGCTTCGCCGCCCGTTCGTCGTCGGTAGACCTAAAGTAGGCCATGACCACCTTTTCGTCGAACAAGGCGGGGACCTGCGTCACGGCCTTCAGCCAGCGCGCTGCGGCCCCGCGTGTACCACGATCGATCCAGGCCTCGATGATCGATTGCTGCTGGGGTGGCGGAAGGAATTCGAAAGCTGCCGAAAGAAGCGCCTCGACGACGGGCCGCACGGCCGGGTTGTCTTGGCCGGCCGCCCGGCTTCGCTCGATCAAGTCGTGCAAGTGCTGGCGATCGTGGTGTTGGAGGTTGCCGTCACCCAGCAGACGCAGCAGCCTGCGCCGCAGCGCCAGGCGGAGCTTCGAGGGAGCGGCGAGTGTTTTTGTGATCGCCAGGCAGAGGTCCGGTATGGAGAGGCAGGCGATATAGGCGTGCAGCAGGCTGCCGGCGTCTGGATGACAAAGTCCCTCGACCGCAATTTTACTGATACGCTCGACCATCCCGTCCGGGCCAGAGCACACTTCACCGGTCATAACCTCGGCCCCCAGAGGCCGACGCCGGACATCCCGCGCCGGTCCAACCGCGGATGATGCACGATTCGCGGCCGCTTGTGTCCCTTCCAACCAAGGGCATCCGACTGGGGATGGCTCGAAAACCGGTTGGTCGCGCTCGATTACTCGATCCCGGCGCGGAAAGACGACGAACCTAAATCCGACTTTGGGTAGTCTTGCCGTCTCGCTAGTCGGAAACGTCAGTTCGGTGGGCTATCCTTCCAATCGGCGGGCGGTCTCACGCCCGAGCTGGACACGAACTTCAGAACTCCAGGCGCCGCGCCGACGATCGATTCCTCGAGGATCGTAGCAAGCGCGAGAGTGTCGCGCTCGGTAGGCACCAGCGCGTCGCGGGAGAACTGGCTGTCCATCAACGCGTGCGTCGTCTCGTTGTCGACATGGTTGAGCCCGAACGCGTGCCCCAGTTCGTGAGCCATGATCGGGACGAGATTGATGCAGCCATCGTCGAGCTCGAAGCTGAGCCGCTTGTCAGGACCGAACTTCAGTTGCGACCTAAAGCATTTGAACGCCCGCATGTTGAGCGCGATTGTCCGACCTTCGATCTTGGCTCTGGCCAGCACGAGCGGGAATTTTGGAAAGAGCTCCAGATCGTCGAAGCCGAGCTCGACGACGAACGTGGCGCTCTGCGGACAGGCGAGGCGGATGACCTGTGGCGGAATGAATAGCTGGTAGCCGTTGGGGCTGCGGCTGGTCCTTCCGTCCAGGAACTTGCGAAGGTCCGGACTCAGCCGCGCTTCCATGTCCTTCACCGAAGACATCCACAATGAAATGCCGGATTGGAAGGCGTTGCGTACCTCTGCCCCGAAAGCGTCGACATCGAAGCCGTCGGGAATTGGCCCAACGGGTTGCAAAATGAACGAGAAGCCATTCGTCAGGATCTTGTTGCTCAGCGGTGCCCTATAGTCGAACGCGACGGCGACCTGCCGACCTTCGTGGCAGAAGGAGCTCGGCAACTCGTAGCTCTCCGGAATCCGGTTTCGACAGATCTTTCGTCTCGCGATGCTTCTGACCGTGGAGACCGGTCCATGAGCCTGCTCCCAAGGGTGGAATGTGTCGAGATGGACGGTGCGGTCGGCGGTTATCGCCACGCTCTCGGCGACGACGGGCGTCGCCTGTCCGCCGAGATCGACGACGAACACGTCCAGCGATCCGTCCGGACAATCCGGAGCTGCCAGCGTGGCCTCGGCGATGGCCGACCCGCAGGAAGGCTCGAAGGTCACGCTCTCGACTTCGCTCCAGGGTATTGACCGTTCCTCCGCTCCGCTACAGCCTTCGAAATAACGGATGGCGATCCTGTCCATAGCGAGGATGCTGACGTAAGCCGCGCCGCTGCTGCCGCGCAGGACGTCCGCGCGGCCGATTGAAGCCGTAACGACGAAGGCGAGCAGCGACAAGGCCGTCGCTAGACACGAGTCCCGCACCGCATCCCTCGATTGTTCAACATAAGCCTTGACGGCCTACCGTAGTTCGGTCGTAGAATAGATTGCATTTGATCGTGAATACTACCTTTCAGAGAGCGGCCGTGCGAATTTTATTGATACTTGCCGGCATTATTTTCATGGCAGGGAGCGCCCAAGCCGACGACCCAAGAGCCAAGTTCGGCTCTTTCGTGGGGACGCTGGACCTGCGGATGAACAATGACGGCCGCACCGCGATCCTGCTCGCGCCCTTCGCCTACATCGATCCGGACAGGAGGAAATTCGAGACGCCGGCTGGCTGGAAAGTCGACGGTGCTTCGATCCCATGGCCGCTCTGGTCCATCATCGGCAGTCCCTGGACCGGCAAGTACCGCGAGGCCTCGGTCATCCACGACTACCTGTGCGACACCAAGAAAGTGCCTTGGGCAACCGTCCATTGGACGTTCTACACGGCGATGTTGGCGAACGGCGTGGACGAAATCCAGGCCAAGATCATGTACGTTGCCGTCTACAGGTTCGGCCCGCGTTGGGACTTCGACTACAGGCCCGTGTGTCCCAACTGCCTGACGGTGCCCTATCACGTCGACTCCTTCACCCCGCCGTTCGACCAGAAGGAATTCGATTCCTTGAAGGCTCGGATCGAGAGCGGAGAGCTCTCGCTCGACGAGGCGCGCAAGGAGTCCGACGCCTCCTTCAACGAGCAGATTAAGACCCAGGAAATCGGGAAGCCGGTTTTTATCCGCTGACGCAAGGGAGAAACAAATGAGGCGTTTCGGAGATGCTGTGCTCGTCGCAGCCACTTTCCTGTTGCTCGGCGCGACGGCCAGTGAGGCCACCTGCTGCTCGTACGGGTGTTGCGACTGTAGCTGCGTCGGTCTGAAATCGGAAGCGAAGGCGACGAAGCTATCGCGCGCCTTGGGCGGACGAGGGCGTCTCCAGAGCTTCACGATCGACGCGTCGGATCAGAAGTCGACCCCGGCGCCTTTCAAATGCTCCGCTCAAGGCGAGGTTGCGGTCTGTAGCCGACAATGAGAGGCGCGGTCGGATTCTTGAACGTGGAAATCCGCCGCCTCCACGTGCAGTCTCCTGCACTTCTGCTGATTCTTGGCTGAGAATCAGGGGGGCACCGCGCGCGCCAAAGCGATCCGTTCCGATGCGCCGAACCTGCCGAACGTATCTCGATCGAGCAGGTCCCACGATGCTCGTCATCGCTAGGGTCGACACTCACTCCAACTTTATGCATTCGCGCAGGAGATCATTCATCAACGAACGGCTCCTGCGAACTGGTGATTTCGTCCGAACAGAACCCCTCCGAGGTAATTCATGGCCTCCAGACGTAGTTCGAAGAAAGCGGGCTTCCTCTCAAGCTTCACCGACGACGGGAATTATCTCGTGCGGCCCGACAAGAAGAACGGCCGGCCGGGGATCTTTCGCGCCCGCGATCCGGAAGGGCGCGACGTCCTCGTGAAGTTCTGGCCCTTGGAACACCCGGATTCCGATGCCGACCTGTTGGAAATCTGGAGGAGCGAAATACGCCAGCTTCAACGGCTGGCCGCGCTGCCGAGTGGCGAAGACTTGCTGATTCCGATGGTGAGCAGCGGAAGGGACGGTGAAGGATTCTATCTGATTCTCGACCCCGGCAGAGGTGGCCCTCTGGAGACGTTTCTTCAGACGAAAAATCGGCATCCCGTGCTCAACCAGCCGCGATCCGCGCGAAATCGGCGGCGAAATTGGATGAACGCGCGACGGTTGGTGACCGCGTTGGAGCTACTGCATTCGCAAGGAACTGTGCATCGAAATATCGACGGGTGGTCGGTCGTCACGGCGCTTGACGATGAGCCCGACTTCAGGCTGACCGGCTTCGAATGGTCGATACGCATCAGCTCGATGAAGGAATCAACCCCCTCGAGACTCCGGCTGCCCCCCGACAACAACGGCTACGCGTCGTTCGCCAGAGACTGGCAAAAGCTCGGACTGCTGTTCACCCGTCTGTTCGGCATCACCGAATCCCGCGTGCTGGACCTGACTTTCGCTCCGTCGGATGTTGCGGAGAACTTCTTGGCAGCCGAGGCAACGTTGTTGCGCACGATGCTGGGGCTCCAATCGTCTGAGCGGATAGACCCGGATCATCTGCGCCGTCGCATCGACGAGATCGTGTCTTCGGTTTCATCCGAAGCGGCGGAAAAGGAATCGAAGCACTGCCTGGCCATCCGTCTCGGACGCGGTTCTCCGATCGCCGAGGCGATACGGTCCAAGTCGCCGGACATCGAGGCGAACGATTCCGAAGAGCAGATGCGTTTCGTGATCAACGACATTGCCGAGGAACCATACTTCGCGTCAATCCAGGAATCCGAGGCTTCTTCCGTCAAATATGCGCTGCTGGGCAGAGAGCTAACCTACCGCCTGGAGCCGTTCCGCGCAGCGGGGAGCACTGATGAGGCCACATGGGAGTTCGCGTGGTGCGAACGGGCGGACCGCAGTCGGCCGCCGGGAGGATACATCAAAGGGAGCGTCCGGCTCGATGCAGCCACGCTCGACGCACAGATATCGAACGAAGCGTCGAAGATCTTCGCGCGAAGGCGCGGACGAGTGTCGCATTGGAACGATCTGATCCGGAAGGCGATGCCGGCGGTCGCGAAGCGCACGTCGCGTGATCAGGTCCATCAAGCTCTGGCATTGCTGTTGGTGCTCGAGATGGCCTACGCCGTGGCCGACGTATTCGCCGTAGAGGCGGAGCCGCCGCGTCCCGTCTACGCTGGGGACGGTTACCTCTTGGCCGTGAGAATGCGAGCCGACAAAAGCCGTGGTGAGCTTTCCGAGATTCTAGGGCTTCGGCAGCCCGCGGTCAGGCTCAAGGAGCTTCTCGATGCGGAAGGGCTGAGCGAGGCGGGTTCCTGGTCGTTATCGGACAGTGGCGCTCTCGGCGAGCGCGTAAACGAGACAGAGTGGCGGTTTGATCGCATCACCTCGGAGAACGGACAGGAGACGTTCTGGTTCGAAGGCTCCGCGCCGCAGCAGGTTAGCGGCCCTGCTTACTTGACGCCGGCCGGAATGACCGGTCGCACCTCGCAATTCAAGCGCCGGATGAAGGCTCTCAAAGCCCTAAGGGACCATTCCGAACTTCTAGGGATGATCGTGGACCGGAGGCTGCGGTTGCAGGAAAGCCAAGATCATCTCGACGACGGGGACGACCAGTTCCAAGAAATGGATCAATCCAAGCAGCGCGCACTTCGAGAGATTTTCGCCACGGTTCCGATCTTCCTTCTTCAGGGGCCCCCTGGCGTCGGCAAAACATACGTAGTGGGCGACGTTGTCCGGCGCCGGTTCGAAGAAGATTCCACATCGCGCATGCTCCTGTCCGCGCAAAGCAATTCGGCCATCGACCATCTGATGGACGAAGTGCGGGGAGTCTTCGCGAATGAACCCTTGATGATCCGCGCACGAGCCGCCGACGACGACGCTCAGGACGACGGCCTCGGACTGGACGAGCAGGCGGAAAAGCTTCTGAAGGCGCTGGCATCGAGCCCACTGGCGGCCAAGGCCCCGGTGGCCTTGAAAACGCGTCTGGATCGATTGACGAAGACCGTGGCCCCGGATGGAAAGACGACACCGCAGAACTCCCGCACGAGTGCCGAAACGCGCGCATTCCATGCGATGATTCTGCGAGCGGCCAATCTGGTGTTCGCTACGACCAACTCGTCGGCCGTCGAGCGTCTGATTGACGAGGGCTCGCTGTTCGATTGGAGCATCATAGAGGAGGCCGGAAAGGCGACGGGCGGAGAGCTCGTATCGCCGTTGTTGCTGTCGAATCGGCGTCTGATGATCGGAGATCACAAACAGCTGCCTCCTTATGGGGTGGACAAGATCATTCCTCTGCTGAGCGAAGTGAAGGACGTCAAGGAAGCCTTGAACCTGATCGAGGAGTCGATCTCGCGACATCTCAGGGACGAGGCTATCGAAGACTTGTTCGAGGAAGTGGACACCAACACCGACTTCGGCGCCCTGTGTGCGGACGCGCTTCGGTTGTTGACGATGTTCGAAACGTTCGTCGAGAAGGAATTCGAGCGCCAAAAGAATGCGAAGAAGGGCATGCCTATCGCGCGGCGACTCACGGAGCAGCGCAGGATGCACCCGGCGATTGCAAAGATCGTGTCGGATTGTTTCTATGGCCGCGAGTTGACGGACAACCCGAAAAAGGCAGCGCTTTATCGATCTAAAAAACCTATCGTGGGAAGATGGTCGGCCACCGAGGAATTCAAGCCGATCACCTTCATCGACCTGCCGTACGTCCGCGATGAACCAAGATGCGGTTGTGAAGATCGACGACCACCGTGGAACAATCCGAAAGAGGTCGACGCGCTCATCACCGCATTGTCAAAGCTCCAGGTCGTAGGGCAGGTTAATGAATCCGGAAGACGGCCTACCTTGGCAATCCTGTCGCCCTATCGCGAACAGGTAAAGCTGATCAGAAACAAGATGGCCCGTGCCGACGGATCGCTGAAGAATCTTGAGCAATTCGATGCGCCGTTTCCGGACAGTGAATATTGCGGGACAGTCGATTCTTTCCAAGGGGATGAGGCAGACGTCGTCATGGTTTCTCTGGTCCGCAACAATCATCACTCAAGCCCGATGAAGGCGCTCGGCTTCC
Organism: Bradyrhizobium sp.; assembly: GCF_035935975.1. GTDB lineage: Bacteria > Pseudomonadota > Alphaproteobacteria > Rhizobiales > Xanthobacteraceae > Bradyrhizobium. Next base: position 31,575 of record NZ_DASYWN010000064.1, read on the forward strand.
TACAGGACGATCGTCGCATGAACGTGCTGCTCAGTCGTGCGAAATGGATGATGATCGTAGTAGGTTGCCTCGATTTCTACGGGCACGTGGTCGAGTTCGCCGAGACGCAACCCAAAATTAACGTGGGATTTCTGAAGCTTTTCCTGAAATCGCTCGGCGAGGCAAAGGACGCTGGTGACGCGGCCGTTATCAAATGCGGCAAGACCGGGGGAAAACAATGAGCGTCGTCCAGGTGGCGTTTCCTGTTCTCCGCGGCAAGAGGCGTTTCAAGATCGAAAAGGGGCGCCGCTGGAGCATCGTCGAGCATCTGCTTCTACAGGCTGTAAACGAGCAGCCGGCATCTGCCGAAGCGCTTGAAAAAACCTCGTGCCTTCCGAGACGCGTAATCGTCGAAGCCTTCGTGCGTTTGATGCGCGCTGGCTGGGTCGAGATGATGACCACTCGTCAGGGCACCGAGTTTCAGGCGACGGCCCTCGGTCGCGTCCAAGCAAAGTTGGACGATCTCCCGACGTTCCCGCTTGTTCAGCATCGCTGGCTCGCCTTCAACGTCGATCAGGTGACGGGTACGGTTTTCCGTGGACGCGAACTACGGATCGTCCATCAGAACGACCTTGCTCCGGAGGCGATACGACTCGGCGCGTCGGATCTACAAGCTACGGGGGACATGGGCGATGTGTTTGCCGCATTGGAGGGCGACGACGAGGTCATTGTCGGCGTGCACTCGTCGCCCGATAGACTGGTCCGGCGTTTCGCGGTAGTGAGCGTAAGGGATTCGCAAAAGATTGACGGTCTGCCGTCCCGGGCACCCCAAATTCTCCTGGAGCGCATACGTGGCGCTTCGCGAAACGGCGGCGCGGGCGGGGTCCGGCCGCCTGCGAGCGTCGCATCCGCCGCGGTCGAGAGCGCCGCCGGGCTTACCGAGGGCGTTTTCAGGCAGACCGATCTGATCGTCGATGGCGCCGCGCACCGCGACTTCCTGTCGAAAACCATTAGGAACGCGCGGGAGCGGGTGATCATACATTCGACGTTCCTGAACGAACACGCCACTAACTTCTTGCCCGACTTCTTTTACGCCGCGGGAAATGGAGCGCGAATCGACATCTTCTGGGGGCAGGACGAAGATCGGAAGAGGCAGGCTACATCGCGCGCGCACGCCGAAAAGCTCAAAGCGGCAATCAGCGATAAAGGCAGATCGGACTCGATCATCGTCCACATGTTCAGCACCGAATCACATTCCAAGATCGTGGCGAGCGACGACGGGCGGGGCGGATGGTTTGCGGCCATTGGCTCCTGCAACTGGCTCGGATCGCCTTTCGAAAGCTTCGAAGTTTCGGTTAAGGTCAGAGATCCGGGGTTCTGCGGCAGGATTGTTCGCCACCTGGCGACCATGTCGATGGGGCGGGAAACGATCTGGAACGAGCTCGCCACGGACATCACCATCCTCGGCCGGCGGATCGAGATGACGCCGCGAACGTCCGAACGCAGGGTGCCAATGAGAATTCTGCTGGCCTCCGACCATGCGGCGCTCGCCCTAGAGGCCAGCGTCAAGGCGACGCGGAGGCTGTTCGTCACGAGCCACCGGATCGGCGTCGCGGGGCGGCCGATGATCATCCTGCCGGCACTCGCGGCGGCGCGCGCCAACGATGTTTCCGCCGATCTGTACTTCGGAAAGGGCACCGAAACCCTGTCGGCGAAGGCGGCAGGAGAACTAACGATGGACCTGGGGCCCAGCGGCGTGAAGTTGCATCCCGTGTACATTCCGCGACTGCACGCCAAGCTGCTGGCTTGGGACGACGACGCGCTCGCAATCACAAGCCAGAATTGGCTGTCGGCGGATCCATCCGACAACACGCCCCTACGGGAGTTGGGACTTTTCATCAATGCGCCGCGCGTCGCCGATCAGCTCATCATGTCGTTCCAGATGCAATTGAACAAATAGCCGTCGCGCACTGGCCTTCCGGGCAACTCCGGGCCAGCCCTCCGAGACTGACGGCCAGGCACTGACGCGCTCCGCCTACTCTTCGTTGTTTTTCGTTACGCGATGTCGACAAAGGACCTAGGATGACCTTTGCCGCCGGCTCCTCGTTCGTGGTGGGCCTCCAAACCGTTCTCTGTTCAGCTATGCCGCGCCGGCTGCGATCTCGTTTGCGATGTGACAGAAATTGGCGACGCAGTAGATCGTGAGCAACTACGCGTTTGCTTCTCCGTCGCTTCGGTGACGTGGTTAGCGCCCAGGTCCGCGCGAACATCGATATCATCCATGCCGCCTGTGCGCTGGCGGTCGGGCCCCTCAGGATCGCGGCGACGCCATCGTCGCGTTCCCCCTGCTGCCTCCAAAGGGGAGGGAAGCGACTTAGTTCCCCATCGGGGTCGACCAACTAGCTCGCTCTCCGTTCGGACTCAGCCGAGGATTCAAGTAGGGGCAATTCGAGGCTCGGTATCTCAGGCATGGCTTTGCCGGCGATCGCCTGTAGGTCGCCGACCATGCCGACCGTCGACTCCACGACGGCCAGGATCTGCGTCTCTCGCTTGGCCCATTGACGGCCCATGAACTTGCGCTCCTTGTCGAGGTCCTCACGCATGTCGTTGAACTTCTCGACCACCGCTTCGACGCGCTGGCGGAACTTTGTGCCTGTCAGGTAGTGATAGACCTGCTCCATCTTGGTCTGCTGGCCCTGCTGAACGAGGCGTGAACTGCTTACGTCGATCAGACCCTGGCGGAGCGCCACGGCGACCGGCAATGCGCAACGCGGATGAGCCACCCATACGCCGTCGACGAGATCAAATTGCTCGATATGTTTCGGCAGCGCATGTGAGATGATCAGAGCGACGTCGGCGCCGGAACGGCGCTGGTCGTCACGTAATTTGGCGAGCCACACGTCACTCCATGCCTTGGTGCGTTTGGTTTCCCAAAGGATGATGCCGGCAGATTGGCCAATAGCACCATTCACCTGTTGAATAACGTCCGCCCCAAGCTCACCTTTTCCAACCGGCTCAATTGAATCGGTTGGAAAGCGCCCGCGCAGAAGCTCTTCGAGCTCGAGCTCGAGTACTTCCCCTTGAGATTGCTGTGATCCCTGTTCGGCCTTTCGCTTAAGTTCCTCGATCGTGCGCGTCATCGACTCGATGGTCTGGTCTTTCTCGGCAACGCGCAGGCGCGCAGCCTCGTCGGCTTCCTGCCTGGCCTTGATCTGGATTTCACTGATTGAGGCCTGCACGCGCCTCTCTATTGTCAGGTCGAGTTCGCGCTTTTCCTCTTCGACGGCCCGCTGCTGCCGCATCAGTTCGGCTTGCTGCTTTTGGGCCTCGGCAAGCTTTGCGTTGTTGGTAAGCAGGGTGGTGCGCAGCTCCGCGGCTTCCGTTTCCTTCGCCTGCAGCTCGGCCGCGGCCGCCTCCCGCGCCTTCTTGCTCTCGGCCGCGACCAGCTGGGCACGTTCGGCGGTCAATCGTTTCGCAACCTGGCCTTCGATTTGCTCGCGGTCCTTCGCTACCTGCTCGCGTTCCAGCCGCAGCGCCTCGGTCTTGCGCTCCATCTCGGCATCTTTGTTGGCCAGCTGCTGTTGAAAGCGCTGACGGGTTTCAGCGAGGAGGGGGGCTGCCAGCGACTCAGTCAGCCGAATCTCGTGATTGCAGTTGGGGCAATGCAGGGTCGCCTCGTGCGAAGCGCCGGTTGCTTTGAAACTCATGAATTCCCTTCCATCATTGCAACCGGATTCAACATGATCTGTGCGCGATTGCGATGTCGCTCGGCTCAATGTCCACATACGCGTCGTCGATTTCGACTTGGCCGGCGGGTTTTCCACCGACATGTCCTTGCACGGAGGGCTCAGATTAGAACAAAAAAGGAACAAACGTCAATTTTGAATCCGAATGGGTTTGTGTTTTTGTGATTTTACTTAGTCCGACTGCGGAAAATTGACGTAACTTAAACCTCGCGTGCGGTTTGAAAACATGCTAATTTACTTAGTATGGCTGAGCAAAACGACAGAAAGCTAAACAAACTCGAACGAACCCTCCCGCAGGGGCTTCTCGTCGATGCCGCCTGGATGGAACGGCATGGATACTCCACCAGCCTGCGCAGCCAATACGTATCGGCCGGCTGGCTCGTTCAGCCGGCGCGGGGAACCTTCAAGCGCCCGCTCGGCGAAGTCTCCTGGCAGGGTGTCGTCGTTTCGCTCCAGCGACTGCTCGGCTCCGATCTCATCGTCGGCGGACGTACCGCCATCGAAGCGCAAGGCCTCGGCCACTACTTGAGCCAGAGGGGTCCTTCGACCGTACATCTATATGGAACGCAGCCCGCTCCCGGCTGGCTCGGCAAACTCCCGCTCGAACAGAAATTCCGCGTTCACCGCACACAAAGTCTATTCAAAACGCACGGGAGCAAACCCGGATCAAAGTCGGGGACGACGCGGGAAATACCGGGACCATTCGACTGGCCTCTCACGGTATCGACGCCCGAACGTGCGTTCCTCGAACTGCTCGACGAATTGCCCCGCCACGAAAGCTTCCATCAGGTTGATGCACTGGCGGAAGGCTTGAGGAGCCTGAGTCCCCGGCGGCTGCAAACGCTTCTGAACGACTGCAAAAGCGTCAAGGTCAAACGACTGTTCTTCTGGTTCGCGGAGCGACATCAGCACGCCTGGCTCAAACAGATCGACAGGTCGAAAGTCAATCTCGGCACGGGAAAGCGCATGCTCGTCAAGGGCGGCAAACTCGACACCAAATACCTCATAACCATCCCAGACGACCTCAATGCCCCTGTCTGAAAAATATCGGCATCAAGTAGCCTTGTTGCTCGAGACGATTCCGTTCGTCGCGGCGGAGCCCCATTTTGCGCTCAAAGGCGGCACCGCCATCAATCTCTTCCACCGGAACATGCCGCGCCTGTCGGTCGATATTGACCTGACCTATCTGCCGGTAGCTCCGCGCCCCGAATCTCTTGCCGCGATCGATGCAGCGATGAAGCGCATGGCAGCGGCCATCAGGAAAGGATTGCCGGGCGCGCGGGTGACGGAAGTCGTCAACGCTCGTGAAAAAATCGTCACCAAGCTGACCGTCCAGAAAGGCGACGCGCAAATCAAGATCGAGGTCACGCCAGTGATCAGGGGCTGCGTCTTCGAGCCGGAGCTGCGCGACGTGTCGCCGAGCGTCGAAGACGCGTTCGGCTTCGCACAGATGAAGGTCGTTTCGTTCGCCGATCTATATGCCGGCAAGCTCGTCGCGGCGCTCGATCGACAGCATCCGCGCGACCTCTTCGATGTCCGCGATCTGCTCGCCAACGAAGGCATCACGGACGATCTCCGCAAGGCGTTCATCGTCTATCTCATCAGTCATGACAGGCCAATCTCCGAAGTCGTGGTTCCTCGTCGCAAGGACATCCAGCACGAATTCACGCACGGCTTCGAAGGCATGACCGCCGATGCAGTAACCCTGGACGAATTGCTCGAAACCCGAGAGACGCTGATCGCCGAAATCGCGGGAAAAATGCCGCAAGTTCACAAGGATTTCCTCATAGGGTTCAAGCGCGGCGAGCCGGATTGGAGCCTGCTGGGCGTCCCCGGCGCGGCGGAGCTGCCGGCGGTGCGCTGGAAGCAGATCAATCTGGACAAACTTCCTGTCGCGCACCGGACGAAGCTCGTTGCGCGATTCGAGGAAGTCTTGCGCAATGCCTGAGGTCGGAGGAGGGGATCTCCGTCGAGCGCGCGCGGGCCAACCTGTTCAGACGACATCTCCACGGAGTACGCCAGCTTGTGGCTTCAGCTCGGCCGCCTATCGTGAGCCTGACCTCGGCTGTCTCGTTGCCTGCATAAAATTTCTGAATCGTTGGCTCTGATGGATTCATTTATTTAATTGGACGGCCGATTCGGCAATTGCGATTCTGGCGCATGTCCGAACTCACCGTGCAATATCTCGTGCTCGAGCGCCGCGATCCGGCCCGCAACATGGCGCGGTTCTATGTGCTTACGATCGAGCCGACGCTGTTTGGCGATACGGCATTGGTGCGTGAATGGGGCCGTCTCGGTGGCCGCGGCCGACGGCGGCTCGATCTGTTCGATGGTCAAGTGCAGGCCGTCGAGGCTCTCGAGTCCTGGCTCAGACGCAAAACCCGTCGCGGTTACGTCCAGCGGCATTCGTCATGTATGGATCGAACGTGCGACCCCGCGTGAGATGGCCGGGATGGACGAAGCACCGAAGAAAGTATATCAAAGTAATCCGAAGGCATCTTCGGCAGCCTTTCAAGAATTGCAAAAGTATTCCATAATCTATCTTATGCGAATACTTGGTGTAGACCACCGTTAGAAAGGTCGCACCTGTCCTCATTACAGATGTCACTGTCCCGGCCATGATGGCTTGGGAGTTTTGGTGTGATGACGGTGAGCGGCGTAGTTGATGGGCGTGACGAGACGCCAAGTGTCCGATTGCTCGACGTCGCCGATGATGCCTTTGCCTGGAAGGAGGAGCGCACGGTATCGCAGAGCTTGACGCTGCAATACGACAAGATGCTGTTCATCCTCGAGCCGAACGAGGTCACGAGCTCCCTCGCCCGCCAGCGCGTCACCGTGTTGGATTACCCGGATGGGCGGCTTGTGATCAAGCACAGTGGCCGGGCGTTGCCCTACCGGACATTCGATAAGGTCCGACAGGTCGACCAGGCGGCGACCGTCGAGAACAAGAGGTTGGGACCGGTTCTGGCGTACATCGCCGAGCAGCAGAAGCTGCTCGACGTCAGCCGCAGCCAGAAGGCCCCGCGCCGGCGCGGCCAAGGTGCGAGCCTGTTCAAAGCCGGCTAAAATTCCCGCATCGACCAGTCGCCGTCACTGGCACTGGGGCTCTCATCCGGGCGCCCGGCCGCTGCGCAACCCCGGCCAGCTTCGCGTCCGTGCGCCCTCCTCGCCGGCTCCTATGGTGACATTTCTAACGAGCGCGATCGGCGACTTGTCTATTAGTTCCAACAAAGATCTTACTGCGAAAACAATACTTATATGGTTTGCATTCCATAACTCTGTGCAGGCAGTCCAGCGCTCCGAGCGCCCGCTCCTTTTTGCGCCGGATACGCAAGAGATCTATCCGGCGCAATCTGAGACTCAGCCGCCGAAAATGCTGATTGGAGCGTCGAGACACGTAGTATCCAGCGAGCCGCACAGGGCAAGCTGGGCGCGCGCCAGTGGAAGTTCATATCGGGCAAAATATCGACAGGCCATGATCTTGCCGTCATAGAAATTGCTATCCTGTTGGGACACCTCGCCTAAGGCAAGCTTGCGCGATGCAACTATTGCCTGTTTCAGCCACATCCAGCCGATGACCACGTGTCCAAACCCATCGAGATACAGGGTTGCGTTCGCCAGCCGTCGATCGGGATCGCCGCAACTGAGCAAGACCTGCGTGGCGCTGCTTAGAGCCTCAAGCCCCTCGACTAACCGCTCCGCTTCTTCTCGTAGGCATTCCTCCCGCAGAGCCTCCGCCACCGTACGACGCATCAGATGATCCAGCCGGTTGAGCGCCTCGCCCCTGTCGCCGACGATCTTACGACCCAACAAATCTATCCCCTGTATGCCGAATGTTCCTTCGTGAATGTGATTGAGGCGATTGTCCCGATAGAGTCGCTCAACCGGATAATCGCGAGTATATCCGTAGCCTCCGAGAACCTGGATGGCCCACTTATTCGCTTCCAGGCAGTGTTCTGCTGGCCACGATTTCACTACCGGTGTTAACAGCCCGAGCAACGCCGCATGGGCTTTGGCCTCTTCAAGATCTTCCTCTGTGACCAGGGCATCGATGAGCATAGCGCAGTATAGACATAGCGCCTGGGCGCCTTCGACCGCCGCCTTTTGTGCCATCAGCATCCGCCTGATGTCGGCGTGTTCGATGATCGGCACCTGCGCCTTATCTTTCTGGCCGATCGGTCGCCCCTGCGCGCGCGTCCTTGCGTATTCCGCCGAGTAAAGATAGCCGCCTAGAGCGGACATGACCGCAGCATGCCCCACGCCGATCCGTGCCTCGTTCATCATGTGGAACATGTATTCGATTCCCCGATGGGGCTCGCCGATCAGATAGCCCAGGCATTCTCCGTCTTCGCCGAAGTTGAGGAGACAATTGGTGGTTCCGCGTTGCCCCATCTTGTGATTGAGGCCGGCCAGAGCGATGTTGTTATGTCGGCCTGCCGAACCATCTGGCAGGCAAAGCCGCTTCGGCACCAGGAACAATGATATGCCTTTGGTGCCGCTCGGCCCGCCCGGGATTTTTGCCAGCAGCATGTGTACGATGTTTTCAGAGATGTCCTGCTCGCCACCCGAAATCCACATCTTGTTCCCGCGAATACGATAGGCTCCATCGTCCCGAGGGATGGCCGCTGTCGTGATGTCGGCAAGTGATGAGCCCGCCTGCGGCTCGGACAAACACATGGTGGCAAACCATCGCCCTGCAAGCATTGCGGGCAGGAATTGTCGCTTCAGCTCACTTGAGCCGAAAGTGTTAAGCAGATTCGCCGCGGCGATTGTGAGGAACGCATAATTCGTCACTGACGTATTGGCGCAGGTGAAAAGCCCGCCCACGGCGGTATGGACCACCCATGGCGCCTGCAGACCACCAATATCCTCGTTGAACGGCAGGGCGAAGAAGCCGGCCTCCGCGAACGCCCTCAGCGCCTGAGCCGTTCCATCAGGCATGACGACTTTGCCGTCGGCAAAGCGCGGCTCGTTCGCATCAACTTCGGCAGCTATCGGAAGAAAGCTCTCTTCGGCAATTCCCTGGGCAACATCGAGTATCGCTTGCAGAGCAGGCCTATCGTAGGCGGCATACCTCGGGTGCCCCAGCAACCGCTCGATTTCAAGAAGCTCAAATAGGATGAAATCAAGGTTGCGGCGGTCGACGATCACGGACATTATGGTCTCCCAGTTGATATGTATAACAACATAGCCCTCGAGCGATCTGCATCGCGGAGTTACTGCCCGCACAGAAGGATGGTCTTTCCCGGCTAAGGATCGTGCCCTACTGTTGGTCACACCCTCGCTCGAAATGCTCTGGCGGACGCCGACCGCCCCTCACATCGCCTTGACGATGTTCTCGGTCACCTTCTTGGCGTCGCCGAGCAGCATCATGGTGTTGTCGCGGTAGAACAATGGATTGTCGATACCGGCGTAACCCGAGGCCAGCGAGCGCTTGATGAACATCACGGTGCCGGCCTTCCAGACCTGCAGCACGGGCATGCCGTAGATCGGCGAGGTCTTGTCCTCTTCCGCCGCCGGATTGGTGACGTCGTTGGCGCCGATCACGAAGGCGATGTCGGCCTGCGCGAATTCGGAGTTGATGTCCTCGAGCTCGAACACCTCGTCATAGGGCACGTTGGCCTCGGCGAGCAGCACGTTCATGTGGCCGGGCATGCGGCCGGCGACCGGGTGAATGGCGTATTTCACCTCGACGCCTTCCTTCTTCAGGATGTCGCCCATTTCGCGCAGCGCGTGCTGGGCCTGCGCCACCGCCATGCCGTAGCCGGGCACGATGATGACCTTGGAGGCGTTCTTCATGATGAAGGCGGCATCGTCAGCCGAGCCGAGCTTGGCGGGCTTCTGCTCGCCGCCTGCTCCGCCGCCGGCAGCAGCAGTGTCACCGCCGAAGCCGCCGAGGATGACCGAAATGAAGGACCGGTTCATCGCGTGGCACATGATGTAGGACAGGATCGCGCCCGACGAGCCGACCAGCGCGCCGGTGATGATCAGCGCCGAATTGCCCAGCGTGAAGCCGATGCCGGCCGCGGCCCATCCGGAATAGGAATTCAGCATCGAGATCACGACCGGCATGTCGGCGCCGCCGATCGGGATGATCATGAGCACGCCGAGCGCCAGCGCGATGATGACAATCAGCCAGAAATCGAGCGCACTGCCGGACATCACCAGCCCGACGATGAAGACGACGAGCGCGATCGCAAGCGCGATGTTGATGATGTGGCGGAACGGCAGGATGATCGGCGCGCCGCTCATGCGGGCCGATAGTTTCAGGAATGCGATCACCGAGCCGGTGAAGGTCAGCGCGCCGATGGCGACGCCGAGCGACATCTCGACCAGGCTTTGTGGATGGATGTTGCCGGGGGTGCCGATGTCGAAGGCCTCGGGTGCGTAGAACGCGCCGGCCGCCACCAGCACCGCCGCCATGCCGACCAGCGAGTGGAAGGCGGCGACCAGTTCCGGCATCGAGGTCATCGGCACGCGGCGGGCGACGACCGCCCCGATGCCGCCGCCAATTGCGATCGCGACGATGACGAGCAGCCAGGCCAGGCCGTCCGCCGGCGGGTGGCTCGCCAGCGTGGTGGCGACCGCGATCGCCATGCCGATCATGCCGAACATATTGCCCTGGCGCGACGACGCCGGGCTCGAAAGTCCACGCAGCGACAGGATGAACAGCACCCCCGCCACGAGATACAAGAATGCAGAGAGATTAGCGCTCATCTCAGGTCCCCATTGATCCCATCAGCCCGAGGTGGCCGCTTACTTCTGCTTCTTCTTGTACATCGCCAGCATGCGCTGGGTGACAAGGAAGCCGCCGAAGATGTTGATGCAGGCAAAGATCAGCGCGACGAAGCCGAAGGCGCGCGCCCAGCCGGAACCGCTCGAGACGTTGGCGACGCCGCCGGCGAGCAGCGCGCCGATCACGATCACCGAGGAGATCGCGTTGGTCACGCTCATCAGCGGCGTGTGCAGGGCCGGTGTCACCGACCACACCACGAAATAACCGACGAAGACGGCGAGGACGAAAATCGACAGCCTGAAGATGAAGGGGTCGACGATTTGTGCAGCATGCTCCATGGCGGGTCCCCTTAAGCCTTCGGCTGGAAGTTCGGGTGGATCACGGCGCCGTCCTTGGTCAGCGCGGTGGCCTTGACGAGTTCGTCGTCCCAGTTAACGGCGAGCTTCTTCTCTTTCTTGTCGACCATGGTCTCGATGAAGGAGAACAGATTGCGGGCATAGAGGCTTGAGGCCGAGGCCGCGACGCGGCCGGCGACATTGGTGTAGCCGACGATCTTGATGCCATCTGTTTCGACGACCTCGCCGGCCTTGGCGCCCTCGACATTGCCGCCACGCTCGACCGCGAGATCGACCAGCACCGACCCCGGCTTCATCGACTTGACCATCTCGCCGGAGACGAGCTTCGGCGCGGGCCGGCCCGGGATCAGCGCGGTGGTGATGACGATGTCTTGTTTCTTGATGTGCTCGGCGGTGAGCGCGGCCTGCTTGGCCTGATACTCTCTCGACATTTCCTTGGCGTAACCGCCGGCGGTCTGGGCGTTCTTGAACTCCTCGTCCTCGACCGCGAGGAACTTTGCACCGAGCGATTCCACCTGCTCCTTGGTGGCGGGCCGCACGTCGGTCGCGGTGACGACGGCGCCGAGACGGCGCGCGGTCGCGATCGCCTGCAGGCCGGCAACGCCGACGCCCATCACGAACACCTTGGCGGCGGGCACGGTGCCGGCCGCCGTCATCATCATCGGGAAGGCGCGGCCGAAGGCTTCGGCGCCCTCGATCACGGCACGGTAGCCGGCGAGGTTCGCCTGCGACGACAGCACGTCCATCACCTGCGCGCGCGTGATGCGCGGCATCAGCTCCATCGCGAAGGCGGAGACGCCGGCATCGGCCATCGCCTTGAGCGCGGCCTCGTTGCCATAGGGATCCATGATCGCGATGACAAGCGCGCCGCGCTTGTATTGGCTGAGCTCGGACGCCTCAGGACGCTTCACCTTGATGATGATGTCGGCATCTTTCAGCGCGTCAGTGCTGACGGTGGCGCCCACCGCAGTGAATTCGGAATCCGGCAGGCCCGACTTGATGCCTGCGCCGGGCTCGACGGCGATCTCGGCGCCGAGCGCCTTGAACTTCTTCACCGTATCGGGCGAAGCCGCGACACGCGGCTCCGACGGATCGATTTCCTTGGCAACGGCAATCTTCATGGGGCTCCCAGCTGCGATCATAAGTCATATTTCCGAGCTGTTTTGAGTTGCGAACGGCTCTCTATCCTGCGAGTCCGTTTCAGACTCGACTGAGCACTTTTATCGATCACGTTATTCGCCAGCCGACCGCTTCTCGCTGTTCGGGATGACAGTCGGGGGGCCGAACGCGTATATCGCCGTTTCTGAAATATGGATCCGGCGGTTCAAATTCGGTTCCCCCGGACGTCAAAGTCAGTGTGAAACAGGTAGGACACGCTTGCAGGGCGAGTGTGGCTGAGCCGACGAGGCCTCGAACTCATTGAACGGCGGTCCAGTCCAATTCGCTGACAATTCGAGAATGCGACTAGTTGCTGCTTCAGCAGATGCGAGCATCTTGCTCAAAGGTCTTTGCCCAATAGAATTCCAATTTCGATCCTTCATGTCGCGAGAAGCTCTCACAACGCAACCTCGCAAGCTGCCCAGCCCATCGCAGCGGATGCGATCTATATGAGAGCTGTCTGCTAACGTAGTCATGCCTAGATGGCCAAAAGATCAACTCGATACGTGATGGGACAAAAGCCTGACTTAATGGCATCATCCGAGATGCCATGCCTGAGGAGCTTTCATCGCGAGCCACCGCACAAGATGTCGATTCACCTCGAGCGGCTTTTCTTGGGCCATCCAATGACCTGACTCAATCCTGTGGATTGACAAGTCGCGGCAAAATGCCGTCATCGGACTCGTCAAATGTGTGTTGATGCAGTCGCAAGTGTAGTCGAACTCAGCTTGTAGAAAGAGGACCGGCAGGTCGAGGTAGCCACCATTGACCGCTTCTGATGCATAAGCCGCGTTTCCGGCATGATTCATGTAGAGCGAATTGGTGCCGAAGAAGCCTGTTCTCTCGAAAGCCGACGTGTAAGCGTGAAGATCCGCGGCGCTTATGATGCGTTCATCGCGAGGGAGATCTGGCGCGGCCCCCGTCCCACCAAACCAACCGCCATCGCGACGAACTTGCGACAAAGCGGATGGCTTACCGTTTTCCCGAGGATTACCTGCTCGAAACAGCGTCTTGAAGGTGGCAGCGACGTTCGCCTCCATCGCAGCAGTCGCTTTACCAAAATGCTCTTCGTAAAATCGTTGGTACTCCCAATTTCCGAGCGGAAAAATAGCCTCTGGATAGATGTCTCGATTAACGAACTTCGCCAGTACGTCCAGCCCATACTCCAGCGTGGCGTAAGGTACACAGAGATTTGCGACGGCGAAGCAGCGATCCGGATGGTGGCTGGCAACGTTCCAAACCGTTGCGGCTCCCCAATCATGCCCGACCCAGATAGCTTTTTCGTGTCCGAGCGAGTCGAGTAGCTCAACCATATCTGAGACGATCTCGCGTTGGGAGAATGCATCATGCGTTTCATACAAAGCCGATCGGCCGTGCCCTCTCAAGTCGGGCGCGATTGCCCGGAATCCCAACGCTCCGAGGACAGGCAACTGGTGACGCCAACTTAGCGCTAGCTCTGGCCAACCGTGGACAAAGATTACGGGAACGCCGTCCTCGGGACCGCTTGCCAGATAGAAAGTAGTGTTGCACGAACTGCGAAAGGTATTCTCTGTGACGGCAAGCGTCATCGGATATCTGCTTTCCAGCTGAAGCCTTTCGGACGTAGGCAACGGCCATTCTTACGACGTGAAATTGGCCGAAGTTAAGCTTTGACGGGCGACTCCACTATCGAATGTTTAATCAGGCATTCTTCATGTATGAATAGCTGAGGGCCGGACCTGAACAGCGATATTCCGCCTGGTGTCTACAGGTGATGCTCTTCCAACTACGGCTAGGAAGTTCTGCAAGGCTCGCTTAACTTCGATCTCAGCTCTCATGACTTTCGAAGTATTGCCTGGCTTTGCATGGAAAGTTGATTGGGAGATTTGAGAAGCCCTCCTCTTTCGGGCAGGGCTTTAAGGGCAGTCAGGGACCTGGAAAAGCAGGAGCGCGCACGAGCGCGATGACTGGTGGCAGCTCTTCGAGCATGACGAAGGCCGCAACAGATGCCCCATGTCTGCCTTGCGGGTTGCTACGAACAGCTCCGGCCTCTATCAGCCCCGGGCGATGCTGAAGATCAGCGAGCTCGGATTGGCTTTGGCCGTCAATACCGGGGCGATCCGCGAGGCTCAAGCGCGGCTGACGGCCGAGGGGCTGGTCTCGGCGATTCTGCAGCGCGGTTTTCGCGTGGCGCCGGTATCCGCTACTGGGCGATCTCACCGACATGCGGATCGAGAGCGAGACCAAGTATCTGCGCCGCTCCATCACCAATGGCGATCTCGCCTGGTAGGCGGTGGTGGTAGCGACGTATCGCCGGCTTGGGGCTACACCGATCGTGGCCGTCAACGGCGGGTTCTCGTCGGCTTCGACGGTAGCGCATGGCGGTTTCCACGCCGCGCTCGCCCGGGTATGCGGAAGACCCTAGATGCCGCGCATGCGCGAGCTGCTATTAGCCCAAGAAGTGCCCTATCTCGACTTGGCACGCAGGGCCGACCGCGGCAAGTTCGCGCGCCAGCGCCGAGTTCGATTAAAAGCCGTGTTGGGCCTTCTCGCCATGCTGCAAGGGCGCGTGAGATGTTGTGGCTAATTGACTCTTTTGCTAGCCGGCGCCTGTTCAGCGATAGCTCAACACCGTCGCTGGCCGAACTTGGATAGTCGCCACCGCACGAGATGGTCGGCTCCTGGGCCGGCCTGCGGCCGGACATCTCGCAAGCGGACCACCTCACCTGATTTGTCGTCAACCAACGCGACCTTCACCGGACGTCCGCTGTTCTTGTTGATGAACTTGAGCGGCGGCCCCGCGTCACCCGCGACGGCCCATTTGTCGCCGATCTGCGCCAGCGCCTGAATCACTAGGACGACGTCCCATCCCTTTCGCGTGAGGACGTATTCGTAGCGGTCAGGGCCCGTCTGGTACTGCCGACGCTCGATCAACTCGCTTTCTTCCAGATGTCCGAGCCGGTCCGACAACGTCGCATGCGTGACCCCGGTGGACTTTCTCAGCTCCTCATATTTGCTCAGGCCCAGCGAGAGGTCGCGCAGAATCAACATGGCCCAGCGGTCGCCGACGGCGTCGAGCACGCCGGCAATCGAGCACGCCATCCCCTCAAAGCTCTTCGACCGCATCGTATCAATCCCCGCAAATCACTCTGATTATTAGAGTAATTCGATTATCCGCGCAAATCTTCAAAAGGGCTTGCCTTTTAGTCACTACAATAATTAGAGTAACTGAATATGAAACCGAAGGGAACGTCCGTGGTCGACCTGCGCGATCTGGTTCTGGAGGCTCATGGCGTTGCGCGATGGAAGCGATTCCGAAAAATTGAGGCGGATATGTCGATCGTCGGCGCCCTTTGGGCGCGGAAGGGATGGCCCGACGCGCTGAAGAACGTTCGCGTCACCGCCGAGATCACGGAGCAGCAGCTCAACTACGAGCCCTTCACGGCCGAGGGCCTGCGCAGCTTCTATTGTCCCGACCTGGTTGCGATCGAGACCTTGGATGGCAAGCGCCTGAAGCAGCGGACCAATCCGCGCAGCGCATTTGCGAGCCATAAACCGGCAACGCCTTGGGACGACCTCCACCTCGCCTACTTCAGCGGCTACGCGATGTGGAACTACCTCAACACGCCCTTCATCTTCGCGCGACCGGGCTTTGCAGCCGAAGAGATCGGCCCTTGGGTCGAAGGGCATCAAACCTGGCGCCGGCTGAAAGTCTCGTTTCCAGAGTCAGTCGCCACGCATTCCCCCGAGCAGGTCTTCTACATCGATGACCGCGGCCTGATTGCGAGGCTCGACTATTCGGCGGACATCAGCGGCGGCGTTCCCAGCGCGCACTATCCGTCCGACTATCGCGACTTCGAAGGGATCATGATTCCGACCAGACGCCGCGCCTATCTCCGAAACATCGATGGGACTCCGATCCAGGACGGAGCCGTCGTGGCCATCGACATCAGCAACATGAGGTTCTCGTGAGGAGGTGTCATGTCCGCGGGTGAAAAGCGCCACACGGTGACGTTCGAAATCAACGGGGCCCGCAAGACGGTCGCCGTGGAAGCACGAAGATTGCTCGTCCATCTGATCCGGGAGGACCTCGGCCTCACCGGCACGCATGTCGGCTGCGATACCTCACAATGCGGCGCCTGCACCGTGGAGATCGATGGACGTGCGGTCAAGTCCTGTACCGTGCTGGCCGTCTCGGCAGAGGGTGCGTCGATCACGACGATCGAAGGCCTGACCAGCCCAGGCGCCGAGCTCGACCCGGTTCAGGCGGCGTTTCACGAGCATCATGCGCTGCAATGCGGTTTCTGCACGCCGGGCATGGTGATGAGCGTGCGCCAGCTGCTGAAGGATCAACCCGATCCGAGCGATCACGAGATCCGCCACGGTCTTGCCGGCAATATCTGCCGCTGCACCGGATATCACAACATCGTCCGCGCCGTTGAAAGCCTGGCATCGAAAGGCGAACAGTCATGAACGAGACGACCGCGGTCCGCCATGTCGGTCAACCGCTCAGGCGGCGAGAGGATTTCAAGCTCCTCGCCGGCAAGGGGCGCTACGTCGACGATGTCAAATTGCCCGACATGCTGCACATGGCAGTCCTGCGATCCCCCCATGCCCATGCCAAGATCGGAAGCGTCGATCTGTCGGCCGCCAGGAGTGCACCCGGTGTGCGCCTAGCTCTGTCCGGCCAGGCGCTCGACGGCAAGATCGGCCCCATCATGCCAAACTGGATCATTCCCGGCAGCAAGGTGCCAATTCGTCCCGTGATCGCAATCGATCGCGTTCGCTTTGTCGGCGAGTGCGTGGCTCTGGTGGTGGCTGAAACGCTGGCTGAGGCCTATGACGCCATCGGCCTGATCAATGTCGATTACGCGGTGCTGCCGGCCGTGACCGACGAAGAAGTCGCCATCCGCGATGGCGCGCCGCAGCTCCACGACAATGTACCCGGCAACGTCACGACGATCTACAAGGTGCGCGGCGGCGACTACCAGAAGGCCCATCGCGAGGCCGATCACGTCATCGGACTGCGCCTCGTCAACAACCGCTTGATCCCGACCTGCATGGAAACGCGCGCGATTGTTGCCGCGCCGGAGCCGGATGGCACGCTGACGGTCTATATCGGCAGTCAAGTTCCCCATATGCACCGGCGCTGGATCGCGGAAACCGTCGGCATTCCCGAACATCAATTGCGGGTGGTCGCGCCTGACATCGGCGGCGGCTTCGGCGCCAAGATGCATCTGTATCCCGAAGACCTGCTCTGCCCCTATCTTGCACGCGAGCTTGGCGCACCGGTCAAATGGTGGGAAAGCCGCTCCGAAAGCCATCAATCGACCAGCCATGGGCGTGCCCATACGGAAAATATCGAGATAGCGCTGAGGAACGACGGCAAGATCCTGGGCCTGAAGGTCGAGACGCTGGGCAATGTCGGCGCCTATCTCTCGAACATGGCGAGCGGTGGTCCAACCGTGAACACGGTCAACTTCGGCACCGGCACCTACAAGATCGACAATTATGAAGCGATCTCCCGCGTCGTCGTCACCAACACCGTTCCGGTCGATGCCTATCGCGGCTACGGCCGCCCCGAAGGCGCCTACATCGCCGAGCGCGCGATCGATGCGGTGGCGCGCCATCTCAAGCTCGATCAGGTCGAAGTGCGGGAGAAGAATTTCGTTCAACCGGCGGATTTTCCCTATCGGCCGTACGGCAGCGTGGGCGTGATGTATGACAGCGGCAACTACCAGGGACTGCTCGACAAGGCGCTCGCGGCTTTCGGCTATGACCGGCGCCGCAGCGAATGCGAGGCCCTGCGCGGCAGCGGCATCTATCGCGGCGTTGGCGTCGCCGCCTATACGCATATGTGCGGAATGGCGCCATCTCGCCGGCTTGCCATGAGCGGATTTGACCGCGGCGGCTGGGAAAGCGCGCGCGTCAGCATCGACTCCAGCGGGCGAGCCACGATCTATTCGGGCTCGATGAGCCAGGGACAGGGCCACATCACCTCGCTATCGCAGATCGCCGCAGACGTGCTGCAAATTCCGATTGAAGATATCGACATCGTGCAAGGTGACACCCGCCAGGTTCAGGCGGGCCACGGCACTTTCAATTCGCGCTCGATGGCGGTCGGCGGATCAAGCGTCCACGTATCCTCGCAGCGTATCGTCGCGAAGGCCAAGAAGATCGCGGCCGGCATGCTGGAAGTCGACGAAAAGGATATTTCCTATTCGGCGGGCGCATTCAACGTGCCCGGGACGGATATTGCGCCGGTGACGTTCTCGAAAGTCGCCCGTATGGCCTATGTGGGCCACAAGCTTCCGACCGGGCTGGAGCCAGGACTCGATGAAACGGTGTTCTACGACCCGACCGGCATGGGTTCGCCTTCCGGCGTCCATCTCGCCTATGTTCAGGTCGATCCGGAGACCGGGATTGTTGATATCCTCGACTATGTCGCCGTCGACGACGTGGGGACGCTGATCAACCCTCGCCTCGCAGCCGGCCAAATCCACGGCGGTGTCGTGCAGGGCATCGCCCAGGCGCTCTACGAAGAGGTCAGCTACGATCCCGACAATGGGCAGCTTCTGACCGGCTCGCTGCTCGACTACGCAGTTCCGCGCGCCGAGCATGTGCCGAACATCCGCTCGCTGTTTCAAGAAACGCCCTCGCCGACCAATCCGATCGGCGTCAAGGGTATCGGCGAGAGCGGTTCTATTGCCGCTCCACCCTGCATGGTCCATGCCGTGCTGGATGCCTTGTCGCCATTCGGGATCACGCATCTCGACATGCCGCTGACACCGCCTCGAATCTGGGCGGCGCTACAAGAAGCACGCACGAGAGCAGATCAATGATCCCCGCAGCCTTCGATTATGTCCGTGCAACTTCGCTCGCCCATGCGATCGGTCTGCTGCGCGACGATCCCGACGGGGCGAAGCTTCTGGCCGGTGGTCATACGCTGCTGCCATCGCTGAAGCTGCGACTGGCCTCGCCCGCGCTCCTCATCGATATCGGCGGCCTCGCTGAGCTCAAGGGCATCGAAATCAGCGATGGCGGCATCAGGATCGGCGCGCTGACGACTCATGCCGAGCTCTTTGCTTCGGAGCCCTTGAACAAGGACCTGCCGCTCTTTCGCCAAGCGGCCGGCCTCATCGCCGATCCCCAGGTGCGCAACCGCGGAACGGTCGGCGGCTCGCTCGCCAATGCCGATCCCGCGGCCGACTGGCCCGCGGTAATGCTGGCGCTGCAGGCAGAGTTCGAAATCGCAGGTTCGAAGGGCTTCCGAAGAGTACCCGCCTGCGACTTCTTCGTAGACATCTTTTCGACGGTGCTGGAACCGGACGAAATTCTCACCGGCATCCATATCCCGCAGCCAAAGTCAGGCACGCGCTGCGTCTACCGCAAGATCCGGCACCCGGCGAGCGGCTTTGCGGTCGTGGGAATTGCCATCGCCATCCGCTTAACGCAAAACCTGGTAACCGACGCCACCGTCGGTGTCACCGGCGCGGCGAATCACGCATTCGCCGGCGAGGACGCCGGCGATTTCCTGATCGGAAAGACGCTTTCGCAGGAGAACATAGACCAGGCGGCAAGACTGCTCAGTCAAGCGACGAAGTGCCTCTCGGACCGGTACGCTTCGGCGGATTATCGCGCGAATCTGATCCAAGTGGAGCTTAAGCGAGCGCTACTTGCGCTTTCTTCGTGAAGCGGGAGACTTCGTCCCAGCCGTCACGCGATCCGCAGCAACGTCGCCAAATCGCTTGCGATTGAACGCGACTGCACCTGAGCCTGCAACGATCTCGACGTCCTCGAGGCGCAATGGCTTGCCGCTGCTTGTCCGTAGTTCCGGAATATCGATCGGGCGCGCCGCAGCGCGCTCACGGAATACGACCTGGGGCCCGGCGGGCTCCGCCAGCCACGCGTCCCCCCATTTCTTCAGCGCCAGATAGGCCGGGAAGAAATCACGTCCTTTCTCGGTCAGGACGTACTCGAATCGTCCAGCATGTTCAGGGAGCGGCACGCGGGTCATGATACCGGCATCGACGAATTTCTTCAGGCGAGAGCTCAAGATGTTGGGAGCAACGCCGACGTAGTATTCGAATTCGTCGAAGCGCTTCACTCCATAATACGCTTCGCGCAGGATCAGGATCGACCAGCGATCGCCCACGATCTCCATAGCGCGGGCCATGGAGCATTCTTTGTTTGCGAGACGACTTTGCTTAACACCGGACATAACACTCTTCTGCTCCGAGACCTGCCTCTATCATATTGAGGCTGAATTCGTGCTTGTCCAGCGTTACTATCGGCGCTTACCTCGGTGCGAGGTCAAAACGGCTCGCGCAGGGATCCGGTGGCCTCGGGCCATCGTCCTTGGAACGTGCGATATCCCGAGGGGGATGCCGCTGGGTGCTACCGCCATCGGGACCGCCTCCGGGACCTTCGGCGGCTCGGTGAGACGTCCAGTAGCGGGCTGTCGATCCCTTACTGTGGCTTGACGGAAAGCGATCCAAGGACCGTCAAATACTTCTGACGCTCACTCTTGAAGAATGTCATTGCGCGGGAAACGTCCATGGGCGCGACACTTCGCGACGCGTTTGCCTTGATCCTCTCGAGGTTCTCGTCACTCGCACTCCAGACGTTCATCGCATCATTCAAGCGCGCGACGACCTCGTCGGGAGTATCCGGCGGCGCGAATAACGCCGCCCAGATGCTGTACTCGAATCTACCGACTTTTGCACTCTCGCCGAGAGTCGGGACGGTCGGCAGCATCGGATTGCGCTCCGCACTGGCGATGGCGATCGCGTTGACCTCTCCGGTCTGAATGAGACTGAGCGTTCCGCCGCCAATCGGCACAAAGGCGAGGTCGATGTGTCCGCCCAACATGTCCGCGATCACCGGCGCCACGCCTTTGTACGGCACCTCCAGGAATTTCGTCCCAGTTCGGCTCTGGAAGTCGGCTCCGACGACCTGCGGCGAAGATCCGGCGCCCCAATGGGCAAGCGTCAATTCCTTGTTGCCCGGTTTCAGCGCGTAGTCGATCAGCTCATCGACCGTCTTGAACGCGTGGGCTCTGCTCGACAACAGGACGAAATCAGAATCGCCGACGATTCCGATCAGCTTGAACTTCTCGGGTTCGTATTTCGCCGATGGAATCGTGGCAGGTGCCGTGATGAAATCCGAGCCTGTCGTACCGAGGAGCGTATAACCGTCCGACGAGGCCTTCAGCACGGCGGTGACTGCAATCGAACCGTTCGCCCCGGGGACGTTCTCCGTGATGATCGGTTTGCCGAGATATCGCTCCAGCACCACGTTGGCAGCGCGCACCGCCACGTCGGCTGGACCGCCGGCTGGAAATGCCACTTTTATGGTGAGGGGCTTCGCGGGGTAGCTCTGTGCGATTGTGGGCTCCGCCGTCAACAGCAGGAGCAATGTCTGGCACAATATGCAAGAAATGTTCAGCAATCGCATTGGCATCTGACCTTTCTTTCCTGGCCTCTCGCAACCTCAGAGGACTCGGGTCCATCAAGAACCTGCTAGTCCAAGCCTCGATCGGTCGAAACGATCGTCCGGCGTCTCAAAGCTGCAGCAGACTTTGCAATTGGCTGACGCAGCCCGCTCATCCTGCTCGACGGACCGACGCTTACGAAGAGAGTGCGGCCCGCGGGTGCGACACGAGAACGCCGGCATCGCTGAGGCGTTTCAATTCGGCTTCGCTGATGCCGAGCTCCCCGAACACCGCCTTGTTGTGCTCGCCCTGGAATGCAGGTGCTCCGATGGGTGTCAATTCGTCTCCCGAGAACCGCCACGGCCGGCCCGGAAGGCGATATTCGCCGCCACTGCGGTCAGGAACATGTTGTACCGCGCCCCAGTAATCGCTCCATTCCGATGCGGTGAGCTCTTTGATCGACCGGATCTCACCCATAGCGATCTTGGCCTCATCAAACTGGGCGTCGAGTGTCGCCATGTCCGGGAAGGTCAAGATCCAGGACTGGATGATCTGGTGCAGCACCCCGAAATGCAGATGCCGCGCTGCCGCGGTGGCGAAACGCGGATCGTCCAGAAGGTCGACGCGACGCATCGCGCGTAGCCACGACGGGAAAGTCCTGCTGCCGATGATGCTCGTAGCCACCGTGAAGTGCTCGCCTTGCGGTCCCGTGAAGAACGAGCAGTCAGTGGCACCGAGCACCGCAGGCTCAGCCCCGATATCGTCGTCCGACAGGTCGACATGGGCGCGTTCGTTGACGGCGAGCAGTGTTGCCGCCATCGCAACATCGATATATTGCCCATGCCCGGAGTTCTGCCGGCTGTTGAGCGCCGCGAGAATCGCGATGACGGCCTGAAGGCCGGCATAGACATCGGCGTGCGACAAGCTGTCTGTGCGCGGCTCAGTGAGTGCGCTGCCATAGTGACGCACGCTGTTTTCGGTGAATCCGGCCTCGGCCTGCACAGTTGGTGCATAGGCCATTCGGCTCCGCCATGGACCGCCCTGCCCGTAGCCGGTGATGGACGCATAGATTAGACGCGGGTTTCGCTTGGACAACGTCTCGTAGTCCAGACCGAAGAATCCTAACGTCCCCGCCCGGAAATTCTCCACGATCACGTCTGCCGTATCGCAGAGCTTCAATGCCAGCTCATAGGCGCCAGGGAGGTTCAGATTGATGCTGACATTGCGTTTGCCGGCATTCTGCTGCGCATAGTAGCCGGACATCCCGTCGGTCGATGGAAATGCAAAGCGCGAGACGTCCGGACTTGGCGGTTCGATCTTGATGACCTCGGCTCCAAGGTCCTGCAAAGTCCGGGCGCACAGCGGACCGGCGAGCACTCGGGAAAAATCAACCACACGGATTCCGCTCAACGGGCCACTCATGTCAGCGCCCCGCGAATTTGGCCAGGCCGGGTCCGTTCTTGCGGAACGAGGCCAGACCGGACTTCAGATCTTCCGACGCCCAAATCGGCGCCTGAACTCTTGCCATCGCCTCATCGGCGGCCGCAACCCCCTCATTCACCGTGATATGCGCGAGCTGCTTGGTCGCCGCGTGCGCCACGGTCGGCCCCTGCGCAAACTCTTCTGCGATTGACATCGTGGCTGTCTCCAGCGACTCCTCTGGGACCGTGAGGTTGATCAATCCCCATTTTTCCAGGGTCGGAGCATCGTAGCGCCGCCCCAGCATGGACATTTCCTTGGCGCGCTGCGCGCCGATCCGCTGCACTTGCCGTTGAATCCCACCCAGCAACGGATGTAACCCGAGCGTCGCTTCGACCGAGCCGATCTTCGCCGAGGAGGCCGCGATGATGTAGTCGCAGGACAGCGCAAGTTCGAGCCCGCCCCCCAGGCAAACACCATGAACACTGGCGATCAACGGAATTGGCAACAGCTCCATGAAGCGCAGGAATTCGACGCCGTTCAAACGCCGATTTTCACTGGCCTGATCCGTGCTGCCCGCTTCTGCCCTCTTATCGAAGATATCAAGGTCAGCCCCGGCGGAAAAATGCCGTAAGCCACTGCGGATGACGATGGCCCGGCTGCCCGCCTGCTGCGCAGCCTCCACCTGCTCAACGATTGCGTTGATGAGCTTCGGGCCGAGCAGGTTGTACGGCCGATAAACCATCGTCAGGACAGAGATGTTGCCGCACTGCTCGCGCGTTACCAATGCATCCTCGGACACGACTTCCTCCTGTTTTCCGACGGCTCTAGCGGCCGCATCGATCATGACTGAATACCAAGATACACGACGGCTTGCATTTTGCAAGTTAACGCACGTCAGAGTCCTGGCGCTCTACCTGATTTTTCAAGACGCCGATGTTCTCGACTTCGAGTTCGACGCTGTCTCCGTGCTCGAGATACCAGCCGAGTTCGAGGCCGCAGCCATTACCGACTGTGCCGGAGCCGATGAACTCGCCGGGCATCAGCGTCTCATCTCGGGTAACGTGCGCGATGATTTCCTCGAAGGAGAACAGCATCCCTTCGCTCGTACCCCGCGAACGAACCTCGCCGTTGACGCGGGCTTCCATTTTTAGCTTGTAAGGGTCGCCGATTTCGTCCGGCGTCACGATCCACGGCCCGAGGACATTCCCGCCATCGAAGCTCTTGCCTTTTGCCGGCCCCAATCGACCTTCCATCTCTATGCGCTGGGCATCGCGGGCTGAAAAATCGTTGAAGATAGTGTAGCCGAAAATGTGATTGCGCGCTTGCCTCGAGGAGATATTCGCCCCTCTATTCTTGGTGACGACTCCAAATTCCAGTTCATAGTCCATAACCTGGCTATAACGTGGCCATTTCACGATTGTGTTCTGACCCTGCACGCTAAACCGATTGGTGATGTAGTAGATGGGTTGCATGCGATACACCTCGGGGAGCGCCGGCAACGGTGCCGCTTGTAGGCGTGCGAGTGCAGCCATATCGCCGGCCTGTCGCGCCTTCTGCTTGAGATGTCCTATCGGTCCTTGGACGATATGCACCGGAAACGACATGCCGTCCCGCATTTGGCGCGGCTCCGGCAATGGGGCAAGGAGTTCCGATCCCTCTACCGCGGAATACAAGTCCTGATCCTGTCCATAGCGGTCGAACAGGTTCGATGCCTCGTCGAGCGCAGCATCGCCGCGATCGATAAGATCTAGCATGGAGTTGAGCATCGGATTTGGCCTGCCAGCCCGCAACGATGCGGACGTGAGGTCGAACAACAAGCTGCCTCCTGCGTGTACCAAGCCGACCCTGTCTTGATCTCCGGATCGGTAGGTGGCCAATCTCATCCCTCGCCTCCCAACTTTTTATTTCAGTTGTGAGAGAGTATAGATAGTAACTTGCAATATGCAAGTCATGACTGAGCAGGAGAGCGAGTACGTTATCTGTGCGTCCCGTGTTGATCACTACGCCAGGGATAACGGTGGGAAGCGACAGGTCGCGGATGCTGCGAGATTGCTGGATGATATTCTCGCGCGAGAGATCGTCGCCACATTGCTTGAGTACCTGCTCAAGTAGCTATCCCTGCTGGGTACCGAACAGATAATTGTTATCGCCGATATCGGCACCCGACAGGTACTTGGCAAAAAGGTCGCGGTGCCACTCGATCCCCGGATCGTCGGCCCACTTCTTGTCGTTTGGATCTTCGGTGATTGTCGCGGCGACTATGCCGACGGCCTTTTCCGGTCCGGCCGGGATGATGGTTGACGACACCGAGCTCGAAACGAAGTTCTCCCTCCCGCTTTGTTCTCGGCAGCGTTGTGGCCCCCTTCAACCGGGAAGGTCCGCACCTTCGGCCTATTGGATGGCGGAGTAGAGAATTCTACAATAGAACTGTCGAGTCAATTGAATGCCGGATGAGCGAAATACGGGTTGATCTCAATACACGACACCCCATTCCACTTTGGACCTCTATGCATCAATCATTCGGAGAACCGGCTAAACGCGATTACCATTTCTCGACAAACGGCCGCAGCACGATTTCAAAGGCCCAGGTCGGCCGATGCTGACGGTGCAGTTGCAGATAGGTTTCCGCAATGTGGGTAGGGTTGGCCATGTCGTCGTCGACGGTTGCTCCCGCCAACCGGTGCGCGCGGGTCCCGTCCTCCTGAGTCCATCCGATCGCGGCATCGATCGGCACGTTCGCCACATGGATCCCCTGCGGCATCAATTCTCTTGCCATGCTTTGCGTCAGTCCGGACTTGGCATGACACGCCATCGCAAATGCACCGCAGCGGGGTCGTGAGCCGATCCCTGTGATGCGCATAATAGGGAATACGCGCCGCTTTGTTGCAGAGATAGCCTTGCAACTTCGGGTCTGAACGGTCGCGTCGCACATCGTTGACCCGAAATTCGATGGGCCAGTTTACGTAACACAGGTTGCAGGCCGTCTTAAGCCACTTGCCGGCCGTCATGGCCGCCTCCCGAATTATGGTTTGTCGCAGGTCGTCGCCTTTGCTGTTCTGCGCTGCCGCTTGTGAAACCGCCCGTCGGCAGCCATCCGTCCGGCGTCGAGAATACTATCGGAAAGCTGCCCGGCGCCGACGGCACGCGACAGCACGATCGATCCGACCATGGTCGCAACGGCACCCGTCGCGATTTTGCGCGCCTGATGGGAATCCTGTGCAGGAATCATTTGGACAAGGATATCGATCATCTGCTCCAGCCTGGAAGCAAGGGCTCGCCGCTCACTGGGGCCCGATCGGGCGACATCAGCGGCCAGGGATGGAAGCGCGCAGCCCTGCCGAGGATTGTCGCGGTGACGTGAACTAAGATAATCGGCGATCAAGGCCTTGAAGCGATCCTCGTTTGCCTTCCCGTTCGCCAGCTTTTTCCACCGCTCCACCGTCTGGTCCATGGCAAACGCGATTGCCTCGCCAACAAGCGCGGCACGGGAATCGAAATGGTTATAGAACCCGCCGTGCGTAAGACCTGCGAGTTTCATCAACTCGACAACACTAAGTGCTTCGGCACCGTTTTGACGCAAGCCGTAAGAGGCATTTTCAACGATCCGGCTGTGGGTCTGGCGCCTATGGTCTCCTAGGTAACGCATCTCCCCTCCGTGCAGTTGCTGGTTGCCCGGCTGCACGATCCATTCCCATCCACAGCGATTCTAGGCCACGCTTTGAAGGCGACGGGAATATTTCATTGCAATGCCGGTCGTGTTATATGATTATCGTCATATAACAACCGCGATCAACAGGAGAATTCGCCATGGCCGCCGCTTCCGATCCCGTTGTCATCCTCTCCGCAGCCCGTACGCCGCTCGGCCGCTTCATGGGCGAGCTCTCGCCACTCAGCGCCCACAAGCTCGGCTCCCATGTGATCGGATCGGCTCTGGAGCGAGCCAAGCTGGCGCCCGAGCGAATCGATGAGGTATTCATGGGCAACGTGTTGCCGGCCGGACAGGGCCAGGCGCCAGCACGCCAAGCCGCTCGCGGCGCCAAATTGCGGGATGCCACCGGCGCTACCACCATCAACAAGGTCTGCGGCTCCGGCATGAAGGCCACCATGCTCGCTCACGACATCATCAATGCGGGCTCCGCCGAGATCGTTCTGTCTGGCGGCATGGAAAGTATGAGCAATGCGCCCTATTTGCTGGCCAAGGCGCGCGGCGGCTATCGCGCGGGCCACGACCGCATCATCGACCACATGCTGATGGATGGGCTGGAAGATGCCTACGAGACCGGACGCTCGATGGGTGACTTTGGCGAGGCCACGGCAGAGGCCTATCAATTCACCCGCAAGGATCAGGACGACTATGCGATCGAGACCTTGACCCGCGCCCGAAAGGCGGTTGAGAGCGGCGCGTTCAAGGCCGAGATTGCTCCGATCACGCTGACCGAGAAAGGCGGGCCCCGGATCATCTCCAATGACGAACATCCGCTCAAGGTCGATCCCGCCAAAATCCCCGCGCTGAAAGCCGCGTTTCGCGCCAACGGCACCATCACGCCCGCCGCCTCATCCGCCAATGCTGACGGCGCTGCTGCGCTCATCTTGGCGAAACGCTCGCTGGCAGATGGCGACGGTCTGCCGGTGCTCGCAGAGATCAAGGGTCATGCCACCCACAGCCAGGAACCACAGTGGTTCACCACGGCCCCGATCCCCGCCATTCGCAAGCTATTGGACAAGGTCGGCTGGAACGTTGGCGATGTGGATCTGTTCGAGATCAATGAGGCATTTGCCGTTGTAGCGATGGCGGCGCAGAAAGATCTCAGCATTCCGAGAGAGAAGCTGAACGTCAACGGTGGCGCCTGCGCGCTAGGTCATCCCATTGGCGCCACCGGCGCGCGGCTGATCGTGACGCTGCTGCACGCGCTCGAAGCGCGAAACCTCAAGCGCGGCGTCGCGTCGCTCTGCATCGGCGGCGGCGAAGCTACCGCCATAGCGATCGAGCGCGTCGCCCGCTGACAACACCCTTGGGCGGACAAAAGCGGACTGGACGAGCGACGCGAAGCGCGTCACTCGTCTTGATCTACTCACGCGAAAGATCCCCTGGCTGATTTGATCAACACCGCGCCGCGGGACATTTCCACCTCCGGCGCCCGGCCCATCGCCGTCCTTTGCGTCTTGGCCGCAGATTGTGATCTCATTGAATTGCCACGAGTGCGGCGGTCACATCCGCTATCACCGCCTTTCTTGCGGTGTTCGGATTAGGCCAGCTCCTGGTCGGACCGCTCTTAGATCGCTACGGAAGACGTTGGCCAGTACTGATCGGATTTGTTGTGTGTTTCTTCGGCTGCGTCTGGTGCGGCCTAGCAACCGACCTACCGAATCTACTGGTCGGCCGCGTCGTACAGGCCGCCGGCGCTTCCGTGACGTCCGTGCTGTCTCGCGCTATCGCCCGCGATCTGTTCCGAGGGCCGGCACTGGCCGACCGATGGCGCTGACTATGATCGCAATGTCCCAGATGATGAACGCCGCAATCGGCAGATCGCTTCCTGCCACGGTGTCCCATGAAGCAATGTTAGCGCTGGGCGTCGTGATGAGCGCGGTCTTCCTGCTGGCTCTTGGCCTATGGGCGTGGGGTCCAGGATCTTAACTAGCTTTTGGCTCCGCGCGCGTGTCTCTTCCGTTACCCATCAGCTTGTGAAGCGCGGCCTACGCCGTCGGGCAAGCACGGCAAAGCTTCGCCGGCCCGACAATTGCACCTTCTTCCCACGGAATCAGGTACCGTGGAATTCCGGTTTGCTGCTGCCGGGCGGTCGCTTCATCTCGAACATGTTTTCAGTCCTGACCTCGAGGTAGTCTCCACCGCGGCCGGCGCGCAGTATCGGACGCGCAAGCGCCGTGTTGTACACGCCGTCCTCGATCAACGATTTGTCGATGTAGACTGCGACGACCTCGCCAAGCACGAACCATCCTTCGACCTTTTCACCGCGTGCATTGGCCAACTGAGAGACATCGACGACCTTGCATTCCATGGCGGCCTTACTCTCGCCTACCCGAGGCACGGCAACGTGGCGCCCCGGTATCGGTGTCAGTCCAGCGGCCTCGAACTCGCTGACGCCGTGATCGAGCGGCTGCGCCGTCAAGTTCATTCGCTCGCCGAGATCCATGGTGACCAGATTCCATACGAATTCACGGGTCTCACTGACGTTCTTGACGGTATCCTTCCACGAAATAGAGGAAAACCCGATGATCGGAGGGTCGTACAGGAAGGCGTTGAAGAAACTGTACGGCGCGAGGTTTAATTGACCGGCCGCATTGCGCGATGAAATCCAGCCAATCGGACGCGGCGCGACGATCGCATTGAAGGGGTTATGTCGGAGTCCATGGCCTTTCGAAGGCTCGTAGTAGTGGAAGTCGGACTGGTCCATAAGTGCCTCCGAATCTGCCGAAGGGAGTCCATTCGGCCCGTCGAGCTCAACAACGGTCGACGCACGACATGACCATGCGTTGCGCATAACCTCGTCGGAACGTCCGCAAGGCCCTTGCTTAGGGGCTCAGGCAATTGCCCGAGCCGCAGCCGGCCGTTGCCCGGTGCCGTCGAGAAAACCAGTCAGGCGCTGCCGGATGATCTGTTCGGCGTCCGCCATGATGCGGTCGATCAGTTCCTTCACCGTCGGAATGTCGTGGATGAGCCCGACGACCATGCCGCAACTCCAGGCGCCAGCATCCATCTCGCCGTCCACCATCACCTTGGGATAGACGCCCGCGACCTGATCATGGATGTCGTCGATCTTGAGGCTTTTGCCCTTCTCGCGCTCGATTTCGAGCAGATGCTCGACGCCCTTGTTGTTCAGCACCCGCTCGGTGTTGCGGAGCGCGCGCATCACGAGGCGGGTGTCGAGCTCGGAGGCAGCGACCAGCGCATTCTTGACGTTCTGGTGCACCGGCGCTTCCTTGGTGGCGATGAAGCGCGTGCCCATGTTCATGCCGGCCGCGCCCATTGCCAGCGCCGCAACCAGGCTGCGCGCGTCGGCCATGCCGCCGGAGGCAACGAACGGGATTTTCAATTCCTCGGCTGCACGCGGCAACAGGATCATGTTCGGCATGTCATCCTCGCCCGGGTGACCGCCGCACTCGAAGCCGTCGACGCTGACGGCGTCGCAGCCGATCTGCTCGGCTTTGAGCGAATGCCGCACGGAGGTGCATTTGTGGATCACCTTGATGCCACCCGCTTTCAGCGCCGGCATGTACTGTTCGGGGCTGCGCCCGGCGGTTTCAACGATCTTGATGCCGCCTTCTCTGATCGCCGCGATATATTCGGGATAGGGCGGCGCGCTGAACGTCGGCAGGAACGTCAGGTTCACTCCGAACGGCTTGTCCGTCATGTCGCGGCAACGCGCGATCTCCTTGGCCAGAAGCTCCGGCGTGCGCTGCGTCAGACCCGTGATGAGCCCGAGGCCGCCGGCGTTGGATACGGCGGACGCCATTTCGGCGAAGCCGACGTAGTGCATTCCGCCTTGGATGATCGGATGTTCGATGCCGAACAGTTCAGTGATCGCTGTCTTCACGGTAGGCTCCTTGTTTCTGATCAATGCACGATTTCAAACAGACCGGCCGCGCCCATTCCGCCGCCGATGCACATGGTCACCACGCCGTATTTCGCCTTGCGACGCCGCCCCTCGATCAAGAGGTGGCCGGTGAGCCGCGAGCCGGTCATGCCGTACGGATGCCCGATCGCGATCGAGCCGCCATTGACGTTGAGCTTGTCCGGATCGATGCCGAGCTTGTCGCGACAATAGATCACCTGCACCGCATAGGCTTCGTTGAGCTCCCAAAGGTCGATGTCGTCGATCTTCAGATTGTGGCGCTTGAGCAGGCGTGGGATCGCGGCGACCGGGCCGACGCCCATCTCGTCCGGCTCAACGCCGGCGGCGACGAAGCCGCGGAAGATGCCGAGCGGCTTGAGGCCCTTCCTAGCCGCGATCTTGTCGCTCATGATCACGCAGGCCGAAGCGCCGTCGGAAAGCTGGCTGGCATTGCCCGCACTGATGGTCTTGCCCTCGAACACCGGCCTGATCTTGGCGAGGCCCTCCGCGGTGGTCTCGGGGCGCGGGCCCTCGTCTTTGGCGAGCGTCACCTGCTCATAGGTGACCTCCTTGGTGTCCTTGTTGACGAGCGCCATCCTGGTGGTGAACGGCACGATTTCGTCGTTGAAACGGCCGGCCTGCAGCGCAGCGCCGACACGGCGCTGGCATTCGAGGCTGTATTCGTCCTGCTTGTCGCGGCCGATGCTATAGCGCTCGGCCACGACCTCCGCGGTATCGAGCATCGACATGTACATTTCGGGCTTCATCGCCATCAGTTCGTCATCGACGGCGTGGAATTTGTTCATGTGCTCGTTTTGCACGAGGCTGATCGACTCGATCCCGCCGCCGATCGCGACCTCGACGCCATCGAGCATGACCGATCGCGCGGCCACGGCGATGGCCTGCAAGCCGGACGCGCACTGCCGGTCGATGGTGGTGCCCGCGACCGTGACCGGCAACCCGGCCCGGATCGCGCCTTTGCGCGCCACGTTCATCACCATGGTGCCCTGCTGCATTGCGCAGCCCATCACCACATCCTCCACCTCGCCGGGCGCGATGCCGGCGCGCTTCACCGCTTCGGCCATCACATGGCCGGCCATGGTGGGGCCGTCGGTGTTGTTGAGCGCGCCACGATAGGCCTTGCCGACGGCGGTCCGGGCGGTGGAAACGATAACTGCGTCAGTCGTCATGCTGGCCTCTTCTGTTTACGCGGCTGCATCCAGCTGCGTGTAGCGCAGCAGGTGGAAGGCGGGATCGCCGAACTGGATGTTGATGGAGGAGATGCGTTTGAAATAGTGCCCGACGTTGAGCTCGTCGGTCATGCCCATGCCGCCGTGGATCTGCACCGCCTGGTCGGCCACGAACCTGCCGGCGTAACCGATCTTCGACTTCGCCCCGGAGGCGAGCCGGGAGAGGCCGGGAGCCGCCGCGCCGAGGCTGAGGTTGAGATGTTGCATCAGGGAGAGCGCTTCCTGATGCGCGATGAACATGTCGACCATCCGATGCTGGAGTACCTGGAACGAGCCGATGGTGGAGCCGAACTGCTTGCGGGTCTTGGAATATTCCAGCGTGGCGGCATTCAGCTCGCCGATGGCGCCGACCGCTTCCGCAGAGAGCGCGCCGATGGCGCGGTCGCGGCAAGCTTCCAGCGCAGCGACGCCCTCGCCCTCCCTTCCCAGCAACTGCCCGCGAACCTCGCGCAGACTGATCTCGGCGGCGCGCCGGCCATCGATGGTCTTGAAGCTCTGGAGAACGAGGCCTGCGGCCCGGCGGTCGACGACGAACAGGCTGACGCCGCCGCGCTCACGCTGATCCCCGGAGGTTCGCGCCGAGACGATCAGATGATCGGCCCAGGGCGCGGCCATCACCATGGTTTTCTCGCCGCTCAGAACGTAGTCGTCCTTCTCGCGCCGCGCCCGCGTTGCGACATGGGCAAATTCGAAACGGGAGCCGTTCTCCGCCCAAGCCAGCGCCCAAAGCTTGCTGCCGTCGATGATCTCAGGAATGAAGGCTTGCTTCTGCTCGGGCGTACCCGCGTGCTCGATCAGCCCGCCGGCCAGCACCACGGTCTCGACGAAAGGCTCGACGACCAGGTGGCGGCCGAACTCATGCATGATGATCATGGTCGACAACGGACCGCCGCCGAGGCCGCCGGCGTCCTCGGAGAACGGCGCAGCGAGCAGGCCGAGCTCGGCGAAGGCGTCCCACTGCGTCCGGCTGAAGCCTTCCTCGCTCGCGACGATCTTGCGCCGCGCGTCGAAATCGTAGCGATCGCGCAGCAGGCGCTGGACGCTGGAGCGCAGCAACTCCTGCTCTTCCGTGAACTGGATGTCCATCCGATCCTCCCGATGCGCCGCAGCTAGAGCCCGAGCACGGCTTTGGCGATGATGTTGCGCTGGATCTCGTTGGATCCGCCGTAGATGCTGAGCTTGCGCGCGTTCAGATATTTTTCCGACGCGGTGTGAGCGTGGGCGGGACCCGGCATGAAATGGTTGGCGCCGGCCGGGTGCTCGCGGATGGCAAGTCCGTAATTGCCGATCGCGCGGTGGGTGAGCTCGGTGATGGCCTGGAAGATCTCGGTGCCGCGGATCTTGAACAGCGAGGCCGCCGGACCGGGATCGATGCCGCGCGCCATCTGGGCGACGACGCGCAGCTCGGTCGCCTCCAGTGCCAGCACGTCGAGCTCGACGCGGGCGATGTCCCGCAGAAACTCGAGATGCGCCGGATCGTCGGCCGATATCTCGGCCTTCACGATCTGCTTCAGCTTGCCGATGTAGCGGGTGGAGCGGCCGATGCCGGCCATGCTGGTGCGCTCGTTGCCGAGCAGGAATTTGGCGTAGGTCCAGCCCTTGTTCTCCTCGCCGACCAGATTCTCGACCGGCACGCGGACGTTTTCGAGGAAGACGTCGTTGACCTCGTGACTGCCGTCGATCGTGATAATCGGCCGCACGGTTACTCCCGGCGATTTCATGTCGATCAGCAGGAAGGAGATTCCCGATTGCGGCTTCGCGCTCGGATCGGTCCGCACCAGGCAGAAAATCCAGTCGGCGTGCTGGGCGAGCGTGGTCCAGGTCTTGTGGCCATTGACGATGTAATGGTCGCCGTCGCGCACTGCCTTGGTTCTGACCGTCGCGAGGTCCGAGCCGGAGCCCGGCTCCGAATAGCCCTGACACCACCAATCTTCGCCGGACAGGATCCGCGGCAGGTATCTCTTCTTCTGCGCCTCGTTGCCGAAAGTGTAGATGACGGGGCCGACCATGGTGACGCTGAACGCCAGCGGCGGCAGTGTCCCGGCTCGTGAGGTCTCCTGCTCGAAGATGAAGCGCTGCGTGATCGACCAACCCGGACCGCCATACTCCTTGGGCCAGAGCGGGGCGATCCAGCCCTTCTTGTAGAGAATCCGGTGCCAGAGCAGCGACTGCTCCTTGGTCAGATCGGTCTCCGGGTTCGGGACGCGCATTTCCTGCGGATAATTCTCCGCAATGAAAGCGCGCACCTCGTCACGGAATGCGGCGTCCTCTCTGGAAAGATCGAGCTCCATCGCGCGGCCCTGCTACCACTTCTCACCGAAGGGGCGGATCTCCAGCTCGAAGGTCCAGGCGCTTCGTGGCTGCTGATAGAGCTGCCAATAGGAGTCGGCGACGGAGGACGGCGGCATCAGCAGGTCGGGATTGTCGAGCGCGTTCGGGCCGAGTGCTTCGAGGCGCCGCTGGCGCACCCACTCGGTATCGACGCCGGAATCGATGATGAGATGCGCCACGTGAATGTTCTTCGGCCCCAACTCGCGTGCGGCCGCCTGAGCCACCGCCCGCAGGCCGAACTTGGCGCTGGCGAAGGCGGCATAACCGATGCCGCCGCGCAGGCTCGCGGTCGCGCCGGTGAAGAAGATGTTGCCCTTGCCGCGCGGCAGCATCAGCCGCGCAGCTTCCCGGCCGGCGAGAAAGCCGGAATAGCAGGCCATCTCCCAGACCTTGCGGAAGACGCGCTCTGTCGTGTCGAGGATCGGAAAATTGACGTTGGCGCCGATGTTGAAGATGCAGACTTCCAGGGGCGCATGCTTGTCGGCATCGTTGAGGAAGGAGATGACCTCCTCCTCCTTGCGCGCATCGAGCGAGCGCGCATGGATCTCGCCGCCGGCGGCCTCGATCTCCTTGACGAGCGGCTCGAGCTTCGCCCCGTTGCGGCGACCGGCAAAGACGGTGAAGCCTTCCGCGGCGAACTTCTTGGCGATTTCGCCGCCGATGTAGTCGCCGGCACCAATCACGGCAACGGTCGCGTTTCTCTTTTGCACGGGTCGTCTCCCGGTTGGTTGGGTTAGATCTGAAGCTGCGTTGCGGGTGCCGCGGCGCCCGCCCCGATGCGGCATGCGTGGACAACAATCCATCCGGCCGCCCACGAGATCGACCATATCAGGGTCGCCATCGTCGCCTCCCGAATGAACCGTGCCACCAGTGCACCGTGACAGGTCGTTAGATTACAGTTCTTTTTTAGAACTCGTCAATCGCAAACTTCCTCGGAATCGCGATTTCGCGAGTTACGGCAGCCATGCTGCCGTTTCCGGGCGGGCGGCGGCCGCGACCGTGGTTTGCTTCACTTCGGGCGTGGCACGCTTGTCGATTGGAAGCTCGTTTACAAAGGCGATGGGAGCGACTACCATAAGTATCAAATAAGAACTTTATGGAGGAGCGATCATGGAAGATCGTCACGGCGTCGCGATCCTGGTCGGCGCAGGCGATGCGATCGGCGCCGCGGTGGCGCGGCGCTTTGCCACCGGCGGTTATACGGTTTGCATCTGCAGGCGCGATGCCGCCAAATCGCAGGCGCTCGTCGATGAACTCACCGCCGCCGGCCACCGCATCCACGCCTTCAGCGTCGATGCGCGTCAGGAGGTCGAGGTTCAGAAGCTGTTCTCCGACGTTGAAAACAACATCGGGCCGATCGAGGTTTGCCTGTTCAACGCCGGATCGAACGTCAACAAGCCCCTCGTCGAGACCTCGGAAAAGTTGTTCTTCAAGGCATGGGAGCTGGCCTGCTACGCCGGATTTCTTGTCGGGCGCGAAGCGGCCCGGGTGATGGCGCCTCGCGGGCGCGGCACCATCCTGTTTACCGGCGCGACCGCGAGTGTGCGTGGCGGCCAGGGCTTTGCCGCGTTCTCATCGGCGAAATTCGGGCTCCGCGCAGTTGCCCAGGCCATGGCGCGCGAGCTTGGGCCGAAGAATATCCACGTCGTCCATCTCATCATCGACGCCGGCGTCGACAGCGAAGCCATCCATCACCGCATGAAGGCAAGAGGCATCGAGGCGAGCGAAATTCCGCCTGATAGCCTGACCAAGACATCCTCGATCGCCGAAGCCTACTGGTTTGCCCATCAGCAGAGCCGCGACGGCTGGACCCACGAGTTCGATCTTCGCCCATCGGTGGAGAAGTGGTAATGAGCGGGACACCCGATCTCACGCTGTGGGGCGCCGGCACGAGCCGCACGGTCCGCGCCCACTGGGCCATGCACGAGCTTGGTCTGTCCTACACAATCAAGCCGATTGGGCCACGAACGGGCGAGACCAAGACCGCCGAATACACCAAGCTCAATCCCCGCCAGAAGGTCCCATTGTTGCAGGACGGTGACTTCTGCATCGGGGAAAGCGCCGCAATCGTCGCCTATCTGTCGCGCATGTATTCCACGCCGGAGCGCTCGTTGATTCCGGAAGCGCCGCGCGAGTACGCCGCATGGCTCGAGTGGTGCTTCTTCATCGTGGCCGAGCTTGATTCCACCAGCCTTTACGTCATGCGCCGCCACCGCGCCGATGCGCTGGGACACATCTACGGCGTTGCGCCCGAGGTGGTGGCTCAGGCCGCGGAATATTTCCGCGGGCAGTTGCGCCACGTTGAGGTCGCCCTCGCCGATCGACGGCAGTTTCTCATGGGTGAACGCTTCAGCAGCGCCGACATCCTGCTGACGACCTGCCTCGACTGGGCCATCGCTTACGGGGTCGGCATTTGCGACAATGCACACCCCTATCTTGAACGCATCCATCAGCGGGAGGCTTATCGGAGCGCGAACGCCGCGAATGCTCCGGCTGCACCGGTCACGCCTGCGCCGGCGCGGACTTGAGATACGCCCCGCCGGCCGCGGTCTCCACCTTCGAACCTCATACGGCCGCCCGCACGCTCCGTTCCGCGATCATCTCGTCAATCGCATGGTCGTCGTATCCCAGCTCGGCCAGCACCTCACGTGAATGTTCGCCGACCCGAGGCGCCGGTCCGCCAATCGCGGCCTGATTGACCTCGAAGCGGGCCGCGGGCTTCGGCTGCCGC
This sequence comes from Bradyrhizobium sp., assembly GCF_035935975.1. Lineage (GTDB taxonomy): Bacteria > Pseudomonadota > Alphaproteobacteria > Rhizobiales > Xanthobacteraceae > Bradyrhizobium. The sequence goes on from NZ_DASYWN010000064.1 coordinate 68,267, forward strand.
ACCCGACCGACCTTCGGTTGATCGAACTCTGCGATGATGCCGCGCGCGACTACCTGTTCGTTGTGAATGATCTCGCCGCGCCGCAGAATCGGCGCGCACGGCACGTCCGCCGCATCCAGGCGCTCCAGCCACTTGGCAGTGGTGTGCTGACCGATGTATTCCGCCATCTTGTGGATCCGCGCGGTCGCATTGACCGAGCGCCCCGATGGAGTCGCAAAGCGTGGATCGCTCGCGAGCTCGGGATCACCCGAGGCGCTGCAGAAGCCCTGCCATTCGGAATCGGAGATGGTACCGACGGTGATGTAGCCGTCGCTGGTCTTGAACACGAGATCCGGCCGGTCATTCGGATCGGGCGCGCTCGCCTCGGTGCCGACCACGGTGTACTGCATCATGCCTTCCGGCCAGAGATAGGAGATCATCGCATCCAGCATCGCGATCTGGATATGGTCGCCCCGCCCTGTCTTCTCACGCGCATAGAGCGCCGCCGCCACGGCCTGTGCGGTGAACACGGCGGTGGTCTTGTCGCACACGATGGTCCGGATCATCTGCGGCCGGTTCGTGATCGGCTGCGACTGGATATCGGCAAAGCCGGACAAACCCTGGATGATGGGATCGTAGACCCGCTTCTTGACGTAGGGACCGGTGTCTCCGACGCCGCTGATCGAAACGTAGATCAGGCGCGGATGACGCCGACGCAAGTCCTGGACGCCGAGCCCGAGGCGCTCCATGGTGCCCGGCCGGAAATTCTGCACCAGGACATCGGCCTGGGCGACCAGCCGGGTCAGCACCTCGCGCCCGGAGGCACTCTTGACGTCGATCGACAGCGAACGCTTGCCGCGATTTGACGAGATGAAGAGCGCAGAGAACTCGCCATCCTTGTCGATGGTGGCGCGGCTGCGACGGGTGATGTCTCCGCCGATCGGCTCGATCTTCAGGACGTCCGCCCCCTGATCGGCCAGAAACATGGTCGCAAACGGGCCTGACACCACGCCCGTCAGATCGAGGACACGAACGCCATCAAGCGGTCCGGGCATGGGCTTCTCCCTTCTCAGCGGAGGATAAGTGTGACAGCGATCAGCAGCACGCTGCCTGCCATTCCAAGCATCAAGGCGGCAACGATTTCTTCGCGGGCTCGGCTCATTCGTGCATCCTCGGTTCTCTTCGGGCGGACGAGGCTGTTCAGTGACGCGGCCCTCCTCGGGCTTCGCTCTCGGCGCTAGGCCGTCTGGGAAAGAGGCAGCCTGGTCTGCTCGAGAATGGACTCTTCGACGTCGCGGAGTTGGTCCTTGCCGAAGAACATCTCCTTTCCGACGAAGAAGGTCGGCGAACCGAACGCTCCCCGGCTGACCGCATCGTTGGTCAGGTCGATGAGCCTCTTCTTGACGTCGTCCTGCTGCGCACGGGCGATCAGCTTATCAATATCGATGCCGGAGGAGATGAATGCACTCCTGAAGATTTCGAGATCGTCCATTTTCTTCGGCTCTTCCCACATGTGGTGGTAAGCGGCCCGGAAATAGGGCTCGAACACGCCTTCGAACTGCGCCGCGACGGCGCCGCGCATCAGCATCAGCGTATTGACCGGGAAGAACGGGTTCTGGCGGAATTTCGTGACGTTGTGGCGGCGGATGAACCGCTGGGTCTCGAGCGCCTGGTACTCCGGCTTGTTCTTGATCCCGCGAAGGGAGTCGAATGGCGACATATTGCCGGTCGCCTTGTAGATGCCGCCAAGCAGCACCGGGACGTAGTCAAACTTGACGCCGGTGCGCTGCTCGATGCCTGGAATGGCCAGTTCCGCCAAATAGGCATTTGGGCTGCCGAAATCGAACTGGAATTCAACTTTCAGGGTCATGTCGACGTCCTCCGGTAGCATGAGCAGGTGCCGGCCTCGCAGCGCCAGCCTACTTTGCTTCAATCTTATAGTTCTAAAAGAGAACTGTCAATTCTTCGCTCGGTTAGCCTGATATGTACCCGCTTGGAAGCCTATTGTTTGGATTTCAGTACCTATCTAGAATGTTGGGAAGGCCACCCTGGCTTCCGGGACGATTCGAGGCACGCATGCGGGCCGCTGGAGTGTGTGAATGAAGTGGAAAGAACTCGAGGAAGAGCCTTGTTCGATGGCCCGAACCATCGGCGTGATCGGCGATCGCTGGACTCTTCTGATCTTGCGCGAATGCTTCCTGCGGACCCGCCGGTTCGAGGGCTTCCAGTCGGCGCTCGGGATCACCCGCCACCTGCTGGCCGAAAGGCTGAAAAAGCTGGTGCGGCAGGGAATCCTGCGGCGGATTCCCTACCAGGAATCGCCCAAGCGCCACGAATACATCCTGACGCAAAAAGGGCTCGATCTGTATCCCATCATGATGGCGATCGTGCATTGGGGCGATACCCACATGGTCGACGAGCGTGGCAGGCCGTTGCTGCACCAGCACCGCAAGTGCGGCAAGGACTTCGATCCGGTCATGGTGTGCTCCGAGTGCGGCGAGCCACTGTCGGCCAAGGAGGTTCACACGCATCCGGGCCCGGGCGCCCGCAGCACTCCGGCAAGCCCGCCGCCTGCGACCTCGAAGACCAAGGCGCGCTCTCGCGCCGCTTGAGGTGCGCGGGTCGTGATGTCTTGCCATGCGCGGGCAGCCGATGTCGTTCCTATATCCGGATCACATCTTCGGGCGCCTCGCGCATGTAGAGACGTTCAACCTGTTCCGAGCGGACTTTCATTACGGCGCGCTGGTTGACATAGGCCTTGTCGGTGATCTCTCCTGCCGCCATTGACGGAGGATCCTTCAAGAGGATGAAGGAGCAGATCCTTTCACTGCTTCCGACCGTCTCGTTGTAGCTCCGAAAGCGATCCTTCAGGACCTGAATGACGAGAGGGTCGCAGGTCAGATCCCCGGCCGGAGCCGCCGCGATCCGGGCCGCCTCTGTCGGATTCAACCAGCAGAGCAGTGCACACGCCTCGCGATTTTCTCCGGCAATGACGACATCCAGCAGGACTCCACCCGTTGCGGCCAGAACGGCCGCGCGCATAGTCCCGATCGCGACCCAGGTGCCGTTCGCGAGCTTGAAATTCTCCGAGATCCGCCCGGTGAAGCGCAGCCCTCGCTCAGGCTTCTCCGGATCCAGAAACGAGACCGTGTCCCCAATTCGGTAGAAGCCTTCTTCGTCGAAGGCCCTTTCCGTCAAATCCGGACGGCCGAGATAACCAAGCGTGACATTGGGCCCCTTGACCCTGGCCTCGTACGTGTCGGAGATCGGGAGCAATTTGAGCTGGAGTCCCGGCGCCGGAAGCCCGATCTCCCCTGGCCGGTCCGTCGCCCAATGCGTCGTACTGATGGTCGGCGCGGTTTCAGTCGTGCCGTAGCCCGACATCACCGGAATCCTCCGCCCCGTGATCGACGACGTCAACCGATACAGCTTCTCCAGCGTGCCTTGCGAGATTGCAGCCCCAGCGTAGGTCATGCGATCCATCCGCTTGAACACGCCGGCGCCGAGCTCGGGATCCTTCTCGATTGCGTCGCAAAGCAGATTGTAACCGGCAGGGACATTGAACATGGCGGTCGGCGAAATCTCCGCGAGATTGGCGAGCGTCTTGTGAAACAGCTGCGGCATCGGCCGGCCGTCATCGATATAGAGCGTGCCACCATTCTTGAGGATGCCGTGAAGGATGACGTTGCTGCCCATGGTGTGGTGCCACGGCAACCATTCCACCTGGATCGGCGCTGCCGGAGGCGAGACCAGCAGACTGCCCATTTGGAGCGAGCTTGCCATCATGCGGTGGGTGTTGAGCACTCCCTTCGGAGAGCCTGTCGAACCCGACGTGAACAGAATCTTGGCAACATGGTCGCAAGAGACGGCGCGGGAAGCATGGTCAAATTCCTCATGGCCGGTTCGGCCAGTCAGGACGCGGAAAGGAACCGTGTCGGGAGCACCGTCGACGCTGATCCAAGTCGCGGCTGCCAGTTCGGGAATGGCGCGGCCGGCGGAGAACTCGCGACCGCTTTGAACAAACACGAAATCCGGCCGCAGCACTTCAGCGACCTCCTTGAGACGCGCAAGGCCGCCGGGCATCAGCGTGTAATTCGGCGATATCGGCGCCAGGATGATTCCGATCGACATCGCCGCAAACGAGATCACCGCGTTCTCGATCGAGTTTCCCGACAGGATCGCCAGTCTGTCGGCCGGCTTGGCGCCCATCTCGATCAGGCTTTGGCCGACCGCCTGAACCTGCGACCATGCCTCGCCATAGGTGATCTGGTCCCATCCGCCTTTCGTGTCGCGCTGTGCGAGGAAAACCCGGTCCGGAACGGAGTCCGCCCAACCGGGCAGGCAATCGGTGATGCGCCAGTCGCAAGGCTTCCATTCAATGGGCGAGCTCAAGACCAGCGTGCCATCGGAGCGGCGCTCGATGCGGAGTTCCCGCGGCGCAAACTTCAGTGCCGTCGTCGACATGACATGATCTCCTGACTTGCCGGACCATTCCGCGCGCCGCATGCGTCACATCGCACCAAGCGCCGGCGTCCGCTGTGGATATCGGCGCGTCCGTTACAATTCCGCTGCGCGCTCACTCGGACCTGGCGTCCAGCACTTCTCCGAAGGCCTCCCAGGTGGCGCCGGTCCATCGCTGCAAACGCATCTGGGTCCAGATCATGTTCTCGGTCTCACTGGTGTTGACCTTGATTCCCGGCAGCGCCGTCGGGACGACGAAATCCCGCAAGTTTTTGGCCTGCGCCACGACGTTCTTGCGGGACAGATCATCTCCGCATTGCTTGAGGATCTGTTCGAGCAGGATGCCTTGCTGATAGCCGGTCAGATAGCTGCCGTTCGTGATATCGACGCCAGGCAAGTATTTATCGAGGAAGGCGCGGTAGGCCTGCATGCCGGGATCGTCTTTCCACTTGGGATCCACGACGTCCTTGTTGATTGTTCCGACGATCACGCCGACCGACTTGTCGAGACCGGCGGGCGTGAGCGTACCGCCGACCGAACCAGACGGGAAGTTGATGATGACCGACGCCTTCCAGCCGATCAAGGAGGCCTGCCGGATCGCCTGCGCGGCAAATTTCGGCGTACCTGCGATGAACAGGGCCTCGGCACCGGAGCTCTTCAGATTGGTGATTTGCGAATCGACGGTGGGTTCGGATACCTCATAGGAAGCAGTAATAACCCTGCGATCGTAGTCCCCGCCGAGAAACGCCTTGAAGGCATTGACGTAGTCTTTGCCGAGGTCGTCGTTCTGGTAGAGGATCGCGTATTTGGCGTTCGGCAGGGCCTTGGTCAGGTACTTGGCGTAGATCTTTCCTTCAGTGTCGTAGCTGACGAGGCCGGTCGTGATCAGCGGGTAAGCCGCGGCGTCGGTGAACTTGGATGATCCGCTCACGATTGCGATGCTGGGCACACCTTTCGACTTCAGATATTTTGCGGTCGCCGAAATGGCGGGCGTGCCGAGCTGCCCGAACATGAAGGCGATTTCATCGCTCTCGACGAGCTTACGGACCTGCTCCACCGCTTTCGGCGGGCTGTATGCATCGTCGTAGGCGACGTAGTTGATCTTGCGTCCGTTGATGCCGCCGCGATCGTTCAGAGACTGAATGTAGGCGATCAAGCCCTTGCCCACGAGGCCGATCGATGACGCTGGTCCACTGAACGGAAATACCCCACCGATCTTGATTTCGGTCGCGCTGACGCCCGGTTCGTCGGCTGCAATAGCCGGCCCGCTAAATAGTAAAGCTAGAACAGCAAGACGCTTGCATTTCGCCCACATTCCCTGTCCTCCCTTGACGTTCACCCGCTCAGGCACCTCGCTGCCTTCGCCTTCGCGGCGTCGCTGCTGATCGCCGCCGAACCAAGCCCGCAGCCGCAACCGGCCATCTTGCCCCGAACATACAGTTCTATTTAAGAACTGGTCAAGCCTTAGATGATTATAAGATCGCCGGCTGAGAAACTGCTTGCCGGTCACAGGAAGCCGCCAGCCAATGACGTACGCGTGTCTGTGGCAGCGAAAGTTGGCTTTTGCATTGTGTTTACAAGCTGATCCTACGAACAACGAGCAGCCCTTGAAGCAGATCCTGCTTGTAAATTCGATTAATGAACTAACGGCACCCGGCGCTTCTACGGCCAGTGCATTCCGGTCTTACGGCTGTGTATGATTAAAGGGATGCTCTTCGAGGCTTCGGGCTGACGTCCACGCGTTGCGGCGACCCGGTCAAATCGCAGCACGGGGCGGGTGTCGATCAATTCGGCGCGCGTTTAGCTGGTAGACTTGAGGATCAGCCTCTCGACCGACACGCCAGCGAAAGCAAACATCGGCGAGGACGCTTTCGCGAACGCGATGCGCGATCTGCTATGGCGGACCCCTGGTTCACGCGATCAGCGTCCGAGCAGATCCTTCTGGGGGGCATGGGGATCGAGCTCCAATCGTTTGCCTCGAACGCCGAACGTGCGTTGAAGCTCGCCGCGTCAAAGCAACGCTCAAGCTTCACTCACGTCAGAATGCTTCCGCGACCTAAAACGGGAGATCGTAAGGACGAAGCGGACGCCGCGGCGGACTACGCGCCAGCAAGTAGACAGCTGAGGGACTGGAGCTGGCCCACGTCTGCAAGTGCTGGGGGTCAGCACAGGTGAATGTAGCTCACTGATGCTTGCAAAATTCTCATTTGCCCGCCAGTTCAATCACAACGCAGACTAGTCCCAAAATCAAAGCTTTCGATGTCTTTTGGGGGAGATGCGTGCATTCTGCGAACGCCGATGGCGTTAGGTTGGGAAGGGCGAAGCCCCTCAGCACTGCGCCCGAGCAGCAATCCTAGGTGAATTGGTTTGTTCGACCGCTCGTCCCAGCCGACCAGCGGCAGGCTGATCGACGCAAAAATTACGGGAGAAGCGCTCAAAGCCGCATAGCGGCCTTCAGGGCGCGCAGGAGAGGGGGAAGAAGGATGAAGTTCAGGACGTTTCTCAACGCGGCCGCCGTTCTAGCGTCGCTCACTGCCACCTCTGCGCCGGCCGCCGAAAAGGATGCTGCCGACGTCGCAGTCGAAGCCGCAAAGAAGTATGCGGGCACGACGATCAGCATTGTCTGGGAGGCCGGCCTCCAATCTCTGGACCCGCTGAATTATTCGGGTCCCAAATGGGAGAAGCTCACCGGCATCAAGGTGAAGGTGGTCGAAGTGCCCACCGACCAGATGTTCACCAAGATCATGCAGGATTTCAAATCGGGTGCCAGTGCCTATGACGCGCTGAACGTCATTCCGTCCTGGATGCCCGACTTAGCGCGCGCAGGCGCGCTCGAGCCTCTCGATAAGTATGTCGACAAGTTCGGTTATCGCGACGAGCTGCAGGACATCGCCGCCGCCTACCGCGACAACCAGATGCAGTATGACGGGAAGATCTACGGCTTCCCGGACGACGGCGACGTGATGTTGCTCTACTACCGGAAGGACATCTTCGAGGATCCGAAGATGAAGGACGAGTTCAAGGCCAAGTTCGGCTACGAGCTGGCTCCGCCTAAGGACTGGAAGCAATTCGACCAGATCGGCCAGTTCATTACCGACAAGATGGCGCCCAAGGTCTACGGCGCCGGCTTCTTCCGCACCGCGCCGTACCCGCAATACATGTTCCAGGAGCGCTTCCGCATGGAGGGCGGCAAGTTCTTCAATGCGGACACCATGAAGGCGACGGTGAATGGAGATGTCGGCCTCAAGGTGTTCAAGGAGATGATGGCGGAGAACAAATTCATGCCGCCCGGCGTGGAGCAGTGGAACTTCGTCGACAATCTTGCCGCGTTTCTCCAGGGCACGACCGCGATGACGATCTCCTGGCCGCCCTATGGACGGTGGGCCGCGGGCTACGGCTCGGGCGAAGAAGCGCTGAAGTGGGTGCCGAAATCGCAAGTCGCAGGCAAGGTCGGCTATGCGCTCACGCCTCTCGGTCGCCCGGAGCTCGGCGTCGGCTTCGATCTATCGGTGTCGGCCACCAGCAAGAACAAGGAAGCGGCCTATCTCTTCATCCAATGGCTGAACAGCAAGAGGACGAGCCTCGAGCGCGTCCAGCTCCCCTACACGCTGCGCGATCCGTTCCGCCTCTCGCACTACGCGAGCGAGAAATACCGGGTGCTCTGGCCTGATGCACCTGCCTATCTCGACACCATCAAGACGTCCGGCGAGAAGGGCCTGCTCGACCTCTCCTTGCTGCAACAGGACAAGTACGACGAGGCGATGACCAAGGCGATCTCGAGCCTTTGGGCGGGCGAAGACCCGAAGGCCATTCTCGACCGCATGGCGCAGCAATTCGATGCCATCACCGAAAAGGTCGGCGTGGACAACCAAAAGGCCGTCTACAAGGTCTGGGCAGCCAAGCCCGGCGCCTATCCGCAATAGCTGGCTTGGAGATCGCACGGGAGGTGTAGGCCTCTCGTGCGGTACCACTTCCTGGACTGATGATGACGCTTTCCGCAAGTCTCGACCGCAGCGAGCAACGCCGCCCTAGCCGTTTCGGGCGCATGCTTGAGGACCGCCTGCCCTATCTCATCGTCGCGCCGGCCATTCTGATCCTTCTCCTCGTCGGATTGTTTCCTCTCCTTTACTCGCTGATCGTGAGCTTCCAGCACATCACGATGACCGAGAGCGACACGTCCTTTGTCGGCCTCCTGAACTATGCGGAGCTGTTCAGGGACGCTCGCCTTTGGGCGTCGCTAGGTCATACGGCTATCATCACGGCAGTCGCCCTACCCCTGGAGCTGCTGATCGGTTTTCTAATGGCGCAGCTCTTCATCGATCGCATGCCCGGACGCCAGATCTTTGTCGCGCTGCTGGTGCTTCCGACGGTGATCTCTCCGATCGTTGCGGGAGCGACCTGGCGCCTCATGTTCGACGTCCGTTTCGGTCCGGTCGGTGAGATCCTTAGCTCTATCGCCGGCGAGCCGGTCCGAATTTTGTGGACCGTCAATCCCGCTTACGTCTATCCGGCGATCATCATTTGTGAGGTCTGGCAGTGGTCGCCCTTTATGTTCCTGCTGCTGCTCGCGGCGCTCTCTAATGTCGACCAATCCCAGCTCGAAGCTGCGGAGATTGATGGTGCGTCGTACCTGCGCGTCCTCCGCGCAATCGTTCTGCCTGCGATCGCGCCCGTGGTCGCCGTGGCCTGCCTGATCCGGGGCCTGGACCTCGTCCGCATCTTCGACATCATCTGGGCCCTCACCGAGGGCGGGCCGGGTTCCATGACCGAGACCATCTCGCTCTACACCTATGTGCAGGGCTTCTCGCAGTTCGAGACCAGCTATACGGCCGCGATCTCCTTCCTGGTCATTGCCCTGCTCACGATCATTACCACCCTGGTTCTCAAACGCATGGAGCTTGCGCGATGAGCGTTGCCAAGCTTCCGGCGAGAAAGCTCCGCATCCTGGCGCTTCGCTATCTCGGCGCTGGCGTCGTGACCCTGCTGTTTCTGTTTCCGGTCTATTGGCTGTTCATGATTTCGTTCAAGACCCCGGACGAGATCTATCATGTGCCGCCGGTATGGGTCCCGGGGCAGATCCAGTTCTCGAACTACTACGTCCTGTTCAAAGATGGCGACGTCCTTGCCATTCTGAACAGCCTGATCGTTGCTGGCCTTAGTTCCGGCATCGCGATCGTTCTGGGGACGCTCTGCGCCTACAGTCTCGCCCGTTTCGGGACCGGCGGCGAGAACCTCGCGATGTGGATCATCTCGCAGCGGATGATCCCGCCGATTGCGGTCGTCTTTCCGATCTTTCTGATCTACGTCAATTTCGGTCTGGTCGACTGCTACTTCGGGCTGATCCTGCTCTACACGGCGTTCAATCTTCCCTATGTGATATGGATGATGCGCGGCTACATCGTCGACGTTCCGATGGAGCTAGAGGAAAGCGCGCTCGTCGACGGCCTCAATCGATGGGAAGTGATCTGGAAGGTCGTCTTCCCAATGGTGCGTCCGGGACTCATGGCGACGTCGGTGTTCACCTTCGTGTTCGCCTGGAATGACTTTCTCTTCGCATTGGTGCTCACCCGCACCGAAGTCATCACGTTTCCGGTCATGCTGACGCACTACTTTGGCGGACAATCCAATTTCTGGGGAAAGATTGCGGCTATGTCGGTCCTCGGCACGCTGCCGATCTTCGTCGCCGTCTCGGTGATGCAGCGCTATCTCGTGCGCGGTATCTCCTTAGGCGCGGTCAAGGGTTAGGGAGAGCAGAGTGGCTGGCGTCAAGCTGTCCGGGATACACAAATATTACGGCAACGTGCATGCGGTTCGGGGGGTCGATCTCACCATCGCTGATGGCGAATTCGCAGTGCTTGTAGGGCCGTCAGGCTGTGGCAAGAGCACTCTCTTGCGAACCATCGCCGGTCTTGAGGATCCGGACGGTGGAACCATCGCGATCGGCGGTGCAGTGGTCAACGATCTGCGCCCGCGCGAGCGCAACATTGCGATGGTGTTTCAGAATTATGCGCTGTACCCCTATTTGACCGTCAACGAGAACATCGCTTTCGGTCTGCACGCCCGCAAGACTCCCGAGATTGAAATCAGGAAGCGGGTCGGCGAAGCAGCCGAGATGCTCGGGATCGGCAGCCTCCTGCAGCGCTATCCACGTCAGCTCTCCGGTGGACAGCGCCAGCGGGTCGCCATCGGCCGGGCCATAGTCCGCAAGGCCGACCTGTTCCTGTTCGACGAGCCGCTGTCGAATCTCGACGCTCAGCTGCGCGACGAGATGCGGACCGAAATCAAGCGCCTGCATCACGAGATCACGACGACGATGATCTACGTCACCCACGATCAGGTCGAGGCGATGACGCTGGCGGACTGCATCGTGCTCTTGCGCGACGGACAGATCGAGCAGCAAGGCCCTCCGCTCGAGCTGTTCGAACAGCCACGCACGGGCTTTGTAGCCAGTTTCCTCGGCTCTCCCTCTATCAACCTCATACCAGCGATCCTCAGAAGGGACAGCGGCGGAGCAGCAGTTTCATTTCAGTCCGGCGAGGGTCTAGAGCTTCCGAGCGCAAAGGCCAAGTCACTGAGCAGCGCGGATGGACAACAAGTTCTCGTCGGCATTCGTCCCCAGCATTTCAGCCGTGCTGGCAGCGGACCTCTCCGCGACGGAGTCGTCCCCTATTCCGCCGTCGCAGATCTCATTCAGCCGACGGGAACCCGTACGTTCACCACTGTCAAGATCGGCGGTGTGGATGCGGTTGCCGAGTTGCAGGCTCACGACGTCGGCAGTCACGGCGAGCGGATCGATCTCGCCATCGACCTCAATCGCGTGGTGCTGATCGATCCGGCCAGCGGCATGGTCATCGCCTAAAGAGCGCCGACAATTCGAGAACGGGAGAAAACAATGGCGTCGAGACTGTTTGCCACCGAAATCGGAGCGCCCGAGGGCCCGGTGTGCCTGCCGCACGGATCGATGTACGTCACGGAGATGTCTGCCTCGACCCTCTGCGTCACGCGGCTTGACTCTCGCGGCAATCGCAGGGTGATCCGGACGACCGGCGGCCGTCCGAACGGACTGACGACAGATGGCCACGGCCGGATCTGGATCGCGGAAGCGGGCCTGCAGGCGCTGATCTGCATCGACGAAGGCGGAAACGAGATCCGGCGCATGCAGGGCGAAGGCGCGGAGCGCTTCCTGTTCCCGAACGACCTCTGCTTTGGTCCGAACGGATTGCTCTACATGACCGATTCCGGCATGGCAGCCGAGGATTTCATCAACGGACAGGCCTTCGTCGATGGATTTATGGACCTCCATTGGGACGGCCGCGTGTATGAGATCGATCCGGCAGCCATGAAGGTTCTGCGCGTCCTCGATCGAAAGATCCGCTTCACTAACGGCATCGCATTCGGCCCCGACAATCACCTCTATGCCAATGCGTCCTTTACCGGCGAGATCTACCGTTATGACGTGCTCGGCAAGACCTCGCCGCAGCGCATTGTCTTCGGCAACGTCCTGCAACCCGATACCAATCCCGATTTCAAGGGGCCGGATGGAATGGCTTTCGGCGGGGATGGAAGGCTCTATTGCACAGTTTACAACCAGAAGAACGTCACGGTCCTGGACCGTCGGGGCGAGGTGGCCGATCGTCTGATCCTGGATGGGCACCAGCCGACGAATTGTGCCTTTGCGCTCGAAGGCAAGAAGCTGCGCGTCACTGAAGTCGGCAAGGGCCAGGTTGAAGAGATCGATATGCCCTGCGAAGGTCTGCCGCTGCACCTGCCAAAATTCGCCTAACGAGATGCCTGGCGGTACCCCGCAAGGCGTTCAGCCATTCGTCAAAGGAATCCGATCGACAGCCAGGGTACGGCGGCGACAATCAGTGTTCCGATCAAGAGCGCGATCATGTAGCCCACGATGGGTTTCATGCCCTCGTCCGGATTAATGCGGCTGATTGCGCAGGCCGCGTAATAGCCGACGCCGAACGGCGGCGCGAACAGGCCGATGCCCATGGCGAGAACGACCACCATCGCGTAGTGGACATCGTGTACCCCAACGTGCCGCGCGATCGGGAACAGGAGCGGACCAAACAGCACGATGGCCGGGATCCCTTCCAGCACGCTGCCCAGGATGACGAAAGTCACGATCGTGACGGCCAGGAAGACAGGGACGCCGCCGGGAAGGCTAGTCATGAACTTTGCAAGCGAGGCAGAAAATCCCGACTGGGTCAGCGCCCAAGCCATGCCCGTCGCCGCGCCGATGATGAGCAGGATCGCCCCCGACAGCGAGGCCGTCTCGACCAGCATCGGATAAATGCGGCGCCAGTCGAACTGCCGGTAAATGAGGAGACCCGCACAGACCGAGTACAGGATACCAATGGTCGAGACCTCCGTTGCCGTCGCGACACCCTCGACGACCGCGGTCCGGATCACGAATGGCAGCGCGATGGCCGGAATGGCGATGACAAAAGCGCGGCCGATCTCCCGCCCGGTCGCCCTTTTAACGTGGGACAGGTCCTCGCGGCGGTATCGCCACCACACGATGGCCGCGAGCATGACCGCGAGCACCACGCCCGGCAGCAACCCGCCGGTGAACAGGGCCGAGATCGATACACCGGTCACCGAGCCGATCGTGATCAGAACCAGCGAGGGCGGAATCGTCTCGGTCTGCGCCCCCGTCGCAGCCAGGAGCGCAACGAGATCGCCGGGCTTGGCCCCGCGCTGCCGCATTTCGGGAAACAGGACCGGAGCCACGGCAGCCATATCCGCCGCTTTGGAGCCGGAGATCCCCGACACCAGGTACATCGCTCCAACCAAGACGTAGTGCAGCCCACCGCGGACATGGCCTAGCAAGCTCGCCAGGAAGGTGACCATGGCGCGGGCCATACCCGTCATCTCGATCAGCAGGCCGAGAAAGACGAAGAGAGGCACCGCGAGCAGGATCAGGTGGCTCATTCCTTCATCCATTCGTCCGATCATCACCACGTCGGGCGTGCTGGTCGTCAAGGCGAGATAGCCGACGGTGGCAAGTCCGAACGCGAACGCGATCGGCACGGCCGCGAAGACCATCGCTCCCACAACGAAAACGAAGAAGATTAGAAGGTTCAAATTGCCAAGCGGCTTCAAGAAGGGGGCGAGCAGAATGAACGCCGCAATGATACCCGCGACCATCGTGGCCGAACCCAGCAGGCTGCGCAGACTCGCGATCCGGATCAACCGGAGGACCGCTGCGATCAGCATCAAGCCGATGCCGATTGGCAACGCCGCCGCGCGCCAGCTGTTGACGATCTCGAGTGCCGGTGTCGTGACGAAGGCCTCGTCGGCCGCAAATTCATAGGCCGGCCAGACAACGAGAGCAAGAAATGCCAGCGATGCCGCGGCCGCCACCACATCCAGGAACGCACGGGTTTCGGCACGGAGCACGCCGACGATGGCGGTCATCCGCATGTGCTCGCCACGCTGGAACGCAATCACCGATCCCAGCATCGCGAGCCAGAGAAAAAGGATCCCCGCCAACTCGTCCGACCATACGATCGGCGAGCGAAACACGTATCGGCCGACGATCCCGGCGGACAATACGGCGATCTCGGCTAGCACGAGCAATGCTGCCGGGATCGCAACGACATGGCCGAGCACGGCGTTGGCCGTGATCACCCAGCTGCGCGAGCCTGCTTGAGACTGGCCGGCCGCCATACCGGCATCGACATGCGACGTATCGCTGGCGGTGCTCATGATAGCTGGCCTGCGGCTTTTTCGAGTTGCGACCACGCCTCCTCGCCGAACTTGGTCTTCCAGTCGGAATAGAAGCTGGTTTTGGACAGCGCCTGGCGGAAGGCGGCACGATCAACGTCGACGAATTTGAGGCCTTTGGCGGAGAGATCGTTGCGCAGAGACTGGCTGAGCTTTGCGATATCGGCGCGCTGATCGATGGCGGAGAGGTCGAGCTCGCGCGTGACGATCTCCTGCACTTCCTTGGGAAGTCGCTCAAAGGCGCGCTTGTTGCCGAGGATCCAGTAGCCGTCCCAGACGTGTCCGGTCAGGCTGCACGTGCTCTGCACCTCGTAGAGCCGCGCCGTCGCGATGATCGGCAACGGATTCTCCTGGCCGTCAACGACCTTGGTCTGCAACGCGGAATAGACCTCGTTGAAATTGATCGGCGTAGGACCCGCGCCGAGCGCCTTGAATAGCGAGGTCAAAAGCGGCGCAGGCGGAACACGGATCTGGAAGTTCTTGAGATCATCCGGCGTGCGGATTTCGCGACCCGAGGACGTCACCTGACGAAAGCCGTTGTCCCACGCCTTGGAGACCGCCATGATCGGCGTCTTGGCGATCTGCGCCCGGATGTAGGTGCCGAGATCGCCGTCCATCGCTTTCCAGACGCTGTCGTAGTCGCCGAAGGCGAAGCCGGTATTCACGATGCCGGCGCTCGGCACCAGCGTGGCGAGGATCGAGGACGACTGGTTGAAGAACTCGACGCCGCCGCTGCGAACCTGAGTCAAGAGCTCGGTGTCCGAGCCGAGCTGGTTGGCCGGGAACAGCCTGATCTCCATGCGGCCGCTGGTCGCTTCCTTGATGCGATCGATGGCTTCCTGCGCCCTGATATTCACCGGATGCGTTGGATCCTGTCCGGTCGCGAACTTGTAGACGAACTCGGCGGCCGATGCCGGGCGGGTCAAAATCCCGCAGAGAGGTACGGCCGTGGCGGCCATTAGGAGCGAGCGGCGGCTGATCTTTGCGGACTTCGCGACAGTCATAGTTTCCTCCTGAACTAATATTTGAGAATGGTGCCGGCTGCTCCGCCTTCCACGGCGCAGCTTTGCGGTCTGTTTCTTCACCGGCTCTCGGCCGCCGGCATTTGGGCAAGAGCCATCACCCGCCGCCGCAACATGCGGCGGGCGGAGCCCCTTCACTGGTTTGGTCTGGTCGGCGCTTAACGCAGGTGCGCTAAAGCCAGTGCTTGATCTGCCTCGCGACCTCCGCGGTGGAGATCCCGTAGCGGTCGTGCAGCGTCGGTAGCGCGCCGGCGTCAAGAAACTCGTCCGGCAATGCAATCTGACGGAAAGGCGGGTGGACGCCCGAACGCATCAGCAGTGCGGCGACCGCCTCGCCGAGACCGCCGATCGTCGTGTGGTTTTCGGCGACGACGACAAGGCGACCGGACTTGCCGGCTTCACGCAAGATCATCTCCGCATCGAGCGGCTTGATAGTTGGAACATGCAGCACCGCGACATCGATGCGATCGTTCTTCAGGCTTTGTACGGCCTCGAGGGCGCGCATGGTCATGATGCCGGACGAGACGACCAGGACGTCTTTGCCGTCACGGATCAGCTTGGCCTTTCCGAGCTCGAACTTGTAGTCGTATTGGTCCAGCACGACCGGGACCTGGCCACGTAGCAGGCGCATATAGACCGGCCCGCTATGCGCTGCAATGGCCGGCACGACTTGCTCGATCTCGTGGGCATCGCAGGGATCGATGACCGTCATGTTGGGCATGGCGCGGAACAGCGCGAGATCCTCGGCGGCCTGGTGGCTCGGGCCATAGCCCGAGGTCAGGCCGGGCAGCGCGCAGACGATCTTCACATTGCGGTCTTCCTCCGCGATCGTCTGGTGAATGAAATCGTAGGCCCGGCGCGATGCGAACACGGCGTAGGTGGTCGCGAACGGCATGAACCCTTCGGCGGCCAAGCCGGAGGCCGCGCCGTACAGCAGCTGCTCGGCCATGCCCATCTGATAATAGCGGTCCGGGAATTCCTTCGCGAAGATGTGCAGGTCGGTGTATTTGCCAAGATCGGCGGTCATGCCGACCACCTCCGGCCGGCTGCGCGCGAGCGCGACGAGCGCGTTGCCGAAGGGCGCCGACCTCGTTCTCTGTCCCTCGGTGGCGATCGAGGCGATCATGGCCGAGGTGGTCAGACGGGGCTTGCCCGGCTGTGGTGCTGGTCTGACGGTCTTCATGCCTGCCTCCCGGCGGCCAGCGCCTCGAGCGCGAGCTGCCATTCATGCTGCTCGACGCGGATGAAATGGTTCTTCTCGCGCTGCTCGAGGAAGGGAACGCCCTTCCCCATCAGCGTGTCGGCAACGATCATGCGCGGCTTGGCCGCGGGATTCGACTTGGCGGCATCGAACGCGGCCACCACCGCATCGAGATCGTTGCCGTCGATGCGCTGCACGAACCAGCCGAACGCCTCGAGCTTGTCGACCAGCGGCTCGAACGCCATCACCTGGGTCGAAGGCCCGTCCGCCTGCTGATTGTTGACATCGACGATGCCGATGAGATTGTCGAGCTTGTAATGGCCTGCCGACTGGATGGCTTCCCAGACCGAGCCTTCGTCGAGTTCGCCATCGGAGAACAACGTGTAGACCCGGGCTGCCGATGTCTTGCGCTTGAGGCCGAGGCCCATGCCGACCGCGATGCTGAGGCCCAGTCCTAGCGAGCCGCCCGACATTTCCATGCCGGGCGTGTAGGAGGCCATGCCCGACATCGGCAGACGGCTCTCGTCGCTTCCGTAGGTTTCAAGTTCTTCCTCAGGGACGATCCCCGCCTCAATCAAGGCCGCGTAGAGCGCGATGGCGTAGTGCCCGTTGGACAGCAGGAAGCGATCGCGCTCCTCCCAGGACGGATCTTCAGGCCGGTAGCGCATGGCGTGGAAGTAGGCCACAGCGAGGACGTCGGAGATGTCCAGGGCCTGCGCGATATAGCCCTGGCCTTGGACCTCGCCCATGCGCAGCGCGTTGCGGCGAATGTTGTAGGCGCGGTCCGCCAGCTTGGGAGTGTTGGTCAGCGTGTTCACAGGCGTTTCCTTCGGTCTCGACCTTGTCTCGCTGGTTCAGTGGATCAGCATGCCGCCGTTGACGTCGATCACGGCGCCGGTGACGTAGGCAGACAGATCCGAGGCGAGGAAGGTGTAGATGCCGGCAACGTCTTCTGCGGTGCCGAGACGGTTCAGCGGAATGCCTTCCAGGATCTTCACCCTCATCTCGTCCGTCAGCTTGCCGGCGGTGATATCGGTACCGATCAGGCCGGGCGTGACGCAATTGACGCGGATGCCGTCGGGACCGAACTCGCGGGCCATCGCCTTGGCGAGACCGAGCACGCCGGCTTTCGCAGCGGAATAGTGCGGGCCGCCGAAAATTCCACCGCCGCGCTGGGCCGAGACCGACGACATGCAGGCGATCGACCCGGATTTGCGTGCACGCATGTGCGGGATCACGGCCTGCGAGAGGAACAGAACCCCCTTCAGATTGACGTCCTGGATGCGGTCCCAATCGGCCGCCGAAATATCCAGGAGCTTCACCGGCTGGGTGATGCCGGCATTGTTGATGAGAATATCGACGCTCCCGAACGCTTCAACCGCGCTGGCGACCGCCTCTTCGCAGGACGACTTGTCGGCAACGTCGCAGCGGAGCCCGATGTGGGACTTTCCTAGGGATGCCGCAGCATCCGCCGCAGCGCCGCCGTCGATATCAAGAATGGCAACCCGAGCGCCCTCGGCAACGAACCGCCGGGCCGTGGCGAGCCCGATCCCGCGCGGCGAAGCCGCGCCCGAAATGATGGCCGTCTTACCGCTGAGCAGCATCAGTTCCTCCCGCACATTGTTCTTCATTCGCGAGACAAGAAATGACCTGCGCAGTACCGACGGACAAGCGCACAGTTGTCACGGATCGATGAATCTGGTTCACTTATGGTATGTTGTCCAACATCCCCATATCGGCAATACGTGCTTTTGAAGCCGCGGCCCGCACCGGATCGTTTCGCGATGCGGCGAATGAGCTTCACCTGACGCCGAGTGCGGTCAGTCATGCCATCCGCAAGCTCGAGGGCACGCTTCGGACCGTTCTATTCGAGCGCAGCGCGCGTTCCGTGCGGCTCACGCCGGCCGGCGAGAATTTGATGCGTCATACCGGCGCTGCGTTTGATCAGCTTCGCCGCGGCCTTGAGGAAGTCGCCGCGCGCGGACCGCAATTGGTGCGCGTGCATTCCGCGCCGAGCTTTGCGGCGCAATGGCTGGCACCTCGGCTTGCACAATTTCTCGCCGCTTACCCCAAGCTCGAGGTTCGATTAGCAGCAAGCACGGACTACGCACGTTTCAGTAACGACGATTTCGATATCGATATTGTTTATGGGCCGCCACGCGCCGAAGGCGTTGAGGTCGTTCCTCTCCCCGAGGAAACGGTCACCCCTCTCTGCTCTCCCGCTCTCGCTAAATCGATAAGAAAGCCGGCCGATCTTCTCGACCAGACGCTGATTCGCTCCGATGTGAAGCAGATTCAGTGGCATCAATGGTTCGCCGCGAACGGGTTGGAAGCTCCTGCGCTTCATGGCATGAGATTTGACCGGAGTTTTCTAGCGATTGCGACGGCTGCGGAGGGATTGGGAGTATCGCTAGAATCTACGCTTCTTGCCGAACGCGAACTAGCGAGCGGACGATTGGTGGCCCCATTGGCAGGACGTGCAGTTGATATTCGTTATGTCGGTCACCGTCTGATCTACCCGCGCGCCAGCCGCCAAAGGTCCGCGGTGCGAGCTTTTGCAGATTGGGTCGTAGCGCAACTCGGCGGCGAGGGCATCCGCAAGGTATAGGATCATGAGGGTACGCGATGCCTAGCGAACAGGCGCACGGCCGGTCGAGGATCTAACAATAAGCTGAGTGGCCAGGCACTCCGACTGAACTGTGTCCCCATCGAGGATTGCGACGATTCGCTCAGCCGCGATGCGGCCCATCTCTTCCGACCTGATGGCCACCGTCGTGAGCGGCGGCCAAAGGTATTGCGCGAAATCCAAATCATCGAATCCGGTTACGGATATGTCACTTGGAACATCGATTCGAGCCAGCCGGCAGGCGTGTAAGACGCCGAACGCCAGTATGTCGCTACTACAAATGATTGCCGTAGTTTCAGGGAAAAAGTCTCGGATTTCCTTTAGCGCTTGAATGCCACTTTCAAATCGATATGTCTTCTCGATGATCGGACGAGGAACGGTAATTCCTCTCTTCTTAAGACTATCTTGAAAAGCCGCCCTGCGACTTATTTGACGATCGTTTCCCGCTGTTGGGCCGGCAATCATCGTGAGATTCGTATGCCCGAGATCAAGCAGATGATCAACGATATCGCGCATTGCCGAAAAATTGTCGATTCCGACTGACAGCTCATCGCTGCCCGGCACGAATGAATAGGTTTGAACGAAGGGTATTTGTTTGGTTTCGAGAAAGTGGCGCAGCTTCTCATCGACGACGCGACCGACCATCATCAAGGCTTCCGCACCTCGCTCGACGATACGACGCACTGCTTCGAAAACGTTGCTGTTGTCGAACCCAACTGAGAGGACGATGACAGTGTAGCCGTCGTCCGCAAGCCGAGCCTGCATGCCGTTGACGAGCTTTGCGTAAATCGCATGATCGAGCGTTGGTATCACTGCGCCGATCACGCGCGTTCGCTGCAAGCGCAGGGCCTTCGCGGCCGAGTTGGGCACGTAGCCTGCGGCGGTGGCGGCCTCCAAGACCCGCGTCCGGACATCTTTTCTCACTCTTTGCGGATCGTTGAAGGTCCGCGAAACGGTCGCTATCGAAACGCCCGCCATTTCAGCCACGCGAAACACGCCTCGTTTTGATGGCGACTTCGCTGCCGATTCCTCCTCGATTAGGTCGGTCCGGATCTCTTCGGTCGGCTCTTCGTTCATAGGTGCAATAAGTCCGCGAGACCTTCGAGGTCGCTCAAAACGGGCACGGAATTCGGAAACGGGTTGGGCTTACTATAGTCCACGATGCCTACAAACGGTATGCCTAGTTTCTCAGCCGCCGCTTGTTCCGTACGGGAATCGCCGACCGCAACGACTTGGTCGGCCGCTAGCGTGCTCGTTTCGATAATGCGACGAAACGCCTCCAGTTTCTGGACGGGTGAGCCGACGATCGTTCGGAAATACGGTTTCAACCCACGTCGTTCGGTGATGTCGATAAGCTCGTTCTCCGGCGTGCCAGACACTACGTGGAGAGCGATCCGACGAAAATTCGACATAATGAAGTCCAGCGCACCGTCGACACAGGGGCAATGAACTACCGCTTCGTGGACGATGGATGTATAGCGCGCCGACAGCATCTCGATCGCGCCTTCATCGCCAACTCTACCAAAGACCTCACGCTCGAAGTAGCGAAATTTCTCTCGGCGATTCACCCCTCCGTGTGCATGTTGATACGCCATGATCTCGGCGATCCTGGCCGGCTCTTCGCCGCGATAGATCTCACTAAAGGCTTGAGCCTTGATTTCGACCGACCGCAAGATAACGCCGTCGAAATCAAGGATGGCAGCCTCTGGACGGCGGCCAATGCAAGCTAATCCGTACATTTGAGCGCGAGCATTCCTTCCTCACCAGGCGGTCATACCCCCATCGACCGTGAACATGCCGCCCGTCGCAAATGACGATTCTTCCGAGGCCAGCCACAGCATCATGGAAGCAATCTCCTCGGGCTGTCCCACGCGCCCCATCGGCGCCCTCGCTTTCAATCCCGCGATGAAGGCATCGGGATCAGGCACTTCCTGCAGCATCTTGTCGAAATAGGTCGACCAGATAACACCGGGACAAACGGCATTCACGCGAATATTTTCCGCGGCATGATCGAGAGCCATGGCGCGCGTCAGCGAAGCGACCCCACCCTTGGCCGCGACGTAGGCCGCACGATCCTTGATACCGACTTGAGCAATATTCGACGCCGTGTTGACGATTACGCCACCGCCGGATGAAGCCATGATCGGGATGGCGAATTTCGAACACAGAAAGATACTCTTGAGGTTGATCGAAACGATATCGTCCCATTCTTCCTCGTTCGCTGTCACGACGGTTCCGAGCGCCCCCTTGCCCGCATTATTGACGAGAACATCAAGCTTTCCGAATCGCTCGACGCAAGCCGATACCATCGATCGGACGGCCGCGGAATTGCGAACGTCGACCGCGATCGGGAATGCAGATTCACCGATTTCCTGTGCAAGTGCGCGAGCGCCGGCCTCATTCCAGTCGGCGACCACGACACGCGCACCCTCCGCAGCGAACAGTTTGACAGTCGCTGCGCCGATTCCGGCGGCGGCCCCAGTAATGATGGCAACTTTATTCTTCAATCGCATGATCTGCTGATCTTTCATCGACTCAAGAGGAGTTCCCGTCTGACCACCTGCTCGACGCTCAAGGACGCCAGCCAAGAAGTCTTGGGATTGTCGGGCAACGCTTCATTCGAAAGGCGGACTTCAATCTCGCCGGCCCGGCCATGTGCGCGGATTTCATGCCTGTTAAGGATCGTATCAGGATCGGCAACGAGGCGGACTGTGGTCCGCTCAAAACCGATACCGGCAAGCGCGATCGCCGCCGTCACATTGGCGTTCTTTGGAAAGAGTCGACAGGCATCCAGCGCAGTTCCTTCGAATATGACGGTAGCCTTCGCCATTGCTTCGAGATCGAACGCAGCTTGTGCCGGCGTCTCCCGCCAGGCCCGCGGCGGCTTTCTGCCGACATAGGTCACTGCGTCAAGGCCCGCCAGTTTCGCCGCGCTTAGGCAATCAAGCCCTCCCACACCGCCGGAAACCAGATGAAATCTCGCGCCTCCGGAAGCGGCAGCAGCTTCGATCCGCTGCAGCACGCCGCGGTCGGCAAGCGCTCCGATCGATGCGATAATGACGTCGATCCCAGCGGCCAAAAGCGCGGGTACATTTGTCGCTACCGCGAGTTGGCTTGCACATTCAGCCACCAAATCCGGCTTCCACGCGATCAGATCGTCGACAGTCCGAAAGGCTGCAATACCACGTTGCAAAGCATATTGGCTCGAACGGACCAGCACCGCTGTTGCGGGTAGCGATGGCTGCCTCTGCGTAAGTCCAGCCATGGTCGCGCGAGCCATGGCGCCATAGCCGATCAAAGCAAGGCGTCGCTCCGCGGTCATAGAGCACCGTCCAGGAAGGAGCGCACATCTCGCACGAACTGATCCGGATAAACTCTAGGAAAGAAGTGGCCTCCGTCATACGGCAGCAACGTGGCGCTCGGGATTCCGTTTGCGAGCGCGACAGACTGGGCATAGGCGACGATCATGTCATCGGTCGCGCCGAGAACGAGGGTCTCTTGGGATATATGCGCGAGGTCGTCCACGCCTTGGAACGCGAGCAGCATCTGGATGCGCGATGAGGAAACGCTGATGGGTTCCAGATCGGCGCGCGCCCGGGCCGCCGCCTGCTCGACCAGTTCCGGATGGCTCACGAGCCAGTCGGGACGAAATCCAATGACCTGTGTCAATCGTGCGTAGCTCTCCGGTCCCAACGACTCGAGAACCTCGAGCCGCAGACGAAACAGTGTTTGAAAGCGAGTATCCGGTCGGTGCCAGGTGGCGGACAGGACGATCTTCCCGACACGGGCCGGGTGATTGCGCGCGACGACCTGCGCTATCGCGCCCCCGGTGGAATGACCGACGAGGTCTGCGCGCTCGATCCCGAGCGCATCCAGCATGTCGATCAGGTCTTCAGCCAATATTTCGATCTCATAGGCCCCGTCCGGCCTGTCGCTCCTGCCGGCGCCGCGGTGATCGTAAGAAATCACGCGGCGCCCATCAGCAAATCCTGGCGCCATGGCCGACCAAAAACTTGCCGCGCCTCCCAAGCCTGGGATCAGCACGATTGCCTTGCCAGACCCGGTCGTTTCGACACATAGACGGCAACCGTCTCGGGCGTTCAGAAACATCATAGGCCAGCGCCCTTGTCGGCAATCGGAAGGCCGAACACGGTCTGGCGCTCGATCTCTAAAACATTCTCCGGACGCGGAAACGGCGCGGGTGGCGCTTCACCGGCTGCCTTGGATCGGCCGATAGCTTCAAAGAAGTCCTCCAAGCCGTTGGGGACGATGAGCCAAAGCCAATGCAACTCGGTCTCGCCGTCGTTTATGAACTTGTGTCTCCGGTTCTTACCGACGTAGATCGTCGTTCCCGGCGAGACGTGATGAACGACGCCCTCGACGACCGCCTTTCCGGTTCCCGAGATGAAATGCAGAACCTCCTCACTTCTGTCGTGCACGTGTTCGCGAACATAGCTACCTGGCGGCAACGTCTGTGTGCCGAGGCCAATGGGATGCTCCATCTCGACCATTTTCGGAGCAACCCTCACAGAGATGTGTCCGTTTGAAGGGACAGGTTGCCAAAAGTTCTGTCCTTCCTCTGGACCGAGGACCATGAAAGCGCCTCCGGTCTCATCGCCTTTTCCGTAAGTGGCCACGTCGCGTCTCCTTAGTGGGTTAGACCGAAATGCCTCGGCAACGCGAGCGTGATTTCGGGCGCGAACGCCACGAGCAAGATGCCGAGAAACACGAGAGCGAAGTACTTGCCGATCGAACGCGTCACGGATTCGATACTGACTTGCCCGACTGCACAGCATGCGTAGAGACCAAGACCTAGCGGCGGGGCGAACAGGCCCACGCCCATCGAAAGGACGAGAAGCGTACCGAAATGAAGAGGATCTAATCCAAGTTGGGTGGCGACCGGAACCAGCATCGGACCGAAGATGATGAGCGCGGCAGCACCTTCCAGCACGGCTCCCATGACAATCAGGGTCAAGATCGCAAACACGACGAACGACCATCGGCCGTAGTGCTGACCCATGGATATCAATGCCTCCGCGATTGCATGAGGTACCTGGTTTATCGTCAGGATGAAAGCAAGCGTTTGGGCAAGAGCGATGATGAACAGGACCATGCCCGCCAGGCCTGCTGATTTAACCAGAACACGATAGATCTTGCCGAGACTCATATCGCGGAAAATGACGCCACCGACGACCAGCGCATATAAAGCCGCGAAGGCCGAGATCTCGGTCGCCGTCGCGAAGCCGGATCGGTAGCCGACGAATATGACGAGCAACATGCCAATACAGGCGACCCCGCTCAACCACAGATCCCTTCTGCTGACTTCAGGGTGAATCCTGAGATCAACCCTGGATTGCTTGGGAGCCATCAGCATCGACAGAACGATGAGGCCGGCAGAGAGCGCGATGGCAGGCACAATGCCGGCGAGAAACAGACCTGAAATGGAGATGTTTGCAACGAAGCCTAGGATGATGAGATTGACGCACGGGGGAATGGTCTCGGCGACGACTGCCGATGCCGCCAGCAGCGCGACGGCGTCGCTGGGATTCTGGCGCGATTTGCGCGCAGCCGGAACGAGGACAGACCCGACTGCCGCAACGTCGGCGAGCTTCGAGCCTGAAATCCCTGAGAAAACGATCATGCTCAACACCATGACGATGTGGAGCCCGCCCCTGACCTGACCGACCGCACGCTGAATCATCTCGATCAGCCGCACGGACATGCCGTTCACTTCCATGATGTAGCCGGTCAAGATGAAGAAAGGAACTGCGAGAAGGACGAAATTGTCGACGCCGGCCGCCGATTGCTGGGCGAAAATCTCGACCGGGATGCTGTCGTTGGTCCACAGATAGACCAGCGAGGAGAACCCGAGCGCGAAGGCGATCGGAATGCCTGCCAACAGCGACACGATGAAAGCGCCGGCCATCAGGGCAAGCGGCACCCAGGGCAAGTCGGCCAGCATGACATGACTGATACTCCAGGCCAGCAGGGATAGGGCGATCGCGCCGGCAAAGGCTTTCGAGATTGTGACCAGCCGATATCCGGAGAGTTTGATCATCCCGAAGATCACCATCCATATCCCGCCGATGGCGACCGGATAGACAAAGATCACCTGCGGAAAGCCCGCAGCGGTCTCCTGGCTACCGACCGTGCGCGCCAGAAGAATGCCGTATATGGCCAGGGCCGCGGAAACCGCGATGATGACGAGACATCCGAGCGCCTTTGCATATTCTCGCCAGGCCACGGGCAGTCGGGCGAGCACGGCCTCGATGCCCGCGTGCTGTTCTCGGCTGATGCCCGAAGCAGCGCCGACAAAGGTGAGCGCGACGAGAAGGGCGCGCGCCCCCTCGTCCGCCCACTCGAAGGGATCATGAAGGAAGTAACGGTAGAAAACGGACGCAAGGACGATCACTAGATTGACGCCCAGTAGAAGGGCGCTCAGTCCATCGACCGCATGGACGAGCAGTCTGGTCCAGTTCGTCGAAGCAGATGTCGCGACGGACGCCGCGTCCATATCCACCATTGCAGCCCCCATTTTTACGAACTGCGAGACACGATGCTGTCGAGATACGGTTTCATGGATGGGTTCTTGGTGGCGAATTCTGCCCAGAGCGGCTTGACCATGTTCCGGAATGCCTCGCGGTCGCAGTCGCTCACTTCGAGTCCACGAGTCTTCAGTTCGCCGAGCGCTTTGGTCTCGGCCTTGAGAGCGAGCCCGCGCGCATGCGCAGCCGCCTCCTTGCCTGCTCGAAGGAACCCCTCGCGATGTTGCGCGGGAATCTTTTGCAGCGATCGCGTCGAAATGAGCGGATTGAACGCGTTGAAGATGTGGTTGGTCAGCGTGTAGTACTTCGCGCTTTCGTAGTACTTGCCGGCGAGAACGGTCGGCGCGTCGTGCTCCATGCCATCCATGACCCCAGCTTGCAGAGCGGTGTAGACCTCTCCGAGCGGAAGCGGGGTGGCAACGGCTCCCATCAACTTCAACGTCTGAATGAAGTTCGGGACCGGCAAGACGCGAACTTTGCGGCCCGCCAGTTCAGCGGGAGTGTTGAACGGCGATTTGGCAAGAACGTTTCGGACGCCTGGGCTGTAGTGCCATCCCAGAACCTGGGCACCGGCCTTTTCGAGCAGCAGCTTGGAAAGCGCCTCGCCTGTCGGCCCGTCGAGCGCCTCCCGCACGCCGTCCCAGCTGCGGAAAATGTAGCCCAGGTCGAGCATTCCGATTTCAGGCACCACGGTGCCCCAGACCGAAGACCCTCCTATCGACATGTCGATTACACCGAGTTTGATCGACGCTACGACATCGGACTCCTTGCCCAGCTGACTATCTGGGAAAAGCTGCACCTTGACTTCGTTGTTGCAATACAGCCCGACGAGCTCGTCGAACTTGCCGAACCACATCGCGGCTGCCGAATTCTCAGGATCGTTCGTCAGGACAGTCGCGCAGCGGAGGGTCAGAGGAGCCGCTTGAGCTACGCGAGAGCCCGCCGAGACGACCAAGCCTGCCGTGGCGCCGGCGACCAGATATTTCAGTGCCCCTCTCCGGCTAATTGACCGAGCAGACATGCAATCCCTCCTCTCTTTAATGTAAACCTTTACAGTAAACCTTTACATCATTATGCCCGATAGCGGTCAAGCGGCGAATTTTGTCAAAACGCCTAATTTTTGAGCGAACGGAGATTGTAGATGTATGGGTTAGAGGGGCGCAGGGTGCTGATTACGGGCGGAGCAACGGGCATTGGCCGAAAGGTTGCCATCCGCATGGCCGAAGAAGGATGTCGGGTCGGAATCTTTGATATCGACGACGTCCAGGTCCGGCAGACCCTCGATCAAGCCTCGCGCTTCGGCAAAGAAGCCATGTTCTATCGCGCGGACGTCGGCGACGCCGCGGCGCTGAGAGACGCATATGACCGATTTAGGGCAGACCTTGGGGACGTGGACATCCTCATCAACAACGCCGCCATCAACGCCATTGGAAGAATTGGTGAGCTGACGCTCGATGAGTGGCGCGCCGTTTTTCGTGTGAATGTGGAAGGCGTCTTTTCGCTTTGCAGTATCGTCGCGCCGATCATGACTGCACGCGGAAGCGGCCGCATCATCAACATGGCCTCGTGGTTCGGCAAGATCGGCAAAGCGCAATATAGCGCCTACTGCGCATCCAAGTTTGCCGTGATCGGCCTCACGCAATCGCTCGCCGCCGAGCTGGCCCCGGCCGGCGTCACCGTCAACGCTGTTTGCCCAGGCACGATCATGGAGACCGGCATGAGAGAAATGGCGGACAAACGATCTCGCGAAGCCGGACTGCGCACGGCTAAGGAGCGAGAATCCGAGATTCCGCTAGGACGGGTCGGCCTGCCAGACGACGTTGCGAAAGTTGTCGCATTTCTGGCATCGGGCGAAGCCTGTTACATGACGGGCCAAGCGATAAATGTCACCGGGGGGCTTTGGATGAACTGACGCGCCGGCGAGGAGGGAACGTTGCGCACGGCGGCGAACGCCGGTGGTGTTTGGGCCGCGATGGGAGACATAACTCTCCGCTTGCATGGCCCCTTCACCGCGGCAGAGCATTTTGACTTCAACACCGCTCAAACGGATTGGCTCAACTCAGTTTTTGAGAAGCTGAAGAGCCGCCGTATGCAGTTCAGGAGTCGCCGAAGCCAGCACCGGCCCGCCCTCTTCCGCCCGCCCGCCGTCAATCCGCGTAACAACTCCGCCCGCCCTTTCGATGATGGGAATCAACGCTACGATATCGTAGGGCTGGAGCGAAGGTTCGATGGCCAGGTCAACGCGGCCGGCGGCGAGCATGACCATCGCATAGCATTCGCCGCCGTAGCGGGTCATCCTGACGGAACCCGCCAAGCGATCAAATCCTGACTTTAAATCCCCGTGATAGTGCTCAGGCGAAGTCGTATGAAGGATTGCGTTTGACAACGTGCCAACGTCTCGCGTGGACAGTCGCTGCCGCTTGCCCTGACGCTCGTACCACGCCCCATCAGCGTCGGCCCAGAAACGCTCGCCCGTGAAGGGCTGGCTCATCAGGCCTAGCTCGGCTCGCCCGTTGACGGTCAGGCCAATCAGCGTGCCCCAAACAGGAAGCCCACAAATGAACGGGCGCGTCCCATCCACCGGATCCAACACCCAGCGGAAAGGACCATCCCCGGTTAGACCGGTTTCTTCACCCAAAATCGCGTGATCAGGATATTCAGCGGTGATTGCGGTTCGGACGGCAATTTCAGCTTGCCGGTCAGCCTCCGTCACCGGGTCGAACGCGTAACCCTCCTTGAACTTTGTATCGATAGCGAGTTCGCTTCGAAAGCGTGGCAGGGTTTCGCGATCGGCGACGTCTGCCAGACGGTGAAGGAAATCGGCACTCGGCAATTGCGGCATAAGATCTCTCCATTTCGTACCATGGCGCCCTCGGGTCACCCGAACGTCGCGATGACTTCTTTCCCTGAAATGAAGCAAACGCCGGTCTGGCAACCTGACCGGATTCAGTTACGGCGAAATGTCGTACCTCACCGGTTCGCCGAGCCAACCGGTAGCCCGCCGCGACCAGTAGGCCCTATGGAGCTGAACCGTCTTCGGTCCAGGTAGACCGTCTCCAATGGTCAGTTCGCCGACTGTCGTGATCGGGATAATCCCACCAGCGGTGCTGGTGAGGAAGATTTCATTCGATTGCAGGAGCTGCGTCTCGGAGATCGAACCGGCGGCGGCAGCGATTCCCATCTCCTCGCACAACTCCAACGTGGTCCGACGAGTCATGCCATCCAGCACACCGGTCGATGGCGTCACGAGTCGGCCATCAATGTCGGCGAATAAATTGAACCCAGGGCCCTCCGTGATTTTGCCGTTCAGATCGACCAGAACGACGGTATCGGCTCCGGCATCGAAGCCGTCGAACAAGCTCATCTCGAAATCGAGCCAGTGGTAGTGCTTGACGAACGGATCGACTGAGACGGAGGGAACCCGCACACGTCTGCTGATGAACAGCGAAAGACCCTTCTGCTGCACTTCGGGCTTCGCAAGCCACATGTACGGCATGCAGAAGGCCTGAAAGCGGTTTTTGCAAAGCCTGATATCGCGACTACCTATCGGTGGCCGCCCGCGCGTCATGATGATCTGAACGTAGGCATTCGAATAGCCGCAAATGGCCACGAGCCTGTGTGCGATTTCACGAATGCGGCCGATTGTCTCCGGCGATTCCATTCGCAATCGCTTCAAAGAGCGCTCAAAGCGATCGAGATGATCCTGTAGCCGGAAGAACTGGCCGTTCCACGTCGAGATGGTCTCCTGACAAGCGTCCGACCGCAGAAAGCCCCAGTCGAGCAGAGGCAACGTTGCCTCCTCGATCGGGCAGAACTCGCCGGCAACATAGGCTGCTCCCTTTTCAAAGCGGCTATCGATCGCCTGGCGATTTGAATGCGGAAGTTGCGGCCAGATGAGCGTTCTCTCATTGGCTTCAGGGACGGCCATTTGCTTTCTCCCTCGGATGAGTTCTAATGACTTGCGATCTTTCCCAAATCAGGCAAAGCGCGCCGGCGCGTATGGCGTCGGATCAATCGCAGGCTTTTCGCCCGTTACAAGTTGCGCAAGCAGCCGGCCGCTCATGGGCGCGCCGGTCAGCCCCGAGTGCCCATGCCCGAAACAAACGTGTAGACCCTGGTGATCGTTGATCGGGCCGATCACCGGAAGCCCATCCGGAGTTGAAGGACGGTGGCCCATCCAATAGGCCGTCTCGTCATACGTCAGCTGCGGAAACAGGCGCGTCACCAGCTTGATGAGATTTTCTGCCCGCTGCAACGATGGCGGCGCATCCAATCCTCCGATCTCCACCGTTCCTGACACCCGAAGGCCTTCCGACATCGAGCTCACGCCGAAATAGCTGGTTTTGTTGAGGATCGGCATGCCGAGGCGAACCGAAGGATTGCGCAGCATGACGTGATAGCCTCGCTCGCTCTCCAACGGGATTTTCACGCCAAGCGGTTCAAGCAATCTCGTGGACCAGGCGCCGGCGGCCACCACCACCAGATCCGCCTGATAGTTGTTGAGATTGGTCATGACTGTCCAGCGGCCGGTCTCGTTGCGCCATAGCTTGACGGCGCGCTCCTGGACCAATTCGCCGCCTTCACTGAGGAATTGACTTGCGAGTGCTCGGATGAGGGCTCCCGGATTTACGGTGTGACCGTTGCCACGGATAAGCAAGCCGTACGACACATCAGACGAGATTCCCGGGAAGAACTGCCGGATCTGGTCAGCTCCAAGCGCTTCCGCCTCGATTCCCAGAAAAGTTCGCACTTCATCCTCAAGGCTGCGCGGCGGCGGCTCGGTTAGTCCTTCCCACAGGTAGACCTGACCATCGCGTCGCGTCAGGCGATCCATCGCATTCGCCCCGACATTTTCTCGCCAGCCCTCGAAGGTCGATCGATGAAGCGCCCGCAAAGCCCTAGAGGCATGAAATACGTGGCTGCGCGTGCCCGAGCGCAGGTAGCGCAACAGCCACGGCAAAGCCCTGGGTAGATAGCGGGCCTTGACCGTCAGCGGCCCCAAGGGATCGGCAAGCCATCCTGGCACCTTCCAGATCATGCCCGGCTGAGACGTCGGCATGGCGGTGTCAGCCACAAGCATGCCCGAATTGCCGTATGACGCGCCCGCCGCCGGCTGCCCCTCCTCCACCACGGTGACGGCTAATCCCCGTCGCCTGAGCTGGATCGCAGCGCTCAATCCGACTGCTCCAGCTCCAATGATGAAAACGGTTTGTTCTGCGTAATGACTTGATTGCACGGACATTGCCTTAAGCGCTACGGGCGCGAGAGAGTCGCTCGGCTATCATGACGAATGCCGTGATCAGAACCAACAGGACGACCGAAACGGCAGCTAGTGTGGGGCTCACCTTGAGAAGGGCGTCGTCCCACATTTGCTTCGGAAGCGTCCCGAACAGGCCGCCGGTGACGAAGAGAGCGACCGTCAACTCGTCGAAGGAGGTGACGAACGCAAACAAATAGGCCGCTATGAGGCCATTCCGGATCAGCGGAAGCGTGATGCGGCGGAGCGTGGCGGTCCGGCGAGCCCCCATCGTCGACGCCGCCTGCTCGAGTCGCCAGTCGTGATGCCGAAGGACCGCCATCACGGTGATGGTCACATAGGGCACGGAAAGGACCGCGTGCCCGATGATCAGACCCAAGGTGGTTCCGATCAAACCGAGCTGCGCGAAGAGATAGAACAGACCAACTGCGGTGACGATGCGAGGCACAATCAACGGCGCCAGGATCATAGCGAGCACACCCGACTTGCCGGGCAGATCGAACCGGTTCAGTGCAAACGCAGCGGGTGTCCCAATCAGGAGGGCCAACAATGCAGACAGTCCCGCAACTACGAAGGATCTCGCTCCTGCCTGCAACCATTGTGAGGACTCGGCAATCGAGACATACCACTGGGACGAAAACAATGCCGGCGGCCATTCGATGAAGGCGCCCTTCGAGAACGAGACCGGGATCAGGAAGAGGGCTGGAACCGAAAGAAACAGCAGAACGAAGACCCGCGCCCCCCGACCGACCGTCGAAGGCCCGCCCCTGATGCCGATCGCGCCGAACGATGAACCTATGTTGTCCGACAAGCGTCCAGCCAGCGCGAGACAAGCCTTGCTGATCTTGCTCGAACCGGTCGAGGATCGTGAACTCTCATTCGCCTCGCCCGCCAGCGTCGACATGCCGACAAGGCGATCGTAGAGCAGGAAGATTATCAAAGTCGCGACGATGAGCAGCGCCGAGATGGCGCCCGCGAACGACCAGTTCATCATCTCCTGAATTTGCTGGATGATGAGCTGCCCGATCATTGTCTGCTTCGGCGACCCGAGAAGCGCCGGCGTGATGAAAAAGCCGAGGGCGGAGATAAATACGAGCAACCCAGCCGCGGCGACGCCGGGGAAGGACAGCGGAAAATAGATGCGCCAGAAGGTCGCCCCTCCCCGCGCTCCCATGATGGAGGCTGCCCGCTCGAGATCGCGGTTGATCTTCTCCATCACCGGCACGAGCGTCAGGATTGCGAGCGGCATCAAGGCGTGAACCATGCCGACCAGGACGCCCGCCATATTGTAGATCAGATCCAGCGGCGCTTGCGTGAGCCCCAGCCCGAGCAGCGTATCGTTGACGACACCGGTCCGCCCCAGCAGCACGATCCAGGCGAAGGTGCGGACAAGGAAGCTTGTCCAGAACGGCAGAAGGACCCAAAGCATCAGACGCGCGCGACTTTGCCCGTCGGCTCGCGCGATCGCGTAGGCGACCGGGTAACCGGCAATTAGTGAGACAATGGTTGTCCAGAACGCGATCTGCAGCGTAGTCCACAGCACCGACAGGTACACCGGAGTTCCGAATAGCCGGCTGTACTGAAGCAGTGTGAAATGGCCTGAACCATCAAACAGGCTGAGTCCTAGAAGCCTGGCCACTGGATAGAGGAAAAAGCCGCCCAACAGAACCGCTATCGGAATCAGAAGTACCCAACCGCCGACGTTTTCGCGACGCGGCGAGATAACAAGGGATTTGGAAGGCGTTGTTTCGGATAGGATGGTCACGGGATTCGGACCTCACGCCGCTCTTGGAAGCACAATTCCTGCGCCGGTTTCCCAGCCAACGCGAACCGCGTCGCCTGGCCGGAGCCGGCAATTCCCAGCCGTCAGGAGAAGAGCCGTCAGCCGACCGCCGTCTTCTGCGTCGATCGAGACTCGTGTCAGCGCGCCTAGCATCACGCTCTCGCGGATTTTGCCGATCAGCTGGTTGTCAGCGACATCGTTGCCGGCGAGCAGCCTCAGCCTTTCCGGTCGAATCCCAAGGAGGGCTTCGCCATCGACAGGACTGCCGTCGACCGCGCACCCATGGAAGGTCGTCCCGGCTTTGCTCTTGAGCTCGCGCCTGTCGCCCGCCGAGTTGATGATCGAGACGGGCAGCAGGTTGGATTCGCCGATGAAGTTTGCCGCAAACGCCGTCTGCGGCCGGAAATACAATTCGTCAGGGGTGCCGATCTGCTCGATCTGCGCGTTGTTCATGAGGCAAATACGATCAGAAAGACCCATCGCCTCGTCTTGATCGTGCGTCACATAAAGCACGGTAATGCCGAGTTCCCGGTGAAGCCGACGAATCTCCTCTTGCATCTGCTCGCGCAGCTTCTTGTCGAGCGCACCCAACGGCTCATCCATCAGAATGATCGAAGGCCGATAGACCATGGCGCGAGCGAGCGCCACACGCTGTTGCTGGCCACCGGACAGGCGCGCCGGCAAACGGTCCGCGAGATGGCCGAGGCGGACAAGGTCAAGCGTCGCGCGCACGCGCTGCTCGATCTCCTCCTTCGGCAGCTTTCTCATTTCCAGCGGAAAGGCCACGTTCTCCGCGACAGTCAGATGGGGAAACAGCGCATAGCTCTGAAAAACCATGCCGATGTCCCGATCGTAGCTAGGCGCATTGGTGGCAGGCCGACCATCGATCATGACCTGCCCCGAAGTCGGCATGACCAACCCCGCAACGATCATGAGCAGGGTGGTCTTTCCCGAGCCGGAGGGTCCCAGTAGCGTCAGGAACTCGCCTTCAGTGAGATCGAACGAGGCCCCCTGGAGCGCAACGACCGGACCATAGGTCTTTCCGACGTTGCGCGTGGCGAGCTTGATAGGCTTTGCCAAATGAACTCCCGTCATCCCAGTAGCCACGAGTTGAAGCGCTCCTGCACGGCGCTCTGTACGCCGGCCCAATACTTGGTGTTGATCTGGACAGCGGTCTTCAGGTTATCGGGCGAGGTCGGAAGAACCTTGGCGCGCTGGGCGTCGATGTACTTGTAGGCGTCGGGATGAACAGGTCCGTACGACAGATCCTTGGTGAATGCCGCCTGGCGCTGGGGATCCCGCGTGAAGGCGATGAATTCGCGAACGAGATCGGCCTTGGGTCCGCCCTTGATGACACAGAAGCCTTCGGTGCCGAGAAGCCCCTGGTTGAATACCACCTTCGCCGGCGCCCCCTCATCGATCGCCGCCTGAGCGCGAGCGTTCCATGTCGGGCAGAGATCCACTTCGCGCGTCTTAAGCATTTGCGAGGTCTGAGCGCCGCCGGTCCACCAGATCTGCACGTCCTTCTTCAAACGATCGAGGCTCTTGAAGGCGCGATCGAGGTCCAGCGGGTAGAGTTGATCGGCAGCAACGCCATCAGCGAGAAGGGCTTGCTCGAGCGTATCCTGCGGCGCCTTGCGCAACGCGCGCCGGCCCGGAAAGTCCTTTACGTTCCAGAAATCGGCCCACGAACCGGGAGCCTTCTTTCCTGTGAAGGCATCGTCGCGATAGGCAAACACGGTCTGAAGCGCCAGTACGGGCATGAAGCTCGGGGTAACGTAGCGCTCCGGGATGCCGCCCGCCGAGGCCCGATGCTCCTCGAGAAACATGCCGGACTTCGGGTCCATCAGCACATCGTGAGACATGTTGTTCAGAAGAGCGCCGTCCCAGACGTAGCTCTTCGTCTCGACCATGCTCTTGATGTAGGCAATCGGATCATGTTGGCCGACGATACCGGCTGCTTCAATGCCGGTAGCCTTCTTGAAGGGCTCATAAAATGCGACCGTGAATCCGGGTGTGTAAGGGCCACCGGGGTCGCGCAAGACGATACGTCGGTTTTCCTGCGCCCTCAGGCCCCAGATCGAAGGCGCGAACACTGCCCCACCGGCGATTGCCGCGCCTCCCAGAAATGCACGACGTGATAAAGCTTTCTTTTGCTTATTCCTGCTCATGGCCCTCCCTTTCCTCGGTCATGCAAGCCTACTTCCCTCTTACCATTGACATGTCAGTTCTGACATGTCAATGCCGGCTTGGCCTGACGGTCTATTGGCAATCGAAGGAGAAACGCGCCATGACGATCCACCGCAGCAGCACCAACAAGCGCCTGAGCAAGCTCGTCGTTCACCGTGGAATTGCATACCTAGCGGGACAGGTCGCCGACGACCTGAACGCCTCGGTCGATGCACAAACCAAGGAGACGCTTGCGAAAATTGATGCCCTCCTCCAGGAGGCGGGCAGCGACAAGACGAAGATCCTTTCGGCGCAGATCTGGCTTAAATCGATGCAGGACGCACCGAAGATGAATGCGATCTGGGAAGAATGGATGCCGGAAGGTCAGGCTCCCGCGCGCGCCACGGTCGGCGCACCGCTCGCATCTGAGCGCCACCTCGTCGAGATCAAGGTGACCGCCGCCGTCGACTGAGGGCTACGATCTGGCCGCCGCCAGGCGCGCCGGGATCCTCAGGGTCCGCCGCCCCGTAATCAGTTCTGGCGCAGCCGCGAAGACCGCCATAACGCGGTCCTGGCTGCGCCTGATCCCGTCGAGCGTCGTTCTATGCGCTGCTAGTCGATCACCTGCAACGATGGCCTCGATCATCGGGCCGTGTCCACGCGACCAGTCGTCCGACAACTCCGACTCGCTGGCAGTCAAGTAGAGGATGCGCAGGGATTCGTCGTGCAGCTTGGTCACCGATTTCGCCAGCCGGGAGCTTCCGCTGGCGTCCGCGATCGCCACGTGAAAGTCGCGGTTGGCAAGCAGAAACCGGCGCTTCGCAGCGATGTCGCTGACGCGATAAGGATTTGCGCAGGCCTTGTTCAGACGCCTGAGTTTCGCTTCCGAGATGTTGCCGGCTGCGCGCGCCGCAGACTCGGGCTCGACGATCTCACGCATGGCGAAGATATCTACCACGTCCTCCATCGTCATCGGCGCCACGACATGGCCGCTACGCGGTCTGCTCGTAACCCAGCCGTCCTGGCCCAGCCGGGATAGGGCATGCCGAACCGACGCCTTGCCGACACCATAGTGGGCAGCGAGATAGCCCTCGGACAGCTCTTCGCCCGGCGGCAGTTCGCAGGAGATAATCGCAAGCTTCAAGGTCTCGTAGAACTGATCCTTGATCTGACCTTCGTTTGCTTCGTCCAAGACACGTCCCCGCGCTCTATTGACATGTCAGATGTGACATGTCAGACCATCGGCGGGAGGATAGCCGATATGCCAAAGATTGTGAAGTCAGGACGGGATGCCGGCATACAGGCGGCAGAGGATGCGAACATCCGGGCCACCGTGGAAACCCTGTTGGCGGACATCGCGTCGCGAGGCGATGCTGCCGTGCGCGATGCATCGCGCAAGTTCGACGGCTGGGACCGGACCGATTTCAGGCTTACCGAGGCAGAAATTGCAGAGTGCATCAGCCAGTTGTCGCACCAGGATCTCGATGACATCCGGTTTGCGCAGGAGCAAGTTCGCAAGTTCGCCGAGATTCAACGTTCCGCCCTGAAGGATGTCGAGGCGGAGACCCTGCCGGGGGTCATCTTGGGCCACAAGAATATCCCGGTCGACGCCGTCGGCTGCTACGTACCGGGAGGCAAGTATCCCCTGCTCGCTTCGGCCCACATGTCCGTCATCACCGCCAAAGTTGCAGGAGTGAAGCGTGTCCTGACCTGCGCTCCGCCCTATCAAGGCCGCCCGGCCCCTGCGATCGTGGCGGCTCAGAGGCTTGCAGGCGCCGATGAGATTTATTGTCTTGGCGGCGTGCAGGCAGTCGGCGCGATGGCAATCGGCACCGAAACCATTCCGGCCGTCGACATGCTGGTTGGACCGGGCAATGCATACGTGGCCGAAGCCAAACGGCAGTTATTTGGCCGGGTCGGTATCGATCTGTTCGCGGGGCCGACTGAGACACTGGTCGTTGCCGATGACTCTACGGACGGAGAGCTGTGTGCGACGGACTTGCTCGGCCAAGCCGAACATGGCCCCGATTCCCCGGCGATCCTCCTGACGACTTCCGAGAAGTTGGCTCGGGAAACGCTCGCGGAAATCGAAAGACTGCTTGGCGTTCTTCCGACCGCCGCCATTGCCCGGAAGGCGTGGGAAGCACATGGCGAGGTCATCGTTTGCGCCGATGACGCCGAGATGGTGCGCGAAGCCAATCGCATCGCGTCCGAGCACGTCCAGGTCATGACACGCGATCCCGACTACTTCCTCGAGAACCTCACCAACTACGGTTCATTGTTCCTCGGACCGCGCACGAATGTCGCATTCGGCGACAAGGTCATTGGAACAAACCACACGCTACCGACGCGGACTGCCGCTCGATACACCGGCGGTCTCTGGGTTGGAAAATTCCTTAAGACCGTGACCTATCAGCGCGTCCTTACCGATAAGGCCGCCGCTGAGGTGGGTGCCTATTGCTCGCGCCTCTGCAACCTCGAGGGATTTGTGGGTCACGCCGAGCAGGCGAACATCCGCGTGCGCAGATATGGCGGCAAGAACGTGCCATATGGCGCGTCCGTGTCCGCATCATCGTCAGCATCATGATCAATCGGTTCGCACCCTACGAGGGACTGCTTCACGAAGTTGTCGAGCATGACGGCGTGCTCTACATCGGCGGGATCGTCGCCGAGGACACGGGTCTCGATATGGCCGGCCAGGCAAACGATATACTTGGCCAACTATCGCGCCTACTCGAGGGCGTCGGGTCGGACCTGTCCAACGTTTTGCAGGTGACCATCTACCTGACCAATCTCGACGAGAAGGAAGCCCTAAACTCCGCCTGGATGGCACATTTCGCACGTGCTCATCTGCCGGCACGCGCCGTGATCGGCGTCGCGTATCTCGGTTTGGGCGTTGAGCTGGAGATGACCGCAATAGCGGCTCGCCGGACTTCACCCTAAGTGCAGCTGCGCGCCAGTACATTGGCGTTGCGGCACCTAGAGCATGATCCGAAGAAATGAGAAGCATCTTTCCGAAAGGATCATGCGCGAACAATAACCAGACGCGCGATGACAAATCATTCAAATCTCTTCGCGCTTTAGCAGACAACCGATCGTGCATCAGTCTTCGTCAAAGGCGCATTCGCGAATGCCGCAGGCCGAAGCGCCATAAAATAGACGCCGCAACGCCAAGAACACCGCCATCCGAACGACCAGCGACCTACACGCCGGTCTGCGTGATGAACTTGGTATTGAAATAGCCTTCCATCGCCTCGGTTCCGCCCTCCGAGCCGTAGCCGGAATCCTTGATGCCGCCGAACGGCACCTCGGGCAGCGCGAGACCGAAGCTGTTGATCGACATCATGCCGGCTTCGACGGCAGACCCGATCGCGGTCGCAGTCTTGGTCGATGAGGTGAAGGCGTAGGACGCGAGGCCAAACGGCAGCCGGTTGGCTTCCTCGACGACTTCGTCGAAGGTCGAGAAGCGCGAGATCAGCGCGAGCGGGCCGAACGGCTCCTCGTTCATGGCGCGCGCGTCCTTCGGCACGTCGCTCACAACGGTCGGCTCGAAGAAATAGCCCTTGTTGCCGACGCGCTTGCCGCCGGTCTCGAGCCTGGCGCCCTTGCCGACGGCATCCTGCACCATGCCCTCGATCGCGGTGACGCGGCGCGGATTGGCGAGCGAGCCCATCTTGGAATCGGGATCGAGGCCGTTGCCGACCTTGAACGCCCTTGCGCCGTCGACGAACTTGTCGACGAACTCATTGAACACGTCGTCCTGTACCAGCATGCGGGTCGGCGAGATGCAGACCTGGCCGGCGTTGCGATACTTTGCAGCCGCCAGGATCTTCGCAGCTGAGGTGACGTCGGCGTCCTTGAACACGATCGCCGGCGCATGGCCGCCGAGCTCCATGGTGGCGCGCTTCATGTGCAGGCCGGCGAGCGCATTGAGCTGCTTGCCGACATTGGTCGAGCCGGTGAAGGAGATTTTTCGGATCACCGGATGCGGGATCAGGTATTCGGAGATTTCGGCCGGCACGCCATAGACGAGGTTGATGACGCCGTCGGGCACGCCTGCGTCCGCAAAGGCGCGGATGAGCTGCGCAGGCGAGGCCGGCGTCTCTTCCGGCGCCTTGACGATGATCGAGCAGCCGGCGCCGAGTGCGGCCGAGAGTTTTCGCACGACCTGGTTGATCGGGAAGTTCCAGGGCGTGAAGGCCGCGACCGGGCCGACCGGCTCCTTCATCGCGAGCTGGTAGATGCCGGGTCCGCGCGCCGGAATCAGGCGGCCATAGGCGCGCTTGGCTTCTTCGGCGAACCATTCGATGACGTCGGCGGCGGCCATCGCTTCCATCCTGGCTTCGCCGAGCGTCTTGCCCTGCTCCATCGTGAGGAGCGGCGCGATCTCGTCATTGCGCTCGCGCATGATCGCGGCGGCCTTGCGCATGATGCGGCAGCGCTCGAACGGGGCGACGTTGCGCCAGACCTTGAAGCCGGCGGCGGCTGCCGCCAGCGCCTCGTCGAGGTCGGCCTTGCCGGCATGGGCGACGGTGCCGATCACCTCTTCGGTGGCGGGATTGAGGACTTCGATGACCTTGCCCGACTGCGCCGGGCGCCATTTGCCGCCGATGAAAAGCTGCGTGTTCGAATAAGCCAATTGTCTCTCCCTGTGACGTGTTTTGCGTTGGATTGGCTGGTGGACGATGGGACCCCATCTGCGGATACCCTCTAGCACGAAGCGGGCCGCCGTCTCACGCGTCAAATTGCTTGGCAATGCTGCCGTGACAAATTGCATCCGCGGCCCGCGTCATCTCCGGCCCGAGATAGGCGCGGAAGCGCGGCTCGGCGACCAGCGAGCGGAAATCCGCCATGCGTGTTACCCCGCCGCCGGCCACGAACAGAAATTGCCCGGCGATCTCCGCGAGGATGTCGAGGTGCCAGCTCGCCGTCGGATGCATGCAGAGGATGACGAGCCTGCCTTCGTCACGCAGCTTGCGGAAGAAATCCAGCATGAAGCCGATATAGCCGTCCTGCAGATTGAACTGCGGCTCGTCGAACAGGTGGACCAGCGGCGTCTTGGTCGGTGACGGCGCGAGGAAGGCCGAAGGCACCCGCTTGCGAAAGCGCCGGACCTGATAGGACTGGTGGTAGTGGATCGCGAGCCGGTCACGCTCGCGATATTTGACGCCATGGATATCGGTGCCTGCGACCAGCACGCGGCCCGAGGTGGGCGCGTTGGAGCCGGTCATCATCTCGAACAGCGTGGTCTTGCCGGCGCCGTTCGGCCCCACGACGCCAACGATGCCGGGCTCGTCCAGCGAGAGATTGGCCTCCAGCGTGAAGGTCGGGCGGCGGATGACGCGGCCCCTTGTGTAGACCTTGCGGATACCGTCGAGAACGAGCAGCGGTGCGGACACTTTATTGTACTCCCAGCAGGCGCTGACGAAGGCCGCGATCGTCGCGCAGCGTTGCGGCCTCGCCGGTCCAGACGATCCGGCCGCGGTCGATGACGGCGGCGTGGTCTGCCACCGACAATGCTATCTCGGCATTCTGCTCCACGACCAGCGAGGCGATACCCTCGTCCTTCATGCGCAAAATCGTCGCCAGCACGTCGCCGACGATTTTTGGCGCCAGCCCCTGGCTCGGCTCGTCGAACAGCACCAGCCCGGGCGAGCCGACCAGGGCACGTGCGATCGCCACCATCTGCATCTCGCCGCCCGACAGATTCTCGCAGTCACGCTCCATCAGATATTCCAGCGGCGAGAAGATAGAGCTTGCCTCCTTGACGCTCCAATAGCGGAAGCGCGTGCGCTTCTGCGCGATCGCCAGGTTGCGCGCCACCGACAGGGTCGGACACAGCCGCCGGTCGTCGGGCACCCAGCCGATGCCGGCGCGCGCGAGTTCGTGGGTCGGGTTGCGCGTGACGTCGTGGCCGTCGAAACGCACCGCGCCGCGCCGCGGCCGCGTTAGCCCGAGGATCGAGCGCAACATGGTGGTCTTGCCGGCGCCGTTGGGCCCGAGCAGCGCGAAAACCTTGGCGTGCTCGATGGCGAGCGAAGCGCCGAACAGCGCCTGGGTCTCGCCGTAAAACGTATCGACCCCGTCCACTTCGAGGATCATGCGAACTTCCCGAGATTGGAGCGCCGCACCCATTCGTTCTGCTGCAGCTCATGCGGCGTGCCGCGCGCAACGACCTGCCCCCAATGGATCACGGAGATGCGGTCAGCGAGCGAGAACAGGAATTCCATGTCGTGCTCGATGGCGACGATGGTGAGCTTGCCCTTCAGGCGCGCAACGAGTGCTGCGAGCCGCTGCACGCCGTCGGAGCCGAGGCCGGAGGTCGGCTCGTCCAGGCACAGCACGCGCGGCGCCTGCGCCAGCGCGACCGCGATCTCCAGCGCACGGCGATCGCCATAGGAGAGATCTTTCGCGCGGATGTCGCCCCTGTCGGCGAGCCCGACCGCGGCGAGCGCATCGGAGGCCTGCTCGGTGAAGCTGCGGTCACCGGCGGCGGCACTGACGATATCGAGGCCGCGGGCGCGAAACGCGGGCAAGCCCATCATGACGTTGTCGCGGGCGGAAAACTCGTCGAACAGCGTCATCATCTGGAACGAGCGGGCAATGCCCTTGGCCGCGATGCGGTGCGGGCTTAGGCCCGTGACATCCTCGCCGCCGAGTAGGACCCGGCCGCGGCTCGGTCTCACGCGGCCGGTGAGGACATTGAAGAAGGTGGTCTTGCCGGCGCCATTTGGCCCCATCACGCCGTGGAACTCGCCCTCGCCGACCGCGAGATCGACGCTCTCCAGCACGACGCGATCGCCGAAGCGAACGTGAACGCCCGCGGCCTCGATCATGCTCATCGTCCGCCTCCGAACAGCAGCCGCATCGCGGACGTGCCGCGCCGGCGCAGCGCATGGAGCGAATGCTGCTGCAGGGCGGCCGAGATCGCACCCGCGATACCTTCAGGACGGAACAGCACGATCGCCATGAACAAGAGGCCGAAATACAGCATCCAGGCGTTGGTCAGCGCACCGATCACATCGCGCGCGGTGAGGAACAGGAACACGCCGATGACAGGGCCCCAGAAGCTGACGAGCCCGCCGCCGACCAGCGTCATCATCACGACGTAGCCGGATTGATGCAGGCTCATGACATCAGGGAACGCGGCGAGCTGCGCCATCGCGAACAGGCTGCCGGCAAAGCCCGACAGGGCGGCCGAGAGCGTGAAGATCGAGGCCTTGTAGAGCCACACATTATATCCGAGATGGGCGGCGCGGATCTCGCTCTGCTTGATGGCGGCGACGACGCGGCCATAGGGCGAATGCACCAGTCGCCAGAGGACGGCGACGCCGACCGCAAACACAGCAAGCACGAAATAGTAGAAGGCGACATTGTCGGTGAGATCGAAGGAGACAAGGCCGAAATCCGCCG
This sequence comes from Bradyrhizobium sp., assembly GCF_035935975.1. Taxonomy (GTDB): domain Bacteria; phylum Pseudomonadota; class Alphaproteobacteria; order Rhizobiales; family Xanthobacteraceae; genus Bradyrhizobium. The sequence goes on from NZ_DASYWN010000064.1 coordinate 110,458, forward strand.
GCAGCCGCTTGATCTTGAGCAGGCCGTCCTCGCCGCCCGTGATGCGATGCGACTTGATCGCGAGCGTCCAGAAGATCTGGCCGAAGGCGATGGTCATGAAAGCGTAGTAGATGCCGCGCCGGTGCGAGATGAACATCGCCACCAGCGCGCCGGCGAGTCCTGCCGCGAGTGCTCCTGCTGCAAGGCAGATCCAGAGATTGGCGGCGATGTCGAACTGGCAGAGTCCGAACGCGTAGGCGCCGATGCCGAAATAGGCACCGTGGCCGAACGACGGCAGGCCGGCGGTGCCGAGCACCAGGTTGAACGCCAGCGCGTAGAGCGACCAGATCAAGATCTCGATCCCCAGATAGGGATAGAGCCCGATCCGGGTGATCCAGAGCGGCACCGTTGCAAGCACCAGAAAGAGCACCAGCATCGTCGGCGTAACGAGACGCGACGCGTCGGATGAGGTCGTCTTATCGGCAATCATTCCCTAGACCTCGAGCACGCTCTTCTTGCCCCAGAGGCCGCGGGCGCGGAACGTCGCGACGGCAACGAGCAGGATGTACATGGACAGCAGCGACCATTCGGACGCGTAGGCACCGGCCAGGCCGACGCAGAGCCCGACCAGGAGGCCGGCCGTGACCGCACCCCAAAAGCTTCCGACGCCGCCGAGCACGATCACCAGGAATGCGGGGATGACGGCATCGACGCCCATATGCGGACGGATGCCCCAGATCGGTGCGACGATGATGCCGGCGATCGCCGCGAGCATGGTGCCGAACACGAACACGAGGAGCCGCAGCCGCGACAGGTTGATGCCGAGCGCGCGGACGATCTCACTGTCATGGGCGCCGGCCTTCACGGTGGCTCCGAACGAAGTCTTTTCGATCAGGAGCCAGACGAGGCCGATGATCCCGGCGGCGATGCCGGCCGCGTAGAACCGATAGCTCGACCAGATGAGGTCGCCGAACAGGAAGCCGCCATTGATCGCGGACGGCACTTGGAGCACATAGTCGCGGGTGCCCCAGACCAGGCGGATCAGCTCCTCGATCACCATCGCCGCGCCGAAGGTCAGCAGCAGGCCGTAGAGCGGATCCTTGCCGTAGGTGCGCCGCATGCAGAACTCGATCAGCATGCCGACGAGGCTGACGATGATGGGCGCGACGATGAGCGTCGCTGCGTAGCGCCAGCCGAGCGGGAGCGCCAGCCACAGCTTTGCGACATCGGCCGGCAAGGGCGGGCGCGGCCCGGTGAGCTGCATGGCGACATAGGCGCCGAGCGCGAACAGCGAGCCGTGCGCCAGATTGATCTGCTCCATCAGCCCGACGATGAGCATGAAGCCGAGCGCGATCAGCGCGAACAACAAGCCGAGCGTGAGCCCATTCACAAGATGCGGAAGAAGGTCGAACAAGGGTTTGGTCTCGCAAGTACGGGCTGGCGGCGCGACAGGCGCGCCGCCGTGACTGCGACGTGGCGAACCGCCGTCAGGAATCGACGGTCGGCACCTGCTCATAGGGCGTGAGCTTGCACTTGGTCGGCGCAGCATCGTCGGCCGCCGCTTTCGGCTCGGTCCAACTGATGATCTCGAACAGGTCGGTGTTGTCCGAAGGCTTGGCGTTGCGTCGCGCCAGATAGATCGTCTGCTGCATCTGGTGCGTCACCGGATCCATGTAGGCGTCAAAATGCTGCATGCGGTCGGTGGCCGAGACCTTCAGGTTCTCGAGCTCCTTGATGATCTTGACGTTGTTGGTCGACCCTGCCCGCTCGATTCCACGCAGCAATTCGCGCGTCGCCATGTAGCCGTTGTAGGAGACGTTGCCGGGCACCGGGATCGGGCCGTCCTTGTTGGCGACCTGCCATTTCTTGACGAACTCGGCGACGCCGGGCAGCGGCAGCTTGTGATACCAGGTGGTGCCGAACACGCCGAACAGGCTGTCCGGCGCACCCCACACATCCGGCCAGTCCTGCTGGTTGTTGATCCAGGCCGGCTTGCCGTCGAGCTTCAACTGCGCCACCTGCTCGCGCAGCGCCTTGATGTCGTCGCCGCCGATAGCGGTCGCCACGACGTCGGGCTTGGCCTGCTGGATCTTCAGCAGATACGCCGTGAAATCGCGGGTGTTCTGCGGCACCAGCAGATTGTCGACGATCTTGCCGCCGGCGCCTTCGACCTGCGTCTTGGTAGCCGCAGACGTCGTGTGGCCCCAGACGTAGTCGTTAGTCAGCAGCATCCAGTTCTTGCCGATGGAATCCACCGCATTCTTGACCGAGGCCTTTGAGAAATTGGTGCCGTTGCCGTCCCAGACGAACTTGATGCGTGAGCAGTTTTCGCCGGCTTCGCTCGGTGCCGACGAATTGGTGTTGAGGTAGATCACGCCATATTTGTTCGCGACCTGCGTGATGGCGTTGGCGACGCCGGAATGCAGCGCGCCGATCAGGATCGTGCAGTCCTCGCGGGTGATGAAGCGTTCGGCGACGCGACTGCCGGTGGCGGGCGTGGTTTCGGTATCCGCCGTGATGAAGGTGACCTGGCGCCCGAGCACGCCGCCCTTGGCGTTGAACTCGTCGATCGCCATCTTGATGCCGCGGAAATCGTCCTGGCCGCTGTTGCCGTATTGGCCGCTGGCATCGCAGGTCAGGCCGAGCTTGATCGGCTTCGCCGCGCCTTGCGCCCAGGCATGATTCTCCTTCCACGGTCCAAAAAAGCTGCCGGTGCCGCCGAGGACACTCGCCATCAGGCTGCCCTTCAGAACGCTTCGCCGTGAGATCTGATGCTTCTTCATCGTTTCCTCCAGCTCCCGAAATCTTTTGTTGTTGTGTGATTAGAATATTCATTCCATTTTCGATGTAAAGTGGAATATTTGATCCAAATGCCGAAATACCGTTAAACAGGCGACCGATCCGGAAGAGGCGAGGCGATGAACAAGGCACAAGGCGCCATGAGTTACGACGAACTGCGCGGCGCGATCGCGCAGCGGCACCGCGCGCTGTCCGGCCGCCTGCAGCAGATCGCGGAGTTCGTGCTCGATCATCCGACCGACGTCGCGCTCGGCACGGTCGCCGAGGTGGCGCAACGCTCCGGCGTGCCGCCGTCGGCGATCGTCCGCTTCGCGCATGCGCTCGGCTTCGGCGGCTTTACCGAGATGCAGCAGGTGTTCCGCTCGCGTCTCGTGGCCGGCGTCGCGCCGAGCTACAAGGCGCGGCTCGCACGGATGAAGAGCGAGGAAAAATCCGTGCTCGGCCGCAAGCCGGCTGCAGTGCTGTCGCGCTTCGTCTCGGAGGCCCAGTCGGCGCTGGTGACGTTGAGCCAGTCGGTGCATACGCGCGAATTGGAAGCTGCGACCGCGATCCTCGCCAAAGCGCGCGACATCTACCTGCTCGGCCTCGGCGGCTCGTTTCCGGTCGCGACCCACCTCGCCTATGTCTTGCGCAAGCTCGGACGGCGCGTCGTGCTGCTCGACGGCACTGGCGGCAGCATTCACGAGCAGTCGCACGCGGCGACCGTGGACGATGCGCTGGTCGCGATCAGCTTCCGAAATTACTATCCGGATACGGCGCGCCTGTTCCCCGAGCTCGTCGCGCGCGGCGTGCCGACGATCTCGATCACCGACAGCCTGCTGAGCCCGATCGCCGAGGGCGCGAGTGTCGTGTTCGAGATCCAGGACATGCCGGAGCCGGCGCTACGCACGCTGGTGGCGCCGATGTGCCTGGTGCAGGCGCTCGCGATCGGGCTCGATCTCGCGGCCGACTGACAGGAGAAGATCATGGCTTCACATGGCGGAACGAAGATCTTGGCTGGCCAGGTGGCGCTGGTGACGGGCGCGGGACGCGGCCTCGGCCGCGCCTTTGCGGAAAAGCTCGCAGCTCTCGGTGCTGACGTTTCGATCCACGGCATGCGCGAGAACGGCCCGGCCGAATATGGCGAAGGCACCACGCTCACCGCCGTCGCCGCGGAGATAGGCGAGACGTTTGGCGTGCGCACCAAGCGCGTGCTTGGCGATCTTACCAAGGCCGACGAGATTGCTCGCGTGATCGCAGAGACGGAAGCGGCGCTCGGTCCGATCGACATCCTCGTCCACAATGCCGGCGGCGATATCGCGGCGGCCGGCGGCAAGCCCGATCCGAACGACGCGGTCAACATCAAGGAAGCCGACGTCCGCGCGGTGCTGGAGCGCAACCTGCTGTCGACGATTTTGACCTGCCAGGCGGTGGCGAAGGGCATGATGGAGCGGCGGCGCGGACGCATCGTCACGCTCGGCTCGGTCGCGGCCTTCAAGGGCCGCACCAACGGCTCGATCTACGCGGTGGCCAAGGCGGGCGTGACGCATTACACCCGCTGCCTCGCCGACCAGCTCCGCGCCTACGACATCGCCGTCAACTGCATCGCGCCCGGCGACACCCGCACCGGCCGCTTCCTCGGCACCCGCGCGGTCGACCCGGACCGGATGGTCGAGACCGGCACGCTCGACCGCATCGCGACCGTCGACGAGGTCGCGCGCGTGGTCGAGTTCTTCGCAGGCCCGATGGGCGCGTTCGTCTCGGGCCAGGTGCTGCGCATCGACGGCGGCGGCCAGGCCTGGCCGGCGTGAGCGCGGTCTGGTTCGAGGTTGCCACTCAAGTCTTGCGTTGCTGTCGTCCTCTACATGCGCTTCGAGAATTGTTGCGCCTTTTGATCAGGGAGAACGCGCCATTCTTCCTTTGCTCGCCGGCACGCCCCATCGATCTGGGCCAATCGAGGGTTCGGCACAACCGGCACAGAAAGGGTGCAAAGTCGAGATTTAGCTAGAGCCAACTTATCCGTTTCGACCGTCCCTCTGCATCATCTGAAGGGTGTATCTCAAACTCACTGTCCCGTTCTCGACACGTGGACCTACGCAGGTCGATCCTTAGACCAGCGACGATTTCGCCGCGCAAAGTCGGCGTTGTCCGCACAGTTGTCTTACGTTCCAGGCAGTTGGTTTAGGGCGTCATTCAAGATCCGCAATATCAGTCGCTTGCCTTCAACGATCGATATCATCTGCTGCAGATCATCACCCCATGCTTCTCCGATGGCTGCGTCGAGTGCAGCGATTTCGAGAGCGAGCTGCGATCGTGCTTTTCGCAGCTTGCCGACTGCGGCGAGTTCGGCCGCGTTAGGCGCAATCCCGCGATCCACTACGTCCGTCCTGCAGCAAAGCCCTCACGCTCCGATAAAATTCGGCGGCCGCTTCTCTTTGAAGGCGCGGCGAGCCTCTTTCGCGTCTTCGCTCGCGAATGCACGACGGATGTTGGCCAACTCGAAGCGGAGCTGGCTCTCCATGTCGATGCATTCGATCCCTCTTGTCAAACCTCGCTTCAGGAGCCTCAAAGTTATCGGCGACCAGGAACAAAGTTCGTCACAATAGGCGTCGAGCCTGGCAGCGAACTTGTCGTCATCGACGACCTCTCCGGCAAGGCCCCATTCAACCGCCTGCTCGCCCCTAAGCGTGAGATTCTCCGCCATAAAGCGCATCGCTCGCTCATAGCCAAGGGCCTGAGGAAGAGTAATCGTCAGGCCGGCGTCTGGCGAACCGCCGATACGTGTATAGCCGGCCATCAACCGTGCACTTCTGCTGATCAACCGCATGTCGGTTGCCATCGCCAGACCGAGACCCGCCCCCACTGCCACCCCGTTAATTCCACCCACAATCGGCTTGTCGCAACGTTTGCGCATGGACAGTAGAAAGTGTCCAACCCAGCCGAGATCGTCTAACTGGGCCGTCTGCGGCGTGAACGGTGAAAACTGCGCGGTATCGCTTAGATCAATACCTGAGCAAAATGCATCCCCTGATCCTGTGATGCTTATGATCCAGACGTTATCGTCGTTCGCGGCAGCGTCCACTGCTTCGACGATCGACCAGGCCAGGGCCTGATCGAGCGCGTTCTTCTTCTCTGGCCGACTTAGGATAATCCTGCGTACATGTCCCTTGTCGCTCACGGTCAGCGGGGCGTTCATGCGTCACCTCTCTCGAAAATTACTTCAACCGGTTATGAGCTATTGCAGTGCGCAGTCGAGTCGCTGGCGAATGATCGTCTCCGCCTCGACCATGATCCGATCGAGCAGTTCCTTGACGGTCGGAATATCCTTGATAAGACCGACTACCATGCCGCAACTCCAGCCGCCCGCATCCATCTCCCCGTCCTTCATGACTTTCGGATAGACGCCAGCGACTTCCGGGGCGACGTCCGAGAACGTGATGGCGGCCCCGAGTTCACGCTCCTTCTGCAAGAGCCGCTCGACGCCCGCATTCTTGAGCACCCGTTCTGTGTTGCGCAGCGGTCGCATGATGAGGCGCGTGTCCAGCTCGTTCGCGGCCAGGATCGCCTCCTTCACACGCGGATGTACCGGCGCCTCTTTAGTCGCGATGAAACGCGTTCCCATGTTGATGCCGTCCGCCCCCATGGCAAGTGCTCCGACGAGACTGCGACCGTCGGCCATGCCGCCCGACGCCACGAATGGAATCTTCAGTTCGTCCGCGGCGCGAGGGAGTAAGATGAAGTTCGGGACATCGTCTTCGCCCGGGTGTCCGCCGCACTCGAAGCCATCGATGCTCAGCGCATCGACGCCGATCGACTCGGCTTTTAGCGCGTGTCGGACCGAGGTGCATTTGTGGATGACCTTGATGCCGGCTTCCTTCAAGATCGGCATCCACTTTTGTGGGTTGTTGCCCGCTGTCTCGACGACTTTGATTCCGCCGTCGATGATCGCCCGGATATAGCCGGGGTAGTCCGGCGGCTTGACCGCGGGCAGGAAGGTGAGGTTTACGCCGAACGGCTTGTTCGTCATCTCCCGGCACTTGCGGATTTCGGCGACGAGGTGATCCGGGGATGGCTGGGTCAGCGAAGTGATCAGCCCCAGACCGCCCGCATTGGAGACGGCAGCCGCCAACTCGGCGAACCCCACGTAGTGCATCCCGCCTTGGATGATTGGGCGCTCGATCCCGAAGAGTTCTGTAATACGCGTCTTCATTTATAGCCTCTCCTTCAGTGGTCTGTCGCACTGCGGTCGCGGTTCGCGGTTCTCGACTTGTTCCGGCGTGATGATCTGGACCTGCACCGGGGCCGCGAAGCACTTTACTGCCACGCGGCCGAAGGCCCGCATGTGATCGGATTTGGAATGGAGCGGAAGGCAATCAGGCAACTCCCACTCTTCGATGAACGTCAACTTGCTCGGATCGACGGTGCTCTCGAAAAGCTCGCGGGAGACGGAGCCCGTCTCTCGCCGAGTCGCGGCAATCGCGTCCTTCGAGGCTGTGGGAAGTTCAGCCTTCGCTTCCGGCTTGACTGTCAATGTGGCGATTACGAAACTCATCTTGAACTTCCCTCTTTCGCTTTGTGAAGGGTCATCGGCGAAGATGAGTTCGCGAGGGAGCCGAACCCTTCGCCCGACATCGCGAGACGCTCAAGACTGGGAGCAGGCCACAACGTCTTGTCGCCATCCACGCCGGACATGTAGACGAGCCGCTCAGTCACTTGGGCGAGGCCGATCTGATCGGCGTAGTACATCGGACCGCCGGTCCTGGTCGGCCAGCCGTAGCCGTAGAGCCAGACGAGATCTATGTCGCATGCGCGCGCCGCCATACCCTCCTCGAGGAGGCGTGCCCCTTCGTTGATCATCGGGTAGATCAGGCGTTCGTGGATTTCCTGGTCCGAGAACGAGCGGCGTGCGATGTTCAACTTGCGGCTGGTGGCGACGATCAGCGTCTCAACGTCCGGATCGGGTAGCGGCGATCGCGACCCCTTCTCATATCGGTAGTAGCCGGCACCCGTTTTTTGACCGAAGCGCCCGGCCTCACAGAGCGCATCTTCGACTGGCGACTTCGCGCCGCTGTCCTTGCGCGAGCGCCAGCCGATATCGAGGCCGGCCATGTCTACCATGGCAAATGGTCCCATCATGCCGAACTTGTTCGCGACCGCGTCGACCTGCTGCGGCGTCGCCCCTTCGAGGAGCATCTTCCGAGCCTGGAGGATCCGGACCTCGAGCATGCGGTTTCCGACGAATCCGTGGCATACGCCGACGACAACGGGAACCTTTGCGATCCGTCGGGCCACGCCGACAGCCGTCGCGAGAACGTCGGGCGAGGTCGCACGCCCTCGGACGATCTCGCAGAGCTTCATAATGTTCGCTGGACTGAAGAAGTGCATGCCGACGACGTCGCCTGGGCGCTTCGTCATGGCTGCGATGGCGTCCACATCCAGATAGGAGGTGTTCGTGGCCAAAACTGCACCGGGTTTGGCAATAGCGTCTAGCCTCGAGAACACTTCCTTCTTGATGTCCATGGTCTCGAATACCGCCTCGATGATCAGATCGGCTTCGGACGCATCCTCCAGCTTCCCTCCGCCGACAACCAGACGCGTTCGCTTTGCGGCGTCTTCTGAAGAGAGCGAGCCTCTTGCGCTCAACGAGGCATAGGTGTCGGCGATGTTCTTCACTCCCTGCTCGAGTGCGCCGGGCGCGACATCGATGAGCCTAACTGGAATTCCGGCATTGGCGAACGACATTGCGATGCCGCGCCCCATCGTTCCCGCGCCAACGATCGCGACCGACTGCACTTTTCGGGGACGGACTTCCGCGCCTACCCCTTCGATCTTGTTGCCGCTTCTCTCGGCGAAGAAGACATGGCGCAGGGCCTTCGACTGGTCACCCGCTCGCAGGCGCGTGAAGAGATTCCACTCGCGCTTTATGGCCTCGTCGAACGGCACGTCGAGACACCACGCGACCGCTTCTATGCAGGCCACCGGCGCCTCAAGATCCTTGTTGCGCTTGATCGCTTCCGCCGCCGCCTTCGTAAAGATGCTCCGATCGGCGCGTACGGCCGCCAACTTGGTATCGTCGCTGCGCAGCGGCTTCAGCGGCCGCTGTTCCTGCAGGATCTTCTGAGCGAAGGCGACGCCGCAAGCGATCGGATCGGCCGTGAAAATCTCCTGGATCAAGCCGAGCTTCAGGGCCTCGCCTGCCCCGATGGAATCACCCGTGACGATCAGTTGAACCGCCCTTTCCGGACCGATCGCGCGCGGCAGACGTTGTGTGCCGCCGCCTCCGGGGATGAGGCCGAGCTTGACTTCGGGCTGTCCGAGCTTCGCGTCCTTCGCGGCGATCCGGAAATGGCATCCCATCGCGACCTCGAGTCCGCCGCCGAAGGCGACGCCGTGGATGGATGCGACCGTCGGCTTCGTTGGATTCTCGAGAAGGTGATTGATCTCGTCGATGCTCGCCCCATGCATGGTCTGGTCGAATTCGCGGATGTCGGCTCCGCTGATGAAGGTCTTTTCGGCGCAGGCAAGAACCACGGCTGCGTACTGGTCGTCCTTAAGGATCTGCTCCAGGTTGTCCCGCAATCCGTTCCGGACCGCGGCTCCCAGCGCGTTCACGGGAGGGTTGTCGACGAGCAGCACCGCGATGTTGCCGTGTTTCTGAACGGTGACGGGAGATTGCATCTGGGCCTCTATGTTTTTTGACCAGGTAATAGTCGGCTCGGCTTGGGCCGACCGATGATCGATGCCTCAGTATTTGCAGCGGGGAGCCGGTTCTCGTGTTGAGATGACGGCCTTTTTAAGTTGTTGCGCGTTCCCTCGAACGCGCTACAGAGCGAGGTATCGGGAGCGTCGGAAAGCAGACTGCCACCGATGCCCGACCCCAGCGCGCTTGCCATCTATCGGCGTCTGTTCTTACAGGACTTCGAACAGGCCGGCGGCACCCATTCCGCCACCGACGCACATCGTAACGACCACGTGCTTCACGCCGCGGCGCTTGCCTTCAAGCAACGCATGGCCGACCAGACGAGCGCCTGACATGCCGTAGGGATGTCCAACGGAAATACCGCCCCCGTTCACGTTCAGTCGGCTCGGATCGATGCCGAGCTTGTCCCGACAATAGATGACCTGGACTGCAAATGCTTCGTTCAACTCCCAAAGACCGATGTCGTCGACCCGAAGCCCAAAACGCCGAAGCAGCTTGGGAACGGCGAAGACTGGGCCGATACCCATTTCGTCTGGTTCGGTACCTGCGACCGCCAAGCCCACGTAGCGACCGAGGGGCCTTAGACCACGCTCTTCCGCTGCTTTACGCTCCATCACGACGCTCACCGACGCGCCGTCGGATAGTTGGCTGGCGTTGCCGGCAGTGATGAACGCATCCGGTCCTCTTACGGGCTTGAGCATGGCAAGCCCTTCGAGCGTGGTTTCCGGCCGGTTGCCTTCGTCCTTAGACAGTGTCACTTCTTCGTAGATGGCGGCTCCGGTCGCCTTGTCGACCAGCTTCTGGCGCGCGGTTATCGGCACAATCTCAGCCGCGAACCGCCCCGCGGCCTGCGCCGCGGCCGTCCGCTTCTGGGACTCCAGCGAAAATGCGTCCTGCGCCTCGCGCGAAATCCCATATCTCCGGGCGACGGTCTCCGCAGTGTCGATCATGGGCATGAACGCGTTCGAGTGCATAGCAAGCAGCTCGGGGTCCCGTTCGAACCACGCGTCTTCGGTCTGGACCAACGAGATGGATTCCACGCCGCCGGCCACAATTGCTTCCATCCTGTCGACGATGATTTGCTTGGCGGCGGTCGCAATCGACATCAGCCCCGACGCGCATTGGCGATCGAGCGAAAGACCGGGAACACTAACTGGCAGCCCCGCCCGTAGCGCCGCCGAGCGTCCGATCGTGGTCTGGTATCCTTGATGAATCGAGCAGCCCAAGATGCAATCGTCGATCAGATCGGGCTCGATGTTGGCACGCTTTACGGCTTCGCGGATCGCATGAGCGGCGAGTGTGGGGCTCGGCACGTTGTTCAACGCACCTCGGTAAGCCTTGCCGATCGGCGTGCGTGCCGTAGATACGATGACTGCTTCTCTCATAGACGGTCTCCGGTCCCCGTTCCGCGAGCGTTTGCTAGGCGCCGGCTCCAACTCCAATCGTTGGTATAGGCCGTGACCTTGGGCAGCCAGAGTGCATCTGGTTAGCCCCTATTCAATTGTGAATAAGACGAACACGTCACTAACGAACTCAGCGGTTCGGTCAGGCCTTGCGTTTGATTTGTCTGCGCGCCGTTCCGCCCGAAGCGAACCACGACTTGGAGGCTGCGAATTCGTTCTCGAGAAAGCGGCGTACCTGGCGGGTCAATTTGCGAAGATCGCTTTCGCGCCGGCGCAGCAACCAGACGTCCATCGCCAGCGATTCCTGCGGAAGAACAGGAATCAGACCCTCCGCGAGCGCAAAGGGTGCGGCTAGAAATGCGAGACCCAATCCCTCACAGGCCGCGGAATAGTGATTAGCGATGGGCATCAGGCGCAGCATCCTGCTGCCTTCGGCCGCCCTCAAGAAATTGGTCAGCAGTGGCATGCTGCCGGCGCGTTCCCCCCGAAATCCCGCGAAGTCTCCGGAACTGCCGATCACATCGTGCCCCTTGAGATCCCCGACGGTCTTTGGTTGCCCACGGCGCGAGAGATAAGCCTCGGAGGCGTAGATGCCAAATGCTATCACCGTGACCTTTCGGCCGATGAGCTCGTTCTCGCCGGGATCACCCATGCGGATCACGAAGTCAAGGTCGTTGTTGGCCAAATTCTGCGGTTCGACGGTCGAGTTGATGTGCAGGCGAATGTTCGGATGGAGCTCGTACAATCTATGCACGCGAGGCAACAACCAGTGCTTTGTCAGGCCCTCGGTTGCTGAAATCTTGACCGCCGCTGATCTTGGTCCGACGCGTAGCCGCAAATCGCGATGGAAGCTGCTGAACGTGTCGACGACGCCGCTCGCAGCGCGTTTGAGTTCTTCGCCCTCTTGCGTCAGCGTGACACCCGATGGCACCCGGAAAAACAGAGGCGCGCCGACGTAGCGCTCGAGCTCCTTGAGCCGCCGGCTTAGCGTCGGCTGGCTCATATTCAGTTGGCGGGCCGCGGCATTCACGCTGCCGCTATTGGCGACCGCAAAGAAGAGCCTGAAAAGATCCCAATTTGCTTCGCCCAAGTCGGCCTCCACAGCTGACGACTACCGGTCAGCCCGCGGACTCAGTTTACCTGACGTTCGTACCCCTTCCAGTACTTTTCCCTGAGCTCCCTCTTCAGAATCTTTCCGGTTGGATTGCGAGGTAGCGCCTCGGCGTAGTCGATCGACTTCGGGACCTTGTACCCGGCTATCCGCTCGCGCGCATAGTTCAGGATCTCGACGCTATCCTCGCTCTGCCCTGGCTTGAGGACGATCACTGCCTTCACCGCTTCGCCCCACCGTGCGTCGGGGACGCCGATTACCGCGACGTCCGCCACAGCGGGGTGGCCGAAGATCGCGCTTTCGACTTCGGCCGGGTAGATGTTTTCTCCACCCGACACAATCATGTCTTTGACGCGATCGTGAATGAACAGATAGCCGGCCGCGTCGATGTAACCGACATCGCCGGTCCTCAACCAACCGTTGCGCAGCGTCCGCGCGGTGTCTGCATCGCGGTTCCAATAGCCCTTCATGTTTTTTACCGTACGGCAGAGAATTTCTCCGACCTCGCCGGTCTTGACCGCCACGCCATCCGCGCCCTCGATTCGCAGTTCTACCCCCGCGATCGGCCGACCGCAGGACATCATGTGAGCTCCGTCAGGTCTGCGATGATCCTCGGCGGACAGAACCGTAATACCGCCGGTCGTTTCCGTCAGCCCATAGATTTGGATGAAGCTCGTGGCCTCGAATCGCGACAAAGCGCTGTGAAGGAGCGCAAGAGGAATCGGAGACGCGCCATAGACGATGCAACGGATTGACGACACGTCGGTGTTCGCGATGCTCTTGTCCTCCAAGATAAACTTAATCATCGCCGGCACCAGGAATGAGACGGTTATCCGCTCCTTCTCGATTAGCGAAATAACCTGCTGCGGAACGAATTCCCGAACGAGCACCACCCTCAGACCAGCGATCAGGCTGAGCATGCCTGCGCCACAGCCGGCGATGTGGAACAGCGGCATCGCGACGAGAGCGACGTCGTGGGAAGACCAATGCCCCCAGGCCACGAGCGTATCGGCCACTCCCGACAGGATGTTCCGATTGGTCAACTGGACGCCCTTCGGGTGTCCCGTGGTGCCGCTTGTATAGAGTTGCATGCAGACATCGTCTGGAACGCCAACAGTCACTGGATCGCTCGAATCTTGCCTATTTCTCCAGGTTTCGTAGTCTTCGTTGATGGCGATCACAGCCTTCAGAGTCCGCAGCTCGCCGCGCATCTGGTCCACAAGAGGCACGAAGCTCTCGCCGATGAACAGGACCTTTGCCGACGAATCTTTGACGATGTAGGCGATTTCAGGCGGCGCCAGCCTGGCGTTCACGGGCACGATAACAGCATTGCACTTCGCGGCTCCCAGCCAAATCTCGAAAAACCGGTCGACGTTTTTGTCCAACACAGCCACCCGGTCCCCGGGACAGACACCCATCTGCCGAAGCCCGTTCGCTACCCGGCTGGAAGCCTCCTGCAGGTCCCCGTACGTAGTGCTACGACCTTCGAAGGAGATTGCGACCGAGCGGCTAGAAGCGGCGGCATGAAGCCGCGGCACGTCCGCGAGCGTCTTGAAACTCGTGACTATCTGCTCGTTCTCGGGTTTGATGATTTGATACATTAATTCCTCCAATCGGCAGTTGCCTTATTCACCTTGGATGGCGGGTCCGTCATCCGGCAGGCGATAGATGGACGAACGCTTATTCAATATTGAATGATGGCGTTTCGAAAAGAAGAACGTCCTCAACCGAGGGCTGAGGACGCCCGGGAATCATCGAGCGCGGGAGGTTCGCTTCGATCGTGTGCCCTGAAGTTGAACGCGAGCATTCGCGCCTGAGTAAGTCACGTTTGGGAATCCCCTATTCAGTTCGAGCAGCAATCAGATCTCCACAGGTTCGGTGAAATAGGCAATGCCAAGCCACTCCGCAATCAGCGCGGGCTTCTCGATCCCCTCGATCTCCACGGAGACTTCCGACCTAGTGAGAACTTCTTTAGGGCCACGCTGGGTCACGTCGACAAGCTTGAAGTGAGCCCTAATTCTGCTTCCCGAGGGAACCGGCGTCACGAAGCGGATTTTGTCGAAACCGTAGTTCACGCTCATGATCCGACCGCTAATGTCCGGAAGAGCGTCGACTGCCATAGGCAGAAGCATTGACAGGGTCAGAAATCCATGCGCGATTGTTCCCAGAAACGGGGTCTTTGCAGCCTTTTCAGGGTCGATATGGATAAACTGACGGTCCTCGGTGACCTCCGCGAATTCGTTAATCCGCTTCTGGTCGATCTCGAACCAGCGTGAAGTTCCGACCGCTTGGCCCTTGCGGGCCGCGTAGTCCCTTAGGCCGATGCTTTTTGCCATACAATGGCTCCTCTTACCGTTCGGCGAGCGATGCCTTGCGGACGCACCGCCGCTTTGCTTAATCGCGGCTGCCGATGACTCCGCGGAACAACCGCCAGACCCCTCCGGAGAAGCGCGTCGATTGCATCTGCTCCAACGCTTGATAGTCGTCGCTCGCGGTCTTGATGCGGATTCCCGGCAAGATCACGTCGATATCCGTGTCGAGGCTCGTGGCCGGCTGCATCACGGACATAGTCCACTTCGATGCCGACTTCCGATAGATGCGTCTTCGCTTCTTCGAGATCGGCGGCTTTGCGTGAAGAAATCACAAGGCGCGCGCCCTGCCCGCTCATTCCCGCCATTCCCGCCGACGAGCTCCGAGCGCCGGACTTCTGGTCGCGGCCGGCGAGTCGATATGCGACCGCGTCTTCGAAGTTCAGGACACAGGTCGCGTTGCCCTTGATCCCCATCTTCTTTTCGACGCCGCCCACGCAGACGCCGTTGCGGCCGAGCATCTTTCCCGTGGCGGGATCGACCGAAAACTTCGGAATCATGAAGAAATTCACCGTCGACAGATCGTCGACGAACGTCCCCTCCGCATTCGGTAGTTTCGCCAGACCCAGGTGAATGATGTTCTCGGACAGGTCATAGTCGCCGCCAGAGATGAAGATCTTTGTACCCGTTACCCCATAGGTGCCGTCCGGCTGTTCGTAGGCCTTGGTCTTCATCAGACGCAGATCAGTGCCGCAGTGCGGCTCAGTCAGGCACATGGTGCCAGTCCACCTCCCCTCGATCATCTGCGGCCTGATGTGCTCCTGCATCCACGCCGCTCCCGACCGCGCGAGCGTATCGTGAGCAGCGTTCGTCAGGCCCGAGTAGAGCGCCAACCCTGCATTCGCGGACACCGAGAACTCGGATACCGGTAGCGCGACGACACCCGGAAGGCCTCCTCCGCGGTGCTCTTCCGGCGCCGCAAGCTTGTTCCACCCCGCATCGCAGTATTGCTGATAGGCCGCCGCAAACCCATCCGGAGTCCGCACGACACCATTCTCGAGGACACATCCCTGTTCGTCGCCGACCTGATTGAGAGGCTGCAGAACCTCCTCGCAAAAGGTCGCCGCTCCCTCAAGGATCTGTCGCGTGAGCTCCTCACTGACGTTTTCGAAGCCGGGTACATGTGCGAAATCCTGAATCCTCAGGAGTTCATGCAGGACAAACATGTACTCATCAACGGGTGCCTTGTAGGCGACCATCGTACAACTCCAGAATAGCGAGGGAAGGTCTCAGCGGCCCCTGAACACAGCGGCGCGACGCTCGACGAAGGACTGGATTCCTTCCTTCATGTCTTCACTGTTCATGACCCGGTCGCGGATCTGTGGAATGATGTCGACCGCGGCCTTCTCTCCCGCCTCTATGAATTTTAAGCTCGCTTCCTTGGTGATCTGGATGCCAATGGGGGCATTCTTGGCGATCAACTGAGCCAACTCCATGGCTCGTTCCACCTGCTTTCCGACGGGAACGACCTCTTGAACGAGGCCGATCTTGTAGGCTCGTTGGGCGTTGAACTCGTCGCACAGGAATAGGTGGTACATGGCATCCCCCCAACCCGCGCGCGTCAAATAGCGGAAGTGCGCGCCACCCAGCGGTGCGATGCCGCGCTTCGATTCCATCTGGCAGAAGCGCGTATCCTCGGCTGCGACGACGATGTCGCCGGCAAGAGAGATCTCGATGCCGATCGTGAAGCAGATTCCCTGAACGGCTGTAACGATCGGCTTACGACAACGGTTGGCGAGACCGAAGGGGTCGATGTTACCTTCCTTGCGCGGCTTCACAGTCGCCTTTGGTCCGAAGAACTTCGGCATGTCCAGACCAGCGGTGAAGTCCGAGCCGTTCGCGCAGAGGACGCCGGCCCATAAAGTCTCGTCGCGGTCGAGCACCGTCATCGCCTCCGACAGCTCGGCCATCATTTCGGGGCTAAAGGAGTTCTTCTTCGTGGGATTATCGATCACGATCTTCAGAACGTGACCATTCGTTTCATGATAAACGCGTCCAACCGTTTCGATCTTGTCCGACATTGCTCTCTCCGTTTCGTTGTGTTGAAGATTTTCCTAACGCGGGAATGTTGCGCTCGAGCCAATCGACGTGACGAAATGGGCCGGACCGCGCGAGAGCTCGTCAACGTCAGAACCCGGTAGAGCTGCTCCCACGGCGTCTTCTCCCTGTTAGCGTTGACCACTCTCCGGAGTGGTGCGGCCAAAAGTGATTGGCATCGGCCGCGAACAACCCTATCTTCCGGAAAGCAATCTGGATGAGATCCATCATCTAGAAATCAGGATGACGACTATCATCCAGACCGTCAAGCGTTAGTTTTTTGGAGACTTCGGAACGTGGGTCATTCTCAAGCCGACAAAGCGCTGAGCCGGCAGCGGATCCTGGACGCGGCGGCGCTTCAGCTCCGGGAACTGGGGCTATCCGGCGTGAGCATCGGGGATCTGATGAAGTCCGCGAAACTCACGCATGGCGGGTTCTACGGGCATTTCTCGTCTCGGGACGATTTGATCGCTGAAGCACTCGAAAAGGCGCTGCGCGACGGCGAGGAGTCCTCGCTTCGCAGCGGAAGGTTGAAAGGTCCGCGCACGCTCAAATCGTTCTTGAACAGCTACCTCAGCAAGGCCCATCGCGACAATCCGAGCACCGGATGCGCGATTTCGGCCCTTGCTGGCGATGTGGCGCGTGCGGACACTCGCGCGCGGTCGATCATGTCGAATAGACTCGGAAAGTACTTCGAGAACATCAAGGATCTCGCCGACGAGGACAAGGCGGACGACTTCGCCATGGCGGTCATGAGCATGATTGTCGGAGCAGTGACCCTCTCGCGCGTCATGAAGGACGAGGAGACCTCGGACAAACTTCTGCTGGCGGCTCGCAAGGCCATCCTTGAATACGACGAGCTCCGCAGAATAGCTAGGTCGTCCTAGCCGCCGACCTTCGAGAAGTCGGGCTTTCTGCGTTCTGCGAACGCCTGGAAGGCCTCCTTCGCCTCGGCGCTCAAGAGGCGCTCGCTGAACATGGTAAGCTCGCGCTCGAGCTGCTGCATCATAGTGGCACCGTCTCGCATGAGCTGCTTCGTGTAGCTCAGCGATCCGGCCGGACGCGTAGCAATGATTTCGCAGGCCGAGCGGTGTCCGCCAGGAAAACAAGGTCGCAATGCAACAGCATCGTGGTTCCGACGCCCACGGCATTGCCCTGCACGGCAGCCACCAGCGGTTTGCCCGCCCGCGTTAGATTGCGAATGAACCTCGTCGACTGCCGCTCTTCATTCGACTTCCCGGCCGATGCGGCGCTGAATTCAGAAATGTCGTTTCCGGTCGTGAAGCTATCGCCGTCTCCATGGAACAGGACGACACGCACGCTGGGATCGACCTCAGCGCGTTCAAGCGCGTCTGACATCGCTGCGTACATGGCGCTGGTGAGCGCGCTCTTCTTCTCTGGGTGCTTGAGCGTAACGGTGAGAATTCCGCCGCTAGCGTCTACCTGCACCGCTTCGGTCACTCCCGATCCCCTCCTGTTTCGGTGATCTCAATGGTTCGAGTTTAGAACTGTTAATCCGGATCCTTGTTAACGACGCTCTTTCCGTCATTGAGAGCGTTTCGCGCACCTCGCTCTTGTGGTTGTTAGCTTATGTCGATTGTGTATTCCAACACAGCTTCGAAGATGGAAACGGGGCACTGAGCGATCCTCGATAGGATTCCGCTTGACGAACCCACCGGGCGCTCGGCTAAAGTTCAATAAGAGAACCGAAGAGACCGGCGATGACCATGAGGCCTTTGGCAGTCGTTACCGGCGTCGGGCCGGGCACTGGATCCGCCGTCGTTCGGAGATTCCACGAGGGGGGCTATCGAGTCGTGATGCTCGCGCGAGACGCCACCCGTCTCTCTGTGCTCCACGAGGAGCTGCCCGATACGATCGCCGTTTCCTGTGACGTGACAGATAGCGCCAGGCTTTTGGCCGCCCTGGATGAGATCGTGGCAGAGTTCGGTGGTCCGAAGGTGGTCGTTCATAACGCGGTCGGCGGCGCCTTCGGGAGCTTCGCCGAGGTAGAGCCGGCGAGGCTCGAGCGAAACTTCCAGGTCAACGTCATGGCGCTGCTGCATCTCGCGCGTTGGGCTTCGCCGCTCATGGAGGCCGCCGGCGAAGGCGCAATGCCCTGTACCGGGAATACTTCCGCGCTGCGGGGCAAGGTGCGTATCGCCGGCTTTGCTCCGACCAAGGCGGCTCAACGTATATTGGCCGAATCCATCGCGCGGGAAGTCGGCCCCAAAGGCATCCACGTTTCGTATCTCCTGATCGACGCGGTCATCGATGTGCCTTGGGCGCGCAAGCGGTATGCCGACAAGCCTGACGATTTCTTCATTCAACCTGCGGCTATTGCCGACGAAGCCTGGCACGTCGTCCATCAGCTGCGATCGGCCCGGTCCTTCCTGACCGAAGTTCGCCCTTTCAAGGAGACTTGGTGATGACCGAAGCCGTCAGAAAGATCGATACAGGCACAGACGAGCTGCTTTGCGAGGTCCGGGCAAGGGTCGCCGTAATCACGCTCAATCGTCCTCACGCACGGAATTCGCTATCTGACAACCTGTCGCCGGCCCTACGGACCATGATCGCGAAATGTGGCGAAGACGCGGACGTCGGCGCCGTGATGATGACCGGAACGGGCGCGGCCTTCTGCTCGGGCGGGGACGTGAAGGGCATGGGCGACAACGCGTCACGCAAGGAGGTGTCGTCGGAAGAGAAGGTCGCGCTTTTGCGCGACCGCCAGCGCCGGCTGACGGGGGCGTTGGTGAGCTTGCGCAAGCCAACCGTAGCGGCCCTCCCAGGGCCCGCCGCGGGAGCCGGCCTCTCGATCGCACTCGCATGCGACCTTCGTATCGCCGCTGAGTCGGCCTTCGTCAGCACAGGGTATGCCAAGGTGGGCCTGAGCGGTGACTACGGAATTTGCTGGCTCCTGACCCGGATCGTCGGTCCGGCGCGCGCGCGCGAACTGATGTTCACTTCCGAGAAGGTCGATGCGCGGCGCTGCGAGGCGCTCGGATTGGTCAACCGGGTCGTGCCGGACGACCAGGTACGCCAGGCGGCCTTTGATCTCGCGCGGGCGCTCGCGCACGGTCCGGTCGGGGCGTACGCGCTGATGAAGGACAATCTGGACGAGGCGCTATTGACCGATTTCCACACCGCCCTTGATGGCGAGGCGGAGCGGATGGTGCGTTGTGCCGGATCCGACGATCATCGGGAAGCCATCGCCGCATTCATCGCCAAGAGAGCGCCGGCATTTTCGCGAGCGCCCGATCGGAATCTGTAGTATGCGCTGATCCGAGGTGCGCAACTCGCACCGATGCGCTCCCTCCTCCAATCTGAAGCAGGGTTGTTCTGAATTGAATTGGCGTCGGACCCCGTACCGCACGATAACCGTGACGTTGTCTGCCGACGCAAACCAGTATGGATGAGAAAGTCGATGACCCCCAGCCCGTTGTTCGAGCCGTTCAGCCTCAAGTCGCTCAACTTGAGCAATCGCGTGGTGATGGCGCCGATGACGCGTTCGAAAAGCCCGGACGAGACACCAGGCGATGACGTGGTGGCCTATTATCGCAAGAGGGCCGCAGGCGGAGTGGGCTTGATCATCACTGAGGGCACGACGATCGACCGCGCCGGAAGCTCCAACGATGTCAACATCCCCAATCTATATGCTCCCAAGAGCATCGAGGGATGGAAGAAGGTCGTCAACGCGGTGCACCAAGCCGGTGCCAAGATTGCACCCCAGATCTGGCATCAAGGCACGGTACGAAAGCCCGGCACGGGACCACGCCCCGAAGGCAAGTCCGACGGACCTTCAGGGCTTTCCGGTTCGGGCAAGCCGATCGCCGAGCCCATGACCGACGCGGACATCGCGGATACTATCGATGCCTTTGCGGCGGCGGCAGCGACTGCGAAGGAAATCGGTTTCGACGCTGTGGAGCTTCATGGCGCTCATGGATATTTGGTGGATCAGTTCTTCTGGGCGAATACAAACCGCCGCGAAGACGGGTACGGCGGCGACTTCGTGCAACGCACGCGCTTCGCGGCCGACGTCATCCGCGCGATCCGCAGGCGCGTGGGCGACGACTTCGTGATCATTCACCGCTTTTCGCAATGGAAGCAGCAGGACTTCAGCGCGAAGCTCGTCCGCTCGCCCGCCGAGCTAGAGTCCTTCCTGACGCCGCTAGTCGACGCCGGAGCGGACATATTTCACGGTTCTACCCGCCGATACTGGGAGCCTGAATTCGAAGGGTCCGACCTCAATCTCTCCGCCTGGTGCAAGAAGCTGACAGGAAAACCGTCGCTCACCGTCGGCAGCGTCGGACTGAAGGGGGCTGACTTCATCGAGTCGTACAAGGGTGGCGCTGCTGAAGTGGGGGACCTCGGCGACCTCGAGGCGCGATTGCAGCGAGCGGAATTCGATCTCGTCGCCGTCGGACGGGCTTTGATTTCCGATCCTGAATGGGCGGCAAAGATCCGCGACGGCCGGTTCGGCGATCTTCGGGCGTTCTCGCCGGGCGCGATGACGGCGCTCTAGTTTGTCCAATCGACCGAATGCCTTGTCAGCTTCGCACGCCCCCTGGAGATGGACTGAGATGATAGCACTTCGGCATGACTTTGCCTTCGTAAACGGCATCAGGATGCACTACGTCGAGCTTGGGCAGGGCCCTCTCGTCCTGCTTTGTCATGGCTGGCCCGAGTCTTGGTACTCTTGGCGCCACCAGATCGAGGTGCTGGCCGCCGGGGGCTTTCGGGTCGTTGCGCCCGATCAGCGAGGTTACGGCCTGACGGACGCACCTGCTGCGATCGACGACTATAACATCCTAAACCTCGTCGGCGATCTCGTTGGACTCACGCACGCGTTGGGAGAAGAGGACGCGATTCTGATCGGGCACGACTGGGGATCTATCGTCGCAGCGAATGCCGCCCTGCTGCGTCCGGATATATTCCGAGCCATTGGCCTCTTGAGCGTGCCCTATGTGCCCCGCCGCAAGCTTCGTCCCGCCGTTCGCTTCGAGCTTGCCGCGCAGGACAAGCACTTCTACCAGCATTACTTTCAACGACCAGGCGTCATTGAAAAGGAACTCGAAGAGGACATTCGCCATAGTCTGTTAGGAATTCTCTACACTCTAGCAGGCGAA
Source organism: Bradyrhizobium sp. (assembly GCF_035935975.1). Classification (GTDB taxonomy): domain Bacteria; phylum Pseudomonadota; class Alphaproteobacteria; order Rhizobiales; family Xanthobacteraceae; genus Bradyrhizobium. The sequence continues at coordinate 131,958 of NZ_DASYWN010000064.1, forward strand.
GCGGGCACAACGCATCCGCAATCGAACTTCGTCGTGTTCGACAAGAAGAAGCGGTTCGTCGACAACCTCGTGCGGCCGTCCGCCCTCCCCGCGTGGCTACTTGAAAGGGACCTTGATTTCTTCGTGGAGCAGTTTACCAGGAGCGGTTTCCGTGGTCCGATCAATTGGTACAGAAACTTCGATCGCAATTGGGAGCTCACTGCCTTTTTGGATGGTGCGAAGATTCGGCAACCAACGCTCTTTCTAAGCGGAACGCGCGACGCCGTTCTGACGATGACGCACGAAGACGTTGACCGCCTGGAAACGACTGTGCCGAACCTATGGAAGAAGTATCTCATCGCCGACGCTGGACATTGGACACAGCAGGAGCGTCCCAGCGAGGTGAGCGCAGTACTGCTGGAGTTCATAAAGCATGCGACGTCGGTGTGAGCAGCATAATCATAGGAAATGCAACCGGACTAAGCCGCGCGGAAGCCCGCGTTATCGCGCTATAACGCGGGGCTCCAAAGAAGTTATCGAGGCAACCAGTACTCGCTGTGGCTAAATCAAAGAGCACCCTGCTGCCGCTCTTGTCCCTTTCCCGATGCAGGAGACGTAACCGCAGAGCGTTCCGCCAAAGCTATGGATGGCCTACTCACTCTTGCGGAGAGCTCTCAGGACGAAGCGGATCTGATCGTGTAAGTCCGCTTCGATATCATCGCCGTGTTGCACATGCTGCTCGAGCAAAATCGGATGAAAGAACGGCATGAATGCGAACTTCACGCCTCGGGCGGCTTCAGCGGCGTTTTTAACTTCGAACTCTCCGGCCTCGATGCCGTCGCGTATGATCGACTCGAGTAGCGTCAGCACCTTTTCAGTGTGGTTCTTGATGGCGCCCCAGTTCTCGTGGGTTGCCGCGACCGTCAGATCGTGCACGTGCTTGTGTTTGACGAGGATCATCTTCTTATGATGATGAACCTCAATTAGGAACTGCTTCAACCTGTCGGTAGCGGGCGCCTTTGTACGCGCAATTGTGCCGACGATGTCAACCAACTCATTTATGATCCGGTCGCAAATCAATTCTTTGATCGCATTGCTGGACCGAAAGAAACGGTAGATGTTCGCGGGACTCATGCCGAGTTCCGACGCGATGTTGGCTATTGTTGTCTTGTGATAACCCATTCCCCGAATGTGCTTCTCGGCGATGCCAAGGATCCGCGAGCGTGCCTCGTCGCGATCAATCCCCAATCGGGTTCGACGTTTCATAGGCATCTCCCGAATAACCGACCAACGCGCAGGCTGGGCTAAGTAAGCTGTCTTCGAAATAACCGTTCCTACAAATAAGCTAGCTAGCGCCGCTTTCCCATTGCGGGCTTGCATCCCAATCGTTCCACCTAGGGAGGGCGCAGAACAAAGTCATCGTTTGCGAGTTGCTCACCATGCGCGATTGGGAGCAATCCTCGCACTGGACGTAGCCGACATGATAGGACGCGATTGCAGCACGCAGTAACCCTGTCGCGAAACAAAATATTGAAGAATGGCTATTCAGCGATGGATGCGAACAGCGACAGATCGTGATGCGCCTAATCTCTCCCGGAATGTGCCAAGGTCGCGTGCAAGGGGCACGAGAGTGAAAGGAGTTGGCGAACACGGCTATCGCCGAGTCGTACCGCGCTTCCATTGACTAATTGACGCTAGCTGATCGAACGCAGGATGGTTGGCTGAAAGCCTGTCGTAACGCGGCGCCATCCGACGACATTGTTTAATCCTGCTGAAGAATCGCCTCGCCGAGGCCCAACGCAAGCCGTAACGGCAAGACGTTGCTATCGACCACCACATGAATTGTGTTCGTCAAGCCGCCGCGCGGCCGTTCCGTCGATTGGCGATGATTCCTGGCGATGCAGGCTCAACGCTGATGGACGCGGACAATGGAGGTGTCGAGCATCTAGGCGGTGCCGTCTTCGGGCAGCGGCAGGTGCGTCTATGGTTCGACCCAAACGCCAGCCCGCGGCCACCTAACGAGGCGTTTTGCCATGTAGTACACGGGACAAGCACCTTCGGCAGATCATGCCAGGGGCGCTGCAGATTGCAGAACCCGGGAGATGGCAATGAGTACGCGACGGTCCTTCACCCGAAGAGCGCCGCATGGCTTCGGCAGCAGGTTCGTAGCTCTCCACTCATATCGGCGACTCGCAGCGCTTCACCGTCTACGATTGTAGCTCGAATCACATGTGCAGCCGCAGGTAAAGGTCCGCAGTCCGGCATCTCGCTCGGGACCAGACGGCTCATGCATACCTAAGCCATCAGCTACCCAATGACCGCAATCCTTTCACAGCCTTTGCGGCAGGCGACCATTCCGGTGGGAAGGCGTCGGCGCGCAGCGCACCCGTAAAGGCGTTGACCTGGTAATCGACGAGCCGGTGCACATGAAAGGAATCCTTCGCCGGCATGCCATTCAACTCCGCGCTGTCCTTGCAGCAAGCCAGAAGCGCGCCGCCAGAGCTATCTTCCAACGGGCCTGCGACGATGATGCTGCCCCTCTTTGCATATTCGACCAGCCAATTCCGGTGTGTATCGAGATGCGCGTGGACTTCTTCGACGGGACGAATGTAGGTCAATACGACGATATAGAGCATGAATTTCTGGTGTGATAGTGCAAGAACTTCTGGGCTGGCGGACGGCCCACTTGTGCGTCAGGCGGCTTCGCTCGGCTTCACGGAATTCGCGACGGCCGCTTGCGCAGCTTCCAATGATTGAGTGCGGATCTCGCCACCTTTCGTCAGGCGCTCGGCACGGACAAAGTTCACATCGGTGATGCCGAGAAAGGCGAACACCGCTTTGAGGTAGGCCTCCTGGAAATCCATCACTGCGCCCGGACCGGCTGAGTACATGCCGCCGCGGGTCGAGGCGACGACGACACGCCGGCCTCCCGAGAGACCGACAGGCCCGTTTTCAGTGTATCGGAAGGTGCGTCCGGCCTGCGCGACGCGATCGATCCAGGCCTTAAGCTGACTGGGGACCGAGAAGTTGTTCATCGGCGCCCCGATGACAATGATGTCGCTAGCTAGAAACTCCTCCACCAAGGCTTTAGAGCGCGCATGCTCGGCGCGTGTGGCCGCATCAAAATCCTTGATACCCGTGTCGCGAAACCCTGCTGCAATGGCCCCGGTGAGGTGGGGAATGGTCTCGATCGTGAGATCGCGGTGGGTGACGGTCGCATCAGGATGATGGCGCCTCAATTCTTCGACGACAGAGGCGCTGAGGCTCCGAGACGCTGAGGCAGCGCCCAGAATGCTGGAATCGAGATGAAGGATTTTCACGACTTTACTCCAAGAGGTGTTGGCCTAACGATGAAACTGGCCCTTGGAACTAATCTCACTAGCAGTGTAAATCGGTACTGATTGTTCTATTTTTGGTACAATCCAAATATACCCAGACCTTGGATATTTCATTGAAAGACTTGAACGATTTGGCCCTTTTTGCTGCAGTCGTCGTCCACGGCAGCTTTTCCGGGGCGGGGCGCGCCCTCGGCATTCCAAAATCTCGCGTCAGCCGGCGGGTGGCTGAGCTCGAGCAGCGGCTCGGCGTACGGCTCCTGCAGCGCTCCACCCGCGCCGTTCACGTCACCGATGTCGGCTCAGCCTTCTATGCCCATTGCGAGGTGCTGACGCAGGCGGCGCATTCCGCCTTCGAAGTCGCCGAGCATGCGAGTGCGCGTCCTTCCGGGCGCTTGCGTGTCAGTTGCCCCGTGGGTGTTGCGCACATCTTTCTTGCGCCCATTCTCGCCAAATTCCTGCGCGCACAGCCGGAGGTCAGGCTCGAGCTCGACCTGACCAATCGCCGAGTCGACGTGATCGGGGAAGGATATGACGTCGCATTTCGCATACGGACGGCTTTGGAGGATTCGAATCTGGCGGTGCGGACGTTCGGCATCAGCGATCAGGTGCTAGCGGCAAGTCCCTCCTTTGTTGCGGAGCGAGGTCCTTTCCCGACGATTGCCTCGCTCCGCGGCGTGGTGGGAGTGGGGCCTGGAGGATCAGCCGGCGAGCGCCCGCGCTGGCGCGTGACCGGACCTGATGGCAGCTCTGCCGACATCGAATATGTCCCGGCACTCGTCACCGATGATGTGTACCTCCTTAGCCAGATCGCGATCGGCGGGGGCGGCGTCGTACAATTGCCCTTCAATCTTTGCGCCGAAGCGATTGCCGACGGACGTCTCGTCGTGCTGCTGCCAAATCACCACGTCCCCACGCATCAATTGCACGCGGTCTTTCTATCGCGGCGAGGCCTGGTGCCGGCAGTCCGTGCCTTCATCGAGTTTCTTGCCGCAGAATTGCCCCTGATGACGACCAAGGCGAGCCGCCGTTACAGAGAGATCGCCCGTCGTAGCCAACATGAATGACCGGCCGGGCAGGCTCGACCGGCATCAATACGCGACCCTGATGTCCACCAACGCTGCGTGCGCTTTTGCCTGACGCAAGATCGCAACGTTGATCCCGTTGCTCACGCTCCAGCCCCGCTTAGGCGCAGTCAACCACCTGGGCGCTGAGCAGGTTATGTTTTTAGATCGCGGGTTAACGGACTTGTTCAATGCAATCCGTCGAGAGCTGCCCTCCCGGCACTTCGCAGTCTGGACTTAAGGCGGACGAAAGCGAGAGGATTCGCCTCTAGTCTCGCGAATTTGGATGCTCAGAAATGACTAGCCGTTACATAAATTTGGTGGTGACAGTGTTCGAGCTGGCTGCTCCAATAATCGTCTGCGCACGAGAACTCACTGCGGTATGGAATATCTCTGATCGGCGAGGATCCCGCGGTTCCGTGTCCGGTTTAATGCCCAAAATGATGCCCGCCTGATGTGGGCCCACGACCGTACAGATCGATTTAACTCAAACTTAGACGTGGAGAAAAATATGACTGGATCGCTCAATCTGCGCCCTGCCGCTTCGGCTTCGCTTGCCAAGTGGCTTGCAATGATGGAGGCGATCGATCTCAGCGAGCTGCCCTCGATTGTTCATCCAGACGCGGCGTTCCACTCGCCTTCGGCATTTAGTCCATTCCGCAGCGCAGAGGCAGTCGTTCTAGCCCTCAGCACGGTTGTGCTCTTGCTTGAGAAGTTTGCTTATCATCGCAAGGCGGCCTCTAGTGATGGACTGAGCGTGGCGTTGGAATTCAGCGCTAAAATTGGCGAAAGCAGGATCAGAGGGGTGGATTTTATCACGTTTAACGACGACGGAAAAATCGTCGACTTTGAGGTGAGCGCGCGCCCCTTGAAAGGCCTGGAGACGCTGGTGCGGGAAATGAACGCGCGTTTAGGCCACGTCATGCCGAAGTTCAAAAGCGCCGTCTGACGGCCGTTCTCGTGGCGATGGGCACGCCCTACGCCGCCGGCTGTTGTATTTCCCGAGCGTCCGGCATTGACGCACTCATCCGCGGCCCGAGACACTAGGTCTGCTCCATTGGGCTAGGTGCTCAGCGGTGCGTTGCTAGTATAACTCTGGGCGGCGCTGCTCGCGACAGCCTCACCGCCTCTTATAATGTAGGTGAGACATGCCAAATGGCGCGCAGGCCCTGATGCAAACTTTAGTCAACGCCGGTGTTGATGTCTGTTTCACCAATCCCGGCACGTCGGAAATGCACTTCGTCGCGGCGCTCGATTCTGCCCCGGGGATGCGCGCGGTTCTGTGCCTATTCGAGGGCGTGGCGACGGGCGCTGCCGACGGCTACGCTCGGATGGCGGGCAAGCCGGCGGCAACGCTGCTGCATCTAGGCTGCGGTCTCGGCAACGGGCTCGCCAATCTGCACAATGCGCGCAAGGGCAAGGTCCCCATTGTCAATATCGTTGGTGATCATGCGACCCATCACGCAAGATATGACGCGCAACTGCAATCAGACATTGAGACGGTCGCGCGAAATGTTTCTCCAGGGTTTGTCCGAACGTCAAGGAGCACGCCAGCGCTCTGTCGGGACGCTGTTGACGCCGTCCTGGCAGCAAATGGGCCTCCAGGCCAGGTGGCGACGCTTATACTTCCGGCCGATGTCTCCTGGGGCGAAGGCGGGGTTGTCGAGTCCGCTCCACACGTCGAGCGTCCTTCGGCGGCGTCGGATCCCGTCGTCCAAGCCGTGGCGGAAGCCATCCGGTCAGGCGGCCGGACGGCGATGCTGCTGGGCGGACATGCGCTTCGCGAAAGCGCGTTGCACAGCGCCATCCGCATCGCCAGTCATTGCGGCGTGAAGCTGTTCTCAGAGACCTTTCCCGCGCGCATCGAACGCGGGGCCGGGTTGCCGCCCGTCGAACGGCTCGCGTACCTGGCGGAAATGGCGGCATTGCAGTTGAAAGGCTTCGACCGACTGGTGTTAGTCGACGCGAAGGCTCCGGTATCGTTTTTCGCCTATCCTGACAAGAAGAGTTGTCTGTCGCCTGAAACCTGCGTCGTCCTAGAGTTGTCTTCGCCGCAAGAAGATGCCGCTGCAAGCCTTAGGAAGCTTGCGGTGTCGTCAGGGGCCGATAATGCTGCGCTCTCGCTCGCGCCAGCCGTTCGTCCCGCTGCGCCGCGCGGCAAAAAGCTCACCGCGGAGAAAGTCTGCAAGGCGGTCGGCCATCTCTTGCCTCACAATGCAATTTTGGTGGACGAGGCAATCACCTCAGGTCTGATGCTCTCCAAATACACCGCCGGCGCGCCCCGTCATGACTTGCTGACTCTGACAGGCGGCGCCATCGGACAAGGCCTTCCAAACGCTGTCGGCGCTGCGATCGCATGTCCTGACAGGCCTGTCCTCGCGCTGATCGGCGATGGAAGCTCGATGTATACGATCCAGTCGCTGTGGACGATTGCGCGTGAAGACCTTGATGTCACCGCAATCATCTTCAACAACGCCTCCTATTCGGTACTTAATGTCGAACTGGAGCGCGTGGGCGCGATTGAGATCGGGCCTCAGGCGAAGGCGCAGCTCGACCTCAGTAATCCCGTTCTGAATTTCACCCAGATAGCAGAGGGGATGGGCGTTCCTGCCGTGCGGGCGATGGATCCCGAAGCGTTCACGCGCGCGCTAGAACGGGCGCTGTCAACGCGCGGACCGCATCTGATAGAAGCTATCGTACCGCCGGCGCTTGCTGGCATGAAGCTGAAACTGCTGCCGCACATTCTCAGCTCGCTCGATAGGATGCCGCAGCCTGTCGCGCACATGCTGATACGGAGGTTGGCTCCGTAGGCGCCGGAGGAGATCCTTGCGATTCCGCCGGTCCCGCGTTGAAGCTTACTGAGAGTACGGGTCTGACCAGGCCCAGCACTGATCAAGCCGATCATGGGTTCTGCCGCCGGGACTGACCTTCTCGCGGGTGAGCTCGAACCCTTGGCGGATTGGCATCGAGCGGATGCTGCAAATTATCGCCGCTACGGAGTTGGCTGAAGTATCACGTTGTCGATAAGCCTTGTCGATCCGACATAGGCTGCCACGCACAATGCGGCGGCGCGGTGCAGCGGACTTACGGCGGGCTTGAGCGTATCGGCGTCGACGAGCTCCAGGTACTGCAGCCGATCGACCTTTTGGAAATGCCCCTTGGCGACTGCGATCAGCCTGTCCACGTTCCGCTCTCCCAAGCGGAACTCCTCCGCTGCGGCGAATAGTCCTCGGCTGATGGCGAGGGCTCGCCCGCGGTCTTCCTCGCTGAGGTACCGGTTGCGGCTGCTCATTGCGATACGGTCCGCTTCTCGAACCGTCGCCACTGTAACGATTTCGATCGGAAGATTTAGATCGATGGCCATCTGACGCACCACCGCGCACTGCTGAAAATCCTTCTGCCCGAAAAACGCAGCGTCCGGCTGCACCATATTGAACAGCTTGCACACGACCGTCGCGACTCCACGAAAATGTCCCGGCCTGAATGCTCCGCAGAGCGGTTTTGCGAGCTCGCCCGGTTCGACGAAGGTCTCGAATTGAGCAGGATAGAGTTCCTCTGCACCCGGCGCGAAGACGATCGCCACACCGGCATCGCGGCACAGCTTTTCATCGCGCTCGAAGTCGCGCGGATAGGTGCTGAGATCCTCGTTTGGCCCGAACTGAGTGGGATTGACGAAGATGCTAACCACGGTGACATCGCATTGCGCTCGGCTGGTCTCGATTAGCGCCAAGTGGCCGTCGTGCAGATAGCCCATTGTCGGTACAAATCCGACCCGTTTGTCGGCTCTGCGAGCCTCTGCGAGAGCTCGGCGAAGCTCAGCGACCGTCGTGATTGTCTGCATTGTTTTGCTTCACATCGGATTTGGTTGCCAGTTTGCGATCGTTTCACCTATGCCTTCGGGAAGCCGATAGGACTCTTGCGATGCCGGGAACGTACCGTTGCGGACATCGGCAACCCAACGCGACAGCGCCTCCTGCAACACCCAAAAGCCGTCGGCGTAGGTGCGAACAAATTTTGGGCGATGGCCTTCAGATAGGCCCAGCACGTCGTGGAACACCAGCACCTGCCCCGAGCAACCAGGACCCGCACCAATCCCGATGGTAGGTATCGTCAGCGTTTCTGTCGCTCGCGCAGCGAGCTCGGCCGGGATGCCTTCCAGGACCAGGGCAAAGCAGCCGGCCTCCTGCAGTCGATGGGCGTCGTCGAGCAGGAGTAAGGCGTCACCAGCCTTGCGGCCCTGCACCTTGAATCCACCCATTGCATTGACGCTCTGCGGGGTAAGGCCGAGATGACCCACCACGGGAATCTCGCAGTCGACCAAGGCACGTATCATTTTGACACGCTTGGCTCCGCCCTCAAGTTTCACGGCGTCGGCGCCACGCTGCAAGAAGCCTCCGGCGTTGCGTATCGTGTCCTCTGGACTAAGGTGGAAGCTCAGAAAGGGCATATCCGCCACGAGCAAGGCTCGAGGTTTTGTGCGCGCGACGGCCTCAACGTGGTGATTCATCATCGCCATGCTGACCGGCAGCGTATTGTCGAATCCGAGACAGACGTTGCCGACGCTGTCTCCGACAAGGATCATATCCACGATGGGATCGGCAATACGTGCGGTGACCGCATCATAGGCGGTCGTCATCACGAGGCGCCGCCCCTCCTCCTTCCACCGCTGCAGCATTGGAAGCGTCACCCGCTCGACCGTGGCTTCCGAGGTGTGGCTCATTTTCGATCCCTATCCCGTCGGTCGACGTTAGTTCGAGGTTCGGAGAGGTATGGGTTTCACGTCGCCTGCCTCACCCAGGATTTCGAAGCAATAGCGCTCCGCGCCATCCCGAGTAACGGAATTGGTCATGCGATCGGTAATGTGGTTGTTGCGATCGAAGGCGAGAATTCTTGGCTTCGGCCGAACGATTTCCGCCCCATTCACGTACGTTGAACTGCAGACGATAATCTGGTCGCCGACTTGGCAGGTGTGCGCGGGAGCGCCGTTGAGGACACAACAACGAGAGCCCGGTTCACCAAAAATCACGTAGGTCGAAATTCGCGCCCCGGAGTTCTTGTTCCAGATCTCCACGAATTCCATCGGCAGAATCCCCGCCTCATGGCATTGATCCGGATCGAGTGTGATCGAGCCGTGATAGTGAAGACTGGCCTCCGTAACGTGGATGCCATGCAGCTTTGCCGCCAGCACTTTTCTCATCTGAAGGTTCCGTTGAGCCTGGCTCGCGCCCCAAGCCCGACTCTCCTACGGGTCACGAGACAAAACTGTCAACTCAGAGAGAGCAAAAGAAAAGTATTGCTCAAAATCGGCAGCCGGACGCTCACGAATGTCCAATGCTCGCGCGATCATCGCATGACAACTTCCCAGGCTATCGCCATGGTAGGGTAGATCGTTGCCAAAGATCGCCCTGCGAGTTGGTCCAAATCGGTGAGTAGCAACGCCCCTAGTTGCAATTGATCGGGCAGACATTTCTAAGCTTGACGTAGAAACGGACTTCGATGAGGCCGCTCATCAAGAGGCGTGTGATTTCGCTGAGAAATCAAATCATCCAACCTGCATTGAATCTGCCGTCGGCTTTCCCTTTTTCGGAATGAAACGTCCCCGCACAATGAGGGGAACAGCTCGCTCTGGCGGTATATCGTTGCGGCCACATGGCTAGGCAAGGCGCTTTCTTTCGACCCACCGCGCGCCTACATCCCATGGAAATAGCCGACCAAATGCCACCTCCGTTCAGGTTCAACTAAGCTGGAGCGATCCCGAGCTTGCTGCAGCACGCCTCATTTAACTCCCACATACCGATAACCTCGACACGTAGCCCGAAACAGTGAAAATACCTTGAGGGCGGCGAAGACCGCCCGGACCCCAAGGGGCTCCGACTATAAGCCACTGGGACAGGGCGTGACCGGAGGGGCTGGAACGCGCCGACTGACCCTATCCATGCCTGAATAGGCGTGAGCATGTTCGCCCCGCGAAGGAAATAGGGCGCAGCTTATTGTTTACACGTAGGCTGTTTACCCACGGTTTCCCCTGAGGCGAACCATGCCTTGGAAGCAGCGAATTCTTTTTCCAAAAAGCGGCCCACTTGGCGCGTCAGCTTGCGAAGATCGCTTTCGCGGCGACGCAGTAGCCAAACATCCATTGCCATCGATTCCTCCGGGAGAACCGGGACCAGGCCTTCCGCCATCGCGAACGGGGTCGCCAGGAAAGCAAGGCCTAATCCCTCGCGGGCTGCGAAATAATGGTTGCCGAGCGGCATTAGCCGCAGGGTTCTGCTGGCTTCGGCAGCCTTCAGGAAGATCGTAAGCAGCGGCATGCGACCTACCCGCTCCCCTCGGAAACCTGAAAAATCTCCGGAGGTGCCGATCACATCGTGACCCTTGAGCTCTCCTGCACTCTTGGGTTGCCCTCGGCGGGAAAGATAGGCCTCGGACGCGTAGATGCTGAAGCCAACCGTCGTGATCTTACGTCCGATCAACTCGTTGTCGCCCGGATGTCCCATGCGGATCACGAAATCGAGGTCACTGTTAGTCAGATCTTGCTGCTCGATGGTCGAATTTATGTGGAGACGAATATGCGGATGAAGTTCATAAAGCCTGTGTACCCGTGGCAGCAGCCAGTGCTTGGTCATCCCTTCCGTTGCTGAAATCTTGACTACGTCTGTCCTCGGTCCTACGCGTAGCCGCCAGTCCTGGTGGAAGCTGCTGAATGATCCGACGACGCTAGCCGCCGCGCGCTTCAGATCCTCTCCCTCTTGCGTCAGCAGGACGCCGGACGGCACCCTAAAGAAAAGGGGCGCGCCGACATAGCGCTCAAGTTCCTTGAGCCGCCGACTGAGCGTGGGCTGGCTCATATTGAGTTGCCGGGCCGCGGCGTTGACGCTGCCCGTGTTAGCGACGGCAAAGAAGAGCCTCAAAAGATCCCAGTTCGCTTCGTTCACGTCGGTCTCCACAGCCGACGACTGCTGGCCGGCCTTCGGCGTCAGTTTACCTGCCGTTCAAACCCCTTCCGGTACGTTTCCCCTAGTGGCCGTTTCAGGAGTTCTCTAGTCGGATGGCGTGGGAGTGCCTCCGCAAGATAGGAATCTTGTACCCTGTTACCCGCTCGCAGGCGTAGTCCAAGATTTCGATGCTCTGCGCCTCCTGGCCCAGCTTGAGGACAATCACCGCCTTCTTTGCTTCGCGCCGCCGATCGTCGGGTACCCCATCACCGCGACGTCGGCCACCGCCTGACGGCCGAAAATCGCGCTTTGGATCTCCGCGGGGTCTACGTGCTCTCTGGCCGACACGACCATGTCCGCAATCCAATTATGACTGGTAGCCGTCGGCCAAGGCTCCTGAACATCTGACTTTATCGGTTTTCGCCGACCAACCGAAGCTCGTTGAAAGCGGGCAACCGGCCGTGGATTGGCTGACATTCACGTGCAGCTTGGACAGCTAATTCTGCATCGCTGCAGACTGCTGTCCCAGTCCTCTCGCAGATTGAGAAACTGCCGATGGGCACGACTTGCTGCCCCTGAAGCAATAGTCTGTCTATGGGACGGTCTCGCTCGATCAGGATGACGACAAGACGGCCGTTAAACCGCCGTCGATTGCTAATATCTGCCCGGTGATGTGTTTGCCTGCATCGCTCGCGAACAGGAGGGCGGCGCCTTTGAGATCGTCGCTGTCGCCGAGGCGACGGAGCGGTACTCCCTCGGTCAATTTGTCGACGCCTACGGACGCTATTACGCCATTCGTCATTTTCGATGGAAAGAACCCTGGCGCAAGCGCGTTGACCGTGATGCCATGACGTCCCCAACTTCCGGCCAAAGCGCGGGTGAAGTTCACCACTGCTCCCTTGCTGGTGTTGTAAGCGATCGTCTGCATCTCGCCGCTGTTCCCAAATAAGCCAGCGACGGAGGCGACATTTACGATTCGCCCGTACTGATTCGGAATCATGGATTTCTTGCCGATCCGCTGGCTAAGCACGAACAGCGCCCGGACGTTGAGGTTCATGAGCTTGTCCCATGCTTCAATGGAGTGATCCTCCGTCAAGGCTCCCCACGTCGCGCCGGCATTATTGACAAGAATATCGACCTTGCCGAGCTTCGCGATCGCCTCGTCCGCGAGCCGCTTGGCCTCGTCATCCTTAGAATTGTCCGCGGCGATCCACTCAGCCTTAATGCCGAGCTTGGCAAGATGCCCTTGAGCCTCCTCCAGATCTCCCGCCTTGCGTGACGAAAGGACGACTCGTGCTCCCTGCTCGCCAAGCGCCTCGGCAATTTGAAGGCCAAGCCCGCGCGAACCTCCCGTAATGAGCGCGGTTCTGCCCGTCAGATCGAGTGCTTTCTTGATGCTTCCCATATGGCTTGTCGTCCTTTTCATTGAATGACGCCGCGACGGATGTGCGATCTTCGGCGGAATACGGTGGAGCCCTTTAGTACGAAGGGTGGGTTGCCCTCCCGAGGTCGTTGGCACTGACGACGATTATACGGATCTCCGTCGGCAGCGGCCCGTTGACCGGATTCTGGGAGCTTCAAGCCAGCTTCCTTGGTTACGTGACTACCAGAACCTCTTTAGTCGCGAACATTTCCATAACATTGCTTCAATGACCTTGCAGATCTCGGGGCGCAAAACGGCGCATGGCTCTCTGAATGCTCCGTCTCCTCAAGCAGTGCCGTCGTCAGAGTTCTCGTATGTCGGCGCTCATCAGAGCAGCCAGTGGGAGACGGCCGCCACTAAAAACGTGTCGATGGGGTTATTCATTTTTGAACGTCAGTTTTCCGTAATTCCGATGGCGGGTTTTGAATAGGCCCTATTCAAGTTTTGAAATGGAATAGAGGAGTTTCCCTGCTAGCTCTTTTCTGTTCGGTCGCAAGGCGGCAAAAGCTGCGGAAAGTCGCAGTGACTGGGAGGGCTGCTGATGAGTGGTTAATCTGCTGCGGAAGTAAGTCCTGGCTCATCGCGGCTGGATACTCTTTGTCACCGTTCAACCTCGCTCCAAAGGAGATGTGACCGGGGCGGAGCGAAAGTTTGGACCAAGGTCGACACCACGTCACCAGAAAGCGCGATGAACGGGCCGACAATCGCTATGGACGTGAACTCCTGCTGCCCGGTATTCGGAAAAGACACGCTCGAACGACCGCAGCCGATCGAAGAGTTTTAGATGACACGCTTCAGCAGGGATTATTCGAAACAGTTTTGTCCGAGTTTCACGGGCGAAAAGAAAACCATCTAGCCCTTCCCGATTGACCCGTCTCTCGCCTTGCGAGCTCCTGGTGTCTTCCGAGAAGTGTCATCTCATTGAGAGCGAGGATTTCGAAATGTTGGGTTTGATGCAGGACTGGCCGTTACTGTGCCACCGTATCATCGATCACGCAGCAACATGCCACCCGACACGGGAAGTCGTGACGCGCTCCGTAGAGGGTCCGATCCACCGCACCGACTATCGTGGCATCCGCACACGGGCTCTGAAGGTCGCACAGCGGCTCGACCGCGACGGCATCAGATTGGGAGATCGCGTCGCAACCCTTGCCTGGAACACATGGCGCCATCTCGAGATCTGGTACGGCATCATGGGGATCGGGGCCATCTGCCATACGATCAATCCGCGCTTGTTCCCCGAACAGATCGCGTGGATCGCCAATCACGCACAGGATCGGATTCTTCTGACGGATCTCACTTTCGTGCCTCTATTGGAGAAGCTGGAGTCCCAGCTCACCTCGATCGAGCAGTTCGTGATTCTCACCGACCGCGCGCACATGCCTGAAACGGCCCTGCGCGGGGCAGTCGCCTATGAGGACTGGATCGACGGTGCCGACGGCGATTTTGAGTGGAAATCATTCGATGAGAACACGGCCGCCGGGCTTTGCTATACGTCGGGAACGACCGGAGATCCCAAGGGGGTCCTATACTCGCATCGCTCCAACGTTCTGCATTCGTTGATGGTCGCGCAGGCCGACGTAATCGGCCTGCGGTCCACCGATACCGTGTTGCCGGTCGTTCCGCTGTTTCATGCCAACAGTTGGGGACTGGCGTTCCACGCGCCGATGACCGGCACCAAGCTGGTGTTTCCGGGCGCGAGGATGGATGGCGCATCGATCTACGAACTTCTGCGGGACGAAAATGTCTCGATGACCGCCGGCGTTCCGACCGTGTGGCTGATGCTTCAGCAGCATATGGAGGCCAACAGCCTGCGTCTACCTGATCTCAAGCGTCTTACGATCGGCGGTGCAGCCCCGCCACCCGCCATGATAGAGGCATTCGAACGCATGGGGATTCCGGCTGGTCAGGGTTGGGGTATGACTGAGATGAGCCCAATCGGCTCGATCGGATCGCTCAAGCCGCCTTTCGAACATCTCGCCGGCAAGGACAGGATCGACCGCCTCTCCAGCCAAGGCTTCGCGCCGTTCCTGGTCGAGATGAAGATCACGGACGAAGCTGGCAGCAAACTGCCAAGGGACGGCAAGACGTTTGGACGTCTCAAAGTCCGCGGGGCAGCGATCGCTAAAGCTTACTATCGCGTCACTGACAATATCCTTGACGACGAGGGTTTCTTCGATACCGGCGACGTCGCCACGCTCGATGAGCACGCCTATATGCGGATCACAGACCGTTCCAAAGATGTCATCAAGTCCGGTGGAGAGTGGATTTCCTCGATTGACCTGGAGAATCTGGCTGTCAGTCATCCCGATGTGCTGGAAGCCGCTGTTATCGGCGTCCGCCATCCCAAATGGGATGAGAGGCCCCTTCTCATCGTTCAGCTCAAACCGAACTCAGAGACGAAGGGTCCGGATATTCTCCGCTTCATGGAGGGCAAGATCGCGAAATGGTGGGTGCCCGACGATGTCGCGATCGTCGACGCCATCCCACATACCGCTACCGGTAAGATCAAAAAGACCGAGCTAAGGGAACAGTTTCGCGAATACCGCCTTTCGAGCACTTGATTGCGAACCAATGCGGACCGGAGCCCACAGGCGTGGGCATTACCGGTCTACACGACATGCTGCCGTTCGTCGCGGACGATGGGAGCAAGGCGGCACTACGAAATCCGCTGTCGATTTAGAGCACTCGACACAAGCCAAAATCAGGAGAAAAAACGTGGCCGCATCCAATTTTGCGATTAAGGTGTACGTCAGTCCATCCCATAAATTCGACAGCACGCCAGGGACATTCTCACCAACAAGCTCAACCGTTATCATTGGCGAGCGCGACGCCGTTCTAGTCGATGCACAGCACATGCGCTCGGACGTCGAGGCACTTGGCGACTTGATCGAGCAGAGCGGAAAGCGCCTCACGACGATCTATATAACCCATGGCCATGCGGATCACTGGTACGGCATCGGCGATCTTTTGCGGCGATTCCCGACCGCGCGCGCCGTCGCAACCGCCGGCGTGGTCGACTATATCAGCAAGACGCAAGTTCAGGCGGCCAAACAGTGGCGGGCCATGTTTGGTGACCGAGCGGTCAATCCGACCGCGATGCCTGAGATCGTTTCTGGTCCGCTCTCACTCGAAGGTCAGGAGCTTCGGATAGTTGAGGTTGGGCAAGGCGACATCGAAAACTCGACGGTTTTGCATATTCCTTTAATCGATACTGTGGTCGCAGGTGATGTCGTCTACAACAAGATCCACATGATGTTGGGACTTGGCGGCCCTAAAGAATGGGACCTTTGGCTCGACAGCATTGACAAAATAGAAAAGCTTAAACCCAAGGCGATCGTCGCAGGACACAAAAAGCATGAGCTGCCCGACACGGACGCTCACAGGATCATCGAAGAGTCCCGCTCCTACATCAAGTTATTCGCTGCGATATCCAAAACGGCCACCACCGAGCGCGAGTTGGTTGATGCAATGTCCGCCAAGTTTCCCGAATTCGGAAACATCGGTACTTTGTTCTTCTCGGCAAAGCTCGTTTTCGCAAAAAGACCGGCCTGACGCCTCGATCGAGATCAACTCACAATCGCCCGTAGGATAGGCGGGAAGGCCGTCGGCAAAAAGGCCATCCCGTGATCCGCCGGTCTCCCGCCATCACAAATATGGAATACGAAAATGAACAACACTGAGAAGTTTGGTGCAACTTTCGAACAAGTTGGCTCCCTTGGCATTATACGTTTCTGGAACGTGTTCGCGAATCTCCTGCATTTCGAGTTGCTCGAAATGATCGGCGAGGCCGTTAGCAAGGCCGCGGCGTCAGATGTAAGAGCGCTCCTCATTGAGGGTGTCGGTAATGATTTCTGCGCAGGGGTTGATTTAAATGACTTCAACGGCCGCACCGCGCGGGAGATGAGATCGCAGTTTACCCGTGGATTTCCGCTCGTGATCCAGGGCATCGAGAATCTGCAAATGCCTGTGGTTTTTGCGGTCCAAGGACTTTGCGTTGCAGCAGGCTTGGAACTGATCCTCTGCGGCGACATTGTGTTCGCTGGACGTTCGGCCAAATTTCAACAGATCGAAGCAAAGATTGGTACGTCTACCCTGTTGGGCGGTGCTCAGCGCCTTGCCGAGCGATGCGGATCAGCCCGTGCGAAAGAGATTTGCTTCACAACGAAGCGGTATGACGCTGAAACGTTTGAGCGCTGGAATATCATCAATTATGTCGTCGACGATGGTGCAGTTCACGACGAAGCGCGTAAGTTTGCAGAACAAATGTCGTGCGGGCCGACAAAGGCGCATTGGGTGACCAAGCAGCTCGTACGCGCTCAGCAGGACACAGGCGTGCGATCAGCCGACAACCTCTGCCTGGACATCGCCCCGCTCCTCTTCGAGACTCATGATATGCCGCATGGCGTCAAGACAGTGCTCACTCTTGGAGCTAAAAACGTCGACAAGAACACAAAATTTCTTGGAAAGTAGCGTCGATCTGGGAGCACTTGTGTAAGCCGGGGATGTGTTAAATGGCGCGTGGATCTCAAAAACTACAAGGACCATTCCTTGCAGACGGGACAGACGTCATACAAGTCGTGTCGCGCGCGTTCGACGTGCTGCGCTGTTTCGCGAGTCCCGCAACTCGGCTCGGCAATCGCGAAATCGCAGACCGCTGCGACTTGCCGCGATCAACCGTCTCTCGTCTGACACTTACTCTCACCCGAATAGGTCAATTGGAGTATTTGCCGCAGGACCAGAAATATCGCATCGGTCCAAATGCGGCTGCAATGAGCGCATCGCTGATGCGCGGCCAGGAGGCCCATGAGCCATATCGGCTGTCGAGTGGGCCTGTGCTGTCTATTGGGGACGCCAAGTGAGCAGATGTGCGTCGGACGAGCATCAGGCAACGGGATCAACGCTGGCCGAAGCGTTGCGGCGATGAGGGCGTGTGCGAGCGCTGGGTTCACGACCCGTATTTTCAGTTCTTCACCGGCGAAGAAGTCTTCCAGCATGCCTTCCCGCACGAGCGCTCGGACCTGAGCCATTGGCGCAAACGGCTCGGCGATAAGCTGGAAGTGTTGCTGGCCGAGAGCCTGCGGGTGGCACATCAGGCTGGCGCGTTGCGCAGCCAGGACCTCAAGCGGGTCACGGTCGACACGACGGTGCAGCCGAAGGCCATCGCCTCTCCAACCGATGCCAAGCTCCTGCATGCGGCGATCCGGGGGGCTGAACCGCTTGGCGCGACGACACGGCATCAGGCTGCGGCAATCCTATTCTCGCGCGGCCAAAGCCGCGGCGATGATGGCACGCCGCTACATCCATGCCAAACAGTTCAGGCGGCATCAGCAGCAGTTGCGCATCCTGCGCAGCCGGATCATCCGCGACATCGGCCGCAAGATCAAGGTCAAATTGCGAGACGTGGTTCGCATTAAACGATTGTCGATTGGACCAGAGTCAAGGAGCGTGGCAAGCCATTTGCGGTGGATGGGAAAGCTCGATCTGCCGACTACCGCAGCTCCGAAGGCGAGAAGTTGAGACGCGCATAGTTTTCCTTGAGACGCGGGGCTTGCCGCTGCGCGACGGATGATTGAGCGCTTAGCGCTCTTGCTCCCGCAACCTGATACGTTCGCCGCTTTGACTCTGGAAAGGCTGCTCCTTCGGGCGAGCGGGCCGTTCATGACGATCGCGGAGAGGCTCAATGACCATCGCTCGCGCAAATGATTGCCCTTTTTGCAGATGCTGGGCTATGCGCCCCTTGGCGAAGGCCATAATGCTCTGTCGAGCTTTCTCATCGTTCGGTAGAGCGCGTTCGACAAGCCTGTTGATGGCGACAATCTGGGATTGGGCCGCGAGCAGGTCGGAATCATGCGTTGGCACCGGTCGGGCTGCACCGCGTTCCTCCACCGTCACATTCCATATGTTGCGCCACATCTGGCGCCGTTCAACACTAGCGGTACCTGTCTCAGGATCGATGGACTTGATCGCCCTGATGACAGGTTCGACGCCATCCCTTCGTAGAGAGATGCGGTCGCCCGGCCTCGCGCCACTATCTGCGACGTCCGGCACAACGCCGACGCCCCACACTTGATGTCGCCGGCCATCATCCAGCTCGATGGCTGCATAAGTTGACGGCTCCGCGTCGGCGCGGTTGCGATACGGGCCAAAACCGACTTCCAGGAGACGTCCGGAAACGCCCTGGTCGTAATCGAGCTTATCCGCCTGCACTGACCTGTTGGAGGCCGAGCGAGCCTTGGCACCATCGGTCCGGGCGTGGGCTCGATCCGATGCGGCTCGTCGGTCAGCGAGCGCCTGGCGATCAAGCTCGTTTGGCTGATAGCCCTGTACCTCCATTCCGCGCGCGCTTGCCTCGAGCCACGCCTCTCGCCGGAACTCGACGGAACCACGGACGTGCAGTGCCTCCCACCGGCGATGTTGTGCAACGCTGACCATGTCCCGGATCACTTCGGCGGCAGCTAGGCGGGTGACCAGGCGATCCTCAGTGGTCTTGAACGCGAGGTATTCTTTCCGCTCATCGGCATAAAGCCGCGCTTCGCGGTCGGATCCATCCTTTTCGATGCGACTGGCAACCACGTAATATTTTCGACGGATACGGTCCGGGAAAGCAGTATCGGTGACCTCCGCGGATGAAGGCTGGTTGGGAGCTGTTGCCTTGGACTCGTCTTCCCCCATTTCTCGGGCGGACGCGGGCCCCGCGCGACGTTGCCGCTCCAGACTGAATTCCTGGCTCGCGTCATGCTTGTCGTTCATGATGCTCACCCCTCTGCTTTCGGCGGGTCTGCGGCGGCGGTGGAACGACCTGAGCGTCGATGTATTTCAGGGTCCAGGCTTTCAGGTCCTCTTCGGATAAGCCTTCGAGATCCACATCGACCCCGCCAAAGTCGAAACTGACATCGTCAGGAATCGTCGAGGGTTCGGCCACCTCCTCGTCGGTCATCGGTCGCGATCGAAATATTGCGCGAAGCTCCGCAACCTCGGAGCGAAGCTCCTTGATTTCGGCATCAAGCAAGGCATTCGAAAGCCCCTTCGGCATCGCCTGAATCGGGGCTGGCAGCAGTCGCTGCAGGAAGGCCCTGTCTTCGTAGTATACGAGCTTGTCGGCGATTAGCGGTGGAATCGCAGTGCTTAGGATGAACGCTTTGGACCTGGGCAGAAGCTTGAGCTCCTGGGGCAGCATGAGAGCGCGCCGATGCTCTGACACCGTTTGACTCATGGATCGTGCCGAAAAGCCCTTTGGCCCGCTTTGGCTGCGCGCCTTCACCGTATCATAGCCAATGCGCTCGGAAAGCTCGTTTGCCACGTCTTGCTCCTTCGGAGCGAAGACGACCTCCACGGCGTGGTTCGTCATGAAGTTGCGAGCGACGTCAGTGCCGTAGATCGCGCGTAGCTGCGCTGGGCTTTGGACGACTGTCAGAAGGCGAATGCCGTATCCGGCAACAAACGCGACCGATCTCGCCAGAACATTTACGTTGCCAAGGGCTGGGAATTCGTCGAGCAAGAGAAGAACCTTGCGACTAAGCGTCGAATTATGTTCCGGCAGCTCGCGGGTGTTGAGATCGACGACCTGCTGAAAGAACAGGTTTAGCAAAGGCGCCATGCGCTCCAGATTGTCCGGCGTGACGCCGAGATAGATCGACATGGGCTGTTGCCGCAGCTTGCGTAAGTCGAAGTCATTGGCTGACGTCGCAGTATCGATGCGGGGGTTGAGCCACAGGCCAAGCCTTGCCGTCACCGTCTTTCGCACCGAGTTCATGGTGTTTTCGGAAGCCGAAAGGAAGTCGTTCAAAGCGGTGATGCAGGAGCGTGACAAGGGAGGACTGCTCGATCGTCGCGCAGCGATGATCTTCTCAAAATGCGATTTCAGATCGGGAACAGCGGAGAGCTGGTGCAGGATCTCGCCGATGGTCAAAGGTAATCCGGGGGTTTCAGCAATGTAGCCGCCGATCGCCACAAACGCAGTCCGCGCGGCCTCAAACCAGAACGGATCGCCCCGACTCTCGGCCGGAAACAGCATGACCGCGATTCGCTGCAGGTCATCATAAAGGTCGGCTGGATCGCTCCGCACGTAGCCCAATGGGTTGTACCTTGCTGTACAGCCGTTCTCGTCGAGGGGATCGAACAGATGGACGGTCTGTCCGTGGGCCGCACGAAAGCCTGCGGATCGTTGCCAGTTCTCCTTCTTGACGTCCAGAACGACGACCGAATCTGCCCAGTTGAGCAGATTTGGAATCACGTAGCCGACCCCTTTGCCTGCTCGGGTCGGCGCATAGACCAGGACATGTTCCGATCCACCAAAGCAGAGCATCGCGCCGTCCTTGCGACCAAGCAGGATGCCTTCCTTCGACCGCAGACCCGCACCCTTGATCTCTCGCTCGGTCGCGAAACGTGCCTTGCCGTGAAGCGGCAAGGGGCGCTGCCGGAGGAGGATACCGAGCAGGCCAAAGACCGCGATGGTGCCGGCGAGGGTGGAGAGCGTCAGCCAGCGGTCGAACCGTGGGTCGGTGCCGTATCGGGGCCAGCCGCTCGCGATCTCGAACCAGTGAAATCCGCCATCGTGAACTCTGAGCCCGAGCAGCAGAACGTTTGAGGCGACCAGCAGAAAGACCGCCCCGGCACAAAGCGCGAGCGCAGTGCCACGTGCAGCTTTAATGGGCGTGATCGCGTTTGCGGATGGGATCATAATAGATCTCAGAGATGCGGTAGCGGCCGTTGCGCTTTTGCATTTGGACTACAACATCGACCAGGTGCAGCAGCAGCGAGCGGATATCGTCGCGATGGAGCTCTCGCCCTTCCGCGCTCTCCTTCACCAGAAGGGTCAACTGCTCAAAGGCAAGCCGCGCGCTATCCGCGTGGACCGTCGTGATCGACCCCGGATGCCCGGAATTGACATTCCTGAGATAGAAGAAGGCCGTGCCGTCCCTCAGCTCCTGCAACAGGATTCGGTCGGGCCGCATGCGCAAGGTTGATTCCAGAAGCTCGCGAGGCCCGATCTTGGCTACGCCGTGCCCGTCCTTGGCATAGAGCAGTCGGACGGAATTCTCGTGCGGGATCGCGAGTTCGATGGTGTCTTCAATGGTAATCAGCCGTTCATGCGTCGGAATGGCCGCGATCAAGGCTTTGGACAGGGTCGTCTTTCCTGATCCGGTCGCCCCCGAGATGAGGATGTTGCGACGCGTCTGGACGGCAAGCTCCAGGAATTCACGCCAGAGACCGGCTTCCTTCAGAGCGAGTAACCGGTGCTCGTCGGGATGCAGCTCGTCACCGGCTGATCGGACCTCATCAAACAGCCTGGTCCGCTCAAGAGCGGCCAAGTTCATGGTGAGCTTCGACGGTTTGCGGATGGTGAAGCTGACCTGATCAGCCGGGACGGCCGGCGGCACCACGATCTGGCAGCGCTCATCGCCGATCAGACTTGTCGACACCACGGGGAATTCTGGTCCAATGTCCTGGCGAGTATGCCCGGCGGCCGCTGTTGCGAGGTGTGAAAGGTAGTCGTATGTGAGAGCTGCTTCCGTGTGGCGGGTCCAGCCCTCGGGACCTTCCACAAAGACTTCACCGGGACGGTTGATTACGATCTCGGTAAGGGACTCGTCAGCCAGATAACGGTTCAACGGCTCGAGATAGCGGGCCAGCACCAAACGGCCGCCATCCCGCTCGATTGATGCGGCCTGTGTCATTTCGTGACCTCGGCCGGCCCGACGACTGTGCCCCCGACCGTGCGGTCGAAGATCTGGCTTCGTGTTTCAACTCGCTTCAGTTGATAGACTGACGAGAAATCAAGGTCCCGCGCCACAAAGATATTGACCAGTTCGCCCTGGTTCTTGTTCAGCGTGGGCGGAATGTTGATCGATTGCTCGACGGCGATGCCGGCCGCGGTATTCGCTGAGCCAGAAGTATTGTTGATCTGGATCGAGCTGTCCTGGAGCTGCTGACGCCCGATGGAGCCGGCATCGCCCACGATCGACAGCAACAGTGCTGATCCAAATCGCTCCCAGAAATGTGTGTCGATATCGCCGTCGAACCCAGCCCGACCAAGCGCGTCTGTAGCGGGCGACGCGAGCGCGACGATGACCCCAGTAGGCGTCTTGGCACGGGACCACAGAACGAACATGCGCTTTGAGCCGCGCCGGACATTGCCGCGGTATTCGCCGACCACTTGGGTGCCTTTTTCCATGAGCACGACGTTGCCAGAATCGGAGATGACATCGCGGATCACGACGCAGGACACGAAGCCGGCGACGTCAGAGGACATTGCCGTCTCCAGCACACACGGGATGGACGTGCCCTGCGTGACCAGAAGGTTACGGTTTGGAAGCCGCGCTGCGCGGACGCCTTCGATCGGTGTGGGCTTGAGCTTGTCGGCCAGCTCATTCGGCGGCTCCGCCCGTCCAAAGGCATAGGGATCGGCAGCACCAGTCCCCGTCATGCCGTTGTGGGTTGCGCGCCCGGCCGAGACCGGCCGGTTGTAAGCCAGGACCGGTGCACGACGTGCGCTTTCGAGCATCTGGTCCGGCACGGGCGGGGTGACCGCCGGTGCGGTAGGTGGCGCTGCAGCCGGAATTGAAGCTGTGGTGAGTGGAGCTCCCGGCGCTTCCGTGGCCGGCTCGAACGCTGCGGCCTGACGGATCATGAGTTTGCGGGCGGACTCGGTGACAGGCTTATCGCCTTTCCACGTGCTCAATATGATGAGAAAGGCGAATGCGGTGAGCCCGAGTGCGCCAAATCCGCGCTTGAGCATCGTCGTTCGTGCGTGGTCGGCCTGGCCGACCGGGGTGATGCCACGATCGCCATCAATTGTCTCGTTGTGAAGCTCGGTCATTCTGGTCGGCCTATCGGGGCTTTACGGTTGGAGCTGACTTCCTGGCGCGCCGCTTGATCGAAGGGCTCGTGGTGTTGGTCCCTGGATTGATTCCGACCGGGTCGAACGCTTCATTGAAGATGCAGAGCACGATGTTGCCCTTGCGCAGCCGAAATTCGCGCGCGGTTGCGTGGACGACCACCAGTTCGCCGCGGACGTCCTTCGGCACCAGGCTTTCCGATCCATCAGAATTGATCAGGTAAATGGCGGGGACTTCGCGGTTACCCGCAAAGCGAAATGTGGTCTCCTTGCCATCGTCGAAGACGGCTTCGGGCTCGAGATCGACCGACCCCTGTGCCGAGAAGCGCCAGTTTCGCGCACCATAGGCGTGGTGGAGGTCGAAGGTCTGATCGATCAGGGCCCCTTCCCGCTCAGCGCTCCGGGCGGCTGTTTCAGCGCGGCGTCGTTCAATTTCATCGCCAGGATAGGCGAACCGAACCACAAAGTAGCTGTCGGCCAGCGTGGTCTCGGCGATCGACAGCTCAAACTGATAGGAACGCTTTCGTCCATCGGCACGGGTGGTGACGACCTGAAGATTGGTCGGCGGATGTTTCTCGCGCGGCTTGAGAAACAGGATGGAGCCGGCCGGCGCAACTTCCCATGCAACTGAATCGCCGATCGCGACATGGGCGACCTCTTCGTCATCGCCGAACATGACCTGGGTCGAGGCGCGGATAACGCCGTTGACACGGACCACATTGGTGGGGTCGTAAGTGACGGTGCGCACCCGGGCGTCATGTTGGCCCGGTGACGGCTGTTGCAGCGCCAGGACCGGGCCTGCAAGTCCAAGTGACAAGACGATCGGAAAGATGAGACGTTTCATGGCACGACCTCCGGATCGGCGCGATATTCCGAAACCTGAAAGCCGAGGGGATTGACCAGGCGATCGGCGGAGGACATCGGCGCATTGGCATAGGAAAAGGTGAGCGTCGAGACCCAATGGGTGGTGCGGGTCTCCTCACCTTTTCGGATTTCCTTCATGAAACGAACGGAGGCAACATTGTCGGCGAGGAGCGAAATCGCCTTGATCCGGACGGTGGCGACGCCAAACCGTCCCTGGACTACTTGCGGACTCTCCGGATTGGACCCTCGATACCAGGCCGCGAAACGCGCCTGCTCGCCTGACCCCGAAAGCAGGGAAATCGTGCGGAAGTTCGTTTCCGCCTCGGGATAGCTGTAACCCTCGCGCGCGCGCACGTAGCGTCCGAGAAAATATTTTGTCACGGCTTCGTCGTAGCGCGCTGGCGTTGCCGTGAGGGCTGAAACCGTGTCGACGATGCCAGTGGCATTATCCACCCGAACAACGAAGGGCTCGACCGTCTTCAGCGGCGCGAGCGCCGCAACGGCTCCCACTGCGGCGATCGCCAGTGCACAGGCGCCTGCCGCAATGAACCATGCCGTTCGTCGCGAGCGGTGAGCCGACAGCAACAGATCCTGTTCCCACCGGCGCGCGTTGTCGAAATACGTCTTTAGGTCATCAGGGCCAACCATCTCACGCCTCCTTGCCGCAAGCGTGGTAGGAGGCGGCGATGTCGACGTGGCTGCCGGTAGCGTGAAGCCGCGTAGACGGCGCTGAAGAACTGGCATCCCGCTTCCGGATGAGTGGGTCGGACGCGGCTGGTGGAGCAACCTGTTCGGGGACCGCCAGCGGCGTTCCACTCTCCCAGTCCCACAGCGAACGATTGAGCGGCCGGCGGACTGAGCCGTCGCATGATGGTGGCGCCTTCGACCAGCTTGCGCAGCCGCCAAGCTGGCACGCGATCACGGAAACGATCAGCACCTTCGGCAGCGTGCGTGAGAATGCGCCCTTCCTGTTCATGTGGCCGAGCTCCCCTGCGATCGGGTACGACGAAGGCTGCCGCCCTGGCGGCCTGCTCGCACGGCAGCGAGGCCCCGGCTGGCTGACCAGCGGGCACCGGCATAAGCACCGCTGGCCGCGGCCGTAGCATTGGCAATCAGCGGGCTTGTCACCAGGCGGCTTGCAAGCGAAGCACCGCCGCCAGCGAGACCGCCTGCAATGATTGGGAGTTGAAGAGATATGTAGCCGGACAGCCCGAGCACCGCGCTGATCGCAACCGCAGCCACGACCATCTCGCCGGCTGTTCCCGCGTTGTTCCCGAAGCGGTCGATGAACCCCGTGACGGTCGTCAGCATGAGGCCGACAAGAGCCACCACCAGGACCAACAGGATCACGAAATTCGCGACCTGCCGAAGCCAGGCCTCCGTGAAGGGCCTCGTCGCTTCAAACAGAGCCATCGCGATGAAGACCGGACCGAGTGCGATGACGACGCCAAGCCCGACCTTGGCATAGAGCAGGATCGCAAATTGTAGAAATGAACCAACCGCCACAAACACTAGAAGAATGGCCGCAACCAGCGCAGGCGCGATGTTGGTTAGACCAGCTTGCTTATAGATTTTGTTGGCGACGTCGATACCCTTGGTCAGCAACTGATCAAATGGCGCCCCGGAATGGGTATTTAAGCCAGAACCGGCCAAAGCATTGCCAATCTCCTTGGGGAGGTTGTCGAAGAACAGATTCGTCACGTATTGTTGGAACGCGCTCGAATTGGTCGCAAGCAGGACCACAAGAACGATCCGCATTGCCCGCCAGGCGAACTCCATGATCGGTTCGGAGATCGATCCGCGCATCACGGCAAAGCCATAGAGAACAACGTAGAGCGTCACGCCGACGCGGAGCGGACCGTCGATATACGAGGCCAGATTCGACACCGATGTCGACACAAAGGTCGTGATCGGCTGCTCGAACTCCCTCAAAAAACTGTCGAAGACGTTTATGGCCATTGCGGCAATCCTTATTTTAGCGCGTCTTCCATCTGTTGGACGGTAAGTTTATTTCGCGCTTCATTCGCGTTGACGCAGTTCGGGGTGCTGCCGAGGTCTCCGGGATTCTCGCCACAGGCGTTGAGCGTGGCCTCAAGCTCGTTTTTGTGATCGAGATACCAACCCACCGTCCTTGTTTCGATCTTGGGAGCCTCGTTGCAGCCTGTTAGGAGACCCGCTGCCGTGAGCAACAAGATGTAAGTTGTTCGTTTCATCGAAGCGCCGCCTGTATCTCATCAGTGAGTTGCTGGTCTTTTTCCCGCTCGCGCTGCCGATCTATATCCGTGCGCGCCTGCTGGATCATCGCCAGCCCCTGCATCCGCAGCACGTCGTTTTGCAGGAGAGCCTGTTCCGCTTGCAGGCGAGCCGACAGATCGAGAACGTCTTTGACGTCCGTGGCAGAGCTGATGCGTGTTCTGAGCTCCTCGAGCGCATCGATTCGCTGGGACGCGGTGTCGTAGACGGCTTGGCCGAGCGAGTGCTTCGCCCCGGTCTGACGCGCGATCCGGTCGAGTTCACTCTGGTAATACGAGTTGCCGCTGTTGCCGGAATAGTAGCGGTTCTGCGACAGGTAATGGTCGATTGCGTCTGCGAAGTTACCGCTCCCCTGCCCCGAGGTCAGGCGCTCGATGTCCGAAAACTGTTGCGGCAGCACTTTGCGGAACTGCGGCGTGTTGAGGAGCGCTCCGATGTCGTTTGCGTTCGTGAGCTTGTTGAAGCTGTCGTAAAGCTGCTTGGCCTGCTTGAGCTGGTCCTGGGCCACAGCGAGCTGCGAGGTCAGGGTATCGACCTGCTTCTTCATCTCCATCAATTGATCGAATTGCCGTGCAAAGACGCTGGGGTCGAACACGATGTCAGCCGCGGCAGGCGAAGCTATCGCCGTCGCCAGGAGGGACAGTAGGACAGAGGCGGATCGAGTGCGTTGACGGATCATTTGGCGGACTTTCGTTGTGCATGAAACAGGGGCAGCCAGCGCGCCGGATCGTCGCCGACTTGGCTGCGAATGCCGTCGAGCAGTTCGACGGTCTCGGTGCGTCCCGACAGCACGGCCAGCGCGTCGTCGAAGCCGCGAAGGTCGAGCTCCGCCACGACCGAGTTGTGGCCCTGCTTGACCAGAAACCGGTGGCTTTCGGGGGAGAGCTCCTCCTTGATCAGACGGAACTCTGTGTCCGTCAGATGGAAGCCATCGACATAGTCCGAGCGCGTGCCCCGCGCGTTGGGCAGGAAGATCTGGGTCGGACACTGCTCGACGATGGTATGCGCGATCGAGGACGCGAGCGCGTCGCGCGGAGATTGCGTGCCGAACACCATCAGCGCATTCTGCTTGCGGATGGTCTTGAGCTTGTTGTTGGCGAGATCCCGGAATGCGTCGTCGCCGAGCGCCTTCCAGAATTCGTCGATATCGATGATCAGCCGCCGGCCGTCGATCAGCTGCTCGACACGGTGAAAGAGATACATCATGAGGGGCGTGCGGACGGGCGGATGGTCCAGGAGGCTCGTCATGTCAAAGCCAATGGATCGCGCGTCCAGTTGGATCTCGTCGCGCTCGCTGTCGAGCACCCAGCCGAAGGGTGCGCCCCGGCACCATTGCTCCAGCCGCGCGCCAATGCCCTCGCGATCCTGTTGGCCCAGAAACGTGCGCAGGGCTCCGAACGAACGCTCAGCCCGTCGCAGCTGACCGAGCGCGCGCAATCCGGAATCGATCCGCTCGCCCTCGGTCACGGAGAGCGGACGATTGCCTGGCGTAACGAGTTGCCGAATGAGTTGGCCCAGGAACGAGAGGTTTGCCGGCGTCAGCTCCATGGCCTTGAGCGGAGCGCAGCCGGTTGGAGTGCCGTTTTGGAGTGTCAGATACGTTCCACTGGTGGCGCGGACAAAGATCTCAGCACCCCGGTCCTTGTCGAAAAAGACATAAGTGGCGCCCAGCCGTTCGGCCTGGGTGAGCAGGAAGTTCTGAACGACGGTCTTGCCCGATCCGGACGGCCCGCAAATGAATGTGTTGCCGAGGTCGCCATGGTGGAACGAGAAGTAGAATGGCGAGCCCGACGCGGTCTTGAGCATCGCGACCGCCGGGCCCCAATGGTTGCCGGCCGGCTTGCCGGTAGGATAGGTGTGGAACGGGCAGAACGCTGCGAAATTGCGCGAGCTGATGGCGCCAGAGCGCGCCCGGTACTTGAACAGACCGGGAAGCTGCGCCCAGTGGGCCGCCTCGAGTCCCAGATCCTCGCGGGCGACAACGGCGCCTGCATCCGCCAGGGAGCGCCGGGCCACGCTCATCTGGTTCTGCAGCTGCGCAGGCGTGTCGGCATAGACCAGAAGCGACAAATGGTGGTCGCCGAACACAAATCTGTTGGATTCGAGATCGTCGAGGGCATCCGAGAGCTCGTCGATCTGCGAGGCCGCCGGGTCCTGCGCGGACACCAGCTGATTCTGCTTCCGCGTCAGGACCGTCTTGGCGTCGGCCTTCGACAGGAATGCGAAGGATTGCGTGAGGACCAGCTCGAACGGTGCGGACAGCAGCGTATTGAGCAGCCCCGGCCGCGTGGACGCTGGATACTCCTTGAGCCCGAACATGCCGGCGAAGCGCGATCCGCCTGCGCCTCGGATCTCGAGGGATTCGCGACCGAAGATGATGCGGTTTGAGTAAAGCGCCGGTCCAATTGGTCCCTGTGGCAAAGGCATCGGTATCCACTCGCTGGATGCGATGCCGTGGAGCAGCTCCATCGGCTCCGAGAAAACGATACCGTCGCGCTCGATCAGTCCGGCCACACGGCTGCCGTAACGGTCGAGCGCCGCGACGACATCGCGCGTCGCATCGTTCAGTCGCTTCAGGGCATCTTGGTCGACTTCGGCGGCACCTTGGGTGCGTCGGCCGAGACGCTTGAAGAAGTCGGCCGCGACATCCGTTGCCCCGCGCCCGGGATGAAACACCAGCGTCAGGTAGAGATCGTTGCGGAACAGCGCTTCCGTCCGAAGCCGATCGCGGTATTCGGCATTGAGATCAGCGGCAAAGGGCGAGCGGAAGATGCCTTCCGGATAGGCCGCCGTACGCCGCCGCACCAGATGCGTCCAAAGTGCCAACCGCGGATCGGCAATGTTGCGTAACGTCAGGTTCAGCTTGGCATGCAAGTCGTTGAGATCGGCTGTTTCGGCCGTCTCGAACGAGATACCGTCGATCCGGATGACCGTGAGCAGGGCCCGGGTCGTGAGGCTGATGACCGTATCGGTCACATGGCGACTGAAGGGTAAGTAGGTGGTGGGCTCGATCTCCCGGGCTTTCGCGGCTGACTTACGCATAGCCGAGGTCCGTCGCCTGATGCCGGCGGATGAGCCTAAGCGGCGTGCAGGATGATCCGCCCCAGAGTTTAGAGTTCCGGGCGCGGCCGCGTGTCTCCAGCCAGGCAAGCAGAATTCTGAACATGTTGGGATCTCGCTGGCAGATGACCCTGCAGAGCCCATGGATCGGGAGCGCGATCAGGGCGTAAACGATACTTCCCGCGGCGAGAAACAGGATGCAGGAAAACATGACGTTGAATGCCATCGCTTCCACGGTCACGCCGGCGATCATGGCGGGGCGCGTGCACGCGAGGAACAACGTGTCTTCCGTCAGACGCGTGGCCTCGATCATCAGCGACCACCGGTCAAGGTCGAGACCACCTCGGAGGCGCCGAAGGTGATGGCGACTCCGAGCACGACATAGGCGGCCTTACGCAGATCCAGATACCCGAACATCCAGGCGATGCCGACGATGATCACGGCCAGCGTGGCCAGCAGGCGTGCAACGTTGCCGGTGAGCATGTTGACGATATTTTGCAACACGCCCTCAATGTTTGCCGTTTGCGCCATAGCGGGCTCAACGAGGGCGACACTGAGGACGACGGCGATGACCAGCAGGGCACCGGAATCCTTAAGACGAGAAATCATGACATGAGCTCCAATTGCAGGGTTGTTGGAAAGGCTGGGATGCGCGATTCCGGTTGGGGTGAAGTGACGCATTTCAGCGCTTGTAGACGAGCGCTGTCTCGCCGATCCCCGCGCGATAGACGTCCCAGCGTGGCGCGGTGCTGGGTCCTGCCGATGTGTCCATCGTCCCCACGTCAGCGCCCGGAGGGGCAGTAATCGTGGCGGATGCAGTCGGCTTCGTAGGGGGCTTCGATGCGGTAGCAGCGGCTGTGAAGCTGGCTATGACGCTGGCAATCGCCTCGTCGTGATTGGTTTTCGTCGCCTGTGCGGTTCGCAGCCGGGCCTCGAACAATCTGCTCAAGCCGGCGATGTGCTTACACGCGTCAAACGTCGTGGTGACCGTAAGGCCTGCTTCCCGCATGTCCTTGGCATCGAGTTGAGCGAGGCCGGTTCGGGTGGCTTGGCCGCTCGATAACGCCTCGGTCGCAAGTTCAATGGCCTCGCTGCGGTCGGATGCCTGAATTGGGACCGGTTTGCGCTGGGCAATGGTGATGAGTAGCGGCTCAAAGGCGCTTGCTTGCTTTACGATTGCGGTCAACGGCTGAATGTAGGCCGCCGTTGGAGCGCACCGTTCGATCATTGCCGCGAAAGCTGTCGGATCCATTCTGGAACCTTGAACTAGTATCAGAGAAGGATGAGATGTGACGGCTATGCTGCGAGCGCGGTGTTTGATGGCGTGATGATCGCACGCTCGCGGATCTTCCCCGTTACTTGAACCGCTCGGAGTGCCGCTTCGGTGACAGGCAACAGTCCGGCGATAGCCATGGTGCTACCGATTTGCCTGGGAGAGCCGAGGCGGTCCAAATGCCATCCCGCTCGCCGCAGGATGCGCTCCATGCGCAAATCGGTAACAGTTGCGATTGCATGGAGGTGGCGCTGCAGCCCCCACTCAATCATCGCAGCGAAGAGGAGAAACGTTGCGCTCTTCAGCCCATTTGTAGTCGGACTTTCCAAAGTCTGGGTGTCGACGCAGAATCTTGAGCTTTCCCAGATCGTAGTACTGTTCGGAGCATCCCGGCCGTCCAGCAGAACCGGAAACGTATTGGCCAGCATGTTGCATCCGGTGGTTGGCAGGAGACGAACACAGCCGACGACACGCCGTTGATCGACGACCAAAAGATATGTGGGCGATAGCGCGTCGTATTGGTCGATCTCAAGTCCGTTCGAAACCGACACATCCCAGTCTAAGCGTTCGCGGAAGACGCGCCGACGTAGGCGGTGCATTCCGAAAGTCAGATCAGAATGATTCAAAAGAGCAGAGCGCGAGAGCGCGACGACTTTCATCTTGGTCCCCAAAGCTACGAATCATTAACTTGGGAGCCAAGAAAGCAGCGGCGACCACGATGTTGATCTGTCAGTTCTGACAGGCTCTCTAAAGTGGCGTGGATCGCCCAAAAGTTGCCGCAACCGCTCGATACACCGCACACGTAATACGGGAACGATCCGTCAAGATCGCACGGAACATACCAACAGGGGCGCGATGAAAAACGTTGAGAGAGCGTGTAATGAGTTCTTTGATTGCCTTCACACCGCAATCACTGAGAACGATTTTCGCCGCGTAGCGGAACGAACTGCACACGCTTTGGGATTTCGATGGTTTGCCTATCTGGAACGCAATGCAGATAGCTCTCGCCTAATCTCCTCATATCCAAAGAGTTGGACTGAGCACTATTTCAAGGAGGGCTACGATAAGATCGATCCTGTGCTTCAGAGGTCACGAGTCAATGATCGGCTGGCATTTTGGGATGGCCGTGAGGCGAGGAGTGCAAGCTCTGCAAAGGAGCGCCGAATGTTCCACGACGCGATGAGTTTTCGGATTAGAACGGGGCTAACGATCAGGATACCCACAGGGAAAAATCAACTCGCCGCATTTACACTAGCGGTCGACGATCGCAGCCTGGCGCTCGATCGGTTCATTGCGTCGTCGCACGAAGTTCTTCACATGTTGGGGCTCAACTACCATGCGCACGTCAGCGCCAGGATTGAGCTCACTAATGCTAGCGTTCGAGCAAACATTCCGCTCAGTCAAAGAGAGCGACAGTGTCTCGCTTGGACGTCTGACGGAAAGACCATGCAGGATATCGCCGATCTGCTTGGCGTTAGCCCTCGCGGGGTGAAGTTTCACCTGGACAATGCGAGACGGAATCTTTCTGCTTTGACTCTTCCGCATGCCGTAGCGCTCGCCCTCCGGCAAGGGTTGCTCTGAATGTGCCAGATCGAGCCGTTAGGCCGGCTTCGCGCGGTTCAGTATCCCGTACCCACTATTCTAAGGCCTTTTATCGGTTGAGAGGGGGCGGACAACGGATTGACGACAGAGGGTGAGTGGCCAAATCAATATAGGAAGCGTGAGGGCGTCGCCCTTGCGGGCCGGGCTGGCGGCTTCGCTGAAGCCCGCAAGCGGTCTTCCCCCTTGCGGGCGTCCATCCCTGACGCAAGAGGTAGACCGTTGCGCGAAAAGCTGGTCGGAGCTGTTGTATTTTCAGGACGAGTTCACCCGTTTCTTTGATCTTGCGAGCTCGACATGCGACCTCTACCGGCTCAACGAACAATACTCGCCGCAACTTGGCTGACCCTACCTCGCTGACAAATACCTGTCTTCGATTGATAAAGACCACGTGCTGCGGAGCGTCCCCGGTGAAGCTCTGACGTTCGGCATCTCGCTTCCGGAAGGAGGAACACCCCGCTCTCGAATGGGCTTTCCTTGGTTCGGGCGAGGCCTTCTACGATCAACCCGCGAGGGGTTCGCTACGCAAGCGTGCGACCTCTTCGGCTTCGCCTGCGAGGTGACCGCGGCCGCTCCCGAACACATCGGCGCCTGTCGAGCGGGGATGGTCCCCGCCGCAAACGGGAGCCGCACGATGTCGCAGAATCTCACCCTCGCTCAGGATCACGCTTTCGATCTCGCCCGCACCCTGATGGTCTCAGTGGTTCTCTTCCAGGTCGAGGACGAATTCGGCGTCATGGTTTCAAGCGAATACGACGGCGAAGAGGATGCCATCGTGCACGAGTACGACCCATGGTCCCCGGCTCATTGAGCCGGGTGACCGGTGTGCCGCTGGCGCCCTGCCGGCGGCAAGGGAGGCTCCGCCGCACCCGGAATCCCATGTGCTGGACCGCTGTCAGTGCGCCCTTGCCTCCGGCAAGGCTTCGCGGCCGGCCGGCCCCAATCCGAGCTACGCGGATCAGAAGACAACTGAAGAAAGGGCCGGGTGATGCGTCGAGCGCGCTCGGAGGGAAATATGGAAAAGAAGGACATCGAAGAGTTGCGCAGCAAGGTGGCTTGCGCCGCCGTGCTCGAGAACGAGGGGTGGAAAATCGACTTGAAGGAGAGTACCCGGCGGGCGCTCAAATACCGGAGCGGTGCCGACATTATCATCGTCATCCACGAAGGACGCGGCTGGTTCGATCCGTTGTCGCCTGCCAAAGGGGATGTCTTCGATCTCGCAGAGCACCTTGGCGCGAGCGGATTCCCTGAAGCCTGCGATCGCGTCGCCGCGCTTGTCGGCTTCGTTATGACCGCGCCGGTCTGGACGCGAGCACCCAAACCGGCGGCGACGGCATCCATCGTCAGCCGATGGGCCCGCCGGCGACCGCCAAGGCATGGCT
Organism: Bradyrhizobium sp.; assembly: GCF_035935975.1. Classification (GTDB taxonomy): domain Bacteria; phylum Pseudomonadota; class Alphaproteobacteria; order Rhizobiales; family Xanthobacteraceae; genus Bradyrhizobium. The sequence continues at coordinate 165,965 of NZ_DASYWN010000064.1, forward strand.
CGGCGACCTGGAACTATCTCGCCGAACAGCGCGGCATTCCCGACACCATTATCGCCGCCGCGGTTGCTCAAGGCCGGTTGCGGGAGGGCCCGCAAGGTAGCATGTGGGCGGCACATGATGATGTTGCCGGTCACATCATTGGTTGGGAAGAGCGTGGTCCGCACTGGCGCGCTTTCGCCACCGCCGGGACCAAAGAACTCTTTCGCTTCGGGCCGACGGGCGCCGCGCGGATTTGCATCACCGAGGCTGCAATCGATGCCATGAGCCTGGCGGCAATCGAGTTCCAGCGCTCCCACACGCTGTATGTCAGCACTGGTGGCGGCTGGTCGCCGGCCACGGAGCAAGCCATCCGCAGTTTGGCTGAGCGTGCTAACGTTCGGCTTGTGGCTGCGACCGATAACAATCGGCAAGGTGACGTCTACGCCGAGCGTATTCGCAGAATTGCCGGCGAAACTGGCATTGAATGTACGCGATCACGACCGCAAGCCGTTGACTGGAACGAAGATCTAAGAGGTCTGCTCGCCGGAACGGTCCATGGGCTGCTTGCGGCCAATCAATGATGACCATGATGTCCGGGAGAACTCGGTCGTGCGTTGCGCCAGGCCGAGCAGGCGGACCGAGCGGACGGATAAAGGAAAAGCGCGAGAGAGAGGCGGGAAATCAGAAAGTAAAAATGACGTGCCGCATGCCCGGCCGGCGCGTCAAGGGAGGCTTCGCCCGCTACGCGGCCCTTGACCCTCCGGACCGGAGAGGCGGCCGCGAAGAAGGGGTCAAGGGCTGAAGAAGATGGCGAGCCGAAAGGGTGAGCCGCGCTTCAGTCCGACGAGGCTGAAAGGAGCCCTCCCATGATCCCCTCTCCGATCCGTAAGGTCTACCAGGGCATCGCCGACCGTCGGCAAATGTTCCGCATGTTCGATCGCCACGCGCAGCGGCCGAACCGCCCCGAAGTCGACGCGGCCGCGCTCTATTCGGGCGAATGGTTTGAGATCGGCCAAGGCGAATACGAGCACATGCTCGACCTCCTGCCACCGCTTTGGATGCGTTGTGGGATGTTCGCGATGCGCGAATTTCTCACCGCCAGCGTTACCAGCGTTTTCTTCGCGTTGACGATCGGCCGTCGCGTCCGTCACTTCCACGGCTATTGCAATCTCTCGGAGCGCTCTTCACCCGACCGGATGCGGACCGCGATCGTCGAACGAGAATCGCGGCCCGTGATGGCGATGACGCGCGAAGAGCGGCTCGAGCACATCTGGTCGTGCACGCACGAGGACTACCGCGGCTACGCTGGCGAGCGATGGGCCGATCATCTACGTGGCAGGCGCACCGTGCTGCTCTACGGCGGTCAGCGCGGCACCTTGCTGAAGCTGCTCGACGAGCTCACCGAGGCGGAGATTTCAGCGAAGCTGCCGGTGCACCTGCGCTACCTGCCCGACGCGATCGCGGCGTGAGGGAGAGCGCAATGTTCACATTCCCCATCCCCGCTGTCCGCAGGGTTATCGAACGCGGAAAGTCCGACGCCGCCGCCAACGGCGGGTTCCGCAATCCCTATTACGGCCAAAAACCGGGTAAGGGCGAGAAGCCCGGGCTCTGGCTTGTGGGTGACAAGGGCGTTTACATCATGTCGAACGGCAAGCTCGGTGACGGCGATCGACCGCTCGTGGTCTATTCCGAGGAATGTCATCCGGTCGGCAATCCGGACTGGTTCGATTACAAGCGACGCCATTTCGGCGGCGATGACAGCATCGAGTTCATCGAGGCCGAGCGGTTCATGGCGCTCATCAATCGTGATTTTCGATACACCCATCTGCGGGTGCAGCTGAGCGAGACAGACATCTCGCTGTCGCTCATCGTGCGCTAGCGCATCCCATCCCTATCCACCGTGACCACCCGCCCCCCGCCGAGGCAGCTCGGCGGGACGACGGCACGTGCCCTCATCTCAAGGACAATTTCCAATGGCTCAAGACGATCCCTTCACCCTCGACCTCTTCAACAAGACCGCCCTTTCGTCCGGCCTCGGCGTTACCGCCTTTGCTGGCGGCATCACCGATGACCCGGACGACAGCGAGGATCCAGATCCGTCGACGCCGGCTCCGGCGCTTCCGGTCATGGCGGTCACACGCTCTGCTTCATCCGCTCCTCGAGGGCGCAGGACGAACTTCCATCTCGCGGGCGAGCGCGCCCTGGCCAAGGGATGGAAGAACCGTGCCCGCGACAACATCGTGGCGATCCGGCTCGCCGCGTCGATCGAGGCCGACGGGCGTGTGGCGACTGTCGAAGAGCAGGAGCAACTGATCCGCTTCATCGGATTCGGAGCCTCCGATCTTGCCAACTTCGTATTCCGGCGCTCGGGCGAGGCGGAATTCCGCAAGGGCTGGGAGGCGATCGGAGCGGAGCTGGAGGATGCCGTCGGCGATCTCGACCACGCTTCGCTCGCGCGCTGCACCCAATATGCGCACTTCACGCCCGAGTTTATCGTCCGTGCGATCTGGGCAGGCCTGCGGCGCCTCGGCTGGCGCGGCGGCCGCGTGCTCGAGCCCGGCATCGGCACCGGCCTGTTTCCCGCGCTGATGCCGGAAGGACTTCGTGAGGTCTCGGACGTCACCGGTATCGAGCTGGATCCCGTTACGGCGCGCATCGCGCGCCTGTTGCAGCCGCGGGCGCGGATCGTGACCGGAGACTTCGCGCGCACCGAATTGCCGGCGAGTTTCGATCTCGCCATCGGCAATCCGCCATTCTCCGACCGCACCGTGCGTTCCGACCGCGCCTATCGGTCTATGGGGCTGCGGTTGCACGATTATTTCATTGCGCGTGCGATCGACCTTCTGAAGCCGGGGGCGCTGGGCGCCTTCGTCACGAGCTCGGGCACAATGGACAAGGCGGATGCATCGGCGCGCGAGCATATCGCGAAGTCGGCCGACTTGATTGCGGCGATCCGGCTGCCCGAGGGGAGTTTTCGCGCCAGCGCCGGTACCGACGTCGTCGTCGACATCCTGTTCTTCCGCAAGCGCAAGATCGGCGAAGCGAAGGGCGATCCCTCTTGGCTTGACCTCGACGAGTTGCGGCCCGCGACAGAAGACGAGAGCGCGATCCGCGTGAACCGTTGGTTCGCGAAGCACCCGAAATTGGTGCTTGGCACGCACGCTCTTGCCTCAGGCCCGTTCGGCGAGACCTATACTTGCCTGCCGCGCGAGAGCGAGGATCTTGAAGCGGCGCTGGCGGCGTTAGTCAGTCTCCTTCCCGAAGGCCGCTACGACGGCGAGCCCGATGTGATTGAGTACGATCTGGGGGATGCGGATAATCAGAGCGTCCTAGATCTGCCGTCCGATCGGTATGTGCGCGAGGGCAGCTACTTCTTCGATAGGGCACACGGCCTGATGCAAGTCCTCGACGGCGTGCCTGTCCCCGTGAAGGCCCGTAAGGGGCGCATGGCCGAGGGCATTCCCGAGAAGCATGTTCGCGTCATTCGGAAGTTGATCCCGGTCCGCGATGCAGTCCGTGAGGTGTTGAAGGCGCAGGAGCTCGACCAGCCGTGGAAAGACGCGCAGGTCAGGCTGCGCATCGCCTGGTCGAACTTCGTCCGCGACTTCGGTCCGATTAACTTCACGACCGTCTCCATGACGGAAGACGAAGAGACTGGCGAGGTGCGCGAGACGCATCGCCGGCCGAACATCCAGCCCTTCCTCGATGACCCCGACTGCTGGCTCGTCGCCTCGATTGAGGGTTATGACCTTGAGACTAACACCGCGAAGCCTGGCCCGGTCTTCACCGAGCGGGTGATCGCGCCACCGGCTGCGCCTGTCATCAGCAGCGCGGCCGACGCGCTGGCCGTCGTGCTCAACGAGCGCGGACACGTCGACATCGAGCACATCGCCGAGCTTCTGCACCGCGACCGCGACCACGTCGTCGCCGAACTCGGCAGCGCCGTTTTCCGCCACCCCACCGACGGCTCGTGGCAGACGGCCGACTCGTACCTCTCGGGCCGCGTCCGCGACAAGCTCAAGGAGGCGGAGGCCGCAGCCGCGCTCGACCCGGCCTATGCGAGCAACGTCACGGCGCTGCAAGCCGTGCAGCCTGCCGACCTCAGGCCCTCCGACATCACGGCGCGTCTCGGTGCGCCGTGGATTCCGGTGGCGGACATCGTCGCCTTCGTCAAGGAGACGATGGACGCCGAGATCAGGATCCATCACATGCCGGAACTAGCGTCGTGGACCGTGGAAGCCCGCCAGCTCGGATGGATGGCAGCCGGCACGTCGGAATGGGGCACGGACCGCCGGCACGCAGGCGAGTTGCTCGCCGACGCGTTGAACAGCCGCGTGCCGCAGATCTTCGACACCATCATGGACGGCGACAGCGAGCGGCGCGTGCTCAACGTCGTCGACACGGAAGCAGCAAAGACTAAGCTCTCGAGGATCAAGGATGCCTTCCAGCGCTGGATCTGGTCTGATCCCGATCGTACCGACCGGCTGGCGCGCGTCTACAACGACCGCTTCAACAACATCGCGCCCAGAGCGTTCGACGGCTCGCACCTGAAGTTGCCCGGCGCCTCTGGCGCCTTTGTTCTTTATGAGCACCAGAAGCGCGGCATCTGGCGCATCATCGCCGCGGGCTCGACCTACCTCGCCCACGCCGTCGGCGCCGGCAAGACTATGACGATGGCCGCCGCAATCATGGAGCAGCGCAGGCTCGGCCTCGTCGCCAAGGCGATGCTCGTTGTGCCCGGCCACTGCCTGGCACAAGCGGCGCGCGAGTTCCTCGCGCTCTATCCGAACGCGCGCATCCTTGTCGCCGACGAGACCAACTTCACCAAGGACAAGCGGCACCGCTTCCTGTCGCGCGCCGCGACAGCGACCTGGGACGCGATCATCATCACCCATTCGGCGTTCCGCTTCATCAGCGTGCCCTCGGCCTTCGAGCAGCAGATGATCCAGGACGAACTCGAGCTCTACGAGCAGCTCCTGATGAAAGTGGAGAGCGACGACCGCGTCTCGCGCAAGCGCCTCGAGCGTTTGAAGGAGGGCTTACAGGAACGGCTAGAATCGCTGGCAACCCGCAAGGACGACTTTTTGACCATCTCCGAGATCGGCGTCGACCAGATCATCGTCGACGAGGCGCAGGAGTTCAGGAAGCTCTCCTTCGCCACCAATATGTCGACTCTGAAGGGCGTCGACCCCACCGGTTCGCAGCGCGCCTGGGACCTCTACGTCAAGTCGCGCTTCATCGAGACGAAGAACCCGGGTCGTGCGCTGGTGCTCGCTTCCGGTACGCCGATCACCAACACGCTTGGCGAGATGTTTTCGGTGCAGCGCTATCTCGGACATGCCGCGCTATCGGAGCGCGGGCTGCATGAGTTCGACGCCTGGGCGAGCACTTTCGGCGATGTTACGACCGAACTCGAGCTCCAGCCCTCGGGCAAATACAAGCCGGTCACGCGGTTCGCCACCTTCGTCAACGTGCCGGAGCTGATCGCCATGTTCCGCTCCTTCGCGGACGTGGTGATGCCTGAGGACCTGTGCCAGTACGTGAAGGTGCCAGCCATATCGACCGGAAAGCGGCAGATCCTGACCGCGAAGCCGTCGCCGGCATTCAAGCGCTACCAGACCCTGCTCGGTGAGCGCATCAAGGCGATCGAGGAGCGCGACCGCGCACCGGAGCCCGGCGACGACATCCTGCTGTCGGTCATTACCGACGGCCGCCACGCGGCCATCGACCTACGCCTCGTGGACCCGGACAACGACGATGAAGCCGACAACAAGCTGAACCTGCTGGTCGGCAACGCCTTCCGCATCTGGAGCGAGACGGCCGCGAACAACTACGTGCGCACGGACGGAAAACCCTTCGAGTTGCCCGGCGCGGCGCAGATGATCTTCTCCGACCTCGGCACGATCAGTGTCGAGAAGAGCCGCGGCTTCTCCGCCTATCGCTGGATCCGCGATGAGCTCGTCCGCATGGGCGTGCCGGCTTGCGAAATCGCCTTCATGCAAGACTACAAGAAGTCCGAGGCGAAGCAGCGGCTGTTCGGCGACGTGCGCGCCGGCAAGGTCCGCTTCTTGATCGGCTCCTCCGACACGATGGGCACGGGCGTCAACGCCCAGCTTCGCTTGAAGGCTCTTCACCACCTCGACGTGCCCTGGCTGCCGTCGCAGATCGAGCAGCGCGAGGGACGCATCGTGCGGCAGGGCAACCAGCACGACGAGGTGGATATCTTCGCCTACGCGACCGAAGGCAGCCTCGATGCGCAGATGTGGCAGAACAACGAGCGCAAGGCCCGCTTCATCGCCGCCGCGCTCTCGGGCGACACCTCGATCCGCCGGCTTGAGGACATGGGTGAAAGCCAGGCCAACCAGTTCGCCATGGCGAAGGCGATTGCCTCGGGCGACCCGCGCCTGATGCAGAAGGCTGGCCTTGAGGCCGACATCGCGCGGCTCGAACGTCTGCGGGCCGCGCACATCGATGACCAGCATGCGGTGCGGCGCCAGATGCGCGATGCTGAACGCGACATCCAGCTCTCGGCCCGCCGGATCGGCGAGATCGGGCAGGACATCGAGCGCCTCACACCGACCGCTGGTGATGCGTTCAGCATGTCCGTGATAGGAGCGCCGCATATGGAACGCAAGCTCGCTGGGCGTGCATTGATGAAGGAGGTCCTGACGCTGGTGCAGCTTCAGCAGGAGGGCGAGACCGTCATTGCTTCGATCGGGGGCTTCGACGTCGCGTATAGCGGAGAGCGCGTCGGCCGTGACGGCTATCGCTACACCACGATGCTCCTGCGAACCGGTTCCGAGTACGAGATCGAGTTGCCGATGACCGTGACGCCGCTCGGTGCGGTCGCCCGCCTCGAACATGCCCTCGACGACTTCGAGGGTGAGCGGGAGCGCCACCGCCAGCGTTTGGCGGATGCCCGCCGACGGCTTGCCTCCTACCAGTCCCGCGACGGCGGAGACTTCGCCTTCACCGGCGAGCTTTCCGAAAAGCGCCAGCAGCTCGCTGAGGTAGAAAAAGCCTTGGCGGAGGACGGTGATAGCGTCGGCCAGCTGGCTGCGGCCGCCTGAATGAAAAGAAAGGGAAGAGAGGAAGGGAATAGGCCCGTTCGCAGATCGAGCGGGCCGCCGACGCTCGCGCTCAACCGCCGCCTGCGCGATCCCGGCCCGTCATCCTGCGCAGGGCTTCGGCCCTGCTGGTGCTGCCGGGCAGGGAGGCTCGGCCGCGGTTGCGCCGGCCCGCCCCGCTCCGCGGGCCGGGGGATGTCTTCGGGAAGAAGACGAGAGAGGGCCGGCGGCGCCGGTCCGCAACCCCAAAGGAGCGTTCCCATGCAACTCATCAAGATCGACCCGCGCGCGCTGAAGGAGAACCCTGACCGCATGCGCCAGACCAAGTCGACGCCGCAAGCCGACGCGCTGCTGCTCGCCACGATCAAGGCCGTCGGCATCGTGCAGCCGCCCGTCATCACGCCGGAAATCGGCGGCGGAAACGGCTACTTGATCAATGCAGGCCACCGCCGTGTGAAGCAGGCGATCGCCGCCGGCCTCGAAGAGATCGACGTGCTGGTCGACGAGGCGGCGAACGACAACGGCGCCATGCGCTCGATGGTCGAGAACATCGCCCGCGAGGCGCTGAATCCGGTCGACCAGTGGCGCGCAATCGAGCGTCTGGTCGCGCTCGCCTGGACGGAGGAGGCAATCGGCGTCGCGCTCGCGCTGCCGGTGCGTCAAATCAGGAAACTTCGTTTGCTGGCCAATGTGCTGCCAGCGATGCTCGATCACATGGCCAAGGGCGACATGCCCGACGAGCGCCAGCTCCGCACGATCGCTGCCGCATCGCTCGACGAGCAGAAGGAGGTCTGGAAGAAGCACAAGCCGTCGAAGGCCGATCCGCAGGTCTCGTGGTGGAGTGTCGCTCAAGCGTTGCAGAAGACCCGGATGTTTGCTCGGCACGCCAGCTTCGGCGACGACCTGGCGCAGGCCTACGGCATTCATTGGGTTGAAGATCTCTTCGCGCCCGCCGACGAGGACAGCCGCTACACGACGGACGTCGAGGCTTTCCTCGGCGCGCAGCAGGAGTGGATGACGGCAAATCTGCCGAAGAAAGGCATCATTGCCGAGACCACCAACTACGGCGAGGTGAAGCTGCCGCCGAAGGCCGAGCGCGTCCACGGCAAGCCGGTGAAGTCCGACTGCACGGCGATGTATCTTGACCGCGATGGCCGCGTGCAGACGGTGCACTACCGCATGCCTGCGCCGAAGAAGCCGAAGGGCAAGGGCGCGACTGGTTCGGACAACGCTCCGGACGACGTCGGCGAGATCTCTAAGCCCCGTCCTGACGTGGCGCGCAAGGGCGTCGAGATGATCGGCGACTATCGCACCGACGCGCTGCGCGAGGCGCTTGGCCGCGCGCCGATCGAGGACGACACGCTGATGGCTCTTCTGGTCCTCGCCTTCGCGGGCCAGAACGTCTCCGTGACGACTGGAGGCGGTGGAACCTATTACGGCCACAGCCGCCTGGCGAAGAACGCAGCGGTGCTGTTCGATGCCGACGGCAAGCTCTCCTTCGACATGGTTACACTTCGTGTCGCGGCGCGCAACATGCTGATCGATGTCTTTTCTTGCCGGGAGAACGGCACCAATAGCGGCATCGTCGCCCGGATCGCCGGCGCAGTGGTAGGCGCGGATTGCTTCCTTCCGCACATGGGCACGGAGGACTTCCTCTCCTGCCTGTCGCGCCCTGCCCTCGAGGCATCGTGTAAGGACACTCCTGTCCTGCCACGCCAGCGCGTGAAGGACACGCGTGCCGCGCTCGTCGAGCACTTCAAGGAGGGACACTTCGTCCATTCCTCCGCGCGCTTCGCGCCGGATGCCACGAAGCTTTCGCAATGGTTGTCGTCGAGCGCGACGACGGCAGATGACGACGGGGCTGAAGAGGAGACAACCGGCATCGGCGATGAGCTCTCTGACGAAGTAGCCGAGGCATTCAGGGAGGCGGCCGAATAGCTCCACGCGTCTTTTTTTCCGCACGGTCCACCGCCGCCGGTCATCCCGGCGGCGGTTTCGTTTTCACGCATGCGCAACGAAGGAGGACATGATGTCCGCGCACACCATCATCGACAACGCACCCATCGGCTCGATCGTCGCCTGGTCCGACGGAACGCCACAGCCGCCGGCGCGCTTCAGGAACAAGCTCGCCGCGTGGCAGACCAACAACAGCAAGGGCCGCCTCATCCGCAAGCAGGGTGGGCGGGGCGTAGGGAATGTCTCGCTGTCGGCCTGTTTGACCCTGCATGAGGCCGATTATGGCGCCGGCGGCGTCATCGCCGTGCGCGTCCATCGGACATTCTCGCTGGAGTCGAAGCTCCAGTTCGCCATCGTCGAACGTCCGGCGATCGGCTCAGTCCGCGTGTTCGACCGCGCGGGCGGCGACGCCGAGCTCGTCTATCTCGCGACCAACGAGCCCAATGCGAAGGAGTGGCTGACACGCCATGGCTATCCTCACGCCGTGCTGGAGCAAGTAACGGCCGACGAGGTCGGCGCCGATATCATCGAGGGGAGGACCGCGGCATGAACGCGTCATTTCTTGCTTCCGACGACGTCGCGTTTGGTCGCAGCGCTGACGGCCTTCTTGTCGCGCTTGTCGGCGAGACGGCTTTCGCCATGGTTCCGGCCGGCGACGGCCGGCATTTTCTCGCGACGGGCTGGCGCATCAGCCGCCCGATGGGCGAATGGACGCGCGGCGACTTCTATGGACATTCCGGCGAGCTCGCCGACGAGGCGGCGTTTCGCAACGCCGTGCTCGAAAACGCCGAGCATCAAAGCGAGCGCAAGCTGCTCGGCCGGATCGAGGAGAACACGCGTATCAATACCCCTTGGGGACTCTCGCAGGGCTCGACCGTCTACGCCGAGGGCGTCGCGTCGCACTCCACTGCTGGCCACGGCGGTTTCAAGCTCTCGGCTGAGCGAAACCGCATCGTCCACCACATGCTGCGCTCAAAGTGTGGATGGTACGAGGAAGACGCCGAATGGGCGATCGTCGCGATCACCTTCCCATATCTCTTTACGGCATTCGAACGCCGTTGCGCCGAGAAGACGATTAGGGACAGTTGGCCGGACGCCTGGGAGACCATCTTTGGTGCGACCCTGCTGCCGGGCGAATCCCGCGAGAAGGATCGCCGCGGCTTCGAGCAGGCGCACGCGCGGGACTGGATCGTGGTATCGGCGATCACATCCAAACACGAGAGCGGCTTCGTCGAAACCGTCGCCACGCTCGGCGGGAAGCGCGGGCCTGGGACTGAGGAACGGCGCTTCCTCGTTCCCTCCGACGAGTATCACGTCGGCCGCTTCGGCTTCGTGATCGACGAGGCGCGCCACCAGCTCTACGGCGGCCCCTCCGACTTCGTCGGATGGAGGTGACCCGTGCCCTGGCGCCTCATTGCCAAAGCCTTCGGCTGGCGCGCGGCCACTGACGAGGACGGCCAAGCGCCGGTCCTCGTCGTCTGGCATCCGCGGCTCAGACGACATTTCACCGGCGTCGACGCCTGGAAACACGCCGTGCGCCTGTCTGTGCACGCGCCGCGCCAAGACCCGGCCGGCGCCGACAGGATCCAGTCATGAAAGCGTATCTCGTCGCCGTGAACCTCCCGGTGCATGCGCACAACAACCCAGAGAGCGCCGTCGCCTGGATGACTGCCGGCGACGACCTCTCCTCCATAATCGCATTCTCTCTTCCGCACCACGACACGCCAGACAAGTCCGCCCTGCCCTTGTGGCCTCTCGGGACGGTGCGATGATCGAGCCCCTGGATCGACGCCTTCTGCTCGCGCGCATGGAGGTCGCGCAAGCCGAGACGCAGCGCCATCTGGGCATCATCGAGCGCCAGATCGCGGCACGTGCCGAGCGGATGACGATCACCGATCGGGCGAAACGCCGGCCGCACGGCCGAAGCGCATCGAGCTGGACGAACGCGGATAGGCGGTTGTTTCAGCAGCACGTCGCGGAGCTCGCCCTGGCTCGTCGCGGTGAGATCGATGCTCTCGCGCGGAAGCTCGATCGACAGGAGACGGCGATCGCCGAGCTTCGGGCGCGCAACCGCCCTTCCCCCGCGTGGCGGTGAACGGAGGCCGTGACGAATCCCTGCGCAAGGGGAGCACGCGAAGATCGTTCGCGACGTCGAGCGTGGCGCGGATTGGCCTCGATCTCCCGCGGTTTCAGAGGCGGACTGCCCCTTGGCCGTCACTCCCTCGGTTTGTGCTGCGGTCTGAACCGTCCGCGGTCCGCTTCAAGGGCAAGTCGCGAAGCGATCGGCAGCTGCCGTCTTGCGATGGGGGGCCGCGTCCTTCGCAGGCCTGAGGGCCCGCTCGGCTGCAACCCGCCCATGCTCGTCCTGGCAGCCGCCGCCCCCTGAAGCGGCCCGCTAGTGCCGGTTCTGGTCGACCGCACCCGAGGGAGCAACGGCCAAGGGCCGGACCGCTTCCCTAGGTGAAACCGAGAAAGGATATCATCATGACCAAGACCGCCCGCTCCCCTCGCGCCTCCGGCCGCGTCATTCCGCTCCGCCGCGGCGCGACGCTCGAGATGGTTCGCCTCGCCTGCCCCGACTCCGCGCAGACGTTGCGCATCTCGGAGAGCTTCGGCCTTGCGGTCCTCGACAGCGACGGCATCCGTGAGCTGCACGAGCGCCTCGTCATCGAGACCGCCGACGCCCTCAAGGACGGCCTCAGCGAGCGTGCGATGGAAATCCACCTCCAGCGCATCGTCGGCGCTTACGTTGGTTCGGCTCACGGCGCCGGCCAGTTCTACTCCCGCGCCGTGACCGAAGCGCGCGAAGCCACCGCCAAGCTCGCCAACGACCCACGCGATGAGGACCTCGACGGCCCCGTCGGCTTCGACAGCCAAGCGCAGCGCAAGCGCGAGTTCGCGGCCGACATGGGACTCCAGGCGCACGCGCTCCGCATGGCGGCCGAGGGCGCCGTCGCCGCGTACGAGCAGGTCATCGGCGAAGCCTGGAAGCCCTTCGAGCGGCAGGCCGAGCACGCCGGCGAAACCGTCACTAAGAAGGCCGCCGCGGCCCAGATAGCGGCCTTCGAATAAGCCTCAAGGCGGGGCTTCGGCCCCGCCTTCCACATGTTGCCGCTGTGAAGGCTGGTCGCGAGACCGGCCATTTTTTCGTGTCGCCGCAAATCCAACAAGAAAAGCGGCACGTCGCGCCAACGCGGCCCCTCCCGGTCGGTGGTCCGTGCGGCGGATACGGCGCCCGCGCAACGGCTGCGCCGTCCTCCGCTGCGCTGCGGCCCGGTCGGGTGCGCGAGCGCCTGGTGCCGCCGCGGCGGACCCCGTGAGGGGCCGCGACAGGCGCGGCCCCCGAACGGAGGTCATCGAAATGAGCAGGAACGAAGGAAAACCGCGCGCCGACATCTACGCGCGCATCACCGATCGCATCGTCGCGGACCTGGAGCGCGGCGTGCGGCCGTGGGTCAAGCCGTGGAATGCGGCAAGCGCGGCTGGGCGCATCACGCGGCCGCTGCGCCACAACGGAATGCCCTACCAGGGCATCAACGTCGTGCTGCTCTGGTCGGAAGCACTGTCGCGCGGCTTCACGTCGTCGATGTGGATGACATTCAAGCAATCTCTCGAGCTCGGCGGCCACGTCCGCAAGGGCGAGAGCGGAACGATGGTGGTCTACGCAAACAAGATCACCAAGACCGACACGGATGACAACGGCCACGACGTCGAGCGGACCGTACCGTTCCTGCGGGCCTACACCGTGTTCTGCGTCGATCAGATCGACGGCCTGCCCGACCACTACTACGCGCGCCCTGCTCCGAGCACGCCGCCGGCGCAGCGCATCGCGCACGTGGACGCATTCTTCGCCAACATCGGCGCGACCATCCGGCACGGTGGCGACAAGGCTTTCTTCGCGCCAGCGCTCGACCTCATCCAGATGCCGCCGTTCGAGACCTTTCGCGACGCCGAGAGTTATGCGGCCACGCTCGCGCATGAGTGCGTACACTGGACCGCGCCGGCGCACCGCGTCAATCGCGATCTCAGCCGCTACGCGAAGGACAGCAGCGAGCGCGCCCGCGAGGAGCTTGTCGCAGAGCTCGGCGCCTGCTTCCTTAGCGCGGACCTCGGCATCGTGCCGGAGCTCGAGCCGCGTGCAGACCACGCGAGCTATCTTGCGTCGTGGCTGGAAGTGCTGGCCAACGACAAGCGCTTCATCTTTTCGGCGGCGGCGCACGCGCAGCGCGCTGTTACCTATTTGCACGACCTTCAGCCGAAAGCGGCCGAAATCGACCAGGCGGCATGAGCGCGACGGGCTCGCGTCTTGCCCTTGCTCTTCATGAGCTCACCAAGGCCCTCGCCTTGCGGCGAGGTCCTTCTTGCGTGCACCGTCGTGCGCTTGCGTCTTCCGGAAGCGGAGGCACTTCCCCCATCACCTCGTCCAGCGCGGCTGGGATTCGCCGCGTGGGGCCGCTGGGATCTCCAGATGTTCGTCTCTTCCTCAATGGGCCTCTTCCCGCAGCGGCGTGAGGGCGGTGCATCTCGAATTGCGTTCGTCCGGCATCGCACTCGCGGTGGCCGTACCTCGAAAGACTCCTCAGGGGCGTGGGCGAGTCTCTTGGTCAACGTGGCTCTGCCGTTGTCGTGCGGTACGGCTGCCTGTCACCAGTCATATCCCCCGCGGTCGGCCTGACGCGCCCAGTGCGTCCTCGATTTGGCATGTCTAACCGAAGGCCGTCGTCGCTGCACTCCGCCTCGATTCCATGACCGCAACGGCCGTTCGCAGCTTTCTTCCGCTGGTCGCTGCGCGCCCATTCCTCGCGAGTCAAGAAAGCTTCGCCCTGGCCGCCCTCCACTGCGTTGCGGCCCTTCGGGTGCGGTCCAATCGCCTCCGGTCAACGACAGCCATCGAGGTCGCGGTGGTCGCGGCCCGAGAACCGAAGAGGATACGAACATGGCTACCATCGGCAACTTCACTGTGAACGGCAACGGCTTCGTGGGCACCGTCAAGACTCTCGCCCTCGGTACCGTGAAGGCCAAGATCGTCGCGGCCGACCGCACCTCGGAGAAAGCCCCGGACTACCGCATCTTCGCCGGCACCATCGAGTTCGGCGCCGCGTGGAAGAAGAAGTCCCAGGAGCAGAACCGCGACTATCTTTCGGTCAAGCTCGACGACCCGAGCTTCGCGGCGCCGATCTACGCGAGCCTGGTCGAGATCGAAGGCGAGGAAGGCCACTCGCTCATCTGGTCTCGCCCGAGCCGCCACTGAAACCCTGCGCAAGAAGGCCTCGCCACTGGCGAGGCCTTCTCCTGCCGAAAGGCAGGGTCAACGATGTGTAAGGTCTTGAACGCGCGCATATCGGCCAACCGCTCGATCGCGGTGCGATCTGTATCGGCCGCCCCGAGGTCTCCTAGAGGATTCCCCAGGCCCGGTACCGCCCTCGCCCGGTGGCCTCGCGCAGGCCAAGCTCGATCACCAGGCTCAACGCCGCGCGTGACGTGATTCCCAATTCTTCGGCGATCATGCCGGCAGAGACAACCGGGCGGGTCAACACGTAATCGACGAGCGCCGGCAGTTTGGAAGTGGATCGGCGGCCGGTAAGTTTCCGAAGGAGGAGGGTGCGCTGGTTGAGCCAGCGATCGTGCGCCTTCAACCCGGCCTCGGCCGCAGCCGTGATCGCATCTAGCTCCGCTACAAGCCGCGTCGCGGTGTCGCGCGACCGGCGCCGCTCGCGCGGGATGGTTTTCAGCCCGTCGTGCAGGCAGGCGAGGTGGGAGCGCGTTTTGCCACGTTGACGCAACAGCGCCGCCGCCAGCAACTGGCCTAGCCATGGCCTGTGCTGTAGCGGTTCGATGCTGCGCCATGCGTCGGCCGCGATGGCCGCTGCGAGCGTCGGCGGCAAGCTGTGGGCCTCATCGACGCTGGCGCGCCAGGTGGCGAGGCGGTCGTCCTCGTCCCAATCGATGTCGTAGACCAGCGGATCGCGATCGGTCGCGTGACGGAACTGACTCGGGCTATCGCTGGCGAGGGCGCGATCGGTCTTGGCCATCGCGGCATCGACGGCAGCGAGCGCCTCAGACAGCCCATCGTCATTTGCGGTTAGTGCGAGCGCCGCCTCCAGCACATCGCCGGCCTCCCTCGCATCGCAATGCCCTGCTCCACCCTCTTCGCGCTCGCCCCCTGCCTCATCCAGGTCGCCCGTCCCGTCCAGGCCGCGCAAGGCGGCAAGGCCCGCCGGTGACAACGCCCAGTCGGGCTTTTCCCGGACGATGCGACGGCGGGTGCGCAGTACGGCGCGTGCCCGAGTCAGCTCATGGGTCGGTGCGCGGATATCCATGCCGGCGTCATGGAGAACCAGATCTTCGAGGTGGACGAGTTCGCCCTCCAGCCATAGACTGGCGCAGGCATCGGTGAAGTGGTTTCGGCTGATCCACCCATCCCGAATTGGGCTCTTTGCGAGGCGCTCGTCGAGCCGGGCAAGCGCGTCCTCGGCGGTCGCAAGCGGGCCAGCAATAGCGGCCCAGGGCAACGGATCTGGCGTTTTGTAGCCGAAGAGCAAGGGCTTGATAACCTTAATAGGTGCGGTTGAAACGGAATCTATCAGGCAGATAGATTCCGTCATAGCGACAGCCGCTTTCTGTTGTCTTGCTAGCCTCTCTTATCGACAACATTGGACGTCAGAACACAAAGTCAGTGGCTTCCGCGGCCCAGGGCGCTAACCCTAGCCAGTTGCGCCATCCGACAGGGTCGTGTGCTGCCATCGATTTTGGTGGTTTGAGACAGTCCCGCCTTCTTCGGAAGGCCCTGCCCTTCCAATCGCCGGCCGATCGTCGGCCAGGATTTGTATCTCCCGACCTACCTGCCCCTGAGCACTCCTGCGCCGACGGCATCATGCAGCTTCGATGTCAGTCTGCGGGAAATCGGTGCCTTTGAACATCAAGGGCTCCCCTAAGTGGCGAGCGCAGGCATAGGCAAAACAGTCCCCGAAATTGAGGCGTGCCGGGTGCCGCCCCTTGCCGTAACGGTCAAAGGCGTCGAGCGCTATCCGGGCCGTTTCGGGCGGCACTTGCACCATCTTGATCTCCATCAGCGCCAGATAACTCTCGACCGCTTCGCTAGCCTCAGAGATGGGAAGATCAAGCACTCGGGCTACGGCAATCGCAGCTTCCCACACTGCCAGCGGCGAGGTCAGGCGCGTAGCCGCTTGATGAAGGCGAGCCAACAGCTCCCGCGCTTCATTTTCGTCGGTCAGCATGGCGGTCAGCGCTGAGGCATCGATAAACATCAATTGTCCCCGTAAAGGCCGTCGCGGAACGCCTTGTCTGCGGGCTTGCCCTTTTGCGGATTGCTTTTGGCCCGGAGATCGCGACAGAACTGTACGCCCAGATCGACCAAGGACGGCTTGCCCTGCTCGCGCTCCAACTCGTGGGCAAGCGCCGTATGCACGGCCTCGGTGAGTCCGATCTTCTTGAGCGCGGCGACCCTGCGGGCCAACGCGTCGGTCTCGGGATTCTTGATATGGAAAGCCATCGGGCGCTCCTCTATCCGCCGCTGTGTATCCTTATATAGCATGGCGGATACACCACTTGAAGGCCGACGCCAATTGTCACCTCACGGGAGGCTAGCGGCATTTGATGGTTAACGTCGATTGAAGTTCCCCCTCCTTTAACTTTCCTTCGGACCAAGCCCCTCGGGCACGGAATGAATCTTCGCTCCAAAGGAGCGCCTGCCCCTGGGATTCCCGGCGCGCACTGATGCTTAGATTTTCTTGTTGACCGCGGTCAACTTTCGGGTCCCCGAAGCGCAAAGGAGACCCGAATAGGTGTCATGATACCGGATAGTCCTCGCGCGAGGTAGGGTTCCTACACTCGGCGAGGTGCTGACTTCGCGCAGGATTACGAGGGATAAGTCCGGCCTTCGGTGCCTTGGGAAAGTTGACCGCGGTCAACTTTCCCAAGGTACTACATCGCCCGGTCCCTCGCTCTAGGAAAGGCGACTGGAAGTAGGGGCCAGACCTTGATGGGTGGAGCCAACCACATCCGATCCGGTTCGCCAAACTCGACAATCTGGGGGCAAGCTTTTTTGACCAGCAGGCCTGGGCCGACCGAAAATCATAAATTCCGAGATTGGTCTCGCGAACATGTTCGATCACAGCTGCGGCGGGCACGTCTGGTAAGAGCCTGGCCGGCCCTTCCGCTGAAAGCCTTTTGGAATTCGACTCTAATGGGGCGCATGGGCCCCGGGCAGGCCGAAGATGTGAGAGTTCGCTTGGGTGGTCCGAATGAGGTCCTCGGAAATACGCCCAAGAAGGTGTTCGGCTCGCGGCCGTCATCCAGTGTCCGGCTGGTGCGAGACTAGATCGATAGGCACCCTTCTCTGGCCGGGCCGATCTTTGATGGCGATGAGGTTCTGCGCTGGCTCGATGCCGACATGGGGCATCGTCTTGCGGTTGGTGCAGACGATGCGGGGAGTAGAGTGGCTCGAAAGGACCAAAGCCGGCTCAGCCCACGAAGAAAGTTGGCGACGCCCGGTGTGTCGCTCGGAAGTCCTAGAGAGAAGGGCTCTCCTTTTGTGATCGTAAGCTCCTTCATCTCGTCACGGGCCGAGAACTTCCATCGCGCGCGCTTCAAAGATTTTCTATCCCAGACAAAGACTGCATTGAGCTGGCAGCCGCCTACTGCTCGGCGGAAGAAATCTTCATGGCCCCATCATGATTTCTGAACGTGGAGGGGTCTTCCACGGCAGGATGTTTGACGGCGAGGGAGCCGCGATCTTGTAGCTGGTGGCGCCGAACGACTCCTGCGGTGCTTGAGGAGTTCGACGTCGAGCAGTCTGGCCGACGCCACGTTTTAGATAGCTGACGGTGATTGCGGGCGAACTTCGCCGAGCGAGGGGACCGCTTTGCGACCGCATTGTCGCTGCCCCGTTGAATCGCGATACGCGCAGAGCTCGGCCTTTGCACGACTGGTTCGTTGGCCTAGCCAGCGCCGTCCCGCCTTAATGTCTCGTTAACCCTTTCTTCATTGCCGAGCGATACAGAATCGGAGTTACTAACGCCGAATGTAGAGTTTTCGGCAAAATGTCGTAACCACGAGATGCCGCCGTGTCTTTGACAGAGCAAACTGCCGCCGATCATTCGGCGTTAAATGAGCCTCGCGCGATCCATGAACTGATCGCTGCGGACGCTCGCGAGCTGTCGGCGAAGCTTGTCGCCCACAGGCTGAAACTCTTCCCGCCGAAAGCCGCCAAAACCTTACGTCGATTCTCGTCCGGCGAAGCGGCCAAGTTGATCGGCGTGAACGACTCCTATTTGCGGCAGTTGTCGCTCGAGAAGAAGGGGCCCGATCCCGAGATCGGGCCGGCCGGCCGACGACTCTATTCCTTGGGCGACATCCAGGCCCTTCGGACTTATCTCGACGAGACCGGAAAGGCCTCGCGCCGATATCTGCCGACGCGCAGGGAAGGAGAGCACCTGCAGGTCATAGCCGTCGTCAACTTCAAAGGCGGCAGCGGCAAGACCACCAGCGCGGCACACTTGGCCCAGCACCTCGCCTTGCAGGGATATCGCGTTCTTGCCGTCGACCTCGATCCTCAGGCGTCCTTGTCGGCGCTACATGGATACCAGCCCGAATTCGACGTCGAAGAGAACGGCACCTTGTATGGTGCCATCCGCTACGACGACAGCCGCCGCGAACTGAGCGACATCATCCGACGGACCTACTTCCCGCTCCTGGATATCGTGCCAGCAAACATCGAACTGATGGAGTTCGAGCACGAGACGCCCAAGGCTCTGGCCCAGCGGCAGTCCGGAGATCCACTCTTCTTCGCAAGGGTGGCGACGGTGCTCGGGTCGGTGGAGGCGAATTACGACGCCGTGGTCATTGATTGTCCGCCCCAGCTGGGATTTCTCACGCTGTCGGCGCTATGCGCCGCGACCGCGGTCCTCATCCCGGTGCATCCCCAGATGCTCGACGTGATGTCGATGTCGCAATTTCTCCTGATGACCTCGGACTTGCTGGAAGTCGTCGCGAAGGCCGGCGGCAACATGAATTACGATTGGATGAGATATCTCGTCACTCGCTACGAACCTGGCGATGGTCCCCAGGCGCAGATGGTCGGATTCATGAGATCGCTTTTCGGCGATCGCATGATCACAAACATGATGCTGAAAAGCACTGCAATCAGCGACGCCGGCATCACCAAGCAAACCCTCTACGAGGTGCCGCGCGAACAGTTCACGCGATCGACCTACGACCGCGCGATGGAGTCGCTCGACGGCGTCAATGGGGAGATCCAGAATCTCATGCAAGCGGCGTGGGGGAGAGCCTGATGGGACGCAAGAACCTACTCAGCGATCTGCTGAGCGATGCCACGCAGGCCGCTCCGAGCGCGCCGCCGGCGCAGGAGGGAAGGGCACCTCAGCCGACCCTCGGCGGGCGTGGCGTTGTCGGAGCCATGAGCCGATCGCTTGAGCGGCTGTCTGCCGAGAGCGAAGCGGCGAGAGCGCTGGCCGATCGGTTCGCCAATGGCGAGACAGTGCTCGAAATCGATCCCTCGCTGATCGACGCATCGATCGTGCCCGACCGGATGCCTGGTACCGACGAAGAGCATGAGGCTCTGGTCCAATCGATCTCTGCCAACGGCCAGCTCGTTCCCGTTTTGCTGCGCCCTCATCCCAGTCAGCCGACCCGCTACCAGACGGCTTACGGTCATCGCCGAGTGAGGGCGCTGAAGGCGCTCGGAAGGCCGGTCCGTGCGGTCATCAGGAAGATGACCGACGAAGAGCTCGTGGTGGCACAAGGCAAGGAGAATGGCGAGCGGAAGGATCTTTCGTTCATCGAGAGGGCAATATACGCCGTCACCCTCGAGGACCGCGAGTTCAAGCGCGACACGATCGGCTCCGCCCTCAGCGTCGACAAGACCGAACTCTCTCGCCTGATCTCGGTCGGCCGCGCTATTCCGCGTGCGTTGATCGACGCAATCGGCCCAGCGCCGAAAACTGGCCGGAGACGGTGGATGGAGCTCGAAGCCTTGCTCCAGGGCAAGGAAGCAATCGGCGACTTGGCGCCGCTGATTTCGAGCCAGGCCTTTCTAAGTAAAGATTCGGATGCGCGCTTCCTTGCCGTTTGCGCAGCGCTTGCGCCCAGGCCGCAGCGAACGGAACCCGAGTCTTGGACATCGGCCGACGGCAAGGCAGTCGCCTCGATCGACCGCAAAACGGAAAAGACCACCCTCGCGGTAAACGAAAAGGTCGCTCCTGGGTTCGGCGAATTCGTCGTAGGGCGACTAGGTGAACTCTACGTGGAGTACCTCAAGGGAACTGCATAAGCGCGCTTCCCGAGGCTTCTGCAGAACATGGCGCAGCCAGCAAAAGAAGGCTTGCCGCGCGATCAGTAGGCGTATCGATTTTTAACAGAGGAGTAGAACGCAAAGAAAAAGGCCCCCGAAACGTCTCCGCCCGGAAGCCTTCTCTAACGTGTAAGCAGCCTTAGAGAATCACGGACGCGAATCCCAGTCAAGCGTATTTGCTGCGGTATCGATTCGCCGAGCGCTTTTTCTTTGCCTGGAAAGGCGAAGAACATGACCGACAGTCACCCAACGACGCCCTTCGGGCGGCGGACGCTGTCGCTTGCCATGGTGGCGAGCCAGGCGGCCGCGAAGGCATGCCCTGAAGACAGAGTAGTTCACAAGTGGAAGATCTTCCGCGCGATCACCGATGCGAGGGAGCGGCTCGATATCTCGGATCGTGCGTTGACCGTGCTCAACGGCTTGCTGACGTGTCTACCGGAGACGGCTCTCACCCCTGGCAACCTCGTTGTCTTTCCCTCGAACGCGTCTCTGAGCGAGCGCACGCACGGCATGGCAGGGACTACGCTACGCCGGCATCTCTTCGCGCTGGTCAACGCGGGACTCATCATCCGCCGCGATAGCCCCAACGGAAAGCGATACGCTCGGCGATCTGGCGATGGCACAATCGAGCAGGCGTTCGGGTTCGACCTGACGCCGATCGTGGCGCGGGCCGAGGAGTTCGATCGTCTGGCCGACGAGGTGAGGATCGAGCGTCGCACCATTGCCTTGGCGCGGGAGCGTGTCTCGATACTCCGGCGGGATATAGCCAAGATGATTGCCGTCGCAGCGGAGGAGGGGGCCCAGGGCGACTGGGGGGATGTCCGGAGGCGCTTCGCCGGCCTCAGTGGCCGCTTGCCGCGAGTGGCCGGGCTAGGCCTCCTCGAACCTCTTGCCGAAAGCCTGGAGCGTCTCGCCGCAGAGGCGGGCAAGCTGTTGGATTCTCATCTCTCTGCACAAAAAACGGACGGCAATGACAGCCATTCCGGCGCGCACTATCAGAATTCAAATCCAGACCCCTTTATTGAACTTGAACCAGCCTCTCAAGAAGGCGGGGGACCGATCCGTGAAACCCAACCGGTGCCGGAGAGGAGGAGCCAACAGACGACGGGATTCCCGTTGGGGCTGATCCTCAAAGCTTGCCCCGACATCGCGATGTACTCGCGGACAGGAATCGGAAGCTGGCCCGAATTCATCGCGACGGCCGCGGTTGTTCGATCGGCGCTGGGGGTCAGCCCGAGCGCCTGGGAAGACGCCGTGGACGCGATGGGGGAGGGCGATGCAGCGGTTACGATCGCCGCGATCCTGCAACGCTCGGCGGAGGTCAAAAGCCCGGGCGGATACCTGCGGGGTCTTACGGCGAAAGCTAGGGCCGGCAATTATTCCATCGGACCGCAGATCATGGCGCTCTGGAAGAAGCA